>SVGY01000001.1 GCA_015056145.1 Clostridiales bacterium
TCAGCAGCAACGCCCCCAGCCCTGTCATCCATTGGGTCAGCCGCCGTGCCTCGCGTCTTGCCGCATAATAGGCTTTCCGGCGCGTGATTTCCTGCATCTGTTCCTGAATGGTGCGCATTGCGCCGCCTTCTTCTCACCGGATGCTCCTTTATTCGTTGTCGGATGAATTTTCCCTTAACAATTCTCCCACCAGGACTTCTCTTTTTTGTATGTATGCACCTATCAGGAATGCTTGCTCAAAAAATCGAAATAATCGTCGTGATTTTTCTGAAGAAGTGCGGGCGTGTCAAGGCCATATGGACAGCGTGATTTGCACTGGTTGCAGTGAATGCAGTCCTCGATTTTGCGCATCATCGCCTGTCCGCCTTCGGAAAGATGGCCTGCAGTAGGCGAGCGGCGCAAAAGCAGTGACATGCGGGCGGCGGTAAAAATCTCAATTCCTGCAGGGCAGGGAAGGCAATATCCGCAGCCACGGCAGAAATCCCCGGTCAGTTCGCCACGTTCCCGATGAATAAAGGAAGTCAGCTCCTCATTCATAACCGGCGGCGCATCCTGATAGGACAGGAACTCATCCAGTTCGCTTTCCCGCTGAATACCCCAGATAGGCGCAACTGGATACTTCGCCAGATAAGCATATGCCGCATCGGAACGGGTAATCAAGCCTCCGGCAAGGGCCTTCATGCAGATGAAGCCTACATCTTCCTTTTCGCAAAGCCGGACAAGGGCCTCTTCTTTTTCCCCTGCAAGATAGGAAAACGGAAATTGCAGCGTGTCATACAGGCCGCTTTTTACTGCTTCTTCGGCTACAGTATAGCGGTGATTGGTAAAGCCAATATGACGGATCTTCCCCTGCTTCTTTGCCTCCAGCATGGCATCATACAAACCGGTTTCATCGCCGGGAGCAGGGACAAAAGCAGGGTTGTGGAATTGGTATATATCAATATAGTCCGTTTTGAGATTGGCAAGGCTTGTATGAAGGTGCTGCCAGAACTCCCCTACCGTTTTTGCATGGGTTTTGGTGGAAATGACGATATTGCTGCGCACATCGCTGAGGGCATAGCCCATTTTTTCCTCGCTGTCCGTATAGCCCCGGGCGGTATCAAAATAATTGATGCCGTGATCGTAGGCTTTGCGGAGAAGCAATGCTGCTTCTTCTTTGGAAATGCGCTGAACAGGCAATGCGCCGAATCCATTTTTGGACACGATCAAACCCGTACGGCCAAGACGAATGGTATCCATGATGATTTTCCTTTCCGTCAGAAACAGAGAAGATTACTTCAGAAACAGGAAGTAAGCGCCCACAGCCAGAATGATGATCTGTACAACCAGCATCACCGGGAAGAACAGCTTGAAATACCAGTGCTGGGTTTTGTGGCGCAGAATGTTCATGCCAAGAACGCCGCCAAGACCGCCGAAACAACCGGTGGCAATAAACAGCGTAGCTTCCGGCACACGCCATTTTCCTTTTTTGGCGCAGTTTTTATCGTGCCACATCAGCACAAAAGAAACGATGTTGGCGATTACCAGTAGTGCAAGAACCACAAGTGCAATAAGGAGTTTAGGATCCACGGAGAAAACCTCTTTTCTGTATGAAATATGAATATATTCTACACGAAAAAACAATATTTGTCATCTGCGGATTTGCCGTCTTGCCAGCCGACAGGAAAAAGAGTACAATTTTAATACCATACGAAGGAGGCATTCCCATGAAAAATTACGATATCCGGGCCCTTGATAAAATCCGTCTTTCCGGAAGGTTCGATCCGGAGCAAACAGGTTTTCCCATGATGTGGAGCGGTTCCGGAGCCGAAATGATCGTCAGCGCAACGGTACTGGAAGTAGAGATCAGCTGCAAATATCAATCTCATAAACCTTATCTTTCCTTTGAGGTGGACGGTTTGCGTGCTCAAACCTTCTCCCCCATTCCCGGAAAACATTGGTACAACGTATTTCTCAATCTGGACGGAAGCAAGAAGCACCATGTGCGCATCATCAAGGAAACCCAGCCCTTTGGCAACGATGCCGCTGCCGTGCTCACCCTGCTCCGCCTGCGTACAGATGGCACCTTCCATCAGCTGCCCGTTGCCAAACGGCGTATAGAATTCATCGGAGACAGCGTCACCAGCGGCGAAGGCGGCCGGGGCCCGGTGAGCTTCATGGAGTGGGTTCCCATGTGTTTCTGTGCATCGGACAATTACACCCGGATGACAGCCGATGCCCTGAAAGCCGAATATCAGGTCGTTTCTCAAAGCGGTTGGGGCGTATACTGCGGATGGGATAATCACCCTGACAGCAACCTGCCCCGCATTTACGACCAGATCTGCGGCCCGGTTAATGCACAGGGAGCGGAAAAATCCTATGACTTTTCCTTCAATCCCGACACCGTGGTTATTGCCCTTGGTGCCAATGACCATAACGCTATGAAAGGTGAACCTTATACCGATCCTCAAAGCGGAAACGTTTACAAGCTTTCCGATAACGACGAGGGCAGGCAGAAATACGAAGATGCATGTCTTTCCTTCCTTCAGCACCTTCACAAAATCAACCCCGGCGCACGGCTTGTGTGGGTATCCTATTTTACCAAAGGCACAGTGGCGGATTGCATCCAGAAAGCCATTGACCGCATGAGAGCATCTGGCGTAGAGGTTGATTATATTGTTCCCTTTGATTTTGAAAATTACGGCAGAGGCGGCATGGGTTCCAGAAGTCATCCGGGCCTTATGAGCCACAAACGAATTGCCAAGGCTTTGATTCAATTGCTGAAATAACCCGTCTGTTCCCATTGCGAACAGAGGCCGCCTCCGGAAGCATATTCCGGAGGCGGCCTTGTTTTTTCATAGTTTGACCGGAAGCCGGCCTTTCAATACGATTTGCCCGTCCAACGCCTTTACAATGGTACGGACTGAAAGCTTGGTATAATCATAGGCGGCAATGCACCAGCACTTCTCCGTCATACCCGCCAGGTCAAAGGGATCCCGCATGGCAATCAGGATGACCGGAATTTCAAGCGATTTTACACTTTCAATGAGCTTACGCTGGTTGGGCAATTGCCTGCCATTGAATGTAGACATCACAAGAGAAGTATGTTCCCTGGCATGAGCAAGAACCCGGATGATAGTTTCTTCGTCTGGATCGGGGCTGATCTCCAACGCCCGTCCCCCAAAGTGTGCCTGCAGGGTGAAAGGCAGATTCCCATCGCAGCTGGAGGGATCCGCCGCCTGTGTACTGCGGTACGGCTCGCACCCCACAAAGAGAGGATTATCTCCAAGGGAAGGAAGCTGCTCCCCGGGGCCGCCCACAAAGGTCAGCGATTGTTGCGCCAGCCTCTCTGCCTCTTCCAGGTGTTGGGAACAGCCTACACATTCCAGTGAATAAAGATTTGGTTTCAGTTTCTTTTTTACTTTTTCGATGCGCCGGAAAGATTGTTCTGCTTCTTCATTGCTCAGCGCCTGGTCGAGAGCGATGCAGGCTTTTGCCGTAAGCGGATTGCTATGGCAGATCAGCATAAGGTCAACACCGGCTTTGGCAGCGGCCACCGTGCCATCCACGGTGCCATAGTTGCCGCTGATAGCTTCCATCATCATACAGTCGCTGATAATAAGCCCATCAAAACCAAGTTCACCCCGAAGGATCCCCTGCAAAACAGACCGGGACATGGTTGCAGGCACCGCCTCACTTTCCAGCTCGGGAAACAGGATATGGGCCGTCATTACAGCCTGTATACCTTCGTTTATCGCTTTTGCAAAGGGAATCAGTTCGCAGCTGCGAAGAGTTTCTAAATCTTTGTCGATGACCGGCAGCGCCAGGTGGGAATCCACCTGGGTATCCCCGTGGCCGGGAAAATGTTTTGCACAATCCACCATACCTGCCCTGCGCAGGCCCGAAGCCCATGCACATCCCATTGTTGCAGCATGGTCGGGATCACTGCTGAAACTGCGTGCACCGATCACCGGGTTATCCGGGTTGTTATTAACGTCCATTACGGGCGCAAGATTCATATTTACTCCACAGGCAAGCAATTCTTTTCCTGTAATATAGCCCGCCCTTTCTGCGCAGGCCGGATCAGCCGTTGCTCCCAAACCCATTGCCCCCGGCAACACCGTGGCAGGTTCGTGCAACCGTGCCAGGTTCCCGCCCTCCTGATCGATGGCGATAAACGGGGGCAGACCTGTTTGTGCAACAATCAACTCCTGCAACTGGTTACACAATTCTTTTAGCTGTTTCGGATTTTGAATATTTCTGGCAAAGAGAATTACATTTCCCACTTTGTATTCCTTTACCAATTGTCTGAATTCATCGGTAATTTCGTATCCAGGCAGGCCTGTAATCAGCCTCTGCCCTATCATCCCACGGCGATCCATGGTTCCGCTCCTTTTATGCCTTACTCTTAAGGATCAGCTGACCTGCCCGGTCTCCTCCAAATCCATCGGGCCCCACTACGCATTTCCCGTTTACAAATACATAGTGGATTCCATCGGCCCTCCTGCCGGGTTCATCTGGATAAACCTTCAAGCCATCGGGGTCAAACACGGTTATATCTGCTTTGCAGCCGGCCTCCAGCACGCCACGGTCGGTGATGCCGTACCGTTTTACCACTGCGCCCGTCATTTTATGTATCACTTTTTCCAACGGAATGCCGTACTGTTTTGCCTTCAGCAGGAAATTGGGATAGCATTGGAAGGCTGCGCCATTCTGCACGCCCCTGGGCTCTACCCATGCATCCGTCATAAAGATGGACAGTTCATCCTCCATGAGCTTGCGGATCAATTCTTCATTATAGTACTTGTCCAGATACACCTTGCCTGCGCCTTTGGAAGCATCAATCAGTTCCAGGTACAAGTCCAGGCAATCCTTCTTTTCTTCTTTGGCAATATCGGCCACATTTCGTCCCTCGTACTTTTTGTATTTGGGATCATCGTTGATATAGGCTATGGTAATATCCTTGTAGTCAATGCCCAGAAGCTTTCGGGTGATATTGATAATCAGGCGCAGTTTGAAACGACTGAAGGGCTTCTTTTTGGTTTCTTCATCCATGGCCATATACCAGTCCGGGCAAATGACGGTAATCACTGATGCGCCATAGGTCATGGAATACATATCGTAACCGATATCATACCCAGCCTTGCGGTATTTATAAAACTTGCCAATCATCCTGTCCGCACTTTTCCAGGAAGATTTTCCCACGAAAATCAGATGGGAATACTCCATACGGCATCCGCTTTTCTCCATGATGCTGATAACTTCGTCCAGCGCCATTTCGATATGGGGCTTTGCGGTGATCAGCGGGTAGGCCATAGCCACCTTGGAGCAGGCACGGGGATGCACCGTTACAATGCCGTCATGCTTTGCAACAGCCGCAGCAAAGGCAACCAGCTCATTTTCCCGGGAATACATGCCCGGTTCGTACATAAAGCCGAAGCTGCCGCCAAAAGCGCCGTTTTCCATGGCCTCGTCCACTGCATCCGTCATCTTTTTGATATCCTCGTCGCTGAGAGCTTCCGAAGCAAGGCCACTCACGCCAATTCGGGCCGTACCGTGGCCAATAAGCGGAACCATATTTACATACAGCTTTCCCTCTGCCTTTTTGACAAAATCAGCAAAGGTTCCGGGTTGCTTTGCCGCAAACAGACCTGCTCCCACTTTGTCTCTGTGAGGGGAAGCGGGATCGATTCCAAAAGGGGAAAATCCGCAATTTCCCGTTATTTGGGTAGTAATGCCCTGTTCAAGGAAAGGCCTGTAGTAAACATCCGCATCCTCATAATCATAGAAAAAATCGTTGTGGGAATGCGCATCAATCAATCCCGGCGTTACGCACAGACCCGACATATCCATTACAGTGTCCGCTTCTTCCGTGGCGATATTGCCTATTTTCAGAATAAGTTCATTTTCCAGCAGCACATCGGCCTTTTGAGGTGCGTTACCCTTTCCATCATAGATCAAACCATTTTTGAGCAATGTTTTCATGAGTATATATCCTCCATTATGACAGAATCATTTTCTACATTATATCATTTCTCAAGCAGAGAAAAAGGGATTCTTTTTGTTTTTTCACAACAAAACCCGCAAAGAAAATGTTATCTTTTTTTAAAAAAGTGCTTGCAAATCTTTCCGAAGCCATGTTATAATGTTCGGGTTGATAAACGGACGGTCCGCTACCCGCATTTGCTGGGCACGAACGTCTACGAAGGAAGGAGGCCCATGAAATGAGTGAAATCATTCGTTCCATCGAAAAGGCTCAGCTCCGCACCGATTTGCCCGAATTCAATATCGGTGACACCGTTCGCGTTTTCGTGAAGGTTGTGGAAGGTACCCGCGAGCGTCTTCAGGCTTTTGAAGGCACTGTTATCGCCCGCCGCAACGGCAGCATCCGTGAAACTTTCACCGTGCGTCGTGTATCTTACGGCATCGGCGTAGAGCGCACGTTCCCGCTGCACTCTCCCCGCCTGGACCACATTGACGTTGTGCGTCGTGGTAAGGTCCGTCGTGCTAAGCTGTACTATCTGCGCAACCTGCAAGGCAAGGCTGCCAAGATCAAGGAAGTCAAGCGCGTGTAATTCTTGGGCAACAAAAACCGCTCGCATGTCGGGCGGTTTTTTGCTATATTCTTAATCTGATCATTTTATCCCGAAGGAGGCCCGCATATGTACGAAGCCTATAACCCCGCCGACGCCCGGGACTGGATACTGAAAAAGCTTGAAAGAAAGCCTTTCCGGGCTGTTGAGGAAAAGCTTTCATCCATGCTGGACGATTTTATCCGCTACGATCTGCACTACATGCGGGTGAGCGGCGTTTTGGATCCCAACGACGACCCTGGCGACAACGAATACGATGACGACGACGCATTTGAGTTTATCTACGACGCTTATCTTTCCGACCATCCGGATGATGAAGACGACGACATGCTGGCTGCAACGCTGCTGGATCAATACATGGAGCTGCATCAGGAATACCTTGCCCTGATGGGATTCCTTTCCTGATACATATATGACACCCCGAAAGGGCAGGAAACGGCCATCCCCGCAGCGAAATGTACACATGATCCCCAAGGATAAGGAGCTGCTGAAATGAATTGTCCCAAGTGCGGAAAATGGAACCGGGCAGGTATGCCACATTGTATTTATTGCGGCGAAAATCTGCCCGAAAAACCATACGATGATAACGGTTATTTGCCATGGCAGCTGGAGATGAAAGACCAGGAAAAGCCAAAGGCATATATTCGGGTAGATGAATATGGCCAATACGAAGCGACCGACGACCCTCGTGACAAGCTTGCCGACGAAATGGTCAGCCTGAAGGCACGGAAAATCGCCGGTGAGGAGGAGCAGCGCAGGCTGCGCAGAGCCGCCGCCGAACGTGGCATGGCTCCTTCCGGACGCTCGGTGCACACCACCAGCAACCACTCTACCTTTTTTTCAAAATACAACGATGATCCTGCCCGAACCCTTCGCAATGTAGAGGCGGAAAACGAAGCCGGAGCTTCCCCCTCCCCGGTAGCGGGCCCCAGGTACCGCACAAGCTATGACAGTCCGGAACAGGAGGACATGTATGGCTACAGCGAAGAGCGTCGCCCGGTACAAGCTTACCGCAACGAAGACGATCCCGCCCTCTATGATGGCTACCGCTACTCCGGTACCTATTACCCCAGTGGAAGCACCGGGCGCCATACCAAAAACTACACCATGCGCACAGGCAAATACAGCACGGAAAAACCGAAATCCTTCAGCATGCGCCGTTTTGTTCAGGTGTGCGCCATATTGACCGTTTCTGCACTACTGATCCTTCTTGTATGGAAATACGTAGTTCCCATGGTTTTCAACGGCAATCGTGAAGAAAAGGCCACCTATACCATCACTCCCACCATCCGTGACGAACTGGCCACCCACACCATCACCATTCCCGGTCAGGAAGGCCAGCGGATCATGATCAAGGAACTTCGTACTTCCACCATTGTGGTGGGCGGCGTTGCCACTTTCGATATCCCCGACCATGTCTGGTATGACGATTACGAAGATTACGTTCAGGAAACCATGAGCGTTACCGTCAGCCCCTACATTGTTTCCGAAAGCGGCAAACAGACAGCCCTTGAGCCCATCCACTACGAAATCGATATCCCCCTGTCCCCCATTGATCTCATCAATCCGGATTCGGAATATCTGGAAGTGAGCACTGCACTGTACAACATTATCTTCACCGTACGGGAAGGCAGCAAGCTGACCATCAACGGCGAGGATTACAGTGACCTTGTAAACACCGATGGCGGCCGTGTAAGCTACAATGCCACCGTGCAGCCCATTGGCGAAAACGTCATTACCATTGTGGTGCGCAGTCAGTATTGCAGGGAAAACACCAAGACAATCACCCTCTACCGTGAAAAACAGGAGATCCCGCTGGATCTTGCCTCGGATATTGCTTCCAGTTCCTCCTCCGGTACCGCTACCATGACGGTGAGGGCAACCACTTTACCCGGCGCAACGGTAAAGGTGCTGTCCCCCCACAGCGATCTTGACATCACCACCACCAATCAGGACGGCGCTTTCTCCTTCATTGCCAAGCTGGATAAGATCGGCAACAATACCATCATCATCACTGCCGATTATCCCGGCAAAAAAACCACTCGTGTAGAGCACAACGTGTACTATGTGCCCAACATCGATATTTATTCCAGAAAAGCCTGGGATATCGTTACCCAGTATACCGACCTGATGGACAACATGGATCTGCGCAAGAGTAACAGCCAGATTTATGTATGCAAGGGAGTCATCACTTCCATCGAGACCACAAAGCCTCAGCGTGCCTTTATGAATGTCGGCACCGAGGATAGCCCACTGATGGTTTTTGTTGAGAACTCCTCCAAAACCACCTGGGAAGTGGGCCAAAGCTATCGTCTCTACGGCGATGCATTTGGTATGTACCAAAGTGCACCGTGGCTTGTGGTACGCTATACCTACGGCATCGATGATCCGGGCTAAGGAATTTTGGATTCCTTTGGAAAAAAGTATTGCAATTAGGTTTCGACTATGTTATAATTCTGACTGCGCATTTGAGCGCAGCACTGCATGCGCAAAAGAGGTGAAAATCATGAAGGAAAAGATCCATCCCAAGTATGGCAAGTCTATCGTCCGTTGCGTGTGCGGCGAGACGTTCGAAACCGGCTCCATCAAGCCTGAGCTGAAGGTCGAAATCTGCTCTAAGTGCCATCCTTTCTATACCGGCAAGCAGAAACTGGTGGACAGCGGTGGACGTGTGGACCGCTTCAAGAAGCGTTTCAACATGGAATAAGCCATTCAAAAGAGCTCCCCTTTGCGGGTGCTCTTTTTGATTGCTTTTTTGTCCAAACTTTGAATTTTTTCTTTCCTCCCCCTTCCTCCCATTCATTCCGGCAGGAAGGACAGACGCCAGTGTCGAATTTTTAAGAGGATGAATTTGGAGGATTTTACTCCCATTCCAGAAAGGACATGATTTCTTTATGATCAAAGATAACAAAGCCGCCTGCGGCCGTGTGGACATCGGCGGACAGGCCGTTATGGAAGGCGTTATGATGAAGGCTCCCAAGGCTATCGCCGTTTCCGTCCGCAAACCGGATAATACTATCGTTACCAAACTCAAACCCTACTCTTCTCCTGCAGACAAGCATCCCTGGATGGGTTGGCCCTTTATCCGGGGCATTGTAAGCATGTGCACTATGTTTTCCATGGGCATGTCCACCCTGCAGGACAGCACTGATATGCTGGGCATGCTGGACGAGGAGCCCACCAAATTTGAGCTCTGGTTGAGCAAAAAGCTGGGCAAGGGCGTAGATAAAATCGTTATGGGCACCGCCGTTTTTCTTGCTATCATTCTGTCCCTGGGCCTGTTCTTTTTCCTGCCTGAAGCTGTGGCTTCCCTGCTGAAAAAATGGATCCATCAGGAATGGCTTGTAAACCTGCTCAGCGGTATTGTGCGTATCTGCCTGCTGATTGGTTATATCCTTTTCTGCGCAAAAGTACCTGATGTTCGCCGTACCTTCCAGTATCACGGTGCCGAACACAAAACTGTTTACTGCCACGAGAACAATCTGGCGCTGACCCCCGAAAACGCAAAACAGTTTTCCACGCTGCATCCTCGCTGCGGTACCAGCTTCCTGCTTATCGTGTTCTTCATTTCCATTATTATCTTTACCACGGTGGGTTATTTCTTTGAAGCTATCGGCTTGCCTATAACCAATGTATTCCTGCGCTTTCTGAGCCGTATCATCTTCCTGCCCGTTGTGGCCGGCATCAGTTATGAAATCCTCAAGGGTCTGGCTCATAGCAACGGCAAGCTTGCCCGCATCCTGCGCTGGCCTGGTCTGCAGATGCAGCGGCTCACCACCAAGGAACCCACCGAGGAAATGCTCGAAGTAGCCATTGTATCCATGAACGTGGCGCTGTATGGCCTGCCGGAAGGTTGCGAAACCACTCCCGAAGGCTACACTATCATCCGGGATTACCGCATCACTGACCCGGTGCTGCGCAACGAAATCCAGCCCGAAGAAACCGTTGCCCCTGCCCAGGCGGAAACGGAAGCGGAAGAAACCGAAAAGGCGGAATAAACGATGACCATCGGCGAGGCTCTGACCCATTCCCGGATTCTTTTGGAAAAACACGGGATTCCTGACCCCGAAACGGATTCCCTGCTGCTTGTTTCCCACATCGCCGGGCTTGATATGCTTATGACCCGCCTTGAAAAAAACCGCCCTCTGACCACAGAGCAGGAGCAGCGTTTATCGTCGCTCCTGCTTTCACGCACCCAGAGAAAACCTCTGCAATACCTTCTCGGAGAGCAATGGTTTTACGGCAGGCGTTTTATTGTAGATAAAAGGGTACTGATCCCCCGACAGGAAACAGAAAGCCTGTGCAGCCTTGCCATCAGCTTTCTAACCGACCGCAAAAACGGTATCGCACTGGATCTTTGTACCGGCAGCGGAGCCATCGCTGTAACCCTCGCTGCGGAATGCCCACACATTCAGGTATACGCCAGCGACTTAAGCCCGGACGCTCTTGATGTTGCCAGAATGAATGCCACCGCAAATCAGGTAACCGTCTCTTTCTGTGAGGGTGATCTTTTTGAAGCCGTCTCTGAAGGTTTGCGGTTTGATGTCATTATTTCCAACCCGCCCTATATTCCCAGTGCTGATTGCAAAAATCTTCAGCAAGAAGTGCTGAAGGAACCTGTTATGGCGCTGGATGGTGGTGGGGACGGTCTTGATTTTTACCGGCGCATTGTAACGGAAGCGCCCCATTACCTGAAACCCGGCGGAGCCCTTATGATGGAAATCGGATACGATCAGGGCGAAAAAGTATCCAGCATGTGTGTAAATGCTGGATACGTCGATGTTTTGGTTCATCGGGATCTGTACGGGCAGCAGCGCATGGTAACAGGCAAACGACCGCTTTGATTCTGCCTGCGATGGAGGAAAAGGAATGTTTCAACAATTCGACTGGCTGGAAGGCCGTTATCAGGAGCTTACAGAGGAGCTGAACCAGCCGGAAACCATTCTGAATCAGCCCTTGTGGCGCAAGCTTCTCAAGGAACACAGCGAACTGGAACCCAAGCTGAATGCCTACCACGAGTATTGCAAGCTGGAAAAAGAAGAAGCAGAAGCCAGAGAATTGCTCTCCCAGCCAGAAATGGCAGAACTGGCAGAGCTTGAACTGGAAAGGCTTGTGTTGGAGAAAGCTGCCAAGGAACAGGAACTGAAACTTCTTCTGCTGCCCAAAGACCCCGACGAGGACAAAAGCATTGTTTTGGAAATACGTCAGGGTGCAGGCGGTGATGAGGCCGCCCTTTTCGCTGCCGACCTTCTCAGGATGTACACCCGCTACGCCGAGCGCCACCGTTTCACTGTGGAGCCCGTAAGCATATCCATGACGGAGCTCGGCGGGGTGAAGGAAGCCATCCTTACCATTTCCGGAAGCGGCGTGTTTGGCAGACTGAAGTTTGAATCCGGCGTGCATCGTGTAAAGCGTGTGCCGGAAACCGAGTCCTCGGGAAGGCTGCACACCAGCACCTGTACCGTGGCAGTTTTGCCGGAAGCAGAGGAAATGGAGCTGACCCTCTCTCCGGAGGACCTTCGCATCGACACTTTCCGTTCCTCGGGCCACGGCGGGCAATATGTCAACACCACGGACAGCGCAGTCCGCATTACCCATATCCCCACAGGAATTGTTGCCACCTGCCAGGATGAAAAAAGCCAGCTGAAAAACCGTGACAAGGCCATGCGTGTGTTGCGTACCCGCCTGTACGACAAAATGCGGGAGGAAACTGATACCGCCTACGCAGAGCTTCGCCGGGGCCTCATCGGCGGCGGAGAACGCAGCGAGCGTATAAGAACCTACCATTTCCTGCAAAGCTATGTAAAGGATCACCGCATAGGGCTTACCCTTAACCGGGTCGGCGATACCCTGGACGGCGATCTGGACGAGATCATCAACGCACTGCTGATGACCGAGCAGATGGATAAGCTAAAGAAACTTGGAGAACAACGCATATGATCGATACACAGCTGCTTATGCCAACGGAGGAATCCATCCAACTTGCTGCACAACTACTTGAAAGAGGACAGTTGGTTGGTTTTCCCACGGAAACTGTTTACGGGCTTGGTGCCAATGCTCTTGACCCCGAGGCGGCGCTTTCCATTTTTGCTGCCAAGGGCCGTCCGGCGGATAATCCACTCATTGTGCATGTGGCAGAACCGGAACAGCTGGAACCCCTGTGCCATGTAAACAGTACCGCCCTCAAGCTGATGGATGTTTTCTGTCCCGGCCCCCTGACCATGATTCTTCCGAAAAAGGAAATCGTGCCCATGGAAGTAACTGCCGGTCTTAACAGCGTAGCCGTGCGCATACCTTCCCATCCTGTAGCCCGGGCCATGTTGAAAGCATGCAAACTGCCTATTGCAGCCCCCAGCGCCAACACCAGCGGAAAGCCCAGCCCCACCTCAGCCAAACATGTTATGGACGACCTGAAAGGCAAGCTGCCCTTGATTCTCGATGGCGGAGAGTGTGAAGTGGGCCTGGAAAGTACGGTTCTTGACCTGACCTCCTCCGTGCCCACAATTCTAAGACCCGGCGGAGTTACACCGGAAATGCTGCTGACCGTTCTTGAGGAAGTCCGTATTGCTGACAGTATCCTCCGGCCCCTTCAGGAAGGAGAGAAAGCCCTCTCTCCCGGCATGCGCTACAAGCACTATGCACCTACCGGCAAGCTGACCATGGTTCGGGGAAGACCCGAAAACGTAGCTGGCTGCATCCGCCGCCATACGGAGGCTGCAAAAGCGCAGGGTCAGAAAGTACGCATACTTGCCTTTGATGAGCATCGTGATATGTACAGCGGCCTTGAAAGCGTTTCTATCGGCAGCCTGAATCAACCGCAGTGTGCAGCACAGAAGCTCTTTTCCATTCTGCGCAGCGCAGATGATGACAGCATCCCTCTGTTGTTCAGTGAAACTCTTCCTGCCAGCGGCATTGGCCTGGCCTTTATGAACCGTCTCTGCAGGGCTGCCGGCTTTAACGAGATTGATGCGGATGCCGGGGAGGAATGAACCTTGACTACTGTTTTGTTTATTTGTACCGGCAACACCTGCCGAAGTCCCATGGCTGCATGCCTCTTTAACGAAATGTGCAGACGCAGCGGCGAAACAGAGCTGCAAGCCTTTTCTGCCGGCATCTGCACAGCTGACGGCCTTCCCGCATCAGAAGGAGCCATTCATGCTATGGCTTCAAGAGGACTTTCCCTTACTGGCCACCGCTCCTGCATGATCAATAGGACTCTTTTGGAAAATGCGGATGTTATTATGGGTGTCAGCCGTCGGCACATCGATTCCATTCGCACGATGTTCCCGGGTCTCACTGCGGAAATGCGCTGGTTTAACCCGGAAATTTCTGATCCATATCAGGGCAGTGACGCCCTGTATGAGCATACCGCCGGGGAAATGGAACCGCAGGTCGCTGCGCTGTTCCATTTGCTGGCAACCAAAGCATAAAGGAGGAAAACGTATGAAACTGACTTTTTTAGGTGCCGCACATGAAGTAACCGGCAGTCGGTTTTTGCTGGAGGCTTGCGGCAAATACATCATGGTGGACTATGGCATGGAGCAAGGCATGGATGTATACCAAAACGCTGAGCTGCCCATTATGGAAGCCCAGATTGATTATGTGCTCCTGACTCATGCGCATATCGACCACAGCGGTTATCTGCCTTTGCTTTACAAAAACGGCTTCCGGGGCAAGATTTTCTCCACGGATACCACAGCCGATCTGTGCCGCATCATGCTGCTGGACTCTGCTTACATTCAGGAAAGCGATGCAGAATACAAAAACCGTAAAGCCCAGCGCAGTGGTCGTCCCCTTGTGGAGCCGCTTTACACTCAGGCTCATGCCCTGGCTACCTGTGACCTGTTTGTACCCTGCAAATATGAGCAGCAGGTGGAACTTTGCGATGGCATTTCCATCCGTATGGAGGATGTAGGGCATCTGATGGGCTCTGCTTCCATCGAGGTTCGTGTTACCGAAGGCAACGAAACCAAAACCATCGTTTTCTCCGGCGATATCGGCAATCTGAATCAACCCTTGCTGCGGGATCCCCAGTACATGATCAAGGCTGATTATGTGGTAATGGAATCCACTTATGGCGACCGTACCCACGGCCCTGTACCGGATTACATCGGCGAATTGACCAAAATCCTCCAGGAAACCCTGGATCGTGGTGGCAACGTCGTTATTCCCAGTTTCGCCGTGGGCCGTACGCAGGAAATGCTCTACTTTATCCGTCACATCAAGGAGCATGGCCTTGTAAAGGGGCACGACGGCTTCCCCGTATATGTGGACAGCCCCCTGGCCATCGAGGCAACCAAGGTATTTAATCAAAACACCATGGAGTGTGCCGACGAAGATACCGTGGAACTCATCAAGCGGGGCATCAATCCCATCTCCTTCGATGATCTGCGCCTTGCGGTATCTTCCGAAGAAAGCAAGCAGATCAATGTTGACCCGGAGCCCAAGGTGATTATTTCCGCCAGCGGTATGTGCGATGCGGGTCGTGTGCGCCATCACCTGAAGCATAACCTGTGGCGGCCAGAATCCACGATTCTGTTCGTAGGCTATCAGAGCAACGGCACCCTTGGACGCAGCCTCATTGAGGGTGTGGATAAGGTAAAACTCTTCGGAGAAACCATTCAGGTTTGCGCTCACGTTACCGCTCTCGCCGGCGTTAGTGGTCACGCAGACCAAAACGGCTTGCTCACCTGGATCGGCCATTTTGACCCCAAACCCCAGCATGTGTTTGTGGTACACGGCGACGATGACGTTGTGGGAGTGTTTGAGGGCCTTTTGAAGCAGGAATTCGACCTCAGCGCCTCTGCCCCCTACAACGGTGAAACCTGGGATCTTTCCACCTTCACCAAGACCGCAGAGGGCAACCATACCAAGCTGGTCAAGGCTGACAAGGCCATTGCTGCCAGCGATGCGGTGCCGGAAAAGAACGAAACCGCACCTGTTGCCAAGCAGGAAGCCAAGAAACCCGCCAAGCAGGAAAAGCTCTCCGCAGCCTATTCCAGCCTGTTGGTTGCTGGCGAAAAGCTTGCCGACCTCCTCGTTCGCATGAAGAACTACACCAAGAAGGAACAGCAGAAGATGACCAACGGAATCTATACGCTGATCCGGAAATACGAACGTCGCAGCAAACGCAGATAATATCACAAAAAACCGCCCGTGTTTCTTTCAATGAAGCATGGGCGGTTTTTGTATTGAAAGGTTCAAATCCTGTTTTTTATTTCCTTCAGGTAAAGGGAAACAATGTCAATATCGCTGGTCTGGTACAGCATGCGGCTCCCTACCACATCCTCCACCTCGCCGATGATGGGTCCGTCTGTGTCGTAAAGAAAATCAATACCCGCAAAACAGAGGGGGGCACCGGCCTGATCAAAGCGCCGGATCACCTCGTTGGCAAGGCTTTCCTCATCACGGGTCAGAGAATGAAGCGTAACGTCGCCTCCTTTTTTGAAATTGCTGACGATGCCGCCATCTTTGGAGTGACGCATCACTCCGGCCACGATCTTGCCAAAAAGCACATAAACCCGCAGATCCCATCCCCTGTTCTGGGCCACATCCTGCACAAGCCCCGCTTCCGGCAAAATACCGTCTACAGCCTGCTGATATTCAAAAGGATCCTTCACAAGCGTTACACGATCGCCACCATGGCTGCAGGCAGGTTTCACAACCTGCGGATAGTGGGAAGGAGCAAACGTGTTGCCGGCAAGAAAGGTAGTCTTGGGCATTGGCAAACCTTTCAGAAACTGATAAGTATAGCGCTTATCATTGCATATGTCGCACACCAATGAGCCGTTGAAAACTGGAATACCCATAGCTTCGATATGGCGGCTGTAAAGCGGAATACGCATCCGGGAGAGTACTGCATCCGGATGTGCTGCTTTCCCGTCCAGCAAAAGATGAGGCATGCCGTATTCATTCATGCACAGGCTGAGTTTTTCAGTGGTAACGGCCTTGACGGCCAAATCCAGTTCCTTTCCAGCCCTGCGCATGGCGGCAACATAATCCCGGTTCACCCTCAGATCCTTTTCTTCGTATAAAAGCCAAAGATTCTTCACTTTTTCTCCCTCTTTATGCTGGTTTTGATGTGCCGCATAATATCGTCTGCCATGTTCACCCCGGTGCACTCCAGCGTGGTTTTGAAATGTGCGTTGCTGTTCACCTCGCACAGGATGGGACCCTCCTGCCCGAAAAGAACATCCACGCCAGCATAGTCAAGCCCAAGCCTCTTTACAGTGCCAAGCGCAAGCTGGGCCTCTGCTTCCGTTGGCGTATAGGGTTCCATGGAACCCCCAAGGGTGAGATTGCTTCTGAAGTCTCCATTATTGCTATGGCGCAGGATACTGGCCACAATTCTCTCCCCCACCACATTGATGCGTACATCCCGCCCCATGCTTTCTGCAACAGGTTTTTGGAACAGAAGAGGCGTTCCCTGATGCTGTTTGGTAAGTGCGCGCAATTCCTCCATATTTTCGGCAAGATATACCTGCTGCCCAAAGGAACCAAAGCACTCCTTTACAACCACAGGAAATCCAAACGTATCAGCGATGGATTCAAGAAAATCCATGTGAGGATAGCCGATATTGGAAAAAGTCTTTGGAGCAAGGATCGTTTCCGGCATGCGGATAGAAGAATCGCCCCGCAGAGAAAGCCAGGTAAGCGCCTTATCATCGCATTTGCGGATAGCATCTGCACTGTTAAACAGCCGCATTCCTTCTTGTTCCAAAAGCATTGCCAGCTGTACGTCCTTATCCCAAAAAAGGCAGAAATCGAATGCCTCCGCCGAAAAAACACCTGTGCACAGTTGAGCAGTCACCTCCGCATTGGTAAGCACATCCAGATGAATTTCTTCCTTTTCTGCGGCTACACTCAGGGTATGATAAATATCATCAAACTTATTGGTTTTCAAAAAGGCGTTAACCACCATCAGGCCGTGAAGCACAACAAAGCCTCCTCGGATATTGATTGCCTGAAAAGTCTATCACGGCGGCGAGAGGATTGTCAACTGAACGAAAATGAAGTTTATTTCAAAAAATAGTCCGTATATTCTAATATATATTCCAAATGCTTGCTTAACACGCCTGAATGTGATAGAATATAAAATGAAGAAAAAAATCTTTCGGAGGTTCATATATGACGAAGCAAGAATTGCTCGAGTACCTTGGTTTTGTTTGTGATGCAGAAAACAGTATATACAGTTGCAATGAAATAATAAGCGTTCTTGAACAAAAGAAAACAAGTATTCGTAAGCCAATAGAACCCGCAAAACCTATACATCGAGTAAACGAAGCAACTTCTGAAGAATTAAACAGCGGGAATCAGTCTCGTTCATCTTTTTCACAGTTGATAGGCTTGATTAGTGGAATTGCCATTTTCTTTCTTTTTGTTTTTGTATATGTAGGTCTTCACTTAACAGATTTCCCCATTATTTTATATACGCTTTTAGCAATAGTCATCAGTATTTGGCTTGGAAAGAAAATTTCACAAACTATTAATTCTTCACTCTACAACGGACACAAAGGGACAATTATTGAAAAGAATAAAAACGCAGCCGACGCTAGATATCATCAAGAATATAGGGATTATGAACAATCTTGCCAAGCTTTCCTGCGTGCCCAAACCATCTACGAGCAATCCATCAATGCGCTGAATGTTCGCATTGATGAACAGCAAGAAAATATTAGTCGTCTCCATCAGTTACTCGAAAAACTATATAGCAAAAACATTATTTATCCATCCTTCCGTGAAATCATAGCGGTTAATCAGATCCGTGAATATCTTGATATGGGGATCTGCGACACCCTCGAAGGCTCAACCGGTGCGTACTCTCAATATATGCAGGACGTTAGAATAAGCCGAGTATGCACATCCATCATAGAAATGAAAAAACAACTTACAGAAGCCATACATTCCTCTCAAAACCTTCTTCTGTCCGAAATGCGTTCTACAAACGAACGCTTAGAAAAAATGAATTCGTCTCTTTCAACCAGTTTATCTAGTCTCAATTCAAGTATAGATCACTATAAACAATCTTTTATTTCTGGTGCTTCTGCGATTAACTCCTCTCTTGATAAAACCAATAAGCTTTTGTCTGACATCAACTCCGCAACGCAGGCAACGGTTCACAATCAATATATTGCTGCAAGAGAGGCAAACATTCAAGGCTATCTTCTGCGTTTGCCATAAAAAAAGATAACAAATCAAAAAACAGGCTTGCCCGATCGGAATACCCGAGGCCAAGCCTGTTTTCATTTACAACAAATACTTAATCCCCAACCACGGCCACAACTTCGATTTCCACCAGACCACCCATGGGCAGAGCCGCAACCTGCACACAGCTGCGGGCAGGATAATCACCGGCGAAATAGCTGGCGTATACTTCATTGACGGTCTTGAAATCTGCCAAGTCCTTCACGAAGATCGTCGCTTTGATAATGTCGCTGTAATCTGCGCCGGCGCTTTTGAGAATCTCGCCAACATTCTTCATGGAACAATGCGCCTGTTCTGCCACCGTTTCAGCAAGAGCGCCTTTTTCCACATCGATGCCCAGCTGCCCGGATGTGAAAACCATCTGTCCAACTTTCCATCCTTGCACATAGGGACCGATGGCTTTGGGCGCATTGTCAGTATGGATAACCTGTTTCATGTTGATATTCCTCCTTATTTTTCCTTGCCAAGGGCGATGATTTCTTCGTTCAGCGCCCGGATTTTTTCTTTGGGAACCTTGACGATGCGACGGTCGTAAGTCATCAGGCCATTCACCTCATCCTCCACATCCGTCACCTGTGTGTATACGGTGGCCGCAAGCCCTTTTGGAATAGCCGGAAGAATTTGCTCACGGAAAAGCTTTTCGTATGCAGTCCAAAATTCTTCTTCGGTGGCAAAGCCTTTATATCCGAAATTAGCCTTATTCCATGTATGCCCTTCCACCGGAAGGTTGTACCCGCCAAACTCGCTCAGCACCACCGCACGGTTTTTCTTGTCTTTCCTGAATTTATACGGACGGAAATACACATGCAGGCTCTTGATATCGCCAATCTTCTGGTCATGCCAGCCACTGGCATGATCAATGGGTCTGCTGCCATCCAATTCATTAATCATCTGACAGGCCTTTGCTGAATCAAACTGACCCCACCCCTCGTTAAAGGGAACCCATAGTACAATCGATGGTACGTTTTTCAACTGGCAGATCATTTCCATCAGTTCCCGGGCATATTCCCTTCGGCCTTCTTCGGCTTCACGGGCAAAGGCCCGGTAATGGTTGTCCTTTATGTGAATACCGCTGACCAAGGGCACAGAGATCACACCGAATTTGTACCTTCCTCCGCCGTTTACCATATCCTGCCACACAAGCATTCCAAGCCGGTCACAATGATAGTACCAACGCATGGGTTCAACCTTAATATGCTTACGCAGCATATTAAAACCCAAATCTTTCATGGTTTGGATATCGTAAACCATAGCGTCGTCAGATGGCGGTGTGTACAGTCCATCGGGCCAGTACCCCTGATCCAGAAGACCGTTGTGAAAACAGGGGACATTGTTGAGGTACAGTCTCTTTATGCCTTTCTTGTCCATGCGGACTTCAGTCTTTCGCATAGCAAAGTAGCTCTTCACACGATCGCTGCCGTATACTATCTCCAAGGGATAAAGATACGGATTTTCCGGCGACCAAAGATGCAGCTCCCTGACGGGGATCTTTGCCGGCTCATTGACAGGAAGCCTGTATTCCTTCCCTTCACTAAATACTGTGCATTCCCCTGTTCCTTCCGTACTTACCGTAATATGAAGAAGCTCGTTATCAATATCAGCAACCATGTCCAGCCCGGTAATATATTCCCGGGGAACTCTTTCCATCCACACCGTCTGCCAGATACCGCTTTGGGGCGTGTACCAGATTCCACCCCGTTTGGAACTCTGCTTGCCACGGCTATGCCAGCTTTCGTCAGTATCATCATGTACACGAACCACCAGCTGGTTTTCTCCGGGAACGATGTAGTCCGTCACATCCAACACAAAAGCGGTATAACCACCCATATGGGTACCCGCTTCCCGGTCATTGACATAAACACAGGCTTCCTGATCCACCGCATCAAAATGCAGCAGATACCGGTATTGCTCGGCATTCCAGTTTCCAGGCAGAAGCAATGTCCGGCTGTACCAGAGGGTGTGACTGCTGTCCAGCGTGCGGTTTACGCCGCTGAGGGGCGCTTCTGGGGAAAACGGTACGAGAATCTTTCCATCCCAGTGAATCGGAGTGGTTTCACCCTGCACAGTTTCGGTTATGGCATAATCCCATTGTCCGTTCAGATTGAGCCAGTTCTCCCGTTCCATCTGCGGACGGGGATGTTCCTGCAAGGGAAGAGCATCACTCAGTTTTTCGCCAAATGGAGTCAGCATTTTTCTTTTCTCTCCTTCATCAGGAAAATAGGCACGAGCACCAGCAGCAGCGTTACAGCAGCCGCAAGGAAAATAGCGGGAGTGGGTACGGTCTTGATCTCGCCCAGCTCTTCATATGTCAGTGCACTGCCTCTGATTACCGCAGCGCCGATGGCAGGCCCGATGATCATGGGGATCATTACGGAAAACACCATGCGAACGCCCTGGAAATGCCCTGCTTTATCTGCAGGGGTACAGTCCCGTATCTCTGCGTTCAGAGCTGCCGTTACCAGCATATATCCGCTCATCATTACAATACCGGCGACGATCACCGGAATCATATTCCTCACAAAGTACATACCAATCAGGCCAAATAGCATAATTCCGGCAGCAGGAAGCACGAAACGGAGCTTTCCCACCCTGTCAATAAGCCTGCCCCCTGCTACGCTGACCACCGATGCAACGATCAGCACAAGACCCAAAGCAATGGCGTAGTTTTCAAAGCCAAGGTATTTTTGCATATAGATGATAAGATAAGGGAAAAACACCTGTACCGCAATGGAAAAAATGCACATGGCAACCAGTGCAAGATACAGCTTCTTCTCGCTGCGCCAAACCGAAGGACGGAACCCGTAAAGCGTTTGAGCGAGGAAGGATTTCTTCTGTGCCTGTATTTCGGATTCCGGCACAAGGAACAGGCTGATCAGACCTGCCAGCGTAACCATAATACCAAAAATCAGGAAAAACTGCTTCCACTGCCCATTCTTGGTCATGCCATCAAAAAGGCCAAAGATGATCAGCATGGAAATCAGCGGTAGAATAGCCAATACACCCTCCGCCTTCCCCCGCTTTTCGTTTTCAAAGGAATCGGTAATGTAGGCATTGAAAGCTGCGTCATTGGCGGTGGAGCCAAAGAATGTCATTATGCAGTCCATGGCTACAACCATTATTGCCGCTGCCGCTGCGCCGCCTGCTGCGGGGAAGATTCTGGCGGCGTTTTCCGGGGTAATGAAGCCGAAAGCAGCCGTACTAATACCCCAGAGGATGTATCCTGCGCAGATAAACACCTTGCGTTTCCCCAGCCTGTCGGAAAGGGGACCCATAAGCAACGTGGTAATAGTGGCCACAATGGCGCTTGCAGAAACCATAGCAGCAATGTATCCGGGATCTGTGGAGATCTCGTTATATAGGTACACATTAAAATACATGTTTTCAATAGTCCAGGCAAACTGGCCCACCAGTCCCAGCAGCAAAACAGACGTCCATATCCGGATGGATTTTGCGTTCATACAAGGCACCGTCTTTCTGTTTTTTTGCCATTTCCAAAATGGCTTTTCCTGAAACAATTATAGAGTATTTTTCCTTCAGGTGCAACTAAAAAAGCATGCTTTCTGCGAGCCATTCATACCCTCCAACGTGGAGGGAACGGAATGAAAAGAAGCATCAAAAAACAAACCCTTATTCTGACCATGGCAAACGGCATCGTGCGTTTTCTGGGAATGCTGATGCGTATTGTACTTTCCCGTCTTATGGGGGCGGAGATCATGGGCATAACGGAACTTTCGCAAAGCGTGCACATGCTTGCCATAACGCCGCTCACTTCCGGTCTTCCGCTGGCGGTAAGCCGTCTTACTGCAAAAGCAGCCCCCAGAGAACGAACAAAGCCATTGGAAGCCGGCATTGCCATCGTGCGGACAGTATCCCTTATCATGATACCGCTGATGATTCTTCTTTCTCCCCTGCTGGCCCGTATGGCCGGGGATCTCCGTGTGCTTCCCTCGCTGTGGTTTTCTGCGCCCTGCATTTTGATACTTGGGTATTCAGCGGTTTACAACGGCTATTGCTATGGAACCGAGCAAAGCGGACTGCCCGCATGGTCCGAACTGATCGAGCAAACCGCAAGGCTGCTGCTCGCTTTTGTTATCCTTACTACCCTGCGAAGGCTTTCTGCACCGTGGATGGCAGCAGTTCCTGTTTTTTCCACCATGGCTGCGGAAATCATCGGCCTGTTTTTCGTTATCGGCATGCTAAAGCTTCCGCAAAGCGAAAGCGCCGAGCTATCCAGGTGGACCAGGCCCATTCTGCAATTGGCTCTTCCCACCACTGCCGCAAGGCTCGTAACCACCATGCTCCGTGCGCTGGAATCCATTATTTTGCCTAAGCGACTGATGGCTTCAGGGCTGATTCGCTCAGAGGCGTTGTCCCGCCTCGGCATGCTCAACGGCATGGTTATGCCACTGACTCTGCTGCCCTGCATCTTTACAAGCGCACTATCCATGGTGCTCGTCCCCAGAATCGCCAAAGAAGAAAATGACCCGCAGGCCCTTAAAAAACTTCTGTTTATGTCTTTCCTGTGCTGCGGCTTTGCAGGGCTTTTGGGGTACGGTGCACTGTTTATTTCTGCACCACTGTTTGCCAATCTGATATTTCGTCTGCCGGAGCTGACGGAATGGCTGCGCATGGCCTCTCCACTTGCTCTGATCTTTCCCTTTGCCCATGTCACAGGCAGCGTGCTCGCCTCTCTGGGCCAGCAAAAACGTGCCGTGCTTGGGAGCATTCCGGTTTCCATACTTACCCTCGCCCTGACCTGGCTGCTTTGCGCTCAGCCCGCCCTGAGACAAAAAGGGGTGATTATAGCACAAGGAGCAGGACAGATCATCCTGCTCCTGTGGAATCTGTTGGTTTTGCTGTTGTGGTTCCGAAAAAGAAATGAGGATTACAGCTTGTGATAAATACGCCGGATCTCCTCGGTTTCCGTTCCGTCGGGATGGTATACCACCAGAGGAGGCATCCAAAGGAGGGATGGTTTTGCGTTCTTCATAGCTTCAACAAGCACCAGATAAGGCGCTTTTTCCACCTTTGCGCATACCATTCTGATGCGTTTGGGTTCCAGACGGCAGCGGCGCATGGCATCGCACAGTTCCAGCATCCGCTGGGCAGGGAAAACCATGGTGAGCCGTCCCATATTGCGCAGCACGTTGCTGCATGAGCGGACAATATCCTCGATGGTTATTTCTGTTTCATGACGGGAAACCTTTATCGCCTCCGTATGGCTGGTAAGCGCACTGCCTGCCTTGCCATAGGGAGGATTGCAGGTAACGGCATGCATGGACTGATAACCGATGATATCCGTAGCACTCCGCATATCCATACTGTGTACCCGAATGCGTTCCTCCAGGCCGTTGAGCTTTACGGAACGGGATGCCATCTCAGCCACATCCGGCTGAATCTCAAAGGCTTCAAAGGTAGCGTCAGCCCGTTTCTGAGAAAGCAGCAGAGGAATGATGACCGTACCGGTGCCCATATCTGCAATGCGTTCCCTCGGTCTTACGGAAGTAAAGTCGCTGAGCAGAACTGCATCCATGCCAAAACGGAAACCATTCTCATTCTGGATAATGTGAAGGCCATTCAACTGCAGATCATCAATTCTTTCTCCGGGCAAAAGCTCCATAGGTCATTCTCCTGTCAATTGTAAGTGATGGGTGCGTATGTATGCCAGCTTTGTTTCGTCTTCGGGATCGTATTGCACAAGGCACCAATCTTGCCCCTTCATCCATACAAGAACAGAGCTTTGCTCCTCCAGGAACGCAACCGGCTGACTGTTTTCGTCCATTTCGGGATACACAGGGCATTCCTGCCCGTTTTGCGGGAAAATTGTTACAGAAACGTGCTGTGACAATACATCCATTTCCGTAGAGAGAATCTCCGCAGTGATAGAATCATCTACCGCAGGAGGCTCCTGTTCAGGGGTTTCGGGAATATCCGGCGGCATCTGGGGCAAAACAGCTGTTTCCTCTTTGGAAGAATCGTTTTCTTCCATGGAAGGATTCTGTTCGGGGGTTTCCGCATAAGGAGCTGCATCAAAGCGCAGGAATTCCGTCATTACATAACCGCCGGTGTTCTGATAGGAAATGCGGCACCAGTCGTCGTCACGGTTCAGCACCGTAAGCTGCGCCCCACGGGGAATCTGCATAAGCACCCTTGCGCTTGCGCTGGGCTGTTCCCGGAGATTCAGCGAACCGCTGACCGTACTGACCCATGCCTGCTGTTCTCCTTCAGGCCCGGGCGACGGCGCAGAGACAGGGGGCTGTTCTGCATCAGGAAGATTTCCGCCAAAGGTCAGGTAGGAAGTGACAACATATCCTTCAAACACATGAAACCTGACTTTTGTCCAATCGGCTGATTTTGCAAGAACTTCTACGGTTGCATATTGGGGAATGCGCACCAGAACAGCGGCATGATAACCGGGTTCTTCCCTCAGGTTGAGGGAGCCGTTGGCAGTGGTTACCACTGCCGTACCGACGGAAGGCGCAGCTTCGGGCGGGGTGGATTCAATGCCCGAGTCAGGGGATGCAGAAAAGCTCAGGAATGCAGTCATTACATAGCCGGTTACGCCGCCGTACGTTACATGGCACCAATCTGCACCGTAGGAATGTACCTGAACCGCAGCAAGCCGGGGAATGGTTCGCAAAATCCTGCTGCCTGCGACAGGCTGCTGGCGCAGGTTAAGGGAGCCGCTGGGGGTAAGTACCGTTGCGGAGGAATAATCCGTATCGGGAACAGGCTTTTCGGGCACGGAGGGAGCACCCTCCTCAAAGGAAAGGAAGCTGGTCATGGCATGGCCAGATACGCCGGCGTATCTTACACTGCACCATTTGGAATCATAGGCAATCACTTCCACCGTTGCATTGCGGGGAATGGTTAAGAGCACACGGCTGCCAAGGCTGGGTTCTGCACGCAGATTCAGAGAACCGGATGCAGTGGTCACCCTGGCAATAAGTATACCATCTTCCGCAGGGGGCTGAGAAGGGCTTTGCACAGAATCGTCTTCGGGTTTGCGGATGCCAAGGGCAGCTGTGCGGATGTAGCCCGTCTGCTGACCGACCCTGACAAAGGTCCAACTTTCGTCGGAAACCAGCACTTCCACTTCACGGCCTGCAAGGAAAGTAGCCAGTACAGGAGATTGTTCCTGAGCACGCTCATAAAGATGTGTGTTGTTCTCAAGAACGTACATTACGCTCTCCTCCGGCAGAGAGGGGCTTTCTTCTACAGGCGGCTCATCAGGCTGAGCAGGGGGAATTTCATCCTCTGCCTGATATTTCAAAAATTGAGACATCATATATCCTTCTGCGTCTTCATAGCGTATGCGTGCCCATGCGCCGTCATCGCTGAGAACCGTTACCTTTTCGGAAACAGGTACCTGTTTGAGTACTGCGCCTGATGTAGAAGCGCTGGATCTCAGGTTGACCGTGCCAGAGCCGCTCTCCGTCATAACGATGGCAGTATTGCCGGGTGAATCCGTCTGTTCTCCGGGGTAATTTTTGGATACAGCAGAAACATAACCCATATTCACATAAGCCGCAACGGCGCCATACTGTACATGCGCCCATTGGCCAGAAACGGAGAACACCGTAAGCACAGAGCCTGTAGGCGCAGTGGTCACACGTTGTGCACTCAGGCTGGGGCCGCTGCGCAGGTTGACAAAATCATTACAGCTGACCACAGAAAATCCCTGAATGTCTGTGACAGGCGCCGTTTCTCCAGAAGGTGTACCGCTGATTTTCAAGGAAGAAGCCGGGACATAACCTGTGATTTCCCCATAGCGAACAAGGCACCAGCTGCCGTCGCTCTGCAATACTTCCACCAGTGCGCCATTTTGAAGCATGATCAAAACGGAAGCAGAAACGCTTTTGCCACTGCGTATCGCCAACGTACTCAGGTTGGATACAAGCTGAACGGAAGCAGTGCATTTTCCACTCTCATCCTCCGGCAGCTCGGCAGGATCCTCTATTTCTGTATCCTCCACGCCGGATTCAGGATTGATGACCTTGTTTACAAAGCTTTGCTGTACTCGTTTGCAGCCTTCGTAGTAAAAGCCCAGTATCTGATCGTAAGTATATCCCTGTTTTCCCATGTACATTGCGCCTCGCTGGCTCATACCATAGCCATGTCCGTAACGCCTTGCTTCCACAACAAATGCGGTTGCAGAGGAGTTCCTTCTTGCGCTCCACAGTTCATTGGAGGAAGACTGAATTCCCATGGAAAACATGCTTTCCAACTCAGAAAAAATATCAAAAGTCACAGTAACGGTGGCCGTCGTTCCTGAAGCTCCGGTTCTGGCGGTGAGGGTGAAATCCATTTTGGTATAGAGCCTGCTGGGTGAGGCATATTTGGGGGTATGGGGTGCGACTGCCTTGAGTTTCAGAAGTGTGGTATTGGAAGCAGTGGCATTGTAGCCCTTTTGCTGAAGGGAAGCCACCGCCTTGGTTTTCAGCTTGCTGATAAAGGTAGAAGAATTGCTTGCGCTTTGCAGATCCACATAGATGGTCTTGCTTTTGACCATGGAACTGGGATTGGCATAGTCAAAAGGATCATCCTTCACCACAAGGTAAGGATAGGAACTGCTGCCGTTTACGTTTTTCAGGCTTTCGGTCTGGCCGCCATTGCTGGCGGAATAATAGGTTACGGCATAAGCATTACCATACTTCAGCACAATGCCCTTTGTCTGATTCACTGCGGCAACGCAATTGGAATTGCCGGAGGGAGTGCCTCTGTACACCTGATCGCTGGTGGTATCCACAACATCATAGTAGCCGGACGAACGACTTTCCATCATACGCACGGTATAGGTACGGGCTGCGACCGCCTGGGCCTTGAGGGATTCCAGATGGCTTGAATTACCCATTTCATAAGGAAGAACGCCGTAAAGGTAATCCTCTATATAAATGTGCAGGATTGTATACAGCTTGTATGTGCCAGAAGACTGCTTCACCGCCCGGAAGGAAAGGTCTCCGGGGTAAGGGTTTCCGCTTTCCCGGGCCTGCTTGATTTTCAGGCTGTTGGATGCATCTGTGCTGGTACGCCGCAGGATGAAGTAATTCCCCATCTGATACGTTTTTCCACCGTAATTCAGGCTAAGCTGCCCCGTAGAGGACTGAAAACTGACTGTAAGCGCCGTCCCGCTGGCAATGCTTCTTCCGGGTTCTCCATTGATCAGATAACTTCCCTGAGTGGTAATGTTGAGCGTGGATGGATTACCGAGCGATGAAAGAAACACTCTTACCATACCGTTTACGGGAGCGGACTGGGTAACCAGCTGTGCAGGAGTAATGCTAACGTCGCCAGTGTTCTGTGCCATAGCGGGAAAAGCGCCAAGGAGCAGTATCCCGGCTGCAATGGCGGCAAATACTCTCCGCCCGTAGTGCTTCAGCATCTCTGGTTCCTCCATTTCGTAATACTTTCGTAATCATTTTGGATTGTAGCACATTTTGCGAATCCTGTCTATAAAATGGCTTTTCCAATATATGTAAGCTATTTGAGCGTTACTCCGAAATCAAATTATGACAAATTTGTTTCGTTGTAAGGATTTCGGTGACGATCCCCGTATCTGCGTCACATATGTAAAGAATAGCGGATGTGTTTCTGCCAACATTCTGTAAATGCCTCATAATGGCAAGTTTACCAGGCCTTCCAAAAGAAACAAAAGCCTTCAGCGGCCGGATCTCTCCCCTCTTTTCATCCTGCAAAAACAGCCTGTATCCCACGCCGCGGATCCTTGTATACAGAGCGCTTTGATAAGCAGTATAGCATAAATAGGGAGGCAAAAGAAACAGGGAAAGATTGACCCTTCCGTGAAAAACCCCTGTTATTCCCAAAACAAACAAAAAAAGCGCAAAAAGATATGCCGCTCCTTGAGTAATCCTGCAAACAAGCCTTTCCAGGCCAAGTTTTTCTGAAGCAGCAACGAGAATTCTGGCTCCGTCCAACGGGAATACGGGCAACAGGTTCATCAGCGCCATGGACAGATTGCACACAAAAAAACAACGAAAAAAACCGTCTTGTATCCAGCCCATAAATAGCGGAACTGCACCAAGAAGGCTCAAGGCCGGCCCTGCCAATGCGCAGACCACTTTTTTCCATGGAGGGAGCGTTTCATAACCGGATACATCCGCCATGCCGCCAAAGGGCGTTATCTCCACCGTGCATTCCTTTGCCCCGCACAGCGCCATAACCAGCAGATGGCCGCCCTCGTGCAGCAGAAGCGCAGCCAGTGTCGCCACCACCAGGGCAGCAGGAGTGAAGACCAGCATGAGTGCAAAGAATATCCACCCGGCCGGGTGCATTTTTACCGAAAGCTTCATGGCGCATCTCCAAAGGAAAGAAAGCCGTTGCTCAACTCTACGGAGCGCCCGTTTCTGCGGTACTCAAAAGCCAGCGGTTTTCCATCCATCAAAGTAGCAAAGGGATCGCCTGCATTCACTGTATCCCCTATTTCGCAAAAGCACTCCAAAAGGTTGCCATAAAGGGCCTCGGTGCCATCCGCATGACGGATACGCACAATGCGTTCTTCTTCCATACCGTGGGCAATGCTCATGATCTCGCCGCCTGCCGCTGCCCTCACCTCAGAACCTACGGCAAGCATTTCTATGTAGGGTTCCTGCTCTGTCCAGGTATGGACGATCTCCCCTTCAACAGGCTGAAAAACCGTCACTGATCCATAATCCGCCCACACTTCCTGGATTTCTTCCGGGAACAGCGAAGTAACGAAGCTGAGCTTGCCGATACTTTCGTCCCATTTCGTGTTAACCCCTGTTTCCAGTGCGGAAAACACGCTCTGGCTTTCCGGCAGGTTGGCGGTACGCAGAGCCAGAATCACCAGCATCAATCCACAGGACAACGCTATATTCTTAATCAGCCTGTCAGGCTGAAACAAAGACGAGGCTCCTTTTTCGCCGGAGCAATCGATAATGCGGTTTGTATTTTCCTTCTCAGGCGCAGGAATCAGCTTTTTTTCCTCTACCCATATGGCTTTAATGGTGGTGCGTTCCTTTTCCATAAAAAAATCCCCTCCCAAAGCCAGCATATGCCGCATTAGGGAGAGGAAGAACGAATCATTACAGGCAGCCTTTTTTCTGCATGTATTCAAGGGTTCGGATCATGGCCAGTTTACCGTGGCTGTAGGTAAGCCCGCCCTGCAGGAAAGCAAAATAGGGCTCCCGCATCGGGCCGTCGGCGCTGAGTTCAATGGATGCGCCACCTACGAAAGTACCAGCCGCCATGATGACCTGATGCTGATATCCGGGCATATCCCAAGGTTCCGGCAGCGCCATGCTGTCGATGGGCGATGCGGACTGAATTCCCTGGCAGAAAGCAACCAGCCGCTCAGGAGTGCCGCATTCCAGAGCCTGAATGATATCCGTGCGTACAGCATCGTAAGCGGGAGTGGTTTTCATGCCCAGATCTGCAAAGATAGCAGCCGCCAGCGCAGAGGTGCGAAGAGCCTGCGCCACCACATGAGGGGCCATAAAGAGACCCTGGTAGAAGGGCTGATAGCTTCCCGCATAGCTGCCCACTTCCCGACCGATGCCAGGTGCGGTAAGCCGGTAACTGATGCGCTCAATGAGGGCTTCCCGGCCAACGATATATCCGCCGGTGGGTGCCAGCCCGCCGCCTGGATTCTTGATGAGGCTGCCCACGCACAAATCTGCGCCGTATTCAGTGGGTTCCTTTTCCCGGACGAATTCGCCGTAGCAGTTATCCACCATCATAAATGTATTGGGAAAATCGTTGTGGAGCATCTCTGCCAGTGGAGCGATATCCTCGGGCATCAGGCTGGGGCGGGAGGAATAACCACGGCTGCGCTGCACAGCCACAAGGCGGGTATTGGGTCTGATAGCCTTGCGGATGGCTTCCAGATCCAGCCGACCGTCTTCAGTCATTTCCACCTGAGAATAACTTACTCCCATTTCCTTCAGGGAACCCTCGGGGTTGCCCCGGGTGCCGATGACTTCTTCCAGGGTATCATAGGGTGCGCCGGAGACGTAGATCAGCTCATCGCCGGGGCGCAGCATACCAAACAGGCACAGGCTCAGGGCATGGGTGCCGGAGGTGATTTGCGGGCGCACGATGGCAGCCTCTGCGCCAAACACTTCAGCATAAAGCTTTTCGAGGGTATCCCTGCCCACATCATCATAACCGTAACCGGTGGTGGGGGCAAAATGCCTTGAGGCAACACCCAGGCGCTGCATGGCATCCATCACCTTGGCCGTGTTGTTCAGATCCATTTCATCAATGCGCTCGAATGCGGCGGCGCATTTTTTCTCTGCGTTCAAAACAAGTTCCCTGATATTCATCGGGAATCACTCCTTTATCTCAGGTATTCAAAAAGGCATGTATCTGCGCATCGGCGGTGGCCAGGGGGGCATTCTCTGCGTCCAACGGGACAAGAAGCTTTTCTCCTTTGAACCAGGTTTCCTGACGCTTGGCATAATGCCTTGTGCCCAAAACGATTTGTTCCTTTGCTACGCTTTGGGCAAGTCCGTCCCGCACTACCGGGATCAGCTCCTTATATCCGATGGCCTGCATGGACTGGGCATCTGCAGGAACGCCCGATGCCAACAGTGTTCTCACTTCCTCCACCAGCCCAGCCTGGAACATTTCGTCCACCCGGAGGGCAATACGCTTTTGCAGCTTTTCCCTGGGCATCATAAGCACAAGGGGAAAAATGTCATAGGGGCGTTCCGGTTCCTCTCGTTTTTGCTGGCTGAGAGGCGTACCGGTAAGTTCGTATACCTCAAGGGCACGGATGACCCGCCGCAGGTCATTGGGATGCAGCTTTGCTGCGGAAGAAGGATCGACCTGTTCCAGCATGGCATGGAGCTGCTCCCGTCCGTCGGGCCGGGCTGCGATGCTTTCATAGCGGGAACGGATTTCCGGGTCACTCTTTTCTACACCAAGGGTCATGCCATGAAGCAGACTTTTCAGATACAGGCCCGTACCGCCAACAAGCATGGGGGTTTTGCCCCGCTGCCATATTTGCTCAAAAACAGCTTCTGCGCCCTTTACATAATCAGCCACCGCATATGGCTCAACCGGGCTCACCACATCCAGCATATGGTGCGGAATCCTCTGCCGGTCTGCTTTTGAGGGCTTGGCAGTACCAATATCCATGCCGGTGTATACCTGCATGCTGTCCATGCAGACAATTTCGCAGCCATGTTTCCCGGCGAGCTCCATGGCAAGACTGCTTTTGCCTGAAGCAGTGCAGCCCGTTATAGCGATTATTCTGGGTTTCATATTTCCCTCACAAATCAGGTTCTTTTGAAGCGTTTTTCCAGTTGGTAGCGGGTCATTTCCGTTACGATTGGCCTGCCGTGAGGACAAGTGGGAATGGAATCGCTCTCCAGCATGGATTGAAGAAACAGCCTGATCTGCTCTTCGTTGAGTTTATCGCCGCCTTTGATGGCATGCTTGCAGGCCATTTGCGCCACCTGTCGGCGCATCTTCTCCTGAGAGGCGCTTCCCCGGCTTTCCTGCCACTGGTCAAGGGTTTCCAAAAGCAGCGCCTGTGGATCTTCGTTGACGCCAAACAGCGTGGGGATCGCATGTACCGCCACATTGCGCTCGTCAAACATTTCCACCTCAAAACCAGAATCCTTCAGAAACTGGGAAATCTCCTCCACCAGCGCCATATCCGAGGGTGAAAGCTGAACCAGCCGTGGAGAAAGCAACTGCTGTGAGAGCTGCTCTCCCTCCATCTGTGTCATCAGCCGGTCGTAGAGAATACGCTCATGGGCGGCGTGCTGATCCACAAACAAAAGGCGGTCTCCGGTCTGGAAAATCCAATAGGTATCAAAGGCAATACCCAGCAAGCTGAGAGCGGGCGTTTCGTCCTGTACAGGCAGGAAATCCAGCTGACTGGGCCCTTCCTGTACAGAAGCGTCATCCTGTTTTGTCAACGAAGACGGCAAAACTTCTTCACTGACTTTCTGCAAAGAAAGGGGCTCGGCTTTGTCTTTTGCCGCAGGTTTGGCTTCCACATGACGGGTTTCTGCCTCAGGCATTTCTTTTTCGCTGTCTGGCAGGGATGAACGTACAGGCATCTCCGACTTTGGTTCCGGCTGTTTTTTCAGAATAGAATAATCACCGGGTTCTGTTTCCATGTTTTTTTTCTCCCCGAACCCCTGTGCCGCACGCTGCACAGGCACAGGCGCAGAAGAAGAACGAAGGTTTGAGGAAGAACGATAGGGTTCCGTTTCCCGGAAAGGTTTGAAGGCTACCGGCGGCGGGGTATCCACCGCTGCCTCCGGATTGAGCACCGTAAAACCGTGAGGTGCTTTTTCCTTTTCAGCAGAAAGGATTTCTGCGCCTGGCAATGACACCACAGAAAAGATTTCTTTTTCGGCAGGCTTTACCGTTTCTCCGTTTTTCTCCCCCATCAGTTTTTCGCTGAGGGTCTCCCGATGCAAGCTGTCGTATACCAGATTTTTTACTGCCTCCGCCACTGCCAGCTCGTTTTGGAAGCGCACTTCCAGCTTATTGGGGTGAACATTTACATCCACCTGTTGATATGGCATTTCCAGGAACAGGGCGCACATGGGGAATTTGCCGATCATTACACGGCCTTCGCAACCGGCTTCCACCGCACGGCTGAGAAACGCACTGCGGAAAAAGCGGCCATTGATAAAAAAGGACTGCTGCTGCCGGTTGCCCCGGGATAATTCTCCAACACCCACATATCCCGTCAGCAGTACACCATTTTCGTTGCCTTTCACAGGCAGCATCTGCTTAAAGGATTCTTTTCCATAAATGGCAAACAATGCGGATTCCAGTTTTCCGTCGCCAACGCTGTGGTAGATGGTCTTGCCCTGGCTGACGAACCGGAAGGATATTTCCGGATGGGAAAGAATGAGACGCAGCATATAGTCTGCCACAAGCCCAGCCTCTGTTGCGGGTTTCTTGAGGAATTTGCGGCGTACGGGAGTGTTATAAAAAAGGTCCTCCACCACAAAGGTGGTACCTACCGGCGAAGCAGCCTGGCGGATGTCCGCAAACTGGCCGCCCTCTACCTTGCACTTGATTCCGTAATCCTCATCTGCAGTACGGCTGGTGCAGGTCACCTTGGCAACGGCCGCCACAGAAGCCAGCGCTTCGCCCCGGAAGCCCAGCGTGCGGATATCGTAAAGCTGTTCCTCCCGCTCGAGTTTGCTGGTAGCATGGCGCTCAAAAGCAAGGCGAATCTGCCCGGAGGGGATCCCCTTTCCGTTATCGGATATGCGAATGTACTCTGTTCCTCCGCCACGAAGCTCCACCGTTACATGGGTGGAGCCTGCATCGATGGCGTTTTCCACCAGTTCCTTCACCACAGAAGCGGGGCGTTCCACCACCTCGCCTGCGGCAATTTTTCCGATGATTTCCGAGGAAAGCCTGCGTATTTCAGCCATAATGCCTCCTTAGAGCCTGCGTGCTTTTTCCCTCAGACGGAAGAGGATATTCAGCGCATCCATGGGCGTGACGGAAAGCACATCCAGTTCCTTCAATTCCTCAATCAGATCGTCCTGAGGAAGGTGGAACATATCCATCTGACGGTTTTCTTTCTTTTTCTTTTCCAGAATATTCTGAGAAATGGTTTCCTGATTGATATCGCTCACTTCGAGGCGGGCCTGAATCTCGTGGGCACGGGCCACTACCTGCCTTGGAATGCCTGCCAGCCGTGCCACCTGCACGCCATAGCTCTTGTCTGCGCCGCCGGGGATGATCTTGCGCAGAAAGATCACATCCTCGCCGTGCTCCTTCACGGTGATGCAGTAGTTCTTCACGCCGGGAAACAGGCCTTCCAGCTCGCTAAGCTCGTGATAGTGGGTAGCAAAAAGGGTGCGGGCCCCCACCTTGCTTTTGTCCAGCAGATACTCCACCACTGCCCAGGCAATGGCAAGGCCGTCAAAGGTGCTGGTGCCTCTGCCGATCTCATCCAGCACCACAAGGGATTTTGCGGTAGCGCTGCGAAGAATGCCGGCGGTCTCGCTCATTTCCACCATGAAGGTACTCTGACCGGAAGAAAGATCGTCGCTGGCGCCGATACGGGTAAAGATGCGGTCGCACAGGCTGATATTGGCCGATGCAGCAGGAACAAAGCTGCCGATGTGGGCCATCAGGGTTATGAGGGCCGTCTGGCGCATATAGGTACTCTTACCGGCCATATTGGGGCCGGTGATGATAAGCATTCGGTTTTCGTCATTATCCAGCACCACGTCGTTGGGCACAAAGGGCGTATCCGTCATGGAACGCTCCACGATGGGATGCCTGCCCTCGATGATGTGGATTTCTCCGGTTTCGTTCATTTCCGGCTTCACATAGCCGTATTCCCGTGCCACCGTGGCAAGGGACAAAAGAGCATCGGCGGTTTTCAGGGCAAGGGCGTTCTGCTGGATTGCGCCGATCTCACGGGCAATGCTTTGCCGCAATTCGTGGAACAGCTCGATTTCCAGCGCCATGCCCAGCTGCTGGGAATTTAGAATCTTTTTTTCAATTTCCTGAAGCTCAGGGGTAATGTAGCGTTCCGCATTGGCAAGGGTCTGCTTGCGGTGGTAACGCAAAGGTACCAGATCAAGGTAGCTCTTGGTTACTTCGATATAGTATCCAAACACACGGTTATACTGGATTCTCAGATTTTTTATGCCGGTCTCCGCCCGTTCGGCGGTTTCCATATCCAGAATCCACTGCTTGCCGTTGGCCGAGGCCTCCCGGTATTCATCCAGCTGGGGGTTGTAACCCGCACGGATGAAACCGCCCTCCTGCAGGGTGATGGGCGCATCGGGGTCGATAGCGCTTTCAATAAGCTGACACAGCGCATCCAGCGGCGCCATGGTGTGGCTGAGCGCCCGCAGCGGCAGCACATCCACCGAGGAAAGCAGCTCCTTCACCGGCTGAACGCTTCTTAATGAACGCAGCAGTGCAAGGCAATCCCGGGGAGCGAGATTGTTGTAACTGATCTTGCTGACCAGCCGCTCCATATCTGCCACCTTTTCAAGGAGCTCGCCAAGTTCATCCGCCATCATGAAATGATCCTTCAGTGCCTCCACGGCATCCAGGCGGGAACGGATGCGGGTAAGGCTCACCATGGGGTTTTCCACCCAGTTGCGAAGCAAACGGGCGCCCATAGCGGTGTGGGTCTTGTCCAGAAGCCAGATCAGCGAGCCTTTACGGTCGCCGGAACGAAGGCTCTGGGTCAGTTCCAGGTTGCGCCGGGTCTGCCGGTCCAGGAACATGGTTTCCTCGCCCAGATACACTTCCACATGAGTAATGTGCTCCAGGGCATTTTTCTGGGTGTCGTTCAGGTACCGCAGAAGTGCGCCTGCGGCAATGGCACGGCGGTCTTTTTCCTCCATGCCCAGGGCAGAAAGGTTCATCACCCTGAAATGGTCAAAAAGCTCCGCCTCCGCCCCTTTTTTGGTAAAGGCGGAGTCCGGCAGGGTGGTGGTGGATACGGCAAAGGGCAGCAGGTTATGGAGCTTTTCCAAATCGTTGGTAACGATTTCCCGAGGCATAATGCGCTGCAGTTCGTCCCGGAGATGATGCTCCGCATCTGCCAGCTGATGGGCCACAAACTCGCCGGTGCTGACATCTGCATATGCCAAAGAAGCGCCCTTGCCATGGAATACCACGCAGAGAACGTAATTGGCATTTTTCTCGTCCAGCATGGAGGCATCCACCACCGTGCCGGGAGTGATGATGCGGATCACATCCCGCTCCACAAGGCCTTTGCTCTGGGAGGGATCCGTCAGCTGCTCGCAGATGGCTACTTTATATCCCTTATCCACAAGGCGGGAAATGTATCCATCGCAGGCATGGTATGGAATACCGCACATGGGCGCACGTTCGCTCAGGCCGCAGTCCTTGCCGGTAAGCACCAGCTCCAGCTCTTTGGAGACCAGCTTGGCATCATCAAAGAACATCTCGTAAAAATCACCGAGACGGAAAAACAGTATGCAGTCCTCGTACTTCTTTTTGATGTCGAGATACTGCTGCATCATGGGGGTAACGCCTGCCACCCTTTACCATTCCTTTCGTACTGTGCGTACTTTTGTTTGTGAGATCAGTGATGGTGTCCGCAACCGGCGCAGCTGGAGCAGGAACCGGTGCAACCGGAGGCCTGGGGCTGTTCCTCTTCACCGGTAACAACCTTCTTGATCAGGGCGTTGACCTTATCCATCATAGCAGCGAAAACTTCGTTGGTTTCACGCATCTTGTTAATCAGCTGGTTTGCATCCAGCATCTTTTCCACTTCCTGCAGTTCGCCGCCGGCCTTTGCCAGTTCGCCATGATCCATGTTGGGGTTAGCCAGCAGGTTTTCCACCTGGGAACGCTTTTCGCTGTATTTGGCGATAAGCAGGGTGGCTTCCTCATCCTTCATAACAGCCTGCTCGGTAAGGCGCATTTCGATGTATTCCTTGCTTTCCAGAATTGCTTCGCCCAGAAGTTCTGCCTGATTGAGTACCTTTTCCATTATAAATCACCTTTCTATTCTTTCTCCTCTGAGGGTGTTAACCGCTGCAGAGGTAATGGACACAGGAATGATTTTGCCGATGTCGGCTTCCGTGCCGCTCAGGGTTACAGTTATGCCACGGGTTCCCTTGCCGGAAACCATGGATCCATCCCGTTTGGAGATTCCTTCCACAAGAACCTGCTCCGTTTTGCCCACCATGCTCTCGTGCACCCGTGCTGTGGAGGCCTCTACCTCCTTTATGAGCAGACCGATGCGGCGGGAGCTTTCCTCCTCGGGAATGCGGCCGGGCATCTGTGCAGCCCGGGTACCTTCTCTGGGGGAGTAGATAAAGGTAAAAGCCGAGTCATAGCCCACTTCCCTGACAAGGGAAAGGGTATCCTGAAACTGAGCTTCCGTCTCGCCCGGGAAGGACACGATCAGGTCTGTGGTAAGGCCAATGCCAGGCACAGCCTTGCGGAGCTTTTCCACCTTGCGCAGATAATCCTCCCGGGTGTAGCGGCGATTCATCTGCATAAGGATATCATCGTTGCCGCTCTGGGCGGGCAGATGCAGGTGGTTCATAATATGCTTCCCGGTCGCCATCACTTCGATAAGCTCATCGCTGAGATCTTTGGGATGGGATGTCATGAAGCGGAGCCGGGGCACATCCAGCCTGTCCAGCTGCCGGAGCAACTCTGGAAAGGTTTCGCCGTTATCGGATCCGTTGCCGTAGCTGTTCACATTCTGGCCAAGAAGCATGATCTCCTGAACGCCGGCCTGTTTCAGTTCCTGGGCCTCACGGAGGATATCCGCCATGCGGCGGGAGCGTTCCCGGCCACGCACATAGGGCACAACACAATAGGAGCAGAAATTGTTGCAGCCGTACATGATGGTAATGTAGGCGTGCCAGTCATTGAGACGCTTCACGGGCAGATTTTCGCAGATCAGGTTTTCCTGATCGCTTACTTCCACTACCCTGCGTTTTTCCTTTACCTGTTTCAGCAGCATCTGGGGCAATTCGTGCAGGTTATGGGTACCGAAGGCCAGATCCACAAATTTGTACTGTTTCAGCATTCGCTGAGCCATCACCGGCTGTTGAACCATGCAGCCGCATACACCAATGAGCAGCGCCGGGTTATCCTTGCGCAGTTCCTTTAGCCAGTTCACATTGCCAAGGGCACGGCGTTCCGCATTGTCACGGACACAGCAGGTGTTAAAAAGCACAAAGTCCGCTTCCCGGCGGTCTGCCGCTTCCTTCATGCCCATCTCCTCCAGAATGCCCGCCATTTTTTCGCTGTCGTGGGCGTTCATCTGGCAGCCATAGGTCACGATGAAGTAGCTTCTGGGAGCATCCTCAAGGCTTCGGAATTCTTCCACGGCAAGGAGGCGCTGTTTTTCCTCCTCGGGGGTCACAAATACAGGTTTGTTTTGCAAAGCGATGTTCCTTTCGTTAGTCAGGGAGAATATGTCCAGTCTGATTGCAGCGGTTGCAGGGCGTTGCCAATGCTTCCAGAAGGGTATCGCTGGTGCGCTTGCGGGTCATTTCAAGTATACCCAGTTTGGTAAAGCCGTGAATCACAGTTTTCACTGCGTCATCACGAACAGCTTCCTCCATGGCGTTGAGTACTTCCTCCCGCTCCGCTTCCGTATCCATGTCGATAAAATCCACCAATACGATGCCGGAAAGGTTCCTCAGGCGTATCTGACGGGCAATTTCAGGTACCGCCGCAAGGTTCTGGCTGAGGGGAAGCGATTCCCCTGCCTCCACGTTGGATGCGCTGTTCACATCCACCGTGTGGAGCGCTTCCCGCTGGTCGATAATCAGATTTCCTCCGCCGGGGAGCTGTACCTTGCGCCTGAGGGCGTCCTTGACCTGCTCGGCAACCCGTGCCTTGCGCCAGAGAAGATCAAAGGCTTCGGAATCCAGTTTTTGAAAGGAAGCCTTCTCCCCCACGGTTTCGGACAGATCCGCATCTGCAAAAACTGCGAGATCATATCTGGCACAGTAATCCTTGCACAGCCTGGAAAGAATGCTTTCGGAGCGTTTCAGAAGCTCTGGAGCTTTGCGGTAGGGAGCGGCGTCCGCCAAACTCTTCCATTCTGCGTAGAGCGCCTCTGCCTCCTGCCGCACTTCGCTTTCCGCTGCAAACAAGGCCGCATGCCGGACGATCACGCCAAAGCGGCCTCCAGCAATTCTGATACCAAGGTTTCTTGCCTGTGTGCGGTCAGATTCGTCCTCGATGCGTTTGCTGATCCCCACATGGCGGTTGTTGGGCATCAGGAGCACATACTGCCCCGGCAATGCCACATCCCGGGTAAGAAAAGCGCCCTTGTCGCCCTTTGGATCCTTCTTTACCTGTACCAGCACATCATTGCCGGTAACCAGGGGCGCATCGCCCATGAGATGATGAAAGCCATCCTGCTCACGGATGGGCAGAAAGCCGTTCTGCCTGAGGCCGAGCTTTACAAATGCAGCCTTCACCGCAGGCAGCACCCTCTCCACCCTGCCAAGAAACAACGACCCCACAAGGCTTTCCGAGCTTTGTTCCTGCTCGTGATACTCCAGCAGAGTGTTCTCCCGGATCAGGGCGATAAGGCTTTTCTCGCCTTCTGCTTTTACCAGAATCTGCACCTCAGGCATGCTGGTATTCCTCCATGGGGATCAACTGGCCCTGCTGATTGCGTGCCAGCATCCATTCCCGGAAGATAGTGGCCTCCACCGGCTCTGCGCCAGCAAATTCAAACAGGCACTTGAGCCACAGTGTGGGCTTGAGGCCGCCCTCCTTGGGGGTGGCAACTGTGGTCAGATGGATAACATGTTCCTGATCCGTGGTTTCTGCGCTGCCCTCCACAATGAAAGGACGGATGTCGCAGGGATTTTCCCCGCTCTTGGTACGGCGTACAGCCACATATTCCTTCAGCGCCATAAAATCTTCAAACCGGGACAGCGCAAGGTCTGTATGCTGGTTCCGGGGCAGATGGATGGAATAGACCGACCCGGCCATCAGGCTCATCAAGGTAGGAAAAGCATCGTCGATGGGGCGTGCGGAGACCATTTGCAGGCATTCCGGCAGCACTTCATTGAGGGCCTTCATGAATTCCTCGGGGGTAGTGCCCTCTTCCACCGGCACTTCCATCATTTCCCGTTTGCCTGCAACGCCCACGCTGAGAGGTGCAGCAAAACTCAGGCGGATATGTGGGTTAAAACCGTTGGAATACTTGATGGGCAGGTGGCTGCGCCTGAGAGCACGCTGGATGGTGCGCATCAGGTCCAGATGGCCGATAAAACGAACTTCCTGGCCTTTGGCAAAAGCAAGCATCATTCGCATCCCTTGCACACCCCTTTCAGCACCTGCAGACCGCAGCCATTGCAGCCCTCCCGGCAATCCCGGGTGGTCTCCGCCCGCAGGGATTTTTCGTATTCCCGTTTGAGGAAAGCCTTGGAAATATAGGCATCGATATGATCCCAGGGCAGTACTTCGTCAAGACTGCGTTCCCGGTGGGCGTAGAAATCCACATCCAGACCGCAATCCTCAAAAGCCTGGAGCCACAGGTCATAACGGAAGTACTCCGTCCAGCCATCCAGAATACAACCCAGCTCCCAGGCCCGGTACAGCACATCGGAAAGACGGCGGTCGCCCACAGCAAAGCAGGCTTCCATGCGGCTGACCGCAGAGTCATGGTAGATGAAATGGGCAGACTTCAGGGGGGCAAAGGCATCCTTCACCATATGCTGCTTGCGCTTTACCTCCTCAGGCCGATCCTGTGCACACCACTGGAAGGGCGTGAAGGGCTTGGGGATGAACACGCTGGCGCTGCAGGTAATGCGCAGCCCCTTGACACGCTGGCCCTTGGGTACGGAGTAGTAGGCACCGGCGGCAGACTTTGCCAGCTCAGCGATGCCCAGAAGGTCTTCGTCGGTTTCGGTGGGAAGGCCGGTCATGAAGTAGAGCTTCACGCCGCTCCAGCCGTTGGAGAAGGCGTGATGGAGGGTATTGACCAGATTCTCCTCGGTAACGCCCTTGTTGATAACGTCACGAAGCCGCTGGGTACCGGCCTCGGGGGCAAAAGTGAGGCTGCTTTTTTTGACCCGCTGAGTCTGGCTCAGGGTATCCTGTACGAATTTATCCACACGCAGGCTGGGCAAAGACAGCGATACCCGCTTGTCCCCCAGCTCGTCGGTAAGCTTCTCGGCCAATTCCGCAATGCGGGAATAGTCGCTGGAGGAAAGAGAACTGAGGGAAATCTCCTCGTAGCCGGTGTTTTCCACGCTTTCCTTGGCGAGTTCCACCAGCTTGTCCACGCTGCGTTCCCGCACAGGGCGATACAGCATGCCCGCCTGGCAGAAACGGCAGCCACGGGTACAGCCTCGCATGATCTCCAGCATGATACGGTCGAAGATCACCTGCATATAGGGAACCGGCGGTTTGGTGGGACAGTAGGCATCGTCCATATTGGTAAAAATGCGCTTGCGAACCACTGCAGGGGCAGCCTCATCGGCAGGCACAAGGGCTTTCAGGGTGCCGTCCTCGTTGTAGCTGTCCTGATAGAGGCAGGGCACATAGACGCCTTCCAGCTTGGCGAGCCGGCGCATGATCTCCCTGCGGGAAACGCCTTCTTTGCGTGCATTGCGGATGACATCCGTAAGCTCGATAATCACTTCCTCGCCGTCACCGATCATAAATGCGTCGATAAACTGATGAAGGGGCTCCGGGTTAAAAGCACAGGGGCCGCCGGCAACAACGATGGGGTCATTTTCGGCACGGTCGGCATTTTTTACCTTTACGCCGCCAAGATGAAGCATGTCCAGAATGTTGGTATAGCTCATCTCATACTGCAGGGTAAAGCCGATGATATCAAACTCGCTGAGGGCGTGATGGCTTTCCAGAGAGAAAAGCGGCGTGCCGGTTTTGATCATCTCGGTGCGCATATCCACCCAGGGCATGCAGACCCGCTCGCACTTGGCATAGGGCAGGTCATTGAGGATTCCGTAAAGAATCTTCATTCCAAGGTGGCTCATGGCTACCTCGTAGGTATCCGGAAAGCAGAAAGCAAACGTGACCTCTGCTTCGTCAAAGGATTTGGTGGTGGAGTTCATCTCGTTTCCCGTATAGCGGGCGGGCTTTTCCACCTTGCTGAGCAAATGGTCGATTACAACGGGCATATTCCCATCCTCCTATAATGCATACAGAGTTATGATATCACGGAGGGCGGCCCGATGCAAGTTTTCACTCAGAAAAACCGACGGTTTGAACCATTTTTTTCACATTGGTTTTTTCAGCTTTCTGTTTGCTTTTTGTTAGGAGGCGTGCTATAATTTTATTGGTCAAAGATGGTCAATTTGTCTTCGATCTTTTTCCTGTTCAGAAAGGAGGCTTTTTCCTTGCGATTAAGCGATACCATAGAACGGTTCATCAAAGCCATGCTGGAAGAGGACGCTCAGGAGATCGAGCTCAAGCGCAATGAGCTTGCGGAATACTTCGGCTGTGCTCCCAGCCAGATCAACTACGTTCTGTCCACCCGTTTCACCCCGGAGCACGGGTATATTATCGAAAGCCGCAGAGGCGGCGGCGGATGCATCCGCATCTTCCGCATGCAGCAAAGCACCGCAGATCAGCTTCTATATATGATGAATGAGCGGATAGGCGATGCCATCGACCAGCTTTCGGCCAACCACCTGATCCAGCAGCTGCTGGAACGTGGCCTTGTGAACCGCAGTGAAGCTGCGCTGATGCTGTCAGCCATATCACCCCAGGCGCTGAGCCTGCCTGTAACATCCAATATGAAAGACGCTTTCCGGGCCAAAATACTCAAGAGCATGCTGCTTGAAGTGGCCCGGAAAAGCCGCAACGGTTAAGGGAGGGATCCACCTATGATGTGCGAAGAATGCCACAACCATGAAGCCGTTTTTACCGTGACCCTCACCAGTGGCGAGGGCGTTAACCGCAAGCACCTTTGCGGCGAATGCATGAAAAAAATGGAGCTTAACCTGGGCGACGGCGATATTCACAGTTTTCTCAGTTCCATTTTGTCCATTTTCAGCTCTGCCCAAAGTGACGATAGCCCTGTATGCAGCGGCTGCGGGCTGAGATACTCCACCTTTGAAAAAACCGGCAAGCTTGGCTGCGCACAGTGTTATCACGACTTTGCAGGAAAGCTGACCCCCATGCTGAAACGCATCCATGGCAATACACAGCACAATGGACGTACACCCCGTGCCATGGAAGGCGAAGCTTCCGCTGCAACCGCAACGCAGGCTGTGGCACCGGAAGAAAAAGCTATGCCCAAGGAGGCGCCTTCCACAGAAAGCCTCCGGGAAGAACTGCGCCGGAAGATGGATGAGGCTGTTAACGAAGAAAACTTTGAAGCCGCCGCCATGTACCGGGATCAGCTCAAAGCTCTTGCCCAGGCCGGGGAGGTGCAGGGTTCATGACGGACAGCCATGAAATTGCCGTATCGGGGCGTATCCGGCTGGCAAGAAACTATCACGATCTCCCCTTCTGCGACCAGAAGAACGCATCCACATGCCTTCAACGTGCCTATGAGGCCATGCACACCAAAACGGATCAGCTCTATACCTTGCATGTGCTCAACAGCATGCAGAAGGATGAACGGCTCTCCCTGATGGAAGAGCATCTTATCAGCGCTGATCTTCTGAAAAACGCCATGACCGGCGCCGCTCTTATCCGTACCGACCGCAAGGTGAGCATTATGATCAACGAGGAAGATCATCTGCGCATCCAGGCCATCGAGGCGGGCAGCAACCTTGATAAGGCAGCAGAGGAAGCCTTTGAAGCGGAAGAAATTCTGGAAAAAATATGCCGTTTCAGCTTCGATCCTCAGTTTGGCTACCTTACCTCCTGCCCCACCAACACCGGCACCGGCATGCGGGCTTCCCTGATGCTTCACCTGCCCATGCTGACCCGTTTCAAGCAAATGGGCAATGTGGGTCAGAACATCGCAAAGCTGGGGCTGACCATCCGGGGCATCTACGGCGAAGGCAGCGAAGCTCTGGGCGACCTCTACCAGGTGAGCAATCAGGTATCTCTGGGCCGCAGTGAAACGGACATCATCCAGGCCGTTACTGCCATCGGGAAGCAGCTTATCGATATGGAAAGCGGGCTGAGAGAACGCTGCATGAAGCGGCAGCAGACCGAGCTGAAGGATACCATCATGCGCAGCTACGGCCTGATGAAATACGCCATCACCATGGACGAGAAGGAGTTTATGCAGCACTGGAGCAATCTCAGGCTGGGCATATCCCTTTCGCTGATCCCTGTAGCGCTGACCCTTTCCGACGAGCTGCTTACCACAGCACAAAACGCCCATGTGAACAAGTTTGCAGCAGGGCGGCAGATCCCCTCTCCAAAAGAAGCCCGTTGTGAATGGATCAGAGAATGCCTGAACCGGGCATAATATAAACCTATCGATTCAGGAGGTTTTTTACGATATGGCTTTATTCGGACGATTTACGCAAAATGCTCAGGTAGCCATCGGCGCAGCGCAGCAGGCAGCCGTGCTCCTGAAGCAGCCCTATGTGGGAACAGAGCATCTCCTTTTGGGATTGCTGAAACACCCCAACGAAATGATTTCCAGCCTGCTGCCCGAGGAAGTGACCTACGATGCCGTAATGGAAAAGGTACGCACCATGCTGGGCGAGGGTACCCGCAGCGGCGGCGGCATGCTGGAACTGACTCCCAGAAGCAAAAAAATCCTGGAAGGATCCATTCTGGAAAGCCGTCGCCTTGGCCACAGCTTTGTTGGTACGGAGCATTTCTGGCTAGCCATTCTCCGGGAAGGCGAGGGCATTGGTGTGACCATCCTTCGGGAAATGGGCGTGGATACCAAGGAGCTCCACAGGCAGATTCTGGAATACCTGCAAAAAAACAAGCCGGACAGCTCTGCAGGCAGCGACGAGCAGGAAGAAGGCGAAGGCGGCGAACGAAAGAATGGTGGAAACGTACTTGGAAAGTATTGCCGTGATTTGACGGAGGCCGCCCAGAACGGCGAACTGGATCCTGTTATTGGCCGCACCACGGAAATTGAGCGCATTATGCAGATTATGAGCCGGCGCACCAAAAACAACCCGGTACTCATCGGCGAGCCCGGCGTGGGCAAAAGCGCCGTGGTGGAAGGCCTTGCCCAGCTGATCGTTTCCGGCAGGGTACCCGAGACCCTCAGCGGTAAAAAGATCCTTTCGCTGGATCTGGGCAGCATGATCGCAGGCAGTAAATATCGTGGCGAGTTTGAAGAGCGCCTCAAGGAAACCATCAAGGAAGTACGCAAGCAGGGCAACATCATCCTGTTTATTGACGAATTCCACACCATCATCGGTGCAGGCAAGGCCGAGGGCAGCATGGATGCAGCCAATATTCTCAAGCCCGCTCTTGCCCGTGGCGAACTGCAGTGCATAGGCGCAACCACGCTGGATGAATACCGCAAGAACATCGAAAAAGATGCCGCTCTGGAACGTCGCTTTCAGCCGGTCAAAGTAGGCGAGCCCACCGCCGAGGAAGCTCTGGCCATCCTCAAGGGCCTCCGGGATCGCTACGAGGCGCACCACAAGGTAAAGATCACCGACGATGCCCTGCAGGCCGCCGTCAATCTGGCAGACCGCTATATCAGCGACCGTTTCCTGCCGGACAAGGCCATCGACCTGATGGACGAAGCTGCATCCCGGGTACGCCTCAACAGCTTTACCGCCCCGCCGGATATGAAGGAGCAGGAGCAGCGCCTGAAGGATATACAGAACAACAAAAAGGAAGCCATCGCCCATCAGGACTTTGAAAAGGCTGCTCAGCTGCGGGATGAAGAAAGAAAGCTCCAGGAAGAACTGGCAGCAAAGCGCACCCAGTGGGAACAAAGCAAAAACGCATCCCATGAGGTAGTTACCGACGAGGATATTGCCCAGATCGTAGCCAGCTGGACCGGCGTGCCCGTGCGCAAGATGACCGAGGACGAAAGCCAGCGCCTGCTTCATATGGAAGAACTGCTCCACCAGCGGGTGGTAGGACAGGAAGAGGCCATCAGCGCCGTGAGCCGTGCCCTGCGCCGTGCCCGTGCGGGTCTGCAGGATCCCAAACGGCCCATCGGTTCCTTTATTTTCCTTGGCCCCACCGGCGTAGGCAAAACCGAACTCTGCCGTGCCCTTGGCGAAGCTATGTTTGACGACGAAAATGCTGTGATCCGCATCGACATGAGCGAATACATGGAAAAACACAGCGTCTCCCGCCTGGTGGGTTCTCCTCCCGGCTATGTGGGCTTTGACGAAGGCGGTCAACTGACCCAGAAGGTACGCAACAAGCCCTACAGTGTTGTTCTTTTTGACGAAGTGGAAAAAGCCCATCCGGATGTGTTCAACATTCTGCTGCAAATTCTGGACGATGGACGGCTTACGGACAACACCGGCCGTGTGGTTAACTTCAAAAACACCATCATCGTTATGACCTCCAATGCCGGTGCATCCAGCATTACAAATACCCGTACCCTGGGCTTTGGCGGCACGGTGGATACCGCCCGCAATTATGAAGCCATGAAAGAACGGGTCATGAACGAAGTCAAGGATATCTTCCGGCCTGAGTTTATCAATCGTCTGGACGATCTCATCGTGTTCCATGCGCTTGAACCGGATCACATTGAAAAGATCACCGAGCTGATGCTCCATTCCGTCAGCAAGCGCCTTGACGAGAGGGGCATCCACCTGAATTACGACGGAGAAGTGATCTCCCTTCTGGCCAAAGATGGCTACGATCCCAACTATGGCGCACGACCCTTGCGCAGAACCATTCAGCGCAGCGTGGAGGACGCCCTCAGCGAAGAGATCATCGCCGGAAAGATCGCCCTTGGGGATGCGGTACGGCTGTATGTGAAGGACGGCAAAATCGCCTTTGAAAAAATGTCGGAAGTTCTGGAAAACAAGCCTCTGACCGCAGCAGCCGAGGAAGTGGAGCTGTAACGGATTATGGCAACACCAAACCCCGGAAAGAGCAATTGCTCCTTCCGGGGTTTTTGTAGCTTGGAATGATTATTTTTCAGCTTCCTGAACGTTTTGCTCCCCATCCAGCATTCTGTGGAACTGGGTCTCATAAAGCTGGCGATAAATGCCGTCTTCGATCTGAAGCAATTCCTCATGGGTTCCCTGCTGAGCGATAACGCCGTCCTTCAGGGCCATGATCTTGTCCGCAGCCAGAATGGTGGACAAGCGGTGTGCGATAACAATGCTGGTGCGTCCCTTCATCAGCACTTCCAGCGCATCCTGAATGGCGCTTTCGGAAATGGAGTCAAGGGCGGAAGTGGCTTCGTCAAGGATAAGAATCTTGGGATCCTTCAACACAACCCGGGCAATGGACAGACGCTGTTTCTCGCCGCCGGAAAGCTTGAGACCACGGTTGCCCACCATGGTGTCGTAGCCATCGGGCTGCTCCATGATGAAATCATGAATATTGGCCACACGGCAGGCCTCTTCAAGTTCCTCGTCCGTGGCATCGGTTTTGGCATAGCGGAGATTTTCACGGATGGTGCCGTTGAAAAGGTAGGTGTCCTGCGTAACCATGCCAATCTGCTGGCGCAGGTACTCCACATCATAATCCCGCACATCCACGCCGCCAACCTTCACTGCGCCGCCCCATACGTCGTACAGGCGGGGGATCAGGTTGATGATGGTGGATTTGCCACTGCCGGAAGGACCCACGATGGCGTACATCTTGCCATGCTCCACTGTGAAGTGGATATCCTTAAGAATCTCGATATCCTCCTGATAACCGAACTTCACATGGTCAAAGGCGATCTCCACATTGTCAAGAGCAGGCTTCTTTGCGTTTTCGGGAGACTGGATCTCGATCTTGCGGTCGAAATAATCAAAAATGCGGGTAAATAGTGCAAGGCTGCGGGTGAAATCAACACCGATATTCAGCAGAGATTCCACCGGGCGGTAAAGCCTGTTGATAAGGGCAACCATGGCTGTGATCATACCCACGGTAAGGGTGGTATCGCCGCCCCTGATGATTAGGAAGCCGCCGGCAAAGTAGATCAGCAGCGGACCAATTTGGGTAAAAATGCCCATAATGAGCCGGAACCAGCGGCCGCTCATCTGCTCCTTGAGGCCCAGACGGGTCACTTCCTTGTTGACGGTAACAAACTCATCGTATTCCAGCTTTTCCCGGGTAAAGAGCTTAACCAGCAACGAACCGCTCACGCTCAGGGTTTCGTTGATCATCTGGTTCATTTCGTCGCTCTTCTGCTGGCTTTCGGAAAGCAGCTTCCAGCGGGTACGGCCAGCCGACCGGGTGGGAAGTACCAGCAGCGGAATGGCCAGCATGCCCACGATGGCCATCTTCCAGTTCATGGTAAACAAAGCCACCACAGTGCTGACGACCACTGCAATATTGCTGACGATATTGCTCATCACACTGGTGATCACTGAGGATATACCGTTGATATCGGAATTCATGCGGGTGATGATATCGCCCTGTTTTTCCGTGGTAAAAAAGGAGTGGGACATGTGCTGCAGATGATCGTACATCTGGTTTTTCATATCAAAAACAATGTGCTGGGAAATCCAGGAATTAAGGTAACTGGAAAACACATTGACGCATTGGGACAAAAGCAGCGTAAGGAAGGCATAACAAATCAGCTTGATGAGGGGGCCCAGGGTGGGGCCAAGCAACGCTTCGTCCACAATGCGGCCGGTAATAATGGAAGGCAAAAGACCGAGCCATGCAGAAAGCAGCAGCGTGGCAAACACCAGTATGAATTTGAACCAATAAGGCTTTATGTATGAGAAAATCCTTTTCACAAGACCCATGGTCACTACCGGCTTGTTGGCCTTCTCTTCTTCCGTAAGGAATCCTCTGGGGCCCAATGCTCCACCGAATCTTGGTGGCATAGTTCATCCATCCTTTCGTTTTTCTTTGGAATAGGGCGTTTCATTTCGTTATCCAAAGTTCAACACAATACAGCCGTTTCCCTTCTGCATAGCGAACTTTACAGCATAATAATAAATGGATGTGTTCTTTTTGTGAAAAATATGGTATAATGGTTTATCATGCGGTGTCACAACCGCCAACATTAAAGGAGGGTTTCCCTTGGACGAGCCTATAGGCAGTCAAATTTTACTCCAGGTCATCCTTATTCTCATCAACGCATTCTTTGCGGCAACGGAAACGTCCGTTGTGTCCCTGAACGAAAACAAAATCCGTAAACAGGCGGAATCCGGCGACGCCAAAGCCAAGCTTATGCTGAAAGTGGTGGAATCTCCCACAAAGTTCCTCTCCACCATTCAGGTATGCATTACTTTGAGCGGTTTTCTTGCCAGTGCCTTTGCATCGGAGACCTTTGCGTCCCTGCTGTGCAAAGCGCTCAAGAACGCTGGGTTTACTTTATTGCCTGAAAAAGCGCTCCTGAGCCTGTGCATGGTTGTAGTCACGCTGATTCTGAGCTTCTTCATGATCGTTCTGGGCGAACTGACCCCCAAGCGCATTGCGCTGCAGTACCCCGAAAAAATCGCCCGGTTTACCTGCGGCGTGATCAGCTTCATGTCCAAGCTGTTTACTCCCGTGGTATGGCTTCTTTCCTCCAGCACCAATCTGGCGCTGAAGATTCTGCGCATCAAGCCTGATGATTCCAGCGAGGAAGTAACAGAAGAAGAAATCCGCATGATGGTGGATATCGGCAGCGAAAGCGGCGCCATCGAACAGGATGAGCGTACCATGATCGAAAACATTTTTGAATTCAACAACATGACCGCCGCCGACATCATGGTACACCGTATCGAAGTGGTAGCCCTGCATGTGGAGGATTCCCAGGAAGAGATTCTTGCCACCATTCAGCAAAGCGGCCTCAGCCGTTTCCCTGTATACAACAGCGATATCGATGATATCGTTGGCGTGCTCAATACCCGTGATTTCCTGCTGAACACCCACGCAGCCCATCCCAAGCCTATCCGGCAGCTGCTCCGCTCCGCCTATCTGGTACCGGAAACCGTTCCTGCTGATACGCTCTTCAGCGATATGCAGAAAAAAAAGGTGCATCTGGCCATCGTGGTGGACGAATACGGCGGCATGAGCGGCATCGTCACTATGGAAGATCTTCTGGAAGAAATCGTGGGCAATATCTACGACGAATTTGATCCTACCGAGGAGAAAGAGATCGAAGCCATCGGCGATAACCAATGGCGGGTAGATGGTTCCGTGGACTTGGAAGTGCTGGCGGATACGCTGGGCATCTCCCTCCCCCTGGATGACGAATACGATACCCTCGGCGGCATGATCTTTAGCACTTTCTCCAGCATTCCTGAGGACGGCAGCACCCCCGAGCTTGATATTCACGGGCTGCACATCAAGGTGGAATCCATCTGTGACCACCGTATCGAAACCGTTCTTTTGAGCAAACTCACCCCGAAGGAAGACAGCGAAACCGACCACTCCGACGAGGAAAAACAATGAAGTACCTTCATCTGTTCTGGGATTTTGACGGAACGCTATACAACAGCTATCCTCAAATCGTCCGTGCGCTGAGGCGCACCTATGAAACTACCGGTCATTCTGCTCCGGAAGATAAAGTGCTCCTTGAGCGAATGAAAAATTCCGGCTTTTACGCACTCTCTCTGGCATCAGAGGAAACCGGAATTGACGTTCAGGTGCTCCGTAGCCGTTACACCGCCTTTCATGCCGAAGAAACGGAATTTCCTCCTTATGAAGGCATGGTGAATTGTGTAAAAAGGCTCAGCGAAGCCGGAGTGTCCCATTACCTGTATACCCACCGTGACAGGAAAGCCTTATGGCATCTGGAAAGAGACGGCGTTGCCCATCTTTTCCAGGATGCAGTCACATCCGACGACGGTTTTCCCATGAAGCCCAAGCCCGATGCCCTGCTGGCGATGATCCAGAGAAACAATCTGAAGCCTGAACAATGCCTGATGATCGGCGACAGGGAAATAGACATTCTCAGCGGAAACGGCGCAGGCATGGACGGTCTGATGTTCGATCCGGATCGCTTTTATCCGGAAAGCACGGCTATTTCTTCCGTGTGCAGCATGGAAGAAATAGTCCGGTTGTTCGGCGCATAACAGCATGAATATGTTTTGGGGCAAATGCGACAAAAAAACCTCGCATTTGCCCCAAAAAAACGGGAAAAAAACTTGCTTATTTCCCTTTACTCGGTTACAATGGTTAAGCCGTATGCATGATGACGGTTGAGTCCTGTGCGATTTCAATACGTGAACCCTGTCAGGTCCGGAAGGAAGCAGCAGTAAGCGTGGTTTGGGATGTGCTGCGGGGTTGCTCGGCTTGAGTGTATGCGGTTTTTTATAAGCATGGAGGGGAAACACAAGATGAATTATTCGCACGTTATGAAGGCAGATCCAGCAGTATTCCAGGCAATGTCTGATGAAGTAGCCCGCCAGCGCGCTCACATTGAGCTGATCGCTTCCGAAAACTTTGTCACGCCCGCCGTCATGGAGGCCATGGGCTCTCCCCTGACCAACAAATATGCCGAAGGCTATCCTGCAAAGCGTTACTACGGCGGCTGCCAGTATGTGGACGTAGTAGAGGATCTGGCTCGTGACCGTGCCAAGGAGCTCTTTGGCGCCGAGCATGCCAATGTGCAGCCCCACAGCGGCGCACAGGCCAACACTGCGGTCTATTTTGCCATGCTCAACCCCGGCGATACCGTTCTGGGCATGAACCTGTCCCACGGCGGCCATCTGACCCATGGCAGCCCCGTGAACATCAGCGGTAAGTACTTCAACTTTGTCCCCTATGGCGTGGATGAAAACACCGGCCGCATCGATTACGACGTTGTGCGCAATCTGGCGTTGGAAAACAAGCCCAAGCTCATCGTCGCAGGCGCTTCCGCCTATCCCCGTGCCATTGACTTTGCCCGTCTTTCCGAGATTGCCAAGGAAGTGGGCGCTCTGTTTATGGTGGATATGGCCCACATTGCAGGCCTGGTTGCTGCCGGCCAGCATGAAAGTCCTGTCCCCTATGCTGATTTTGTTACCACCACCACTCATAAAACCCTGCGTGGCCCCCGTGGCGGCATGATCCTTTGCAAGGAAGAATATGCCAAGGCTATTGACAAGGCCATTTTCCCCGGCACCCAGGGCGGCCCTCTGATGCATGTAATCGCCGCCAAGGCCGTCTGCTTCGGCGAAGCTCTGCAGCCTGCCTTCAAGGAATATCAGCAGCAGATCGTTCGCAACGCCAAGGCTCTGGAAAACGCATTCCGTGCCAATGACATCAAGATGGTTTCCGATGGTACCGATAATCATCTGATCCTTATCGATCTGACCAATACCGAACGTACCGGCAAGGAGCTGGAAGCTCTGCTGGGTCTGTGCAACATTACCGTCAACAAGAACACCATCCCCGGTGAACAGCGCAGCCCCTTCATCACCAGCGGTGTGCGTGTGGGTACCCCTGCCGTTACCACCCGTGGCATGAAGGAAGAAGATATGGTAAAGATTGCCGGCTTCATCCGCAGAGTCATCGACGGCGGCGAGGAGGCTTGCCCTGCCGTGAAGGCCGAAGTGGAAGAGATGATGAAGGCCTTCCCTCTCTACGAAGGTTATCCCAATGACTGATAAAACCGCATATTTCAAGGGCCTGGCAGGCGAAGATGCCGCCGCCGGTTTCCTTGGTGCGAAGGGAATGGTACTGCTTCACCAGCGGTACCATTCTCCTTTTGGGGAAATCGACCTGGTAATGCAGGATGGCGATGTGCTCGCTTTTGTGGAGGTCAAATCCCGCCCCGACGGAAGGGTGCACAGCGGCGAATACGCCGTTAGCCCCGGCAAGCAGCGGCGCATTATTCAGACAGCACGGTGCTATCTTGCAGAAAATCCATGGACCGGCGTGATCCGTTTTGATGTGGTGGAGCTGACGCTGGATGGCATTCGTCATTTGCCAAACGCCTTTGAGGGAAGGGAGTGGTAAGATGCTCCTTGAAACTGCTCGCTGCCTCATTCGCCCTTTTTGTCCCGATGACGCATCTGCACTATGGGAAATTCTCGGAGACCCGGAGGTGATGCGCTTTATCGAGCCAGTTTTTTCCTTGGAAAAGACAAAGCTCTTTCTCCAGCAAGCAGGTATGTGCACTCCTCCACTTGTATATGCACTGATCCACAAGGCATGCAACCGGCTTATAGGTCAGGTGATCTTCCACCCTTTTGGTGAAGATGCCTACGAAATCGGATGGCTTCTGCACCGGGATTACTGGGGCCACGGCATTGCCGATGAGGTAACAAAAGCTCTGATGGCCCATGCAAAGTCGATGGGTATTTCATCATGCATTATTGAGTGCAGTTGCAGGCAAGAAGCATCACGTCACATTGCATTAAAGAACGGCTTCCGCTGCATATCCACAGAAGATGAACTTGAAACCTATCATCTGGCACTGAACTTGTAAGTATATCAAAAAAACCGACCCCTGATGGAAAACCATCCAGGGGCCGGTTTTTGATTGAGTTGATACTTACAGAGCGTTCTTCAGAGGAGTCAGATCAACAACATCGGTATCTGCAATGGCCTGGTACAGCTTGCCCAGCACCACTTTGAGTCCGCCCTCCACATCACTTTCTGCATTGAGGGGCATTACCGGGTCGTGCACACTGAGGCGCAGCAGGAACCAGGCAGCATTGAGCTGATTGTCAATATCAAAGGAGATACGCACGCCTTCCCGGTTGTCGGGAGCGATGTGCCAATCTTCCTGTTCAGTGGCATACTCCATCAGACGTTCGATTTCCTGGCGGGCAGCATTGGCAAAATCCTCAGCGACCACATTCAGGCGGATCTCGGCGCTTTCCACAGGCTCCTTAAGGCCATCCAACAACTTGCTGAGATTCTCGCCCTGCTGCTTCATCTGCATGGCTTTGATCAGCAACACAGTGACCAGATACATACCGTCATCCAGGAAATGATTGCTGCGCAGGGCTGCGTGACCACTGGTCTCAATGGCCAGGGGGCAGTTGACGCCCGCCTCGTTGAGGCGCACAGCTTCGTCGATAACATTGCGGTAGCCTCTCTTGTAGCGATAGTGCTCGCCGCCCCATTCCTTGATAAAATCCGCAAGGCCGGAGGAAGTAACAGAGTCGGTTACGATCGTTGCACCGGGCATTTCTTCCAGCAGAATTGCGCTGATCATGGCGATAAGACGGTTACGGTTGATCTCCTTGCCGGTGTTGTCAACGATGGCAGCACGGTCGCAGTCCGCATCGAAAATCACGCCCAGATCGGCGCCCACTTTCAGCACGGCAGAAGAAATGGAAGCCATGGCATCCTTGTTTTCGGGGTTGGGAATATGGTTGGGGAAATGGCCGTCCGGCTCAAGGAACTGGCTGCCTTCCACCCATGCGCCCAGTTCTTCCAGCACATCGGCGTAGAAACCGCCTGCGCCGTTTCCTGCATCCACTACAACATGCAGGCCCAGCAGAGGTTTCTGCACTTCGGGCTGAATGCCGCCGATGATAAGATTTTGCAGATGCTTCTTGTAAGTGGGCAGGAAGGGGGTGGTAATAATCTGTCCCTTGGCAGGGCCGACTTCGCCCATCTCTGCAGCGATGGCCAAAACCTCGTCCAGTTCATGGAAGCCCAGGCCGCCTTCGGGCGTGAAGAACTTCAGTCCGTTGAGGTTCCAGGGATGATGGCTGGCGGTGATCATAATAGAGGCATCGGGCTGGAAGCCTTCCGTCATAATGGCCATATACATGGCGGGGGTGGTGCACATGCCGTAATCAGCGGCAGTGGCGCCGGTGGAAACAATGCCTTCAGCAGTGGCCTTCAGCAGGTCGGGGCCGGAAAGACGGCTGTCCCGGCCAAGGGCCACGGTCATTTCTTCGGGCTTTTTGTTCAGGCTGGCTGCCATGAAGGTGGTAAAGGCAGCGCCGAGAATACGGGCTACATCCACGGTAAGCGTTGCATTTTCGCCAATGGCAACGCCACGAACATCCGAACCACTCTTTAATTTCTTAAAATCCATTTTTCTTCCTCCTGCATTCGTCCTGCTTACACATCCAACTGGGAACGGGCTTCCTCTGCCACCGAGCAGAGCAGTTTATACATGGGTTTGAGTCTGAGAAAATCCTTTTTGACCATTTCGGAGATTTCCGGAGTATATACGGTGCGGAAAGGAACCTTCTCCCGGGTGATATAAATCTCTTTCATGGGATACAGCATAGCCAGCTGCAAAGGCAGCCCGTCCGGGGGTTTCATGCGCTGATAACGCTGCCCCTCCACAAGAAGATCCTTGCCTGGCAGCCTGCACTTTTTCAGCACAGACAGAACCTCGTCCGGTTTTTCCACCATCCGTTTACGAAGCATCTCCATGGCAGGGCGGTTGATCCCCCAGAAGCCAAGCCCCCACCCCACCGATTCAGGTGTAAGCTCAAACCAGTAGTTGATGGAGCCGTCCTTCTCCTCTGCCGCCTTGCGGAAGCAAAGCCAGAGATGATCCCGGTAGGGAGATTTATCCTTGGTAAAGCGTGTATCACGCCTGAGGCGGGCAAGGCACTTTACAGGCCGCACTTCCATATCAGGCGAAATGGAAAGCATTGTCTCGCTCAGGGATTCAATAAAGGAATAAAAGGGCTTCTTTACATATTCCCGGTATTCCTTTTCGTGGGCGTGATAGAAGGCGCTGTCATTATGGAAACGGATGTCCAGAAAAAATCTGATCGTTTCCTCAGGAAAACCTTGAAACATATACCTTCTCCCCTATTGTATCGGTCAATTGTCGCTGCGGTAACGGGTGCGTCTTCTTACGCCGCCATCTGCCGCAGTATCGGCGGGATAACCTTCGGTGTAGGAAGCATCTCCCTGGGCGGGATCATAATAGGCGGCTTGCAGACCCTCATCCTCGGAGGCATAGGTATCGCCATAGCCGGCATCGTCGGGATAATAGGCGCTGCCTGCATCCTGGGAATAATCGTCGTAATAGCTGTCCTCGCTGTACTGAGCCCACTGGGAATTCTGCTGGCCATAGGAGGAATCCCCGTAAGATGCAGGCGAATAAGCGGTTTCCGGGTAGGAATCCTCTGCGTAGCTGTCGCTGGTATAGGCCGGCTCAGCATAGGTATCCTCTGCGTAGACGGGATCAGCGTAGTTTTCAGCACTGTATGCAGTTTCCTCTACAGCATCATCAGCGTAGCGAGCATCGTCGTTTTCTTCACCAGCATAAACGGCCTCGGTATAAGCCTGACCGGGTTCGTCGGACATGTACTCGGTCTGCTCTGCCTCAAAGCTGAAACCGGTGTCATTTTGAAGCTGGTCGGTGTAGCCGTCGCTTTCATCACTGTACTGAGCCTCGGCTTCAGAATAGCCGCCGGCATAAAGCTCGTCATACTGAACAGCGCTTTGCGCAGGTTCATCAAAACTGAAAGAAGTCATTCCGTCTGCGGAATCCTCGTCGTAGAGACCGCCCTTCATGGCGGAATAAGCAGGTTCTTCCGTCAGGTCGTCAGTATCTCGGGATGCAAAATCAGAAGAGGCAAAATCCCAGCCGGGTTCCTCGTCCCTGGGTTCACCAACGATGCGGCGGTTAGCCATCTGGGCTTCCTTCTGTTCGGGCGTCAATTCCCTGCGTTTTCTGGGATTGGCGGCCTGCTGTTCCTTTTCGGCACGTTCCCGTTCATCCAGGGAAGGAGTGCTGTAATCCCTGCGGCGGGCACGTTCCAGATGATCGTATGCGGCATCGGAAGCTTTTTTCTTATCAGCCCGGCGTTTGGTTGCCACTGCCAGAAGGCCGAGGCATGCAACACACAGCAGTGCCGAAATGATCATAATGGGGAAAACCCAACTGCGGATGGCTTTGGGCACAGTGCCCACGCTGGGATCAGAGCCGGGGATATAAGTTGCGGGTACGAAAGGTGCGGGAGTGGGCGTTTCCACAAAAGGCGTGGGCGTTGCGGGGGGCGGAGTGGGCGCATAGATAGCAATCTGCAGTTCATTACCGGCAAAGGTAAGCTCGTTTTCCAGCGGATCCTGGGCAACAACGGTAAACTGATACTTGCCGGAATGGCTCAATGCAGTATCACGGTTCAGGGTACGGCTTTCGCCAGCAGGAATGGTCTCGAAGGAGGCCAGTTCCGTTTCGCCGTGCATAACCCTGACCTTGTTGGCGGCCACGTTGCTGTCGTTGACAATCTGAAGGGTGAAGCGCACGTTGGCGGGATTGCCATAGGCCTCGGTTTTGTCTGCGGTGGCAACAACCGAAAGAGTCAGTGCATCTTCAGGATTGACAGCGGTAACATCCACCGTTTCGGTTCCGGTCACGCTTTCGTTGCCGGAAGCATCCATAGCGGTCACGGTGAACTGGTAACTGGCGGACTCCGTCAGGGTGATCTCCTTAGTGAGCACAAGCTCCTTGCCTGCTGCCAGCTGCTGGTTCGTGAACACATCACCAAGAACGGGGTCGGTGACACGAATATCGCTGAAATCAATGGTACCATCATTTTTCAGGGTAAGGGTAAGGGTGATGACGCTGCCTGCAACGGCGCCCTTGGAGCTGGAAGTGAGCTTGGCGCTGATGGAAGAATTGCCGCAAAGAATCTGACGATCCTCCACCACATAGGCCTGCTTGTCGGTGCTTTCCTCAGAGAAATAGGTGATGGTTGCACCGCTGGTCAGATTTTCTTCCCCCATGGTGAAAGCAAGTTTGATCTCCAGTTTTTTGCCGGGCTCCATGTCGGGCACGTCGTGAGTTTTACTGCTGATATCGGGGTTTTCGGTGAATTTGATATCCGTAAGCGTTACAGTACCGGCATTGGTGAGGGTATAACTAATTGTTCCCTCGGTGCCGGGCTTGGCCACCTGAGGCGTGATGGTGCGCTGCACCTGCAGAAGGGTGGCGGTGGCTTCCTTGAGCAGTTTGGCCTGAATAGGAGCGGTCTGCTCGTATTCCTGACCATCCTCCCCTACCTTGTAATATTTCATGGAGTAAGTAATCAGGCCATGATCCAGCATGTTCTGATCCACATTGCAGGTACCTGTCCAGGTATAGGTTTCTCCGGCTTTGAGCAAAAGCTCACCGCTGGTACCGAAATCCGCCACAGGCTGAAGCAGGTTATCATAGAGGGTCACGGGCTTGGTCAGATCCTGATCCGTTATATTGGAAACGGAAATGGTCACCGTGATCTCCCCGGGAGCTGCCAAAAAGGCAGGATTCAGCTCCATTGTAGCAGTAACGGGGGCCGCTGCCGCAGCAAAACCTATGCCGCAGATCATCAGAGATGCAAGCAGCACACACAGGAACAGGAAAAAGCGTTTTGTCATGAAACATCGGGCAAAAATGCCCTTCCTCCCTTCGGGATGTTCCGCAAAAAACACGCAGCTGCCGTCTTTTTGCGGAGATGATATCTATAACATCAGCAACAGTTCATCTAACTAATTTTATGGAAGAAAAACCCTGCTGTCAAGTTTTCCTTCTGCGCACAATGTAACAGTTTCAGTCCATCCGGAGGATCATCATTGCCTTGGGAAGCCCCTGCACCAGCGCCCGGAGCTGCTCTGCAGGAATGAACCCGTTCAGCGCTGCGGGTACAAACCAGTGGCAAAGGGCTGCATCTGCTGCTGCAAGAAACCCGCCCCGCACCTTGTGGGAGGCCACTTCGATAAAGCGACGCATTTCGCTCTGAGCGGCCTGGGAGAGGCCAAAGGAGCCGCTGTGCGCAATATTCCTGAGCTGCTGGAACCATTTTTCCGCCTCGGTGAGCAGGGGCTGGGAGTCCAGCCTGAGCGCATGGAAGGAATTGAGCGATGCGGGCGCAATGGTCTGAAACTCTTCCTTGCGGGCAAAACTGCGCCTTGCGGAGGTATGGATAGAAAGGATGGGATATTCGGGGAAGCTGTCCGCAGGCAACTGGCGGAGCTTCTTTTCTTCGATAAGATAAATCGTCTTGTGACCGTAACCGGAAGGCCTTGCAGTGCCGAAGGGCTGAATGGAAACGGTGGGGGTACGGTTTCCATCCTCTTTGAGAAGGCTGGCAACTTCCAGGGAAAAACCAGGCTCGGCAAAGGCACAGACGCTTTCCAGGCCAAGGCTTTCCATGGCAATGCGGGCAAAACGTGCTGCATCGGCCTCAGTGGGGGCAGAGAAGCATACGCAGTCGCTGACAGCAAGATGGATCAGCAGGCTCATGGCTTCATCTTCGCTGATACCGTAACCGCCTTCATTCATATGCACACGCAGCAATTCCACCATTTCCGCAGGCTCGTACTGCCGACCAATAACAGGGCTGAGAATAATGCGCTTCTCTCCTGCAGCAGAAATACCCTTGAGATGATTTAACACATATTCTTTGGTCATCTCTGCACTTTGCAGGCTGAGGGCTTCCATATCCGCAAGCAATTCTGCCTTGCTCTTTTCCAGAGAAGCCACTTCTGTCTTCAGTTTGTCAACGCCGGAGCGAAGCCGCTGGGAAAGGGCGGCAAGCACTTCTTCCCGGTACTTCTTTTCGTTATTTTTCGCAGTATCCAGCTGCATCAGCAGGCTCAGACGCTCTGCCTCAATCTCGGAAAACTGTTCCATGGCGGCGGCGGTTGCCTGGGTGCTGATACCGCTGCGGCGGAACAGATGCAGCATATCCGTCATAAAGCTTTCATTTTCGGCAAACATGGAAATGGCCTGATTGCGCATTTCCGCATTCTGCCAGATGTAATCCACCGTGGTACGCAGGCTGTCGATGGGGTTTTCCACCACCAGATGACCACCGGCTTCCATGTTCTGGGTAAGCTGGGCTTCCACCACATGATGCACCGATTCGGGACGGGCGGTACTCTTGGTGATGGGCTTCACGCTGCGCTCCAGCGGAGTTCCCTTGAAATGGGCAGAAATCTGCTGCGGCTCCTCAAGGGGAGCGTCCTCTGCATCAAGGCGGTTGGCAGTGCTGCCCAACTCCTGCTCCAGGCGGGAAAGCTGCTGATCAAAGGTGAGCTGATCATCGAGAATATTCAGCCTTGCGCCAATGGGCAGGGCCGCATTTTCATCCATAACAGGTTTGGAGGAAATGTCAACAGGTTCCTCTTTGGCAAGTTTATGGCTTTTCTTCTCCTGGGGAACTTCCTGAGAGATCTCCGGATTTTCCTGCTTTTTAGGTAAAGCGGCCTTAGGCGGTTCGACAGTTTTCTTTTCCTGAACGACCGCTTTTTTCTCAGGCTGGACAGCAGGAGTTTCCTCCTGCTTTGCGGGGGACGCTTCGGGTTGTACCAAAGCAGCTTCCACAGGGGCATCCTCCCCGCTGCGATCCTTGCGGCGAAGTGCATTGCGCCGCTGACGGAGGTTCACAATGGCCTCTGGATTCCAGTAAAAGGTATGCTGGCCCTTGCCGGGGATTTCCGTTGTAGAAAGAAGGAAACTATCATTGCCGAAAGGCTTCAGGGAAGCCATGTCCACGCCGGCTGCCTGCGCCGCCTCCACGGGCCCGTAAAGCATTTTATCCTTGGAAATAACTACATTCTTTGTTAACACCTGGGAAACATCCTGGCCTTCAGTGATCACTTCGAGGCATCCCTCAGGAGCAAAATCGCAAATAACGTCGGAATAAATGGCGAAACGGTTGTTTTCGCCCTGTTCGGGGGCATAATTCCGGTTCTGGCGTACTTTGATCAGTTCCTTGCCATCGTGGTTTACCAGATGAATGGCGCAAAGGCCATTGATTTCGTGCATTCTGTCCTTGAAAGTGCTCTGTTCCCGCTTATCGGGAACAATGCGCAGGCTGCCTTCATCGGGAAATTCTTCCTGCCGCTTCTGAATCAATACGCCTTCACGGGTGCAAAGGGGAAAAACGCGAAAAATAACCCTCTGTTTATTATCTTCCTCCACAAAAGCCAGCGTAATGGTGCCGTTGATCTCCTGCATTGATTTAAACCCCACATTTCTATATTGAGTGCGTTCAAAAAAATAAATATGACTGAATCATGAACACTTTCCAGTTTAATCTGTATTTGCCGATTCGTCAATACTTTGCGCTATATTGCTGCAAACATATTCCTTATTTTCTTTCTTTTTTGTGCAACGATTGTAAAGATGAACAAATTTGTATTGACTTTTTAATATTTTCGTAATATATTACTTACGGATTGAACCGGAGCGTTCAATCCGATTTTACCTGAAAAGGAGAGAGTGACGATGAATCGGAATAGCTCATGCAACCGCAAATTTCAATTGCATTTGAAGCAATTTGTTCTGCTTACATTGATCCTTTCTGTTTTCTTTTCTTGCCTTGTACTGCCGGAAGGCGCCTATGCAAAGCAAACCGGCGTGACTAACGCCAAAGTTGTGCTTCGCAAAGCCGCTTCCAAAGAATCCGCTGCGCTGCAAACTTTGCCCAAGGGTGAAGAAGTAACCATCCTCGGCACAAGGGGAAGCTGGTATAAGGTGAATTACGGCCGTTTTACCGGCTATGTGATGAAACAGTATGTTAAGGTCTCCTCTGCCAGCTCTTCCTCTGTCAGGGAGCAGATCAAAGATATCGGCACGCCTCCCGGAGCCATGCGGATCGGCGACGAAACCAGTGATGTAAAGAAGCTGCAAAAGGCGCTGGACATTCTGGGCTATTACGACGGGCGCATCGACGGCATCTACGGCGAGGGCACTGCTAAGGCCGTAAAGGAATATCAGAAGAAAAACGGCCTTGAGGACGACGGCGTTGCCGGCCCCGACACTGTAAAAAGCATTTTCGGCAGCTGCTCCAAAACCACCCTTTCCCCCAGCCTCCTTGCGGAGCAAAAGGGCAGCAGCTCCTCCACCTCCACCCGAAAGAGCAGTTCCCGGACCACCGCCAAAGCCAAAACCGTCAACAGTATTTCCGACATTGGTTCCGCACCCAAACCCATGCGCCCCGGCGCAAGCGGCAGCGATGTTGTAAAGCTGCAGCAGGCCCTGGAGTGCCTGGGATACTATGACGGCGTTATTGACGGCGACTACGGCGAAGGCACCACCAAAGCCGTAAAGGCATTCCAGCGCAAGCGGGGCATGAAGGTGGATGGTATCGCCGGCTCTGGAACCATCCGGGTTCTTTTCGGTTCTTCCGGCTCCAAATCCTCTTCGGGCTCTTCTTCCGGCAGCAAAACCACCTCCACCAAGTACAAAACCGAGGTGAAGGATTGGTACGCCGATGATGTATCAAGGCTGATCCCCAAAAACGCCGTATTTACCGTAAAGGATGTATACACAGGCAGAACCTTCAAGGTGCGCCGCTGGGCAGGTTCCAATCACATCGACGCAGAGCCCCTTACCGCCTCCGACAGCGCAACCATGAAAAAAGTTTATGGCGGCTCCTGGAGCTGGCGGCGCAGGCCCATCCTGATCCAGTATAACGGCCATGTTTACGCCGCTTCCATGAACGGCATGCCCCACGGAGACGATACCATCAGCGGCAACAATTTCAACGGTCACTTCTGTATCCACTTCAAAAACAGCAAGACCCATGGCACCAAAAAGGTGGACAAGGATCACCAGAATGCCGTAAATATCGCCAGCAAATACAGCTGGTAAAACAAAAAGGGAGGAACGCAGCCCATGGAGGATAAGCTCACTTTGTCGCCCATTGCTCATATGGAAAGCGATTTTCCCACCAAGTTCGGCATTCCCCGCCAGAGCGGAATTGCACACCTTGCCTCCCGCATTGTTTTTGAAAAGGAGTACCGACAGCCGGAAGCTTTCCGTGGGCTTGAAAACTACAGCCATCTGTGGATCATCTGGGGTTTTTCAGAGGTAAAGCGGGAGCGCTGGTCCGCCACGGTACGCCCCCCCAGGCTTGGCGGCAACGTGCGCATGGGCGTTTTTGCCACCCGTTCCCCCTTTCGGCCCAATCCCCTGGGGCTATCCTCGGTAAAGCTGATTTCCATCCAGCAGGATGAAAAGAACGGTGTATCCCTTGTGGTGGAAGGGGCTGACCTGATGGACGGAACGCCCATCTACGATATCAAGCCTTACATTCCCTACACAGACAGCCACCCCGAAGCTGTAGGAGGCTTTGCGGACGGCGTTCGCAAGGACCGGCTTAAGGTGGAGATACCTGATGAGCTTCTTGCCCTCGTGCCAGGAGATAAACAGGATGCCTTGCTTTCCATCCTGCGCCACGACCCCAGGCCTCATTACCAGAACGATCCGGAGCGCCTGTACGGCTTCTTCTTTGCCGGTATGGAGATCAAATTCCGGGTGGAGGCAGATGTGCTGAAGGTCGTATCCATAGAATTCCCGGCCTGACATCTGTACCCGCCGACAGAGCCGGGCTGACCAGCACACAGAAACTGCGCCGATGTTCTTTGGCGCAGTTTTTTGTTTCCGAAAAATTACAGAAATACTATGCGATACACGCTATAAAGTACGGAGGATAAAACACTATGCTGAAAAAAGCTTTATTTCATATCGCCAAACGACCCTTTATGGGAAAGGTTGCGGGCGCTGCGTTCCGGTATTTCAGCTGGCTGATTCCCGTAAAGAAAGCATACAGCAGCAGGAAAACCCTTGCGTTTTATCATCCTCAGCCCTGCTACCAAAACCATATCGTTCTCTCGCCCAGGAGAGCCATCCGTAACCTGCAGCAACTGGCGTCGGACAGGTTCAACACCTATTTTCCTGACCTTTGGATGGCAGTGGAGGAAATCAGCAGGAAATATCCTGAATACAGCAAAGCATTTTCCCTCGTGGCCAACGGCGGAAGAAAACAGGAAGTACAGCAGGTTCATTTTCACATGTTCACAGACTGCGAAATGGTGGACGTTTCTTGCCACAGTACGGAAACCGGAAATGAGCTTTTCCGAAATGAATCCATCCGCATTTTGAAGTGCCCGGATCGGGAATCTCATTATGTGATACTTCCTGTCGTTTCTTCGGAGGTACACCGTCAAGCCGATTTCTGTGTATATCTGAAATCGGTTTTACAAAGCATTGATCTGCTGAATTCAGAATCCGGCATCGTATCAGGGGGATATTCGCTTATATACCAGCATTGCAGCCAATCCAGCGAAAATGGCTTTCCTGTTTTTCATATTGTCTCGGAGAAGAAAGCAACAGAGAAACGCCCTCGGAAGCAAACGGCAAAGATGATCTTCTGACACCCTTTTCATCAGAGTAAATAGCGCTCAAAAATATAGACATTTTGCACAAAAACCATATCAAATTTTCTACTAAAATACCAGTTGGTTTCTCCGGGGGAACAGGCTATTATGAAGGCAGAAAAAATAAGCCTGAGGAGGCGTCATCCCCATGAAAATGACTTTTCGTTGGTATGGTGAAAACAGTGATTCCGTTACCCTGAAGCAGATCCGTCAGATTCCCGGCATGAGCGGCGTTATGGGCTTTCTGGACTACAAGGCAGCCGGCGAAGTGTGGGAGGAAGAAGAGATCAAACGCTATATCGATCAGGTGCATGCAGCGGGCCTGGAATGCGAAGTGATCGAAAGCGTTAACGTCCATGAAGACATCAAGATGGGCCTTCCTACCCGGGATGAGTACATCGAAAACTATTGCATCACCATCCGTAATCTGGCCAAATATGGCGTGAAGGTGATCATCTACAACTTCATGCCCGTGTTCGACTGGCTGCGTACCGATCTTGCCAGGGTCATCCCGGAGGACGGTTCCAACAGCCTGTATTTTGACGAGCAGGATCTGGGCACCATGGGCCCCATGGATATCGTGCGCAAAACCGCTGAAAGCAGCAAGGGCTTCTCTCTGCCCGGCTGGGAGCCTGAACGGCTTGCGGAACTGGAAACCACGCTGAAGCGTTACGAATCCATCACCCCGGACATGCTGCGTGAAAACTATCGCTACTTCCTCAGCAAAGTCATTCCCGTATGCGAGGAATGCGGTGTGCGTATGGGTTGCCATCCCGATGATCCGGCCTGGCCCATCTTCGGTCTGCCCCGCATTGCCCACTCTCAGGAAGACTTTGACAAGATCGTGGCCCTCTACGACTCCCCCGCCAACGGCATCTGTCTTTGCACCGGTTCCCTTGGCTCCGAACCCAACAACAACATTCCCAAAATCATCCGCCATTTTGGTTCCATGAACCGCATCGCCAGCCTGCACGTCCGCAATGTGAAGCACCTGGGCTACCGCAAGTTCCGGGAGGCTCCCCATCTGTCCCGGGAAGGCGACCTGGACATGTACGCCATCATGAAGGCTATCTACGATACCTGCCCCGACACCTACATTCGCCCCGACCACGGACGCATGATCTGGGACGAGGAAGGCCGTCCCGGTTACGGCCTGTACGACCGTGCCCTGGGTGCAACCTATCTCAACGGCCTGTGGGAAGCCATCGAAAAGAACGGCTGACCGCTTGAAAGGAGCATCATCATGAAACTGAATCTTGCTGCCCTCAAGGACAAAGCCTTCTTTGAAAAGGCAAATGTCCGCCTGCCTCAGTTCGATGTGGAAGCCATGCGCAGTGAAACCATGGAAAGCCCTGTCTGGGTACATTTTGGCGCAGGCAACATCTTCCGTGGCTTCATTGCCCGCCTGCAGCAAACCTTGCTGGAAAACGGCCAGGCAAAGAGCGGGATCATTGCCGCCGAAACCTTCGATTACGACGTGATCGACAAAATGTACAGTCCTTATGACAGCCTGTCCCTGCTGGTAACTTTGCTGCCGGACGGTTCTACCCGCCGGGAAATCATCGCCAGCATTGCCTGTGGCCTGAGAGCGGACAGCAGCGATGAAGCGGAGCTTGCCAAACTGAAGAAAGTTTTTGCAAATCCTTCCCTGCAGATGGTCAGCTTCACCATCACAGAAAAAGGATATGCCCTGCGCAATATGCAAAGCCAGCTTCTGCCGGTGGTTGAGGCCGATCTGAACGAAGGCCCTGCCAAAGCCCGCCATGCCATGAGCCTGCTTACCGCCCTGATGCTGCACCGTTTCAACAGCGGCGCCTTCCCCATTGCGCTGGTAAGCATGGACAACTGCAGCCACAACGGCGAAAAACTGCGTTCCTCCATGCTGGAGGTCGCAGAAGGCTGGCAGAAAAATGGCTTTGTTTCCGCCGAATTTGTAGAATACCTGTCCAACGAAAGCCGTGTGGCCTTCCCCTGGAGCATGATCGACAAGATCACTCCCCGCCCCGATGCCTCCATCGCTGCCGCCCTGAAGGCCGATGGCTTTGAGGAAATGGATGCTGTTGTTACCGGCAAAAACACCTACATTGCTCCCTTTGTTAACGCCGAAGGCCCTGAATATCTGGTGGTGGAGGATCGCTTCCCCAATGGCCGTCCTGCGCTGGAAAAAGCCGGTGTATACATGACCGACCGGGATACCGTCAACAACACCGAACGCATGAAGGTGACTACCTGCCTCAATCCTCTGCACACCGCTCTGGCTGTTACCGGCTGCCTGCTTGGCCACAAAACCATCGCCGGCGAAATGAAGGACGAGGATCTGGTAAAGCTGGTTCACCGTATCGGCTACGACGAAGGCATGCCCGTGGTGGTGCATCCCGGCATCATTGACCCTGCCGGTTTCCTGGAGGAGGTCATTACCCAGCGTCTCCCCAACCCCTACATTCCCGATATGCCTCAGCGCATTGCCACCGATACCAGCCAGAAGGTCGCCATCCGTTTTGGCGAGACCATCAAGAGCTACATGGCCTCCGACCATCTCAACCCCGCCGATTTGCAGGGCATCCCGCTGGCTATTGCCGCATGGCTGCGCTATCTGCTGGGCGTTGACGATGATCTTCAGCCCATGGAGATCAGCTCCGACCCCATGCTTCCTGCCCTGAAGGCAGCCCTCGAAGGCATTGAAGCCGGCAAACCGGAAACCTGCAAGGATCAGCTGATTCCCATTCTGCAAAACGCCGCCATCTTCGGCTGTGATCTTGTGAAAGCGGGACTGGCTGACAAAGTGACCGATTTCTTCCAGCAGATGCTGGCAGGCCCCGGCGCAGTGCGTCAGACCCTTCACCACTATGCCTGATCAGCTGCCCACCCTGCAGCCCCTTGCCCAGAAAGAAGGCGAAAGCCTGCGAGATTATGCTCTGCGGGTTCTTAGGCACAACATTATTTCCCTGTTCATGGAGCCGGGCAAAATGTACAGCGAAAAGGAGCTTGCCGAAGCGTTGAGCCTTTCCCGCACGCCGCTCAGGGAAGCCATCCGACAGCTGTCGTCCACAGGAATTCTGGAAATCTACCCCCAGAAGGGCACCATGGTTTCGCTGGTGGATTACGATCTTGTTGAGGAAGCCCGCTTTATCCGGGAAGCCTTGGAATGCGCCGTGGTCAAACTGCTGTGCCGGAAAATCAGCCCGATGCAGCTTCAGGATCTGCGGGCAAATATAGAGCGCCAGAAACGCTGCCTGGAAATGGAAAACCTGCCCGGTCTCATGGGGCTTGACCTGCGTTTTCATGAAATGCTCTACCGTTTTGCAGACAAAATGCAATGTTATGAATACGTCACCAGCATGACCATCCACATGGACAGGGTGCGCAACATGGCTCTGAGGGCCGTAAAAACGCCATCCTTTGTTACCCAGCACGAAACACTGGTGGATGCCCTGGAAGCAGGCGATGAAAACAAAGCATTGGAAATCATGCGCAGGCATGTATCCCTCTACCTGGTGGACAGAGAGGCGCTGATGCAAACGTATCCGGAATATGTGAAAAAATAATCCTTCTGCTGCCGTCATCTGGTCGTGGCGGCAGTTTTTTATGGGATCAATTCCAGCATCTCCGTTTGGTCGCTGACATCCACAAAGCTTTCCGGAACAAGGCCTACAATAATGTTTTCTGCAACCGGCAGGCTGCCCACCACCTCCACCGTCTGGGAACCCGTAGGCAGGATAATACGCACGGTGGAACGCAGCGTAAGAAAAACCTGATGCAAGGTCTGATTGATGCCTGCTGATTCGAGCGTGCTGGAAAAGGTTGCACTGACGGCTCCGATGGGCACGATGGCCACCTGTACCCGTGGTCCGACGCCTGCCAGAAACCTGATGCCCAGCGCCGATCCCAATGGCAAGGATACGGTCTGGTTTTCTATGCTGTTCAGCTTTTCCTCTGCAATGAGGGCTGTGCGTGTTGCCAGACGGCTCATGAGTATGCCATTGGAGCGCAGCGAGGTTACATGGCCTTCCCCGTCAACGGTAATCTGAATCAGATCATTATAGTCAATGCCCTCTTCCATGATCTGCATTACCGATTCATTGATGGCTCCCAGCGCCATGGAATAGGCTCTCGCATGGGCCATGTCCCCCATCATCCTGCTCAGATTCTGAGAAAAAACAATCAACATAATCAAAAAAAGCAGCAATAGCAAAACAATCAAACGAAATCTGCGTTTGCCTTTTTCTGACACACTGCACCACCTCCCCTGGAAAGCTATGCTCTTTGGGCTGAATCAATCCCTGTTTTTCCCGGGGAAGATGTTACAATGGCGTATAGCAATCGTTTTGCGGGTATGGTATAATAATATCTGTCTACTGTCCGAAAGGGAGGTGCCGCCTTGAAACGCAGAAATGAGCCTGAGTATGAAGAGCAGGATTTTTCCTACACGGAAAATCCCTCTTATCAGATACCCGATGAAAACGACGAGGATTTTTTGCCTGAAAAACGAAGAACCATTTTCAAACCCCGTCTTAAAAAGCCTAATTTTGTTCTTTCCATCCTGGTCAACGCTTTCCGGCTGATCCTTATTCTGATCGTGCTGGGTGGACTGGTACTGGCGGGATGTGTGTTCGGTATTGCCAAGGGATATATGGAAACAGCGCCTACCCTCGATTTGGCTTTGCTCAGCGAACAGGACAAAACCTCTTTCCTCTACGACAGCCAGGGCACCGTCATCACCGACTACAAGGGTACGGAAAACCGGGTTATGGTCAATATTTCTGCCATGCCGGATCAGCTGTGCAATGCTTTTGTGGCCGTGGAGGACGCACGCTTTTATACCCATAATGGTATTGATATCAAGCGAATCATCGGTTCCTTCGTAACCAACTTCATGACGGGCTCCCAGCAGGGTGGCTCCACCATTACCCAGCAGCTGATCAAAAACACCATCCTCAGCAGCGAGCAAAGCTACAAGCGCAAAATTCAGGAAGCATACCTTGCGCTTCAGTTGGAAACCCGCTATACCAAGTCCCAGATTCTGGAATGCTATCTTAACACCATCTACCTTGGCGAAAACTATTATGGCGTTCAGGTGGCTGCGCAGGGGTATTTCGGCAAGGATCTGAGCCAGCTCACGCTCCGTGAATGCGCCATGCTGGCAGGGCTTACCTCCAACCCCTACTACTACAACCCACGCAGAAACTTTTTCCTGCGCCAGTCCGACACAACCGACTACACCAAAGTTACCAACGATCGCACTGACTATGTACTGCGCTGCATGTACGAAAATCAGTTCATTACCCTGGCGGAATATGAGGCTGCACTGGATCCCTCCACGGCTCATGTGCTGCAGACTTCCTCCACCGAGGGCGAAGGCATGTACCCCTACGCCCATTATGTGGAATACGCCGTGAAAGATATCGTGGACTGCTTCTTGAAGCTGCGTGGTCTGGAAAACACCAGCGAAAACCGGGCCAAGATGGAAAATGAGCTGCGCACCGGCGGCTATCGTGTCACCCTGGCCATTGACCCGGAAATCCAGGAAATCGTGGAAAGCACCATCGAGGGTTGGTCCAGTTGGCCTGCCCTGCGGGATCCCAGTGATAAGGTGTACCGCACCCGAAACAACGATGGCAGCTACGAAGAAATCCCTCAGCCCCAGTGTGCTGCCGTGGTACTGGACTACCGCAGCGGCGAGCTGAAGGCCATTGTGGGCAGCCGCTACCGTCCCACTGCCCGCAAGACCCTGAACCGTGCCACGGACATGAAAATGCCCATCGGTTCCACCATAAAGCCCATTGCTGTTTACGCCCCGGCCCTGGAATTGGGCGCTTCACCCGCAAGCGTTGTATACAACATTCCTGTGCCCATTTCCGGATGGCGTGATGCCGACGGCAGGGACACCTGGCCCCGCAACAACGGCGGCGCCGGCTATGTGGGCCCGGAAACCTTCCGGGAAGGTTTGCGCCGCAGCCACAACGTGGCCGCCGCACAGGTTTTGCTGAATTATGTGGGAGTGGACCGTTCCGTGGATTTCCTCATGGCTATGGGTGTGGACAGAAGCCATATCGATGCGACGCCCTACGGCCTCTCCCTTGGTTCCAGCGGCATTACCCCTCTGCAGCTTACAGTTGCCTACGGCGTGCTGGCCAATGGCGGCGTGTATCAGCAGCCCCTCTCTTTCCTGGGCATTTCGGACAGCGAAGGCAATGTGATTTATGATGCCCATGCAGAGCAGGAGCGCCGGCAGGTATTCCGTCCCTCCACCGCATGGATGACAGTCGATATGATGAAAACCGTTATCTCCAGCGGTTCTGGCACCAGCGCAAAAATCAGCGGCCAGATCGTCGCAGGCAAAACCGGTACAAACTCCGATCAGCGGGGCGTTACCTTTGCCGGCATGACAGGCTGGTATGTCTCTGCCATCTGGGTGGGTCACGATAATTATGAACCCCTCAGCTCCAAGAGCACCGGCAGCGGCTCTGCAGCCCCCATCTGGAAAGCCTATATGGAAAAAATCCACAGCGTCAAGGGCTTGGATAAGCGTGACATTATTGAAACCGACCCCAGTCAGCTGGGCCTTGTAAAGGTCACCACCTGCGCCGTCAGCGGTCAACTTGCCACCGAAGCCTGCTACAACGACGCCATGGGCCTGGGTGTTATCAACGATTACTGGTACGAACCCACGGTTCCAACCGTGTACTGCCAGATGCATCAGACCGCCGTCATCTGCCACGACTCCAATATGGTGGCAACGGATAACTGCCCCTACAGCAGCGAAATGGGTGTAGTGGTCATTCCCAACGGTCATCCCCTCAGCGATTATGTGAGCCATCCTGAATACGGTCCAGTGATTGCATCCTATCTGGGCACCGTCAGCACCTACAGCTATTGCGGACTGCATCAGTACGGATATGTGCCTGAAATGCCGACGCCCCAACAGCCCGTTTCCGACAACGCTCTGATTCCCGATGCCCAGACGCTGGTCGTTACAGCACGACAGTTTATGACTACGCTGGATCCTGCATCGGAGCATTATCAAAACCTTGCCTTCGCTATCAGCAACCTTGAAAGCCTGATATATTCAGAAAACCCGACCATCGAGGATATCGCCAACGCCATGGCTGCCGTTACTCAGGCTATGGCAGGATATTAACACAACCCCGCAGGCGCCTGGCAACGATGTTGCAGGCGCCTGTTTTCACCTTCTTTTTTCGGCGGCATAGTATGGAGCATCATCTCTTCAGGAGGATGCATTATGAAAAAAAGCGTATCTCCTTTTGCTGCGCTGACCTGTCAGGAAAAGCATCTGAAGTGGCTGGAATACCAAAGCATACGCCTGCCGTATGCAAAGGCCAGCGTTGACCCGGAGCCTATCAGCCCGCCTTCCCGTGAAGATCAGCAGCCCCATGCCACTCCCCCTCACTGCGAGCAGCCACACCCTCCGGAAACACATTCCAGCTCCTCTTCCCCCTCGCCACAGCACGGAAGCGCCGCCAGCCAGCCTCATCCCGGCGACTATCTGCGCCCCAGACACCGCCAGTATGATGCTGTCATCGCCCGGATGAAGCAGGCGGAAATGCGCACTCAAAACTATACATCCGTCAATTGAAGAAAAAAGCAGGAACTTGAAAAAGTCCTGCTTTTCTTTGCGTCACATAATTGTTTTCAGCCATTGGGCCACGCCGTCCTTGTCGTTGGAGGGAATGACTCCTGTGGCAATACGCTTGAGCTCCTCTGCTGCGTTTTCCACTGCATAGCACTCATCTGCCATTCGGAACATGTCCAGATCATTCGTCCCGTCACCAAAAGCCACTACCCGGCTGCAGCCGTACATTTCCTTCAGCTGATGGACAGCGTTGGCTTTGGAAGTCTCCCTGGGCATAAACTCCAGCCACTGCTCGCCAGAATAAAAATCTCTGGCGTATACGGTGTGATAAGCAGCGCCATGCCGCCGGTACAATGGAAGCAGTTTTTCGTTTTCATCAATACAGGTAATGTAAAAAACTTCGCCCTGAAAAAGGTCCTCCACTCCTTGCACCGGGTTTCGCCGGGGATCGCCTTCACGGGTGGAAAGAAACGCATTCATCCCCCGGGAGCACCTGGAAGGAATATAGCTGAACCGTTCCCGACCCTCCCGCAGGGAATAGACGAGGGGATATACCTCATGGAGAAGCAAATCCCGCAGAAGATTGTGTACGTCATCAGCAAAACGGTTGAATTTCAATTTTTCCCCTGTATTGTTATGGATGATCATGGCTCCGTTGTATACAATCAGGGGAAGAGCTGCCGTAATGCCTTTGGTTGCTTTGGAGGCCGTCACATAAGAGCGGGCAGTCGCATAGGAAAACAGTATGCCTTTGCTCACCAGCTCGTTGATGGTTTGAATGGTAAAGGGAGAAAGGGTCTCGTCGCTGTGCAGAAGCGTCCCGTCAAGGTCGGAAACATACAGCGTTTTCATAACCCTCTCCCCCATTTATTATCATGGTTCGGTGCAAAGTTCCTTGTACAGCGCCAGATATTGTTCAAAGGTGAGCTTTGCATCAAAACTCCGGGCCCTGGCAAGGCAAGCTTGTTTTGTTGCGTCGGTTTTGGGGCACAGGCTGCGAATGGCCCTGCAAAGGCCGTCTACGTCGCCCTTTTCCACCACTGCGCCGGTACGTTCGTCTACTGCCTCCGGGCAGCCACCGGTGCGGAACATGGCGATGGGCGTACCGCAGGCCAGAGCCTCCAGATTGACCATGGGCATGTTATCTTCCAGGGAAGGATTTACAAGGCAATCCGCCGTGGTATACCACTGGGCGAGCTCCTCAACGTTTGCAGTGTGTTCGATGCCAATCATTCCCCCGGGAAGTTTTTCCACCTGCTCATGACTGAGGCCGATCACCACAAAGCGGTATTCGTCCCCCAGTTTTTGAGCCGCCTCCAGCAGAAAGCGAAGGCCCTTACGTTCGTCCCAATCCGAGGCTACAGCCACTGCAACCTTGCTGTTTTCAAGACCATAACGCTGCCTCAAATCTCCGGGTGTGGGTGTAAACCCGTTAAGATCAACGCCGTTGTAAATGACCCGTACAGGTACGTTTTTGAGAAAAGACTGACTCAGCGGCTCTTTCATCCATTGGCAGGGCGCAACCATAGTCAGGTTTTTCAGGCCAAGGAACAATTCCTTTTTCAGTTGATAGTTTCGCCGTGAACCGTCAACCCCGACGCATTCGGGGTAGCTCTTCAGCTGCGGGCAATCGTGGCAACCGGTTTTCCACTTTTCACAACCGGAATAATCGAAATAGGCACAGTGACCGGTAAAAGGCCAGCAATCGTGCAGTGTCCACACAACGGGGATGTCTTTTTTAGCAAGATAGCCAAACAGGGTTTTCAGGTGCAGATAACAACCGTGAAGATTGTGGATATGGATCACGTCCGGCTCGAATATCTCAATCTGCCGGATCAGTTCCTTCGTGCCGCTGATATTGAAATATCCCTCAGCATCAAACAGTTTGCGAATAAGGCTGTAGGCCTTGCGTTTTATGGGTTTGATGGTATGGTATGCGAAGGCTTTCGCATCCTCGGGTACATATCCGGCTCCGCAGGCGATATAGCATTCTCCGCCGTCTTTCTCCACCAGTTTTGCAATCTCCCATGCGATCCTGCCGGTGCTCTTTGCACCGCAGACCGTATTCAGCTGTAGAATGCGCAAGGGGCTTTCCTCCTTATTTGGCAAGATCGGTCAGCATCGCTTCCAGCCGGTCCATATGACGGGAGCGGGTAAAGTTCTGCTGATAATAACTGCGGCCGCATACGCCCATTTCGCTTCGCTTTTCCAAAGGTGTATCCAGAAATTGACGGACGATCTCCGCAAAGGCTTCCGGGTTCTCCGGCGAAGCGCACAGTCCGCAGGCTGCATCCCGAATCACATATTCAGCCTCGCCTGCAATGGAGCCAAGAATGGGCTTTGCGGCAGCCATATAGGTTTGCACCTTGCCGGGAAGGGTGTCGTTTACCAGCGGATCGCTGACCATGCTTACCAACATGGCATCTGCTTTGGAATAAAAGCCTGGCATTTCTTCCAGGGGCCGCTGACCGTAAAAGATCACCTTATCCGTAAGTTTCAGTTCTTCAGCCAAAGCCTTGCATTCCTCAAGGCAAGCGCCGCCACCTACAATATGCCAGCGCAGGTTTTCCTCCCTGAGCAGCGAAGCAGCCCGGATGAAGCAATCCACGCCCTGCATTTTTCCAATATTTCCGGCAAATACCAGGTCGGTGGTGCCGCAGGCTTCCTTTGGGGGAAGTTCCTTATCGAACACGCCGTCCGCAAACTGGGGCATATAATCATCATCGGAAACGGTAATGCCATGGGTTTCCTCAAGATACTGCTGGAACCTTTTGGAGGAATAGATAAGCCTGTCCGCTTTTTTGTAAATCCAACGGCTGACGGGTTTCATGAAGCGGTACAGAAGCGATGTTTCCTTGACGTTCATAGCCGCAAGGCAGGCAGGCCAGATATCCATGATGTAAATCATCAGTTTTTCTTTTGGATACACTTTTCTGAGAAGAGAAGCAGGCAGGCTCATCAGCACAGGGGACGTGGAGAAGGAGTATACAACATCAAAATCCTTCTTCATAAACAGGGCCTTGAGGCTGGCAGAAACCATGTAGCTCACATAATTCACTGCCAGGCCGATTTTTCCGGGCTTTCGGCCAATCTCGAAGCATCGGCGAATTTGCACGCCATTCCGTTCCTGCTTGCGGTTTTTACCATGCCTGTATTCCTCAGGGATAATACCACTGGGATAGTTGGGTAAACCAACCAGCGCAGTCACCTGATGACCGCGCTGGACGAGTTCTTCACATATTTCTGTTACACGAAAGTTTTCCGGCCAGTAATGCTGGCAGACAACAAGTATTTTCATCAGCCGAACTCCGCTTATGCTTTGGCATTTGCCTGTTCAAAGATACGCTCTGCTTCCTTTTTGGTGCGGCTCATTGCCAGAGAAGCGTCAAGGGTGGTATAGACGCCGTCCTCGTAAAGCACCTTGCCATCCACCATGGTAAGAGACACGTCGCTGCCCTGCACCGCATAGATCAGGTCGCTTTCCGGATCGTTGCAGGGGCAGGTATGCAAGCTGTACATATCCACCAGAATGATATCCGCCAGCCAGCCGGGCTTCAAAAGGCCCAGATCGCTGTATCCAAGGGCTTCTGCGCCGGTGAGGGTAGCTGCACGAAGCACCTGCGCCGGGGATACCACAGTGGGGTCAAGGGTGGTGCCCTTTTGCAGCATGGGCATCAGCTTGATTTCTTCCCAAAGGTTCAGGTTGTTGTTGCTGGCAACGCCATCGGTGCCAAGAGCCACCTTGCAGCCTGCGGCAAGCATTTTTGCAATGGGGGCAACACCGCTGGCCAGCTTCAGGTTACTGACGGGATTGTGCACAATGAATGTGCCCCGCTTGGCAAACAGCTGGATATCCTCGTCATCCATCCACACGCAATGAGCGGCGATAACGGGCTTTTCCAGCATGCCAAGGTCTTCCAGATATTTGGCAGGGCTCATGCCACGGCGGGCAAGGCTGCCCTCACGGTCCTTTGAGGTTTCGGACACATGCACATGAATGGCTACGTTGAGCCGCTTGGCCTCCTCCAGCGTGCGTTCCATCACCTTTCGGGTGGTGGCGCCTTCACTGTGAGGGGCAAGGTTCACATGAATTCGATTATTGGCGGCGCCGTTCCATTTTTCGCAGAAGGCGATGCCCGGCAAAAGATCGGAGCAGCTTTCATCAAAATCAACCACGCCATGACCCAGCATTGCACGCATGCCGCTCTTTTCCACCGCCTCCCCCATGGCGTCCATGTGGAAGTACATATCGTTGAAGGAGGTTGTGCCAAATCGCAGCATTTCCAGAATGCCAAGCTCAGTGGCAGCGCTGACTGCGTCATAGGTCAGAAACTTCTCCAGGGGCCAGATGGCTTCGCTGAGCCAGCGATCCAGCGGCAAATCGCTGCCCACACTGCGGAACAGCGTCATGGGGGTATGGGTATGCAGGTTGCACAGGCCAGGCATGGCAAGCCTTCCACGACCGTCAATGGTTTTGTCAGCCTCAAAGGAGGGCGCTTCCCCACTTTTGCCCGCATAGACAATACGGTTTCCGTCGATATGGATCTCCGCATCAGGAATGAATGGGATACGCTTCTCCTGATCCACGCCCGGGGTTAAAAGCACATGATTGATTTTCGTACGCAAAGGTGTTCCCTCTTTCGCTTATTTCAACGGTTTACAGGATGTAGCGGCTTGTATCCTGAATCACATCATCCTTGCCCAGATGCTCCATCACATAATCGCCGTTGATGTTGAAGTATACATTGGGCATTTCGTCGCCGCCGGCATTAAAGCTGATATCCTCCAGCAGTTTTTCAAACACGGCATGGAGGCGTCGTGCGCCGATATCTTCCTTGGTTTCGTTCATGACATAAGCCGCCTGAGCGATAGCGTCAATGGCGCTGTCCTCAAAGGACAGGAACACCTTATCTACCGCAAGCAATGCCTCGTACTGACGGGTCAGGGCATTTTCAGGCTGGGTAAGAATGGCCTTGAAGTCATCCTGGGTGAGGCTCTTGAGCTGGACATGCACCGGAAAACGGCCCTGCAGTTCAGGAATCAGATCGGTAACTTTGGCCACATGGAAAGCACCGGCAGCAATGAAGAGCATATAATCCGTGCGCACTGCGCCGTACTTGGTATTGACGGTGCTGCCCTCCACAATGGGGAGAATATCCCTCTGCACGCCTTCCCGGCTTACATCGGGGCCGTGACCGCCGCTGGAACGACCGGCCACCTTGTCAATTTCATCAATAAACACAATGCCGTGCTGTTCGGCCCGGCGAATGGCTTCTTCCTTCAGTTCGTCCTCGTCGATCAGCTTGTCGGACTCTTCTTCCAGAAGAATCTTTCGGGCTTCTTTCACTTTGACCCGGCGGATTTTGGTGCGCTTGGGCATCATGCCGCCCATCATATCGCCAAGGTTGATGGAATTGCCGCCAACTTCCAGCTGAGGCATGCTGTCGGCCACTTCCACCTCGATCTCCGTCTCCTCCAGCTCGCCGTTACGGAGCTTACTGAGCACATCTTCCCGGCGAAGGCTGAGACGTTCTTTTTCCTCCTGAGAGGGTTCCGGTTCTTTCTTCTGTCCCAGAAGCATTTCAAAGGGGTTGGGGGCCTGCTTTTTGGGAGGATTCACAAGAAGGTTCGCCAGCCGGTCTTCTGCCAGAACCTTGGCACGGGTTTCCACCTTTTTGGAAAACTCATTGCGCACAAGGCGGATGGAGTTTTCCATCAGATCCCGGATGATGCTTTCCACATCCCGGCCCACATAGCCAACCTCCGTAAACTTGGTCGCTTCCACTTTCACAAAGGGGGCGTTGACCAGTTTGGCAAGGCGGCGGGCGATCTCGGTTTTGCCCACGCCGGTGGGGCCAATCATGAGGATATTTTTGGGGCTGATCTCGTTGCGCATGGCATCATCCAGCCTGGAACGGCGGTAGCGGTTGCGCAGCGCAATGGCGACCGCACGCTTAGCTTCATCCTGGCCGATGATGTAACGGTTCAGCTCGTGAACGATCTCTCTGGGCGTAAGTTCTTTCATTATGCCTCACCCCCGACGGTTTCCACAATAATGTTCTCATTGGTAAAGACGCAAATGGAAGCAGCAATTTTCAGGGCTTCCACTGCAATATCCTCAGCGGACATATCGGTGTGCTCCCAAAGCGCCCGGGCAGCAGCCAAAGCAAAATTGCCGCCGGAACCGATAGCAGCCACATTTCCGTCAGGTTCAAAAACCTCGCCGGTACCGCTGAGAATCAGCAGTTTGCTGCGGTCTGCAATGATAAGCATGCTTTCCAGCTTGCGTGCGCCCTGCTCGCTGCGCCATTCCTGGCTGAGATTAACGGCTGCACGCTCCAGATTGCCGCCGCATTGGGTGAGCTTTTCCTCAAAACGTTCGCAAAGGGTGATTGCATCTACCACGGAGCCGGCAAAACCGGCGATGACCTGCCCCTTATAGAGCCGGCGCACCTTGTGAGCGGTAGATTTGAAAATGGTGTGTTCCCCCATGGTTACCTGTCCGTCGCCGGCAATGGCGATCTGGTTTCCACGCTTCACGGCGCAGATGGTGGTTCCCATAAAAGACATGCTATTCACCTCATTGAATATTGGTATTCAGCTTTCTTACCCACTGGCAGAGGGTACGTCCGGCTGCTTTGTCCAGATGGACTGCTTTCTGATACACAGGCTTGCCCTGTTCATCCACTTCGCCGTCCACCATCAGAAGATGGTTGAGGCCCTGGAAGGAATGGAACTCCATGAAAGTAATCTTATCGCCAAAATAGGAAGAATACTTGCGCCAGCCGTCCATTTCGGATATAACAGGATCGTCACTGCCCTGAACGATGTAGGTATCCATCTTCAGGCGCTTGATCAGGTTGATGGGATCGCTTTGCTCCAGCTCGTAGAAGTAATAGCCGTTCTTTCCGAAAAGCTCCACTTCCTTGGCCTTGTTCTTGTTCATATTGCCGATACGGCCCACGAGGTAATTCAGGTTTTCGGCTTCCTCCTGGGGCATGCCGGTAAGATCGGTGCGGGAAAGCAACTGCTCGGCGTAATTGATGGGAGAACCGCCGATAAGGATCATGGCAGTGAAAACATCCCGGTCCTCAAAGGCAATGCGGGGTGCCACATGAGCACCAAAGCCATGAGCAACCAGCACTACCCGTTCCGGATCGATGCATTCGTGTTCCTTGGCCAGTTTGCCGGCCAGAGCTGCATCCTGAATGGTTTCCTCGTAGGCGGTCATTTCAGCCGTTTCGCCGTATGTATAAGTGCGCTTGTCGTAGCGCAGTGTAGCTACGCCCATGTTGCCGAACATGTGGGCAATATCCTTGAAAAGAGCGGTATTGCCGATGGTGCTGTTCATATCCAGAGGGCCTTCATCATGGACAAGAATGCACACAGGAACCTTGTTTTCCGCAGAAGCGCCGTTGGGCAAAGTGAGAATGCCGTTCAGCGGATATTCCTCCGTACCGATGGTAACATTGATTTCGGTATAGTTGACCTCGTTTTCAGAGGCTTCCTCCTCCCCTACAGAAACCTGCTGGGTGGTAGTCTGTTCCTCGGCAGGAACAAACTGAAGAGCCATAACTTCCCAGTCGTCCTCCTGGTTTTTATGGGTGAAATACAGATCCAGATCCTGCTTTTCCATGCAAAGATGGATCACATGGGTCTTGAGCTTGGTATCTTCCTCTTCAAAGACGGTATAGCTGCCAAGTCCTTCAAACTCGCCAGTCATCCATTCCAGCTTCAAAAGCATGTTGGAATAGGCCACAAAGGGCATATAGCGACGGATCTGCAGGTCGTAGTAGCCCCACAGACGCTCCATGTCCACGCCGTTGATATAATCAAGAACGTACTGGGTTACGGTTTCCTCCGTCCACACAGGCACATCCGCTTCCATCTTTTTGGACTTTGCTGCAAAGCCCGTAGAAACAAGGCAGCAGTTGAGGACAAGGGCGCAAAGCAACACAATGGAAATAAATCGTTTCATATTTACGGCCTCCTTAGCTTGTCATCAGTATAACATAAACAGGCTGTATTCACCAGTCCACCTGATGGATTTCCTGAACGATACCATCGATTTCCTCAAGAGCACGCTCGGCAATTTTTTCGTAGCGCTGCTGCTTGTTGCGGATGCGCTTTTCACCGGGCTTTACCTCCAGCGGGTCGATAAGTCCAAAGGCGCAGTTCATGGGCTGAAAGCGCTTGTTGGGCGTGCTGATGTAACGCCCCATGGCACCAATGGCGGTTTTGCCGCTGAAATGAGGCGGTTCCATGCCACGCAGGCGGTAAGCGGTGCTCAAGCCCACCAAAAGGCCGCTGGCTGTACTTTCCACATAGCCTTCCACGCCGGTGATCTGCCCGGCAAAGGAAATTCGCTCCTGGCCAATGACCCTGTAGGTATCATCCAGAAAGCCGGGGCTGTTCAGGAATGTATTGCGATGCATTACACCGTAGCGGGCATATTCCGCATTTTCCAGGCCGGGAATCATGCCGAAAACCCGGCGCTGTTCCGGAAAGCGCAGCCGGGTCTGGAAACCAACGATGTTGTATAACGTAGCGGAATCGTTATCCTGCCTGAGCTGCACCACTGCGAAGGGTTCCCGGTCCGTGCGGGGATCCTTGAGACCCACTGGCTTGCAGGGGCCAAAAGCAATAACCATATCCCCCCGCTTTGCCATGCTTTCGATGGGCATGCAGCCCTCAAACACGGCTTTTTCCTCAAAGCCATGAATATCCGCAGTTTCGGCGGTTTGCAGGGCGTGAACAAACTCAAAATACTCGTCCTTGTCCATGGGACAGTTGAGGTAATCCTCGCCCCGGTCGTAGCGGGACATGCGGAAAACCTTGTCCATGTTCAGGCTTTCAGCGGTAACGATAGGGGCCGCCGCATCATAAAAATGCAGGGTGGAAAGGCCTTGCAGCCTGGCGATGCTGTCGGAAAGAGCGTCGCTGGTCAAGGGGCCGGTGGCGACAATCACTACGCCCTCCCCGGGGATTTCCGTTACTTCCTCATCATGAACGGTAATAAAGGGATGCCCGTGGATGGCCTGGTGGATTTTCATGGAGAAGCTGTCCCGGTCCACCGCAAGGGCTCCGCCAGCAGGCACGGCGGTCTCGTCCGCCACTTTCATAATGAGGGAATCCAGCTTGCGCATTTCGGCCTTCAACAGGCCCACCGCATTGGTAAGGCGGTCACTGCGCAGGCTGTTGGAGCAGACCAGCTCGGCCATGGTATCCAGATGATGGGCCGGGGACTTCTTCAGGGGCTTCATTTCGTACAGATCCACCTCTACCCCGTGGGTGGCAAGCTGCCATGCGGCTTCGCAGCCCGCAAGGCCGCCGCCGATAACCGTTACGCTCATTCGTCCGTCTCCTTCTCGCTGGCTGCAACCGTTTCTTTATGGCGGCAGCTTTCATTGGCGCAAAGATGAACCTTGCCGCCCTTCTTGCCGGGTTTTTCCACCATGTAGCTGCCGCACTTTTTGCACTTTTCGCTGATGGGCTTTTCCCAGCTGACAAAGTCGCACTCAGGATATTTTTCGCAGCCAAAGAACTTGCGGTTCTTCTTGCTGGTTTTCTCCATCAGTCTGGAGCCGCACTTGGGGCAGAGAGCATCGATGTAGGTGATGATAGGCTTTGCATTGCGGCATTCAGGGAAATTGGGGCATGCCAGGAAGCGGCCGAAGCGACCCCGCTTGTATACCATCATGGCGCCGCATTTATCGCAGGGTACGTCGCTCACTTCGTCCTTGATCTCGATCTTCTCGATCTGCTCTTCGGCGACCTTCAGCATATCCTCAAAGGGCGGATAGAAATTGCGCAGGATGCTGCGCCATTCGGTGCTGCCTTCCTCCACGCTGTCCAGCTTTTCCTCCATCTGGGCGGTGAAATCCACATCCACCACGGAGGCAAAGTATTCCAGCATCACATCGGTAACCATGCAGCCAAGCTCCGTGGGGAACAGGCGCTTCTTTTCCCGGCTTACATAACCACGGGAAATAATGGTGGTGATGGTGGGAGCATAGGTGCTGGGGCGACCGATGCCCTTTTCCTCCAGGGTGCGCACCAGGGATGCTTCGGTATAACGGGCCGGGGGCTGAGTGAAGTGCTGATCGGCATTCACGGCAGAAAATTGTATACCGTCCCCCTCCTTTATAACGGGGAGAACGCTCTCCGGCAGTTCCTGCTCATCGTCTGCGCTCTCAATGTATACAGAGCGGTATCCCGGGAAGGTCATATGTTCGCCGTAGTAGCGCAGCACCATATCATCGCCGACCAGGTCAGCGCTGAGGGTCTGGAACAGGGCGGGCTTCATCTGGCTGGCGATGAAACGATTGTAAATGAGCCTGTAGAGCTGGTACTGCTCCTTGCTCAGGTACTGCTTCACATTATCCGGGGTATGCTCCGCATAGGTGGGGCGGATGGCTTCGTGAGCATCCTGGGCATTTTTGCGGCCCTTGTACTGATTGGGCGTTTCCGGGCAGTATTCCGGGCCAAACTGGCTGAGAATCACATTGCGGGCGGAAGCGACGGCTTCGTCGGACACACGGACGCTGTCGGTACGGATGTAGGTAACAAGACCCACAGTACCCGCCTTGCCAAGGTCGATACCTTCATAGAGCTGCTGCACCACTTGCATGGTCTTTGCCGTGGAATAATTCAGCTTGCGGCTGGCTTCCTGCTGCAGGCTGGAGGTAGTGAAAGGAGGCTGCGGCTTTTTCTGTTTTTCGCCTGCCTTGCAGGTCTGCACAGAGAAGGCGGCCTTCAAAATGCGCTTCTTGGCCTTCTCTGCTTCTGTGGCATTGCTGATAACGGCTTTTTTGCCATCCATGGTCACCAGTTTTGCCTCGCAGGTGATGTTCCTGCCCTTCTGGGTAGGCGCCTGAAATTTGGCTGTCACGTCCCAGTATTCCTCAGGAATAAAGGCCTCGATCTCCCGTTCCCTTTCCACTACGAGGCGGGTAGCAACGCTCTGCACACGGCCTGCAGAAAGGCCTTTCTTAATCTTGGCCCACAAAAGGGGGCTGATCTTGTAGCCCACAAGACGGTCCAGCGCACGGCGGGCCTGCTGGGCATCCACCCGATCCATATCAATGGCACGGGGGTGGTCGATGGCTTCCTTGACCGCCTTTTTGGTAATCTCGTGGAACTCGATGCGGCACTTGGACGCAGTGTCGATATCCAGCGCATTGGCCAGGTGCCAGGAGATGGCTTCGCCTTCACGGTCAGGGTCAGTTGCCAGATAGACAGTGCCTGCGTTTTTGGCCTCTTTCTTAATCTTGGCAAGGATATCTCCTCTGCCCCGGATGGTGATATACTTCATCTCAAAATCCTTGGCAGGATCCACGCCGATCTGGGATTTGGGCAAATCCCTCACATGTCCCTGAGAGGCCTCTACCTTGTAGCCCCTGCCCAGAAACTTTTCGATGGTCTTAGCCTTTGCCGGGGATTCCACAATCACCAGCTTGGTACGGGTTGAAGTTGCCAATGTTTTATTTCCTCCTCAATTGCGCATCAACGGGATGCGAGAAAAAGATTGCCGGGTTCACGGGTAATGAAGCCGCTGATTTCCATCATAGTAAGCTGTACCAGAACGTCGGAAGTATCGGTTTGCAGGTTCTCGGCAAGCTGCTCCACAGTCATGGGCTCAAGGCGCAGGCATTTCAGGATTCTGCGTTGCATGGGATCAGTAATCTTGACAGTAGCTGCCTTTCTGCGTTTTTCATCCTGCATAAGGCCCAAATCTTCCAGCACATCCCGGGCAGAGGTTACAATCCTTGCCCCTTCCCTGAGGATGGCGTGAGGCCCTTCCGAGCCTTTTGTACCCACCATTCCAGGCACTGCAAATACCTCCCGACCCTGTACGAGGGCTGAATTGACCGTATGCATTCCCCCGCTTTTGATGGCTCCCTCCACAAATACCGTGGCCTGCGAAAGGCCGGAAATGATCCGGTTACGATAAGGAAAATGAAAGGGTCTGGGGTCTGCATCCAGAGGATATTCGCTGATGATAAGCCCCTTTCCTCCGGCAATGCGCCGAAGCAAAGGCGTATTTTCCGGAGGGTAGGGGTTATTGATGCCACAGCCCAAAACGCCGAGGGTGCAGCCACCTGCCTCCAACGCTCCCGCGTGGGCTGCACTATCGATGCCCCGAGCCAGACCGCTGACTACCGTAACGCCCTCTGCAGCCAAATCCCTTGCGATGGATTTAGCCATGCCAAGCCCGTAGGAACTGGCTTTTCGGGTACCGACCAGTGCCACCATAGGCGCAGCGAGGCATTCAAGCCTCCCTGCATAGTACAACAAGTAGGGAAAATCGTCAATGGTGCGGAGCATGACGGGGTAATCGTCATCGTTCTCAAAAAGCAGATGAACGTGGCTTTTCTCAAGGCGTTCAAGCAATTCATCCAGAGCATCCTTGGCAAAAAGCTTTTTCAGCACTTTGCCCGAAGATTCATGAAACACGGGCCCGTTTTCGGAAGTGAAAGCTTCCCGTACAGCGGCAGGACTGCCGTATTCCTCCGAAAGGCGGTGGACCCGCTGAGAGGTGATCTCCGCAGCAGAAAGCCACACAAGCGCCCGCTGATCGTCATTGAGGTTTCTCAAGTATCTCCCGCCCTTCCATTGCTATTTGAAAAAATCACTTCCAATATTGCCCGTCCAGATTGCGGAACTGAATGGCCTGCGCCACGTCGGAAGCTTCGATTAGCTCGTGGCCTGCCAGATCGGCTATGGTTCTGGCCACCTTGCGAATACGCCCGTATGTGCGCATACTGATGGCGTAGCGGTTCACCGCCTGCAAAAGGATCTTCTTTGCTTCGGGGGTCATAATGCAGAAGCGCTCTGCATCCCGCTGGCTCAACTGGGCGTTGCAGAACACGCCCGTACCTTCGTAGCGCTGCTGCTGCATTCTGCGGGCGTTCAACACCCTCTGGCGTACGGTGGCGCTGTCCTCCTGCTCCTTTGCGGTTTCAATTTCCTCCACGGAAACAGCGTCCATCTCCACCTGCAGGTCGATACGGTCAAGAAGCGGGCCGCTGATACGGCTCAGATACCTTTTCATTTCGCCGGTGGAACAGGTACACTGCTTGTGCTTGCTTCCATAATATCCGCAGGGGCAGGGATTCATACCTGCAATAAGCATGCAGCGGCTCAGATAGCGATTTTGCCCATTGACCCGGGTAATGGTCACATATCCATCCTCCAGCGGCTGGCGCAGGGCTTCCAGCACAATATGCGGAAACTCCGGCAATTCGTCCAGAAACAGTACGCCGTTATGGGCAAGAGATACCTCTCCGGGCTTGGCACGGTTGCCTCCGCCGATGAGGGCAGGCATGGACGTGTTATGATGAGGCGAACGGAATGGGCGGCTGGTCATAAGACCGCCGTTTTCCTCCAGTTCCCCTGCTGCGGAATGGATGAGCGTGGTTTCCAACGCTTCTTCATAGGTGAGCGGCGGCATGATGCCCGGCAGGCAGCGTGCCAGCATGGTCTTTCCGCTGCCGGGTATGCCTACCATCAGCAGGTTATGCCCGCCCGCAGCGGCTATTTCCAGCGCACGGCGTGCTACGGGCTGACCCTTTACATATTTCAGGTCTCCTGCTGTAGAGGGCGCATTTCTTTCAATTTCCTCAAAGGAAAGGGTTTCCTGCCGTGCAAGGGGTTCCTGCCCGGAAACATGGCGGTATACTTCCTCCAAAGAGGTAGCAGGGTAGATGTTCAGCCCATCAATACAAGCAACTTCCATGGCGTTCTGCCTGGGCAAAATCAGATTCTCAAAGCCGTTTTCCACGGCGGTAATGGCCATGGCAAGAGCTCCCCTCACAGGCATCAGTCTGCCCTGCAGAGTAAGCTCGCCAAGAAAAATCGTTTTATCAAGCCCCGAAAGTTTTTCGGGTTCCTTTGCCCTGAGCAGGGCCATGGCGATGGCAAGCTCGCAGGCGGTTCCTTCTTTTTTGATATCCGCCGGGGCAAGGTTTACCGTCACCCTGCCCAGAGGAAAATCAAAGCCGCTTACGGCAATAGCTGCCCGGACACGATCCCGGCTTTCCTTCACCGCAGCGCTGGGCAGACCTACGATATCAAAAGCCACCATACCGCCGGAAATATAGGCTTCCGCCTCCACGGGGAAGCCGTTCACGCCGTTAAGGCCGCAGGTATAGGTCTTTGCAAGCATAGTTCTGCCCGCCTTCCATCAGTAGTACAGTCTGGGAGAAAACCACTTCATGGCATCGAGCCATTCCTTGTTGGTCAGCCAGCCCGATGCGTAGGGGAAGAACATTACGAAGAATGCCAGAGCCCCGGCAAGATACAGGCCGATGACCAGCCAGCGCAGATACTTCATCCGTTCGGGAATCAGACTGACGCACCATGCGGTAGCCAGAATGATGAAGGGAACACTGGCAAAGTAATGGTACATGTAAGTGCCTCGGGGCACCAGTACCCAGGGCAGGTACTGGGCAGCAAAGGCTATCACCAGCACGAGGAGGGTAAGGTTTCCGTCGCCCTTGCGAAGGGCAAGTTCTCCCTTGCCAGTACACAAGTATTTCAGCACCCAGCAAAGGATGACGGCCACCATGCACACTGCGCCGATGTAGAAAACCCAGGGATTTCCGAAACACATAATGGTAGAGGCCATGCCTTCAGGCTCGAACTTGTCCTGGGCAAACCACATGGGTTTGGATAGGAAAGGCCACTGATACCATGTGGCATGGAAAGGATGATCCATACCCAGGCCCGGCGTGCTGTGATAATTGTACATGCCGAGCTGTGTATCCCAGAGACGCTGAAGGGAAACTTTGCCCGTGGGAGAAAGGTACGGAATATAGCTCAGATAGTAGATCACAGCAGGAATCATTATAAAGAACACCACGCAGAACCCGCAGGTGATCACAATGCGCTTGAAGGTGAAAGCTCCTGCGGCATTCAGGCGTTTTCTTTCCTTGGGACCGATTTCCTTGCCGGAAATAAGGGCACTCTTATCTGCCGCTCTGTACTGCCGGATAACGGTCACAAAGAAGAGGATCGCCAGGCCCACCGCAGAGTACATTCCGATCCACTTGCTGGCAATGGACAGACCCATGGCTATGCCGCTGAGGAGCAAAGGAATCAGGCTCTTAATGAAAGCCCTGGTAAACAGTTTGCCTTCTTCTCCCTCTTCCAGGCGGAACACATCCGTCTGCATATAACGAACCATGAAAATATAGCTCAGCAAAATGAAGAACACCGGAAAAGAATCGATGGTAGCGATACGGGTCTGGGTATAGTGCATCAGATCCAGGGCGAAGGCCCCCATGGAAAGCACAGCCAGGTCCCGGCGGTGGAAGATCTGTTTGGCCAGCAGGTAGAGGGCCGGCAGCATCAACACGCCCACCAGAGTACCTGCAAACCGCCAGCCAAAGGGATTCATGCCAAAGATAGCGATACCTGCGGCCATCAACAGCTTGCCCAGGGGAGGATGTGTGGTTTCGTAGGGACGCTGTCCGTGGAGATGTTCATAGGCCGTGCGGGCATGGTAGATCTCGTCAAAATAGGTTCCTGTATACCATCCGGGCTCGCCTACGCAGGTGTTCTGTTCGTCCAGCAGGGCGTCCGGAGGGGTGTATACATCCAGGATATCCGGGTTGGCGTTTTCATGAGCAATGATCCTGGCAGGAATAAGCTCGCCCTCCGTGTTCCGGAAAGCAACCTCAAACATATTGAGCCCGGAAGCTTCCGCATTGATGCGCAAATACTTGCCATTGAGGGTCAAACGGCCAAGGGGCGAACTGTCGCTGTAAGTCACCTTTCCGGCACCGTCGGTGGTGGAGTGGACGGCGTAGTTCCACCGGTAGCAGAGGCCTTCCCGCATTTCGCAGGGATAGGGCTCGGACCAATTTTCGCCATCTTCACTGACGCTGACGGAAAAGCTGTACTTGCTTACACCGCAGTAGTACATAAAATAGAAATCTGAATCCTCTTCCAGTTCAAACACAACAGTTTCTTCCGGGGAGGAGGAAATCCACCCGTGCTCAGGCGCAAGCGTGCTGCCAAGATTGGCAAAGGCCAGCACGCCGTACACAAGGGAGACTGCTCCCATAATAAGGTAATCCTTCCAGCTCAGGTGCAGCCGGGCGTCACCGGGGCTGATAAGCATATCCCGGTATCCCTTGGGAACATTCGCAGCGGATAGTTTCTTACCGTCGCCGTCCTCGGACACTTTCTCCTTCTTGGGAGGAACCAGCGCAATGTATACGCCATAGCCCAGCAGAAGCAGATTGAGCACGCAAAGGATCATGTTGACCTCGATGGTATCGTTGTTCAAATGACCCATGCTCGAACCGAAGCGGATGGAGTTTTCCAGAATGATGGCGATATTTACAAAGGTGGTTGCGCTGAAACCTGCAAACAGCCGCAGCATTCTCTTATCGCCGGTAAAGATGTAGCCCAGTAGGAGCAGCGCAAGGCCAGGATAAAGATAGCGCTCGTGGATTTTGACGACCAACAGATACAGTCCCATCAACAGCAGCGCAAGATAGAAGGGAAGCTGTTTTGCATCCTTATCGTGAAGCAGGCAGATCAACACAAACAGGTATACCAAAGCCATCATGCCGTAGCCATAGAGGGAATAGGTTGCGCCGTCGATCAGCAGCCCGATCTGGAACAGGCAGAAAACCGCCAGAAGCGCCATCATCTGTGTATACTTGCTCTTTACAGACAGTTTTTCACCTGCAAAAATATTCTTGCGGACATATATGGCAGCGCACAGGCCAGCAGAAAGAATCAGCGTTGCAATGGGTAGCCATACGGGAATCAAAGTTTCCAGCTTATGCCAGTTTTCGCCCAGAAGATAGTACAGATTGGCCGTATTCAGCGTGGCGTAAGGGTAAGAAATAAGGGTCTCTTTATACAGATTAAGGATCCAGCTGAGGGGATTCTGATTTCTGGGCACAAAGGGCAGCACGATCACCGCAGCCACCGCAAAGCACAGGGCAATGCCTATAAGCAGAGAACGGATGCTGTTTTTCTGACGGTTTTCTTTGGGGAGCAGTTGGAACACCAGCCAGATCAACAGCACCGGGCCAAACAGCAGCGCCTGCGGTTTCACCAGCACGGCAAGCACATAAAGAGGAAGTGCTGCAATCCATTTTTTATCTACAGCAAACAGGACGCACAGAAGCATCACAAAGGTAAGCACACTGTCCGCCTGTCCCCAGGCTGCCCCGGTAACAAGCACTGACGGGCTGAGCACATACACCAGAGATACTACAAGAGCGGGTACTTCGCCAAGGCGCTTTTTTGCCACAACGAACAGGAAAAGAACTGCAGCCATATCACAAAGTATGGGAAGCAGTTTCACCGTAAGAAGTATGCTGGACTGGGCTGCGGCAAAGCCACCCACAGCCTTGAACAGCAGGCCCACAGGCCAAAGGAGGAGCATATACCCCGGAGGATAATCGCAGAAATAACCATCTGCATAGAAGCCACGGGGTCCAACCTCAGCCATGCGGTAGGCCCAGGCTTTGAAACAGCCGATATCCACATCGTACCCGGGTACTTTTATGGCCAGATAAAGACGGACGAAAACGCCTGCCAGGGCAATGAGGATAAAAGTAGGCCAGACAAAATCGAATTTGTCTTTTTTGATTCTGCGGGAAAGAAACAGCACTCCGGCAGCAAAAGCCAGCGCCGTCACTACAAACAGGAATGTGTATTTTTCTTCCTTTTCATCGTCTGCATTATCGGATGCATTTTCTTTAGCCACCCTGTACCAAAGCGCAGGCGTTACATCCGAGGGGATATCCTCCACCTCTTCAAGGCAGATATCGTCAAAGTAGGCACAGCCGATGCTTTCGCCGCCAAAGCCGCCCACCCGCACGCCAAAGGTGAGGGTCTTCTGGCTGGGGCCGGTTTTGCCGTACCATTCCAGGTACTCCCATTCACCGTTGGCATCATAAAGGCCCACGCTGGAAGAAGCGATATCTTCCAGGCCGAAGTTGGCACCCCTGCCTTCCTCCCCCATGGCTTCCACCAGCACATATCCCGACAGGCGGTAATACCGGTTGGGCTTCACTGCTGCGGTGGTGATGTAGCGGGCATCATTCAGGCTGGCGTTTTCCACCATGGCACAATAGCTGCCGCTGTGGGCTTTTTCATCAGTAATTCTGAGCCGGGAATAGCCCGGTTCGTCATGATAGGTGCTTTCATACCAGGACTCCGGATCATGATATTCATCCAGGTCTTCAAAGCCGCCGTTTTCTACCAGGCCCCACTCCTGTCCAAGGGCACACAGCGGCGTCAGCAACAGAAAAACAGTCAGCAGAAAAAGCAGAAAACGTTTTTTCATTTATTGCTTTCCTCCACAAAGTTGGAAATAAAACTGCGACGGTGCCAGGGCGTGGGGCCGTAGGTACGCAAGGCCTTGATATGCTCTGCGGTGCCATAGCCCATATTGCGCTCGAAGCCGTATTCCGGGTACAGTTTTGCCATCTCGGCCATTTCCCGGTCCCGGGTCACTTTGGCCACGATGCTGGCAGCGGCTACATTGTAGCTGGTGCTGTCTCCCTTGATGATAGGCGAAATGGGAAACGGCAGATGCAAATCCCGCACCGCATCCACGATACAAAGGGACGCAGGCGCATTCGTGGCGGCTCTCTCCATCGCCAGCTTTGTGGCGTTGAGGATGTTCATGCTGTCGATCTCCTCGGGGGAAGCTTCGCCGATACCGATATAGATCGCATGCTCAAAGATCTCTTCATAGACCGCTTCCCGGCGGGCTGCGCTGAGCTTCTTGCTATCGTCAATCCACGGAAACAGAGGTTCTGCGGGCATGATCACGCAAGCGGTGACCACATTGCCACAAAGAGGCCCCCGGCCTACCTCGTCCATACCGGCCAGGGAGACGCCGAAGCTGCTGTATTGCCTGTCGTAGGCCACCATTTCCAGATGGTGCTCCATTCTCTTCTGAGAAGGTTTAGTCATTCTCGCCATCTCCTGCCGTCTCTTGAGTAGTTGCCTGGGGCTTGGGCTGGTCGTTTACTTCCTCCAGAGTGAGCTTGCCCACCTTGCCGGCACGGAATTCGTCCAGCACCACCGAGCATCCCCGTTCCGTATCCAGAACGCCGCCCTTCATCAGGAAACCACGGCCCCTGCATACTTCCTCCAAAAGAGCATAACCTTCGGCATCGGGATTTTTGATCTTGTAGCGCTGAATGGTCTCCTCACGGCGCAGTCTGAGCAAATCCTGAAGCAGACTCACGCACAGCTCTTCCTGATTGTACACAGCATCACGAATGGTACCGATATAGGCAAGCCGGGTGGCTGCCAGCTGATCGTTCAGTTTGGGCCAGAGCATACCGGGAGTATCCAGCACTTCCAGGAAACTGGAAACCTTCACCCAACGGTTGGACTTGGTCACACCGGGACGGTCTCCGGTTTCGGCAACGCTGCCGCCGTAGAGACGGTTGATGAACGTGCTCTTGCCCACGTTGGGCACGCCGATGACCATGGCACGGATGACCTTATTCATGCCCCGGCGTTCGCCACGCTCAATAACAGCCCTCGCAGCCTGTTCGATAAATGCACGGGCCTGTTTGGTTTTTCCGGGCGTTGCATCATACGCCATGCAGTCAATGCCCTGTTTTTTGAAATAAGAAAGCCAGGCCTGGGTTTTGCCGTTTTCTGCAAGGTCGGCCTTGCAAAGAAGCAGGATGCGGCGCTTGTGGCTTACCATGGCATTGAGCGCAGGATTGCGGCTGGAAAGGGGAAGCCGTGCGTCGCACAGCTCAATAACCAGATCCACTTTGGAAAGCTGGCTCTGCAAAAGTCTCTTGGCTTTCGCCATATGTCCGGGATACCATTGAATATCCAATCGTTTCACCTTCCGGTTCTCATTACTGGAAAAAAATTCAGCTTCTTTATTATTGCATTCTTTAAGAAAAGATGCAAGAAAAACAGATGAATTCTCTGTGTCTTTCCTGTAAAAACAAAAGAAAACCTTTACATACAGGCAATCAAATGTTACAATTCCAATGTTTTTTAGTATTCATGCGCCGGCGTTTTTGCTGAAGACTGCAAATGACACCGTCTCTTGAAAGGAGCAGACCCCGATGTTTGAAATCATTCAGAAAACCCCGCTCAATCCCACGGTGGTGAAAATCGTGCTGAACGCCCCGCTGATTGCAAAAAAAGCCCAGCCCGGCCAGTTCGTCATCCTCCGTGCTACCGATAAAAGTGAGCGTATTCCCCTGACTATCGCCGATGAAAACCCTGCCGAGGGTACCATTACGCTGATCTACCAGATTGTTGGTGCAGGCACCATGGAGCTTAACAGCCTCAACCAGGGCGACTGTCTCTCCGACCTGGTGGGCCCCCTGGGCACCCCCACGGAAACCGAAGGCCTGAAAAAGGTGTGTATCGTTGGCGGCGGCGTGGGCTGCGCCATTGCTTACCCCGTGGCAAAAAAGCTGCATCAGCTGGGCTGCGAGGTGCACAGTGTGGTGGGCTTCCGCAACAAGGATCTGGTCATCCTGGAGGACGATTTCCGCAGCGTCAGCAGCGAAATGAAAATGATGACCGACGATGGCAGCCATGGCGAAAAGGGCCTTGTGACAAACGCACTGGAAGCACTCATCAACGCAGGAAATCAGTATGACCGTGTTATCGCCATCGGCCCGCTGATCATGATGAAATTTGTTTGCCAGGTTACCAAGAAGTATGATATTCCCACCATCGTCAGCATGAACCCCATCATGATCGATGGTACCGGCATGTGCGGCGGCTGCCGGCTCACCGTTGGCGGTGAAACCAAATTTGCCTGCGTGGACGGTCCCGATTTTGACGGCCATCTGGTGGATTTTGACGAAGCCATAGCCCGTGGCTCCGTATATCGTGATTTTGAGAACCACGCCCGTGAAAAGGCATGCAATCTCTACAAAAAGGAGGTCTGACCCATGGCGGATATGAGCCCTATCAAAACCCCCATGCCCAGTCAGGAGCCCAATGTACGCAACAAAAACTTTGATGAGGTAGCTCTGGGCTACACCTACGATATGGCAGTAAGCGAGGCAAAGCGCTGCCTCAACTGCAAAAACAAGCCCTGCGTCAGCCAGTGCCCCGTGGCTGTGAATATTCCTGCCTTTATCGAGCGGGTCGCCAATGAGGACATGGAAGGCGCTTACGAGATTCTGAACCAGTCCACTTCCCTGCCCGCAGTCTGCGGTCGTGTATGCCCCCAGGAAAACCAGTGCGAGGGCAAGTGCATCCGTGCCATCAAGGGCGAAAGCGTCGGTATCGGCCGTCTGGAACGCTTTGTGGCTGACTGGCACCGGGAGCATTCCACCCAGAAGCCCGTAAAACCTGCCTCCAACGGACATAAGGTTGCTGTTATCGGCGCAGGCCCCAGCGGCCTTACCTGTGCAGGCGACCTTGCCAAGCTGGGCTACGAAGTGACCATCTATGAAGCCCTGCATGTGGCCGGCGGCGTTCTGAGCTACGGCATTCCTGAGTTCCGTCTGCCCAAGGCCATTGTAAACCACGAAATCGAAGGCCTGAAGGCTCTGGGTGTGGATATCCAGTGCAATACCGTTATCGGCAAGACCCTGACCGTAGACGAACTGTTTGAAATGGGCTATGAAGCCATGTTCATCGGCAGCGGCGCAGGCCTGCCCCGTTTCATGGGTATCCCCGGCGAAAGCCTGAAGGGCGTGTACAGCGCCAACGAATACCTGACCCGTATCAACCTGATGAAAGCCTATCAGGAAGGCAGCTCCACCCCCATCCTCCGGGCCAGCAAGGTGGCTGTGGTGGGCGGCGGCAACGTTGCCATGGACGCAGCCCGCTGCGCCAAGCGCATGGGTGCCGAAGAGGTATACATCGTGTACCGCCGTGGCATGCAGGAGCTGCCCGCCCGTCATGAAGAAGTGGAGCATGCCATCGAGGAAGGCATCATTTTCAAAACTCTGTGCAACCCCATCGAAGTGCTGGGCGATGAAAACGGCTTTGTTTCCGGCCTCAAGTGCGTGGAGATGGAGCTTGGCGAACCGGATGAAAGCGGACGCCGCCGCCCTGTGGTGAAGGAAAACAGCGAGTTTGTGCTGGATGCAGAGGTCATGATCATGTCCATCGGCACCAGCCCCAATCCCCTCATCCGCTCCACCACCCCCGGTCTGGAAGCCAACCGCCATGGCTGCCTCGTGGTGCGTGACGAAAGCGGCCTTACCAGCCGTGACAACGTCTATGCCGGCGGCGATGCAGTTACCGGTGCAGCGACGGTTATCCTCGCCATGGGCGCAGGCAAGAAAGCAGCTGCAGCCATTCATGAACAGCTGAGCGGAAAGTAAATTTCAGACAAAAAATACCAACTGCCACGATCTGTATTGGACCGTGGCAGTTGTTTTCTTTCCGCTGATTTAATTGGAAGCAAGATACGCCAGCACTTCCTCAGCATTGGTATCCGGTTTTACTTTGGGCATGACTTTTTCGATGATGCCCTGTTCATCAATGATGTATGTGGTGCGGTTTACGCCCATGCTCACCTTGCCGTACAGTTTCTTTTCCACCCAAACGTCATAGGCCTGAATAGCCTGCAGTTCCGGATCGGATAGGAGGAGAAAAGGCAACTGATGCTTTTGCGCAAATTTGGCGTGGGAAGCGGCGGAATCCTTGCTGATACCTATGACCACCACATTCTCTTCACGAAACCCGGCATAGGCGCCTGCAAAAGCACAGGCCTGACGGGTACAGCCTGGAGTATTGTCTCTGGGATAAAAATACAGAACCACTTTCTTTCCGGCAAAATCAGAAAGACGTACGGTATCCCCGTTTTGGTTGAGGAGTTCAAAATCCGGGGCTTTGGTTTTCTCGGGAAGCATCGGCAGTTCCTCCTTAATAATCTGAATGGGTACAAGTTAAGTATCAACCAACGCAAAGCAATTGAAACCATGCATGGCAAAAAGGGTGAAATCAACCTTCTTTACATTGGGATGATGTGTGATATGACTTGAAGTATATCATTTTTTGCCGCAGGTGAAAAGAGTTCGTCCCATGAGTAACGCCTTGACAATCCTTTTATTTTAGGATAGACTAAATACAAAACAAAGGAATACTCGCCTTTGTTTTTACGCCCCTAATTGATAAAAAATTAACAATATCAAGGAGGAATCCCCCATGGCCAACCGCATTGTTCTCAACACCATCTCCTACCACGGCAAGGGCGCTATTGCCGAGATTCCCGGCATTCTCAAAACCCGTGGCTATCAGAAGGCCCTGATTTGCTCCGACCCCGATCTGATCAAGTTTGGCGTTACCGGCAAGGTGACCGCTCTGCTGGATGCAGAAAACTTTGCCTATGAGATCTTCAGCGATATCAAGCCCAACCCCACCATCGAAAACGTACAGGCTGGCGTGGAAGCCTACAAAGCCTCCGGCGCTGACTGCATCGTGACCATCGGCGGTGGCTCCTCCATGGATACCGCCAAGGGCATCGGCATTATTGTCAACAACCCCGAATACGCTGATGTGCGCTCGCTGGAAGGCGTTGCCCCCACCAAGAACCATGCTGTGTTCACCATTGCCGTACCCACCACTGCCGGCACCGCCGCAGAAGTGACCATCAACTATGTTATCACCGACGTTGAAAAAAAGCGCAAGTTTGTCTGCGTGGACACCAACGACATCCCCGAAATTGCAGTCATCGATCCCGACATGATGTCCACCATGCCCAAGAGCCTCACCGCCGCCACCGGTATGGACGCTCTGACCCACGCCATCGAAGGCTATATCACCAAGGCTGCCTGGGATATGACCGACATGTTCCACCTGCATGCCATTGAGCTGATTTCCAAGCACCTGCGCGGCGCTGTGGAAAATACTCCCGAAGGCCGTGAAGGCATGGCCCTGGCACAGTATGTGGCCGGCATGGGCTTCAGCAACGTGGGCCTTGGCATCGTCCATTCCATGGCGCACGGTCTGGGCGCTCTGTACGATACCCCCCACGGCGTAGCCAACGCCATCATCCTGCCCACCATCATGGAATACAATGCCCCCTGCACTGGCGAAAAGTATCGTGATATTGCCAAGGCCATGGGCGTAACCGGCACCGAGACCATGTCTCAGGATGAATACCGCAAGGCTGCCGTGGAAGCTGTGAAGCAGCTGGCTGCCGACGTTGGCATTCCTGCCGACCTGAAGGAAATCGTTAAGGACGAGGATGTTCAGTTCCTGGCTGAATCTGCCTTTGCTGATGCCTGCCGCCCCGGCAACCCCCGTGATACCTCCGTGGAGGAGATCGCTGCACTGTATCGCAGCCTGATGTAATTTCTCAAGTTTTCTCTTTTGCCTCCGGCTGCCCTGCCGGGGGCGTTCTTTTCTTCTGATAAGATTAGGAAACAAAAGAAGCGCATTTTTTCTGCGCTTCTTTGTTGTAGTTTCTCTTCTGTTGGATGGAAAAAGCGTTATCCCTTCACAGCCTCGCCAACGTTCTTTCCTGTCATTTCCAGTTTGTCAAAACGACGGAAGGAATCCTTGGTGACCTGCACCAGCCACTGAGTGCCAGGGAAACGTTCGGCGCAGCGGCGGACGATTTCCTTGCCGATGCCTGCATTCTGGAATTCAGGATCAACAACCAGATCGTACAAAGCAGACTGAACGGTCTCGTCACTGAGCACACGGGCTGCGCCCACCAGCTGTTCACCCACCCAGGCGGTAACCACAAAAGTGGAACGCAGGAAGGGCAGATGGAAGTTTTCCTTCTGCTGAGCGGTTTCCTTGCCGTCGGACCAGCCAGAACGCAGGAACAGGCGGCGCAGCTGGTCGGCGGGCAGTTCCTTGCGGTCTTCCAGATACTGCACGTTGGTCTCCGGCGTAGTATCCTGCTTACGAATCAGTTTACGCTGAATCTTGCCGCTGACGGTTTTGGGCAATTCGGTAACGAACTCCACAATACGGGGATATTTGTAGGGAGCCGTCACCTTCTTGACATGCTGCTGAAGCTCTTTCTTCAGTTCATCACTGGGAATGTAGCCCTTGGTGAGCACGATGGTGGCCTTGACCACCTGCCCACGGTCCGGGTGAGGCACGGCGGTAATAGCACATTCCAGCACTGCGGGATGGGTCATCAGGGCGCTTTCCACCTCAAAGGGGCCGATGCGGTAGCCGCTGGACTTGATCACGTCGTCGCTGCGACCAATGAAATTAAAGTAACCGTCAATATCACGCCAGGCCATGTCGCCGGTGTGATAGAGGCCATCATAGAACACGGCGTCGGTCTGTTCCTGATTGCGATGATAGCCAAGGAACAATCCTGCGGGATGACCCTTGTCCAGCCTGATGACGATCTCGCCTTCCTCGCCGTCTTCCACATCCCGGCCATTTTCATCCACAAGGGCGATGTTGTAAGCAGGAGAGGGACGGCCCGTAGATCCGGTCTTGGGCTCCATCCACTTGCTGGTCATCAGCAAAGGCGTGGTTTCACTCTGGCCGAAACCTTCGTGGATCTTAATGCCGGTATATTCCAGGAAACGGTCGTACACTTCGGGGTTCAGGGGCTCGCCTGCGCAGTTGGCCCAGCGCAGAGCACTGAGGTCATACTGACTCATGTCTTCCTTGATCATGAAGCGGTACACCGTAGGCGGCGCACAGAAGGCAGTGACCCTGTACTTTTCCAGCATTCTGAGAAGATCCGCAGCGATGAAGCGGTCAAAATCATACACAAACAACGTTGCACCGCAGATCCACTGGCCATACAGCTTACCCCAGCCAGCCTTGGCCCAGCCAGTATCCGCCACGGCGATGTGGATATCATCGTCCCCCACGTTATGCCAGTAATAGGCAGTGACGGTCTGGGCGATGGGATAAGTCCAGCTGTGGGCAGCCATCTTGGGCATGCCGGTGGTGCCGCTGGTGAAGTACATCAGCATGATATCATCGTTTTCAGGAAGTACAGCGGGCTTTTCCCAATGGGTGGAAGCCTCTGCCAATTCCTGATCGAAGTTGCGCATACCTTCGCAGTCGCCCAGCGTCCAGATGTTATCAAGGGTGTCGCATTCTTCGGCGGCACGGAGCACATGCCTTTGCACATCCGGTTCTTCCACGCAGATCACTGCTTTGGCAGAAGAAGCCTGAATACGGTAGGCAATATCCTTCTTCTGCAGCTGTGCAGTGGCAGGAATCAGTACGCAGCCCACCTTCAGCAGGCCCACAGCCACTACCCAGTACTGCCAGCGGCGCTTGAGCATGATCACCACGGGATCGCCCTTGCGCAGGCCCGCATTATAAAAGACATTGGCTGCCTGATCGCTGAGGCGGGAAATATCGCCAAAGGAAAAGCGGCGCTCCTCGCCGGTGAGGCCGCACCAGATCAGCGCAGGCTTGTCCGGAGAGATCCGGGCATATTCATCCACAATATCGTAGGCAAAATGAAAGTGCTCAGGCACATTCAGTGTAAAGTTTTTCTCAAAATCCTCCTGAGAGGTCAGGTCGGTCCGGATATATCTATCCGCCAGCATAAAATACCAAACTCCTTCGATTCAAACGGCATACAAGGGCCGTCCTTCAGCTTTAGGGGATGACGATGGCAAGGAAATGAACAGGTTCATCGCCGATGGCCTGCATGGCATGGGGTGCCCGGGAATCGTAGTACACACTGTCGCCGGGGTTGAGAATAATGTCATGCTTGCCCACCACAAGACGCAGCTGGCCGGAAAGGATGTAGTCGAACTCCTGACCGTCGTGGCTGTTGGTGGCAAGGTTCTTGTTTTCGTCGGGCTGGATGGTAACATACATGGGCTCAATCTGGCGGTTATCAAAATTGTAGGCCAGATTGCGATACACATACTGGTCGTGGCAATCGATCTCCGTGCCCTTGCCCTTGCGGGTCACGCTGAGCACGCTGAGCCGGGGAGCCTCGCCAGTGAGCAGCTCCATCATATCAACATTGAAAAGTTCTCCAACCTTAACCAGAAAGCTGATGGGCATATCCGCTTCGCCGCTTTCATATTTGCGGTATTCCTCCACGGGAACGTTCAAAGCCTTTGCCATTTCTTCGACGGTGTAGTCCGAGATTTCTCGTAAATCCAGAATCCTCATGGCAATCTGCTTCACAGTGTCGGACATGCGGGTGCGCCTCCTTTTGTGCCGCATTGCGGCGTAATTATCCCTTATTATACAGGATAACCCCAGGAATAGGCAATTCAAATACAGGAAAAAGGCAGCTTTTTTCTTATGAAGGCAGAAATTATTTTTCACCCGGAAGAAATTGTGCTATAATAAGCCAAACATACTGCGGCCACGGCCGCTCAGGAGGTTAGATTTATGTATCCTCAGATTTACATGCGTTACCCCGGCGGCAAAGACCGTGCCCTCACCTTCAGCTATGATGACGGCGTGGAGCAGGATATCCGGCTTATTGAAATTCTGAATGAAAACGGACTCAAAGGTACTTTCAACCTTTCCAGCAAGTTGTTTGCCCCCGATGGACAAACTTGGCCCCAAGGGCAGATCCACCGCCGCATGACCCTTAACCAGGCTCAGAAAGTCTATATCGGTTCCGGACATGAAATCGGCTTCCACGGCTGCATTCACGGCTTTATGGACAGCATGCCGGCCAACCGTCAGGTATACGAAATCATCGAAGACCGTGCCCTGCTGGAAAAACAGTTTGGCGGCGTGGTGCGTGGCGGCGCTTATCCCTTCGGCACCCACAGTGACCAGCTGGTAGAAGCCCTGCGTGCCTCCGGTGTGGCTTACTTCCGCACAGTGCATTCCACCCACAATTTCGAGGTGCCTCAGGACTGGCTCAGACTGAACCCATGTTGCCATCACGATGATGAAAAGTTCCCCGAATTGGTGGACAAATTCCTTGAAACCAAAGTATGGGCCCGTCCTCTGTTTTTCTATGTTTGGGGCCATGCCTACGAATTTGAGCAGTTCAACAACTGGGATCGTTTTGAAGAGCAGGCAAAGAAGCTGGCAAACCACGATAACGTGTGGTATGCCACCAACATCGAGCTCTACGACTACATCAAGGCTTACGAAGGCCTGCGTCTGAGCTGCGACGGCGGTCTCATCGAAAATCCCTTTGCCATTTCTGTATTCTTCTGGGCCGATGGCAAGGACTACGAAATCAAGCCCGGCCAGTGCATCCAGCTGTAATCCAAGCCGTACTGCCCGGGTCAAAAACAAAGGCAGTACAGCCTTTGGTATGACAAACTGCCAAAAACGTGCTATGATACACGGGTAATGCTTTTTGGAAAGAAGGGGTTAACATGAGCAAGACCTTCATCCCTGCGGGCTACGAGCCCAAGCTGAGCCTTTATGAAACACAGGCTGCCATCAGCCTTATCAAGCGCACTTTTCAGGATCATCTGGCCATGGCGCTGAACCTGAAACGCGTTTCCGCTCCCCTTTTTGTAGAAAAATCCAGCGGTCTCAACGATGACCTGAACGGTGTGGAGCGGCCTGTCAGCTTTGATATTCCTGCTGCGGGCAAGGAAGCCCAGGTAGTTCACTCCCTGGCAAAATGGAAGCGCATGGCCCTTTACCGCTACGATGTTCACCCGGGCAAGGGCATATACACTGACATGAACGCCATCCGTCGGGATGAGGAGCTGGACAACCTGCACTCCATCTACGTTGACCAGTGGGACTGGGAAAGAGTGATTACCCGTGAAACCCGAAATCTGGCCACTCTGAAGGATGCGGTTCGGGATATTGCCCGTTGCATCAGTGATGCCTCCCTCATCGTCAACGGCCGCTACCCCAAGCTGCGCACCCAGATCAACCCTGAGGTTACCTTCATCACCTCCCAGGAACTTCTGGACATGTACCCGGACAAAACCGCCAAGGAACGGGAAAATCTCTTTGTCCGTGAGCATCCTGTGACCTTTATCATCGGCATCGGCGACAAGCTGTCCAACGGTCAGCCTCACGACGGCAGAGCCCCTGACTACGATGACTGGAGCCTCAATGGCGACCTGCTGCTGTACAATCCCCTGATGGACGCAGCCATTGAAATCAGCTCCATGGGCATCCGTGTGGACAGCGAAACCATGGATCGCCAGTTGACTGCGTCCGGCTGTGATGACCGCAGAGGGCTTTTGTTCCACCGCATGCTTCTGGACGGTGAATTGCCCCTGACCATCGGCGGTGGTATCGGCCAGAGCCGCCTGTGCATGCTGATTCTGGGCAAGGCCCACATCGGCGAGGTTCAGAGCTCTATCTGGGATCAGGATACCTATCGCATCTGCCGGGAAGCAGGAATTACGCTGCTGTAAGGCGTACCGAAGCATTTGCACAAAAAGACAAGCTATGAATAAAGCATAGCCTGTCTTTTTTCTTTGGATCGTTTTTTCAGCCAACGACCCCAACAAAATTCCAATTTGCATCAAAACGGGCAAAAACCGCTGGGGCGCCTCTGCGGATCTCTCCGTATTCTCCAAAGCCGATGCTCATGGCAGGAGCTTTCGAGGTCATTAAAGCGGCGTCCTCTGGGGGGATGCCGTAATTTACCAGGTTGGTCACGGCCCTGGCCAGGGTCAGGGTACTGCCTGCCAGGGTTCCCTCTGCAAGACGGGCTGCGCCGTCCTTTACGTTCACCGGCTGCCCTCCCAGCTGATATTCTCCGTCAGGCATCCCGGCGGCTTCCATTGCATCTGTGATGACCACGGCTTTTTCTTTGCCCTTGCAGCGCCAGACCATCCGCAGGATATCCGGATGCAGATGGAGGCCGTCGGCGATTATTTCGCAAAAGATTCGGTCGTCCGCCAAGGCAGCGCCGGCTACTCCGGGAGAGCGGTGATTGAGAGGAGCTTGGGCGTTGAACAGATGGGTGGCACGGGTCAGCCCCGCATCCGCAGCCTGATGCAGCTGCTCTGCGGCAGCAACGCTATGCCCAGCGCTGACGGCAATGCCCTGCCTAACAAGGAAAGAAATCATCTCCATTGCACCGGGCAGTTCCGGAGCCAGGGTGACCAGTTTCACCACAGAGGCATACCTGCCGGTATACCGCCGCCAGTTTTCCTCTGTGGGCAAGGCGAAGAACTCTGCCCGCTGTGCACCTGCTTTTTCCGGGGAAAGGAACGGCGCTTCCATATGGGCGCCCAGTACCCTTGCGCCATTTGCTTCAGGGCGTTCCATTACCGCCCTGACCCCGGCCAGGGCACGCTGTGTGCTCTGGGGGTCAAGGCTCATGGTGGTGGGCAAAAAGGCTGCCACGCCAAGCTTTTTCAGTTCACGGCTCATATGACGAACCGCTTCCTCACCCTGCATCATATCCATCCCCTTGAAGGCATGGATGTGTACATCCACAAAGCCGGGAAGCAGATAATCGCCATTCAGATCAAGGCATTCCCCGCCGGTCATGTCAAGTGGACCATTGATGGTTTCCACCTTTTCATCCCGGACATACAAAATGGAATCAGGCTGAAAACAACCATCTATCAAAGCATTGGCGTGGATAATGAACATAGGGATTCCTCCGGGTAATTACTGGAGCTTGAACTCGGTATAGATATCGGTATAGATGGTTTCGGCATCACCGATGTTCTGGACGATCTCAGAGCCTTCCATATTTTCGGCAGGAATATTCACAGCAGGATTGGCCCAGTAGGCATCGGAAAGGTATTCCTCAGCAGCCTTGTTTACATTGGTGTAACCCTGCCACTCGGCATTATGTGCCGCCACTTCCGGACGCATGAGGTAGTCCAGGAACAGGTGGGCGTTATCCACATTCTGAGAAGCAGCGGTCAGCACCCAGCCATCCACGCCAAAGCCCAGGCCTTCGCTGGGATATACCACCTTCATGTCGGGGTTCTCCTGCAGAAGCAGGGAAGCAAAGGAGGCATACACCAGACCCACGCTGGCTTCGCCGGTGGAAAGGGCAGTGTAGGACTCATTATCGCCAAAGGTAAGAATGTTGGGATAGAGCTGCATCAGTTTGTCCTTGGCCTCAGCCAGAATGGCAGGATCCGTCTCATTCATGCCATAGCCCAGGGTTTTCAGGGTGATACCGATGATGACACGGCTCAGGTCGAGAGTACCGATGCTGCCCCGGAGTTCTTCATTCCACAGATCGGCATAACCGGTGATCTCGATGGGGCACAGTTCGGGATTGTAAACGATGAGCACGCAGCCGGATACATAGGGCACAACGTATTCATTGTTGGGATCGTAGAACTGGTTCAGGTACAGAGGGTTCAGATTGCCATAATTGCTCAGTTTGGACATGTCCAGGGGCTGCAAAAGGCCTTCCTGACGAAGGATATCCAGGGAATAGTCGGAAGAGAGGATCAGATCATAGCCTTCGCCGCCGGATTGCTGCACCTTCAGCAGCATCTCGTCGATGGAAGACATGGGAGACCAGATAACGTCAATGCCGGTTTCCTGCTCAAAAGCAGCGATGGTATCCTCATCCACATAGCCTTCCCAGCTGATGATATTGAGGGTCTTGGATTCGTCGGCGCTGGCCATGAAGGGCAGGCAGACCATCATCATGGCCATAACCAGGGCGATAAGGGATACAAGTTTCTTCATTTTTGTTACCTCCTGAATGGATTGGTTGACTATATTCAGCCTCATTGGGAGGCTTGAATCCTTAGGAACGGGCAAGCAGCGCTTCCTTCCTCTGCCGCAGGGCCTTCATGTACTGGCTGAAAGCCACAACAAGGAATACTGCAAGGATCATCAGTGTGCACAGGGCGTTGACACGCAGGCTGACACCGGTTTTCACGCTGGAGTAGATCTTCAGCGGCAGGGTTCCCTCCCCCACGCCATATACAAAGAAGCTGATAACGAAATCGTCCATGCTCATGGCAAAGGCAAGAAATGCGCCGCTGATAATGGCGGGAGCGCACAGGGGCAAAGTGATATCACCGAGGATGCGCCACTGGGTTGCTCCCAGATCCCTTGCTGCATCAAAGAGGGCCGTATCCATGGATACAAGGCGGCTTTTTACGGACAGGAACACATAGGGAATGCAGAACGTGGTATGGGCGGTAACCAGCCGGAGGGTATTGCCCTTGAGGCCCAGAAAATCAAAGATAACCATAAAGGCAAGGCCAAGGATGATTTCCGGGATCATAATCGGCAGGATGGCTACAGACTCCAACAGGGAATCAGCCTTTGCAGCTTTACCCGTGCGCAGGGCTGACTGCACCATGCCCACTGCGCCGAGGGTGCCCACCGCCACCGACAAACCCACCGACCACAAAGCCACCTTCAGGCTCAGGATAAGGGCGTCGGCATAGCCTCCCTTGCCTGCAAAAAGTTCACCGTACCAGCGGGTGGTCCAGCCGGTAAATTCGAGGGGGATGCGGGCTGGATTATCGTTGAAGGAGTACACCACGACCACCACAATGGGCAGATAGAGGAAGATGAGCACCAGTGCAAGGAACAAAACGGAACCAAAGCTTGTTCTTTTCATGCCGCTCCCCCCTTAAAACAGGCTCAGCTGCCCTGCGCTGCCGCCCACACGGCGGTAAAGCATCAAAACCAGGGCAGTTACCAGCAGCATCAGCGCACACAAGGCGGATGCCATGGGAAGATCACGGCTGTTGATCAGGCTTTGGATCAGATTGCCCGCCAGCATGGTTTTGCCTCCGCCCAGCATATCGCTGAGAAAAAACAGCCCCATGGAAGGCACAAACACAAGCACGCAGCCTGCCATCAGCCCCGGAAGGGTCAGCGGGACGGTGATGGTGAAAAAGGCTTTCAGCGGCCTTGCGCCAAGATCCCTTGCAGCTTCCACCACGGAAAAATCAAGTTTTTCCACTGCCGTGGAGGTGGGCATGATCATCAGCGGCAGAAGGGCGTACACCATACCCAGGAAAACTGCACCTTCCGTATTGAGCAGTTTCAAGGGCTTTGTGATGATGCCCATGTTTTTTAAAATGGTGTTGACAGGGCCGTTTCCCATCAGCAGGATACGCCAGCCAAAAAGCCGGATCAGCGAATTGGTCCAGAATGGCACGATCAGCAGCATCAGCACCAGAGTGCGTGCGCCGGGCTTCAGACGGGCCATGAGATAGCCGAAGGGATAGCCGATCACAAGGCAGAGAAGGGTGGTCAGTGCAGCCAGCTTCAGACTGTTGAAAAGCACCTGAAAATACTTGGGTTCACTGAGACGGGCATAATTTTCCAGCGTGAACTGGCCGTCTACGCCGATGTTTTCCGCCCGGCCCATAAAGCTGAGACCGATGATGTACAAAAGGGCCACAAACACAAATACAATGGTCCACAGGTACAGAGGAAACCTCAGCGTATGGAAGAAAAGGCGTTCTTTTTTATCCATGAATTACTGCGCCTCCCCTGCGGGATCATCAAAAACCACGGGTGCATGGCGGATGCTCCAGCCTACATGGACACAATCGCCGATGCTGTAATGATCCAGTTCCGAGGACTGGGAAATAACCCGGATAACAAGCCTCTCTCCGATTTGGATATGGGTATGCTGCATGCCGCCGGAGTACTCCTTTTCCAGAATGACACCCTGCAGATCAAGACCATGCTGAGGCTCGCTGCCATAGCGTACCCGCTGGGGCCGGAGGCAAAGCACCACTCTGTCCCCCGGGCGATAATGCTTCTCGGAAAAGGCGGGCAGTGTAACGCCCTCAGCAGAAATCGTCATTTCGCCGTTTTCCTGTGCAGTTACCACCGTGCCGTGAACCAGATTGCTCTGACCGATGAATCCTGCCGCAAACAGCGTTTCAGGGTGCTCGTACACCTCTTCAGGTGTACCGATCTGCTCCACCGAGCCTTCCCGCATGATCACGATGCGGGAGGACATGTTGAGGGCTTCTTCCTGGTCATGGGTGATATAGATAAAAGTGATGCCAAGCTGCTTTTGCAGCTTTTTCAGTTCCTGCTGCATCTGCTGGCGAAGTTTCAGATCCAGTGCGCCAAGGGGCTCGTCCAGCAAAAGAACTTTGGGCCGGAGCACCACTGCCCGGGCGATGGCCACACGCTGCCTCTGTCCGCCGCTGAGCTGAGAAGGCATGCGCTTTTCGTAGCCGGTAAGCTGTACCAGTTTCAGCGCCTCTGCAACCCGCTGCTGTATCTCCGCCCTTTGCACCTTTTTGATTTTGAGGCCATAGGCGATATTCTGGAATACATTCATATGCGGAAACAGTGCATAGCTTTGAAAAACCGTGTTCAGATCACGTTTTTCCGGCGGAAGGGCAGTTACATCTGCGCCCTCCAGGTACACCCTGCCCTCCGTAGCAGTTTCCAGGCCTGCGATAATGCGAAGCGTTGTGGTTTTTCCGCAGCCGGAAGGGCCCAGCAGGGTCAGAAACTCCCCCGCTTCCACATCCAGATTCAGCCCCTTCAATACCATGCCCTGTCCATAATCCTTACAGAGGTTTTCAAGCCTCAAAAAAGGGCGAATTTCACTCATTGCATTCTCCTTTTGCCGCATCGCACAGGGCGTCCAGCAGTGCCTTAACACCGGGCCAGATTTTTTCGTTTACCGAATAGTAGGAACAGCAGCCTTCTTTGCGGCAATTGACCATGCCGGAATCCACCAGCAGTTTCATATGGTAGCTGATGGTGGGCTGGGTGCAGTCAAAAGCCCGGTTGATTTCACAACCGTTCATTTCCTGCCTGGAAAGGATCTGAAGAATTCCCAGGCGGGTTTCATCACAAAGTACCTTCAAAATAGGAATGGAAGATTTCACACAATCCATGCATTTTCTCCTCCTGTTATTTATAGAAAACATTCTATATCAAAACCAGTTTATCTTTCCGGGGCTCCATTGTCAATAGGCAATGCTCTTGCGGTATCCGGAAGCGGAATTGACATTCCGTCCCGGGAGGCGTACTATATCCATGAAATATATACACTTTTCTTTATCTGCTGAAACCGCAGAAGAAAGGGCTGGCCCATGAAAAGCGACTCTCCCCGCAAGGATTCCACAATGAAGACGCTCTGGCTGCTTTTTTCCAGCATGTTTTACATAAGCGCCTTCACCTTTGGCGGCGGCTTTGTCATTGTCAATCTGATGAAGCGCCGCTTTGTGGATGAGCTTCACTGGCTGGACGAAAACGAAATGATGGACCTTGTGTCCCTTGCCCAGTCAAGCCCCGGAGCCATTGCGGTGAATGCTGCAAACCTGGTGGGGTGGCGCATGGGCGGCTTGCCTGGCATGCTGGCCGCCACTGTGGGCACGGCTCTCCCCCCTATGATGATACTCATCATCATTTCCTTTTTCTACAATGCTTTTGCGGAAAACCGTTACGTTGCCAGCACCCTGCGGGGAATGCAGGCAGGCGTTGCCGCAGTGATTGTGGATGTGGTCTTTCAGCAGGGAGACAAAATAATCAAAGAACGTTCCATTCTTCACATTGCCATGATGGCCCTGGCATTCATCGCCACTTTCTTTTTGAAGATCAATGCTGCGTGGCTGCTTCTGGCTGCCGTGCTGGCGGGGCTTTGCAGCTTCCTGTTTGCAAAGCGGAAGGAGGCCCGGGATGCTGACTAAGCTGTTTTTCTGTTTTATGGAAATCGGGCTGATGAGCATCGGCGGCGGCTATGTTGCCATGCCTCTGATACAGTCCCAGACCGTCACACGCTATCATTGGCTCACCATGGGTGAGTTTGCCGACCTTGTAACCATTGCGGAGATGACCCCCGGGCCCATCGGCATCAATGCTGCAACCTTTGTTGGCATGAGGCTTTCCGGCATTCCCGGAGCTATCGTAGCCTCGCTGGGATTTATCACCCCATCCACGGTGATCGTTTCCCTGCTTGCCCTGCTGTACACACGTTACAAACATATGCCTGCCCTCAAGGCTGTGCTGAAAAGCCTGAAACCCGTTGTGGTTGCCATGATCGCCTCCGCAGGGATAAAGCTGTTTCTGCAGGTCGCTTTTGGCGGGGAGGCCGCAAGTTTTGCCCACGTCGATTACGCCGGGCTGATCCTTTTTGCTTCTGCGCTGGTGGTTTTGAGAAAATGGAAACCAAGCCCCATTCTGGTTCTGCTACTTTGCGGAGTGGCAGGGCTTGGCCTCGGCCTTTTGGGAATATACTGAACACACAAAAACAGGGCTGCATAAAAGCAGCCCTGTTTTATGGTTAACCTGAGATGCGGCACAGGCCGCAAAGCGGTTTAGATGACGTACTTGGCAATGAATTCCGGCAGGTCTGCGGGATCTTCGCTGACGGAAATCACAAAATCGACGCTGTGCTTCTCGCTGAGCTTGGCAAGGCGGTCGAACATCCACTCGGTGGAAGCCAGATCGGCCTTGATGAGCTTCTTGAAAGCATCGATGAAGATGAGACCCAGGTCGAAGTTCTGGGCGACCACACCGAGGATCAGGCCCATGAACATCTGGTCGTTGGCAATTTCGTATTCGCCTGCGTTGATGAAGCGGACTTCGTGACGCAGGTCATACATGTAGCGGTTGTCATCGTCGATAAATACGATGTCGTGTCTGGAATCCTTGCTCGCAGTATTAGCGAGATCAATAATGCGCTTGGTCTTACCCGAGCCTTTCTTGCCGGCAATCACCTGAATCAATGGTAACGCCTCCTTTTCTATTTTTGGAACACATTTGCGAAGATGCTGCACTGCACCTTCTTTACGAAATTATTATACATGATTTTCGGAAGAATATCAACTTAAATGCTGTACTTTCTTATGAACAAACCGTAAATCCTTTATTCTGATTGGTTTTCAAGCATCAATCGCATATCGTCCATGCCCAGGTTTTCGATTTCCCGGAAACAGGCATCCTGTTTTTCCGGCTCAAAATGGCACACATTCCGGTAATCGCAATATTCACAGGGAATGCGTGTTTCTTCTTTAACCGGCAGGATTTCCGTATGCCCGCCAAGCATCTGGTCGGCAAGCTCCACCGCCATTTCCCGGGCGTGACGCATCAGCGCCTGCATCTGGCTGAGGGTGAGGGCCTTGGCATCCTTTTTGAGCTCGCCATTTTTCAAAACCACAGGCGATATCACGCAGGGATCTTCTCCCCGATCAGTGGCTTCCAGCATTTCCACATCATAAAGGGTTATGCCCTTGAGACGGAAAATCTTTCGCATTTGCTTTTCCACCACATGGGCTGCATCCGCTGTGGTTTCCACCAGGGGATCATCCACATAGAAGTAAAATGCGCCTGCGGGCTTTGCTCCGGGCGTTGCGGAGGTGCATACATCCAGATACAGCAGCAATTGCAATTGCAGGCCCCACCAGGTGCGGGTTGCTTCCAGATCCTGATGGGAGGATTTGTAATCGATAACCCGGAGGTAAGTGCTGTCCTCATGATCATAGCGGTCCACCCGGTCAATGCGGCCCCTGAGCATTACCTCCCGCCCATCCGGAAGTACCAGCACAATGGGTGGCAAGCCATGTTCGTAGCCAAAGCCGATCTCTGTCTGTTCAATGCGGAAGCTGCCGGCCTTCAACTGACGGGTGATAACCTCGCCTGCACGGTGGATAGCGTTTTTCGCCAGTTCAAACCGGGCCAGGTTCCGCTCGCCATCCCCCATGGGGCCATTAAGGATCTCGTCGCAGAGTGGCTCCATAGCTTCCTGGGCAAGAGCTTGCACCCGTTCCTCGGATACATCCGGATAGTTGCTTTCTTTTTTGGCAAGCCGGGCAAAATTGCTGAGGGCAGCGTGGTAAAAAACGCCTGTATCCAGCGGATTTACCTTCCATTCCCTGAGAACCTGCGGACGGATGCCGTAATTGAGATAATGTTTGAAAGGGCAGCGGGCAAAATCCTCGAGGCGACTGATGGAAAGGGTTTCATCGCCATAAAGGGCCCGGGCTGATTCCGGACTGATGGGCCGGGACTGGCCGCCGTACTGAAGGGCCCTGAGCAGGTTCATGGCAGCTGGGGCAGTGTTTTCGTTGCCAGCCAGCCTGCGCAACTGTTCACGCTGCCTTGGCGAAAGGGCTGTGCCTGCCAGACCATCCACCTGGGCACGAAGCTGCACAGACATCTCTGCCAGCGCCTGCACCGATGAGACAGGAAGCTCTTCCTCAGGAACCGGAGACTGCATCAGCGGCACACTAAAAAGCTCCGACAATTCCTTTAGCACATTCAGCTGCCGGAGGGCTCTGCCGTCCACAGAGGTTTTGGCATAGCTGAGAAACAGATATTTTTCCGGCAAAGTCATAGCCCGCTTCAAATCCAGACGTGCAAAAAGGTTTCTGCTCTGGTCGGTCATACCAAGGAAGCAGCCTGTTTTCTCCTGTGCCTCCTCCCGCTCCTCAGCGGTCAGCAGGCTCTGGGTTTCCCGGATGAGCACGCCATCATTAAGCCCCAGCAGAAATACCGCTTCCATATCCTCCGCAAGGGAATGGCCCAGTATGCCCACATGCAGCATGTTGCCCGCGGGAGGCAGCGCACCAAGTGACAGAGCGGAAAACCCGCATTCCATACGGGTGGCAATGTGTTTGAGGGGAATACGGGATTGTTCGCTGAGCCGCACCATCTGATCCATCAGTTGAAGCGTTACCTGCCACACCTGGCTGTTCTGGTTAGCCCGGGTCATGAGGCCAAGCTGCATCAGTCTTTCTTCCTCATCCAAAAGAAGCTGGTATGCGTTCACATCCTCCAGCAGACGGAAAACGGCTGTCATGGAGGCAGCTGCACTGCGGGCCTGTACAAGGCCATCCCTCATGCGCTGCACGGGTTCGATGAGCTTTTGGCGGCTCAGCTCGCAGCGTTCCCTGAGGGCAGCATCCTCGCCACGGGTAAAGGGGCTGAGCCAGCGGGCACGGTTTATTCCGCAGGTAAAAATATAGTTTTCCAGCTCGCAGCACTCATCGTAGGAAAGGGGCGAAAAGCCGCTCTTCATCATGCCCAGCACATCCCGGTTCTGCCAGCCGTCGGCAGCCGCCTTCAGGGCGCAGAGCAGGTAGCGCACAAGTCCATGAGATGTGGCCGCCAGCTTTTCGTCAGTATAGAAGGGAATTCCACTGTCCCGAAGCGCCGCAGGCATGGCAAAATCATAGCCCTGACCATCGGGATAAAGTACGGCGATCTTTTCGATGGGAGTACCTTCCTTTAAAAGGCGCATGATCTGCCTTGTTACCAAAGTAGCTTCCTCATAAGGACTGATGCCGCTGAAAAGGAAAATGTTGCTCTGGGCCTTTTCGTAAGGCTTTGGCGAAAGCACAAAAAGGCTTTTTTCCAGATAACGGATAGCCTCTGCGTTTTTCTCCGGCGCATCTGCCAAGGGGCAGAGCACAGCATCCATGCCATTATCCACCAGCATCCGGGTGAAACGGCCCACACCCTGGCGGATGGGCAGGAACAGCTCCCCGTCGCTGGCGGATTCCCCGTCCCACATCAATGCAACGCTGAGACTCTCCGCAAGGGGAGCAGCGGCGCACAGCAGATGCATCAACTGGTCCGGCAAGGTATCAAAGCCATAAACATACAGGTGTTTGCCAGAAAGATAGCGGCTTTTTTCCAGCCTGGCTGCAACATACACCAGCTGATCCTCGCTGTCGCTGAAGCGCTGATTGAGTACCGTTTCGTACTGAGCATAGATCACAGCTACATCCAGGAGTTTCTCACGGCTGATGCCCTTTGGCAGCGAAGATGCATATTCAGAAAGCATTTCCGGGCTCATTCCACCACGTTTCAGGTCGGTGATGAGGGCGGAAGTTTTCTCCACAAATCCCCGCCTGAGGCTCACGGAGCCGTAGTAGCCCAGCTTGTCTTCAAGTTTTTCCAGCGCAAGGCTTACAGCCATACGTCTTCCCGCTGCACTGAGAGGCTCCCGCTTATCCCGGCCTGCCGCTTCAAGCACACGCTCGTACATGCGGGAGGGACTCAAAACATCCACATGGAAAAAACCCTGCAAATTCAGGCTGTCCATAAGCCGTCGTTCCATTTCCAGGGTGAGCTGCTCCGGCACCAGCAATATGGCGTTTTCCTCTTTGTCGATATGGTTTTTCAGCAATGCAAACAGGGGCGCAAGAAGCCTGTGGGGTCTTGCTGTGAGAATGCGAACTTTTCCCTTCATGGAAAAGCCTCCTTTGGCAGGCCGGAGATTGCAACCTCCGGCGCTTCATGGTATGATAACACGGTGGAAAGGAAGGATGAACCATGGCTGAGACCATTGTTGGAATTGCCACAGCCCGGGGCGAAGGCGGCATCGCCATCCTCCGCATCAGCGGAGAGAATGCTATCGGGCTGTTTGAAAAAGTATTCACCCCTGCCGGGAAAAAGCCTCCCTACGAAAGCCACCGGCTGATGTACGGCCATGTGATGGATGGCGAAACCGTCATCGACGAGGCCATGGGCGTGGTGATGCACGGCCCCCGCACCTACACCCGGGAGGATGTTTGCGAACTGCACACCCACGGCGGAGAAATTGCTGCCGCCCTTACGATGAAGCTGCTGATCCGTCACGGCGCAAGGCCTGCAGAAGCGGGCGAATTTACCCGCCGCGCTTTTATGAACGGACGGCTGGACCTTTCCCAGGCTGAAGCGGTGATGGGCGTGATATCGGCCCAGTCTGCCGCAGCGCTGAAGGCGGAACAATTGCAGCTTTCCGGCGGCCAGAGCCAGTTTATCCTCAAGGCCCAGGAAGAGCTGACCATGCTGCTAAGCGGGCTGGAAGCCCACATCGATTACCCCGACGAGATCGACGAGGACGAAGCTCTGGCAGGCCTTGAGCAAGGGCTTGAAAACCTTGCCCGGCGTCTTGAAGGAGCCATTGACGAACGCAGCGCACGCATACTGCGCCAGGGGCTCCGGGTGGCGTTGCTGGGCCGACCCAACGCAGGGAAAAGCACCCTTTTCAACGCCCTGCTGGGCGAGGAAAAGGCCATCGTCACCAACATTCCCGGCACCACCCGGGACGTGCTGGAGGATCATTTTACGCTGGATGGCGTCAACATTATCCTTTCCGATACCGCCGGCCTCAGAGAAAGCGAGGATGTGGTGGAACAAATCGGCGTTGAAAGGGCCATGAAAGCCCTCCGCCAGGCTGACGCAGCACTGCTGCTGGTGGATGCTGGCCAGCCGCCCCAAAAAGAGGATATAGAATTATTCCACATGGACATGCCTTGTCCCTGCGCCGTATTGATGAGCAAACAGGATACAGAGGTCCTTTTTTCCAGGGAAGATGCGCAAGAGCTTGGCGCAAACGGGCCGTTCATCCCTGTATCCGCAAAAACCGGCGAAGGCCTGGAGGATGTGAAGGCTTTCCTCCGGCAGTTTATCGGCATGCCGGAGCAGATGCAGCTTACCCAGGAGCGTCACATGCTTCTGGCAAGAGAGGCGCTGGAAAAGCTCCGTCAGGCCAAAGAAACCCTTGCCTGCGATGCTCCGCTGGATATGGCGGCCATCGATATGCACGAAGCACTGTATATTCTGGGACGCATCACAGGCGAAAGCGTGGATGAAAAGCTGCTGGACGATATTTTTTCCAGATTCTGCGTAGGCAAATAATGAATGTACAAAAAGAAAGGGCTGCAAGCGTTATGCTCGCAGCCTTTTTATTGATCAGGCTTCTTCAAAACGAACGGTGAGATGATAATTCTCCGTGGCCGCATCCTGGAACACACGCTTTACACGGGGCAGGTACCCCTCCATGGCGCCCTTGGGCTGAGCGGGAGTAACCACGGTCAGGCTCAGTTCGCTGGTGTTGCTGGTAAGCTCATCGTGGAGAGCATCCAAATTGGCGCCGTAGTAGAAGGGGAAGCTCAGAGTTTCCTTGATGTAGCTGTGCAGGGAAATCTTATCTTCAAACTGGGTCAGATCAAGACGGATCTCATTCATGCGGCGTCATCCTCCATGGTTTCTTCCAGATTGGCGGGGTTTTCCAGTTCCATTTCCACAATGATCTCCACGAAGGTCTCGTAATGATCCTCGGTGTAGTAAATACGCATGGGATCCTCGTTGGAGAAAACGATGCGCTGAGCGTTGCGGTAGGTACCGTCAAAATCGATATCGCATTCGGTGTAGCGGATTTTGTCGCCTTCGGGCAGCAGGCCTTCGTAGTTGCCAAAAAAGTTGCCGCCGATGGAGCAGCCGGGAGCCACTTCGCCCAGATTGCCCCAGGAGCTTACCCAGCCCAGATCCTCAGCGTCGTTCTTGGTGAGGTAGTTGCTGGGCAGATAGCCGTAAGTAGCCAGATAAACGGCCACTTCTTCCTTGGTGGAATACCAGCCGTCTTCTTCGATTTCATAATCCAGAGCGTAAACGATAAAAGGCTCGTTTGCGTCGTCTTTTTTATTGTTCTTCTTGGCCATGGCGCCGGTAAGAAGACCGGTCAGGGTAACGAGGATCAGCAGAAAAGCCAGCCAGCGGACAGAACGATGGTTCTTCATGAATTGCATTCTCCTTTGCTTGATTGGTAATCTGCGGGCGGTAAACCACGCAGAAAACGGCGCCTCTGATTTATGGCGCAAAGAATATTATAGACCCTTCCATTTGGAAATGCAAGTTTTGTTGCATTCATTCCATTGCAAAGAAATTATGTCTATGATATGATAATATAAGAGGAAAATGGTTTGCAGGCACCATTTCATGTGTGCAGCACCCGTTTTTTTCCAAACACATTTTTACATTTGACAACTTGCCACACGAAAGGAAATCCTTGTATGAAGCGCTGCCTGAGTTTTGTTTTGACAGTTCTGCTCCTGCTTTCTTTTTGCACCTTCGCTTCCAGCGATGATCAAAACGGATATGTCATCTCCGAACATCGTTGCGGACGGGAGCATTGCTACTGGGAAACTCCCATGGATATCACCAATACAGAGGCGGTCTGGGGAATGCTGACCGCTCCCTACATTATGGTACAGGGCGACGGCCGGGAACAGTTATACCTGTACTCTGAACCCGATGCAGCCAGCACGCCCGTAGGCGAAGTAACCACAGACACCCAGGGCGTACATGTGCTGGAAACCCTGGACAACGGCTGGACAAAGGTGGAGTGCTACTCCAGCTCCTTTCACGACAGCAAGGTGGGCGCATGGAACCAGCTGGTGACGGGCTATCTGCCCACGGAACTGCTGGTGGAATGCACGCCCAACCCTTCTCTGGGCCTTGTGGTGGACAAGCTGAATCAGCGCTTGTATGTGTTTTCAGAGGGCCAGCTTCTGGATGTGCTGGCTGTTTCCACCGGTTTGCCCAACGAAAAGCAGCCTTACAACGAAACCCGTTCCGGTCAGTACAGAATTACCAGCAAAACAGGCGGTTTCCGCTCTGATGACCTGTACTGCGCCCTGGCCTTCCGCTTTAACAGCGGTGATCTGGTGCACGAAGTACCCTATGTGGAGCGGGATAACGGAAAGAAATATTACGGGCGCACCGAACCCAAGCTGGGTACCAGAGCCAGCCACGGATGCATCCGGGTACAGAGAAAGCGTACCCCCAGCAGCATGAACATGAACTGGCTCTGGAAAAACCTGAAGGTGGGCAACCCCATCCTTATCTGGGAGGATGCCCCCGGAAGGAGCATCCCCTATCCCGACCCGGAGACGGTTCTTTACTACCGTGCCAAGGATTCGGAGTACTACCACCGTTCTCCCGAGTGCTTCAACCGCTACAAGGAAAACTTTCCTACCGATACTTTCCTCTACAGCCAGTTGGACGAGGAACCCTTTGCCTCCCTGACCATGTGCAATTATTGCTATCCGCCGCTGCGCAAAGGTGAGATCGACCTGATCAATCAGGCACATCTTCCCGGCGCATCCGTGAGTACCGCTGAGGGCGACAATCAGTGATCCCAAATATGCAGAAACGGAGAAATAAATTGAAACCTAAAAAAGCACCGAAAACAAAAAAAGAAAAACGTTCCCGGAAGATAAAACCCCCAAGGCTTGACCGTTTTCATCACCATGTACGGGATTCTCTGACAGAAAAATGGAGGGAGTCCCTGGCTTCTGTGCTGCCTGTTGTACTCATCGTGCTGGCATTGTGCTTTGTATTTGTCCCTGCGCCCGTGAGCGCCTTGCTGGGTTTCCTGCTGGGCGGCGTGATGCTGATTGTTGGGATGGGGTTGTTTACCCTGGGTACCGATCTGGCCATGACTCCCATCGGCGAAGAAGTGGGCGTTTCCATTACCCGCAGCAAAAAACTGTGGTTGATTTTGCTTATTGCCTTTCTGGTAGGCCTTGTGGTGACCATTTCAGAGCCGGATTTGCAGGTGCTGGCCCAGCAGGTTCCGGGAATCCCGAATATGACGCTGATTCTGATGGTTGCGCTGGGTGTGGGTGTATTTCTGGTGCTGTCTTTTTTGCGCATCCTCTTCCGCATCCGGATGTCTGTTTTGCTTTTGATCTGCTATGCCGCCGTATTTATTCTGGCCATCTTCGTTCCGAAAAACTTTTTAGCGGTGGCCTTTGATTCCGGCGGTGTGACCACCGGCCCCATGACAGTGCCTTTTATTATGGCGCTGGGTCTGGGCGTCAGTTCCATCCGTAGCGATAAAAATGCTGAAAACGACTCCTTTGGTCTGGTGGCATTATCTTCTGTGGGGCCCATCCTCGCTGTAATGATTCTCAGCCTGATCTACCGCCCGGAAGACGCTGCCTATACCGGCGCCGTGTTGCCGGATGTGGCCGATACCCGTTCCATGACGATGCTGTTCCTAGAATCCCTCCCCCATTATTTTGCGGAGGTGGGCATAGCGCTTGCTCCCATAATTGTTTTCTTTGTACTGTTCCAGATTTTTGCCCTGCACCTGCCCCGGCGCCAGGTGGTACGCATCATTGCCGGTATTGTATATACCTACCTTGGCCTGTCGCTGTTCCTGACAGGCGTAAACGTGGGTTTTATGCCCATGGGCAGCTATCTTGGTCAGGCCCTTGCCTCCCACTCCATGCGCTGGGTGCTTGTACCCATTGGCATGCTGATGGGCTACTTCGTTGTGTCTGCCGAGCCTGCGGTGCATGTGCTCAGCAAACAGGTATACGAAGTGAGTGCAGGCGTTATTTCCCCAAAAGCATTGATGACCAGCCTGAGCGCAGGCGTGTCGGTGTCCGTGGGGCTTGCTATGCTGCGTGTGCTGACGGGCCTCAACATACTGTGGCTGCTGGTGCCCGGATATGTCATCAGCCTTGTGATGATGCTCTTCGTGCCCCCTATTTACACCTCCATTGCCTTTGACTCCGGCGGCGTAGCCTCCGGCCCCATGACCGCCACCTTCCTGCTTCCATTTGCCATGGGCGCATGCGTAGCCCTTGGCGGCAATGTGACTACCGATGCCTTCGGTGTGGTAGCCATGGTGGCCATGACGCCCCTTATCACCATACAGATTCTTGGACTTATCAGCAAGATCAGGGTGAAAAGGAGCGTTGCACAAGCGCCTGTACTGCCCGAAGCACAGGAAGAAATCATCGAAGAGATTATCGAGTAATGCCGCAAAAGGAGAGAACATTATGTACGACCTTTGTCTGCTTAACGTAATCGTTCCCCGGGATGAAAGCGAGCAGCTGAACGCCTTCTGGGAAATGCACAAAATTGGCGCATACACCAGCCTGTTGTGCAACGGAACCGCAACAAAATCCCTGCTGGACCTGATGGGTCTGGAAAACACAGAAAAAACCCTTTCCTACGTTATGACAAGCAATGCAAACGCAAAAAGACTGATGCAAGCCATGGTAAGTCAGCTTGGTCTGGATATGCCCGGCAGCGGCGTTGCCTTCTCGGTACCCATTGGCAGCGTGGCGGGTTCCAGCAGTCTGAATTTTATGACCCACAATCAGGATATCATTTTGGAAGAGGTGAAAAAGGACATGTCCTATCTTTACGAGCTGATTATTGCCATAGTGAACCGTGGCCATGTGGATGATGTAATGGATGCGGCCCGAGAAGCCGGAGCCATGGGCGGAACAGTGCTTCATGCCAAAGGAACCAACAAAGGCCAGGAAAACCAGTTTTTCGGCATGTCCATTGCCGACGAAAAGGAAATGCTGCTGATCCTTTCCACCGCAGAGCAGCGCAAAACCATCATGCGCAGCATCATGGACAAGGCAGGCATCCACAGCCCTGCCCACACCGTGATGTTCTCCCTGCCCGTAAGCAGTGTTGCCGGCCTTAAGAGCATCATGATCGCCGCAGGAGAGATCGAAGAATGATCTCTGCCAGCTGATCTGCTGCACAGCTAACCCCCTCCGCAGGATATACCGCTGCGGAGGGGGTTAACTGTTATTGGGAACTGTTTACATTTGACTGCTCAACAAATCGAATTGTCGGATTTGGATGCATTCTTTTCCCTCAAAGGTGAAAGCGACGATCCAGGGCATTACATCCTTGATCCTTGCAAAATCTGCATAACCAAAGGATTTATCATAATGGTTTATGATGGTGCTCAATGCGGTGCCATGGCTTCCCACAACGATGTTTTGCCCCTTATACTTAGTCAGGATATGCTCCAGGGCAAGGATATTTCGCCTTTGAACTTCCTCGAGGCATTCGCCGTCAAAAAGTTTGTAATGAAAATTTTCCCATTGCCGTTGACAGAAAGACTGAAAATCCTCGAGCCAGCCGTCAGCCACCTTGCGTTCACGAAAAGCATCCAGGGTAATGACGGGAAGATTGTTCCTTTCCGCAAAATCACTGACTGTATCCACCGCTCTTTTGTATGGGCTTGAAAAAACCAGGCCAATATCCTTATCCATCAGGAAATCAGAAACGAGTTTTCTGTCTTTCAGCCCCTTCTCAGAAAGCTCTCTTGTTGCGTCGTCATGATTGTCGCAATTGGGCTGTGCATGCCGCACAAAATAGACTGTGGTCATGAACTTTTCCTCGTTCCTTCAGAGTTTTCCTGTATTTTCCAGCCGGCTCAGGCGTTTGGTCAGTGCACATTTTCCAAAGCCCAGCGACCCAGCGAAGCAGCAAATGCCTTGATTTCCACATCCTGTGCCGCCTGCCACAGTTTTGCAGACAGATGAAGATAACCGTCCTTGTGATAAAGAATGCCGAAACGCTTGCAGCGTTCCACATTATCAATCATCTCCACCACCGGTTCGCTGCCGCCGTCCACTTCCTCCAGATGAGCAGTTTTCAGGATACGGTACCAGAGAGGGGTCGTATATGTATCCGCAGGGAAACCGCTGAGTTCCGGAGCTTCGTTACGAATGCACAGACCAAGCGTACCCACAGGCACAGGGCGATTCATGCTTTCCGAGATGGAACGGAACATGGGATAGCACCAGAAGTCGCTGCAATATTCAGCAGGCAGTTTACCTTCCCCGTCCGGGATCACGATCACAGGCCCGTCAAGCTTCACTGCTTCTGCCACGTTCGCTGCAAAGGCAATATTTCCTTCTGGCAGCTTTATTCCTTTTTCTGTAATGCTGATTTCTGCATCAGGCAAATACCAGAGGGGGTAAGTATTTTCGCATTCGTACTCCGTTTCCAGACGAACCTCCAGCCGTACAGGCCGCTTTACTTCAAAACCGTCAAAACGGCATGTGCCGCACCGCCACAGTCTGCCGCCATCAGAGTTCGCAAAAAGCTCCCGTGCCTGTATTTCCTCCCCTTCCATCCACAGCGAGCAGCGTACTTTTTCATGCTTCACTCCAGGGCGGGTTTCGGAAATAACAACATCAAAAACGATCTCCTGTCCAGCCTCGATCACAAATCTTTCAAACTTGGCCAGCACATTCACCGGGCCGCAGAATTGTCTCCATTCTTCAGGCGCAATCAGCCCTTTGCTTTCCATAAAAGCGTTCAGCACACCCACCAATGCGGTGCCCTGGCCGGTAAAATCCTGAAGATCCAGCAGCTGGAAACCGCTGAGTTCCCGGGAGCGAAGCGCCGTCTCAATTTCCCGGCGATAGCAATCCACCGCAAGCTTTCCTGCAGAATGGAAGAAGCGTTTCCAGTCCTTATACAAACCGGCTTTCTGAAGCCTCGCCCGGAAGATCTCATAATTTCTGGGTTTCAAGGGGCCGGTATAGAGGGACATTTCATCAAAATCGGGATAAAACTCATATTGCCCCACTTCGTGGGAAATAACCGGCACTTCAGGGATCAGCTCGCCGGCATTATCGCCCTCCACTTCCCTGACGCCTGTGCCGTACTGGATCAGCCTTTTGCCTGCCTCCATAGCCGCAGCCGAAAGAGTTCCTGGGACCAGCATATCGTCATAATCCCGCACCGATTCCGGCTCGGTGGTCTGGACGATGCCCTGAGGTGCATCACACATGGCGTAGGAGCCCCGGAAAAGCCGGTCACGGCTCAGACGTACGCCCACAAAAACATCCTCTTCCTCAAGAACCCTCGGCACAAACTGGAAATTGTTGGAACCGCTGGTGTAGAGCTTATCCGGATCGAAAGCCCGGTAATGATTGAGCATATCATTCATGGCCTTTTCGCTGCCCCAGAGCTCGTTGCCCAGGGAAAGCATCATAAAAGATGGATGATGGCCAAACTCCGCAAGAATGCGGAATCCTTCTTCGATCAGGTATTCCCGCTCCCGGGCATCGTGGCCCTCCTCCCCTTCTACGGTGATGGTTCCCCAGAAGGGCAGCTCCGGTTCCATGCAGATACCCAGCCTGTCTGCAGCGGTAAAGGCTGCATCCGGCGGGCAGCAGGTATGGAAACGGTAGTGATTGATGCCGTACTCCTTCGCCCTGCCAAGAATCCGCATCCAGCTGTCCACAGCCGTGGGGGGATAACCTGTCAGCGGATGGATAAGACCATCATGCTTGCCCCGGAGGAAAACCGGGCTGCCATTGAGCAAAAGCTCCCTCCCCCGGGTAGAAAACCTGCGCATGCCAAAGATACGCTCTGCACGATCCTCTCCCACAGTTATCTCAAGGCGGTGCAAGGCGGGCCTGAACTCGCTCCAGGTTTCCAGGGGTTGAGCGAAGACATGCTCCGTTTCCAAAAGTCCGTTTTCAAAGGATGCGACCCACGTTTCCGCATCATCAACGGCAAAAATGGCGCTGCCGTTCTGCACTCCGGTCAACTCCGCCCTCACCCGGAGGGAGTTGTTTTCCAGGTCGGGAAAAAGCTGCACCTGTTTAAAATAGGCCTGGCAAAAGGAAAGGGAGATTTCTCCTGTGATGCCATTCCAATTGGACTGGGTATCCGGCGAGGTCATATGCCCGCCACGGGTGGGATAGCCCGTATTATCCACACAGATGCGCAGTGTGTGCACACCGGCGCTTAAAACCCCAAGGCTGTATACATGGCTGGTGCAAAGGCTGTTCCTCTCCCCCATTTTCCTTTCGTCCAGCCATACACGGCTGATGCGGGTACGCTCGAGGGTGAGAAAGGCGGGAATGCCTGCCAGATCCTCCTGAAGAATAAAACTGCGCTCAAACCAAGCCTTGCCTTCAAAACGGAATGCATCCGTCAGATAACCCTCCGGTTTTTCCGGATTGGGTCTGCCCAGCCCTGCAGCTGATGTGGTGGAGGGCAAAACGATCTCCATGGGAAACTCTGCCGGTTTGTCGCCTGTGTTTTCTTCATCCATCCAAAGCTTCCATACTCCGCTCAGATCCATTTTTTTCATATCGATATCCCCTTCTTTTGCTGTATGTTCTGTGGGGCAAAATTTTATCTGCATGTAAGTATATCACAGGGAAAAAACTGTTGCAACGGAGGACAAAAGCATTATTATGCAGCCGACATAAAGAAAAACCGCCTGGCGGCGGTTTCTGGCTGTCAAAAAATGCGCAGGGTGCAGGGGGATCATCCCCCTGTCGGGTGTGGGCAGAGCCCACATTCCTTGTGCCGCAGCACTTTCAAGAAAGCACAGCGAGCACCGAAGGTGCAAGATTTGCGGCTTTGACTGACAAGAATGAGGTTTTTCCACAAGCTGAAACCGCCTGGCGGCGGTTTTATCACAATTTCAGATCAAATTGCATCAGCCCGTGACGGCTGCAATGGAAAATCAGCTTTCCACGCCTGAACTGCGGCATGCGCAAAGCTGCGTCCTGTTCGGGGTACAGCTTGATAAACAGCATACGATCATAGCTCATCCAGGCTGCGAAGGTGATAAAGTGCTCCTTGGTCATTTCGTGGGGAAAGGTAATGTAGAGCTCATCCTCCATGGGTTCTATGGCAGGCATATGGTCAGCGTCAGGGCTTGCGGGTTTCAGCGGATTAAGGGGACGCCCGCAGCAAATCCTTTCGCCACCGCCTGTTGCCGTCATCAAATTGCCGCACACAGGGCACAGGTAAAACTGCAATCGTCTCATGTTGCCACCATCCCTTCTGTTTTCTTTCAGTCCATCGCCAAGAAATACGCTTGCCTCTACGGAAAAAACGCTGCAAAGGCTTTTGATAAGGGAAATATCCGGGCAACCCTGCGCCCGTTCCCATTTGGAAACCGCTTTATCGGTAACGCCGATCTTTTCCGCAAGCGCAGCCTGGGTCAACCCCTTTTCCTTGCGCAGCCTTCGGATCAATTGGCCGGTTTTTTCAGCATCCACCATGCGCCCCTCCCTTTCAATGTTTGCATAAAGGATAACATGCTCTGCCATGCTGCGCAACCGACGCTCCGTAGAAAAAACGCCCCGGTATAAACCGGAGCGCATGCGTGCAATCTCACTTATTGCGGATGACAACTTCCCCATTGCATTCCATAACAGGATCCTCTGAAACGATCTCCCCGATGCTGTCGGCGACGATTCTGCCGCTGCGGGGGTTTTTCACAGAGATCACATGGCCCCGGATATCCGCCTCCACATCGGAATACTCAAAGGAAAGATCTGCGCCTTCCATGGTGCAATTGATCAGCCGAAGATTTTTGCAGTAGCAAAGGGGCTGTGTGCCACTGATTTTGCAATTGACCAGCGTGAGCCCTTCGGAGAACCAGCCCAGATATTCGCCCTTTACCTCGCTGTCCTCCACCGTAACATTTTTGGCGTGCCAGAAAGCATCCTTGGTATCCAAGCGGCTGTGGGTGATGCGAAGATTTTCCACATACTGAAAGGAATATTTTCCGCTCATGCGCACATGGTCAAGGGAAATGTTCCTGCTGTCCAGAAAAAGATACTCAGCAGTGATTTCACTGTCCACAAGGGTGATGTTATCGGACTTCCATCCAAACTCCGGAGAGATGATATTGCAATTGCTCAGGTGGATATTGCTGCATTCCCGTACCGCTTTGATACCGTGAAGGCGGCTTCCCCTGATCCTGCCGTCAGCAGCATACCAGATGGCAGCCCGGGTTTTATCATCCATGCGGCTGTTAACAAGAGTGAAACCCTTCACATGCCAAAGTGGATACCGCAGGGAAAAACTGCTGTTTTCCACATAAATGTTCCGGGCCTCCTTCAGCACGGATTCACCGTCTGCCGGGCCGGCAAAGGTGCAGTTTATCACCGATGCGTCTTTCAGATTGTACAATGCACGTTCTTCATCAAAAACCTGGGAAATAATCTGATTATCCATGAAGTTCCTCCAAATAATATCAACATAGACGAACTTCGATATTGTAACACATATCAGCATGAAAAGAAAGGGGCAATAGGTAACAAAAGGAATTTATCCGTCTATAGAAGTAAGAATGTACTGGCAGGCTTGCAAAATGCGCTCTGCATTGACATCGGGAGCTGTCTGTCCATCCATTTCCAGAAGGGGACAATCCAGTTGCAGCCCGATACTTCGGTGCACCTCCAGGCTCATAGAGCCGCCGCCTTTTTCGTAGCTGGCATTATCCGCAAGGAAGTGGCAATGTTCCTCGTACATATCACCGCCGGGAAGAATCCGCTGCCCGAATTGTTCCAGTTCACGCTGATGTACACGGGCCAGCCTGATATCAGGCGGTGCAAGCAGCAATACAGCCATATGAATCAATGGCGCAAAATGATGAACGATGCTGTCCATGGAGCCGGCAAGAACAAAATGTGCTTCTTTTGAAACCGCTGCGGAAATCCGAGCGATTCTTTCTTCCCGGGAATAGAGGGCTGTAAAGGGAACTGGCGTATCCTTTCGCCAGATGTAATCATCAATATCCACGCAGGGCCAGTTCAGCCTTTTGGCCAAACAGCGGGCCAAAGTGGTTTTTCCGGAACCGGAAGGACCGAAAATGAAAATACCGGTGGACATGTTCTCCTCCCCTTTGCTGATTTTTTTGCGAAAAACAAAAAACATCATGAACGAATCGTCATGATGCTTTATGGAGCGGGTGATGGGAATCGAACCCACGTATCCAGCTTGGAAGGCTGGCGCTCTACCATTGAGTTACACCCGCCTGTTCAAGGGGTTTGAGCCATACCCGGCAATCAAGGAAAGTGGAGCGGTAGACGGGATTCGGACCCGCGACATCCACCTTGGCAAGGTGGCACTCTACCACTGAGCTACTACCGCACGTTCCACAAATGCAGGAAGGCAATGGTGCGGACGAAGAGACTCGAACTCTTACGCCTCTCGGCACCAGATCCTAAGTCTGGCGCGTCTGCCATTCCGCCACGCCCGCAGATCGACCTGTTCCACAAGAGAAACTGGTGACCCATCGGAGATTCGAACTCCGGACACCCTGATTAAAAGTCAGGTGCTCTGCCAACTGAGCTAATGGGTCACACGCAGGGTGTCACCACATTTACTGGTCTTCAGACCCCCTCGACATGGCGTGGTGTTCCAAACCACGAGTAGGATAATACCACGGGTTCCACTCCTTGTCAAGCACTTTTTTTAAAAAAGATTTATTCAAGAAAAACATAAGGAATCTCTTGACAATAAGGGCGAACATCAGTATACTAATGTAGTTGCTTTGTGGTATTCTGCGTGCTGATGAAGTACGCGACACCATACATGAAATTCGTAAGAGGAGTTGTATTGTAATGTTCCGTACTTACCAGCCCAAGAAGCGTCAGCGCAGCAAGGTGCATGGCTTCCGTGCCCGTATGTCCACCAAGAATGGCCGCCGTGTTCTGGCCGCCCGTCGTCGTCGTGGCCGCAAGGTTCTCAGCGCCTGATCGCTCTGAAAACTGACGGATAGCAGAAAACAACCGAAAAAGCCCGCCCCATTTCTGCATAACGGGTGAAGTGGGTACGGGCTTTTCCGATATCATCTGGTTTTTACCCTTCCTGAAAGGACGATGTGCCCTCCGTGCAAAGGCAGTACCGACTAAGCTCCAACGGGCAGTTTACCTATGTATATCGTCGGGGTAAGCGGGTATCCACCAAGGATCTTACCCTGCTGTACATCAGCCACCGCCACAAGCAGGTGGGCTTTTCGGTTAACAAAAAAGTGGGCGTTGCTGTAATCCGCAACCGTACCAAGCGCCGCCTCAGAGAATGCGTCCGTCCTTTGCTTGGGCAGATGAAAAAGGGATACTACGTTTTTGTGGCAAGGCCCTCTGCAGCTTGCGTGGATTTCCAGCAGCTTCAGTCCCAGGTGCACACTCTGCTCAAACGTCTGGATTCCCCCCGCCCGCCGCATACAGGAAACAAAAAATGAAAAAACTTCTGTTAAAAGCTATCCATTTTTACCGCAGGCAGATCAGCCCTACAAAACCGCCCTGCTGCCGCTTTGTGCCTACCTGCTCCCAGTATGCCGTTACTGCAATTGAGCGTTTTGGTGCATGGAAAGGCTTTTGGCTGAGCGCTTGGCGAATACTCCGTTGCAATCCCCTTTGCAAAGGCGGATATGATCCAGTGCCCGGGGAACCCGCTACTATCGACGAGGAGGAGGACTCCCTATGAAAGAATTGTTTGCTTCCATTTTGAACTGGATTGCAGGCATTGTAGGCAATTACGGCTGGAGCATGGTTATCTTTACCATCTTTATGAAGCTGCTGGTTATGCCCCTCAGCTTCAAGAGCCGCAAAAGCATGCGCAAAATGAGTGCGTTGCAGCCTGAAATTGCCAAACTCCAGAAACGTTATGCCAATGATCAGCAAAAAATGAACATGAAAATGCAGGCCCTTTACCAGAAGGAAAAAGTCAGCCCCATGAGCGGCTGCCTGCCCATGCTCATCTCTATGATCATCCTGATTATCATGTTCAACGCCATGCGCTTGGTAGCCAACGAAAAGCTGGCGGCTCAGTCCCTGCAGCTGCTTGCCAGCGGCAACATTGAGCAGGCCAAGGAAACCTGGCTGTGGATCAAGAACATCTGGATGCCCGATACTCCCTTTGTTCCTTTTGTTGCGGACAAGGCCCAGACCCTGTCCATCATTCCTGTGGATGTATGGAAGGCCTCCCTTACCAAAATTACTGACCCTGCACAGCTTACTGCACTGCAGAGCCTCAACATCACTGCCGACAACATCACCGGCGAAGCTGTGTTTACCGCTCTTCAGGCCAGCGAAACCTGGCAGGCTCTGGGCGGCACCGCTGCCATTGCCACCAGAATTCCCACTGGTCTGTTTGGTACCTGGAACGTATTCAAAACCCACAATGGTTTGTTTATCCTACCCATTCTTGCCTGCGTAACCCAGTTCCTGATGAGCGCCGGTCAGAATCAGCAGCCTCAGCCCGAAAACGGCAGCGGCGCTGGAACCGGCAAATTTATGAAGTATTTCTTCCCGCTGATTACCCTGTTCTTCTGCTTCAGCTATAATGCTGCCTTTGCGCTCTACTGGGTGGTTTCCAACGTGTACGCCTGGGTTGAGAACATGGTGTTCAACCTGATCCTGGACAAGCAGGACAAACAGGAATCTGCGGTGATCGAGGAGGATAGCATCAAATGAAGCGCATTGAATCCAAAGGCAAAACCGTAGAAGAAGCCATCTCCCTGGGCCTTGAAAAGCTGGGTGTCAGCTTCGAGGATGTAACCATCGACATCGTAAGCGAAGGCGAAAAGGGCTTTCTGGGCTTCATTGGCACCAAGCCCGCCGTGGTTACCCTTACCATGAAGGAGGACGAAAGCGCCTCTGTAGTGGAAGAGATCCTTGATACCGTCCATCAGGCGGCTGAAAACAGCGTAAAAGAAACCGCTGAAGCCGTCCGGGAAGAGGTAAAAGAAAAGCTTCAGCAAAAGCAAGAACCCGCCCTCGAAGCAGCTGCAGCCATGGTCGCAGAAGCCGCTCAGCAGGCTGAAAGCATCCAGCAGCAGAAGGCTGTGGAATTCCTTTCCCAGCTGACCAAGCTCATGGGCGTAAACGTGACCATTAACTCCAAGGTGGATGAAGAAGGCAATGTGCGTGTCGACATGCACGGCGATACCCTCGGCATCCTCATCGGCCGCCGGGGCGAAACGCTGGATGCCGTACAGTACCTTACCAGCCTGTACGTCAACCGTGGCCAGGAAGGCTATACCCGTGTGACCCTGGACACCGAAAACTACCGTGCAAAGCGGGAAGAGGCCCTGATCCGTCTTGCCAACCGCATGGCTAACCGTGCCATCAAGACCGGTCGCAAGGTTTCCCTCGAGCCCATGAACCCCTATGAGCGCCGCATTCTGCACAGCGCTCTGCAGAAGAACGATGCCGTAACCACTCACAGTGAGGGTGAGGAACCCAACCGTCATGTGGTTATCACCGTGAAATAAGCATGCATTCAGCGCCGCATATGCGGCGCTTCAGCTTGTTGAGAAACCTCATTCTTGTCAGTCAAAGCCGCAAATCTTGCACCTTCGGTGCTCGCTGTGCTTTCTTGAAAGTGCTGCGGCACAAGGAATGTGGGCTCTGCCCACACCCGGCAGGGGGATGATCCCCCTGCACCCTGCGCATTTTTTGACAGCCAGCAGCGCCGCATATGCGGCGCTTTTTGTGTGCGAAAATTTTTTCGTACAACAGCATTGAATGGGCCACAGTTGTATGATACAATTTGATGGAACTTTTCAGGGGGAGATGCTTTTTTTCATGAACCCAAAGTACATACAACTGGCAAATCAGCTGCGCAATGAAATACAAAGCGGGCATTACAAGGACGGGCAGAAACTTCCCAGCGAAAACGAACTTGTTTCCATCACCCATTTCAGCAGGCAAACCGTCCGGCAAGCCATGGATATCCTTCAGCGGGAAGGCCTTACCGTGCGCATTCAGGGCAGCGGCACCTATGTGAACAAACTGAAGCGGGTGCATAATCGTACCAACAACATTGCCGTGGTCACCACCTACATTGGCGAATATATCTTTCCGGCCATATTGCAGGGAATCGACCACGTTCTTTCCAAAAACAACTATACCTCTTTGCTGGCTGCCACGCGCAACCGGGTGGATAACGAGCGAAAAATCCTGACAGAACTTCTGGATAAGCCCATCGACGGTTTGATTGTGGAGGGCACAAAAACGGCGCTACCCAATCCCAATATCGATTTGTACGAACAATTCGATTCAAAAGGCATACCCATCGTGTTTATCAATGGTTTTTATCCCGATCTGCAAAACCCGGTATACGTTGTGGCTGACGACCGGGCCGGCGGCAGGATCGCTTGCAGATGGCTGCTGGATAAGGGCCACCGGAATATCGCCTCCATTTTCAAAAGCGATGATATTCAGGGTCACAGGCGATATGCCGGTTACAGCGAAGCGCTGCGGGATGCGGGCATATCCGTGGATGACGACCATGTGCTTTGGTATGTGACCGAAAACCGAGACAGCCTGATTGAAAACCATGTGAAGGATATTCTCAAAGGCTGCACCGGGCTGATCTGCTACAACGACGAGGTTGCCCTGCAAGCCCTTCGGCATTTGGGCGACGAGGCAAAGCATGTGGAGATTGTCAGTTTCGACCATAGCACTTATGCAAGCCTGGCTACCCCCTCCTTTTTCTCGTTGAGCAACCCCAAGGAAAACCTTGGACGCACTGCCGCCCAGAAGCTACTGCACATGCTTGCCGGTTCCGACGAAAAACCTTCTGTGCTTCCCTGGAGCCTGGAAGAATAACTCCTCTCCCCCATCTTTACACAAAAAAAGCGGCCGAAGCCGCTTTTTTTATTCTATCCCGAGTCTGGAAAAGTTCCGGATCAACCAATGAGTCATCCCCTTATTCCTCTCAAAGGCTTCCGGGTATTTGTCCTGCCCGCTGAACCAGGCTACACAGATCATCTGGTTGGCCAGAAGCACATAGGGATAGGCTTGTTTTTCCGCCTCAGACAATGCGGAAACACTGTCATAGCCACAGGCAATGTTTTGATAGACCTTCAGCCACTTTTCGCAGATTTCCGGGTGCTTCGGATCATATATTTCCGACAGAACCGCTGTGGATGCATATACCGGATCGAAAATCCTGATATTCTTTTCTGCAAGTTCAAAATCGATGAAACCCCAGTGTTTTCCGTTTCCGATGATATTGCCCGGATTAGGATCCCGATGGATGAGCTGTCTGGGCAGGATGGGCAGAAGCTTTTCCATCTTCCCCAGCATTTCCATACCAAATTCATCCTCCAGCCCTAAGATAGCGCTGCTTTGCGGTATAGCCCACTCTTTCAGGGTTTTCAGGAGATCCGGTTCCTCCACCGGCGCAGCCATTTTTATAAGGGCCTTGTGCAGCTGCCCCAGCAATTCCCCAACAAGACGTCCGTTTTCGGCATCGCATTGGTCCATCAGCGATGCGGAGGTCATTTGTTTTCCTGGAAGCCTTCGGGTCAGGCAGAAATAAATCTCCCCCTCCTGCACATAGTCCTCCCCGTTTTGTGTGGGGATCACCGCTGCACAGCGCATCCCTACCTCCTCCATAGCTTTTGCAAGAGCGATATTTGCCTTCATTCTGCCAAGATTCACGGTGTATTTCAGCACATATTCCTGCCCGACATAGCAGGCGTTTTCGTTGCGGTTACGGGTGCCTTCGTAGTAAATATCTGAAATATCCAGATGGCTCAGCTGCCAGTTGGTCAGAATCTGAGCTGCTTTCTTTTTGCTTATTTCCATATGCTCCTCCGTAATTATGTTGTATTTCCGGGGGCGCTTTGCAAAGCCCATGTCGATGTACTCCGATACGGTCATGCCGTATTCCCTCCGGAATGCACGGTAGAAACCGGCATAGGTATCAAAACCATATTCCAGGGCTGTATCCACTCCCTGCGCACCGAGGCTGATTTTGTAAACCGCATGCAATAGCCTTCTGCGAAGAATGAACTGCATCACCGGAAAGCCGGTAGCAGCCTGAAAAAGCCTGTAATAATGATAAAGAGAAAACCCAGCGTTCCGGGCCAGTTCATGGGCGCCAATCTCGCTGCGAAGATTTTCTTCAATATAATCGATCCCCGCCTGAATGACAGACTTCATGTCCATATACGCTCCCCCTTTCGTGATATTTTGTAGCTACGATGCAAGCATAACACAGATAAACAAAAAAACATTTCCTTTTTTGCTGAATATTTCAACGGAAAAGGGCGACGCCCTGGAAGGCGTCGCCCGGGTAAACAGAGTATTGATTACTGGCCCAAGAACAGGGAGAACAGGGAGGGAGGCAGCAGAGGCAGAATGGAGAACAGCACATTTTGTGCATTTTTTTGGATGCTTTCGGCAAACTGCTCCAATTCTTCCTCGGTCATTTCAAAGGGCTGCAGGGAGTTTTCGATGGTGGCGGCGTTGATGGCGGCCAGCTCATCCTCGGAAACATTCTCGCTCACGTCCAGAGCGAAGGTACCCATGGGTTGATCGGAAGCAACGGGGGCCACAGGAGCCACGGCGTTTTCACGCATATACAGATCCAGGGTAAAGTTTACGCCATCGCTGGTGGGCTGAGATGCAACCGCAAAGGTAATCGCCTCGGAATAGGCCACTTCCACCATGCTGAACCAGCCATAGAACACATCGTTCATGGTGGTGAACTCGCCGCCGATGAGCATTTCATCTTCGTAAGCTGCACCATTGTCATCATACTCGAAAAAGGAACCGTCCAGGGTCACTTTTCCGTTCTGATCGTCAACAGCAACGAACTTGCCGCCAAGTTCGGGTTCGCCATTTTCATCAGCCTTGAGGCCAATGGTGTAGGTAGCCACATCAGTGGTGAGACGATCCAGGGTAACAACCATGCCGAAGGAATCGGATTCGGGATCGTTCTTGTCTTCCTTGGCGGTCATGTTCATATCCATGCCCACAAGCTGGGAACCTTCCTTGATGTAGTAGAAGGTCATCTCAAAATTGATGTCGCTGTTTTCAAGCTCAGCCTTCATTTCAGCCTTGGCTTCCTCTACGGTGTGGTTGCCGGATGCTACATACTGAGCAAGGCTCTGCTCCATGACAGCGCTGTCCATCACGAGGAGGAAATCCTCGGTTTTCATGGACATGGTCATGCAGACGTTGGCGGTATCACGGCCTTCAACAGCAAATTCGCCTTCCGTGACAACTACGCTGTTGAGAATGTTAATCACCACATTCTGCATTGCAGGATCATCGGGATAGAGCTGCGGCACCATGGCAATGGCAGCTTCCTTGTCGAAAGAGAAATCAACGGGCTCAGCAGGAGCCTCATAGGCATCAATGGCAACAAGAGCGTCCATATCGGCGGCGGTGCTGACAAAGATGGTGTTGAGGCTCTCACGGAACTCGGCTTCGGCCTCGGGGGTCATAGACTGACCCTGCTGATTCATCAGGTTGACCATAAAATCAGCAAAGTCTTCCTTATTAAAGTACAGAGCCTTATCACCCAGCAGGGCAGTCTGCACAAAGATGCCGTTTTCATCGGTACGGAAAGACACATCCAGAGCGTTCTGGCCGCTGAGCATCAGGGAGAACATTCCGCTTCCAGTTTCCTCGCCAACGAGAACCCGGAAAGAAAGAGCTTTGAACAGATCCACAATAGGAGTGCGGAGTTCAGAGGGGGATTCGCTGAGGATCATCTCGCCGGGCATCATGCTGAATTCCATACTGGTAGCAGCCAGGGAAGTCAGGGGCAGCATCACAGCCAGCACAAGGCTCAACAATGCAGCAAAAAGTTTACGATTCTTCATTTTCTATCTCCTTTCAAAAATAGAGGGGGCAGGATTTCCTTTGACAAATATATCATACATCAATTCAAAGTATTTGTCTTGTTCAAAAATCAGTAAGCCTCCCGCAGGGCGCTGAAATGTCATTTTCAGTGTCTCAGAATCCCTTTTTCAGCCAGACGGTCTCATTCACGATGGGCGTATAGCTCTGGATGAGCTTGACCACCTTTGCCCCAACGTTAGTATCCTCATAATCCAGCGGCATGGCCCGGGGTTCGTTATTGCGCTGCATGGCAATAGCAAGTTCCGCTGCCTGCTCCACGCTGCGCTCCGTAATCCCGCCAATGACCACCGTACCCTTGTCCAGCACTTCAGGGCGCTCGGTAGAAGTGCGGATCAAAACGCCGCAGAAGCCCAGCATGGCGCTTTCTTCGCTGAGGGTGCCGCTATCGGACAGCACTACCAGAGCGTTTTTCTGCAAATGGTTGTAGTCAAAGAAGCCGAAAGGCTGCATGCTGCGCACCAGAGGATGGAACTGGAAGTTGCGCTTTTCAATGAATTTGCGGCTGCGTGGATGGGTGGAGTAGATCACAGGGATCTGATAGGTTTCAGCCATGTGGTTGATGGCGTTCATCAGGGAGAAGAAATTGTCCTCCAGGTCGATGTTCTCCTCACGGTGAGCAGAAACCAGAATATATTTGCCACTTTCCAGGCCCAGACGGTTGAGCACATCGCTGCGGTCGATACCTTCCATGGAGTTTTCCAGCACCTCACGCATGGGCGAACCGGTAACGAAAATGGTTTTGCCGTCAATGCCTTCGGATAGCAGGTAACGGCGGCTGTTTTCCGTGTAGGGCAGGTTGATATCGGAGATATGATCCACGATCTTGCGATTGATCATCTCGCTGACATTCCAGTCCCAGCAACGGTTTCCTGCTTCCATATGGAAGATCGGCACCTTAAGGCGCTTGGCAGAAATGGCGCTGAGAGCGGAGTTGGTATCGCCCAGCACCAGCAGTGCATCCGGCTTTTCTTTCTGGATCACCTTGTAGCTCTCGGCGATAATGTTGCCCATGGTTTCGCCAAGATCGGCTCCCACTGCGTCCAGATAGTAATCGGGCGCACGGAGTTCCAGTTCCTTGAAGAAGATGTCGTTCAGGTTGGGATCGTAGTTCTGGCCGGTGTGCACCAGCACATGATCAAAATATTTGTCTGCCGTGCGGATCACCGCAGAAAGACGGATGATCTCAGGCCGGGTTCCCAGGATGGTCATCAGTTTCAGCTTGCTCATGGTCAGTTCTCCTTTTCTACGGGCAGACGGAATGTATCAGGATTCTCCGGATCGAAGACCTCGTTGGCCCACATCAGGGTGAGCATATCCGTGTCGCCGGTGTTTTCGATGTTGTGGGTATAGCCAGTGGGGATATCCACAATGGTGGGAGCATCGCCGCTGACCTTATATGTGATGATGGTGGAATCCCCAGGTTTACGGAAACGGATCACGCCCTGGCCCTGAATAACGATGAATTTTTCGTGCTTGGTGTGATGCCAGTGCTCGCCCTTTGTAATGTGGGGCTTGGATACATTCAGGCTCACTTGGCCATGGCCGCCCATGTGAATAAGCTCCGTAAAGGAACCACGGTAATCGCTGTGGCATACCGGCGTGCGGCTGAAATCCTCCGGCGGCAGGAAGCTGAGATAGGTGGCATACAATTTCCGGGTAAGGGGATCGCTCTGGTCGGGCACGGTAAGGGTATCCCGCATCACCGCAAAGGACCGGATAAGGTCTGCCATATCCCCCAGCAGGATTTCATGCACAGGCTGAACCTCACAGAAATCCCCGGCAATATTTGCATTTCCTTCCATGGCGGCGATAAATTCCTTCACAATATCGTCGATATACGCAAGGCGCAGCTTCACGGAAGGATCGTTGACCGTGATGGGCAGGCCCCGGGCGATATTATGGCAGAAGGTGGCCACGGCACTGTTGTAGTTGGGCCGGCTCCACTTGCCAAATGCATTGGGCAGGCGATAAAGGTACACGGGCACATTGTTGCGCTGACCATAGCCTCTAACAGCCTCCTCAGCTCCCAGCTTGCTGATGCCGTAAGGATTATCCAGCGCAGCCTGAATGGAACCAGAAAGCAATACCGGCGGCTTCTTGGCGTTTTCCAGCAAGCCAAGCAGCTTTACGGTAAAATCCGTATTGCCGGTTTTAAACTCCGCAGGATCAGTGGGGCGATTCACGCCTGCCAGATGGAACACAAAATCAGCGCAGGCGGCGGCAGCCTCAAGGGCTTCGGCTGAATCCTGCACGTCAATGGGAAAAAGCTTGTATTCCTTCTCGGCCGGAAGGGTTTTCAAAGCTTCGCAGAGGTTTTTGCCCATGAAACCCCTGGCGCCGGTAATGAGTATATTCAAGGTAGACATCCTCCTTTTGCAGATAAAACAACCATTTTTCATCTTATCCCATGGAATGGGTTCTGTCAATGGAAGGCGGAAAAAAGGAAGAAATGGTTTTTCAAAAAAAGAAGCGATACCCGGGAAATCATTCCGGGTATCGCTGCAGCTTGTCGAAAAACCTCATTCTTGTCAGTCAAAGCCGCAAATCTTGCACCTTTGGTGCTCGCTGTGCTTTCTTGAAAGTGCTGCGGCACAAGGAATGTGGGCTCTGCCCACACCCGGCAGGGGGATGATCCCCCTGCACCCTGCGCATTTTTGACAGCCAGAAGCGATACCCGGAAAATCATTCCGGGTATCGCTGAACTTGTATAGAATTACCAGCCCAGCCGCTGATGCAGCATGCTGGCATCAATATCGCTGAGTTTGGCACAGCCGGTACGGGCCATGGTGCCCTTCAATTCAGAGGTCATGCGAAGAATATCCTTGCGTACGCCCTCTGCCTGCTCCTTGCGCAGGGGATCCATAATGACCCGGCCGGCACAAACGGCATCAGCGCCCAGCGCCAGTGCCTTGAAGGCATCGTAACCGCTTTCCACGCAGCAGTCTACGAAAATCTTGATTTGGCCACCTACAGCCTTCACGATTTCCGGCAGCACCATCAGCGGCGGCACTGCATAGGGCAGAATGCCATGATGATGGCTGACAACGATGGCCTTTGCGCCGATATCCACGCACTTTTTCGCATCTGTCACGCTGAGTACGCCCTTGACCACAAAGGGCAGCTTGGTTTCGCTGACGAAGCGTTTCATCTGCTGCTGGTTTTTGGGCTCCATGTGGAGACCGAGCACTACATCGTATTCGCCCTTGCCGGAGAAGGAATGGTCAATGTCCATACCCACGGCAAAGCAGCCGTTTTCCTCGGCGTGGTGGATGCGGTCGATGATCTCCTCATCGCTGACGTAGGGCTTGATAATCTTGATGGTACGGGCACCGCTTTTGCAAATACGCTCCAGCTCGGCCTTATCCCCCATGCCGGCCCAGTTGACGGCGCCGGCAGCAAGTGCGCCCTTGCCCATTTCCACCATGCCGTCATCGCAGCAGCTATTGAGGTGGCTCAGGGCAGCCATCATGATGGGAGTCTGGAAGGTTTCGCCGAAGAGCTCGAAAGTGGTATCCGGCTTCACGCCATCCATATGGCGCATTTCGATAAGCAGAGATTCAAAGTAATCCCGGGTGATCTGATTGGCATCGGAACGGTTGGACATTTTGCAAAAACTCCTTTCCATAAACGGGCCTGATACTAAGGTGCCAATAGGAGGCTAAATCGTTTTCGTATAGGGTGATGGTAGCATTTTCACATAGAAAAAGTCAAGAGATACAAGTATTTCAGCGTTGTTATTTTTCATGAAAGAAACCTCCCCGAAACAATCTCGGGGAGGCGGTAAGCACTATTTCATAACAGTTGTAACGCCCGTTTATACAAAGGATCCAATTCGCAGCCGCAACTGCCGCATTCTTTTTCGGCCTGCAGGATGGCATTGCGGAGCATGGGCAAATCAGGATTGCCATCCAGCCACATCTGACTGGGCGAAGCAATCAAATCCCAGCCGGAGGTGGCAAAACTTTCCAGAATGGGGCGCAGTTCCTTCGCATTATCCAGTGCTTTTTCCCGTGAAGCTGCCATGGTGTCCCCCAGCCAGAGGAAATGTTTCCCTTCCTCCATAGCATGGGATGCCATTTCCAGCGCCGCCACGGCTTCTGCCTTTTCGGACCAGATATGAATGATCTCCCAGCTGCTGATGCGGGTCTGTACTTCCAAAGCCCAGCCTTTGGGGCAATTGCTCCAAAAGCTGGTATCTCTGACACGGAGACCGCCTGCACACACCAACTGCTTGGTTTTGTCCGGGCTGAGCAGTTTCAGTCTTTCCCAGGGCATGACCTGCGTGCCGTCGGGCAGCCGGAAAACGTAGTCTGCAAAGAAATCCTGCAGGCTTTCCCGAACCAGCTCCGGCAGCGTGGCGGAAAGCGCATCCTGTACGATGGCTTCCAGTTCGTCAGACATTCTGTCTTCCAATTCATCGGTCATGCGTTCCGCCAATTCCTCCAGGAATTCCTCCCGGTCGAATTCCTCCGCCATTTGCGATGTCCTCCTTATTTCAGGAAACCGCTGATGATGCGTTCCTCTGCCTCCGCTTCGGTAAGGCCAAGGGTCATCAGCTTGATCAGCTGCTCGCCGGCGATTTTGCCAATGGCGGCTTCGTGGATAAGGCTGGCATCCACATTGTTGGCGCTGAGGGCGGGGCTGGCCTTCACAGATGCGTCATCCATGATGATGGCGTCGCACTCGCTGTGACCCTTGCAGGCAGCGTTACCGTTCATGACGGAGTAAAAATCCTGCTTGGACTGATCCCTTGCCACAGAGCGGGAGACCACATCTGCGCTACAGTTTTCGCCGTTAAGATCCACCTCGAACTCCGTGGTGGCGACCTGGTGACCGTGGGTCATGATGTTTTCACGGATGTCCAGACGTGCACCTTCCTTCAGGTCGCCCTTGGTGATGCGGTGGGTGGAGTCCACGCCCTTGATCTGGGTGGATTCCATGATGAGATAAGCATTTTCGTCAAGGTGCAAGATGGTGGTGGGATTCATAACCCGCTGACCGTTGCCATCGCCCTGACCGTAGTGTTTTTCCACATAGCGCACCTTGGAGTTTTTGCCGATGTGGAATTCGTGGATGCCATCATGGCGTGCTTCATCGTCGCCACCGTTATGAATGCCGCATCCGGCAATGATGGTCACGTCGCAGTCCTCGCCCACAATAAAGTCGTTGTAGACCATTTCCTGGTATCCGGCTTTGCTGAGCACCACGGGAATGTGGACGCTCTCGTTTTTGGTACCGGGTTTGATGATGATATCGATGCCGGGCTTGTCCGTCTTGGTGACGATATCGATGTGGGCGGTGGTATTGCGGCCCGCCATTTCGCCATTGGCCCGGATATTGTATGCGCCTTCCGGCACGCCGTGCAGGTCGGCAATTTCAGCAAGAAGCTGTTCCTGAATGATATCCATAATCGTCACTTCACCTTTCCAGTCAAGAGGCTGCAGGTATTGTCATGCAGAAGAAGTCCAGGCAGGATCTCCTCCCGGGGACCCATACGGTCGATCTGGCCGTCCGCCAGCACGATGATGGTATCCGCAACGTTGAGCAGACGTTCCTGATGGGTAATGACCATGATGGTGCCGTTTACTTCCTGATTCATTTTTTCAAATACCTGAATCAGGTTAGTAAAGCTCCACAGGTCGATGCCTGCCTCGGGTTCGTCAAAGATGCTGAGGGGGGTCTTGCGTGCCAGCATCATGGCGATCTCGATGCGCTTCATTTCGCCGCCGGACAGGGAGGCGTTCACTTCACGGTCGATATAGTCCTTGGCGCAGATGCCCACTTCGGACAGTACCTGACAGGTCTCACTGAGGCTCATTTTGCGGCCTGCAGCAATGCCGATCAGGTCACGAACGGTAAGGCCTTTGAAGCGTACCGGCTGCTGAAAGGCATAACTGATGCCATTCTGGGCCCGCTCGGTAATGCTCATATGGGTGATGTCCTGACCATTGAAGAGAATCTGCCCTTCGGTGGGGGTAAGAATACCGGCAATCAGCTTTGCGAGGGTGGACTTGCCGCCGCCGTTGGGGCCGGTGATGGCCACAAAGCGATCATCGGTCTTAAAGCTGATGTTCTTGAGAATTTCCACGGTTTCCTCGTCGTTGACAACGTAGGAAACGTTTTTGAGTTCCAGCATTTGCGTCACTCCATGTACAAATAATTATTGTTTCAGCGTCCGCATGGCGTTAAGAATCGCAAGGATCAGAACGCCCACGTCCGCAAACACAGCAATCCACATATCCGCATAGCCCAGTGCGCCCAGCAGCATTACCAGCACCTTCACCCCAATGGCAAAGATGATGTTCTGCCTTACGATGGCCATGGTTCTGCGGGCAATGGAGATGGCTTTGGCAAGCAGGGTAAGCTTGTCATCCATTAGCACCACATCCGCCGCCTCGATGGCTGCGTCGCTGCCCATGGCGCCCATGGCGATGCCAAGATCTGCCCGGGAAAGGGCGGGAGCATCGTTGATACCGTCGCCTGCAAAGGCAAGGGTATGGCCGTCTTCCAGCAGCTTTTCCACCTCGGTTACCTTGTCCTGAGGCAGCAACTGCGCCCGGTACAGATCCACCCCGGTGGTCTTCTGCACCTGTACGGCCACTTCCTCCCGGTCGCCGGTAAGCATCACCGTACGGGTCACGCCCAGGTCCTTCAGCTGACGGATGGCTTCTGCGGCTTCCGGCTTTACAACGTCCGAAACCACCACATGGCCCAGGTACTGGCTGCCCTTTGCAATATGGACCGCCGTCCCGGCGATATGGCATTCCTTCCATGCAATGCCAAGGGAATCCATCAGTCTGCCATTGCCAACGGCCAGAAGCTGGCCATCCAGCATAGCGGTAATGCCTTCGCCGGCTTTCTCCGTCACGGCAGAAAGGCGGCTTTTGTCCAGATGGCTTGCGTGAGCCCGGACGATGCTTTCCGCAATGGGATGAGAGGAAAAGCTCTCCAATGCAGCGGCGATATCCAGCATTTCACGTTCATCGTCGTTTGAGGCATGAACAGCTGCAACGGCAAACTCGCCCCTGGTGAGGGTACCCGTCTTGTCAAAGACGCAGGTATCCACTCTGGACAGACCTTCCATATAATTCGAGCCTTTGACCAGAATTCCCTGCCTGGATGCGCCACCAATTCCACCAAAAAATGACAAAGGCACGGAAACCACCAGCGCACAAGGGCAGGAGACCACCAGAAAAACCAGCGCCCGTCTGCCCCATTCCGCAAAGGACTGGCGGAACAGCAGCGGCGGCACAAGGAACAGCAGCAATGCGCAGGCTACCACACACGGTGTATATACCCTTGCAAAGCGGGTAATGAAACTTTCCACACGGGCTTTTTTGGTGGCGGATTCCTCCATCAGCCGGAGCACCCGGGCCACGGTGCTTTCGTCATAAATGCTCTGCACCTTTACCTTGATAAGGCCGGTCAGGTTTACCGTACCGCTGACCACGTTTTCGCCCGCCGCTTTGTCTACAGGAAGGCTTTCGCCTGTGAGGGCAGCGGTGTTTACGCTGGTGTTCCCTTCGATGATCTCCCCGTCCAGCGGGATGCGTTCTCCCGCCCGGATCAGGATGATCTCCCCGGGCTGTACCTGATCAGGCTCCACGATGCACTCCCGGCCTTCCCGCAGTACCGTTGCGGTATCGGGCCTGATATCCATCAAGGCAGCAATGGAACGGCGGCTTTTGCCCACCGCAACACTCTGGAACCATTCCCCCACCTGATAAAACAGCATTACCGCAACGCCTTCCGGGTATTCACCCAGCACAAAGGCGCCCAGGGTCGCAACAGCCATAAGAAACTGTTCGTCAAAAACCTGTCCGTGGAGGATATTTCTGCCTGCCTTCAGCAGCACGTCATACCCCACAAGAAGGTATGGTACCAAAAAAGTAAGCAGCCTGAGCAGGCCCTTCGTGGGCAGCAGCCAGCATATGGCCAGCAGCAATGCGGCTAATATGATACGGATGAGGTTTTTCTTCTGCTTCCTGCTCATGGAAGAACCCTTCTTTCATGTTGTTCGGTTTTTGTCAGATGACGATGCGGCAATCCGGCTCGATCTTCCGGCACACCTTTGCCGCCTCCTTAAGGATGCGATCAAAATCCTGATCTTCGGCCTCCAAAGTAATCTTCTGGGTCATAAAGGAAATGGCGACGCTTTTTACGCCTTCGATCTTCCGGATGGCATCCTCCATCTTCAGGCCGCAGTTTGCACAATCCAGCTCGTCCAGCATATAAGTCTTTTTCATTTGGATTCCTTCCTTTCTTCAATGAGGTGTTCAAAACCCTGACCGATCATGCTGCGCACATGGTCGTCCGCCAGGAAGTAGTAGATGGTTTTGCCTTCCCTGCGGTTGGAAACAAGGTTGCTGTCCTTGAGCACCTTCAGCTGGTGCGATATGGCCGACTGACTCATGCCCAGCAGCTCCGCAATGGCGCACACGCACATCTCCTGTTCAAAAAGACCGTAGAGAATTTTGATACGGGTAGAATCCCCGAAAACCTTGAACAAATCTGCGAGGTCGCAAAGCAGCTCATCTGTGGGGAGATCCTGACTGACCAGGCTGAGAACATGTTCATGAGTATGCACGATACATGCGCCTCCATTCATTTGAATTTACATTCATATGATAATCTGTTCATATGTATTTGTCAATCCTTTTTATGAAAAAAATGAAAACATGGATTTTCCTGCCGTTTATACGGGGATTACGGCTTTGCAAAAACCCCGGGTTAGGGTATAATAAACATGGAAATAAAAAAATTTATCCAAATACCTGAACGGAGGCAGAAACGTGTTTCGCAGATTGATTTGCACAGCTCTTGTTTTGCTTATGCTGCCTGGCCTTTGTATTGCCGAGGGAGCAGAGCAGACCTTTGTGATGGCTGGTTTTGACGGCCAGAACAGCAACCGTGACTGGAACACCAACGATTTTTTTGTGCGCATGGAAGAACGCACGGGGATTTCCTTCACCTTTCAGCAGTACAACGACAGTTCCTCCTGGCAGAGCGCCAAGGATGAAATGTTTGCAAACGGCCAGCTGCCTGATGTTTTTTTCAAAGCAGCGCTGACCAACGAGGAGCTCATCCGCTATACCGATTCCGGACAGCTGATCGACCTCAAGCCCTTGCTTCAGGAACATGCTCCCAACTTCTGGGCCCACATGGAAGAACATCCCGAATGGCTGGCAGCCATTACCCTGCCCAATGGTAAAATCGGCGCATTGCCTTCCATCGATACCATTGCCGGTCAGAACCTGTTGTGGATCAATCAGCAATGGCTTGATAATCTGGGCCTTGAAATGCCAACGGATTTTGACTCTCTCAGAACCGTGCTTGCAGCCTTCCGGGATAACGACCCCAACCAGAACGGCAAAAAAGACGAGGTTCCGCTGACCTTCCTCGGCCCCTGGGATCTGAAGTTTTTCTCCCATGCCTACGGCGTGGTGGCTAACGATTACAATCTCTATGTGGACGATGCGGGCAAGGTACACTTCTGGCCCGATGAGGACAGCTTTTTCCTGATGGCGTCAACGCTCAGGGATCTGTATAAGGACGGCCTCATAGACAAAAACGGTTTCTACTCCAACGACACCCTGCGCCAGTACATGGAGACCGGCGATGAAAAGCCCCCCGTCTATGGCATGTTCTTTGCAGCCGATCCCATCCGGCTTGCCGGCTACGCAAACGCCACCCAATACGTTGCCGTGCCGCCCTTTACCTGTGACGGCAGGCAGGTTTACCGCAATCTGTTTGGCAACCTGGGCTTCGGCACCTTTGCCATCTCCTCCGCCTGTTCCGACCCTGCCGCCATGCTTGCATGGGTGGATCACCTCTATTCTGCGGACGGCGCAGTGGAAGCCATGGCAGGTCGCCTTGACGTGAACTACTATATGGATGCCTCCGGCTACTGGACCTGGAAATCTTCCTCCGGCAGCGCATTGTCCTCCAATGATCTCAGTTCGATCACCGTTTACGATACAGGTATGATGCCCTGGTGCTTCCCTGCGGATTTCTATATCCTCACCTCCGTGGAGCCTGCCCGCAAGGTTGCTGTTGAGATAAACAACTATTCTCCCTACCTCGTAAAGCCTTTCCCTTATTTTACGCTTACCGGCGATGAAAAAGCCAGGATTCAACCCCTGCAGGATGCGCTGGGCCGTTATGTGGACGAAGGCCTTGCACGCTTTGTACTGGGACAGGTGGAACTGAACGAAGCAAATATTGCCGCCTTCCGTCAGGGACTGAAGGAACGTGGCATGGATGAGATGCTTCTGCTGTGGCAGTCCGTTGCAGACAGGGCAATTACACAAGAATAAGTTTGAGGAGGGTAACACCATGATCGGCCTGAACAACACGTCCATCACCCGGCAGCTTTCCAGCCTCTATGGGACAAACCCAAAAATGCTGGAGCAACAGAAGGAACGCTATTCTGCGCTGCTGGAACGCCATCAGCAAAACGCCCCGGAGGGCCCTGTATACCTCATCAGCGCACCCGGCCGCACGGAAATCTCCGGCAATCATACCGACCACAATCACGGCAAGGTAATGGCTGCCGCCGTCAATCTGGATACGCTTGCGGCAGTGACGCCCCGGCAGGATGCCACCGTAACCATCCGCAGCGAAGGCTATGCGCCTCTTACCCTCTCCCTTGAACAGCTCTCCCCTGTGCCGGAGGAAGAAGGTACCACCGCAGCGCTTGTGCGTGGTGTGGCGGCACGGATGAAGGAACTGGGTTACAACGTGGGTGGCTTTGATGCCTCCGTTACCTCCACGGTGCGTTCCGGCAGCGGTCTGAGCAGCAGCGCCGCCTTTGAAGTATTGCTGTGCCACATCTTCGACAGCCTTTACGGCAAGGGGGATATGCCCTTCAAGCTGCGGGCGCAGATCTCCCAGTATGCGGAAAACGTGTATTTCTGCAAGCCTTGCGGCCTCATGGATCAAATGGCCAGCAGCGCAGGCGGCCTTGTGTACATCGACTTTGAAAATCCCGACCCCGAGGTTCGTGCGCTGAGCTACGATTTTGCAGCCAAGGGCTTCTCGCTGGTGGTGGTGAATACCGGCGGCAGTCACGATGACCTGACCGCCGATTACGCCGCCATTCCTCAGGAAATGAAGGCTGTTGCAAAGGTTTTCGGCAAAGATTACCTCCGTGATATTTGCCCTGAAGAGTTTTTCGCCGCCATTCCCACTCTGCGTGCCAAGCTGACGGTTGCCAATCCCGAGCGGGCCATTTTGCGGGCAGTGCACTTCTATAATGAAAACCGCAGAGTAGAAAAGCAGTTTGCCGCCCTCGTGGAGGACGATCTGCAAGCTTTCCTCCAGCTGGTTATCGAAAGTGGCCGCAGCAGCTACTGCTATCTGCAGAACACCTTTGCCTCCCCCGCCCACCAGGAACTGTGCCTTGCCCTGATGCTCAGCGAACAGCTGCTTGCAGGCAAAGGCGCATGGCGTGTGCACGGCGGCGGATTTGCCGGCACGACGCTGAACTTCGTCCCCACGGCAATGCTGGATGAATTCATCCAGAAGATGGAAGCGGTATTCGGCAAGGACAGCTGCAATGTACTTAACGTCCGTCCCGTGGGCCCTGCCACTCTTGAGGCAGAATGATTACCCTGCTTTCCCCCGGACAACTTATGATGCTTCACCAACCTGTGCATCCGCTGCATGGACAAGCCGGATACAGTTGAATCCAATTAAATCCAGCCCGGTATCATCTGGCTGAAACAGACAAAAGAGCGCACCTGCACGCCGCCTGAAAAGCGGTTGGCAAGTGCGCTCTCCTTTTTTCCATGGTTTGTGGTGCCGGAGAAAGTCTTTCGGGCGTTTACTACCGGCAGCAGATCTGCAAATCAAGTCCGAAGGCTCTTGGACAAAAACAAGACCAGATCATCATCTATGGTGCAAACCGTTTCATACTGGATGCACTGTTTGTTCTGATACCATACTCCCGAACCATCCGGAATATACCCTCGTTTCACATACATCCGCTGGGCGCTGCCATAGGCGTCGCACAGGCCAACGCCCAAAGTGACAATGTCTGCATACTGCCCCGCAATTTGCTCCGCCACATCCATCAGGCGGTTGCCGATCCCTTTTCTCTGGAACTTTTTCAACACGTTGAAATCAACGATCACCGGGTATGCTTTTCCCTTGAACGGCCCTTCATATGCATCCATATACAGATACAAACCGCCGGCAGGCTGTCCGTGGTACACCGCCGTCAGGGCAACGCACTTCCCCTCTGCCTGATCCTTCAGCCTCGACAGATATCCGCCGATCTCGTCATGCCATCCCTGGGCAGTATATTCTCTTACAAAAATATGTGCGTCTGCCTCTTCCATATTCCGGATGACCAGCTCATCATCATGATAATATATCATATTCTTTCCTTTGTCAGTAAAAGTTATATACCCTGTCTGGGGTTGCCCGGCACTTTCCGCCGGCTTTTTCATAGCACCTGTTTGCAGCGGCATTATCCGCTCCGGTGATCAGAAACATCTTTTCGCATCCGCTCTGTCTGGAAAAACGGTTGATGTACTCCACCAGTCCGCATCCGTATCCTTTGCCCTGATATTCCTTCATGATATCAATGGCATGAAGGTAGAAGGCCTTCCTTCCATCGGGTTTTATCAGCATATAGCCATAGGCAAAACCCACGATTACCGCCTGCTCCACGGCTACAAAGGCGAATGCGTTTTTTTCGTGAAGAAAGGCGGTCAGCTCGGTTACAGTATAGGCTGTTTGGCAGTCGTCCACAAACTGCCCCATGGCGAAAACATCCGCCTCTGTCATCTGTCGGTACTCCATTGTTTTCCCTTTCCTACATTGCCACAAATCGTCAGGAGGCATGCTCCTGACGATTTGTTTGATCATTCACTTTCAGCAGGTAGCGCAGCCGCCTTCTTCGGGTTTGGCTTCGCTCTGGACCTCCATCATGGCTTCCAGCTCATCTGCCTGCTCCTGTGCGCCCTCGGCGGCACGGATATCGTCAGCGGTAAGGGTCATCAGCATTTCCTTGGTGATGGTCTTTTCACCGGCGAGACGGTTTGCCTGTGCGCTCACGGCACGCTCAAAGAGATTGCGTACGCCACGGGCATTACCGAAGCCCTTCACATCCAGGCTGAGCAGCGCCAACAGGCTGCGCAGCAGGTCTTTGCCGCCGTCGTCCAGAGTGTAGCCGCTCTTTTCGCAGCGCATTTTGAAAATATCCATCATCTCGTCCACGGTATAGTCCTGGAAATACAGGAAGCGGTTGAAGCGGCTTTCCAGGCCGGGGTTGGATTTTACAAACTCATCCATCAATTCCGTATATCCCGCCACAATCACGATGAGATCATCACGGTGGTCTTCCATGGCTTTGAGCAGGGTATCCACCGCTTCCTGACCATAATCGTTGCCGCCACGGTTGGTAAGGGCATAGGCCTCGTCAATGAACAGTACGCCGCCCATGGCCTTCTGGATGGCCTCGCCGGTCTTGATGGCGGTCTGGCCCACATAACCGGCCACCAGGCCGCTGCGGTCAACCTCCACCAGCTGTCCCTTGCTGAGGATGCCAAGGCTCTTGTAAATGCGGGCCATCATGCGGGCCATCATGGTTTTACCGGTGCCGGGATTGCCGGAGAATACCATATGCAGGGAAAGATCGTTGACGGGAAGGCCGTTTTCCTTACGCAACTTCTGCACGGTTACAAGGTTGATGAGGCTTTCCACCTCGGTTTTGACTGCGTCCAGGCCGATGTAATCATGCAGTTCCTTCTTCAGGTCCTCAATATCCTCCGGAGGCTCGATCTTTTCTTCCTCCGCAGCGGGAGCAGGAGCGGTTTCCTGCTTTGCAGCAGGGGCAGGCTGGGCCGGAGGAGCAGGCACGGAGGGCGCCGCAGGCACAGCGGGCTCACTGGGAATACTGGGGATCTGTGGCGTAAATGCAGGACCCCAGAGGTCGTCGGCAATTCGGCTCAGATTATTGCGGGTCATTTGATTGATTACGTCCATTTGCAGACGGATGATTTCGTCCTTGCGATCCATAATTATTCCTCCATCAATGCGCTGCGGGGAACAAAGACCCGGCAGAGCTTATCTTGGTGCAAAACTTCCACATAGACCCAGTCGGACTGGAAGAAAGCCAACAGCGTCACCTGATCGCCGGCTTTCAGCTCCATAAGGGGGGCCTTGGCTACCAGGGGATCATCCGTCCCTTCGCAATCGCTTGCCAACGTGTAGGGCATGGATGCAAAAGCAAGCGGCTGAACAGTTTCCGGAGCAAGAAGACTGGTGTCCGTCATGTAGCCCATACGGCCTTTGGCATCGTCATTGCCGATGGTGTAGCTGACCAGCACCCATCCGTCGGGGGTAACGCCGTAAATCTTCACCTTATCGCTGGTATCGGCCTGTGCGCCCTCGGTGCGGTAGCTTTCTTCGCTGGGAGCGGAATAAACCGGGCGTGTCTGCCGCTTCTCGAAGGAAGCATTTTCATCTTCCCTGAGAGTGGGCACCGTCTGTACCGCCACCTCGTAGGGAGAAAGAGTGGGCGTGGGCACGGGGGTAGGCTCGGGGGTGGGAACCTCGGTGGGTTCCGGCGTGGGCGTGGGTTCCGGGGTGGGGGTAGGTTCCGGCGTAGGGCTGGGGGTGACAAATTCTTCGGGAGCCACTGCCTCACCCTGACGGTTGAGCACATAGCCGCTGGGATGACCATTCTCATCCCAGAGAGTAAAGGCGCTTTCGCTGCCGATATCGATGCTGCCACTGAGCTGACCGCCCAGCTGTGCATCCTGCAAAGTGTAATCCGAAACAGTAATGGTAAGCAGCCTTCCATCCGGTAGGAACTGATAGTATACATCACCCTCGGTGCCAAGCTGTTTCCACAGGCCACGGGTAAGCACGGTCTGTATCTCCGCATCGGTGGCCTCAAGGGGCATGGGCGTGGGGGTGATCACCGGGGCAAGCGTAAAATTGGGATCCAACGACTGAGCAGGCTGTGGCGTTACATCCGCCATAACAGGTGCAAGCGTTTCATCTCCAACGGAGGCTTCCACCGTTTCTTCGTTATAGGGAGTGGGTTCGGGAGACTGCTGCACATCAGGATTTTCCTCAGAGGGGATCTCCTCAACGGGCATTTCTTCCTCCTGATGCTCCGGCTGAATCTCTTCTATTGAGGGCAATTCCCCCTGAAGAAGCGCAGAAGGCGTCAGATCCAGATGGTCAATAGGCAGGGTCAGACTCACACTGCGGTCAAAAAGCGAGCCTGCGCCATAAAACAGCACCAGTCCATCCTGGCAGAGGTAGGCTGAATCCCCCAGGGAAATCTGTTCAGCGGATGTGATTCCTTCCAGATTCTGCCCCTGAAGGGCCTGAAAGACCTTCTGCTGGATTTCAGCACTTACCTGTGCTTCCTCCTCCGCAAACAGATCTGCAACTGTCAATTCCTGCATTTGTGCAAGGTCTATCATCCGCCAGAAAAAAACATCAGCGGTTTCTCCGGTTTCAGCGGAGACGGTCGTAACGGTTCCTTCCATGGAAAGGATGCCCGGATAATCCATGCTGATATTGAAACCGGCCCTGACAGCCTTATATCCGGATTCAGGAATCAATTTGCAAAAAGGCTCTGCGATGGTAGTATCCAGATAGCTCTGAAGGCTTTCATCCTCGCATTCAAAGGTAGGATAATCCACTGCCACAACCATGCCGTCAGCTTCGCTTTCCTCGTGGTTGCGATAGACTGTGATGCCGTTGCTCTGCAGCTCTTCCGTGGCCTCGGCAAAGGCTGCAAAAGCATACAGCACAAGGCACAGGGCTGTAATCAGGGCGATCAACCGCTTCATATGTATGTCCCCCTTTAATAATTCGCAGAAATTTTTATTCCAGCACCACCGGACAGCCAGAGAGGGTGGACAGAGCCACATATTCCTCCGTTTCTCCGGATTTGAGCAGGAAGTAATGGGTAAGGGGCTGCGGGTAATCCGCATCCTTTACATAGTACATGGTCATGGTTCCACACGGCCCGTCAAAGCGCTCGCTGTGCCAGTTCAGCTCGCTTTCCACAGGACGGATTTCGTCAAACAGAAAATCGTAATGCTGAGTCCCCTGCACATAAAGGGCGTATTTTCCGGTAGCGGAATCTTTGATCACCATAGCCTGGCAATCCACATAAATCATTACTTCGTCCGTAACGAGGAGCGGGTTTTCCGTATCGGAGAGCAGGTAAAGACCTCCATCGGTCATGTAGGCTGCGCCGCAGGCAGAACCCACCACAGAGTCCATCCCCCCTTCGGAACGCCATTTGGTGCATTCACCCTCGCTGCTCATAACATAAAGGCTGTAGCGTCCCTCTGCATCGGCAGCGTTGCCGGTATCCACATAGCCAACGGTCATGTTGCCGGTCATGGGCCAGAGGCGTTCCATCCAGAAGCGGTTCAGCATCTGGCCTTCTCTGTTGATCAGATTCACCTTGCCGGTGGCGTTTTCAGTAATCCGGGACCAACCGTTCATCATGGGATGAAGCGTCCACTCGCCCTCCACCTGCGGAGCAATGGAGCTTTGAGGAATCATTGCAGAGCCGTCCTCATCAATGAGATACGGACTCTGGCGGACATAGTATCCTCCATCGGCCATAGGGAAGGCGTCATATCGGCCCAGCTTTTCAAAATAGGCCAGCAGCCGTCCGTCCTTGGCGTTGAAGAGATAGAAATCAAACTCGTTGTTACCACGGGGATTTCTGGTCATGAGGCTGGTTTCCGTTACCACATGAGGCTGCATTTCCGTGGTACCGCTGATCTGGCTGATGGCGCTGCCGGTAACAGAGGATATCTGCACAGGCGTTGCAGGATCATAGCTCTTCACAGGGGGCGGAGTGGGCGCAACCGCAACGGATTCCGTCGTTTCGGGGGCCTTTCCTGTCAGCCTGGCAACAATGCCGGAGAGCTGATCAGGCAGGAAAAGAAACGCAGCAGCAACCGCAAGGGCCAGCGCTGTGAGCGCAACAAAAATACCGCCTTTCTTCTTCTTTTTGGGAGGATGTTCTTCTTCCTTAACCTGATAGCCCTCAGTAGGCAACGTTTCCTCGGCCGCATCCTCAATCCCCAGGTTATAATCCATCACCCGGGGCCGATATACATTTGCCGTTCCGTATTCGGTGCCGGTTTCCTGCTGAAGAGGTGTTTCCTGTTCAAAGTGCTGAGCATTCTCATAGCCGGAAAACGAAAGCTTCACCGGAGGGGCGTATGCAAACTGATCTTCCTGGACTTCCTCCAGGGATTCCTCCTGCAAATCGGGACGGCGATAAGCCGCCCAGTTTTCGGCTGGCGGCTGGCTGTCACCGATGAAGGAAAAACTGATTTCTTCTGCCGGTGCGGGCGTTTCGCTGTCCACAGCCTGCTCGTAGCGGACACGGCGACGGGTACGGCGGGTCTGCTGAAAGGTTTCGTCGGTATACTGCCGCACTTCATTGGGTGTGTATCCAACATAGGAAACAGGCTCCGCCTCCCGGGAATATGCGCTGGCAGGCGTATCCTGACCAGACGCAGCTCCGGCGGCAGGCTGCTGATACTGATCCTCTGCAGGCATCATAGCAGGAAAAGTCCGAGCCTCAAAAAGCTGCTGACTTCTTTCACTGCGCCGGGAACGACTGCGGCGTTCGGTAGGCTGGCCTCCATTTTGATTGTCGAAGTATGTCATAGCCAAAACCTCTGTTACATCAAAAAAAATCAAAGACTACACCAACATTAAAGATACCATGTAATACCTGCTTACGTCAAGGGTCGGAAGGGTTTTCCTGGGCATAACAAAAAACCGCCTGTTTTTCTACAGGCGGCAAGAATGAATTATCGTTTCAGATATCCGCTTTTTTCCCACAGAGCGACCCATTCCTTGATTTTCTCGATCAATTCGTTGTTGGAGCGGGTCTTTTTCATCATATCGATAAGCTGCACAACGGCTTCGCCATTGGTGGTGCTGCCAAGCACTTTGCGGATGGAGGCAAGGCATGCTTTGCGCTCTTCGCCCAGCAACGCGTCATCCTTCTTGGTGCCGCTCTTTTGCAGATTCAGCATAGGCTTGATAGGATCGCTATCCCGGGAAGGAAGAAGGGCAATTTCCATATTGGCTGTACCTTTGAATTCCTCGAAAATGATATCGTCGGTACGGGAACCGGTTTCCGTATTGATGGTTGCAATGATGGTAAGGCTGCCGCCATCACGGGTGTTACGGGCCGCGCCAAAGAAACGCTTGGGTTTTACCAGGGCTGCAGGGGTCACGGTATTGCCAACGGGTCTTGTACCCTGGGACTGGGTGCCCTGATAAGCACGGGTCAGCTTGGTAAGGCTGTCCAGAAGCAAAACAACATTTTTGCCGTTCTCTACAAGGCGCATGGCCCGTTCCAGCATGGTCTCGCTCACCCGGGTCTGCATTTCAGGGGAATCTGCAAAGGTAGATGCAAACACGGTTCCCTCTGCGCTCTCCCTGAATTCCGTCACGTCCTCCGGGGCTACGTCGATAAGCAGCGTCAAGAGTTCAGCATCGGGATCGTTGTACTTGACGGCGTGCCCCAGCTCCCGCAGCACGGACAGGCCATCGCTGCCGCTGGGGGTGATAATCATGGCACGCTGGCCAAAACCCATGGGGGCGATCAAATCGATGAGGCGAATAACCAGATCATCCTCTTTGCCAGTACGCTCCAGAGCCACACGCTTGTCGGGATAGATGGGGATCAGCTGATCAAAGCTGAGCCTGTCCTGAAGCTCCTCCACAGGGCGGCCGTTAACCTTTTCCACCACCAGCAAAGCTGCGAATTTATCGCTGTCCCGCTGCGCCCTTGCCTGGCCTTCGATATGGTCGCCGGTGCGAAGATCAAAACGGCGGATGGGAGCGGCGGACACATAGATGTCCTGCTTGCCCGGCAGCAGCGTATCACTGCGAAGGAAACCATAACCATCGGGCAGAATTTCCAGAATGCCGGAAACGGGGTCGCTTTGCGGCAGCTGGAGCATGTCCGGAAAGACGTTATTATCCATGGCATCGCCAAACTGCGGGTCTCGTGCCATACGATAAATGCCGTCGTTGAGCTGATTATCTACAGGGCGGGAAACATAGCTCTGGGAATAACCATTGCCGGTATTCTGACGGTAGGGCTGGCGGTAGCTGTTATTGTAGCTCTGATTATAGCCCTGATTATAATTTTGGTTATAGTTTTGATTGTAGCCGTTATTACGGTATGAGCTCTGCTGATAGCCGCCATCCCTGTTTTGGTAACTGGGGCGCTGCGGTGCAGCACGGTATCCGAGGCGGTAGCCATCCAGTTTCGGCACAGAGTCCATTCCAACAGATTGCTGCGGCTGATATGGGTTCTGAGGAGCAGCAGGCTCCATCATAGAGGGATCCTGAGGCCGCATGGGTTGCTGCGGACCAAAGCGATTGGCAGTGCCCATAGTACGCTGCGGCTGCTGCCAGGAAGGCCTGGGAGCATTTTCTCTGCGCTGCACAGCAGTGCGTGCCTGCCAGGCAGAGCGGTATGCAGGATGTGAAGCATCGCCGATATCCTGTTGGTCGTTGCGGTATGGCTGATAGCCTGCGGAAGGCTGCACCGAGGTAACATCACAGGAAAGCGGCGCTTTCTGCAATTCTTCAACACTTTCCACGGCTGCAGAAACAGAGGGGGTTTCAGAAGAAACGGAAAAATCATCGTCCAGTTCCTCTGCAAGTTTGTTGACAATCCCCTCTTTGTCAATACCTGCGCTGAGCTTTATTTTGTTTTCCTTAGCAATTTTTCTAAGCTGAATAACCGTTAATTTCTGCAAATCCTCAATCTGCAACGCAAACCCTCCTCACGTAACATAGAAAGCTGCTGATAAATAATTATAGAAAACAGATGTTGACTTTGCACATCTTTTTTCACAACTTCACGGCAATGACCGCATCCCGGTCAACAGCCTGCTCCACCCAATGGGCAAAGCCATTATAGGGCGCATCCCGCAACGGAACAAGGCCCGCCTTTTCCAGTGCCTCCTCCACACGCCGCCTTTGCAGGGTGTATGTATTAAACGAAAGCGCTGCTGCGCCGCCTTTCTTCAGCATATCGGCGCATACCCTGGCGGTTTTGTCCACCAGCTTATCCAGTGATGCAGTACGGCCGCCGTCCGAAGGAGCGTGCTGCACGCCGTAGGGCAGATCTGCCACAGCAATATGGCAGCAGCTTTTCTGCAACGCCTGGCTCAGGCAATCCTGATCGCCCTGCAGCAGTCTCAAAGTGCGTTTATCGCCCTGTTTCCAAGCTTCCGGCGTATTGCTCAGAGAATAGTGCACCATGCGCACACTTCTGCCCTTTGGCATGGTCAGGGAATTTTCTTCCCTCTTATGTTTGAAACGGTGAAGCTTCAAAGAACGGGCAAAATATGTGTCTGCCTCATTGAGCGCCTTTGTATCCACATCGGAACCCAAGGCGTTATGCCCCTCTACCAGTGCGCAGAAAAGCGTTGTTCCCTTGCCACACATGGGATCCAACACCAGCAGCGGCTCGTTGCCCGAGGCAAAATCAGAAGCATACCGGGCACAATGAATCAGCATCTGCGTAAAATCGGCGTTGGTTTTTCCTTTATACTTCAGCAATTGAGGCAACTCATCAGGATAATAGCAGGGGATGCCGCCTTCCAGCGGACGGAGCCACTCGCCGTTGCGTTCTGCATTCATGCAGCAACCCGCATTGGAGGAAATATGGTGCCATGCTTCCTCAGAAAGGTTTTCAGCTTCAAAGGATAGCCAGTTTTTACCGCCCAGGGTGATGAGCTCCGGCTCGGCTGCAATGCCAAAACACTTCAGCGCACAACGAAGCTCCGTCATAGCCAGCGTTAGTAATGACTGCTGATAACGTACATTGGAATGCGGCTTTAAAAGCATTGTGTAAAACAAGTGAGAACCTCTTTCCGTATCCTTCAAGCCGATACCACAGCTTGACATCATTACTTTAGCACATTATAGCACAGCCAGTATTCAAATGCAAATGTTTTCCAAAGCCTGCGACAATTGTTTTCAAGAATGGACATATTTTCTCCGGGAAGGCAGCAAAATATTCACAGGCATCAAAAAACGCCATTCCTTTACAAAAAGAATGACGCTTTTTCGCCGGGGTAGGGCGATGGTTGGCTGGGGTAGCAGGATTTGAACCTACGAATGCGGGAGTCAAAGTCCCGTGCCTTACCGCTTGGCGATACCCCAAAAAAGGGTATAAAAAAATGGGGTGAGTGATGGGGTTCGAACCCATGACTTCCAGAGCCACAATCTGGCGCTCTTCCACTGAACTACACCCACCATGTCTGGCGCGCCTGAAGGGATTCGAACCCCTGACCCACGGCTTAGAAGGCCGTTGCTCTATCCAGCTGAGCTACAGGCGCAAACCGCGCGTTAGAGGAGAAACCTCAGGTCAATCCGCTGACGAGATAGAAGTTTACCACAACCCGCCCCAAATGTCAACAGGTGATTTTTATTTTCTGAAGTTTTTTCCAGACGCATCCGAAACATTTTAGAAACTGCCGGTGTGCTGGATCTGGATAGCGAGCTGGAACTCTGGTTTTCCGGACTTGGCAGGGGCAAATTCGACTTTGTTGCTACCTGCGACGTGACCGGGCTTTGCAAGCTGATTTCTCAGCTGGTGCTGTAATTCCCTTAGCGCAACAAACAAAAAATAACAACCGCAGCCACGCATACCGGCTGCGGTTGTTGTGTTTACCTGAAAACCTCGTGATACGGCATTTCAGGAATATGCTTGCGAACAATTCCTTCCAGCTTTTCAAAATTCTCCCGGCTGTTGGCGGCGATCACCATACTGGCCTGATCAAAGTGCAATTCCTCAGCCAAATGCCCGGAAATGTATCCTCCGGCCTCTTTCAGGATCACCAGCGCAGCGGCATAATCCCAGGGAAAAACCCTGAACTCAAAAAACAGGTCACAAATTCCTTCTGCCAGATAGCATATTTCCAAAGCACAGCTGCCAAACCGTCTTACATCATTGCACTGAGCATAGGCTTCATTGATCACCTGGACGCAAAGGGGAGCAAATTCTTTGCGATACAGGCTCATGGCAGTGCAAAACATACCTTTTTGAAATTCCGTCTCAGAGGTGTGGATCCTTTTCCCATTGCAGAAGGAGCCGCCGTTTTTGCAGGCAGAATACATTCTTTTCTGCGCAGGATTGTACACAACGCCAAGCACTGCCTCATCGTTATGGAGCAATGCCACAGAAATGCAGAATTCCCGGATGTTTCTGGCAAAATTGGCAGTACCGTCAATGGGGTCCACCACCCAGACATACTCGCCGTGCCTATCGCCGGTGGAGCCTTCCTCTCCAAAGAATGCGGAGCCGGGGATAAGCTTGCACAACTTGTGCTGCAGATACTTCTGCACGTTGATATCTGCTGTGGTAACAATATTTATGGGAATATCCTTTTCCTCCACATCGTAGGCAGCAGTGGTGATCTTTGCAGCCTTTCTGACGATGCTGATTACCTTCCCGGTGAGTTTTTTCAGGTTCGTTTGCACTGTAAGGCACCTCTTTTCCGCTAAAGTATAGCACAGGAAAAGAGGGCAGGCAATGAATAAAAAATCAGTGCAGGCATTACAGAAAAATTAAACTGAAACCGGATGTAACAATTGCAAAATTTGTTCCGCACTGGTATAATAAAAGAACATTATTCTATCTGCATCAAATATTTTTTGAAAGGTTGATTGGCATGTCCGAATTCAACAGTTGGAATTCTTCTTTCGATGCGCCCTCGCCCGCTGCTCCATCATCAAAAAACCGTTCCTCCGGCCCCTGGTTCATTCCGCTTACGCTCTTGGGGATCATCCTTGTGGGCGGGCTTTCCATCCTTATGAGTTGGTTGACCCGTGATGTGCGTGACCGTCCCATATGGATGATGGGGCTGATCTTCATGATCCCTGCCGGCGCAATGTTTTTTACAGCGATGTTTCTGGAATTCCGCACCGGCGCAATGACCCCTGCCACCAGCCGCAAGCCTCAGGTCATCGTTGCCATCGTTGCCACGATACTGACTTTTGCTGTAGGTTGCATCTGCGATGCGATTTATCTGTATGGCGGTTTCATCCGTGATGCAGGCGTCAAGTTCATCTTTGCCATAGACCGTGGCGATACCATTGACTGGGACGCATACGATGAAGAAAACAGCCCGACCCGTGGCGATGAGCTGAATTCCTGTGCAAACGAACTTCTGGCAAAAATGCCCAAGTACACCGATGTGGGCCTGATCACCTATAGCTGGCAACCCTTGGAGACGTTTGCCTTTTCAAAAGCTGACGATGCATACAAAGCTGCCTTCCCGGACCTGATTACCGCAAGGGGGGACGAAGGCGTCAGCTATATCAACACTCTCAATGCCGCCATTTCCCTCTCCGAACAGGACACCAAAAAGCTGCCCACCAGAATCCTCCTGTTCACCGGCGGCGATGAAGCCGTATATCTCCTGGATGATAACGGAGACGTACACAGCAGCATCAGTGAAAACGACAATGAGCTCGGTTACATTCTGTCCTCTCCCGAGGCCCGGGCACAGATCATTCAGCAGTTGAAGGATGCAGGCTGCACCTTGTACGTCATCTCCCCCACCGGACAAATCAGCGAAAGCCTTCAGGAAGTTGTAACCGAAACCGGCGGTATTTCCGTTTCCATTGAGGAAGCCGCTGTGACCCCTGAGTTTGTTTCCATCATCACCGTGGATGGCGATATGCTCCGTTCCTCCTCCCGTTCCGCAAAGATCCTTTCCCTGATCATGCTGTTGCTGGAAGGCCTGGGCATTGGCATCTGCATATCCATCATGCTCTCCACCGTTGGCCAGAAGCGTTTCCAGATGATTCTTTCTCCCCTTATGGGCGCTTTGAGCTTTGTGTTGGTCAAACTGATTGGAACCCCTGACAGCAATCCCCTGGGACTTTGGTGGCTGTGGGAAGGCCTCAGTTTCCTGCCTCTGGGCCTGATCTTTATGAAGAAAAACATCATTCAAAAGCAAAGCTTTACTGGCGGTTCCGAAACGGCCCCTTCCCAGCCGATGGATTCCTGGGGCGGTTCCTTTGGCACAGGCGGCTCTTCCTCCTTTGGAAACAATTTCGGCGGAACATCCTCTTCTTCCAGTTTTTCCTCGGGCAGCAGCTGGGGTACTGGTTTTGACAACAGTGCAAAATGGTAACGGAGGTTTCAGAACATGAAAAAAATCATTTCTCTCATCTTTGCATGCATGCTTCTTTTCTGCATGACGGCTGTACAGGCTGAGCAATTCCATCATGCAACTGTTTCCCCCACGCCGGTTCCCTATGGTAATGTGGCGGGCACCGTTACGGATGCATATTCTTCCTCTCCCCTGCAAGGCGTTACCGTAACCGTTGGTACCGTTACTGTAACCACCGATGCAAACGGCGCATACTCCATTGAGCTTGCTCCGGGCGAATACACACTTACCTTTGAAAAAGAGGGATTCGGCACAGAAACTGCGGATGTAACCATCGCTCCCGCAATGGAAACTACCAAGGATGTGGCTTTGTCCGGCGGCGCCCTCGTTTCCGGCTATGTATGCGACGCTACCGATCCCACCATCTTCCTTGCGGATGTCACCGTAAGCTGCGGAAGCGTTTCCACCGTAAGCGATGCTTCCGGCCGTTACAGTCTTTTCCTCCCCTCTGGCGAGCATACCATCACCTTTGTAAAGGAAAACTTTGTTGAAGCCAGCAAAACCGTTTCTGTTTCCGCAGGCACTGATACAGAGCAGGATGCTTTCCTTTCCGGAGTTTTGGCCAGCAATGAATACCGCGTGGTCCTCACCTGGGGCGCAATCCCCAGCGACCTGGACTCTCACCTTAAAGGCGAAACGGAAAACGGTACAGATTATCACATTTATTTCAACAAAAAGGAAAAAAGCGGGCAGGCCCAGCTGGACGTGGACGACACCTCAAGTTATGGTCCGGAAACCGTAACCTTTACAGCCCATGCTGATAGAAATTATGTGTTTTATATCCACGACTATTCCAACAGAGCCAACCGCACTTCCAAAAAGATGTCCAATTCTTCCGCCAAGATCGAAGTATTCCGGGGCGAAACGCATTTGATGACCTTCTCCATCACACCTGACAATGCGGGTATATACTGGGAGGTATTCCGTGTTGAAAACGGCCAGTTTATTGAAGTGGACAGCATAAGAAGCAACGAGCCGTAAACATTTTCTATTTGCTGATAGCTTAGTTCCGATACAAAAAGGACGCCGAGAACAGCTCGGTGTCCTTTTTGTTTGAAAACCAGCTACCTTCTTATTTTCGTTTTTGTTCAGTTTATCACAGTTGCTTTTTCATTGCACAAACAAAGTGCATGTTCAAAACTCTCATTTGCTGCCTGTAGCCCGTATGTTTGTGTTCGTCATGTGTAAATTATGGCAATTGTCTGTGCGTTTACAACTCGTTTACATATATATCATTTACCATTCATTATATTTGGTGGTATACTAAAAAGCGAGGTGATTCAATGAAAAAGTGCATTTTGATCGTTGAAGATGATCCCGCAATCTCCAGGCTGATTGAAAGTAACCTGTTTGTTGCCGGATACGAAACCGTATGCGCCATGGACGGACAAAGAGCGCTTGACAGCCTGTCTGGCCATCATTTTGATCTTGCGCTTTGCGACATCATGTTGCCGGAATTAGATGGTTTTGAGCTGCTTCCTTATCTGCGGGAGAGAAACATCCCCGTGATCTTCGTCTCCGCCAGAACAGATATACAGAGCCGTATTCAGGGCCTCCGGCTGGGTGCCGAGGATTATCTGGTCAAACCCTTTGATATTTTGGAGCTTCTTGTACGCATGGAAAAGGTTCTGGCACGCACTGCCTCGTCAGAGAATAAGATCAGATATCAGGATATCACCATCGATCTCAACAGCCGATCCGTCTTCATGGGGCAAGAACCAATTCTGCTCAAACCCATGGAATACGAACTTTTATGTATGTTTGCAAAACACCCCGGCATGGTACTGACACGGGAAAAACTGCTGCGTCAGGTATGGGGAGACGAGTTTTTTGGGGAAACCCGAACGGTAGATGTACATGTATCCGCACTTCGCCGCAAGCTGAACTTGGGCGAACGTCTTGCAACGGTTTACAAAATTGGCTATCGTTTGGAGGCAGACGCATGAAGCTGTGGGCAAAGCAGACGCTTGTTGCGCTGACGATCATACTCCTGTCCTTCAGCTTGTGCCTGTATTGGTTCGTTTTCCAAGAAACAAACCGCCTGCTGGAGGCTGTTGTATCAAGCGGCAAGGAAGACATTTCGCTTTTCTGTGAGCATCTGACAATTCTGGAACGCACGGAAAGTGTTTCTTCCGACACGGATCCTATCACCCGGCGTTCATTGATTCAGTTTGTGTTCTCCACCTATGCACGTCTGCTTCAAAACCGTGAGCAGAATTATTCTCTGGTAGAGGGAGGAGAATATTTGTATCACATTTCAACGTTTCAGCCCATGACGCTTCTGCCCATGGATGAAAACTCGCTCACCGCCCATGTGCTGACCAAAGCAAACGGTGTGCCTCTGCTGGTTTCCGCCAAGAACATTACATTGTTGCATACACCCGTCACGGTGTATTTGATTCAAAACATCAGCGGCACATTAGCCCATATACGCACACTGACACGCACAGCACAGCTGACCCTGGGAATATGCCTGATAATCAATGCCATTCTTCTGGCAATTATGCTGCGGCGTTCTCTGAAGCCGCTCCGCCGTTTGACGCAGATCTCCGAACGAATTGCCGGTGGAGAATATGCCCTGCGGTCAAACATCCTCTCATCCGATGAAGTAGGCGATTTGTCCAACGCCTTCGATCACATGGCGGATACCGTTGAGCAAAAAATTCTCGATCTCGAAAACACGTCCAAGCGTCGGGAATTGCTTCTGGGGGCTTTAACCCACGAAATAAAAACGCCTATGACTGCGATTGTTGGTTTTTCCGACAGTCTTTTGACCATGCCGCTGACAGAGGAAAACAAAATGCAGGCAGCATATGAAATTCACGAAGCGGCTCTGCGCACAGAACGTCTCTGTCAAAAAATGATGCAGCTTATTGCCATGAGCGACTGTCCAGCAGTGGTACGGCGGTTGCTTTTGACAGATACGTTGTTTCAGACAGTAAAGAACGTTACACAGGCGCATCTGACAAAAAAGCAGATTACGCTTTCTCTCCAAACGAAAACTGAAACCATCTTTGGCGACAGCGACCTGCTGACCGCTTTGCTTACCAACCTGATCGACAATGCCGCAAAGGCCAGTGAAATTGGAAAAAATATTGAACTGACCGCCGATGAAACAGCGGATGCTTATCTGCTCACGGTGAAAGACGAAGGCAACGGCATTCCTGCGGATCATATTGCCTGGGTGACAGAACCCTTTTACCGGGTAGACAAGGCACGCAGCCGCCAGCAGGGAGGCGCAGGTCTGGGCCTCACCCTGTGCAAAATGATCGCACAGGCGCACCATGGCTCGCTGCACATCGAAAGCGCTGAAGGCACAGGCACATGCATCACCGTCACGTTGCCCAAGGAGGATGACCATGAATAAGAAAACCTTGATCTTAACGGCCATACTGGTGCTTATGGCACTGGGTCTGTTATTGGGTTTATCCCTCATGACAAACAGCATGATCGAAGCGCAATTCCAGCGACAGGTGAGGGTTACGGTTTCTCCGGATCTTTACGATGATTATTAAATGATTCGGTGTTTACAAACCAATTACAACCTGAAAACAAATTGATGCGGACTTATTCCCGCAACTGCTGTAGAATCAGGACAGGATGTGTGAGGACAAGCGCTTTGTGCTGACGTATGCTATCCGGCACGTTCAATGCATGAGTGGCTCAACCGTCCGCAGAAAGTGCGAACGCCTCACAACAGCCAGTACAAAAACAGCTTATTGAGGTGACTACTATGAAAAAAATCATTGCGTTGTTCTTCGTGATTATGTTGTTTCCGTTCTGTGCCAGGGCGGAAAACATCAGGGATCAGGTAGATGCTCCGGAAACCGTGGAAACGATCCTTTCATCCAACAGCGGAAAAACCGTCATTACCATGGATGCTGCTGTTCATGTACCTGACGCAGATTCCGCCTTCCAGATTCCCGTTACTCCCATTTCCTTTGACTATGCGCTTGTTCCTGTTCTGGCAGAACTTATGTGGCCTGGTCTTGGAGATGAAACGCCGGAGATCCGGGAAGATGATGTCTATGCCACAAACGACACGCAACCAAATCCATTGTATATCAAGCATTCTGCTTCCATTTGGAAACACAGCACTGCGCAGGAGGATGTCAATATAGGCGTAACCACGTTTTACAATACTTTACCAGGTTCCGAAAAACCTTATGCCGCCAGTTTGCAATCCCATGTCGACTATGGTATCACTATGCGTCAAAATGATCATGTGAATTATTTTGGTTTTTTCTTTCCGGGGATGAGGGACTCTATAGGGGGACATCCGCTATCAACCAGCGATGCGCTGGACATTGCAAACGGTTTTTTACAAACGATCACAGACGAACCCTTTGAATTGTTTGAGATGGGAATGGCGCAAGGTCATTCTTACGGAAGTGATCCTCTGGAAGGACCGGAACCTCTGGAAAACGATTTCTCCTATACCTTTATATTCACACGGGTCGTGGATGGCATTCCTCTTTTATACAGCGGCGGAGGCCAAACAATGAGAACCTTTGCACGAGATGATCTGACTGTCCCTCCGGCTGGTTATGAAAAAATCGATATGACTCTAAACCGCGAGGGAAAGATTACCCAGTTCAACTGGATGAATCCCTGCAATATCGGTAACCAGCGGCAACCCGTCACGCTGCTTCCCTTTGAAACTGTTTTTTCCATTGCTAAAAATGCAATGCCGCTGAAGTATCAGTGTTGGGAGCATAGCGGTGATATCCGCTTGCATGTAAATCGCATCGACTTGGGATATATGGCCGTTCTTCAGCGGAATACGCTGGACTTCGCACTGACGCCGGTCTGGTGCTTTTACGGATATGACGCATCGGTTTCGCCGGCCGGAGACATCTCTCCCCTGCTGACTATCAATGCTACGGATGGCACTGTGATCGATCTGGAATATGGTTATTGAGCCGTTTTCATCACACATCCGTTTCAAACGCTTTTCCTCAACAAGCGTCTTGAATGCACGGTGCGTCTTTTGCAAAATCCGTCCCTCCCAAAAACAATAACGCAGCAAACGAACCTCTGCAATCAGGCAGGGGTTCGTTTCAATATTTTTGCCTTACACCTTTGATAGAAGACAGCTCGCTGGCACAAAAATGAATGCTTAATGGATAAAGAAGGGTTCAAACAAGGAATATGCAAAAAAATCCGAACCCGTTCCCTTCAGGAATCAGATTCGGATTTCTGCGGTATGGTGGAGGTGAGGGGAATCGAACCCCCGTCCGAAAGCATGCTGACACAGTCTTCTCCGAGCGCAGTCATGAATTTGGGATTCCCCTCGCCGGACGCCTCATGACAGGCTGCCGACTACGGTAGCTTCATAATTACGGGTTATGCCGCAAAGCTTAGGCTAACTCGTTCCCCACTTAGCTGACGCCGGGAACCGGGCCAGTGGGCTGCCCGGGCCGACGCACGGCCATTAGGCCGCGAAAGACAATTCGGTATTGTCAGTTATTTTTTGTCCCCGTTGTTATGCGGTTCAGGGGCCGCAGCTCGCTTACCGTACCCTCAAACACTCCCGTCGAAACCAGAACACCCCCATGTTGTTTTCCGGCCATGGCCGGTGGGAAAATCACTCGCCCTGCCTGCGGCTGAAGGCTCGTTCCATCTCCCGCTGTGCATCCTTCTTGGCGGCTACGTCACGCTTGTCGTGCAGGTGCTTGCCCCGGCAGAGGCCAAGTTCCAGCTTCATGCGTCCATCCTTGAGGTAGACCTTCAGGGGAATCAGCGTGTATCCCTGACGGCTTACCAGGCCTGCCAGCTTGCGGATTTCAGATTTGTGCATGAGCAGCTTCTTGGGCCTGAGAGGATCTGTATTGAACACGCTGCCGTGCTCGTAGGGGCTGATGTGCATGCCCTCGGCGAAAATTTCGCCGTTGCGGATCATGCAGAAGCTTTCCTTCAGGTTCACCTTGCCCTGCCGCATGCTCTTTACCTCTGTGCCCATAAGGCTGAGGCCGCATTCGTAGGTTTCCTCCACGAAATACTCGTGATATGCCTTTTTGTTTTGCGCAACGAGCTTAATGCCCTTTTGGTGCGGCATATGGAAACCTCCTTTTCCTGCAGATGCTGAAACATTATATCATACCCCCGGGCGAAAGTGCAAGCAAAAAACATTGCCCCTGAAACCCTTGCGCCAGGCCAATGCAACCGCAACTTTACAAATAGAAACCACAAATAAGTTGCAATTTTCCATCCCGTTTTGTATGATGCAATGGCAGTGCACTCCACTTTATGTATTAGGAGGAATGACCATGACCACAGGCGAAAAGCTCGCCTCTTTGCGCAAGCAGAACAACTATACTCAGGAGCAGCTTGCTTCCTTGCTGGATGTTTCCAGACAGTCCATCAGCAAATGGGAGTCCAATCTTGCCTACCCGGAAACAGAAAAGCTGGTCCGCATCAGCAAATTGTACGGATGCTCGCTGGATTATCTGCTCAACGACGAACTGGAACACGATCCCATGGAGCCCGTACTTTCCGAAGAAAAGCCTTCCTTGTTTAAGGTGCAGGCATACAGCAGCATGCCCGATTTTGAATGGAAAAGCAAGCGAATGGTAGGCTCCCTTCCCCTGTGCCACATCAGCTTCAAAAAAGGCGTCAAGGCCAGAGGCGTGTTTGCAGCGGGCTTCAATGCTACCGGCGTTTTTGCCTTTGGCCTCATCGCACGGGGATTGATTTCCTTCGGTGTTTTGTCCATGGGCGGCATCTCTCTGGGTGTGCTCAGCATTGCCCTGTTGGCCCTGGGTTCCTTCGCCTTCGGTTTGATCGCCGCAGGCGCTATTGCGGCAGGCATTTTTGCAGCGGGTGCAGTTGCCTTCGGCCTGTTCTCCATGGGCGCTCTGGCAAATGGTTACTATGCCGCACTTGGCGACTATGCCCGGGCCGCTGTGGCCTGCGGCGATACCACCACCATTGGGCGGCTGGTCTCCTGCGAAGGAAGCCTCACTCCTCAGGCGGTAGAAACCCTGAACCACATTGTTCCCTGGTGGCTTGGCTGGGCCAAAAGGCTTTTCTGCCTTCTGGCAGGCTGCTGAAACCAAATTCAAAAAAACCGGAATGGTCATTGTGTTCCATTCCGGTTTTATTATGCTGTTTTTTCAGCTTCCGCTTACAGCCATTTCGCCAATATCCACGGTAGCGCTGCCCACAGAGCCATGAGGGAAGGTGAGATCGTCCGCAAAGCCACGGATGTTTTTCAGCAGTTCGTAGAAGTTGCCTGCAACGGTGATGCGTTCTACCGGCAGATCCCGCTTGCCGTCCTTGATGGTATACCCCTTGGACAGAAGGGAGAAATCGCCGCTGACAGGATTTGCGCCTGCATGGAGACCGCTTACGCTGCTGATAACGATTCCGTCACCCACGTTTTTCAGCATTTCCTCTTTGGAAATATTGCCCTTTTCAAAGAAGAGATTGCTGGGACTGACCCGAACCGAACCGGAAAAACCGGCCTTACTGGCATTTCCGGTGGACTGCACCCCCGCCTTTGCAGCGGTTTTCAGATTGTGAAGGAAGCCCTTGAACTGGCCCTTTTCCAAAAGAACATTTCTGCGGGAAGCCACGCCTTCTGCATCGAAGGGTCGGCTACCGAAACATTCCGGCAAAAGCGGATCATCCACCAGGGTCACACAGGGTGCAGCCACGGTTTCGCCGATGCGGCCGCTGAGCAGGGAAAGGCCCTTCTGCTCGGTTTCGCCGGAGAAGATAGTGGCAAAAACGCCCATCAGGCTGGTCATGGCGCCCGGTTCCAGAATGATATGATAATTTCCGCTGGGCACAGGATTGGCGTTAAGGCCATTCACCGCACGCTCCACGCTCTTCTGGGCGACCATTTCCGGATTCAGTTCGTCGAAGCTGCGCTTTAACTGCAAATAGTCGCCGGAAGAAACGCATTCGCCGTCCCGGGCATTGGGCTGAGAGTAAATGATACAAACGTTTTCCGTATAGCTGCGATCCATGCCATAGCTGTTAACGATCCGAACGGTCTCCTTGCCGGTTTCCAGACCATAGCTGCCCGTATCCACACGGGGGTCCGCTCCGGAGGCCAGCTTATCGATGTTTTCTGCCATTTCCAGCTTTACTTCCGGAGTAACTTTATCCAGTTCGGGATTGTACAGGTTAATTTCCGGCAGTTCGTCGCCGCCCTGATAGAGCATCTGCACATCGTCGTTTTCACACAGCTCTGCGCTTTCCTTTACACCCTTCACCAATTGCTGTACCGTTTCCTCGTCAAAGGCTTCGGTGGAAGCATAGCCCATACGGCCATTCACAAGGCCACGGAAACCCAGCCCACGGGTCTGGTTGGAGCTGTATTCCACCAGTTCCCCGTTGGCCTGCATCAGGGAGAAACTTTCTTTTTCCACATAATATGCCTCGGAGGCTTCAATTCCTGCCTCTTTTGCACTGTTGATCAATTTATCAAAGAACGCTTTCATTCTGCCGCCTCCTTCAGGAACGTCCGCCCACGGTAATGGACTTAATGCGGATCCAGGGCTCGCCCACGTTGGTGGGAACGCTGCCGCTGAGACTGCCGCACATGCCCTGGGCCATGGTCATGGTCTGGCCTACCCGGTCGATCTGCATCAGAATATCGCCGCCCTTGCCGATGAGGCTTGCGCCACGGACGGGGTGGGCGATCTTGCCATCTTTTACCAGATAGCCTTCATTGACTGCAAAGTTGAACTCGCCGGTGGCAGGATTGACGGAACCGCCGCCCATCTTGGCTGCATAGAGACCGTCGCCCATGGTGGCGATCATTTCCGCTTCTTCGTCCGTTCCGGGAGCGATGAAGGTGTTGCGCATACGAGAGGTAGGCGCATAGGCATAGCTTTGGCGGCGTGCGCTGCCGGTGGGAGCCATACCCATACGCTTGCCGTTGAGGCGATCAATCATATAGTTTTTCAGAATGCCTTTTTCAATCAGAACCAGGCGTGTGGTGGGAGTGCCTTCGTCGTCCACGTTTTCACTGCCCCATTCGTTGGGCATGGTGCCGTCGTCAATAGCGGTCACGCAGGGGGCGGCGATCTGCTGACCCAATTTGCCGCAGAATTCGCTCATGCCCATGGCTACGCTGGTAGCCTCCAGGCTGTGGCCGCAGGCCTCGTGGAAAATAACGCCGCCAAAGCCATTGCCAATGACAACAGGCATGGTACCCGAAGGACAGAAAGGTGCGTGCAGCATCTTGATGGCGGCTTTGCCTACTTTAGCGCCGACCACCTCAGGATCGATGGAATTAAGGTAATGCTCAAAGCCCTTCATAGCACCGGGAGCCTCATGCGCCGTCTGATTTTCACTGCCGCTGCCTGCCACTGCCTGGCAGCTCATGCGGGAATATACACGGGTATCGGTAACGAACAGGCCGTCGCTGTTGCAGATGAGCACATCCTGCTCGCTGTCGTTATAGGAGCAGATCACCTGGGAGATCTCTTCGCCGGCCTTGCGGGCTGCCGCATTGGCGCAGCGCAGAATATCCGCCTTTTTGCGGGTATCGGTCTGAGAGGGCCGCATCAGGATGGGATGTGCGTTTGCAATAACAAGATCCTCAAAGGGCTTTGCGGTGATGATGCCGCTCTTTTCAGCCTTTATGGCAGAGGCAGCGTCTCGGGCGCATTTGAGAAGGCCCTCACGGTCGGTGCTGTTGGTGTAGGCGTACACAGCGCTGAGGCCGTGATACACCCGGATACCTGCGCCATGCAGGCGGCCGGAATTGACGCTTTCCAGCCGATTGCTTTCCAGCACAAGAGACTGATTGCGCCGGTCCTCCATAAAGATTTCGGCAAAATCGCCGCCGGTGGACAGCGCCGCATCCAGCACTTCCGCCGCAAGACGTTTGTCAATCATGGTTATTTCTCCTTTCTTTTGTTCAGCCGATTATATTTTCGATATCAACTTTTTCAAGGTTTTCTGCCCGGTAGGTGGCTTTTTTGTTATCCTTGGCGGAGCCTACGCCCAAAACACGCATGCCGCCTGCAAGTGCGGCCTCCACGCCTGCATCCGCATCCTCCACCACCATGCACCTGGAGGCTTCCAGACCCAGCAGTTTTGCAGCCAGCAGAAACACTTCCGGATCAGGCTTGCTGCGGGTGATCTGATTGCCGTCAGCCACGGCATCGAAATAACCCTCCAGACCGATCTGCTTCAGGATGATGGGGGTATTGCGGCTGGAAGAACCTACGGCGATCTTAACGCCATTCTCCTTCAGCCAGCAGAGCACGTTCATGGCTCCGGGAAGAATATCCTCCCCGGTCAATGCGCCGATGAGCTCCACATAGTAGGCGTTTTTCCGGGCAGCCATCTGCTGCTTTTCTTCGTCAGAATAATTTTTTTCAGCTCTTTCCAGGATGATGGCAAGGCTGTCCATGCGGCTCACGCCCCGAAGGCGCTCGTTGATGGTACGATCAAAATATATGCCTTCTTCGTCAGCCATGCGTTTCCACGCACGATAATGACAATCGTCGGTGGAAACGATCACCCCATCAAGATCAAAAATCACGCCCTGAATTTTTTCCATGTACGGTTTCCTCCTGCTGATGGAAAATAGCTATATCTTATCCGCATGGGACATATCATTTGCATAAAGAATCCATCTGTTTTCTGCCTGGCATGCCCATAAATGCAAACCGGTATCTCCAGTGGGAAAATGCACATCGCAGTCCACAGGAAGCCGGAGAAAGGCCCGGTACAGCTGGTTGATCATCCCGCCGTGGGAAACCACTGCCACTATCTCTTCCTCTTGATTTTCCGAAAGGATACGGGAAAGGGCGTTTTCTGCCCGGAAACGAAATTCCAGTTTGCTTTCCTGGCCATATACGCCTGTGTGAAGGGGCAAATTCTCTACCCGGGGATATTTCTCCCGGGCTTGCGCTCTGTCCATGCCGGCAAGAAGGCCATTCTGAAATTCCATCAATTCTTCCATGGGAATGATTTCCGCACCGGTTGCTTGCGCCAAATGCGCCGCTGTCTCCATGGCTCTTTTCAACGGGCTTGCGTAAATGCGCCGGATGACGTATTTTTTGCTGACGCAGGAAGCCATGGCTGCTGCCTGCAGATGTCCTTTTTCCGTCAAGGCAAAGTCTGCCCTGCCTTCATGAACATCCAGCAGATCAGCCTCTGTCTGACCATGACGGATCATCAGCAGTTTCATTGCCTTTCCCCTTTCTTCCTGCGGTACATATCAATGCCAGCAAAGCACGTCAGGCTCTGCGGATAATCTCGTCCAAAAGCGCCCGGAAGGTACCCTTGACCCGGCGACCGGTTTCCAGCACTTCCTCCTCGGTAAGGGCTTTATCCAGAATACCGGCGGCCATATTGGTGATGCAGCTGATGCCCAGCGTTCTCAGGCCGCTGTGACGGGCCACGATAATCTCCGGCACGGTGGACATGCCCACAGCGTCGGCACCCATGGTGCGTGCCATGCGGATCTCCGCAGGGCTTTCGTAGCTGGGGCCGTTGAACCATGCATACACGCCCTTCTGCAAAGGAATGTCCTTTTCTTTGGCCACGTCCTCCGCAAGGGTCATCAGCTCACGATCCAGCGCAAAAGTCATGTCCGGGAACCGGGGGCCGAATTCGTCCAGGTTGGGGCCAGTCAGGGGGTTCTTGCCGCTGAAATTGATGAAATCATTGATCATCATCAGGCAGCCCTCAGAGAAGTCCAGATTCACGCCGCCAGCGGCATTGGTGATGATAACCACCTTCACGCCCAGCAGTTTCATCACCCGGATGGGCATGGTAACAAGCCACTGGTCGTACCCTTCGTAGGAGTGGAAACGGCCCTGCATCATGCAAACCCTTTTGCCGTGGAGCATGCCGCAGTGCCACATGCCCGCATGCCCCGGTGCAGTGGATACCGGGAAGCAGGGAATATTTTCATAGGCAATGCTCTTTTTGTTTTCCAGCGCCTCTGCATAGTCGCCAAGGCCACTGCCGAGGATGACGCCGATTTCCGCCTCACCGCAGGCATTGCGGATTGCGTCGGCTGCAACATAAAGGCTGTTCATGTATTCCTGTTTGGTCATAGTTGTATCCTTTCCCCGGCACAGAGGCCGGATGCATCATTACAGTTTGTCCGCAAAGCTTTCTGCATCAAAGCGTTCTTCAAGGCCGAAGACCTCTGCGATGGTAGCAGCGATATCCGCATAGGAGCTGCGAGTACCAATATTCGTAAGGCCTTTCATATTTCTGTGCCAGACAAGAATGGGAATGTATTCCCGGGTATGATCGGTACCGGTATGGGTGGGGTCGCAGCCGTGATCGGCAGTAATGATCAGCAAATCATCCTCCCGCATTAGGGACTTGATCTCTTCAAGTCGCTGATCGAATTCTTCCAGGGCTTTGCCGTAGCCCATTACATCCCGGCGATGACCGTAAACGGAATCGAAATCCACCAGGTTTACAAACACGAAGCCGCTGAAATCCCGCTGCATTGCACGCAGCAGCGAATCCACGCAGGCCGGATTGCCTGCTGCATGGTCGCTTTCCTTGAGGCCCCGCATGCAGAAAATATCTTCTATCTTGCCAATACCCATGGTGAAAATGCCTTTTTGCTCAAGGGCATCCAGAAGGGTCGGCCCGACGGGTTCCAGGGAGAAGTCCCTGCGGCGGCCGGTACGCTGAAAATGGCCGCTTTTTTCGCCAACAAAGGGCCGGGCGATGACCCTGCCCACCGCATGCTCGCCCACAAGCATCTCCCGGGCAATGGTGCAGTAACGGTACAGTTCCTCCACGGGGATCACGTCCTCGTGGGTGGCGATCTGGAAGACGCTGTCGCCGGAGGTATACACGATGGGATATCCGGTGCGCATATGCTCCTCGCCCAGCACATCCAGAATGGCCGTGCCGCTGGCGGGATAATTGCCAAGGGTCTTCCGGCCGATACGCTTTTCAAACTCGTCCATCACTTCCGCAGGGAAGCCCTCAGGATACAACGGAAAAGGCTTATTCAATCTGAGGCCCATCAGTTCCCAATGACCGGTGGTGGTATCCTTGCCGGCGGATTTTTCCATGGCACGGCCAAAAGCGCCTGCACCCCTTGCAGGCACAGGGTATTCAAGGCCGTCGATTCTGCCGAGGCCCATTTTCTGCATATTGGGCAAAGAGGGTTTCGCTTCTTTCCAGATATGGCCCAGGGTATTGGCGCCTGCATCGCCGTATTTATCGGCATCCGGCAGTGCACCTGCACCGACGCTGTCCAGAACGATCATAAAAACACGCTTTATATTTTCCACCTTTTATGCACCTCCTGTATACTTCTATTGTACACCCAAACAAGCAAATTGAAAACGTTTATTCCATATTCATGCGCTTGCGGTTGGCACGGCGCATTTTACCATCTTCAAAATCCTTCTTTTCCTGTTCGGTCTGGAGCTCCAGCATGGGCACCTGGGTGGGCCTGCCGTTTTCATCCAGCGCCACCATGGTAAGGAATGCACGGTTCACCAGATGGGCATCATGCTCCTTGCCAAAGTACTCAACCCAGGTTTCCACGCATACTTCCATGCTGGTGTTGCCCACATAAGTCACCCGGCCCACCAGTTCCACCGTATCGCCCAGGTTGGCAGGTGCCAGAAAGGACAGGTGATCCACCGCCGCAGTAAGCACCTCCGTATGGCAGTGACGCTTTGCCGCCACCGCAGCCACAATATCGATCCATTCCATCAGCCTGCCGCCGAAAAGATGATACGATGCATTGACATCCTTGGGCAAAACGATGTGTACCTGGTTAGCCTTGCTGAGGCTGGCAGGGCGTACAGGTCTTTGTGCTGACTGAGTCATAGTTTCATATCCTTTCCTGCACCGGCAAAACCGGCGGGCTGTTTTTCCTTTTCAAGGAGGCGGTTGTAACGCTGATCCCTCACCTCCGGTGTAAAGCCGGTAAGGAACAGCAGGTTTCGTTTCTTCATGGGATGAAAATGGATCATATCCGGAAACTTGGTCTTCAAGTGAAGCAAAAGACTTTCCAATGACAAATGATGATCCAGTTCCAAATCCAATTGAGTTCTGTCCGCCACTGCATCTGCCAGTCTTCGCAAGGCAAAGGTGGGCGCAATGATGAAGGACGGATCCGGCACGTCGTCCACAGTAGCGATGTGTACATGGCGATCCATCAAATGGGAAAAATCCGGCACCGCTTCCGGGCAGATGGGATGGCGCAGCGTATCCATATCCACCCAGGCCACATGGCTCATTTCCGGATGCTGGCGTGCGGTACGATCCATGAGAAGAAGCTTGTTGCGATCAAACCATTCTTTCTTTCTCATACCCTTGCGCAGGTATTCCTGGGGGAGCAAATTATTGACGGGATAACTGCGTGCGTTGGGATACATGGTGCGCAGCTGCCTTTCCAACGCACCAGCGGTGTAGGCGTAAAGTGGGAGACTCGCTATTGCCTTCAGAAAACCGAAACGGAGCACATAATGAATGGCTGGCCTGCGGCATTCCGGGATATCCACAAAAGCAGTCAGCATCATGGGCTGCTCTGGCGGCCTTCCCATTTTGAGAAGCTTACTGAAATTCCATTTTGCAGCAGGCATTTTCTGGGGGTAGGTATCCTCCAGGGTAAACAGGCCCCAGTTAGTACGAAGCCCTGCCCGTTTCTGATCGTAGCGGAAACCGGCCAGCTGTTCAAAGCGGGCGATGGTGGTGCCGGGCAGCACATCCTTCACTGGGCGCATCAGGTATTGAGGCCGTGAAGCTCCCACAGGCCAAAGAGGAGCACGGTCAAGGGCGTACACCGGTACCTGTGCCACATAGGCCGCAAAGGAAAGTGTCTCCGGCCTGAGATCCATCTGTTGGAGCAGTTCCCTTTTTCCCATCAGAAAGGCTGGATTCACAACCAGCGTAGGCACCGGCGCAAGGCTGCACACCAGCGGCAGGCCTTTTTGCAGCCGCACGCCTTCCTCAGAAAATTCCTCTGCAAGAGCGGGCAGATAAGCCTGAGGCACGGTTTTTCCCCCGTCATCCCCGAGCATGGCTGTCATAAGTGCACCCCGTGCAGGTATCCTTTCAAAACGGCTCAGCAGTTCAAAATCCCATCGTGGAGAGAAGTTGTATTCGCCGCCCAGCGCAAGAAAGTGAGTGGCATCCCCCATATGGGCAGCTGCATTTGCAAGGCCTCCCCTTTCGCCAAAAAATTCAACGCCGTCCGCATCAAGGCCAAGTTCTCCAAGACGATCCAGCACCGCTTTTTCGTACCTGTGGGAGAGGGCAAACCTAAGCCCGCCCGGACTTCCGGCATTTTTTACGGCCCATGCCACGGTGCGCAGCACGGCGCCTTCGCCGGGCATGTTCATCAGCGTGACCAGAATACGGTTGAGGGGCATGTATCATCACCTGTATCTTTTCCATTTGTTAGCCCTTCCATCATAAGGAAAAACAGAAAAAATGTCAATGCAGGGCAGATGCGCAAAAACTTTCATCTTGCGTGGATCCATTGCGATAATATATAGTGGTGACTGCGATATAACCATCCTTTTTTTCAGGAGAAAACCATGCACGATATCTGGAATCCCTGGCACGGGTGCAGAAAGGTCAGCGAGGGCTGCGACCACTGCTACATGTATTATCTGGACGGAACCCGAGGCAAAAACGGGGCGGATATTCACAAAAACATATCCGGCTTTCGCTATCCCCTCAAAAAGAACCGCTGCGGCGAATATGTGGTCAAAAGCGGCGAACAGCTTCGGGTTTGCATGACTTCCGATTTTTTTCTTGAAGAGGCAGACCCCTGGCGCAAGGAAGCATGGGATATCATCCGTCAGCGCAGGGACATTGTTTTCTTTTTGCTGACCAAGCGGCCGGAGAGAGTGGCACAACATCTGCCGCCGGACTGGGGCGAAGGCTGGGAGCATGTTTTTTTCAACGTGACGTGCGAAAACCAGCGGCGAGCCCAGGAGCGTGTACCGCTGCTGCTCAGCCTGCCCTTCAGGCACAAGGGAATCATGTGCGCTCCCTTCATCGGGCCGGTGGATCTGGAACCCTGGCTGGACTCCGGACAGATAGAGCAGGTAATCTGCGGCGGAGAAAACTATGACGGTGCCAGGCCCTGTCATTACGAATGGGTCCTCAGGCTTTACGAGCAGTGTAAGGCACGGAATATTCGCTTTTGCTTTATTGAAACCGGTACGATTTTTGTGAAGGATGAAAAGCGCTACCACCTGCCAGACAAGCGTTTGCAGGCGAAAATGGCCTATCGTTCCGGCTTGAGGCACGAGGGAAGGAAAATCAATTTTCTTTTGGAAGAACCGCTGAGTCTGCTGCCCAGGGAACCTTATGTGCCCTGGTTTGGGGAGCAGTGCCGGGAATGCGGGTCAAGAATGATATGCAACGGGTGCGCCAAATGTCGGGAATGCAGCGGAAGATAACACGATGGCCTCAAGCTTGCCGCCTCGTTTTCACAGCACCAGCACATACTCAAACTCTATTCTTTCTTCCAGGGAGATTCTGTTTTTTCTACCGCCGTATTCTGCTGTTTTTTTCATTCCCAGTTTGTGCATAACATTTTCGCTGGCGGTGTTTGCACTGTCGCAATGGGCGGTGAAACGCCGAATATCCAAGCTATGCTTTGCAAAATCCACCAAAGCTGCCGCAGCCTCAGTAGCATAGCCATGACCGTGATATTCCCCTGCCAGTATCCATCCCAAATTGGCGGTATCCCGCTGCGGATTCAGATAAATGCTCACAGCACCGATATGTATTCCATCTTTCAAAACAGCCAGTTCATAGAAACCGGGCGTTGTCTTTTCCCACTCCTGCTGGCATTTTCTCAAAAACGCTCTGGTTTCTTCGATAGTATCAGCCGGCAGGCAGGTCATATACTGAGTATTTTCCGCATCGGAGGCGTAGCGGTGCGTGGAGAACAAATAGCTTGTATTAAGCGGTTTCAGCGTCAGCCGTTCCGTTGTGATTTCCATCGTTCTCTCCTCCTTTGAAGCGTGAGCAGAGTGTACCACAAACAAACCACACTAACAAGGCAAAAGTCCGAATACATCACAAAAAAGCACAAAAGAACCGACCCCGATAGGAGACGGTTCTTCTGGCTGTCAAAAAATGCGCAGGGTGCAGGGGGATCATCCCCCTGCCGGGTGTGGGCAGAGCCCACATTCCTTGTGCCGCAGCACTTTCAAGAAAGCACAGCGAGCACCGAAGGTACAAGATTTGCGGCTTTGACTGACAAGAATGAGGTTTTTCCACAAGCTGAAGAACCGTCCCCGATAGGAGACGGTTCTTGTTGTTACAGGCTTTATCAGTACATACCGCCCATTCCGCCGCCAGCGGCAGGAGCAGCAGGTTCGGGAGCAGGGATATCGGCCACCAGGCTCTCGGTGGTCAGTACCAGAGCGGCCACGCTGGCAGCGTTCTGCAGAGCAGAACGGGTCACCTTGGTGGGGTCGATGATGCCACGCTCGATCATATCAACATATTCGCCCTTGAGAGCATCGAAGCCATAGCCGGGCTTGCCGGAATTCTTCACGTTCTCAACGATGACGCTGCCGTCGATGCCGGCGTTCTTGCTGATCTGACGAAGGGGCTCTTCCAGGGAGCGGAGGATAATCTCAACGCCGGTCTTGGCATCGCCGGTGAAATTCTCCAGCTCGGCCTTCACAGAGGGCAGAACGTTCATCAGAGCGATACCGCCGCCGGGCACGATGCCCTCTTCCACAGCGGCACGGGTGGCAGCCAGAGCGTCCTCGATGCGGAGCTTGCGTTCCTTCATCTCGATCTCAGTGGCAGCGCCGACCTGGATCACAGCCACGCCGCCAGCCAGCTTGGCCAGACGTTCCTGCAGCTTTTCACGATCGTAATCGCTGGTGGTATCTTCGATCTGGGAACGAATGGAGGCAACACGGGCATCAATATCGGCCTTGGTGCCAGCGCCTTCCACGATGGTGGTATTTTCCTTGTCCACCTTGACCTGACGGGCGCTGCCCAGCATGTCGATGGTGGTGTTCTTCAGTTCCAGACCCAGCTCTTCAGTGATAACGGTACCGCCAGTGAGGATGGCGATGTCACGGAGCATTTCCTTGCGGCGGTCGCCGAAGCCGGGAGCCTTTACAGCAACGGAGGTGAAGGTGCCACGCAGCTTGTTGAGCACCAGGTTGGCCAGAGCATCGCCTTCCACGTCTTCAGCGATGATCAGCAGCTTGCGGCCGGTCTGAACAACGGCTTCCAGCACGGGCAGGATTTCCTGAATGTTGCTGATTTTCTTGTCGGTAATCAGGATGAAAGGATTGTCCAGAACAGCTTCCATCTTGTCGGTATCGGTTACCATATAGGCGCTGGCATAGCCACGGTCGAACTGCATGCCTTCCACGGTAGCCATTTCGGTTTTCATGGTCTTGCTTTCTTCAACGGTGATAACGCCGTCGTTGCCTACGGTTTCCATGGCCTCGGAAATCAGCTTGCCGATCTCTTCATCGCCGGCAGAAATGCTGGCAACCTGGGCGATGGACTGCTTGCCGGTAATGGGCTGGCTCAGCTTTGCCAGGCCGTCCACAGCAGCGGCAACGCCAGCCTCGATGCCCTTCTTGAGCACCATAGGGTTAGCGCCGGCAGCCAGATTGCGCAGGCCTTCACGGATGATGGACTGGGCCAGCAGGGTGGCGGTGGTGGTGCCGTCGCCGGCCACGTCGTTGGTCTTGGTGGATACTTCCTTCACCAGCTGGGCGCCCATGTTTTCAAAGGCGTCTTCCAGTTCGATTTCCTTGGCGATGGTCACGCCGTCGTTAGTGATGAGGGGAGCGCCGAACTTCTTGTCCAGCACTACGTTGCGGCCCTTGGGGCCAAGGGTGATCTTCACGGTATCAGCCAGAGCATTTACGCCCTTTTCAAGTGCACGGCGGGCTTCCTCGCCGTATTTGATCTGCTTTGCCATAATGGTTTTCCTCCTAAATCAGTGGGATAGAATATCACAGGGTGAATCCGGCCAAAAAATCATTCAACGGTGGCCAGAATATCGCTCTGACGGACAATCTTCATCTCCTGGCCATCGATCTTCACATCGGTGCCGGCGTACTTGGAATAAATAACCTTATCGCCAACCTTGATGTTCATAACGATTTCCTTGCCATCCACATTGCCGCCGGGGCCCACAGCCAACACTTCGGCCATCTGGGGCTTTTCCTTGGCAGTACTGGTAAGCAGAATACCACTCTTGGTGGTTTCTTCCATCTCAATGTCCTTAATGACCACACGGTCGCCCAAAGGCTTCACAGTCATGTTTGTATCCTCCTTAAAAACACTTGTTGTGTTTTGTTAGCACTCAGTCAGTCGGAGTGCTAACAACAGTAGTTAGTTTAATGCATTTCAGCCCGATACGCAACCAATTGAAAAGCCAAAATTTGCAAAATCAGGCTGAATTTTCCGGAAATTTTCAGTCTGCTCTGATGAAATCTTGTTATTTTGTTTAATTGCTCTATTTTTCTTGCGTTTTCTTTTATTTTTAATTTTGATCCTATTCTTACTGAACGGGTCGTGATACAATGAAATACAAGTTTTTTCGCCGATGAGAAAGGGGCCGACGGATGGAACAGCATGATCTTGCAAACTGGTACAGAAAGGCAAAGCGGGATCTGCCCTGGCGCAGAAGCTGCAATCCTTACCACATATGGCTTTCAGAAATCATGCTCCAGCAAACAAGGGTGGAGAGCGTAAAAGGGTACTACCTCCGTTTTCTTGAAAAGTTCCCCACTGTGGAGGCTCTTGCCGCCTCCTCTGAGGATACAGTGCTGAAAGCCTGGGAAGGCCTCGGATATTACACCCGTGCACGAAATCTGCACAAAGCTGCCAAGCATGTAACCGAAAAATGCGGCGGTACATTTCCGGATACCTATGAAGATTTGCTTGCCCTGCCCGGCGTAGGTCCCTACACCGCCGGAGCCATTGCCAGCATTGCCTTTGGCAGGCCTGTTCCCGCCATAGACGGAAATGTGAACCGGGTCATGAGCCGATTTTGCGGAATAAGGGAAGATATTGGTTATCCCGCCACCCAAAAGCGCATTCACCAGGAAGTAACCAGGCTGCTTAAGGACGTGCCGCCCGGAGAATTGAATCAGGCCCTGATGGAGCTTGGCGCAACCCTCTGCACTCCCCTTTCCCCCAAGTGCAGTTTATGCCCGTGGGCAGAAAAATGTGATGCTTATTCCGAAGGGGATATGGAACAGCTGCCCGTCCACGAAAAGAAAAAACCCCAGAAGACGATTCCCGTGGCCGTAGGATTGGTTACATATAATAGGAAGATTCTCATGTCAAAACGTAACCAATCACTTCTCAAAGGCATGTATGTATTCACTCTTCTGGAAGACGAAACAGATCCCCTGCGCTGTCAGGCTATGCTCAAAGAAGCCGGCCTCCGCACAGGTTTTTCAAAAAAGCTGGGCGAAGGCCGACATGTATTTACCCACAGAATATGGGAAATGCAGTATTTTCATTTTGAACTTGAGGAACTCCCCTCTGAATGCACGCTGAAACAGATGGGCGCTTTTTTTGCAGATGCTTCGGCCCTTCGTAATCTTCCGGTTCCGGCAGCGATGAAAGGAGCCCTTCACCACGCATTGCAACTTCTGGAAGAAGTTTGATACTTTCCCTCACTCTCACTCTTCCCTGGGCAGCGGCAGCCTGGCAACACCGGTATCCACGGCGGCTTTGGCTACTGCACGGGCTACCGTTTTACCCACACGGGGATCAAATGCCTTGGGCAAAATGTAACCGGGGTTCAGCTCTTCCTGGCTGACCAGACCTGCGATGGCACAGGCCGCAGCCACCTTCATTTCCTCGTTGATGTCCCGTGCACGCACATCCAGCGCACCACGGAAGATGCCCGGGAATGCCAGCACATTGTTGATCTGATTATCAAAATCGCTGCGGCCAGTACCCACCACCTTTGCCCCTGCCTGCAGAGCCTTATCGGGCATGATCTCAGGCGTGGGATTGGCCATAGCCAGCACGATGGGATCCTTTGCCATGGATTGGATCATTTCCGCAGAAACAAGGTTCGGTGCGCTCACGCCCACAAAAGCATCCGCTCCCTTGAGAGCATCCGCAAGGCTTCCCTTTCGTCCGGCCTTGTTGGTCACTTTGCTCAGTTCCAGCTGGGCGGCAGTAAGCTTGCCCTTTTCCGCATCCAGAATACCCTCCCGGTCGGCAAGGATCAGATCGCCGATGCCAAACTGCAGCAAAAGCTTTGCAATGGCACAGCCCGCAGAGCCAGCGCCGTTGATCACGCAGGTGATCTCCTTCAGCTCCTTGCCCACAACCCTTGCGCCGTTCAGAAGGGCTGCGGCCACCACCACGGCGGTACCGTGCTGATCATCATGAAATACAGGAATATCGCAGATCTCTTTCAGGCGTCGCTCCACCTCAAAGCAGCGTGGAGCGGCGATATCCTCAAGGTTGATGCCGCCAAAGCTGCCGGAAAGCAGGTAGATGGTCCGCACCAGTTCATCCACGTCCTTGGTTTTCAGGCAAAGGGGGACGGCATCCACGCCGCCAAATTCCTTGAAAAGAACGCATTTACCTTCCATTACGGGCATGCCCGCTTCCGGGCCGATATCCCCAAGGCCCAATACTGCCGTACCATCAGTAATGACTGCCACAAGATTGTGCCTGCGGGTCAGTTCAAAGGATTTGTCAACATCCTCATGAATCACCATGCAGGGCTCGGCCACGCCGGGGGTATAGGCCAGGGAAAGTGCCTTGCTGTCCTGCACTTTTGCCCGCACGGACATTTCAATTTTTCCCTGCCACTGATAGTGCTTTTGCAGTGATTCCTGCCTAACGTCCATTGTCCTCACCTGTTTCACAAAAATTCCAGGCTATTCTACCATTTTTTCACGCCCTTGGCAACGGCGCAGCAAAACCTGGCGAAAAACCCTTTATCTACATGGTTTTGCGGAAGATAACATCCCGCAAAAATGTGGAAATAACTTCCTTAATTTACTTGACGAAAAGCATAAAATCAAGTAAAATATAACAAAGTTCTTTAGCATTATTTGGCTGGAGGTGTCCACTTTGAGCACACTAACAGATCATGGATATTCTCGAAAATATCTTGCCTTGTGTTGCGCATTTTTTATGCTGCTGTTTGCGGTATGCAGCTGCTATGCCCTGCTCCTGCCCGAGGCCACGGGCACGGTGGTGTACCAGTCCAACGGTACCACCATCGATGCCAGCCACGCAGATCAGGGTTACATTATGGTGCGCCAGAATCCCACCAACAAGCCGCTGAAAATGCGTGTGTCCTTCGGCAAATATACGCTCACTTACGATCTGAACTCCGAAGGCGAGTATGAAGTCTTCCCTCTTCAGCTGGGCAGCGGTTCCTACAAGGTGCAAATCTTCGCTCAGGCCAGCGGCAAGAAGTACAGCAACGTATCATCCACCAAGTTTGACGCCACGCTGGAAAGCGACTTAACCCCCTACCTTTACCCCAATCAGTATGTAAACTTCACCGAAGAGAGCCCCCTGATCCTCAAGGCAGAAGAGCTCTGTGCCGGATGCAATACCGATCAGGAAAAGGTGGATGCCATCGTCGGCTATGTTACCGGCAACATGGTATATGACTACGCCAAGGCCTCCAGCGTCACCACAGGCTACCTTCCCTGCCCCGACAACACGCTGGTTGAAAACACTGGTATCTGCTTCGATTTCTCTTCTCTGATTGCCGCAATGCTGCGCTCTCAGGGCATTCCCGTACAGCTGACCATAGGCTATGCGGATAAAACCTACCACGCATGGAATACGATCTACCTGGACGGCCAATGGGTTATCTACGATGCAACCGCTATCATCTGCGGCACACAGGTATCCCGTTACACCATTGAGCGCTATTATTGATGACTTTTCCATTTTGAGGAGGAAACCGATATGAACCAAAAAAACATTCTCAGCGGTGAGGAACTTTCCATTCTCTGCGAGCAGATCGCACTGATTCTCCGTGGCGGCCTGCCCATGCACGACGGTGTTGAAGCCCTTTGCGAAGGCTACAAATCCACCCGTTATGCCGAACCCTTTGCAAAGCTCAACGAGCAGGTTCTGATGACAGGCAGCCTCCACGAAGGCCTGAAAGCCGCTGGCATTTTTCCCAAATACATGCTGGAAATGACCCTCATCGGCGAAAAAACCGGCGAACTGGACAATGTTATGGAGGGTCTGTCCAAATATTATGCCAATGAAGCACGAAATCAGCGTTCCATCCGCAGCGCCATTTTCTATCCCCTTTTGCTGATTGTGATGATGGCTGCGCTCATCGGCGTTTTGATTGCACAGGTTCTTCCCATTTTTGATGATGTTTTCGCCAGCTTTTCCGGCTCCTCCAGCGCAGGCTGGATGAATCTGGCAATGAACGCCGGCAAAGTGGTGCTTATTATTGCTGGCGTTGTGCTGTTCCTGTTCCTTGCAATGCTCGTTGTGTTGAAGCTGGACCGCAGCCAGACTGTTAAGCAGTGGCTGATCAAAATCTTCCCGCCCATCCGCAAGCTGAACCAGAAACTGAACGCCACCCGTTTTGCCTCCTCCCTGGGCATGATGATGCGCAGCGGCTATCCGCTGGATCAGAGCCTTGAGATGATGAAGGGCCTCTTTGACGACAAGGAAATGCAGGATAAAATGTCCAAATGCTACGATGCGGTTTCCGAAGGCGCTGATTTTGCCGAAACCGTTGAAAAGCTTGCCATCTTTGAACCGCTCCACAACCGTATGATCCACATGGGCAGCAAGGCTGGCCAGACAGATCATGTCATGGGCACTCTTGCCGACCTGTACTCCGAAGACCTGGACAATCAGATCAATCGCCTGGTTTCCATTATCGAACCCACTCTGGTTGCGCTCATGTCTCTGATCATCGGTGCAATTCTTTTGGCCGTCATGCTCCCGCTTCTGAGCGTAATGGGCAGCATCTGATCTTTATCCAAAGATTTTTCAGAAAGGAGGATTTGCGGTGGAACAGGCTAAAAAAACATCCAGATCTGTACTTCGTGGTATGATCATCACCGCAGTAATCTTTCTGCTTACGGCAGCCCTTTTCGGTCTTGGCGCATCTGCCATCAATTCCAAAAGCGGCGAGGAACAGGCCGCTGCGCTGGAGGAATCCGTGCGCCGCTCTGTTATTCTTTATTATGCCATCGAGGGACACTACCCCTCCGATGTGGATGTACTGAAGGAAAAATACGGCCTCCGCTATGATTCCGACGATTTTATTATCAGCATCCATTCCAATTTCACCGACAACCTTCTGCCCGACATCTATGTAATGCCCGTGGGAGGTGAAATCAAATGAGCCAGAAACGCCAGGTTGAAACCGGTTCCCAGCATAACATCACCGGCATTTTCATCTTTTTTCTCATTGGCTTGTTTGCAGTCCTCGCCGTTACTCTGACGGTGATTGGCGTGAGGGCCTACAACCGTGTCAGCGCCGCCTCTGTAAACAACAGCAACGGCCAGATTGCCCTCAGCTACATCCTCAACAAGGTTCACAGCAACGATACCCTTTCTTCCACCGAGGAAGGTGCCGAATCCTTTGTCAGCATTAAAAATCTCGACGGTCTGGATGTGCTCTGCCTTGGCGAAAGCAGCGAATGGGGCACCTACATGACGTATATTTACTACGACGACGGTGCGCTCAGAGAGTGCTATACCAGTGAAGAAGAGGACTTTGCTTCTATCAGGGACAGCGGCTCCGAAATCTGCAAGCTGGACTCCATCACCATGACCGAAGAAAAACCGGGTCTGTTCCTGATCACTGCCGTGCAGCCTGATGGGCGCAGCCAGAGCCTCTATATCGCCCTTCGGGGAGGGGAGGTTGCAAAATGAAGAATTATAAAGGAAATACCCTCCTCATTGAGCTGATCATCGTGCTGCTGTTCTTCGCTCTGTCCCAGACGGTGGTCGTAAGCATGTTTGCTGCGTCTCACGAAAAGGCGGAGCATTCCAGTTTGCTTTCCTCTGCTCTGATGTACACCGAAGGTGTGGCAGAGCGCCTGAGCATTGAAGAAAACCCTGACACCGCCCTTCTGGAGATGGGCTATGCCGGCGGCGACGGCAACTATGCCTACACCGACCCCCAGGGTTTTGACGTATCCGTTTCCCTGCGCCGGGAAGAAAAGGCCGCAGGTGAAATGATCTACGCTACCATTACAGCAACTGGCAACGGTTCGGAACTGGTTTCCCTGCCCGTACAGCGCTATCTGCCGAAGGAGGGTGAACAATGAGCCGTCCCGAAACCCAACCCCGGATCGGTATTGGTATCCCCTCCGTGCTGATGGTACTGGTGGTGCTGGCTATGGCTGCCCTGTGCATGCTCAGCTACACCAACGCCAGCTCTACTGAAACCATGACCCTGCGCAATGCAGAAGTTTCCGTGGATTACTACAAAATGGCTGCCGACGTGCAGGAAAAGCTTTCTCTGCTGGATGCCGAACTTCTGAGCCGCAAAGATCTACCCCTCAGCGAAAAAACTGTTGGGCTTGAAATGGAAGGCGTCGCTTTTTCCGAAAAAGAAGGTCAATTGTTCTTTACGCTGACCGTTTCCGGCGAAAGTGATCTTTCCCTGTGCCTGGAAGGCGTTGTGCTGGACGGCGCAGAGGATCGCTATCGCATCATCGCTCACCGCACCCAATCCGTGGCCGCAGTGGAAGACCCCCCCTACCTTGAATTGATGGGAGGGGAGCATTGATGGAAGATGTACAAGCCCAGCTTACATCCATTCTGGAAAAAACACTTCAAATCAGTGGATCCGATGTATACATCATCCCCGGTTCCCCTGTAACGGCCAAGGTGAATGAATCCCTCACCCACCTTACAGAACAGCGCATGAGCACACAGGATTGCAGCGATATCATCCACGAAATCTACAAGCTGGCCCAGGGCCGTTCCCTTAACACACTGGAGCAGGAAGGCGACGATGACTTCTCCTTTGGTATGGCAAGGATCGGCCGTTTCCGTTGCAATGCCTTTAAGCAGCGTGGCACACTGGCAGCTGTTCTCCGCCTGGTTCCTTTTGACCTGCCCGACCCCAAAGCCATGGGAATTCCCGATGTTGTTATCAACCTGGGCAAGCTTCGCCGTGGCATGGTGCTGGTTACCGGTCCTGCCGGCAGTGGCAAAAGCACTACTCTCAGCTGTATCATCGATCGTATCAACAGCGAATCCACCGGGCACATCATCACCCTGGAAGATCCCATCGAGTTCATTCATCCCCACAAGAAAAGCCTTGTAACCCAGCGTGAGATTCTCAACGACACCAAAAACTTCGCGTATGCCCTTCGCAGTGCGCTCCGTCAGGCCCCTGACGTGATCCTGCTGGGCGAAATGCGCGATTTTGAAACCATCCAGACCGCCCTTACCGCATCGGAAACCGGTCATCTGCTTCTGAGTACGTTGCATACCGTTGGCGCTGCCAAAACCATTGACCGTATCGTGGACTCCTTCCCCGCCGCCCAGCAACAGCAGGTGCGCATGCAGTTGTCCATGGTGCTGCAGGCTGTCGTAAGCCAGCAGCTGATTCCCGCAATCAACGGCGGTTCCGTAGCTGCCTTCGAGGTCATGCTGGTGGATCACGCCATCGCCAATATGATCCGTGAAGGAAAGGTTCACCAGATGGACAACGCCATTTATGCCGGCGCCGCACAGGGCATGGTCACAATGGATAACGACATCCTGCGCCTGTACAAGCAGGGCATCATCTCCAAAGACAACGCCCTGATGTACGCCACCAATCCGGATGTGTTGGCAAAAAAGCTTGGTTAATTCAAAACACTATTTCCCATCGCAGCATGTTGTGCGGTGGGATTTCTTTATGTCCAGCGAAAAAAAGCACATTCGCTATTTGCGGAAAAGAGAAAAAACCGGTCAGAAATGCCATGCTTTTTCCCGAGATGAAGTGATGGTTATCATCAAAATCGGTCAGTTTATTGATTTTCTTCGCAAAAAGGGTGGAGTCGGGAGTAGCCGGGCACCCCTCTTCACCTAACCAATAATTCCGTTTCCTGATGGGAAACCGGAGCTTATCTCCCCCCCGATTGATGCCTTAAAAAAAGAAAGCAGGAGCTTTTTTCATATGCCCCGCTTTCTTTTTTTATCCTGTGAAGATAAGATCGGCTTTATCCGTTTATTTACTTTGGTTTCCAGGGTTTCGGGCACAGCAGGGTCGTCTTTCCGATGTCCGGCAGAACCTCATAAATGGAGCAGCCCATTTTGCCCTCGAAATACCCTTTGTTTTCAAAGGTTGCCTCCCAGCCCCTGATATATCCCTCCATAATCCCGTACCGGCGGATCACATCCACAAAACGCTTTTCAAGAATCACAAAGCCATAATCCGTTGCAACAGCATCGCATATCTGCACAAGCTTGTCGTAATCGTCAGCTTCGGTGCCGCAAATATATTCCTTGATGGCTTTTTCTTCCGCAGTATGAGGTTCGTAATCAAACCCTGCTTTCATCAGCGGATAGGAATGAGTCATACATATTCTGGCGGCATCATCCCAGCCTTTTTCCATGCAGTACTTGAAGCCCTCATACACATGGGTAGGGATATCCACAATGCCAACCCGTCTGCCAATATCGTGCAGCATACCCGCAATATACGCTTTTTCGGCATCCATACCGGGAACCTTCCGGGCGATATTCCTGGCAGCAACACCCACATTGATTGAATGGTTCACCCAGGGGCCTGGGTTCAGCCTTGCTGCTATGTCCAGTTCTTTTTGGGCTGTTTCGAGGCTTGGGAGCATATGCGGCCTCCTTACAAGTGAATCCTACTTCCTCATGAAACGGCTCAAACCGTTGATGGGCTTATCTTCACGGTGATGGTTCCCCTTGCGTTCCCCTTCCACCTGCTGGCTCAGGCTCAGCAGACGGACGATTTCGGCGTCAGAAGGGCGGTTTGCGGGATTTGCGCAAAGCATTTGCTGGATAAGCGACCGGTATTCCTGGGGCATTGTCCGGCTCAGGTGAATGCTCGCTCCGTCCAAGGCCGCCTCGTAGAGATAATGGTACTTCTCATCCGTTTTTGGCAGAAAACCTGTCCAGAAATAGTGCATCAATGCACCAAAAGCAAAGGTATCGATGGCTGCATCTACAGACACATCCTCCCCTGCCATACGGAGGAAAGCCTCTGGCGATAGATAAACCGGGTCGCCCTCCATTTCCCGGGCAAGAGGCGGCTCTGACAGCAAAAAACCGCTGTCCAGGTCGATGAGTCTTGCTTCGATGCCAGCATAACCACGCCGCAGCAATACATGTTCCGGCTTCAGATCCGCATGCACTACATCCTGCCGGTGCAATCGCTGCAGACACAGCGCCACGCTCAAAAGAAGCTCTCTTTTTTCCTCGGCAGAGAATATGGACGGATCGTATTGTTTCATCTCTGATTGGGCAATTTCTTCGCTGACGGAATAATAACGGCCCTCATAGCGAAAAAAATCCAGAACGGGCACCAGTGTATCGCCGATCACGCAGGACATAGCGGTATACAGCCGCTGCTTTCGCTGCTCGAAGGCTTGACAGCGCAGGATTTGTTTGTTCCGCAGCACTGCATTGCCGCCTTCAGGAGGGTATACAGGGCTTAAAAATTCCTTGAGAAAGAAACGTTCACCGCCCCGGGATGCAATAGCCCAGCGGGCAGAGCCACTGCCTGCCGTCACCAGCGGAGTAAGCAGTTTATATGCGCCAATGATCTTTTCCACACTCCCCCACCTCCCAGCATTCATACTGCAACCGGTATTCCTGCCAGCATTCCCGGGCTTTTTCAAGCTTTTGGCCCGAAAGCCGCACAGGGCTGATATATTTTTCCTCCAGATGCTTTTTTCTGTCCATAAAGAATTGCTTTATTTCAGCAAAACTTTCAAAGCCGACCGGAGCCAGCGTCACCGTAGCATCATCACTAACGAGCTTCCGAAGGGCCGATGCCAGTTTACGCTGCCAGGAAGGCATGTCTCCTGCGGCAGCAAGAGTGGAAAGGAGCATCATTTCCATTTCCATGGGCGTTGGCAGGCAGGAATAGCTGCCATCGGTAGTACATAGCAGCAGGCAAGGTTTTCGGACGACAAAATGCCGGAGGTGTAACGTTGCAGGCTGGTCTGCACTCAGGCACAGGGTAAGGGCTGAGTCGCCATACAGGCGTTCCAGAACATCCTTCTGGCTTTTCACATCATCCTGAGTATACTGGTGCAGTCCATCCCCATCAAGCACAAAACCCCTGCTGTCCCCCGCCCAAAAAAAGCACCCTTCGGCATCCTGTCCACGGGAGGCAAAAAGCAAAGCGCACAAAGTGGTGGGCAAAATACGCTGCATGCTGCCCACAATACGCCCTGCATCCATATGGTATTTATTTGCAAAGGCTTGAAACTGTTCCTGCATCCGCTGCTGAAGCACAAACTGAAGCATCCGCCCCTCTTCCTGCGCAGCAGGCAGAGGCAGGTCCTTGCCCCACTGCTTCAGGAGCCTTGTGGCAAGGCGGGAGGCGGCATATGCGCCGGTATGATCAGCCAGCGCAGGATAGCGCCTGCTGCCCAGTCCACCACAGCCATCGGCCACGCACATCATGCTGATGCCCTTTTCCCGGGAAAGTACAGCAAAGCTATCCTCCCCCCGGCGGGAGAGGATAGCATGGTTAACGGTGAGAAAAGGCAGAATAAGAATACCCTCCCCGATCAGATGGTATTGCAGACAGCGTCCAAAACCTGATGATATTCCACATCCTCCAGGCCTTCGCTTACGGTCTGGACGTGGATCACCTGTCCCCATTCGGAGGAAATACGGTTCCAGGAAGGAGCGTCCGGGGCAAAAATCAGCAAACGCTTTGCGTTTTCATCCATGCGGCCGCCCAGCTGCTCGTCTTCCCACCAAAGGGTCAGTTCATCGAAATTTTCGGCCATGCCCTCAGGATACCAGGGCGCAATTTTGGCATGACCAAGGTCGTGAGTGGGGGCGTCGCTCCACACCACGATTATGTGGCGCTTCTTGATGCCTTCTTTGGTCCAGTCACTGCGGATGGCATAGGCCAGCGCTTCAAGGCCATCCTCAGGAATATCGCCTCCACCCTTGGCGCTGATTCCATCCACACAATCATGCAGCATCTGCGATTGCTCCGGCAAAACAAAAAAGTCGCTGGAAAGCATGGCATCCTCGCCATCGGCAATATAATCACGGAAGGCGATTACCTTGACCCGAAGCTGATTGATGACCTTGTGCTTTTTTTCCATTTCCTCGGAAATATCCCGGTAAAGATTCAGCGCATTCTGCTTGACAAAATCCAGCACATGGCGCATGCTGCCGGTGGAATCGATGCAAAAAACCATATCTACATTATAGGTGAGCTTATAGCCTTCCAATGCAGACAGCCTCCTTTAATTACAAAACTCAACTGTAATTACATTTCTGCACAGAGCAGTATATTTCCTGCCGAAAAAAGAAGGAAAAACCACATTTGCGGACGAAGTGTATAACGTTACAATCTTTACAGAGGCAGGGATATTCGTGAAAGCCAGAAAGTTTTTCGGCGTTTTGTTTACCATACTGGGGGCCATGACGGCGTTTCTTTCCATTGCTGTACTGATTTTGCCCCTCATTGCCAACGACCAGACCCGACTGGTGCTGGATTCCTTCTATCAGCCTTCCGATAACCCGCTGGTGAACCTTATGAACAGTGTTCTGGCCTTCATGACTGAAAACGGAACGCTTACCCTTGCGCTGGGTGCAGGATTGCTTCTGACAGGCATTCTTCTGCTTTTGAGTGCAGCAAGACTGGAGGAAGAACGGGCGGCCAAACGCCGCTCCGCACAGCGTAAGGTTCTTCCTTCCAGTCAGCCGGTTCCCCAGTGGAAACCCAACAGTCAGGCATCTCAGCCGAATCCCTTTAACCTTCAGCCCCAGGAAGTTATCCCGCAGAAGACGCCTGTTCCCGAGGCCGTTCCTGCAGCCTCGGCAGATGAAAAACCTCTTGCGGCGTCTGCAAAGATTCAGGAAGAAAAAGCTCCTGTTCCTATTGCCCCTCCCAACTCCTTTGCCCCAGCTGGCACAAAGGCTGATTTTTCCTCCTATCAGCGTCCCCCGGAACCCGAGTTTTCCATGCCTCCTGACGATCAGGTAACCTCATTCGGCACGGCCCGCAGGGTCTCCGTTTCCGATTCTCCGGTGGTGACTCCTGCTCCTTCGATGGTTCCTGCACCGGAAGAAGATCCTCTTCCAGCAGTCACGCCCCTGTTCTCCACAGGTTTCCGGCTTCCCGAAAAGGCAACTGCACCAGCTACTGTGGCACCCGAAACAACCACAGCTGCCGAAATTGCTGTTTCCAGCCCTGCAACCCCTGCGCCTGCAGCCGCCACAATCACAATTCCTGCGGAGCCCCTGCCGGCTGCCCTTCCCCAGGAAACGCCCAAAAAGGCCCGTGTGGTTATCAAAAGCACGATGGGCAAGCACACCTTATAAACTACAGCATCCGGCGGTTCCATCCGCCGGTTTTTTGCACAAAAAACAGCCCCGGAAAAATATTTTCCGGGGCTCAGCTTGTCGAAAAACCTCATTCTTGTCAGTCAAAGCCGCAAATCTTGCACCTTCGGTGCTCGCTGTGCTTTCTTGAAAGTGCTGCGGCACAAGGAATGTGGGCTCTGCCCACACCCGGCAGGGGGATGATCCCCCTGCACCCTGCGCATTTTTTGACAGCCAGAGCCCCGGAAAAATATTTTCCGGGGCTTTGCTGTATTCGGTTATTCGCCAGTTTCTTCGCCGGGAAGTTCTTCACCAGCGCCTTCTTCATCGGGGAGGTACTCCTCTTCGCCCTCCGTACCTTCGGTGGCGTCTTCCAGACTGCTTTCCTCAGGCACGCTTTCCGCTGCGGCGATGGTAACGGTGATCACCTCAGTGGTGAAGCTGCGGCTGGTATCCTGCGCATCGGTAACGGTAACGCAGATTTCATAACTTCCGGCTTCCAGGGTTCCAAGGGCAGTCACCACACCGTACTCATCCACCTGGAACAGGCTGTTGTCGAAGCCTTCCACCTCGGGCAGCGTCCACAGATAGTATCCGCTGCCACCATCGGCTGTCAGCGTCATGGTTACAAGCTGATCGGGCAGGAAGGAATAGGCTTCCAGATAACCGATCTCCACATCCGAAACTTGCGGCTGTTCCTGCTGGGTTTGAGCGGGTGCAGATGCGATGGTGATGGTGATGTTCTCGGTGGTTCTGGTAAGGGTGGCATCCGCTGCATCAGCGGCGGTCACGGTAATAACGTAGGTTCCATCTGCCAGGGCGGGGTCAATGGCTGTGACCACACCGCCGCTGATCTGGAAGGAATCATCGGGAGAAACCACCCAGCTGTAAGCGCCGCTGCCGCCTGCGGCAGTCAGGTTCAGCTGAACGTCAGAGCCACTCTCGAAGGTATACTCGGTATTGTAGCCGTTGATGGACAGTTTCTCCACCACCTTGAAGGTGTAGGCTGCGCCATCGGATTCGCCTGCCTTGTTCTTTGCCTTTACAGTGATGGTGTATTCACCGGCGACGCTGGGAGTGCCGCCGAGAACGCCGGTGGCAGTATCAAGGCTCAGACCGGGGCAAAGGGTTCCTTCCACCGTCCAGGAATTGATGGGGCCTTCGGTAGCGCTGAAGGCAACACTGCCAACGGCTTCACCCACATAGAAGGTGGTCTGGGAAGGAGCGGTAACAACAGGCTTCACCTGTTCAGGCAGGATGGTGACGGTATAATCGCCAAAGGCAACCTCACCCGCTGCATTGGAAACCTTCAGGTTGATCTTGTATTCGCCTGCGGCGGTAGGCTTGCCGGAGATCTTGCTGCCGCTGACGGTCATGCCGGGAATATTGGCGGTAAGGGTCCAGGTGCTGGGCTCAGTACCATCGCCTACGAATTCAACGGCATAATCATAGCCCACGATATTGGTTCCGCTGGCCTTGGCCTCGTAGCTGGTATGAGCCAGAGCCACGGCGGCGGTGGCAGTGCTGGTTGCGCTGCCGCAGTAATTGCCGGTACCGGAAGCCTTTACGGTGATGGTCTTTCCGCTGTCAGCTGCGGTAATGGTGTAGGTATCGCCGGTGCCCACTTCCGTCTCGCCGGCAAACCACTTGTATTCAGCGGTTGCTCCCTCGGGAGCGGCCTTGGCGGTCAGGGTGGAGCCGGTGCCGTTCTTATATACGGGCTGTGCATCGCCGTTGATGGTTACACCGGTGAGCTGGGTTCTGTTGCTTACAGCCTCGGTGGATGCGGTGGCCTCGCCGGTGTAATTGCCGGTGCCAACGACCCGCAGCTGAATGATGCAGCCATCATAATCGCTTACCACAGTAAGGGTGGGATCGGTGATGGTCTTGACCACGGTGGAGCCATTCATAACGTTCCACACATAGGCTACGGTGGCGGTGCTGGGCACGAGCTGTGCGCTGAGCTTATCGCCCACATTGGGAGCGCTGCCTGCGCTGCTGGTCTCGTTGACGATCACGACGCTGGAGACAGTGCCCTTTTCCAGCACGGCGGAAGTCTCAACGGTAACTTCGGAGCCTTCAAATGCGCCGCTGCCCTTCACCGTCAGCTTTACGGGATAGCCCTTGTCAGCCTCGGATACGGTGTAGGCATTACCGGTATAGGTCTTGCCGTTCACTTCCCAGGTGCAGTTATAGGTAGCATCGGCAGGATCCACAGTGGGAGTCAGCTTGTCGCCGATGACGGGGCTCAGGTTATCCAGCGTTACACCGTTGAGGATACGGCTGTTCTCCACCTTGCTGGTGTAGCCGCTCACGGCGGTGCCGGTATAGCTGCCCCGGCCGGTTACCTTCAGCTGCAGGGTGCAGCCTGCATCGGAAGCGGTAACGGTATAGGAAGCGTTGGTACCCACCACGGAAACGTTTCCGTCTGCATCCTTGCGCATCCATTCGTAAGTAACGGTTGCAGCAGAAGGATCAACGGTGCGGATTGCCAGAATGTTGCCGATGACGGGTTTCATATTGTTGATGGTTACAGCGCTGATGCTGTTGTTCTGATTATAGATCAGGAACTCATTCATCATATAGCCCACACGGCTGCCGATCTGGATATAATCCCATACAGCGCCCTTCTTGAGAACCTTCACAGGGGTGCCCACGCTGTAGGTACCGATCTTGGAGTAGGACTTGCTGGGGCCAGTGCGGAGGCGCACGCCGTAGCCGTTGCCACTCCAGATAACTGCATCGCCCTCATAGGTGGGGGTGGTGGTACCATCCTTGCTGAGGAACTCGGTCATCATGTAGCCGGTGGTACCGTTGATGGCAATGCGGCACCAATAGTTACCGGATTGCAGGATCTGAGCCCGGGTACCCACGGGGTATTTTCCGATGACACTGTAGCTGGTGCTGGGGCCCCTGCGCAGGCGAACACCATAGCCGTTACCGCTGATAACGGTAGCGTTGGTGGAGCCGGAAACAGTACCGCCAACGCTGAGAAAATCAGCGTACATATAGCCCTGGCGGCCGTCAGGAGTCTGCACTTTGTACCAGTTGCCGGTGGAACCCAGCAGCTTGATCTCCGTGCCGGTGTAGTAGCTTGCAATGGTGGTTGCATTAAAGGATGCGCCGGAGCGAAGGCGAAGCCATCCCCCCACTACGGTTGCATACTGCGTTGAGGCCTGGGCGCTCATAACAGGTAAAAGACCGATGAGCAAAACCGCCACAAGCAGAGTGGCTATGCATCGTTTCATGTTGATATCCCTCCGTTTTTCCGGACAAAGCCGGGGGTTTTCATTTATACAACGTTCATCCGGCGGTTATTCTTCCCAGCCGTGTAAATTATTGTACATTTTTTCTGTGCCTTTGTAAAGCACGGACAAGTATAAGGAAACTGTCGCATTACATCAGAAAAGCACATTCCCGCCCCTGCTGTGCCACGGGTCGTGGCTGAGGGACGGGAGAGACACGATATATGGAATTTCTAAAAAAGTGTTACGAAATGTTGTCAAGCCTTCTGTGTAAAGCTGGTATGGCAGCATTTGCAAGTGACTGTGACCACGCCTCTGCCCCGGGGCAGACGAAGACGGGTCTTACAGCAGGGGCAGCGGAAATACTTGTACTGCTTGCGATTTTTGAACCGGTTGACGGCCTGACGCCAGCTGGTTTTGAGCCGTTCCCAAAAGGAGACAAACCGCCTTTCCTCCTCCTGCCGCTTGGGCAGATTGCGGCTGAACATGCGGAAAATGCAGAAAAAGTAGCTGGCATATCCGCAAATAGTTAAAACAAGGACCAGTATGGCCAAGAATCCTCTTCCGGTTTTCACCGCAGCGCTGCTGAGCAACGAGCCTATCAAATTCAGCGCAAGGCCAAACCAAAGCAAGGCAACACAAAACCGATCGGGACCATTGCGCCCCAGCATAAAATTCCTGAGACCCTGTTTGATTCTTTCCCAAAACGACATAATCGATATCCTCCAAAAATCAGCATCTGCAACAGCAGCAGCAATTCAGCAAAAGATTCATCATCAGGCAGCTGACACAGGGATCGGAGCAGCACAGAGAGGAAAACCCGCCTGCTGCGCTTTGCTGCTGATATCCATAACCCGTGGAATTGATCTGGGCAAGCAGTTCCCGGAAAGCAGGTTCATCCGGAGCCATGTTGACCGCCTTCCGGGCATCATCAAGGGCCCGTATGCGGTTCCCCATGCCCATGTTCGCTTTGGCGCTCCAATAGTACCATGCCGCCCTGCGATTATGCACGGTTTCCAGGTTGCGGAGCGCATCCTGATATCTGCCGCTGAGCACTGCGCTGGAGGCGGTACGCAACTCCGGATCATTTTCCCGGTAATCGGTGGTCTGGTACTGCCGCCGCTGCCCGCCGAACATGGAGCCAAAGCCGAAGGGATCGAAACCTCCAAAGGGATCACCGCTGCTGCCATAACCCTGCTGTCCATAGCCGCCATACTGCTGATATCCACCATAGCCGGACGAGCCGTTGTAGCTGCGCTGGTTGTTTCCGTAGGGACTGCTGTAGCCGCCATAAGAACTGCCCGGGCCATACCCATTGTAGCCGCCCGTACTGCTGTAACCCTGGCTGCCGGACTGGTTCTTATGCTTGATCAGAATATTATAGGCCTCATTGATCTCCTTCATTTTGGCCTCTGCCTCAGCGGAACCGCCATTGAGGTCGGGATGATACTTCTTGGCCAGCTTGCGGTAAGCGGACTTTATCTCATCGTCAGATGCACCCGGCGATATGCCCAGCACCTGATAGGGATCCTTCATTCCTTGTGCCTCCCCTGCTTCTTCTGCAATGGCTTGTCCTGCGCATGCTTCATGCGGTATCTTGTCCAGCAGCCTGCATAAAGAATGTTTCTCAAAATCTCCATATCATTGACCAGCGGAAGAGTTTCAAACTCCTGGGCGCATTCGCCGATCATCCACCGGAGGCTGTCCAGCATCAGCGTTTCATAATCGGCTTGTTTGCTGAGGTCCTTCAGCGGATTATAGCGTCCTTTACGGCAGTCCTTTTCCAGATCGTCATATGCATCCATGATATAGATAAACCTGCCAAGGCCTTCGCCCATATGCTGAAGAGTATCCGCCCATTCATCCTCCCGCCAGCGGTACACAATGCCCAGCATCCTGCCGGAGAGATTTGCCAGACGGTCCGGCTCCAGTACGCCGTTTTTTTCAATGCGGCCGATTTCTGCAAGGCATTCTTCCACCGCATTACATTTCGACCCGTGGGCCTGTTTTACCTTCTCATAGGCTTTCTTAAGCGCCGCTGCACCCTGCCGCCCTGCAAAACTTCCTTCGTCCTGCCAGTCATCCCTGCATTTATGGTAAGCAAGCAGCAGGTTCATGTCCGCACAGTATGCAGCCAGTTCGTTATCAATATAGCTATGGGCACGGAACGGATGGGGAGCGCAGCATTCCCTGCCCCGGGTTTCTTCCGGTTCGTAAAGGGAGGAAAGCAGCAAATAAAGAAAGGTGAGATCGTAGCTGAGCGTAAGTCGGGAAAGACTTCCGTGCCGGATGCGCAGTTGCCGGCACAGCCCGCAGTAAAAAGCCCTGTATCTTTCCTGCGCCTCTTTGGAAAGCCCGTCCTTTGCAACGGTCACATATCCAAACATGCTGCGCCTCCTCTTATAGGGAATTTATCCTCTGTAATCCGAATCGGTAAAATCGGCATCCATGGCGCCGTCGGATTCATCCGCCCCGTGGTTTTGCACATGGCGGCCCATGGATTCCAGCGCACGGGTCATTTCTGCCATGCAGCGGTGGATCTCGTCGTCATTCTTTCCATCCATGGCCTTTTTCAGATTGCGGCGCATCCCCTCCAGGCGCTCTCTGTCCTGGCGGCTCAGGTTTTTCTGAATGGCCCTGCTATCATTCATAAGCTGTTCCGCATCGTTGCGCAGCTCTGCGGATTGCTTGCGCTGCTTGTCTTCAGCTGCATAACGCTGGGCTTCCCGCACGGCCTTGTCTATCTCTGCATCGGACATATTGGAGGAATGGGTCAGGGTGATTTCCTGATGCTTGCCGGTACCCAGGTCTCTGGCAGATACATTCACAATTCCGTTTGCATCAATGGAAAAAGTCACTTCGATCTGCGGCACTCCACGAAGCGCCCTGCGAATGCCGCTCAAGCGAAAACGTCCGAGGGTCTTGTTACAGCTGGCGATCTCCCGCTCACCCTGCAACACATGCACATCCACCGAGGTCTGAAAATTGGCGGCGGTGGTAAAAATCTGGCTGCGCTGCACGGGTATACTGGTGTTGCGGTCAATAATCCGGGAGAAAACATCTCCCATGGTTTCAATGCCAAGGGAAAGGGGCGTTACATCCAAAAGAAGCAGGCCCGTCACCTGACCTGCCAAAACGCCGCCCTGCAGGCAGGCGCCCATGGCAACGCATTCGTCAGGATTAATATCCCTGCTGGGATCCTTGCCCGTAAACTGCTTTACCGCCTTTTGCACAGCAGGAATACGGGTGGAGCCGCCCACCAGCAGCACCCGGGAAAGCTGGGCGGGAGTCAGACCGGCATCGCTGAGGGCCTGCTTGGCGGGGCCCATGGTAGCCTCCACCAGATGAGCGGTAAGCTGGTCGAATTTTGCCCTGGTCAGGGTCGTTTCCATGTGCTTGGCTCCATCGGGCCCGGAGGCCAGGAAAGGCAGGCTGATGACCGTGCTCATGGCAGAACTCAGCTCAATCTTTGCCTTTTCTGCCGCTTCCCGGATGCGGTTCATTGCGGCGGGCTCCCGGGTAAGATCGATGCCCTCCTGCCTGAGGAATTCATCCACCAGCCAGGAAGAAATGCAGTTGTCAAAATCATCGCCGCCCAGGCGATTATTGCCGGCGGTAGCCAACACCTCGATCATATCATTCTGCACATCCAGAACGCTTACGTCAAAGGTGCCTCCGCCCAGATCGTATACCATAATTTTCTGCGCTGCCCCTTTATCCATGCCGTAGGCAAGGGCGGCAGCGGTGGGTTCGTTGATGATGCGCAGCACATTGATGCCAGCAATACGGCCGGCATCCTTGGTGGCCTGACGCTGACTGTCGCTGAAATAGGCCGGCACGGTGATCACCGCATCCGTCACACTTTCGCCAAGGTAAGCCTCTGCATCCGCTTTGAGCTTCTGGAGGATCATGGCGGAAATTTCCTGAGGGGTATAACTCTTTCCGTCGATCTTTACCCGGTTATCCGTGCCCATATCACGTTTGATGGAAAACACGGTACGCTGGCTGTTGGTCACTGCCTGTCGCTTGGCGGCAGCGCCCACCACCCGCTCGCCATTTTTCAAAAAAGCCACTACGGAAGGCGTTGTTCTGCCACCCTCTGCGTTAGGAATAATAACGGGTTCACCATTTTCCATATATGCTACGCAGGAATTGGTGGTACCCAAATCAATACCTACCATTTTTCCCATCCTGAACACCTCCATAATAAGTGTTAATAATAATCATACCCCATAATTAGAAAAAAAGCATAGCGTAAAAATGAAAAAACCGTAAACAATATATCTGTAATGAAAATATCAAATCCAGGGAGGGGAACAGCATCAATCCGTACCTGCTTGCAATATCTGTATATGGGGTGATGATCCTTCCGCTGCGGTTGCATTTTCGTCTTCGGCTTGCCGAAAGGAGCAGCTATTTTATCAGGGTGGAGGCGGTGGGCTTTCCCCTGCCGGGACTGCGCAGAGCCAAAAGAAAAAACACCGCTGTACAGGAAAACATCCAGAAAAAATCTCATTCTCTTTCGGAAGTCAACCTCCAATGGCTGCGCAGCCTTCTGGAAAAAAGGATGTTCCGGCGCATACGGCAGCTGGGAAAGCTATCGATGCTGCATCTTTCCCTGCACATAGCCCTTGAGGATGCAGCCACCACTGCGCTTTTCTTCAGCTTTGTGCGTACCCTGACAGATACCCTGCGGAAAACCTGCGCACTCCCCCCTGCCTTTACCGCTCATATGGATGCGGATTTCCGGCACGCCGATACATGGCTGTGTCTGGAGGGAATAATTTCCGTTCGGCTGGGCAGGCTGATAGGGACGTTTCTTGCGCTGGGGGCGGCTTATCTGCGCCGCATCAGAAAAAAGGCACATCAGGCCGCCGGAAATCTCACGGCGCAGTAGGAGCGCAGCATTCTTCATTCAAGGAGGCAGCAAATGCAACATCCCATTGACAATATGATGCAGACCACCATGGAAAACATCCGTGGCATGGTGGACGTAAACACGGTGGTAGGCTCCCCGGTGGTGGATGGAAACGGCACCACCATCATTCCCATTTCCAAAGTAAGCTTCGGTTTCATTGCCGGCGGAGGAGAGTACTCCACAGAAGGCACAAACTCCGCCTCTCTTTCCAGTGAAGGTTTCCCCTTTGCAGGCGGCTCCGGCGCAGGTGTATCGGTACAGCCGGTGGGCTTCCTTGTGGTCAGCGATGGCACGGTGAAAATGCTTCCTGCACAGACCACCGGTGCGCTGGAGCGTGTGGTGGAACTGCTGCCCCAGCTGATCGGCGACCATGCGGGCAAAGAAAACCGGAAAACTCCCTCCATCAAAGTGGATGTTGTGGAAATGAAAAAGGAAGAGTGATTGGAATGAAGCTAACTTTTCCCCAGCGATTGCGGCAATGGATGCTGCTTATCTGCTGCGCTGTGCTAACGCTGCTGGATACCGGCGCAAAAGCCCATCCGGATTCCACCGAAGTGGACAGCAGCGCCAAATCCGCCATTCTCATTGAGCGCAACACAGGAGCCGTGCTTTACAGTCACAATGCAGACCAGCCTTTGCCCATGGCCAGCACCACAAAGGTGATGACGGCGCTTCTTGCGCTGGAATACGGCAATCTGGACGAAATTGTCACCGTGGGCCTCAATGCCTACGGCGTGCCGGGCACCAGCATTTATCTTTCCGAGGGGGAGAAAATCACCCTGCGGGATCTCCTGTACGGGCTGATGCTTGCCAGCGGCAACGATGCTGCCGTAGCCATTGCAGAGCATATTTCCGGCGACGTGGATACCTTCTGCCGCAAAATGACACACCGGGCCGCCGAGCTGGGCTGCACAGACACGGTTTTCCTCAGCCCCAACGGCCTGCCCACCAACGGCCATCATACCACCGCCCGGGATCTGGCCCTCATCGCCCGGGAGGCCATGAAGTATGATTTTTTCCGGCAGCTGGTATCCACCAGGCGGGCCTCCATACCCTGGGAAGGGCGCAGCTACCACCGTATTCTCAACAACAAAAACAAGCTTCTGACCGACTACGAAGGGGCAACGGGCATCAAAACCGGTTACACCAAAGCCGCAGGCCGCTGCCTTGTTTTTGGGGCTAAGCGTGGAAACCTGGAAGTAATCGGCGTAGTGTTGAACTGCCCGGACTGGTTCAACGAGGCTGCCCGGCTGATGGATATGGGCTTTGCCAATTACGATTACTTCGCCGCTCTTTCCTGCGGTGAAAGCGTGCGGATGCTGCCCGTCAGCGACGGCGTGAAGGAAACGGTATCCCTTTGTGCGGCGGAGGATCTGGGGGCGCTGATCCCCAAGGGGCATATCCCCTCTCTGGAATACGATATGCCGGACAGCATCCCCGCCGGCTTTGTTGCCGGAGATGTAGCCGGAGAAGCCCGCATTGTACTGGGCGGCCGTGTGCTTGCCACCTGCCCGCTGGTTTACAGCGAAGGCATATCGCAACGGGATTATAGCTTTGACCTGCAAAGGATTCTGCAATTATGGCAAAACCAGCCTGAAGAAATACCGCAATAGCGCCAACCACCCGGGAAACCCTTTCTGCGCAAAGCTTCTTGGAGCTTACGCAGATTTTTTTGTGTTTTTTGAAAATATCTGTTGACTTTTTTCCGGAAGCGAGTATAATATCTTTTGCTGGTTGAAACAGCGAGCACCTTTAGCTCAGTTGGTAGAGCACCTGACTCTTAATCAGGGTGTCCAGGGTTCGAGTCCCTGAAGGTGTACCAATAGTAAATAATCCGAACCGATTCTGTAAAAGAGGAAGTTCGGATTATTTTTATTTCAGCCCCATGAGCAAATACGCAGTCGCAAAGAGTCGGCTGCTCCATAGAAGAACCCAAGGCGCAGCCTGGGTGTTATTTATTTTTTGAACTATCTTCGTCAATATCAGCCCAGAGCAACTGTGCAAATGCAAGGACTTTACTTCCGAAACAAGCCCTGAATCATTTCAGACAGCCGCAGCAAAAGCGGCTTGGGCAGAAATCTTCTTCCAGCCAAACTTGGCTAACCTGATAATCGGTACCGTTCATCTCGTTAAAACACTTCAGGCAGAACTCGGCCATGCTGCATCCCCTTTGCTTATGTCTTTCTTCTGATTATAATCCATAGAAGATAAAAGTCAATATTTTTATATCTATAGAGCATTTAGAATATCACCCATGGTTATTATAATTACTACATCCTAAACTGCTTGGAGGGTGTAGACCGTGGGCGATAACGAATTTCTGAAAGATATGGGCCATCGAATCATGCTTCGCAGAAAGTCCCTGCGGATGACCCAGGAAGAAATGGCTGAAAAGCTGGGAGTGTCTACCCAAATGATTTCCAATCTGGAACTCGGCAAGAAAGCAATCCGCCCCGAAAACCTCGCCAAAGTATGTGATATTCTGGGCCTTAGTGCTGATTTTATTTTGACTGGAACCAGCACAAAAACGGCTGTTGATGATGTAGCAGGTAAATTGATTCATCTGACCGCTGAAGAATTACAAATGGTCAACGATATGATTGACTACATGAACAAGAAGAAATGAAGTTCATTACGACCATCCGTCAAACGGGTGGTCGTGTTTTTTCCAAACATCCCCATTAACAAAACCATTACAGAGCATCTTCTTTTCTGTGCTACACACTTCCCCTGATTTACTTCTGCATCAACACATCCAACCCATGCATACATTTCTCCACGGCGCCTTGGCCGTTTACAAAGCGCAGTAGCGTTTACAGCTGCAAAAACCAGGACGCCTTTTTTTCCGATAAACCAGCCGTTTTCTTCCTCCTCTGCTTATGAAACCGATGGTTTTGAAAGAGTTTTTCCAATTATTTTTCACTTTTTTCAAAATTCGGGGTTGACTTTTTCCAGAATTCGAGTATAATAATTTCTGCTGATTGAAACAGCATGCACCTTTAGCTCAGTTGGTAGAGCACCTGACTCTTAATCAGGGTGTCCAGGGTTCGAGTCCCTGAAGGTGTACCATAGCATCCGAATCTTACGGTTCGGATGTTTTTCTTTTGCAAAAATCCGCTTCTGCCGAAAAAACAGACTTTTCAGGGAAGAAATGACGGCATAGAAACGTTACAAATGTTGATACTCCAAAAAAAGGAAGAGGTTTCTTAATGAGACGAACTTTTTCAATCATTACCCTCATGTTTTTGATGTTTCTTTGCGGCAGCGCACTGGCAGAAGATGCTGTTCTCTACCCCATCAAAGAAAACGGTCGATTCGGCTATATCAACCGTGGGGGCAATGTGGTGATTGAGCCGCAATTTACGCAAGCGTCCGCATTTGATGATTATGGCACTGCACTGGTAAGACACGAAAATGGTTTGTATTCCCTGATTGATCACAGGGGCAGTATCATTGTCACCTGCCCCGAAATCACCCGGAATGCTATCTCCTACAATCTGTACGGCTGGAATGAAGAACTGTGCGATACCTGGGAAGAGCCTTTCTTTGAGGGCATGGGGCTCTATTCACCAACCACCAAAACAATCATTTATTTTGATGGACAAATTCTGGATGAACCCTGTACCGACCCGGCTTCCACCCGTGTGCTGGTGGCAGACAGCAACGATACCTACGGCTATCTGGACAGAACAACCGGCGAGATTGTCATCCCTCTGCAATACAAAACCGTACGATACGATTGGACGCAGATAAGCGACCCCGGCTACAACCTCTTTGTTGCATACGACTTTGCGGTTTTTCATGAAGGGTACGCCATTGTGGGCGATGAAGATAAGAATTACTTTCTCATTGACGAAATGGGAAAGGTCATTGATCTGCCCGGAGAACCCGTCACTAACGTCCACGAGGGCAAGCTGAATATCTACACTCCGGATGGTGGCTGGCAGGTATGTAATGTGGAGGGAGAAATTCTTTCTGCACCTTATGATGAAATCCGTACCTACCAGAACGGCTACTGTGGCGCCATCAACTGGCATAACTGGCATGCAGGACCTGAATTCTTTATTCTGGATGCAGAGGGACAGGAAAAACTGCATCACGATTCCTTCATCGGCCATGAAAAATTCTGCGGATTTGAAACATGGAATGGTTATTTTACTGTTACAGAGGGTAGCAGCGGCGAATATACCGAGATCTACCATGTGGATAAGGGGCGTTTGTGCACCGTCCCCAACGAGCCCATAGCCATTGATTATGAACGGGAATTGATGGTAGTGGATAACGGACTGCGACCCAGTCTTTGCAAACTGGACGGTACTGAAATTCTTTCCCTGCCCTGCAATTCCTTTTCGCCCTATGAAAATGATTTTTTCGAGGAAGGGCTTTGGCGGATCTGCGCTGATAACCAGCAGGGATATCGACGCTACGGCTACCTGCGGGAAGACGGCACCTGGCGGATACCTCCGCAGTTCATCTCTGCAGAACCGTTCCGGAACGGGCTTGCTCTTTGTACAGATGAAGAGGGATATTCCCTGTACATTGATACCGCCGGCAATATCATCTGGAAAAGCAACGTACCCTCTGACGTTTCGGAACAAAGGCAGCGGCTTGATCGGGCAGGGGTATGGTATCGAATAAATGAAGAAGGCATTTTCCAGTGGCTGATTATCAGCTTGGAGGACTGGGACAGCCGGTTTTCTTTCAGCGACGACTATTCCTGTTGGAACGTCTCAACGAATCTTGATTCCGTTTTTACACCTGAACAGCTGACACGTTCCGGGCTGGAGTGCTCATGGAACCGTTATGATGATTCAGTCAAACTGCTGGATTCCGTATGGCGATTCCAGGACGGGTGCGACCATTATATCCGCCTCTATCAGGATGGAACCTACGAGATGACCGACGGCTTCGATCAGCCCATATTCCATTCCAATGGAATAAGTTTCAGGTATAACTGTCTGACTTTTACAGATTTTGGCAAAGTGGAAAATCAGCAGTTTGTTTCTTCGTTTGCGCCTTCCTCCCCTGCTTTGGAAAGCTGGTATACACTGAAAGACGGACAGCTGCACTGCTTTCGCAAAACTTTTGTTCTGCTTGAGAAAAGCGAAGGGCTCAGTAACCGTCCCTCCTGTTATGGCTGGTTTGTACCTTCCGATTTCTCCGAACCAAACCATCTTCCCTATGCACTTTGCGGTGAAATAGAGCTCCTTGACGACGGCACATGGCTTTATGAAAACGAGCAGTCCATGGACGCTTTCTGGACAAAAAACGGCAGCACTCTCACCCTGACAACCATGGAAGGCAGAGCCCTGCGGCTGACGATGGATGATTCACAAAGCTTGCTGCGCTATGAAGGAATGGGATGCAGGATTTATCTGCCGGGTTCTGTAATCCGGGAAACGCAGCGTGATTTTGACTGGGATAAAGCCTCCTATACCTGGCAGGAAGGTTTCACCCTTCCGGAGGAAAACTAACCTTGTTTCCTGCATAGTTCACCCCTCCGGCGCATAGGGTTCCTGTGAAAAAATACTTGACTTGCACTGCTGCATGATGGATACTTATTCTCATCTATGAAAAACGTTTTTTCAGGGAGGCGAATCTGAATATGAAAGTACTGCTCCTGAACGGCAGCCCCAAGCCCCACGGCAACACCTTTACCGCCCTTTCGGAAATGGCCAGAATCTTTGCCGAAGAGGGCATCGAAACCGAAATCATCCATGTGGGCAACAAGGACATCCGTGGCTGCATCAGCTGTGGCCAGTGTGGCAAGCTGAGCAAATGCGTGTTTGACGATCTGGTCAACGAAACGGCACTTAAACTGAAGGATGCTGACGGATTGGTTCTGGGCAGCCCGGTATACTACGCCATGGCCAACGGCACGCTGATGTCCTTTGTGCAGCGGCTTTTCTACTCCACCAAATTCTCCAAGCAGATGAAGGTAGGAGCAAGCGTTGTGGTAGCACGGCGCGGCGGCCTTTCCTCCACTTATGATGAGATGAACAAATTTTTCGGCATCTCCGGCATGCCCATTGCCTCCGGGCAGTATTGGAACAGCCTCCACGGCAATGCGCCCGGCCAGGTGGAACAGGACGAGGAAGGCATGCAGGGCATGCGAACCCTGGCCCGCAACATGGCCTTCCTGATGAAGAGCATCCAGCTGGGCAAAGAAAAATACGGCATTCCTGAAAAAGAACCCACTGCCTGGACCAATTTCATCCGTTGAGGGCTCATATCCCCGGTCTGTGGCCGGGGCTTTTTCTTTTTGCAGGACTCCTCTGTTTCATTGACGGCGGACGGCGATTGATATACAATCATTTGTGACAACCGTGAATCTTCCCCCGGAAAGAGGTATTGTGCTTTGAAAATCCTGTTGATCAACTCCGTCTGCGGCATTCGCAGCACCGGTCGCATTTGCACCGATCTGGCCCGCCGGTTTATCAGCGAAGGCCACGAAGTAAAAATCGCATATGGCCGTGTGGATGAAGTACCGGAGGAATGGAAGCCTTATGCTGTAAGGATCGGCGGCGATCTGGACCTGAAACTGCATGCGCTCCGCACCCGTATGACAGACGGCCATGGCTTGGGCTCTAAAAATGCCACCCGTGCTTTTTTGAAATGGGCAGAGGACTATCAGCCCGACCTTCTCTGGCTGCACAATCTGCATGGCTACTATATCAACGTGGAACTGCTCTTTCGCTGGATCAAACAGCGCCCGCAGATGCAAGTAAAATGGACGCTGCACGATTGCTGGGCCTTTACGGGACACTGTTCCCATTTTTCCTTTGTGGGCTGTGACAAGTGGAAAACCCATTGCAGCGCATGCCCCCAAAAGGATCGCTATCCCATCTCCTTTGTGGACGGAAGCAGCCGGAACTATGACCGGAAAAAGGCATCCTTTACCGGCGTAAAAAACATGACGCTGATCACCCCTTCCCATTGGCTGGCCAACCTTGCCCGGCAAAGCTTCCTTGGCCTTTATCCCGTGGAGGTGCAGCCCAACCCTATCGACAAAAGCGTTTTCCGGCCCACTGAGGGCGATTTCAGAAAACGCCATGGACTGGAAGGAAAAAAGCTGGTTCTTGGCGTGGCCTCCGCCTGGGATGACCGGAAGGGGCTGGAGGATTTTTACCAGCTCAGGAACATGCTGCCGGAAGAATTCGCCATCGTGCTGGTGGGGCTTGATGAAAAACAGCTTGCTGCCCTGCCGGCTTCCATTGTGGGTATCGCCCGTACCAACAACACCCGGGAACTGGCTGAAATCTATACAACTGCCGATGTATACGTCAACCCAAGCCGGGAAGAAACCTACAGCATGACCACTGCCGAGGCGCTGAGCTGCGGCACCCCCGCCATCGTTTACGAAGGCACCGCCTGTGAAGAAACCGCAAAGCAGCTTGGCGGCATCTCGGTCCCTCAGGATGTGAACCGGCTCTGCGAAGCCATTCTGAACGCAACGGCCTGGGAAGGCATGGAAAGGAGCCCTTCATGAACAAGGAAAACACACCGTTCCGGCTGGTCTTTATGGGGCCGCTCTATCCGGAAAATGAAGAAAAATCCATCCTTGGCGCTTCCTCCGGAAGCATCAGCAGCGCACCCAACGTATTCCAGTGGAACCTCATCCATGGAATTGAGGAAACCCTTTCCCATCCGATAGAAATCATCAATTGTCTGCCAGTAGGCACATGGCCCCGCAACTTCCGCAGGTTTTTTCTGAAGGATCGGCAATGGAAAAACGGCGAGGCCGTCTGTCACGAAGTCGGCTGCGTAAATCTGCCCTTCATCAAGCAGGCTATGCGTGCTTCAAAGGCCAAAAGGCTTCTGAAAAAACTGCTCCGGCCCGGCGATCATCTGGTGCTGTATTCTGCCTATATGCCTTTTCTCAAGGCCATTCATACCCTGCCAAAGGATGTGGATGTAACCGTCATCATCACCGACCTGCCTGAGTTTTATGACCTTGGTCAAACCTCCCGCCTCCGCAAAACACTGCGGAATATGCAAAATCGCCTTGTGTACCGCTGCCTCAGCCGGGCGGACCGCTTTGTCCTCTTGACGGAGCAAATGAAAGAACCCATGCAGGTTGGTCATCGTCCCTGGCTGCTGATGGAGGGCATCTGTGCTGCCCATCCCGAAGCAAACCCCGCCGCTCTCTCCACCTCCCCCGCTTTTCTGTATTCCGGCACGCTGCATTATCGCTTTGGCATTAAAAACCTGCTGGAAGCCTTCCAAAATCTGGACGCAACCGATGCCGAACTGTGGATCTGCGGTGCAGGCGAGGCAGAAGCAGAGATCAAGTCTCTTGCAGAAAAAGACAGCCGCATCAAATTTTTCGGTTTCCTTACTCAAAGCGACGTGGCAAACCTCCGAAGCAAGGCGGCTGTGCTGGTCAATCCCCGTCCCAATGAAGGCGAATACACCAAATACAGCTTCCCCTCCAAAACCATGGAATACATGGCAAGCGGCAAACCGGTGATCATGTATCCCCTGGAAGGCGTTCCGGGAGAATATGCTCCCTATCTTTACTTTGCCGATGGCAAAGGATGGGAAGGTCTCCTTGCACAAATGAACCATGTCCTTGCACATCCCCAAGAAGCCCGTTTAAAAGGTGAAGCAGCCCGGGATTTCGTTACCCGAAACAAGTGCCGCAAAGCCCAGGGGCAACGGCTTGTTGCATTCCTCAAAGGTGAATGATATTCTTCGTAACAGCTTTTCTTTACTGCTTCTTTGCTTGCGCTGAAGTGGCGATGAAAGCTGTTTTTTTGCCTGTTTCTTTATTTTCTCACCAAAGTGCCTCATCGTGCCACGGTTTGCCATTCTCTCCGGCTCATGATATAATGAAAATTGTGGGGAATATTGACAAAACATCGCATTTGCTGTTTTCATTCCCCAGACCACTCATCACGAAAAATGAGGTGAGGCCATGTCCATGCTGGAATTCTTTGGTCAGGCATTCTCTAATCCCATGCTTCTGGTTTCCACTGTTCTTACCCTGGGCGTTATCCTCGTCAACGGTTGGACTGATGCGCCAAACGCCATCGCCACCTGTGTTTCTACCCGTGCCATCGGCGTAAGGAAGGCCATTGTCATGGCTGCCATATGCAACTTCCTTGGCGTACTGGTGATGACCACCATCAACTCTTCCGTTGCGATGACCATCTATAACATGGTGGATTTCGGCGGCGATGCCCATCTTTCCCTCATCGCCCTGTGCGCTGCTATGGCAGCTATCGTCATCTGGGCCACTGCTGCATGGTATTTCGGCATTCCCACCAGCGAAAGCCATGCTTTGATCGCCGGTATTACCGGTGCAGCCGTAGCCATTCAGAACAGCTTCGCCGGCGTTAACGGCGCCGAGTGGATCAAGGTGGTCTGGGGCATACTGCTGTCCACTTTGCTGGGATTTGTGCTTGGCTTCCTAACCTCCAAGCTGACGGTGCTGATCTTCCGCAATCAGAACCGGATGAAATCCGAAAAGTTTTTCTCCCGGGCGCAGGTATTGGGCGGCGGAGCCATGGCTTTCATGCACGGCGCTCAGGATGGCCAGAAATTTATGGCCATTTTCCTGCTGGGGGCTGCTTTTGCCGGCGGCAATTCCACCACCAGCGAGTTTGCTGTTCCCATCTGGCTGATGGTGCTCTGTTCCGCTGTAATGGGCCTTGGCACCTCCATTGGCGGCTACCGCATTATCAAATCCGTGGGTATGGATATGGTCAAACTGAAGCCTTACCAAGGGTTTGCAGCTGACCTGGCAGCTACGCTCTGCCTGTTGCTTTCCTCCCTGACAGGTATCCCCGTAAGCACCACCCACACCAAGACCACCGCCATTATGGGCGTTGGCGCCGCACGACGCATGAGCAACGTCAACTGGGGCGTGGTAAAGGAATTGGTGCTCACCTGGGTATGCACCTTCCCGGGCTGCGGCCTTCTGGGATTCTTAATGGCAAAACTGTTCCTGATTCTGTTTGCATAAAGGAGAGATGGTAAAATGGCTAAGAAAATGAAGAATGATTACTTTCAGCTGGCTGCCGATCAGGTTGCGTACTGTGTGGAGGCTTCCGAGCTGCTGACCGCCATTCTGGAAAACTACGATGCTCAGGATCTTCCCACTCAGCGTGAAAAGATGCATGCCATCGAAAACAACGCCGATGATCTGCATCACGATATCCTCACCCGGCTTTCCAAAGAATTCATCACCCCCATCGATCAGGAAGACATCCTGCACCTTGTGCAGATCATCGATGACATCACCGACGGTTTGGATGAGGTTGTACTGGAATGCTACATGTACCATATCAGCGAACTGCCCCCGCAGGCAGCAGCCCTTTCCGCCATTGCAGCCCGCTGCGTAAAGGCCCTTCATGAAGCCGTTAAGGAGATGCACAATTTCAAAAAGCCTGAAAAGCTCCGCTCCATGCTGGTGGAAGTAAATGATATTGAAGGCGAAGCCGACCATGCTTATGTGGAAGCTATTCACGAGCTGTTTGGCGCCTCCACCGACGCATTCCGTCTGCTGGGCTGCAAAGCCATCTACGAAAGCCTGGAAGATATCTGCGACCAGTGCGAACATGCAGCAGACGTTATTGAACAGATTATCATTAAAAATACTTGATATTCTTTCCAGAACGGTGTATTCTGAATTGTGCCCGCCTCTTTGGGTGGGCACAATATTTTTTTGAAAGGAAGTCTCAATTGAAGTTTTATCTTGAATCCATTGACGACACCCTCAAAGAGCTGGGCAGCCAGCGGGAGGGCCTCACTTCTGCCGAGGCGCAGGAGCGCATCCAGAAAAACGGAAAAAACAAGCTGAACGAAGCAAAAAAAGACTCCATTTTCAAGCAGATTCTCAAGCAGATTTCCGACCCCATGATCATCATCCTGCTGGTTGCTGCCGCCGTCAGCGGTGTGCTGGCTGTGCTGGAAGGCGGAAGCATTGCTGATGTTATCATCATTCTGGCTGTTGTTGTGATCAACGCTGTGCTGGGCGTGTACCAGGAAAGCAAAGCCGAAAAAGCCATTGAAGCCCTTCAGGAAATGTCCGCTGCCACCTCCAAGGTGCTTCGCGACGGCAAGGTTTGCATCGTCCGCAGTGAAGAACTGGTGGTAGGCGATGTGGTGCTGCTGGAAGCCGGCGATTCCGTTCCTGCCGACGGCCGTCTCATCGAGAACGCCAGCCTTAAGATCGAAGAAGCTGCCCTCACCGGCGAATCCGTTCCCGTTACCAAGTTTATCGATCTCATTGACCTGAAGGATCCCTCCGGCAACGTTGCCCTCGGCGACCGTAAAAACATGGTCTACATGGGTTCTACCGTAGTATATGGCCGTGGCGTTGCTGTTATTACCGCCACCGGCATGGACACCGAAATGGGCAAGATCGCCGATGCTCTGGCCCGTGCCGAGGAAGGCAAAACTCCCCTGCAGATCAAGATGGCCCAGCTGTCCAAGACCCTTACCTGGCTTGTGCTTGGCATCAGCGTCATCATTCTTGCAGTGCAGCTGCTCCGTGCAGACAGCATCAATACCAAGGTCGTAATCGACTCCTTTATGGTGGCTGTCTCTCTTGCTGTTGCCGCCATCCCCGAAGGCCTGGCCGCCGTGGTTACGGTGGTTCTGTCCATCGGCGTTACCAACATGAGCCGCCGCAGCGCCATCATCCGCAAGCTGACCGCCGTGGAAACCCTGGGCTGCGCTCAGATTATCTGCTCTGACAAAACCGGTACCCTGACCCAGAATAAGATGACCGTTGTGGATTTCTTCGGCAGCGATGAAAACCACCTTGCGCAAGCCATGGCCCTTTGCTGCGATGCAGAAATGGCCGAAGACGGCTCTGTGACCGGTGAACCCACCGAGGTTGCACTGGTGGCATGGGCCGGCAAGCTGGGCATGAAAAAATATGCCCTTAAGGAAGAAAATCCCCGTGTTGGCGAAGCTCCCTTCGATTCCAACCGCAAGATGATGTCCACCGTTCACCAGACTGCAAATGGCATTGTGCAGTACACCAAGGGCGCTCCCGATGTGGTTCTGGGCCTGTGCACCCATTACCTGAAAGATGGTCAGCCCGTCCCCATGACCGACGAGTTTATGGCTGAGATCACCTCCGCCAACAAGGCCATGGCCGATCGTGCCCTGCGTGTGCTGGCCTGTGCAGAGCGTACCTATACCGAAATGCCCGCTTCCACCGAACCTGCCGCCCTCGAGCAGCAGCTGTGCTTCGTAGGCCTCAGCGGCATGATCGACCCTGTGCGTCCCGAAGTGAAGGTAGCTATCGAGCAGTGCCACAGCGCCGGCGTGCGTGCCATCATGATCACCGGCGACCATGTGGATACCGCCGTGGCCATCGCCACCGAGCTCGGCATTCTGGAAGAAGGTCAGCGTGCCATTACCGGCCTGCAGCTGGATGCCATGACCGATGAGGAATTCAACGCCGAGTATCAGAACATCTCCGTATACGCCCGTGTGCAGCCTGAACACAAGACCCGCATCGTCAACGCCTGGCGCAACGACGGCTTTGTTACCGCCATGACCGGCGACGGTGTCAACGATGCACCCTCCATCAAATCCGCCGATATCGGCGTAGGTATGGGCATCACCGGTACCGACGTAACCAAGAACGTTGCCGATATGGTTCTGGCCGACGACAACTTCGCCACCATCGTGGGCGCAGTGGAAGAAGGCCGCCGTATTTATGACAATATCCGCAAGGCTATCCAGTTCCTGCTGGGTTCCAACATGAGCGAGGTCATTGCCATCTTCGTGGCCACTCTGGTGGGCTTCGTGGTGCTCAAACCCGTTCACCTGCTGTGGATCAATCTCATCACCGATACCTTCCCCGCCCTTGCCCTGGGCATGGAAAAGGCCGAGCGCAACGTCATGCGCCGCAAACCCCGTGCTTCCAACGACGGCATCTTCTCCGGCGGCATGGGTGTGGATATTGCCTACCAGGGCCTGATGGTTGCCGCTCTGGTGCTGATCAGCTATCTGCTGGGCAACTCTATGCATGCCGGCAAGCTCACCTTCTTCGCAGGTGAAGAGGCCGCCAAGTATGGCATGACCATGGCGTTTATTACCATGTCCATGGCAGAGATCTTCCACAGCTTCAACATGCGTTCCCAGCGGGGCAGCATCTTCCGGATGAACACCCGCAACTGGGTGCTGGTGGGCGCTGCTATCGCTTCCTTCCTGCTGACCACTCTGGTTTGCGAGGTTCCCTTCCTGGCCAAAGCTTTCAGCCTGAGTCCCGTAAACCTGCAGGAATATCTCATCGCCATCGGCCTGGGTATTTGCGTCATTCCCATTGTGGAAATCGTCAAATGGATTCAGCGCAAGGCTGCAAAGTAATTCTCTCACTACAACACCGGGACTGCCTTCAATAGAGGGCAGTCCCTCTGGCTGTCAAAAAATGCGCAGGGTGCAGGGGGATCATCCCCCTGCCGGGTGTGGGCAGAGCCCACATTCCTTGTGCCGCAGCACTTTCAAGAAAGCACAGCGAGCACCGAAGGTGCAAGATTTGCGGCTTTGACTGACAAGAATGAGGTTTTTCGACAAGCTGCGGGACTGCCTTCAATAGAGGGCAGTCCCTTTTTTGTCTTTTTGAAAAAAAGGTGTATAATGCTTACATGTTCTGTCCTTTGCTATTTGGGGAATTTAAGGAGGCCTTCGTGAATGACACATGTCTATTTTGTTCGCCACGCCCAGCCCTTGCATGCCTGGGAGGATGACCGCACCCGTCCCCTTACCGACGAGGGCAGGGAGGATGCAAAAAGCGTCCTTCAGCATCTGACGGACAAATCCATAGACATTTGTTATTGCAGCCCCTACCTGCGCAGTGTGGAAACCATCGCTGAAACCGCCGGCTTTTTCGGGCTTGACATTATCAAAGACGAGCGCCTCCGGGAAAGACAAAAGGGCAACGAGGGCAACAACCACGGCATGTTCCGTCTGCGCTGGGCCGACCATGATTTTCACGAGCCGGGCGGCGAGTCCATCCGCATGGTGCAAAGCCGCAATATCGAGGCCCTGATGGAGATCCTGAACCGTCATCCCGAGAGCAATATCCTTATCGGCACGCACGGCACGGCCCTCAGCAGCATCATCAACCATTTCAGGCACGATTTCGGATGTGAGGATTTTTTGCGTATCATCGACTGGATGCCCTATATTGTCCGGCTGGATTTTGAGGGAAGCCAGCTCGCAGCCATAGAAGAAATTCACCACGTTTACAAAGAATTTACCGGAAACAAACGTGCGGATAAGAAATGAACCTCCTCCACAGGCAAAAGCAAAGAGCAGAGCGAAAAACGCTCTGCCCTTTTTCTTTAGGACGATTATTCCTCCACAGCCTTCACAAACTGGAAGAAGTAGCGGCTCACATAACCCTCCTGGCCGTCAACGGTGGCTTTGCACCACACGTCGCCCATTTCGGTAACGGTGATCTCCGTACCTACAGGCAGGGTCTTCAGCACGGAAGAGCTCAGACCCGGAGCCTTGCGGAAATTTACGATACTGTTGCCGTTGGGATTGATGAGTTTTGCGACGAAGGGTACCGGGCCGATGGCAGAAGTGCTCAGTTTGACGTACTTCTTCATCATGTAGCCGGTTTTGCCGCCTGCGTTGACCCGGTAGAAGTTGCCGCTTTCGCCGGTGATGGTAACCAGCGTGCCATTGCGGTAGTGCCCCAGAACCTTTGCGTCTGTGCTGGGCTTTTCACGAAGGAGAAGCACCTGGTTGGCGCCGGGATTGCTGACGATACCCTGCTTGCCCTCAACAGGCACAGAAGGGGCAGCAGTGCCACCGGAGGCTGCCTTGCTGCTGAGGTAGCGGCTGGCCATGTAACCCACAGTGTCGCCGACCTTCACTCTGTACCATTCATTGCCCTTGGACAGAACCTCAACCGCAGTGCCATTCTTATAACTGGTGATAATCTCGCCAGCCATGGAGGGGGCGCTGCGCAGGTTCAGCCCAATGCCGGTGTTGGTTCGTACATACAGGGTATTGTTCTGGGTGGATTCTGCCAGGTACTTGCTCATGACGTAGCCGGTCTTGCCAGCCACTTCCACCTTGGTCCAGCCGTCGCCTTCCTCCAGGATGGTCATCCAGGTACCGGTGGGGTACTGGCCCAGCACGGAAGCAGCGGTGGAAGGCTCTTTGCGCAGATTCAGCGCACCGCCGACCACTACCTTGAAGCTTTCAGCCAGAGACACGGCGGGCAATGCCATCACAAGCACCAGAGCGATTGCCCGGAGGCATCTTTTGTACAGATGGGTCTTTTGCATAATGGGGATACCTCCTTTGTTTTTCAGGCACTGATCTTTTGTGTGCCTTTCGCTCATCTGACGAACGGGCTATGGGTATCCATGCCGGAAATACAGCGCAATCCATTGAAATATAAGGGATTTATGCTATTTTTTGGAAAAACTCTGGGTTCTTTTTCCAGTTGTTTTGCTGCCCTTTCCAAAAAAACAACCATTGTGCCGCACAGTGCCTGCCATACTTTGCCAGCAAATGAGCCTTCTCTCATCGCAAGAAAAGCCTGCCGCTGATGGCAAGCTTTGTTTGGAGACTTTCCTGACCCTCTGGGCAAGCTATCCTTACCGTTCAGGAAAAGGAGGGGGCGAAGTGCTGAGCAGTCTGAGGCAGCTGGAAGGACTCCCGGTGGTTTGGCAGGACCGGCTTGTGGGCTTTGTGGAACGTGGCGTTCCAGACAAAAACGCCAGGATCCTGGAGGGGCTCATTCTCCGCAAGGGCATTGGGTCCGCAAAATGGGCGGACGCAGTTTCCATCAGTGTAGTGGGGAAAAAATGCATCCTTCTCAGGGAGAAGCCCAAACATCTTTCCGGTCGGGCCGCTCCGGAGCTGCGCCTGGCTTACATGACCACCGGGCAGCGTATAGGGCCTGTGACTGACGGCATTCTGAGCCGAACAAGCCTGCGGCTGCTGGCGCTGGAAATCAGCCCCGGGCCCATCCACCACCTGCAGGGAAAAAGCGCATACGCAAGGGAATACTGCGTAATCGGTGAAGGGCTTCGTAAGGGACAGGCAATGATCAGCAGCCTTTTGAGCTGGACGGAACTGGAAACCGCTCTTGGAAAGGAGGAAACTAAATGAACATGATCAAAACAACCATGGCAGGAGCAGTCGGCTTTATGGTAGGCGCAGGAGTAATGCTGATGCCCGGTAACCAGAAAATGAAGCGCCAGATGCAAAAGCATGTGGATAAGCTGGTCAAAATGAGCAAAATGTGGTAAAGCATCCCGGAGAAGCGACGCTCTCTCGCTTCTCCGCTTGATTATTCTGCCTGAGGAGGCCGTGCCCATGCAGCTGCAAAATACAAAAAGTGCACCTTCCTTGAGAACGTTGCTGTTCCTGCTACCCCTTTTTGCGGTGGTGATTTGGCAAAGGATGCTTATTTTGCAGCTTTTTTCCCAGCTGTTGCTTGGCGCTGCGGTGGCGCTGGCTGCCCTTCCCCTGGCACGTCCCCTGGAAAAACGGATGAAACGCAGCAGAGCGGCTGCACTGGCCATTGCCGGGCTCATCGTATTGCTGGCATCTCTTTTGCTGCTGCTGATCCCCTTTCTGGTATCCCAGACAAGGCAGATTGCCACCAGCCTGCCGGGTTTTATCGGCCGCATGGGCGACTTAGTCCGGCAGGGGGAACGCTGGCTGACAACAAAGGGCGTGCACATTGACGAGGGCTGGAAAAACAGCCTTCTTTCCCGTGGCGAAGCCCTTTTGGAAGGTGTGGTGAAGCATCTGGGCAGCTTTGCACAAAGCATCGCCGGGAGCCTGGGAAGATGGCTGCTGAGCCCGGTTTTCGCCTTTTATCTGTTGCGGGACAGGCGGGAGATCAGCGAATGGGTACTGATGCTTTTTCCTTCCGGAAAGCGCCCTGTAGTGGTCAGGATCTTTCGGGAAATGCGTAGGGAAACCCTTGGTTTTCTCAGGGCGCAGCTGATGATCTCCGCAGCCATAGGCAGCCTGACAGCCGTAGGGCTACTTTTATGCGGGATCCCCGGATGGCTGTTTCTTGGCTTGATAATGGCTGTACTGGAGCTGATTCCCTACATGGGACCCGTGGTAGGAGGAGGGATCGTCCTGCTGTTTTCCTGGCAAAAGGGGCTTGGCCGCATGCTTTGGGCCCTGGGTGTGATCGTTTTGGTGCAGCAGATCGAAGGCAATCTGCTCTCCCCGAAAATGACCAGCCAGATGACCCGCCTGCATCCCCTGACAGTACTGCTGGGCATCCTTGCAGGCGGCTCATTAGCGGGAGTGACAGGTATTCTTTTGGCTGTTCCCGTTATTCTCAGCTTCCGGGCTATGCTCCAGGTCATCGGCAAAGAACGGATGGAAAGACAGCTGGCTTCCGCAGAAAACGTCCTCCGTCAAAAAAACAGCGGAGCCTCTCCATAGAGAAAGGCTCCGTTCAGTTTGTCGAAAAACCTCATTCTTGTCAGTCAAAGCCGCAAATCTTGCACCTTCGGTGCTCGCTGTGCTTTCTTGAAAGTGCTGCGGCACAAGGAATGTGGGCTCTGCCCACACCCGGCAGGGGGATGATCCCCCTGCACCCTGCGCATTTTTTGACAGCCAGAGCGGAGCCTCTCCATAGGGAAAGGCTCCGTTTTCTGTTCTGTTTGATTTTTTCTTTATTCCACGATGCAGCAGCGGCTCAAAACAAGGTACTGCCCCTGCGTTACCGTTACATAGGTGGAACCGGTGAACAGATCGTTGCTCACGATCTTATCCTGACGGCTGGAATTGTAGATGCAGTAGTATCCATCGTAGTCGCTGGAAGGATCACTCTTGACACGATAAGTGCCGGGGGCCAGGTCATAGCCATAACCCACTTTGAGCATGGTGCCGTAGTTGGTTTTTTTGATGGTGTATTCCCCGTAAAAATCTGAGGATTTAACGGCAACGCAGCGGCTCAACTTCACATACTCGCCCCGCTCCACGGTGATGATGGAGTTGGTATCGAAGATGCCGTTGAAGATGATATCTTCCTGATTGGCATCGGTAGATACGCAGAAATATCCGCCGTAATCGCTGCTGGACACAAGCACATACTCGCCGGGCTGCATGTCGATGCCTACATAGTAGGTACAGTCTTCATAATACAGCATGCCGTCAAAGGGATGGTCCGCAACGGCTGTAGCAGAAAAGAGCATGAGCAGAGTTATCAGCAGCAAGCAAAGACATTTTTTCATGGAACATGTCTCCTTTTGTAGTTTTTCTATGTATAAACAACTATATGCAAACAAACCCCTGTTGTCAACGTATCGTTTATAAAAACTCTGTTACTCGCCCTTGACAAGTGACCGCTTGGTCACTATAATGCAAAGTGACCAAGCGGTCACCACATATTGTTATGGAGATGCAGATGGATAATTCAACAAAAAACCGAATTTTGGATGAAGCCCTCATCATGTTTGCCGAAAATGGTTACCGGGGAACGAATCTCCGAAACCTGGCGGCGCAGCTTGGGTTGAGCAAGTCCGCACTGTACAAGCATTACGAAAGCAAGGAAGCCATATGGAACGCTTTGCTTGACAAAATGGAGGCCTATTACGCAAGCCGTTTTGGCTCCGCAGACAACCTTCCAAAAATGCCCGACTCCTGCGAAGAGCTGATTGCGCTGACCACGCAGCAAATCAGCTTCACGATCCACGATCCTCAGATCATTCTGACCAGAAAACTGCTTCTGACCGAGCAGTTTCACGATCAACGGGTTTGCAGGCTTGCGACCAAGCACTTTCTGGAAGGCACTGCGAACATCTACAAAAAGATTTTTGAAACAATGATGGAAAAAGGTCTGCTGCGGAAAGGAGATCCCGCCATGCTTGCCTTCAGTTACACTGCGCCCGTCTCGGCGCTGGTTCACCTTTGCGACCGTGAGCCGGAACGGAAGGCAGAAGCGATGGAAAGAATCCATCAGTTTGTCAGTTACTTTGTTATGTCCAATGCAGAAAGACCTTAATGAGCCCTGCGGATAATTTCACCTGCAAAAATCCGCCATTCCAAAGGAAATGTATATTCGTCATGTGAACGGAATTACAAAAATATCAACCACATTACAGGAGGAGCACACATGAAAGCTGAAGCCTATCTCTTTGGTCAGGTACTGGGAACCCATTCTTTCCTTCTGCGGGGCGATTTCCTCAAACCGGACGAGTATTCCGAAATCGATGCGCAATACTTCCTTCCCGGCGGCGAAACCGGCACAGCCTGCACGGTACTCAGCTCCCTGGGCGTAAATGTGCGCATGGACGGAACTCATATCGGCACCAAGGTGGCGCCCATGCTGCGGGAATTCTACAAAGACAAAACCGTGGATCTTTCCCCGCTGCAGTTTACCGAGGATGACGGCGTGATGGACTATGTGGTTATCGCCGGGCTGGTACGTTCCCCCATGGGCCGGTTCCAGACCCTCTTCGGCGGCGATCACAAGTGGTGGAGCGTGCCCCGTGAAGAAGACCTGATCGGTTGCCGTGCAGCCGCTGTGGATCCCTACTTCCGGGAGGAATCCGACCGGGCGGCAGAACTTTGCATCAAGCACAATATTCCCTATGTGACCATCGACAGCATGCACGATTCCTTCCTGCACCAGCACGCTGCTGTAAATGTGGTTTCCTGCGAATGCCTGCAAAATCACTACCCGGACAAGAACAAGGAAGAGGTAATGAAGCTGCTGCAGGAGACCGCCGAGGGCCTGGTCATCATGACTTCCGGCGCAGGAGATATGCTTTATGGCCGTAAGGGCGAGCCTTTCAAACGCATGAAGCCCTTCTCCGTAGAGGTAAAGAGCACCCTGGGCGCAGGCGATACTTACAAGGCCGGCTGCGTTTACGCATTGCTTAAAGGCATGACCGACGAAGAGCTGGTTCGTTTTGCCAGCGCCTGCTCGGGTATTGCCATCTCCCGCTTTCCCCTCCCCCTCAATCCGCCTACGCTGGAAGAGGTCAACGCACTGATCGCCAAAGGGAACTGAGACGGTTACCCTCAAAGAAAGAATACGTTTTCATGCTTCGATATGAATACCAACGAAGGCGTAGCTATCTTTGATATATACGCTCCGGCGGAGTGCTCATACATCTGCGCTCCGCCGGATATCTGTATTTTGCCTTCGGAAACGTCAGGTTTCCTTCCATATTTTCCCCGCAAAGGAGCATCCGCCCATGGCATCCCGCACGAAAAACATGACCCAGGGCAATCCCACCAGATTGATTCTGCTCTTCAGCCTGCCCATACTGGCAGGAACGATCTTCCAACAGATGTACAATCTGGTGGACACCTTTGTAGTGGGCCGTGCGGAGGGCGTCACAGCACTGGCAGCCGTTGCATCCACCGGATGGCTGGACTGGACGCTGCTGGGCATTATCATCGGTCTTGCGCAAGGTTTTGCTATACAGATTGCCCATTGCTTTGGTGCAGGCGATCCGGAGCTTTTGCGCCGGTCCGCCGGGCAAAGCCTTGTACTGGCAGGGCTGATCACCGCTGCCCTGGAAATAATTGCACAGGTATCGCTGCGGCCTGTTCTGACGCTGATGAATACCCCTGCCGATACCTACGACCTGACCCTCATCTATCTGCGGATCGTTTTTGGCGGTTTGCCGCTGGTGATGGGTTACAATTTGTTTTCCGGTTTCCTCCGGTCTGTGGGCAACAGCCGCACGCCCATGATTGCCGTTACTTGTTCCGCAGGCTGCAACATCATTCTGGATATACTCTTTGTCGCGCGCTTTCACTGGGGTGTGGTAGGCGTGGCTGCTGCCACGGTGATCTCACAGGCCTTCAGCTGCCTGGTTTGCCTGATTTCCGTTCTGCGTCTGCCCGATTTCAGGCTTTCCTCAAGCGACCTGCGCCTGACACGGAAGATATCCGGCCGTTTGATCGGCCTGGGCTTGCCCATCGCCTTCCAAAACCTGATCATCTCCGTCGGAGGTCTAATACTGCAAAGCGTCGTCAATGCACAGGGCTTCCTCTTCATGGCAGGATATAACGCCGCCAGCCGTATGCAGGGACTGATGGAAATGGCCGGCACCGCCCTGAGGGGCGCTGTGAGTACATTCGTAGGCCAAAACTATGGTGCAAGGAAGATGGGCCGTGTACGCAGTGGATTGCTCAGCTCCGTAAAGATTGCCGTTATGATGGCTATGCTGATCGGCGGAGCGGTGATCCTTTGGGGCAAACCCCTGCTGAGGCTGTTTTTACAGGATGATCCGAAAATTGTGGAACAAGTGCTGGTGTACGGTTACCGCTTCCTGATTTTTATGGGGGCAAGCCTGTTTGCGCTGTACCTGCTGTTTGTCTTCCGCTCTGCCCTGCAGGGACTTGGCGACAGCTTCACCTCCATGATCAGCGGTATTCTGGAACTGTTCATGCGCAGCGGTTGCGCACTGGTTCTTCCCCTTTTCATGGGGGAATGGGGCATCTATACTTCTGGTATTATTTCCTGGTTCGGTGCGGCGGCTCTGCTGGCGTTCAGCTGTAACCGGCGTTTGCGCCATCTTTCGGCACAGGCAGAGGAATGCGTTGTCTCTGATTCCCAGTAAATTCCTGCAAACCACGCAGACCATCCCCATACAAAAACTGCCCGGGCAACAAAGCCCGGACAGTTTTTTGCTTTATCTTCCCCCTGCAAACAGGGGAACAGATTGATATTTTCAGGCAGAGATCAGGCTTCCAGCACCTGATTCAATTTCACATAATCCAGCCCAAGGCTGTTGGCCAGATTCTTGTTGACGCACTTGCCAGCGTAAATATTCACACCGTTGGCAATGCCATCGTTCATGCGGGCAGCGGCTTCCAGGCCGTTATCCGCAATCAGGCTGCCATAACGGATGGTAGCATTGGCCAGCGCCACGGTGGAGGTGTAAGGCACAGCGCCGGGCATGTTGCCAACGCAGTAATGAACAATCCCTTCCTCGATGTAAACGGGATCATCATGGGTGGTCACATGAGAGGTCTCGCAGCAGCCGCCCTGGTCAATGGCGATATCCACAATAACGGCGCCCTTCTTCATCAGCTTCAGATGCTCACGGCGAACCAGCTTGGGGGTAGCGCCGCCGGGAATCAGCACGGAGCCGATCACCAGGTCGGCTTCAGCCAGAGACTTGCGGATGTTTGCTTCGGTGGAGTACAGGGTGGTAACGGAAGCACCGAAGATGTCCTCCAGATAGGCCAGGCGGTTGGGGTTGATATCCAGCAAGGTAACCTGCGCATCAATCCCCACGGCAGCCTTTGCTGCGTAAGTGCCGGCAATACCGCCGCCGATGATAACGATTTTGCCACGCTCTACGCCGGGCACGCCGCCCATAAGGATGCCTCGTCCGCCGTAGCTGCGCTCGATGTACTTTGCGCCTTCCTGAATGGAAAGGCGGCCGGCGATCTGGCTCATGGGACGAAGGCAGGGCAGATTGTTCTGCTCGTCGGTAATGGTTTCAAAGGCAACGGCCTTCACATTCTTTTCCATCAAAGTTTTGGCCAGCCCGGGGTTAGCAGCCAGATGCAGGTAGGTGTAGAGGATCTGGCCCGGACGCAGCAGCTGGTACTCGCACTCCTCAGGCTCTTTTACCTTCACGATCATTTCCGCAATATCAAATACCTCTTTGGGGGTGGAGAGGATCTTTGCGCCGGCGGCTACATATTCCTCATCAGCAAAGCCAGCGCCTTCGCCTGCGCCGGTTTCCACATAAACGGTATGGCCGTTGGCAACGTAATGCATAACGTTGTCAGGGGTCAGGCCCACACGGTATTCATGATTTTTCAATTCCTTCGTCGTTCCGATAATCATTGGTTGTCACTCCCTTTTCAATGTAAAAACCGAAGGCGGAGCTCATAGTTTCCGCCGACAAAAACCTTGGAACATTTTTCCCGACTTTCTTATTTCAATGCGAATATTTCTTCTTCCTGCAAAAAAATCTTCATTTTTGATGTTTTCCTGTTGTACTTTTAACAAAAAAACCGGAAGTAAATTTTTAGAGAAAAATATGAATTTTTTGTTGCAATAACCCTTGCATTTTTTCACAAAGACCTTTACAATAAAGAAAAGACTGTTAATAGGTCTTTTCATTTCATCTTCCCATGAAAGGACAGAAACCGATGGCTAAGCGAATTTTGCTGGTTGACGATGAACCCCTCATTGTAAAGGGTTTGAAATATACGCTGGAACAAGAAGGTTTTGAAACCGATTCCGCTGCCGATGGCGATGAAGCGTTGACCAAGTTTTTCTCCGGTCATTACGATTTCATCCTGCTGGACGTGATGCTGCCCAAGGTGGACGGCATTGCCGTATGCCAGCGCATCCGTGAGCACAGCAATGTGCCCATCATCATGCTGACTGCCAAGGGCGAACAGATCGACAAAATCCTTGGTCTGGAATACGGCGCAGACGATTATATGACCAAGCCCTTCAATATTTTGGAGGTCAAGGCCCGCATCAAGACCATCCTGCGCCGCACTGCCGCCTCCAGCCAGAATGATATCCGCAAAACCATTCGTGTACACGATATGGAGATCAACTCCATCAACCGCTCCGTTACGCTGGGCGGCAACGAGGTACGCCTTACCGCCAAGGAGTTTGACCTGCTTCAGGTTTTTGTAAACAATCGGGGCAAGGTTTTCAGCCGTGAATCCCTGCTGGAAACCGTCTGGAAGTATGATTACACCGGCGATGCCCGCACCGTTGACGTACATATCCGCCGTCTGCGTGAAAAAATCGAGCGCAATCCCGCTCAGCCTGAATTCATCTTCACCAAGTGGGGAGTGGGTTACTATTTCACCGATAAAGATTAACAATCCCTTTACTTCCATACGATGGAAGATTTTGCTCGCCTTCCTGCTGATTGTGGGAGTTAGCTACTTTGCGGTAGCTACCTCCCTCATTGGTTTGGTGGGCGATTATTTGTTAAACGACCGCATGCTCAAAGATCGTGCCTCCACGGACAAGCTGGCTGCCGAGCTGGCACCGCTGTATACCTCCGGCCGCATCAGCGACCTGCAGAACAAACTGGAGGCCCACGGCGGCGAGCTGGGAGGCAGGCTCATCCTGCTGGACGAAACCGGCAAAGTGCAACTAGACAGCTTCTCTGAGCTGAATGGCAAACGGTTGGAATTGCCGGAAGTGGTTTCCATCCTGGCCATGGGTAAAGCGGCGGATTACGGCGTTCACGAGCTGACCGGCGATGGTAAACCCCGTACTCTCTGGGATTATCTCCGGCCATACGATCCCGATTCCGAATGGGTGTCCTACTGCTCTGCTGCCCTGACCAAAAACGGGGTCATTCAGGGTGTGCTTCTCTATTCCTCCCCGGTGAAGGATATGATGCAGCGCCTTTCCTCCCTGCAAAGCCGGATGATCCTGTATTTCCTTTTGGCTGCTGTGGCTGCCATGGTGATTGCGCTGGTTTTCTCCCGGCTTTTGACAAAGCCGTTGGCAGCCCTCACCCGCAGCATCCAGCGCATGGGCCGGGGTGATTTTTCCGTACGGGTGCCCGTAAAAGGCAGCAGCGAAATACGCCGCCTCAGCGAAACATTCAACACCATGTCCGAAAAGCTGGAAATGCTGGATACCAGCCGCAACCAGTTTGTTTCCAATGCAAGCCATGAATTGAAAACGCCCCTTGCCACCATGAAGATCCTTCTGGAGGGCATCATCTATCAGCCGGATATGGATCCCGAAATGCGTACGGAATTTTTGACCGATATCAACCGGGAAATAGACCGTCTCAACTCCATCATCAGCGACCTGCTCACTCTGGTCAGCATGGATTCCAAGGCCATGCGCCTCAAGCGTACCACTTTCAGCCTTGCACAGGTAGTCAGTGATACGGCCCGCCTGTTGATGCCCGTTGCCGAGCGTAACCATCAGGAGCTGAAAATCGTCCTCAATGACAAATGCGAGATGTACGCCGACTGTCCCAAGCTGACCCAGGTTTGCTACAACCTGATGGAAAACGCCCTGAAGTACACCCAGGAAGGCGGTTCCATCCGTGTCAGGCTGATCCGTTCCGGCCGGGACGCTGTGCTTACAGTGAGCGATAACGGCCCCGGCATTCCCAAAGAAGATCAAACCCACATTTTTGACCGGTTTTACCGGGTGGACAAGGCCAGAAGCCGTGATACCGGCGGCACGGGTCTGGGGCTGAGCATTGTGCACCAAATGGTGCTTATGCACGGCGGCAGTATTTCCGTGGAGAGCGAAGAAGGCCACGGCTCTACCTTTACTGTGGAGCTGCCTATTCACCAGGGCTGAGCTGCCCCGACAGGAGAAAAACGATGAAGCGCAAACTGATTTTGATTCTATCCTGCCTGCTGATGCTGCTATTGTGCTCCTGCACACAGGCCACCAATCCCCTGATGCGTTCCGAGGCTACTCCGCTGCCCGGCACGGAGCAGCAGCTGCATTCCGCCACCGCCATGGCGGATGGAAGCACCCAACATACGGTAACACTTTATTTCCGCTTTCTTGACTATCCCTTTTTGGCAGGAGAAACCCGTACCATTACCGTCCGGCCTGACGAAAGCCTGGAGCACGCACTCGTGAAAGCTCTTCTGGACGGCCCCTCCGCAGGGCAGATCGATCTGAAACGTCTCATCGGCGACGATGTGACCATCGAGGACATCTCCGTCAGCGGAGATATGCTCTTCCTTACGCTGAACAGCCGTTTTCTCCGGGACGGCATTCCCGATAATTGGCAGGTCCAGGCTCAGTGGGCACAGGAAGCGCCCGTGCGGCGTCAGCTGGCTTTGCAGAGCATTGTGAACACGATAACAGAAAACCTGCCCTTTTCCAGCGTGCAGGTACTTCTCTCCACCCCCGGCGAAACCAGTACACGGCTTGACCGCAGCTATTATCTCAAGGGAGAGGTAGGGCCTGCAGACCCGCTCCTCCGAAGCGAGAGCGTCATCATGACCCCTTCCCTGGTGACGGAAACCATTATGAACTCCTGGTTGAACAGGGACTTCGCTTCCCTGTACGATATGACTGCCGCCTTCGCTTACGAACGCCCGGTATTCCAGGATTTTAGCCTGACCGTTGATCAGGCGCCGGTTCTTGTGGAATACAGCCTGTCCAGCGGCAGCGTTTCCGCCGATGGACAGCACGCCACCGTTACCGTTGATGTTTCCCTGCTCCGGGAGGACACCACCATTGTATTGAACGCCTACCCGCTGCATCTGGTAAGGGATAACGGCCTGTGGAAAATCAGCTATGAAACCCTGCAGCGTCTTATGCTGCGCTGAAACAGAAGGGAGAAAAACCCTTGAAAAGAATTTTTGTTACTCTATTGGCCCTGTTTATGACAGCCAGCCTGTGCGCCTGCGGCACATCGCCCGGGCAGCCGCAAGATAGCCCTGCCGTTACCCTGCCCCCCTCCAGCCAGAGCTATGTGGCTCCCATTGGCGACAGCGCCCTGGAATACAACGGCAGCGCTACATTTTACCTGCCTCATAAAAACGGAGGCAGGCTGGTTTCCACCCTTCAGCCGGTTACTTTTTCCGCCTCCCGGCCCCAGGCTGAGAGCATTGTCCGCTCGCTTCTGAGCCACCCTGGCACCTCCGTGGCATCTTCCCTCGGCGGCAATGTGCAGCTTTCCCTTTACGGAGCCAATCCGGTGGAGGTCAGCCTGAATGTGGTCACGGTGAACCTTTCCGCATCGGCCCTGCAAATGAACCGGGGCGAACTGTATCAGGCCATGCAGGCCATCTCCAATACCCTTACGGAGCTTCCGGACATCGATTATGTAAATTTTCTTGTGGTGGATCGTGCTGTTGGGCTGGACGTGGCAAACACACTGCCCATCGGCGCTCTGGGCCGCAGCCTTGACGACAGCATCCTTTCCACATACGAACAGAAGCTTTCAAACCGCGTCACCGTTTCCGACGCTCCCGAAGACAAACCCGTATCCGCCAACGTTACCCTTTATTTCCCTCTGGCGAACTCTCCCGGCCTTATTGGAGAAGTGCGCACGGTCAATTTCCCCACCCAGAATCAGCCCGATATGGTCGTTCTCTTGCTGGAAGCGTTGAGCCAGGGCCCCTCCCGGAAGGACATCCCCTCCCCCGCCCTGTCCGGCCTTACCTCCCTTTTGACCGACGAGCCCACCATCGCCTATTCCGAAGCGCTGGGTGGAAATGTGATCAGTCTGAATTTTTCCCAGCCACTGGACGAGCTGCTGGAAATCTCCGGCATAACCCGAGCCAACTGCATGGCCTCCCTCTGCTACACCTTGACTACTTTCTTCCCGGGAACAGCAGGCATATCCGTTTCCATTGGTGGTGTGCCCGTGGAAACCCTGATGCTGACGGAAAGCTTCTCCAGCTCCGTGCTCTTCACGGAGCGGGTAATGAAGCGCAGCGACTTTGCCCCCCTGCTTTATGACCTGTGCACGCTGTACCTTCCCTCTGATGATTACAGTCGCCTCGTTTCCACCCTGCGCCCGGTGCCCTACTATCACAGGCAGAATCCCCGCTACCTGTTGCAGGAGCTGGCCAAAGGCCCCAAAAGCTGCGACAGCGTTCAAGATCTGCAGGCAGCCATGCCTGCAGGCGGTATCACCGATGCCTCCATTCTGGGCCTTGCCAAAGCAGATGGAACATTGCTTGTAAACTTTGCGCCGGATTTTCCTGATATTTTGACTGGTTTCACACCCCAGCAGGAGCGAATGCTGGTGTACTCCATGGTAAACACCCTCTGTGAAAACGGCTCCATTCAGCGGGTAGGCTTCTTTATTTCCGGTGTGCAACCAGAAACCTTCACTGGTGAAATTTACTGGCCGGGTTTATTCTGCCCCATGAACTAACCAGCAAAAAGCCTGTTTCTTACTGAAGAAAACAGGTTTTTTTATGCTGAAATGCAATTTGCATAACTTACCCGATTATGATATTATGTTATCAGTTTTTGTTTACACCAAAGGCATATCGATCTGCAGGAGGAAACCAATGAAACGGGGCAAGAAACGGGGCATTTCCATGGGAACCGTCGTGATGCTGACCATCACCGCCCTTGTTCTGGTCGGCTTTTTCGGCATGCTTCCCCGGCTTGCAGGACAAACAGACCTCCGTTTTCACGCCTCCGACATTTTCGTGGCGCTGGATCAAACCATCACCGGCATCGGCGAAATGAATGCCTCTCAGTCCCAGAAAAAAGAGACGGAAACACCCCCTGCCGCAGCGTCCTTTACCCCTGCGCCCACCGCTGTTCCCACGCCTGTTCCCAAAACCAGCTTCAGCTTCTGCGCAGGCGGCCAGATCGCCTTTACCAACGAAGTAAGGAAAGCTTCAACTGCTGATGACGGCTATCATTTTGACTGGATTTTCGCCCCCATCAAAGATTCCCTGAATGCCGACCTGACTTTGGTGACCCTTGCCAACAGCACGGTTTCCACCGATAAACTGACGGACTACAACATGCCCGTGGAGATGCTTCCCGCCCTCAAGAGCAGCAATATCGATGCCGTATCCCTTGGGCATTATTACACCCTGGATGGCGGCCTTTCTGCCATGGGCACTACCCGCAGCCAGATCACCCAGGCCGGCATGATTCCCTATGGCGCTTATTCCACTCAGCAGGAGCGCAACACCCCTGTGATCATTCAGGTAAACGGTGTATCCGTTGCCATGCTAAGCTATGTGGAGGAACTCAGCAAAACCGGCAAAAAGCAGGCTTCCAATGCGGAGCAGAGCTTCGCAGTAGCCCCTCTGGATCTGGCCGTTGTTCAGCAGGATATTCAAACCGCTAAAGGCATGGGGGCTCAGGTAGTCGTGGTTTCCGTAAGCTGGGGCAAAAATGGAGATACCAAACCCAGCGACCAGCAGAGGGAAACGGCGCAGTCGCTTGCTAATTTGGGCGCAGATATCATTATCGGCACTCATCCCGAGGCTGTGGAAACCGTTCAGATACTCACTGCCGACCGGGGAGACGGACGTTATCATCCCGTACTGTGTGCATATAGCATGGGCAATCTTTTCAGTGCGGACCGTGAGAAGCGGGTCAACCTTTCCGGAATGCTGCTGCATGCGCAGGTGGAATATGACCCCGCCACCGATACCATCGCCTTTGACAATCTCAGCTACACCCCTACCTACTGCTGGCGTGGCAAGGTGAATGGCAGCTATCGCTATCAGGTTTTCGTCAGCAATCTTACTTCCTATCCCGAATATGTGGACAAAGACCAGCTGGGAGTTATGAACCGTTGCCTGAAAGTAGTTACCGATGCCATGGAGGGAAGCATCTTTGATCCGTAATCATCCTGATAATGCAGCGGGGAACGATCACCGCCAAGGGCTGCATGCACTGGCTGTGCTGGCAGAACAAAACGCAGACGGCACCTTTGGCCGCATGTTCCATTCCCTCGCCCGTCCGGATGGGAAACATCCCCTGACCACTGAGCAAGCCCTGCGCCGCCTGTATGCGCTGGGCTTTACTCGTTGGGATGAAGCCATCCAGCTGACCCTGCATACCCTGACAGATTGCCTCCTGTATAAGCGGAAAATCGATGACTATTCCGAGAAGAGTCACAACTGGGAGCTATTCACACGAACGATGCTGGCTGCATGGCTTCGCCGTTTCGACCCCGAAAACGCTCCTGCCCTTGATTTTGCCAGGCAATGGGCCAAGGTGATCGAGGCCGCCTTTGAGGATGGCGTTTTCTGCAAGCAAGCTTATCTGGAAGCCTATGAGCAAATCCTGAGCAGAGGTGCAAAAGAAAGCCGTGAGCCGGATTTCTGCAATTTCTATCCTTTGGCCCTTCTGCCCGGTCTGCTCAGGCCGGATACAGAATCCCTCTTTTTTGACTACATTCTCGTAAATCCAAAGGGCGTGTATTATCTTTACGACCGACCTCTTTATAAACCGCCGGAGGTGTTTGCTTCCCTGGATACGGTTCGTTGGCTCTCTGCCATAGAGCTTCTCAGTCACTACCCGCAGGCAAAGGAAAAGCTCGCCTTTGCAGCCCAGTGGATAAACCAGAACCGTCTTCCCGACCTGCGATGGGACCTGGGCCCAAAGGCAAAGGACGGCATTCATCTTCCCCTGTCTGATTCCTGGAGAAAAAAAGAAGATCGGATAAAGGACTGCACTGAATGGATCGGACGGATCATGAGTAAATTGGTGTGACAATGCAACTGAAATCAAACATTCTTCCTCGAAATGTTCTATACTGTTCATGAAGGAGGGAGCTTATGTCCCGGAAAACAGTAGGGATTATGCTGGACTGGATAGAAGAAAACCTGGAAAACGATGCAGCCCTTGAGGCTATGGCCCGCCATGTGGGCTACAGCGCCTTTTACTGTTCCAGCAAATTTCATCAATACACGGGCCTTTCCTTTAAGGCTTACCTGCTTGGAAGAAGGTTGGATACCGCCGCCTGCAGGCTGCTCACATCCCAGGCAAATATACTGGACATCGCCCTCCGCTATGGTTTTTCCTCTCAGGAAGCCTTCACCAGGGCTTTTCGCAAAGCCTATGGCCTGCCTCCTGGGCAATTCAGACTGCAAAAGCCGATCTACTCACCCTTTGAAAGACTTCGCCTTGACTAAACCCGCCCCTTAGCCAACGAAAGGATTGATTCTATGGCCACACCCGATGCATTCTCTCCTGATGTGCTCCAGCGTATGGAAGAATATCGTCACAAGGGTTATCCCCTTCTGCCCGACAGCCTCCTGAAAACCCCGCAGCAGATTCAGGGCATCCGGGAAAGCGGCAGAATCAACGTCGCTGTACTGGATCATGTGGCGGAAAGAATCGCCGCAGGTGTTTCCACCGAACAGATCAACCAATGGGTACACGAGGAAACGCTGCGTCTTGGCGGCATTCCGGCTCCTCTTGGCTATCAGGGCTTTCCAAAAAGCGTATGTACCTCTGTGAACGATCAGGTATGTCACGGTATTCCTTCGCCGGATGTTATCCTTCAGGAGGGCGATATCATCAACGTGGACGTTTCCACTATTTACAACGGCTTTTTCTCCGATTCCTCCCGTATGTTCATCATCGGCAATACATCGCCCAAACGACAGCGCCTTGTGCGCATCACCAAAGAATGTGTGGATGCAGCGCTGGAACAAGTCAAACCCTGGGGCCGTCTTGGCGATGTAGGTTACGCCGTGCACAGGCATGCCCGGAAAAACGGATGCAATGTGGTGCGGGAGATCGGCGGTCACGGCATCGGTCTGGCTTTTCATGAAGAACCCTTTGTAAGCTTTGTCTCCCACCGCAACAGCGGTCTGTTGCTGGTTCCCGGTATGGTGTTCACCATCGAACCCATGGTCAACCTGGGCAGCGCCCATGTTTATGTGGATACAGACGACGGCTGGACCATCTACACAGCCGATGGCAGCGATTCCGCCCAGTGGGAAGTACAGGTGCTGGTGACGGAAACCGGCTGTGAAGTGTTGGCTTGGTAAACAAAAAGAACCTGAGAAACGTATCTCAGGTTCTTTTTGTTTGTATCGATCAGGCCAGCAGGCTCTTGCCGGTCATATCGGCAGGCACGGGCAGACCCATGCTCTCCAGCATGGTGGGAGCAATGTCGGCCAGGCGGCCGCCTTCACGGAGCTTGCGTCCAACCATATCCTCGCCAATGGCGATGAAAGGCACAGGGTTGGTGGTGTGAGCGGTGAAGGGTTCGCCGGTGGCAGGATCCACCATCTGGTCGGCGTTGCCATGGTCGGCGGTAACGAACACACGGCCGCCATTGGCAAGGATGGCGCTGACAACCTTATCCACGCATACATCCACGGCTTCCACGGCCTTCTTGGCGGCATCCATAACGCCGGTGTGGCCCACCATGTCGCAGTTGGCGAAGTTCAGGATCATTACATCGTACTTGCGGGAATTGATAGCTTCCACAGCCTTCTCAGTCACTTCGTAGGCGGACATTTCAGGCTTCATATCGAAGGTAGCCACCTTGGAGGAGGGGATCAGCTCACGGTCTTCATTGTCGTTGGGCTTTTCCACACCACCATTGAAGAAGAAGGTAACATGGGCATACTTCTGAGTTTCTGCGATGCGCAGCTGAGTCTTGCCCAGAGAGGCCAGGTATTCGCCCAGGGTGTTTTCCATGGTCTCCGGAGGATTGACCACTTCCAGACCGGTGAAGGTTTCGTCGTACTGGGTCATGGAAACAAAGTTCACCGGGAAGAAGCCCTTGGCACGGGGGAAGCCGTCAAAGTCGGGCATGATGAAGGTACGGGTCAGCTGGCGGGCACGGTCAGGACGGAAGTTGAAGAAAATCACGCTGTCGCCTTCGCCGATGGTGGCAACGGCTTTGCCGTCCTCCATGATAACGGTGGGCACCACAAACTCGTCATAATCCTTTTCGCCCTTGGCGTAGCTCTGCTCCACAGCCTGCACGCCGCTTTCGGCGGTAAGGCCTTCGCCCAGAACCATGGCATCATAGGCCTTCTGCACACGGTCCCACAGATTGTCACGGTCCATAGCCCAATAGCGGCCCATCACAGTGGCGATCTTGCCCACGCCGATCTCTTCCAGCTTATCCTGCAGCTCCTTAACAAAGCCCAGACCACTGGTAGGGGGCACGTCACGGCCGTCCAGGAAGCAGTGAACGAATACGTCCTTCACGCCACGCTGCTTGCACATTTCCAGCAGGGCGTAGAGATGGCTGTTGTGGCTGTGTACGCCGCCATCGCTGAGCAGGCCCATCAGGTGAACCGCCTTGCCGTTTGCCTTGGCGGTATCCATAGCCTTTACCAGCGGAGCCTTCTCAAAGAAAACGCCGTCCATGATATCCTTGGTGATGCGGGTCAGTTCCTGATAAACGATACGTCCTGCGCCGATATTCAGGTGGCCCACTTCGCTGTTGCCCATCTGGCCGTCCGGCAGGCCCACGTCCATGCCGCTGGCGCCCAGCTGCACGGTGGGGTACTTAGCCATGAGAGCGTCCAGATGAGGCGTACCCTGCTGGAAAATGGCATTGCCTTCCTGGGCAGGATTGATGCCGAAACCGTCCATAATAACAAGAGCGGTCATGGTCTTGTCCATAGGTTAAGAGCTCCTTTCAACATTAAGCGATAAACGGAAGGTAGCAGGGGAAAGCGCATGCCTCTCCCCTGCCGAAAAACTGAGATTACTTGTTATAGAGAACCACCTGAGAGAAATCGGGAGCCTTGAGAGATGCGCCGCCAATGAGGCCGCCATCGATCTCGGGCTGAGCCATGAGGCCCTTGACATTCTTGGGGTTCATGCTTCCGCCGTACTGGATGCGCACTGCATCGGCAACGTCCTTGCCGTACTTGCGCTCGATGGCCTTGCGGATCACGCCGATGGTCTCGTTGGCCTGCTCATCGGTGGCGGTGAGGCCGGTACCGATGGCCCAAACGGGCTCGTAGGCAATAACAGCAGCCTTGATCTGCTCGTCGGTGAGGCCATGGAGGGCCATCAGGGTCTGATATTCCACGATGATGTCGGTGTAACCGGCTTCACGCTCGTCCTTCATTTCGCCCACGCAGATGATGGGGGTCATGCCGGCTTCCACGCAGGCCAGAGTGCGCAGGTTCACAGTCTTGTCAGTTTCGCCGAAGTACTGACGACGCTCGCTGTGGCCAATCACCACATACTCCACGCCGCAAGCCTTGAGCATGTCAGCGCTGAGCTCGCCGGTGTAGGCGCCGCTCTTGGCAAAGTGCACGTTCTGGGCGCCCAGCTTGATGTTGGTGCCCTTGATGGCTTCGCCCACTACGGTGTAATCAGCAGCGGGTACGCATACTACTACATCGCAGTCTGCATCCTTCACCAGGGGGATCAGTTCGGAAACCAGCTCGGCGGCTTCCGCAGGGGTCTTGTTCATTTTCCAGTTGCCGGCAATAATGGCTTTACGCATTGGAATTGTACCTCTTTCTGTATTGGACTGGCAGCGCCATGTCCGTTTTCGCAAAGTTTGCGCAGGCCGAAAAAGCCTGCGCAAACAAGGGATTTCTTACTTTTCGTCCAGAGCGGCAACGCCGGGAAGAACCTTGCCCTCCAGGTATTCCAGAGAAGCGCCGCCACCGGTGGAGATGTGGGTCATCTTCTCGTCCAGGTTCATCTGCTCAACAGCAGCAGCGGAGTCGCCACCGCCGATGATGGTCACAGCTTCGCTGTCTGCCATGGCCTGAGCCACAGCCAGAGTGCCGGCGGCCAGGGTGGGGTTCTCGAACACGCCCATGGGGCCGTTCCACACAACGGTCTTGGCAGCCTTCACAGCCTCGGCAAAGAGCTCACGGCTCTTGGGGCCGATATCGCAGCCTTCCTTGTCGGCGGGAATCTTATCGGAATCAGTGATTTCGATTTCCACGGAAGGATCGAAGGTGAACTCGTTCACGCAAACGGTATCGATGGGCAGGAGCAGCTTAACGCCCTTCTGCTCAGCCTTGGCCATCATATCCTTGCAGTAGTCGATCTTGCTTTCGTCCAGCAGGGACTTGCCGATCTCGTAGCCCTTGGCCTTCAGGAAGGTGAAAGCCATGCCGCCGCCGATGATCAGGGTATCGACCTTTTCCAGCAGGTTGTTGATAACGTTCAGCTTGTCCTCGATCTTGGCGCCGCCCAGAACGGCAACGAAGGGACGATCAGCATTGTCCAGGGCCTTGCCCATAACGCTGAGTTCCTTGCCGATGAGGTAGCCGGCAACGTTGGGGCTGAGGAACTTGGTCACGCCCTCGGTGGAGCAGTGTGCACGGTGAGCGGAGCCGAAGGCATCGTTCACATAGCAGTCAGCCAGAGAAGCCAGTTCCTTGGAGAACTCTTCGATGTTCTTGGTTTCTTCCTTGCGGAAGCGGGTATTCTGCAGCAGAACCACGTCGCCTTCGTTCATGGCGGCCACGGCAGCCTTGGCATTTTCGCCCACAACGTTATCATCGTTGGCAAAAACAACAGTCTTGCCCAGCAGCTCGCTCAGGCGTACGGCAACGGGGGCCAGAGAGAACTTCTCTTCGGGGCCATTCTTGGGCTTGCCCAGATGGCTGCACAGGATCACTTTGCCGCCGTCAGCAATCAGCTTCTTGATGGTGGGCAAAGCAGCAACAATACGCTTTTCGTTGGTGATCTTGCCGTCCTTCATGGGCACGTTGAAGTCAACGCGTACCAGCACTTTTTTGCCTTTGACCTGAATGTCCTCGATGGTCTTCTTAGCCATAATGCACACTCCTTAGCATTGTTTTGTTCATTGTATTGCAAAGCCCCTATGGGGCAAGGCAAGCGGTCAGGATTGGGGCATAGCAAGGATTGCCTTGGCAGCCCCCTCGTCGGTAACCAGCATGGCATGCCTGCGGCCCACCATAACGGCGTCGATGGCTTCTGCCTTGCTGGAGCCTGCGGCCACGGCGATCATGGCGCAGTCTGGTTTCAGTGCGCCCAGATTCTGGGCCACGGTGGATGCGGAAAAGATAATCTTTCCCTTCTGGTTGAAATAGCAACCGTAAGCCTCGGCCACTGCGCCCTTGCGCATGACCTCCGCCTCCACGCTGGCAGGCAGCTGGCGCTTTTTGGCCATATCCTCGGCCCTGCCTATGCCGTGAAGTACCACATCCGCACGTTCCAGCAGCGTAAGGGTTTCGTCGATCTCACGGAGCTTGCGCATTTCCTGCAGGGCCTTGTCGTCCATGTGATCGGGCAAATGCATCATGCGGTGATGGCCTCCAAGGCGCTTGGCGATCTCCACAGCCAGCGTATTGGCCTGAGTTTCCAGGCTTCTGCCGATACCGCCCCGGGCCGGGACTACCATCACATTCATGGGGCTGCCGGCGGAGAGGGTCTGTGCCACCTGAGAAATGGTGGTACCTCCTGTTACGGCAAGTGTGGAGCCACTTTGCAGGAAGCTGCGCAGCCGAAGAGCGGCATTGCGTCCTACCTCGTGCAGCACATGGGAATCCTCGTCGGCATCGCCTGCCACAACGCATATCTTTGCATCGGGATACCGCTGGGAAAGAGCGGTTTCAAGGCCTGTCAGGCCTCTCAGATCCCGGCTGAACATGCGTGCCATGGGCAGGATACGGGTCGCCTCTTCAGTAAGGCACATGCCTGCTGCATCCAGCGAGATCAGGCCATGATCCTTCAAAAGGGATGCCACCGTGCGCACTTCCCTCTCGGGAAGGTTCAGCCGCTGGGCCAGCAAACGCCTGCCCACAGGCTGCAAAGCGCCGATCCTCTCCAGCACCAGCGCCCGGCGCTCAATTTCCTGCGCCAGATCCGGTGCAAGGCGTTCGATAAGAGTAAAATAGTTATCCTGCATGATTCCACCTCTGCGGGTCAATTTGCGTCCCACATGACCAAATTTATCCCACTGATGATTATACAGGAAAACACTCTTTCCTGCAAGAGCAAATGACAGTTTTTTCACAAACTGTTCAAGTTTTTTATCAGTGGCAGGTGCAAAATCAGCATTCCCCTATCCAAGGCCGCATATGCTTTTCCAAAGGAGGGATGCGTATGTTGACAAGGCTTTGGATCATCGGCATTTTTGGAATCATGCTGCTTATACTGTGGGCGATCACAAAGGGCATCCGTCCGCATCAGGGCCTGCATGCCGCTATGGAAAGCATTTTCCTTGGGGCATTGATCTGCCTCGGGCTGAGCTTGCTCACCAGACCTACGGGTTTCGCCTGTCCCACAGGCCCCTTGCCTTCCGTTTTTGCAGGTACGCTGGGGCTTCCTGGTGCGGTGCTTGCCTTTTGGATAGGCAGCGGGCTGTAGGGATTACAGTTCGTAAATCTCTGTATTATCAAGCGCAGCCTGGATCAGCGCCTCGCTGTCCAACTTGCTTTCGCCCTCCAGAATGATCTCCATCTTGGGCTTAGTGGCGGGATGGCGGGGAGTAAACACAGTGCAGCAATCCTCAAAAGGCAGGGAGGAGGTCTCCATGGTACCGATCTTTTCGGCGATATCGATGATCTCCTGCTTGTCAAAGCCGATCAGAGGACGGTATACAGGCATATCCACCACCTCGTCGGTGCAGGTAAGGGCATGCATGGTCTGGCTGGCTACCTGGCCGATGCTCTCGCCGGTAACAAGGCCAAGAGCCCGTTCCTTTTTGGCAATGGCGTTGGCAATGCGCATCATATAGCGGCGCATGATGATGGTGGTATAATCCTCGTGGCACTTTTCATGGATCTGCATCTGGATATCCGTAAAGGGCACCACATGCACCCGGATGCCACAAAGGCTTTCAGACAGGATGCGGGCCAGATCCAGCACCTTCTCCTTGGCACGGTCGCTGGTGTAAGGGAAGGAATGAAAATGAACGGCGCTCATGCTGACGCCCCGCTTGGCGATCATCCATCCTGCCACGGGGCTGTCTATGCCGCCGGAAAGCAGCAAAGTGGCCCGTCCACCGGTACCAACGGGCATACCGCCAACGGCCATGATGGGCTTGGTGTACAGGTATGCGTTATCCCGGATCTCCACCGAAAGGGTCAGTTCCGGCTTTTTCACATCCACCTTCAGTTCGGGGCGACGCTGAAGGATGTAACCGCCCATTTCGATATTGATTGTGGGGGAATCCATGGGATAACGCTTGTCGCTGCGGCGGGCGTTGACCTTGAAGGTGCCGTTGTGGCCCTCCAGGAGCTTCAGGCCTTGGGCACAGATGCCCTCAAAATCGTTCTTATCCATTTCCACGGCCCTGCACACACTGTGTACGCCAAACACCTTGGTAACACGGCGAAGAGCCTCGTCCATATCCGTCATATCGCTGACGAACACACGGCCATCGTTGAGCCACACATGGCCCTTTACTTCCCTGACTGCGTTCTTGATGCGCTCAACAAGCATGCGCATGAAATAGGGACGGTTCAATCCCTTCAAATGAATCTCGCCGAAGCGAACCAGCAGAATCTCACGCAACTTTGGTTTCTCCCTTCCGTTATCTGCGGGCAAATCGCCGCAGCACATTTACATGAGCAATAATCTTCTCCGCAGCAAAGCGGATTTCGTCTTCCGTGTTTTCCGGACAAAGGCTGATGCGGATGGCACCGTCCATCAGCTCGTTTTTCAGACCCATGGCCGTAAGTACCGCCGAATGTTTTCCCTTTTTGGAGGAACAGGCAGAGCCGGTTCCCACATAGATTCCCTCGCCCTCCAGGGCATGGAGCAGGGTTTCCGCTCTGACAGGGGGGAAAGCGACGCTGAGAATATGCCCGGCGCTGCTTTCGCTGCCTTCCGGCAGACCGATGACGGTGGTTTCCGGCAACTTCTCCATAAGAAGGTTTACCAGGAGCTTTTTCATCTCCAGCATCCTGGCATAGCCATCCGCAGGATATACCCGCACTGCCTCCGCCATACCAACAATACCGCAGGTATTTTCAGTGCCGCTGCGCAGGTCGTTCTGCTGACCTCCGCCAAAAACCAGCGGTTTGAAACGGAAGCCGTCCTTCCACACAAGTGCGCCCACGCCCTTGGGCCCGTGAAACTTGTGGCTACTGATGGCATAACTATGTACGCCTGATTTTTTCAGGGAAAATGGCACCCTGAGAAATCCCTGCACACCGTCCACATGGATGGCAGCCTCAGGTGCAAGCCGGTCACGCAGGGCGCAGATCTCATCAAGGGGCATGATCACGCCCGTTTCGTTACACACCTGCATCACGCAGATAAGCATGGTATTTTCGCCAAGGAGACCTTCCAGCGCAGCCATATCCACCAAACCTTCCCGGGTCAGCGGAATTTCCACAGCCTTGCAGCCATAGCGGGCTTCCGCCTCCAGGCAGGCCTTCTTTACTGCGGCGTGCTCTGCTGCGGAATAAAGGATCTCCCCTTTACCCCGGCATGCCAACGCATGCCCCAAAATCGCAAGATTGTCGCTTTCCGTGCCGCCGGAAGTGAAGATCACGTTTTTGGGATTGGCATCCACGGCTTTTGCCACCGTTTCCCGGGCTTCTTTCAGTTCCTTCTCCGACTGCATGGCAGGGCCATAGAGGGCCGAAGGATTGTAAAAGCCTTCCCGCATGGATCTGCTCATTGCTTCAATGACCTTTTCCGCCGTACGGGTAGTGGCGCTGTTATCCAGATAAACCGCCATTTTCATCACCTCAGGGCCGGTAGGCGCCCACGGAAAGATACTTGCGGATCATTCCCACCAGTTCTTCAGAGGGCTCCAGCACGATAATATTCCGGCTGTTTTCCTTCTGATAGTAGAAATAATGCAGATTGGCGTCCCGGTTGAGGAACCAGTTGCGACGCTTGAGTTCCGGCATGTTGATAATCTTGCGGAAGCCTTCGGAATTGACGGGGCCAAAGGCATCAACGTTTTTCACACGCATGGTGCCAAGGCTCTTGCGCTTTTTGTTGTTATAAACGATAGCGAAATCCAGATCGCCGTTGGTAAAGGTGTATTCATATTCCGCACGCAGACGGTCACGATAGAAAAACAGACCGGCACAGCAACCTGCCATTACCAGAAAGATGATCAGTGCGGCCCAGCTGAAACCGCCACCGGTCACAACATTCATCCAGTACAGGGCCAGAATACCGGTAACTACCATCATGATGTTGGCAAGGGCATAGAGAATGCTCTCAAAAACCCGGTTGCGCTTTACCACGACTTCCTCGTGAAAATGATCCATCATACCAAAAACCTCCTTAACCTTTGCAGCAGCGCCGCACAAATCAAAACAAAATGATCAGGTAGACTACGGCCACCATGAGGCCGGTCAACGAGCCACCCAGCACTTCCAGGGGCGTATGGCCTACCAGTTCCTTCAGTTCCTCGTCGGATATCTTCTTGCCGTTGATAAGCACATCCTTGAGAATCTGATTGATAACCACAGCCTGGGTACCGGTTTCCCGGCGAACGCCGGCGGCGTCATACATTACAATCATGGCCAGAACCACAGAAATAGCAAATACCGCAGAATCGAAACCTGCCGTTGCACCAGTCATTACGGCAGCGGCTGTCACCATGCTGGAATGGGAACTGGGCATTCCTCCGGAACCGAAAAACCTGCCAAAATCCAATTTATGTTCCACATGATAGTGAATGGGAATTTTCAGCGCCTGAGCCACAAACCAGCCCAGCAGCGCTGCCAGAAGCACATGATTGGAAAACAATCCCAATATCGGTTGCAATGAATTGTCCTCCCGAAAAAAATTAAAATTTTCTGTCCGTTATACCGGAAACAAGCTTACGGAGCAAATCCGCTTTATCTCCAAAGCAATCAAGAGCTGCCAGGGCTTTGTTGACGCAGGATTCAGCATCTTTTCTGGCCTTGTCCACGCCGAAAACCGCCGGCCACGTCATCTTGCCGCGCTGTGCATCCATGCCGGTATTCTTGCCAAGCAGGGCGGCGTCGCCCTCCAAATCCAGCAGGTCATCGGTGATCTGAAAAGCCAGGCCCAGATTGAACCCGTACTGACGGCCCGCTTCAAGCTGCTGCTGATTGGCGCCCGCCAGCATCAGCCCGGCCGTCAGCGGCGCTGTAAGCAGGTCCGCAGTTTTATGCTCGTGAATGTACTCCACATATTCCTGCTTTGGAGCAGTACCCTCAAGGGTCACATCCAATGTCTGCCCGGCCACCATGCCCCTTACGCCGGCCCTGCGGGCAATCTCACCCATGGCTGCAACAGCTTCGGCAGGTCTTTCCCGGGTGATATCCGCTTCCAGCATGGTTTCAAAAGCCATGTTCAGAAGACCATCCCCGGCCAGAATGGCCATGCCTTCACCGAAAACCTTGTGATTGGTAGGTTTGCCCCGACGATAGGCATCATCGTCCATGGCGGGAAGATCATCATGGATGAGGGAATAGGTGTGAATCATCTCCAGGGCACAGGCATAGGGCAGAGCCTTTTGCCAATCCTCCGCCAGCAGGTGATATGCAGCCAGCAGCAATGCGGGCCGGATGCGCTTGCCCGGCAAAAGCAAACTGTAGCGCATGGCGCTGCGCAGAGGCTGAGGCACCTGGCGAGCCAAAGGAGCCGCCTCTTCGGGACGTGTCACCGGAACGCCGGAGTCCGGCAGGAGCATCTCCAGGTTTTCAAGGAATTGATTAACTGCATCTACATAGATTTTCATTGCTGCTCTTCCCCCATCCAGTCATCCAGGGTAAGCTGTCCCCCGTCACCGATGGCGGTGGGCTCCGTTTCGGTAGCAGGCCTGACCGTTTCCAGCGCAGCCTTCATGGTTTCCAGCTTTCCACTGAGCTCCCCGGCCAGCTTCACGCCTTCCTCATAGAGCTTGAGCATTTCTTCCAGAGGAAGCCCGGAGTTTTCCATCTCCTGGGCCATCGCTTCCAGCTGATTGAGGCCTTCCTCGAAGGAAAGGGCTTTCTTACTGCTCTTTGCTGCCATATACCTTCGTCCCTTCTGTTTTTTCCACCAGAACCCCCAGAGTTCCGTCGTGCAGCCGCACCTGAAGACGCTGGCCTTCCCGGACTTCCTTCACACTGCGGACCAGGCTCTCTCCCTGGATCAACAGGGCGTACCCACGGCGCAGGCTTTGCACCGGGCTGGAGGCGTTCAGCCGCAAAATAGCCTGTTCCAGGCGGTGCCTGTTATCAGTAAAGCTGCGCTGCATGCAGCTGTCCATACGCTTTTTGAGTCCGTCCAGCGAAAGAGCGTATCTTTCCAGCCGGCCTGCGGGAGAAAGCATCTCCAGCCGGCCTTTCAGGGTGCCAAGTCGCAGTTCCATTGCGCCGACCCGGTTCAGGAGCAATTGCGCCATTCTTTCCCGTTGCTGCTTTACGGCTGCAAGCAAAGCTTCCCTGGGCTGCACGCACAATTCCGCTGCAGCGGAGGGCGTAGCGGCACGAACATCCGCCACAAAATCCGCAATGGTATAATCGGTCTCGTGGCCCACAGCGCTTACCACAGGCGTTTTGCATTCCGCAATGGCCCTAGCCACGCATTCCTCATTAAAGGGCCAGAGATCCTCCATGCTGCCGCCACCCCTGCCCACAATGAGCACTTCCGCCTCCGGCATTGCGTCCATCTGGCGGATAGCTGCAGCGATCTCCTGCGCAGCTCCTTCCCCCTGCACCTTCACCGGGCAGAGGTACAACGGCATTCCTGGGTTTCGCCGCCAACTTACGGTGCAGATATCATGCAGCACTGCACCGGTTTTGCTGGTGATAATGCCTACGCCCCGGGGCAAAAGAGGCAGCGGCTTTTTCAGGGAAGCGTCAAAAAGGCCTTCCTTCATAAGCCGTTCCTTCATAGCTTCAAAGCGGAGGTACAATTCCCCCATGCCCGCCTGCTCCATGCGTTCCGCATAGAACTGGTATGAGCCGGTTTTTGTGTACATGCTCACACTGCCAAAAAGACGTACGCTCATGCCGTTTTCCGGCCGGAAGCGAAGGGTTGAGGCGGCTTGCCGGAACATAACGCAAGCAATGGCCGCCCCTTCGTCCTTCAGGGAAAAATACAGATGTCCCGAAGAATGAGCCTTGAAATTGCTGATCTCACCGGTGATGACAATCTGCTGAAGCATAGGGTCGGAAGCCAGGGAACGACGCACATACTCATTGAGCTGAGACACGCTCAGCGCAATTTCACTGTATTTCATCACAGGGCCTTTTCTGCCGCCGACACGGTATTATCCATCAACATGGCAATGGTCATTTTGCCAACGCCGCCAGGAACAGGGGTGATGTAGGCGGCTTTCTCCTTCACGGCATCAAAATCCACGTCACCGCAGAGCTTGCCGTCCACACGGTTGATGCCGACGTCGATAACAGCTGCGCCTTCCTTTACCATATCGGCGGTAACGAAGCGGGGCTTGCCAATAGCGGCCACAAGGATATCGGCACGACGGGTATGCTCAGCCAGATCGGCGGTGCGGCTGTGGCAGACGGTAACGGTAGCGTTCTCCTGCAACAGCAGCAGGGCCATGGGCTTGCCCACAATATTGCTGCGGCCGATAACTACAGCTTCCTTACCGGCAATAGGAATACCGGCGGTTTTCAGCATGTGCAGGGCTCCCTTGGGGGTGCATGCAACCACGCAATCCATGCCACGGGACAGCCGACCGGCGTTGATGTCATGGAAGCCGTCCACATCCTTTTCGGGCAGGATCAGGGAAAGCGCCCGGTCACTGTCCAGGTGGCGGGGCAGGGGCAACTGCACCAGAATGCCGTGGATGGCAGGGTCTGCATTAGCACGGAGAATTTCAGCTTCCAGCTGCTCCTGGGTAGTTTCGGGAGGCATACGCAGCGTATCGGAATGGATGCCCAGACGGGCGCATGCCTTTTCCTTATTGCTGACATAAGTCTGGCTGGCGGGATCGTCGCCCACCAGAATCACGGTAAGGCCGGGGGTCAGTCCCTTTTCTTTCAGGGCTTCCACGCGGTTTTTCAGCTGTTCTTCCAGCTCTGCAGCCATAATCTTTCCATCCAGCAATTGTGCGCTCATAGGTACATCCTCCTGCTTATACTGACTTTGTTTTGATATATTTTTCCAGCCCCAGGCATGCCACACCCGCAGCGTTATCTGCGCTGTACATGCTTTGGCCGAAAAGAAGTTCGGGCCTGTTTCTGATCTTGTCAAGACGCTGACGGGTCAGGGTTCTGAGCCGCTCCGAAGAAGCGACGCCGCCAACCACCAGCGCCTGTTTGACGCCGTATTTTTTTGTGCCTGCGCTGAGCATACGGCTGATGGTACGGGCCAAAAGGTCGTACACTTCCGCTGCAATCTGCTCCGGAGGAATCTTCCCAGCCTGGATCATCCTGAGGGCCTTTGTTTCCGCTCCGGAAAGATGGCAGTAGCAATCCTGCTGCTCCATGCTGGCGGAAAAAAGCGCCTCCGTGGGGTTGTCCCACTGGTTGGCAAGTTTTTCCAATGCAGGCCCGGCCGGAAACTTAAGCCCAAGCTCCACACCGATTCTGTCCACCATCTGCCCCGCGTGCAAATCCAGCGAGCCGCCTACCACGCACACCCGTCCTTCTTCCCAGAGCACCATTTCCGTGGTGCCTCCGCTGATGTGCAGGGCGATAAAACGGTCATCCATGGGGCCAAGGCCAATCCGGCCGGCGGCAATATGCCCCTGCTGGTGAGAGGTTGTAAAAAAAGGCACACGCAAAGTATCCGCCAGAGCTTCCCCATATCCTGACCCTACCCGGAAAACGGGCATATAGCTGCCTTCCTCATCCCGGGGTGAAGCAGAGGCACAAACGCCTGCAATCCTTGCATCGTCTGGCATTTGCTCCATCAGTTGCTTTACCACTTCGGGAATTTGCCTAACGTGCGCAAAAACGGCCTCGCTTTGGCGAAGGCCGCGCTGGCCGCTTTCCACGGGCAGAAGCATGCGGGAAAAGGCGATGACCTTTCCCTGCATGTCCACCGCAGCAGCGGAAGTGGTATAACAGCTGGTATCAAGGCCCAGCAAAGCGTCCATGAAATCAGCCTTCCTGTTTGTTGCGTTCAATGGCGCCAAGCACGCCGTTTACATAGCGGCTGCTCTTGGGCTCACTGTAGGTTCTTGCCAGTTCCACCGCTTCGCTGATGGCAACGTTGCCGGGAACATCACTGCGGTGAAAAATCTCATACACTGCCAGCCGGAGGATGCTCAGATCCACTCTGGACACACGTTCCAGAGTCCAGTCACCGGTGGAATATTTCCGGATCACTTCGTCCAGTTCATCCCTGCGGTTATTTACGCCCACAAGAACGTCTTCCATATATGCCTTGTCATCCTTGGTGAGATGGATGCCTTCTTTGGTTTCCGTCTGTTCAGCGAGCTGCTCCAGCACCATCTGGAGGGATTCCTCGCCTGCATCTCCGCCGGACAGGCGTTCGTACAAAAGCTGCATGGCAGCCCGTCTGGCCATTGAACGAGCCATTTTTTACACTCCGTTTCCTCTTGCGTAAATTTATTCACCCTTTTTGGGAATGATACGATCGATAGTAGCCCTGAAAAGCTCAGACTTGTTTTTGCATGCGCCGCAGAAATAGCCCACTCCGCCCAGCACAAAGATCAGCAGAGTTTTCCAGAAGCCAAGAAAAATCAGGCAAAGGGCCAGTACAATTCCCAGTGCGGCGCACAGCAGGCCACAGGCGGGGGTTCCTACTTCAAAACGCTTATTGTTATCCATTATTCCTTAACCTCCTCGTTTTCTTCGGAAGGAATATCTTCTGCCGGAACATCCCCGGCCAGAGTTTCAAATCCAGCGAAAAGATCGTCGTTTTCCAGCTCGGCGGCTGCGGCTTCCACTTCTTCGTCAAGCTCGGCGGCGATATCTTCCAGCTTGCGTTCCACCACCAGCTTGGCTTCCTGAGCCTCTTCCTCCACCGGGGCAACGGTTTCGGCAACTTCTTGCACAAGTTCTTCTGCGGTTTCTTCAGCGGATACTTCCTTTTCGATCACCACGGGTTCAGGCTCAATATCAGGCTTGCGGTTGTCCACAACGATTTCCTGCTGCTTTTCATGCTTTTTCTTTTCCTTGGGCTGGTTGGTTTCCACCAGCACCTGCACCTCGTATACATCCACGCCGCTGCAGGAAACGATATACTGCTTAATCTGCTTCTGCAGAGCGCTTACGGTGAGGGGAATGTTCACGCCTGCGTCCAGAAGAAGGCGGATAAGCACTGCGATACCGTTCTTAACACGGTAAATCTTGGTGGACTTGATTTGCAGCTCCTGATGCTGATTGACGCACTTACGGGCCATGGTATCCAGGGCCTTCATAGAAATGCTCATGTTGCCAAAATCAGTGCGCTGAGTGATGAAACCCTTGGTATTCTTGCGGGCAAAAAGCATGCAGATGTTATGCACGCCCAGCAAAACAAGCGCAAGGCTTACCGCACCAAGAACGATGCGCTGCCACACCACCAGCCCGCTCTCAAGCCAAGAAAGATCCAGCCAGCTGGGAGTAAAACCCAGTGCGCAGAGTGCGCCCAAGATGCCTGCTGCCAGCAGCAAAAGTCCGGTAATGGCAATGATAAAACGATTCCACAGTTTCACTCTCATTGGTGATTCCTCCTGACCTATTCAGTATTCATACAAAAAGCAATGCCGGACCAAGGCAAAATATTCGCTTTGGCCGGTATTGCTCATTGAATTGAAATAAATTATGCTTCTTCCCCGGAAATCTGCTCAGCGGTTTCTTCCACGGCAGGTTCCTCGAAGGCGGGCTCAGCGGGTTCGTTGACCACGGGGGCCACGGGCTTTGCTGCTTCCACGGGAGCATTCAGCTTTTCCAGGCCTACCATAGCTTCTTTGTTTTCCTTCTCAAAGCTGACACCCTGAACGTGCACGTCCACACGCACAACATGAAGACCAGTCATATTTTCGATGGCCTTGCGCACGCCGTCCTGCACGTTGAGGCAAGCGGTCTGGATGGGCGTACCGTACTCGATAATAAGGTAGATGTCCACGGAAGCTTCTTCAGCGCCCAGTTCCACCTTGATGCCTTTGGTAACATTTTTGGAGTTGCGGGAGAAAACCTCGCCGATGCCGCTGGCGGCACACATACCGGCTACGCCTTCCACCTCTGCTGCAGCCACACCTGCGATTACAGCAATCACTTCATTTGCGTAAGTGATGGTACCGGTGGATTCGTTGTCCTGCTCCAGAGTCAGGGGAAGATTATCCTTCTTAGGGGCCATACTTGACACCTCCTGTATTTCCTTGGCCAGATGCCTGTTTTGCCCGGGAAGCAGCCTTCTCGGACGGGCTAAGGCACACATACATCCTTAGTATAACAGATATCGGGCAAATTTACAATTCCAACCGGGAATTATTCACAAATCTGTTGCGGATGTAAATCAGTTCAGCCTGCTGACCAGATCCTGCGGGGCGCTTTCCAGCGAAATTTCCCACTCGTCCCGGGTTTCCATGTTGCGCATTTTCACAACGCCCCGGGCCACTTCATCATCGCCCAGAACCGCCACATACCTTGCGCCCAGCTTATCCGCATATTTGAACTGAGCCTTCAGGCTGCGGCCCTGATGATCCATATCTGCCCGCACACCTACATTGCGGAAAGACTGCATCAACAGGAATGCATTTTCCGAAAGGGACTTATTCAGGCATGCCACGAACACTTCGGGGCGTTCGTCCTCCACGTCCAGATTGTCCTTGTCCAGTGCATCCAGAAGCATCAGCACACGTTCAATGCCCATGCCAAAGCCCACAGCGGGGATGGCGGGGCCGCCCACCTGCTCCACCAGACCATCGTAACGGCCGCCACCGCACACGGTCAGCTCGCCGTTTTCGGTATCGGTAATGATCTCAAACACGGTCTTGGTGTAGTAGTCCAGGCCACGGACGATGCGGGGGTCTACGGTGTAGGCGATGCCTGCGGCAGCCAGGTAATTCTTCAGCTTTTCAAAATGTTCCTTGCATTCGTCGCAGAGATTATCCAGCATTTCGGGAGCATCCCGGAGTTCAGCCTTGCAGCTTTCCTCCTTGCAGTCCAGCGTGCGCATGGGGTTGATCTCGATACGCTCCTGGCAGGCCTTGCACAGCTTGTCCTTCTTTGCTTCCAGATATTCCTTGAAATTCTTCTGGTAAGTGGGGCGGCAGGCAGGGCAGCCAATGGAGTTGATGCGGACGGACAAATTCTTCAGACCAATGCGCTCCAACAGACGCACCACCAGCACGATCAGTTCCGCATCCGCAGAGGGCTGGGATGCGCCGAAGCACTCCATACCAAACTGATGGTGTTCACGGAGACGGCCGGACTGAGGCGCTTCATAGCGGAAATGGGGCGCATTTACATAATACATCTTAAGGGGCAGAGCCTGTGCGTACAGGCCGCTTTCCAGAAATGCACGCACGGTACCGGCGGTGCTCTCCGGCTTGAGGGTAACGCTGCGGTCGCCCTTGTCCTTAAAGGTATACATCTCTTTGCGAACCACATCGCTGCTTTCGCCGGCAGAGCGGGCGAAGAGCTCGGTGTGCTCCAGTACGGGGGTACGGATTTCCCTGTAACCTGCCAGCAAAGCAGCCAGCCGCATTTCCTTTTCCACGGCACGCCAGCGGGCGCTCTCCTGGGGCAGAACATCCTTCATTCCCTTGGGTCTGTTGGTCAGCATCGGTTTCACCTCGTTCAAACTATGTATGAAAAAAGCACATACAGCAAAATTATACACAGCAACTGATTACATTGTCAAGAAATACGCCCTTCTCCTTCGGGTTTTCCTTTGTTTTCTTCAAAGCATGTCAAAAAGGCTGATCTGCTCTGCCCGTGCGGTTTGCGGCATCTGGCGCATCCATTGAAAAAGCTGTTCCTCATTGTGGATGATTCCCGCCTTGTCGCAAAGGCTTGAGAACACTTCCTCAAGGCGTTTCCATCCAGGGCAGGACAGCTCATAGCGGTTGCCGTAAGTACGGACATAGCGCTGCCTGAGGCCGGGGAAGTGTTCATCCAGCTTTGTGTAATAGTACTCCCTGTCCCCTTCACGGAGCGTCATGCCCATGCCGAAATGGATGATGCCGTAAACGCCTGCATCGGCACAGGCTTCCACAATGCTGCGAATGTTGTCTTCCCCGTCGTTGATGAAGGGCAGGATGGGAGTCATCCACACCACCGTGGGGATGCCCTCCCGCTGCATTGCCTTAAGCACCCTGAGCCTTGCCTGCGTATTGGCCACATTGGGTTCCAGAATGGCGCAGAGCTTATCATCCCAGGTAGTCAGGGTCATCTGCACAACGCATTTTACCCGGTTGTTGATGTCCCGCAGCAGATCCATATCCCGGAGAATTCGGTCGGACTTGGTCTGGATGGCCAGCCCGAACCCCATATCCCGGATGATGGTCAGCGCACGGCGGGTCAGCTGCAACTCTTCTTCCTGCGGAATGTAGGGGTCTGACATGGAACCCGTGCCGATGATACATTTCTGCCTCTTGCGTCGCAGGGCTTCCATGAGCAGCTCAGGCGCATTTTCTTTTACTTCCACATCCTCAAAATCATGCTGCATTTGGTAACAGACGCTCCGTGAGTCGCAGTAGATGCAGCCATGGGTGCAGCCCCTGTACAGGTTCATTCCGTTGGTTGCGGAAAGAATCCCTTTGGCCTTCACAAAATGCATCGGCGTATTACTTCCTTTATTGTGGTTAAGCTTGCAGGCCTTATAAAAAAGCCTGAACCAGCAAAACGGTCCTCATACCTGTTCCGTGCCTGCTTGCCTGAAAGCCGCTCAGTGGAACCATTTCAGGAAATGCTCCACTGGCACTCCCGCAATGATCATCCTCAGCGCCATGATGACCAGCAGGTGCAGGGGATAAATGGCATAGCCCAGCCACTTGGGCAGCTTGAGGCCACTCTTTGTGGGAATGAGGATCAGCGGCAGGGCCAGAAGGGCCATGGCCTGCCGGCGGAAGATCGGCTTGAGCATATCGCCAATGCCCCGCATCCTGAGGAAAGTGAGTTTCACACCAAAAAGGGTGGTGATACTGCTATTGCCGCCCCAGAAAAGGCAGAAGGCAAAGAAGGTGGCCGCAAGGCCGCCCGGGGTCTTACGGGCCAGATAGAGCAGCAGGATAAAGGTAAGGCCTTTCCAGCCGTAATCAATATCGATGCCCAGATGCACATCCAACACATAGATCAGCCCATAGCAAAGCACCGGAGCCCAGATCTGGCTAAGGTATTTGCCCCAGCGGATGCCCTGAATGGCAAGGGTGGCAATGAACAAAAGGAACAGAATACTGAAATAGTTCCAGGGATGATCCATTGCCATCATATAGATAGGCTGGGAAATAACTGCAAGGCAGAAAAGGCGCAGACAGTACTCGAAGGGGTGGCGGGTCTTCACATTGCCCACAACAAGGCACCAGGCATACAGCGGCAGGGCAATGCGGCCCAGAATGCGCAGCTCGTTGACACCGGGCAGAATTTTTGCGCCGATGTGATCGGTGAGCATAAACACCAGCGCAAGCACCTTCAAAAGGCCCGTATCAAGATTTCCGCCCAGCTCTTCCCGGTTGGGTTTCAGGCTGAGTTCACGGTTTTCGTTCATTTTGCATCACGCTACTTTTTCTTCTTGTCCGGCGCAGAATACCGGCAACACCGGATTATATCATACAACCTGTAAAAAAGACAGTGTTCATTCCATTTTCACAATGGATACCATATCTTTTCTTTCGCCCCTCTTGCGCTGAAAAGCAGGCCCTGCTATAATGAATTTAGCGCACATTTGTTCGCATGTTTATGGCGGCGTATTTCATACAGAAACGAGGTTTTACCATGAATCTGGATCAACTGCTGAACTCCCTCCGGCAAAACCGTTCCTTTATGGACTGCGTTACCCATTGGCGTACCCTTCCCGCCTCCGATGGCAGCTATGCGGATTTTCCTGTTTCCATGGATGAACGCATTCAGAAAGTGCTTCAAAAAAAAGGTATCTTCCGGCTGTATACCCATCAGGCGGAAAGTTTCCGGCTGGCTGAAGAGAAAAAGGATTTCGTGGTGGTTACCCCCACTGCCAGCGGCAAAACCCTCTGCTATAACCTGCCTGTGCTCAGCGCCATTCTGAAAAACCCGGATGCACGGGCGCTGTACCTATTCCCCACCAAAGCCCTCAGCGCCGACCAGGTCAGCGGCCTTTACCAGATGATCACCGATCTGGACATGGATATCAAGGCCTACACCTACGACGGCGACACTCAGGCCGTCGCCCGCAAAGCGATCCGTCAGGCAGGACACATCGTTGTTACCAACCCGGATATGCTCCACGCCAATATGCTGCCCCATCACACCAAATGGGTGAAATTGTTTGAAAACCTGGAATACATCGTCATCGACGAGATCCACACCTACCGGGGTGTATTCGGTTCCCATCTGGCCAACGTGCTGCGCAGGCTCATGCGTCTTTGCGCCTTTTACGGCAGCCATCCCCGGTTCATCCTGTGCAGCGCCACCATTCAGAATCCGGTGGAGCTGGCTCAGTCCCTGACCGGGCGCACCATCACCCCCATTACCGAAAACGGAGCGCCCATGGGCGAAAGGCACTTTATTTTCTACAATCCGCCGGTGGTCAATAAGCAGCTGGGCATCCGCAAGGGCGTGGTAAACGAGGCTCTTTCCCTTGCCCAAACACTGATGAGCAACCAGATCCCCACCATTCTTTTTGCCAAAAGCCGGGTACAGGTGGAGGTGCTTACCAGGCGACTGAAGGATTCGGTGAAGGATGCATACGGCTTCTCGCCAAGAGTCCGAGGGTACCGGGGCGGTTACCTGCCCAGTGAACGCCGGGAGATTGAAAAAGGCCTCCGGGCAGGCGAGGTGGACATGGTAGTATCCACCAATGCGCTGGAGCTGGGCATTGACATCGGCAGCCTGAATGCCTGCATTCTCTGCGGTTATCCCGGCACCATTGCTTCCACCTGGCAGCAGGCCGGACGTGCCGGGCGGCGCAAGGATACCGCCGTTACCTTTCTGGTGGCTTCTTCTGCGGCCCTGGATCAGTACATCATCGAACACCCGGACTATTTCTTCGGTGCATCGCCGGAAAATGCACTGGTGGCCCCCAACAACCTCTATATCCTTCTTTCCCACCTGAAATGCTCCGCTTACGAGCTGCCTTTCCAGGACGGTGAAACCTTCGGCGGCATGGCAGATACTGCCGAGTGCCTCGAATATCTGACAGAAAACAACATCCTGCGCCATTTGAACGGAAAGTACTACTGGATGGAGGAAGATCTTCCTTCCGGAGAGATCTCCCTGCGCAGCGCCACCAGTGAAAACTTTGTTATCATCGACATCACCAACCCTGCTCATCACCGTGTTATCGGCGAGATGGACCGCTTTACCGTGCCCATGCTGCTGCACGAAAATGCCATCTACATGCACGAAGCCCGTCAGTATCAGGTGGAAAAGCTGGATTTCGATGCATGCAAGGCCTTCATCCGGGCCGTGGATGTGGACTACTACACCGACGCAGACATGAACGTGAGTCTGCACATTCTGGATGATCTTGAAACCCGACAGACCAAAAGCGGCGTTGGCGTTACCCTGGGCGAGCTCCGGGTGAGCACCATTGTGAAGATATTCAAAAAAATGAAGCTGGATACCCACGAAAATCTTGGTTTTGGCCAGGTTATGCTGCCTCAGACCGACATGCACACCGTGGGCATGTGGTGGACCATTCCCGATTCGCTGGCGGCACGCTATTCCAACGACGAACTGCAGGGGGCGCTGGTGGGTGTTGCCAATCTGCTTGGCATTGTAGCGCCGCTTTATCTGATGTGCTCCCCCCGGGACATCCGTGTGGTGTACCAGGTAAAAGCGCCCATTACCGATAAGCCCACCATCTTCCTTTACGATTCTTTCCCCGGCGGTGTGGGGCTGAGCGAAAAGGCTTTCTCCATGCAGGAATTGCTTCTGGAGCAGGCTTTGCAGGTGCTTGCCCAGTGCGGTTGCGGGGAAGGCTGCCCCAGCTGCGTGGGCCCGGTGGTGGAGGTGGGTGCAGGCGGCAAGGCTGCCGCCGAAGCTGTGCTGAAGGAGTTGCTTGGCCAATGGCAGGACTTTTAAACAAGCTGCGCATGATGGATGCGGCTCCCGCCAAACCGGCGCCTGCCGCACAAAAAACCCGGGAATCCACCACAAGTTTCTACCATAAAGAAGACATTTTTCCGGTGTCCCTTTTTCCAGATAGGGACTGTCTCGCTTCCGGGCTGCTCCGGCAGGTTTTTGGCGGCGATTTTCCTGATAATGTATCGCCTGAGGACATCCTGTTTTTCGATACGGAAACCACCGGTCTTTCCGGCGGCGTGGGCACAGTGGCTTTCCAGCTGGGGCTTGGGTATTTCACTCCTTCCGGCTTTGTGGTGGAGCAGATGCTCATGCACGACTATCCCGAAGAGCCGGAAATGCTTGCCCTGCTGGCATCACGCTTCCGGCGTTTTCCCGTACTGTGCAGCTTTAACGGCAAAACCTTCGACGTACCGCTGATCCGCAGCCGCTTCCTGATGAACCGCCTTAAGGACGACTGCATTCCAGAAAGCCATGCAGATGTACTCTATCCTGCAAGGCGCATATGGAAGCTGCGACTCCGGCAATGCAATCTGGGCAATTTGGAAACCCAGCTCCTTGGCGTGCAGCGAGAGGACGACCTGCCGGGGTACCTTGTGCCCCAGACCTATTTCCAATACCTGAAGGACGGAAACTTTGAACCCCTTCAGGGCATCCTTAACCACAACAAGCAGGATATTATCTCGCTGGCGCAGTTGTTTTTCTTCCTGCTCAATCAAGTTCAGCAGCCGGAAAGCATGGAAGAAAAGGAAGATTTGTTTTCCTGGGCCCGTTCGCTGGAAAAACAGGGTCAACGGCAGAAAACCGCCCATCTGTACCGCCTCTGCTCCGGCAGCGCCATACAGGGCGATGCCTTCAAAGCCTTATCCCGCCTGGAAAAGCAGGATGGCAATTACCACTCTTCCGTTCTCCTGCTGGAAACCATGCTCCGTGAAGGCAACGACCGGGTTTATGCCTGCGAGGCCCTGGCAAAGCTGTACGAGCACCAGCTTCGGGATATCAGCAAAGCCCTCAGCTATACCCGCCAGGCTCTTTTGTATCTGGCAGAGCCCTCCCTTCGGCAGGGGGAGGCTGTACAAGAAAGGAAAAATGCGTTACAATACCGTTATGAGCGTTTGCGGCGCAAGCTGAGCCGCAGTTCGCAGTCAATCTAACCTGTATTTTGGGAAGGAGATCGTTTCATGTCCCTGTCTACCACCTTCAAAGCCCGCAAAGCTCACAAAGCCCATCATGAGGGCCGCATCGAAGAAGCTCTCAAGCTCTACGAAGAATGCGTCAATGAAGACCTGAAGGATGTCCAGATCCTTCTGGGGTACTCCCTTTTGCTTTTGCGTTTGGGCGAATATACCAAAGCCCGGGAACTGCTGGTAAAGATTCAGCGGTACCCCATGAAGCCCGAGCAGAAAATCAGCCTGTATGTAAACTATGCTGCCGCCATTTACCGCCTGGGCGAAGAGGACAAAGCCATCGAGTTTCTGGAAAAACAACATGCCAAGGGCGAAAGCGGCCTTGTGTACGAAACTCTGGGCTACCTCTATGTGGAACACGGCGATTTTGACAAGGCACTGGAATACAACCTCAAGGCGCTGGAATACGACGAGGAAGACGCCGTCACGCTGGATAACCTGGGTCAGGCCTACTACCGCCTGAAGGGCGACAAGGAAACCGCCAAAAAATATTTCGATCAGGCCATCAAGCTCAAGCCCAGCCAGATTGATACCCGCTATTTCCTTGCCCTTTACGATATCGAGGCTGGCAACACGGAAAAAGCCCGGGAAACCCTGGAAGAGCTTCTCAAAGCCCGCATTTCTCCCCTGAATTACGCCACCCTCGAGCGGATTCAGTCCCAGCTGAACGCCCTTGGTACAGGAGCGGCAGGAGCACTGCAAAACTAACTTTTTTTCTTAGTAAAATTGAACTTGGAATGTATTTTCTATGCGGAGCCTTTCGGATGAAAGGTTCCGTTTTTGTTGTATGGCAAGGGTTTTCGCCAAAATCCCGCCTTGTTTATTCAGCAAATTTTCGCACGGAAACTATTGACATACACATGGGGTTATGGTTAAATACATACTGTTTTGAAAGTTTACTATTTCTAAACTTTCCATCCTGAAAAATCACTTTGAAAAGAAATGAGGGGGATGCATTGAAGATTGGCGAAAAGCTAAAAGAACTTCGCATACAGCGCAATCTTACCCAGGAGGAGCTGGCAGACCGTTGCGAGCTGAGCAAGGGTTTCATCTCTCAGGTGGAGCGAGACCTGGCCTCCCCCTCCATCGCCACCCTGACGGACCTGTTGGAATGCCTGGGCTCCAGCCTGAAGGAATTCTTCGCAGGGGACACCAACGAAAAGGTGGTCTACTCCCCTCAGGACATGTTTGAAAAGGAAGAGGACGACCTCAAAATCACCTGGCTGGTGCCCGCCGCCCAGCGCAACAGCATGGAACCCATCCTGCTGGAACTGAAGCCCGGCGCATGCTCCACCGAGTTACCCCCCTCCGAGGGCGAGGAATTCGGTTATGTACTCAAGGGCAGCCTCACTCTGCACGCCGGAAGCCGCAAATACCGTATCCGCAAGGGCTCCAGCTTCTGCCTGCACCCCCAGACCACCCATTACCTGGAAAACACCGGCAGCGTGCCCGCATCCCTATTGTGGATCTCCAATCCTCCCAGCTTCTGATAAATCCCGTACTTATTCACCTTCATCATATATAAAGGAGATAACCCGCCATGATGGAACAGGAACACCTCATTGATCTGAGCAATATTTCCAAGGAATATGACGGAACCACGGTACTCAACAACATCAACCTCTATGTGCGCAAGAAGGAATTCGTGACTCTGCTGGGCCCCAGCGGCTGCGGCAAAACCACCACCCTGCGAATCATCGGCGGCTTTGAATACCCCACCACCGGTACGGTGTACTTTGAAGGTCAGGATATAACCGCCATCCCCCCCTACAAGCGCCAGGTGAACACCGTGTTCCAGAAATATGCCCTGTTCCCCCACCTGAACGTGCGGGACAACATCGCTTTCGGCCTGAATGTGAAGAATCACAAAATCGCCAATGCTTCCCTGAAGCAGAAACTTTTCGGCAAAAAAACGGCCGAAGTCAGCGATATGAAGAAACTCAGCCGCAAGGAGATCGACAAAAAGGTGGATCGCATGCTGGAGCTGGTGAACCTCAAGGGTTACGGCAAGCGCAGCGTGGATCAGCTTTCCGGCGGCCAGCAGCAGCGCATCGCCATCGCCCGGGCTCTGGTCAACGAGCCGGAAGTTCTTCTGCTGGACGAACCCCTGGGCGCCCTGGACCTGAAGCTGCGCAAGGAAATGCAGCTGGAGCTTAAGAGCATGCAGCAGCAGCTGGGCATCACCTTTATCTATGTTACCCACGACCAGGAAGAAGCCCTGACCATGAGCGATACCGTTGTGGTTATGCGTGACGGCAACATCCTGCAGATCGGCGACCCCAAGCGCATTTATGACGAACCCGCCAATGCTTTCGTTGCAGACTTCATCGGCGAGAGCAATATCCTCCGGGGCACCATGATGGAGGACGAGCTGGTCAACTTCTGTGGTGTTAACTTCCCCTGTGTGGACTCCGGTTTTGGCGAGAATGTACCCGTAGACGTGGTCATCCGTCCTGAGGATATCATGATCGTGGGCGAGGACATCGGCCAGTTGACCGGCACCGTACAGAGCGTACTTTTCAAGGGCGTGCACTACGAGATGATGATCGATACCGGCGATACCGTCCTCAAGGTGCATTCCACCGTGATGCAGCCCCAGGGTTCCCGGGTGGGCATCAGCATCGTACCCTACAACATCCACATCATGCACCCCATGGATGAAGCAGCGCCGGAAGAGGAGGCAGAGGAAAGTGTATAATGTTTCTCTCCCCTGGTGGGCATGGGTAATGATGGGCGTGGGCCTTGCAGTATTCGCAGGCCTCATCGTTCTTTCCATCCGCCGCAATCATGGCGTAAAGCGCAGCCTTTTCGCTTCGCCCTATACCCTGTGGATGATTATTTTCACCGTGGTGCCCTGCATTCTGGTAGCATACTACGCCTTTACCGATGCAAACGGTGCTTTCACCTTGGACAACTTCCGCCATTTCTGGGACAGCAACCACGCCAAAAACCAGATGTACGCAAACATGAGCGAGGAGTATGCCAGCTACATCACCCGGGGCACGGTCAACGTGGACACGTTGCTATACTCCCTGTGGATGGCCTTCCTCTGCACGCTGATCTGCCTCCTGCTGGGCTACCCCGCCGCCCTGTTCATGGCGGATAAGCACATGAAGATCGGCGCAACCATCGTGGTGCTGTTCATCATTCCCATGTGGATGAATTTCCTTCTGCGCACCATCGCCTGGATGAGCCTTCTGGAGGACAACGGCCTCATCAACACCTTCCTGAAATGGCTTGGCTTTGACGGCGTACAGCTGATGTACAATTCCTCGGCGGTGTTGCTGGGCATGGTATACAACTTCCTGCCCTTCATGGTGTTCCCCATCTACACCAGTCTGAGCAAGCTGGATCCCAAGCTGGGCGAAGCAGCACAAGATCTGGGCTGCAATGAATGGCGCACCTTTACCCGGGTCACTGCTCCCCTGAGCCTGCCCGGAGTGATCAGCGGCATTACCATGGTGTTCATGCCCTCCGTTACCACCTTCTTTATCCCCCGCATCCTGGGCGGCGGCAACACCATGATGTTTGGCGACCTTATCGAAAGCAAATTCCTGACCGAAGGCAACTGGAACGTAGGCAGCGCCCTGAGCATGATCATGATGGTTCTGATTCTTCTGAGCCTCGGCATCCTGCGCAAGGCTGACCCCGAAGGCGAAGGAGGCGGTATTGCATGAAAAAGCCCCATCTGTGGTATAAAAAGCTGTACCTTGGCCTGATCCTTCTCTTCCTCTACATGCCCATTGTGGTTATGATGTTCCTTTCCTTCAATGCAGGTAAGAGCCGTGCCAAGTGGGAGGGTTTCTCCTTCCGTTGGTACAGCGAACTGTTTCAGGACCGTGGCATTATGCAGGCCCTGCAGGTGACCATTCTGGTGGCAGTTATCGCTGCTGTGGTGGCTACCATTCTGGGTACCCTGGCCGCCATCGGCATTTACAGCATGAAAAAACGGCCTCAGGCCTGGATGATGACCATCACCAACATTCCCATGACCATGCCGGATATCGTAACCGGTATCAGCCTGATGCTTCTGTTCCTGTTCACCAAGGTGGAGCGTGGTTTTGTGACCATGGTCATGGCGCACATCACCTTCAACACACCCTACGTCATCCTTTCGGTGATGCCAAAGCTGAAACAGATGAACAAGCACAGCTACGAGGCTGCGCTGGATCTGGGCGCTTCCCCCTTCTATGCCCTGACCCATGTCATTATCCCGGAAGTAAAGCAAGGCATCATCACCGGCGCAATGCTCAGCTTCACGCTTTCCCTGGACGATTTCACCATCAGCTATTTCACCACCAGCCCCATGGTGCAGAATCTGTCCACACTGATTTATTCCAAGGCCCGCATCGGCATCGACCCCACCCTGTACGCCCTGAGCACAATTATGTTTGTGGCGCTGCTGGTGCTGCTGATCATCGTCAACCGCCGTACTGCTGAAAGCAAGGCGTGACAAAATATCAATCAACTTTTGGAGGTACCGAAATGAAGAAGCTTCTTGCCATTCTCCTTTCCCTGGTCATGGTTGTTTCCCTTACCTCCTGCGGTTCTCAGCCGCAGAAAAAAGTGGTAAACGTTTACAACTGGGAGGACTATATTGACGAGTCCGTTCTGGAGCAGTTTGAACAGGAAACCGGCATTCATGTAAACTACATGAACTTCACCACCAACGAAGACATGATGGTGCAGGTTCGTGCCAACCCCGGCGCATACGACGTCATCTTCCCCTCCGAATACTGCGTGGAGCAGCTGATGGCAGAAGGCCTGCTTGCAGAGATCAACTACGATAATGTGCCCAATATGCAGTACACTCTGCCCGAGCTGGTAAACCCCGACTACGACCCCGGCAACAAGCATTCCGTACCCTACATGTGGGGCACCGTGGGTATCCTCTACAACACCAAGATGGTTACCGAGCCTGTGGAAAGCTGGGGCATCCTGTGGGATACCAAGTATGAAAACAACGTCTTCATGCTGGACTCCATCCGTGATACCCTGGGCATCACGCTGAAGTATCTGGGTTACTCCATGAATACCCGCGAAGCACATCAGCTGGAAGAAGCCAAGGCAAAGCTGGTGGAACAGAAGCTGTCCGGCGTTGTTAAGGCCTATCAGGTAGATGAAACCAAGGACAAGATGGTCAACAACGAAGCTGCTCTGGCTGTGGTATGGAGTGGCGACGCCCAGTACGCAATCGACCTCAACCCCGATCTGGCTTACGCCATCCCCAAGGAAGGCAGCAACATTTGGGTGGACTGCATGGTCATCCCCTCCACTGCCAAGAACAAGGAAAACGCCGAGATCTTCATCAACTTCCTCTGCCGCCCCGACATTGCCCAGAAGAACTGCGAAGAGATCTGGTACTCCTCCCCCAACAGCGGCGCCATCGAGCTGATGGGCGAAGATTACATCAACAACACCACCATGAATCCTCCCGCTGAAAGCCTTGCCAACTGCGAGTACTTCCACAGCATTCAGGACTTCATCTCCTTCTACGAAGCCCTGTGGGGAGAGATCAAGAACGCAAAGAAATAAGCGTGTATACAAAGAACCCACAAGCAAGAATGCTTGTGGGTTCTGTTTTTTGCTGCTAATGGAAAACCACTTCACATTACCCCCCGGAATCCCTTTCCGATGATCTCCGTGGTATTGGTAATGAGAATGAAGCAGGAGGGATCCACCTGCTTGGCGTATTGCCTCAGCCGAACTGCCTGGGAGCGGTTTACAGCCGTAAGCAACACGGTTTTGTCCTCATGGGTGAAGGCACCCTCGCCTTCCATGCGGGTGGCGCCCCGGTGAAGTTCCTCCACTATGAAGGTGATAATGGGATCCGGCTTTGTGGTAATGATCTGGAAATACTTATGCACTGCAATGTTTTCCAGCACCATATCCACCAGAACAGACTTGAGCCCAAGGCCCAGGATACTGAACAGACCGGTTTCCACGCCGAAGGCCACAGTGGCCATCAGGGTGATGGAAAAATCAACAAACAAAAGGCATTGGCCGATGTTGATATTGGTCTTCTTTTTGAGGATCATGGCCACAATATCTGTACCGCCGCTGGAAGCCTGCATATTGAACATGATGGCGCTGCCGATGGCAGGAAGGGCTACGGCAAAGATCAGCTCCAGAAGAGGCTGATCGGTAAGGGGAGCTGTCAGCGGAAAGATACGCTCCAGCGCCCAGATAACGCCGGACATCAGCAGGCTCACATAAGCCGTTTTGAAACCAAAGGATTTCCCGAACACCGCAAAGCCCAGCAGGAGCAATGCCTGATTGATGATGAACACAAACGTACCTGGTGACATCCCGGGAAAATAGTGCCCCAGGATGATGGAAAGGCCGCTGACACCGCCGGTAGAAAAATGATTGGGAAACTTGAAAAACACGATACCCACAGCCATCAGCAGTGTGGCGGCTGTAAGCCATGCGTACTCCTTAAGGGTACTTATAAAGGCAGGCCTGTCCTTGCGCATCTTTCATCCTCCCTTTCGTTTCATCATAGGCTGAATTCCACCTTGGTCACCCTTCCAATAAAGGTAACATCCGGCAGGGAGCACACGTCGCTCTGGTATTCCCGGTCGTAGCTCTGCAAAAGAACGTTCATTGCATCCAGCTTCTTGATCTTGCGGAGATTCCTGCGGCCGTCCTGTTCCACCAGCATGATGGCTCCGTCAATGGGGCTGGCAGAAGGCACCACAAAGCAATAATCCTCCCGCATGATGCGGAAACCCCGCATGCTGTCGTCCGGGGCGGAGACGAAGAACACCTTGTCTGGAGCAGCGCCTTCGATCTTGCCGTCCAGAATGGGCATCAGGCGATGATCCACTTCCTTCATTACGGCGTTATAAACGGGAACTCGCTTCAGCACACTGCTGAGCGCATCCAGCCACACGCTGCCGGTAACAGTCTTTTTGTCCTCATCGCTGCCGGTGGAATAAACCTTTTCGCTTTCCTCCCGGCGTTTTGCGGGAGCAGCCTTGGGGGCGGCGGTATTCAGATCAACCGTTGCGGCAATGTCTTCCAGGCTGAAGCCAACTTCGTTGTGCTCGGTAAGGCCCATTTTCTTCAGAATACGGCGGGCCTGGTCGTCCTGAATGATGCGGGTGCCGGCTTCCACGTCCTTCAGATATCCTTCGCTGACGCCGCCCAGCTTGGCCACCTGCTTCAGGGTCATATTCCGGCGCAGACGCTCGGTATGCAAAAGATCTCCCAAACGGCTCATAGATTATTTTCTCCTTTTTTCACAACAATTTTCCTTGCGGAAATCCACTGAAATTATACATCATAACGCTTACTTTTTCAATGCAAAACAGGTTTTGCAATCCTCTTGCAAAATATACCACAAAAATTGCGCTGGGTACTTTTTACTTTTGGGAAAATGTGCTATACTACGTTTGTATGTGTCCGCATCACAGACAATGTTGGATAAGGAGGATACAATCATGCAATATTCAAGAGAAGTCGAGGAAATGGTATGCGTCAAGAAGGGACCTAATCACGGCCCCGCCCCCATTCCCGAAGAGGGCAAGTGGGTTCAGAGCCGCGAGATCAAGGACATCAGCGGTTTCACCCATGGTGTAGGCTGGTGCGCACCTCAGCAGGGCGCCTGCAAGCTGAGCCTGAACGTTAAGGAAGGTATCATCCAGGAAGCTCTGGTAGAAACCCTGGGCTGCTCCGGTATGACCCACTCCGCCGCTATGGCCGCTGAAATCCTGCCCGGCAAGACCATTCTGGAAGCCCTGAACACCGACCTGGTTTGCGACGCCATCAACACCGCCATGCGGGAACTGTTCCTGCAGATCGTGTACGGCCGCACCCAGAGCGCTTTCTCCGAGGACGGCCTGTCCATCGGCGCCGGTCTGGAAGACCTTGGCAAGGGCCTGCGCAGCCAGATTGGTACCATGTACGGCACCCTGAAGAAGGGCGTTCGTTACCTGGAAATGGCTGAAGGCTACGTTCTGAAGATCGGTCTGGACAAGGACCACGAAGTCATCGGCTATCAGTTCGTACACCTTGGAAAGATGATGGAAGCCATCAAGAAGGGCGTTGACCCCAAGGAAGCCTACGAGAAGAACGTCGGCACCTACGGCCGCTTCGCCGAGGCTGTGGAATACATCGATCCCCGTCATCAGTAATCCGAATTTGATAAGAGGTGAGTAGAAATGGCTACTTTTGAAGGATACGAGAGAAGAATCGAAAAGATCAACAAGGTTCTTGCCGAGTATGGTCTTACCGATCTGGACCAGGCCGCTCAGTTCGTAAAGGACTACGGCGTGGATGTTGATTCCATCGTTCGCGGCGTTCAGCCCATCGCTTTTGAAAACGCTGTTTGGGCCTACATTCTGGGCGCTGCTATCGCCATCAAGAAGGGCTGCAAGACCGCTGCCGACGCTGCCAAGGCTATCGGCGAAGGCCTGCAGGCATTCTGCATCCCCGGCTCCGTTGCCGACCAGCGTGCTGTTGGTCTGGGCCACGGCAACCTGGGCGCCATGCTGCTGAGCGAATCCACCAAGTGCTTCGCTTTCCTGGCTGGCCACGAGAGCTTTGCTGCTGCTGAGGGCGCCATCGGTATCGCCCGCACCGCCAACAAGGTTCGCAAGGAGCCCCTGCGTGTTATCCTGAACGGTCTGGGCAAGGATGCTGCTTACATCATCAGCCGCATCAACGGCTTCACCTATGTGCAGACCCAGATGGATTACTCCACCGGCGAAGTGAAGATCGTCAAGGAAACCCCCTACTCTGATGGCGAAAAGGCCAAGGTTCGCTGCTACGGCGCCGACGACGTCACCGAGGGCGTTGCCATCATGCGTCTGGAAGACGTGGACGTTTCCATCACCGGTAACTCCACCAACCCCACCCGCTTCCAGCATCCCGTTGCCGGCACCTACAAGAAGTGGGCTGTGGAGAACGGCAAGAAGTACTTCTCCGTGGCTTCCGGCGGCGGCACTGGCCGTACCCTGCACCCCGACAACATGGCCGCCGGCCCCGCCTCCTACGGCATGACCGACACCATGGGCCGTATGCACAGCGACGCTCAGTTCGCCGGTTCCAGCTCCGTTCCCGCTCACGTGGAAATGATGGGCCTCATCGGCATGGGCAACAACCCCATGGTTGGCGCTACCGTTGCTGTGGCTGTTGCCATCGAGGAAGCTTCCAAGTAATTTTTCTTGAAAGTGCATATATTGCAGCCTCAGGAACCCTGTCCGGAAGGATGGGGTTCCTTTTTGTTGGCTATTTTACCGTATTGTGCACATCATCCTGCCAACATAGGAAGACGCACGCTCTTATTATGCACTTGCGTTTTCGTTCTTGTTCTGATAAAATATCCATAAGGAAAAAAAGTACGGTATAGCTTTCCCCCTAGGCATAATCGGCATTGAAAACAACCGCACTGCTTTTCTTGAAAAAGGAGGAAAACCATCATGTTTGACAACATTGGCAGCAAGGTGAAAACACAGGCGACTTTTCTTTGCTGGTGCGGGATCATTCTTTCCGGCATCGTGGGAATCATTCTTTGGACTACAGAGCTTGGCTTTATCTGGGGATTACTGGTGATCGTTTTCGGTTCCCTGCTTTCCTGGCTCAATGCCCAGTTCTATTACGCCATTGGCGAAGCGGCGGATCAGGCAACCAAAGCCGTACGGAAGCTTGAAAGCATCGCAAAAAGCTTGCCAAAGGACACAGCTGACAAACATCCTGAAGAAGCAAATGCACAACCTACCATCGCTCCCACCCGCAATACGATGACTCATAGCTGGGCATGCCCGGACTGCGGAAATCAAATCTCCGAAAACCCCTGCCCTCATTGCAAAAAGACAGCAGATCCTGCTGTGGTGATAATGGTTGCAGATGCCAGTGGCGGTTCGCATATCGTATGCCCGAAATGTCAGACCAAAAACATCGCCGGTCGAAGGATTTGCTGGAACTGCGGAACCAGATTTGAGGTTCTGGGTACCGAGACAGCAGAAAACAGCTGATTCTGCAAATCCCATCAAATCGGCATTTATTGCGCAAATACGTTTTCACAGACAGATGGAGGGATGAACATGACTATTGGTACTTTAATCAAAAAAATTGCTATCGTCCTCTTGGTAATCGGAATCATTGCCAGTGTTATCATGATCATCGTCGGCGCTTCTGCTCATTCAGAGAATGCCGATTACATGGAATACGCAACCGTAAACGGTGGCGCCTATAGTTCCAGCCTCGAAAATGCAGGTAATGCAGCTTATGCAGGACAACAGCTGTGGGTCTTGGGTCTGATCCTGCTCCCCTGCCTTGCCCTCAGCAGCCTGCTTATGGTAGGCTTTGGTCAGCTGATAGATGATGCTGCTTACGCCCGTGCCTATGCAGAACAGAATGCCAGAAAACTGGAAAAACTCGAAAATGCAACGCCGGGCATGGCAGGCTCTTCTCCCAAGCCAAATTCCGGCCCCGTTGGCTGGACTTGCAAAGCATGCGGGACGAAGAATCCTTCTATCAATACGAAATGCACAAACTGCGGGGATTCCAGTCATTAAGCCCCGCTTATCCGCCCTGAAAGGGCGGATTTTTTGTGCGAACAGAAAAAAATACAGCAATTTTGTTGTTTCCATTGACTTTCTGTATTATTTTGGTATAATTTAATAAAATCACAATTTCATCTGGGGGGTTCTTTATGTTCAACAATATTGGTGGAAAAATCAAAATGCTTGCCAAGATCATCTGCTGGATCGGAATTATTGCTTCAGCTATTTCGGCAATACTCATATGGGTTGCTGGCTTCAAAACCATAAGTTCTTACTCCAGTTCTTACTACGGCTATGGTTATTCACCCGAACCCAATTTCTTGTTCATTTTGACTGGTCTTCTTGTATTGGGTATTGGGTTCCTGCTCTCCTGGGTCGGTTCCTTTTTCACCTACGGTTTGGGAGAACTGATCGAGGCTTCGCAGCAGAACCAGTACTATACAACACAAATCGAAAAGCATATAAACAAATGATTTTTGATATCACGCAATAAAGAGGGAAAAATTATGTGGAATAATATTGGCGGTAAAATCAAGACCCTTTCAAAAGTTATTTGCTGGATTGGCATCATCGTTTCGATTATTTTAGCTCTGATTATCTGGATCGGAGGCTCTGAATCCTCCAGACCTTACGATTACTATGGAAACAATCGTTACAGCTATTCTTACCGTTCCAGCGCTCCTTCCAGCTTTTTGTCGGGACTTATTGTCCTTGTTGTTGGCTGCCTTGGTTCGTGGATCGGCGCATTCTTTTCCTACGGTTTTGGCGAATTGATTGAATCAACAGTAGCTACTGCGGAGAATAACCGCTTCATCTATCATTCCTTATCAAAAAAATCTGCTTCCCAGTCAACCAGAAGTTGAATAAGCAGCCGTATTGCATATTTGAAAACCGCCTCAAAAAGGCGGTTTTCAAATATACAGATGATTTGCAGGAATATCTGCTTCCAAAACGTTTCCATATTATTCTACCTTTCCGAAAGGAGCCCGCAACGCATGAAGAAAATCCTAGCCCTGCTCCTGTGCCTGTGCCTGTGCCTGATCCTGCCTGCGCTGGCTGCATCCGCCCAGACCGAAGACTTTTCGCAGTATTTCGATTTTTTCCTCTCCCGGTATGGAAACATCGTTTTTTCTATGGTTAAGGCCCCTAATTCCATGGCCTGGGATCAGGACCTTCTGCCTAGCGACCGCTATGAGGACTTTCCCTCCTTCTTCGGCTGGAAAAACAAGACGCAGCTGCATTACTCCAGCTCCACGGGAGAGTGGCAATACCATCTGGCGGATATTTCCATTATGAAAGAAGAGGTTCGGGCCGCCTATCCCGAGGACGATGAGCAAACGCTCTGCCGCAGAACCCTTGTGAATTTTATGGAACTGTGCACGAATTTTTCCGGCGGCAGTGCGGGCGCTTACCCTCAGGGAGAACTCCGCTGGATTAAATATGATACCCCCGGTTTCTACGGTGCAGAAGGTGAATTCGAATACGGCGATCTGCCCGGAGTCACTTATCAATGCACGGGCATTTTCGACGGAAGCACCCATGCGGTGGTACTGATGGGCACAAAAAACGAAAGCTACGCCGCCATGGCTGATGTGCTCGGGCCCATCACCCCGGAGCAGGAAGAGCTGCTTCAGCAGCGCACCCATCCACAAACCTATACCGTAAAACGTATGACGGTATCTTTCCCCAAAGAAGGCTCCTTTGAGGAATATCAGGACGGCACCTGTCTTCTGGATTGCTTTCTGGATTCCTACAACTATGTTTTTGTTGAATACTCCCCCATGGACACGACCGCCTTCTTCGCTCCGGGCGGAGATACCAACGAAGAACTTGCTGCCCTTGCCCGGCGCAACGGAGACAATCTGGTTGCTGAAGGGGCTGCAGAAAAAGCAGAGGTCAGCCTGTTTGCCGATGGGGTTGCGCTTCTGACCGTTCATGACAACGCTTCTTTCGGGGCGCATCGAATCCATAATTTCTTCTTCACCACGGAGGGAATCTACCGGCTTGCTTTCTTCGATACGGAAGAGGGCTGGGACATACTGGAAACCGTTTCTTTTTCCGAAAATACACTGCAATAAAGGAACTTCTGTCATGCTGCATTTTGAACCCATCACCCTGGAAAACGCTCCCGCCATCATGGCTCTCCAAGTCTCCCCGGCTCAGTGTACCTTCGTTGCCCCCAACAGCCGCAGCCTCGAAGAAGCCGAAGCCTGCAACCGTGCAGGCGGCTATGCCCTATCCCTCGGTATCTATGACGGCGAAACTCCTGTGGGCTTTGTGATGATCGGTTTCGGGGTGGACGAGGACTGGGAAAACCCGCCCGCCATCGCCCACGGCAATTACAATCTCTGGCGGCTGATGATCGACCAAAGATATCAGCGCAAGGGCTATGGGCGGCAGGCCTTGCAGCTGGCCCTTGACTACATCCGTACCTTTCCCTGCGGCCCGGCGCAGTACTGCTGGCTTTCCTACGAGCCGGAAAACCTTGTGGCTAAGCGGCTGTATGAATCTTTCGGCTTTACGGAAACCGGAGAAATAGACGAAGACGAAATCATCGCCGTATTGAAGTTGTAATGCCGGGTTATCGCAATGCACAAAATCCATCCCTGCGTTGGGAGCTTGAAAAAGAGGAAGGGCAAAAGCTCTTCCTCTTTGAATATCAGGTTTTCTGTACGCCGAACACGCCAATGATAATAACCAGCGCTGCCACTATGGAAACAGGCGTGATACCGTCCCCAAGGAACAATACGCCCGCAAAAACAGAAAGGAGTGTGGTTACATTGCAGAAAGCAGTGGTTTTGCTCACAGGCAGCACCGTGGCCGCATAGTTGAGGCACAGGAAAGCCAATATGGACGAAAGCAGCGACAGATACAGCATGGAAAACAGAAACGGCGGCGCCTTCAGCGGTGCGGCGAGGGTGCCCGGCTCGCCGTTGCTTTGAATGACCGCCAGGGAGGTGAAAACCACTGCTGCCACCAGCATCATCACATAGGTACGCTCCAGCGCTGAAAAATTGCCGGAGAGCTTACGGCTCATGATATTGAAGGCTGCGCCGCATACCACTGCTCCTACCAGCAGAACAACTCCCAGCGGGTGGATGGCTCCCCCTGCGCTTTGCTGCAGCGTCATCACCACCACACCCCCGATGGACACGAGGGAAAACAGCACCTGCATCAGGGAAGGTTTCTCCCCCATGAACGCCGCTCCCGCCGCCAGCGCCACAATGGGGATCAGCGCAATGATCACGCCGGAAACGGTGGCATTGGTCATATCGATGCCGTAGCTTTCGCACAGAAAGTACAATACCGGCTGAACAAGCCCCAGCAAAACCAGTTTGCCCGCAGAGCGCCAGTGAATATCAAACCTAAGCCAATCGGTACGTTTTTGCTTTTTGGCAACCAGCGCCACCACATTGAGCACCAGAAACGCAATCACAAAGCGGTACATCAGCATAACAAAGGGCGGGGCAACTCTCAGAGCGATACGGGAAAACATGAAGCTGAAGCCAAAGATGCCATTGCCCACAAAGGCGGCAAGAGTGGCGAGGAAAACCGTTTTCCGGGAGGCAGTTTGCTGCATGGTATGGACAGGGCGCAGGAGCGCCTTCCTTTCGTAAAATGTGCGGGAGTATTGTAGCACATCGGGGCGAAGATGGAAAGGGACTGTGTGCAACTGTGCTTCCTTGGGAAGCAAACCCCCCTGCTCCTCACAGAAGCAGGGGGTACCCTTCACCTTTCTTATTCCTCCGGCGTGAACAATTCAAAAATCGGCAGTTGGAAGCCCTCCTTTTGGGCATAGTCCATCACTTCCTGGCTGCGGATGGTCCATCCTGCCAGGTAGGGCCTGAACAGTTTTCTCATCAGGGTGACGGAAAGGCTTTTGTCCTCCGGCACAGAGTAAGCCACAAAATGGGGACGACCCAGCACATTGACCAGAAGATGCTTCATGCAGAAATGGTTCAGACTGCTGGTGTGCTTATCCGCATTGCTGCCGCCGGATGCCAGCTGGCCACGGACGATTTCCGGCGCATTTTTGCGGAAATAGCGTACCGCCAGAGGATGGAAGCTCTCCACGCAGTAGCTGCCTTTATACTGTTTCAGCTGCTTATGGGCTGCCTTACAGGTTTCAATGAGCCTGTCGTGATACTTGACCTCCACAATAAGAGGCGTTTTGCCGTCCACCAGTTCAAGTACCTCAGAAAATAACGGTATCTGCTGGCCGCCGGGCAGGAAGTACTGCCTCAGCTCATCGTAGGTCTGGGTGCACAAATCCACATCCACACCACAGACGCGCTTCAGGCTTTTATCATGAAACACCACCAGCTGATCATCCTTCGTCAGCTGCACATCCAGCTCCATGCCATAGCCGGCATCCACTGCCCGCCTGAAGGCCTCCAGGCTGTTTTCTGCCACCTTGCGGTTGCCATCGTGAAGACCTCTGTGGGCGTACTTCCATCCCATCAGATGATCCGCTTTGGGGCGGCGCAATGCGGGGCAGATCAGAAACAGGTACAGCAGTAAAAGAATCAGCAGGATTGCCAGAATCCAGAGAAGCATCGCTTAGTCATCTCCTACATCAAAGGCTTCCAGGGCGCTCTTGGGAGGCTCCGGCTTGTTATCGCCGTGTTTTGTCAGGGAAATGGTCACCAGAGAAATGAGCACCATACCCATGGCGTAGGGCATCAAAGTGTAGTAGCCCACATGCTCCAGCAGATAACCGCTGAGGATGGGGGTAATCACCTGGGCTGCCATGGAGAAGGTGTAATAGTAGCCGGTGTATTTGCCCACGTCGCCAGATTTGCTGATTTCCACCACCATGGGGTAGGAATTTACGTTGATCATGGCCCAGGCCACGCCGACCAGGCAGAACACGACATAGGCGGCAGGGTGGAAGGACTTGAACAGGCCCGCAACGCCAAAGCTTGCAGCCAGCAGGATAACGCCCATCTGAATCATCTTTTTGCGGCCGATCTTGCTGGAGATGAAGCCAACAGGCAGATAACTGACCACAGCGGCGATGGTTGCCACCATCAGCAAAAGAGAACTCTCTGCCAGTTCATAGTTCCAATAGAACTTCATGTAACGGGTAAAGGCCGAGGTAACTGCATTGTAACCCATAAACCAGAAGGTTACACTCAGCAGGATCAAAATCAGGCTGCGCATGGTGGCTTTATCCAGCTTGCCCCCAGCCGTGGTTTCGGTCTGAAGGTTTGCATTGGGGGATGCCGCATCCAGCCTGGCCTGCTCTTCGGCTGCTTCCCGGGCCAGTTTGTTCTCCCGGATCGTCAGCGCAACTACCACAACGCCAACCAGCATCAGCAGACTGACCACCAGGAAAAGCATGGTGTAGTCGTCCCTCATCACAGGCTTGTCATTGACAGGAGGAAGGTTGGAAGGGCCGTTTGCGCCTTCCTTCACCAGCATGCCGGTAGTAGCAAGCACGAACACGCCACCCAGTGCGCCCATCAGGTTGATGATGGCGTTGGCTTTACTGCGCAGAGGCTTTACAGTTACATCGGGCATCAGGGCTACAGCGGGAGAGCGATAGGTGCTCATGGCCACCAGCAGCAGGCCCAGTACGACGATAAAAGGCGTCAGCATCAGCTTTTGATCCATTACGGGCAACATATTCATCAGCACAATCGCCGCAGCGGTACCGCCCAAAATAAAGGGGATACGCCTGCCCAGCGGCGTTTTGCAGCGGTCACTGAGCCGCCCGAAAAGGGGCATCAAAAGTACTGCAATCACATTATCCATGGCCATAACCACGCCGGTCCAGGTGTCGCCCAGCTCAAAGGACTGCCGCAAAATCAGCGGCACAACATTATCGTACATTTGCCAGAAGGCGCTGATGGTCATAAAGGCAAGGCCCACCAGCAAAGTGCGTTTGTAGTTCAGTTTCATTTCTTTCCCTCCGATGCGTTTTTTGCATTTTTGCAAACTGCGCTTTTTCCCGGGACAAATCCCGGTATTTCTTTATCTTTCCCCTAATGATACATACAGGAAAACCAAAAGTCAAACCTTGTATAAACGGGAAGAAAATGTTATAATAAAAGGTACATCGAAAGGAGGTAAGGCCATGGAAAGCATGACCGGCTTCGGCCGGGCTTCAGCCCGGAAGGACGGACGGGAGATCACCATAGAAATGAAGGCGGTTAACCATCGTTTTCTGGATGTGGCCTTCCGGGCCCCGAAAAACCTCGCCTTTCTGGAGGAGCCTCTGCGTGACCTGCTCAAAAAAAGCGGCGTGAACCGGGGCCATGTGGAAATCTCCATTACCTACCAAAACCTGCGTGAAGACGCAAAAACCACTGCCGTGGACGAAGCCGCCCTGCGCAGTTTCACCGAAGCGCTCAGCTCGCACAAAGAACTGCTTGCCAACTACCGTGAAGCCAGCGTGGCAGAGGTGCTGCAGCTCAGCGGCGCCATTACCATCAAGCAGGCCGACGAGGACATCGACGCTGTGACCCAGCTTGCGCTGGAAGCTGCCGGCCAGGCCGCCGCTGCCCTGATTGCCATGCGCCGCACCGAAGGCCAGTCCCTGAAAAGCGACCTTCTTTCCAATCTTTCCGATCTTTCTGCCATTCGGGATAAAATCGCCCTCCGTGCCCCCGAGGTGCCCAGAGAGTACCGCAAGCGGCTGGAAACCCGCCTTGCAGAATGGGCCCTCAGCGAAACCGATCCCCAGCGCATTATGCAGGAAGTGGCCATCATGGCTGACCGCTGCGCCATCGACGAGGAGCTGAGCCGTCTTCTCAGCCACATCGGCCAGTTTACCTCCACCGTGGAAAATGCCGACGAGGCCGGCAAAAAGTTGGATTTTCTCCTGCAGGAAATGAACCGTGAAGTGAACACCATCGGTTCCAAGGCATCTGATGCGGAGATTGCCCAGCACGTTGTTGCCGCCAAGTGTATCGTGGAAAAACTGCGGGAACAGGTACAGAACGTAGCCTGACAGGAGGTACATCATGCTTAGGCTCATAAATATCGGCTTTGGCAATATGGTGGCTGCAGACAGGATCATCGCCATCGTCAGTCCAGACAGCGCCCCCATGAAACGCCTCATTCAGGAAGCCCGTGAAAGCCGCCGTATCATCGATGCCACCCAGGGCCGCCGCACAAGGGCCATCATCCAAATGGACAGCGACCATCTCATCCTGTCTGCTATTCAGCCGGAAACCATCGCAGGACGGCTTACCGGCAGGGAACCCTTTCCAAAAGATGACGAAAAGGAGATCTGACCATGCCTCCCACCATTCAGCGCAAGGGAATGCTGCTTATTATTTCCGGTCCTTCCGGCGCCGGCAAGGGTACCCTTATCCAGCAGCTTTCCAAAAACAATCCGGAGTATGTTTTTTCCTGCAGCGTCACCACCCGTGAACCTCGTGAAGGCGAAATTAACGGCGTGCACTACCATTTCATCACCCAGCAGGAATACGACCGGCTCCTTGCCGAGGATGCTTTCCTTGAGCACGCACATGTTCACAACGGCAATTACGGTACCCTGCGCAAGCCCGTGGAACAGGCCCTTGAAGAGGGAAAGATCATGGTTCTGGATATCGACTGCCAGGGCGCCCTCAACGTTATGGATATCGCAGACGACTATGTGAGCGTATTCATCCTGCCGGAAAGCTACACCGCATTGGAAAAACGCCTGCGTGCCCGTGGCACCGAGACCGAGGAGCAGGTTCAGACCCGCATGAATAATGCCCGTATCGAGGTGCCCAAGGCTCCTCTTTACCAATACAACATCATCAACTACGAAGGCCGTCAGGATGAAGCTGTGGCTCAGCTGAAGGCCATCGTGGATGCGGAAAAAAACCGGGTTAACCGCAATCACATCACCATCCAGGAAGACTGAATCAATCAGGAGGAATGTTAAAATGGCCATCGTAAACCCTACCATTGTTGAACTGAGCGAAAAAGTGGATTCCCGCTACACCCTCGTTGTGGAAGCCAGCAAACGTGCCCGCCAGCTGGTGGACGGCGCTCAGCCCCTCATCGACCCCAAGGAGCAGAAGCCTCTGAAGGTTGCCATCGAAGAAATCGACCGGGGTCTGATCACCTACGAGCGTGACCCCGAACTGCAGGAGAACTAAATGTTTACCGGCAAAAACATCGTCCTTGGCGTAACCGGCGGCATTGCTGCCTACAAGGCCTGCGAAGTGGTTTCCCGGCTGAAAAAACTGGGAGCAGAGGTGGATGTTATCATGACGGAGAATGCTACAAAGCTGGTAGCTCCCCTCACCTTTGAGACCCTTTCCTGCCGTCCTGTATGCGTGGACACCTTCTCCCGCACCGAAAGCTGGGACGTAAAGCACATCTCTCTTGCCCAGAAGGCTGATCTTTTTGTGGTGGCCCCTGCCACTGCCAACCTGATGGCCAAACTGGCACACGGCATTGCCGATGATATGCTTTCCACCACTTTGCTGGCTACCAAAGCGCCCATCCTGCTGGCTCCCGCCATGAATACCGGCATGTGGACTGCAACTGCCACGCAGGAAAACCTGCGTACCCTGCAAAACCGTGGCGTGCATACCGTTGGCCCTGCCTCCGGTTTTCTGGCCTGCGGTGATACTGGCGCCGGCCGCATGAGCGAGCCCGTACAGATTGTGGAAGAAATCCAGCGGCTTTTGACCCTGAAGGCCGATATGGACGGCCTGAAAGTTCTGGTGACTGCTGGCCCCACCGTGGAGCGCATTGATCCGGTACGCTATCTGACCAACGATTCCTCTGGAAAAATGGGCTTTGCCATCGCACAGGCTGCCATCGACCGGGGAGCTGAGGTAACGGTGCTTTGCGGCAACGTACATATCTCTCCCCCATCCCAGGCAAAAATCGTGAGGGTGCAATCCACGCAGGATCTGTACGACGCCATGATGAAGCACTGCGACGAGCAAGACGTAATCATTCAGGCGGCCGCCCCTGCGGATTACCGGGTGAAGGAAATCGCACCGGAAAAAATCAAAAAACAGGACGGCGCAGCCATGGTGCTGGAACTGGTGGAAAATCCTGATGTGGCAAAAGCTGTAGGCCAACGCAAGCATTCCGGTCAGACTCTCGTGGGCTTTGCCGCCGAGACGGAAAACCTGCTGGAAAATGCCGAGCGTAAGCTTACCAAGAAAAACCTTGACCTGATTGTTGCCAACGACGTCAGCCAGGAAGGCGCCGGTTTCGGCGTGGATACCAACATTGTTTCTTTGCTTACCAAAAACGGCCTGGAACAGCTGCCCCTGATGAAAAAGCAGGAGGTTGCCCACCGCATTCTGGACAAAGTAATTCAGCTGCGTGCCGACAACTGAAAAAATGCACAAGCCGGACTGAAAAATCAGTCCGGCTTTCAGCTTGTCGAAAAACCTCATTCTTGTCAGTCAAAGCCGCAAATCTTGCACCTTCGGTGCTCGCTGTGCTTTCTTGAAAGTGCTGCGGCACAAGGAATGTGGGCTCTGCCCACACCCGGCAGGGGGATGATCCCCCTGCACCCTGCGCATTTTTTGACAGCCAGCAAGCCGGACTGAAAAATCAGTCCGGCTTTTTTTGTTGTCTCTTATGTTATTTGCCAATGATCTGCACCATTTTGGCAATATCCTCCGCCACCATGGACGCTTTGGATTTCTCAATCAGAATATTTCCTCCGGTCATAATGTAAGAAGGCATTACCCGGATATTCTCAAAAAAGAAGGGCGTACTGCGCAGTTTGTAGGTTGCCCCGGAAGGAATCACGTTGCGTTTCAGGGTTTTACGGGCGATTTGGTTATACATTTTCTTGGCCACATCCCCCATGAGCATAACTACTTGTACCCGGGGAAACAGTTCGAGCTCCTTTTCCAGCCACGGAAGGCTTTCCTCCATGCTGCTCTTTTCCACCACGGTGGATTCTTTGGGCATCTTCACTGCATTGGTGATATATATGCCCATTTCAAGGATATCCTCTATGGTTTTCACCGGAACACCCGCCTTTTGAAAAAGCGGGATGGTTGTGGATAGATACTGTTGTCCGTCTGCACCGTAAAAATCCTGCGCAGGATCCTGCGGCACAATTTCGTTGATCATAACTGCCCGAACGTTTTCCGGAATAACACCAATGTCATTGAGATGGATGGAAGGATTCTGCCCCAGGAGTCGTTCAAGTTCTTTTTTGACATTCATATCGTCTCTCCCTTTCTTATTCCCCCGCCATCTCCGCAAACCCTTCGCTTCGGATGACGGTACCGTCCTTACAGACCCACAGTGCACAAACACCTGGAAAATCATCAAGCAGCAGAAGCCCTTCCTCCAACGGCATCACAAACAATGCAGTAGACAACGCATCCGCCAGTCCGGAATCCTCTGTGATTACCGTCACCTGACGGTAATGCTCCGCCGGCATCAGGGTTTCGGGATCTATGATGTGGTGATAAGATCTTCCGTCCACAGTATAGCTGCGCTGATAATCTCCGCTGGTCACCAACGAAAGTCCGCTGAGGTTAGCCACCGTCAGGCTTTCCTGTCCGGACAGGTTTGCGGGATCCTGCACGCCTACACGCCAGGGAGATCCATCCCCCCGATGTCCCAGCGCCCGAACATTGCCCCCGATATTCAGCAGCACGCCCTCTGCGCCCATATCCTGCACGGAGTCAGCCGCAAGTTCCACCGCCCAGCCCTTGGCAAGGGCGCCCACATCCAGCGACATGTTGGGGTCTGCCAAAAAAATTGTCTGATTTTCTTCATCCAGAATGATGTTTTCAATATCCGTGGCACGCTGTGCCTGCTTTAGTTCGTCCATATCCGGCAGCGCAGCCTTTTCAGGCGAAAGAAGTCCTTCCGTACGGCAGCGGTGCCAGATCTTCAGAACGCTTCCCATAGCGATATTCATCCTGCCGTTTGTCTGGTAATACATCTCCTTGCCATAGGCCACCATGGCAAAAAGCCTTTCGTCCACCTTAACCGGAGCAATACCTGCGTTGTCGTTGACGGTTTTGAGGTTGTTAATGCCTTCATACTCGTTGTAAATATCAAAAAGCTGGTGGCATTCCAGAAGGGTTTCGTAAACGGTGGCAGTAACCGTCTGTGCCACTTCCTTGTCGGAGGAATACACCGTTACTTGGGAGAAGGTATCGAAAACATCAAAAAACTGCGCTTGATACTTCTGTACTGCCGCATTTGCAGGCAGGCAGAAAAAGGCCAGCACAAAGGCCAACACAAGACATGCCCTTCTTTTCATACCTTCATCCCTTCCAAAAAGCAAAGCCTGCAAAGAATTTTCTTGCAGGCTCTGTTGCTTTTTCCTTCATTACTCTGCCATCTGCGCTGCAATTGCATCGTAAATGGTGCTTGCGCCGGTGATCACTGCGGTGGAGCTGATGGTAGCGCCGGTGAGGGCATCCACATTTTCATCGACCACGGGACTCGCTTCAAGGCCGACAAACTGATCAGTAAACTTCGGCTCGCGGGTTCTGGTGCCCAAACCGGCAGTTTCGGAGAAAGAAGTACCGCCTACATCGATACCAGTGATCTTTCCCTCCATATCAACGCCCATAACAATAACGATGCCGGGTTTATATCCGGTTACGGTAATCTTGCCCACATAGCCGACAGTTTCATCGCCTTTTTTGGCTTCATAAAGGCCTTCCAACCCTTTGGCATCCTCCATGGGAACAAACTCTGCTTCCGGCATTACTTTGCTCAGAGAGGCCTGCAAAGCCTTTTCTTCCTGTTCCTTTATGGGTTCCCGGGTGATCATATCCGTCAGGCCCAGCACAAGGCCGGCGATAATGGTGATGATACACAGAACGATCCAGGGATTCTTCTTCATGAAGCTACATTCCTTTCTTTGGGGTATCTTGATTGAATGGATTGATTCGTTTCAGAAGGATGGCAGCCAGAATGCCGGTTACTGCGCCCATAACTGCACCTACCGGCAGCAACAGCGCAAGCTGCCAGAAAAGCGTAGGGGTTTTGAGAACGAGCACCGCCACCGATACCTGCGCCAGGTTGTGCGCTGCGCCTCCAGCCATGCCAAGCCCCACGGGGCTGAAACCAGGCATTTTACGAAGCAGCTGCATAATCAAAAGGCTGAGGCATCCTCCGGCAAGGCTGTACACAATGCTCATAGGCCCGGAAAACAACAATCCGCTGAGCAGCACACGGGTAAGCATAATGGGCCAGCATATCCCTGCGCCAAGCCAGTACAGCCCCAGCAGAAGCACGCAATTGGCAAGACCCAGCTTGATGCCCGGAATAGTGGAAACTGGGATGCGTGCCTCCAGGTAACTGAGGATCATCATCAGGGAAACCATCAATGCACTGAAAGCCAGCTTGTGTGTACGGTTCACGGCACGACCTCCAGCAACTGTCCTTCTCCGCCGTAGGTCATCTCAAGCACCACCTGATTGGGCAGACAGATGATCTGATGAAAAAGCGCCCTTGTATCCATATTTTCAAGGGTTACCGGCCCCTGATGAAGGCAGTCCTGGTTGGGACAATTGCTCTGTGCCATTTCAAAGCCGCCAGGAAAAAAGTGAACCCGGTTTTTCCTGCCGTCTTCCTGTTCGATGAGGATTTCCCCTTCCCTGTCCAGAGAAACTTCCGAATAAAGTTTGCCGCCAACAGTAATGCGGAGCATGGGTTGGCTTTCCGGGGAAATACCCTTGCCCCAGAGGCAGCGGCTCAGGAGGCACAACAGGGCAATGGCCAGCACAACGACCAGTATCAGTAAGTCCTTGCGCTTCATAGTTCCTCCTGTTATGCGGACATTGATTCTCCCTATTATAGCATAGCCACGGCCCCGGTTTCAATCGAAAAACAGAAAAAGGGCTGCTGCACCCAAAAAGGTACAGCAGCCGCTGGGTTTATCAAGTAAATCAGTCGATGGAGCACTCCACAACGATGGTGTTGCCCTTGCCTTCAGGCAGCGGCACAACCTGACCGTCGATAGCCTTGCCATCCACCTTCAGGGTGATCTTGCCCTTTTCGCCGCCGGCATTGTTTACGACCTTGATATCGTATACATTGCCACGGAATTCACGGCGAATTTCGACATCCTTCAGGCTGCCGGGCAGGCAGGGATCGATCATCAGGCCGTCAAACTGGGGCTTCACGCCCAGGATGGCCTGGCTGATGGCGAAGAAGTTCCATGCGGAGGTACCGGTAAGCCAGCTGTTCTTGGCTTCGCCGGGCAGATAGCTTTCCTTGCCGTTCACGGTCTGGGCGTAAACGTAAGGCTCGGTGCGGTGGAGCTTCTGATCCTGGATGTAGGCGGGAGCGATCTTCTTGTAGAGATCGAAAGCTGCGTCGCCATGTCCCAGCTCGGTCTGGGCGATCATGATCCAGGGGTTGTTGTGGCAGAATACGGAGCCGTTCTCCTTGTATCCCGGAGGATAGCTGCTGATTTCGCCCAGTTCGAGATGATACTCGGTGTAAGCGGGATAGTTCAGCACGCAGCCGTATTCAAACTCCAGATACTTCTTGGTGGAATCCATAGCCTTCTGGGCCATGCCGTTTTCGATACCCACACGGGCCATGACGCACATACCCTGGGGCTCGATGTAGATCTTGCCCTCTGCGGTCTCGTTGGTGCCAACCTTGTGGCCAAATGCATCGTAAGCACGCAGGAACCATTCGCCGTCCCAGCCGTCCTTCTCGATGGCTTCGATCATGGCAGCCTTCTCGGCACGCACAAAAGCGGCTTCCTCGGTTTCGCCACGCAGGTCGCACAGCTTGGCATAGTCGTCGGCAACGCCAACATACATACCGGCGATGAACACGCTCTCAGCAATACCGGTATCGTTGTTGGTAACGGTCTGGAAGCTTTCGCCAGGCTCGGCGGAGAAGCAGTTCAGGTTCAGGCAGTCGTTCCAGTCGGCACGGCCGATGAGGGGCAGCTTGTGGGGGCCCTTGTGCTCGGCGATGTAGTGGAAGGAACGCTTGAGGTGAACCATCATGGTATCGGCCAGCTCGGGGTTGTTGTCGAAATCAACGACTTCGTCCAGGATGCTCATATCGCCGCTTTCCTTGATGTAGGCGCTTACGGCATAGATCAGCCACAGGGGGTCATCGTTGAAGCCGGAACCAACGTCCATGTTGCCACGCTTGGTCAGGGGCTGATACTGGTGATAGGCGCTGCCGTCCGGGAACTGAGTGGCGGCGATATCCAGGATACGGCCACGGGCACGCTCGGGGATCAGGTGCACGAAGCCCAGCAGATCCTGGCTGCAGTCACGGAAGCCCATGCCACGGCCGATGCCGCTCTCAAAGTAGCTGGCGCTGCGGCTCATGTTGAAGGTAACCATGCACTGATACTGGTTCCACAGGTTCACCTGGCGGTTCAGCTTGTCATCAGCAGTCTTGATGGTGAAGTGGTTGAGCAGCTTGGCCCAGTATTCCTTCAGGGCAGCCAGCTTTTCTTCAAACTGAGCGTCGGTCTTGAACTCCTTCAGCAGGGCGTGAGCGGGAGCCTTGTTGATGACGCCGTGGGATTCCCACTTCTGGTCATAGGGATTCTCGCAGTATCCCAGGGTGAAGATGTAGCTCTTGGTTTCGCCGGGGTTCAGGGTCAGGCGGATGCAATGGCTTGCGATGGGCTGCCAGCCATGGGTATCGCTGTTGGTAGGAGCATCGTTCATGACAACCTGGGGATTGCCAAAACCGTTGTACAGGCCGATGAAGGCTTCACGGTTGGTGTCAAAGCCATCGATGGGGCTATTTACGGAATAAACCGCATAGTGGTTGCGGCGTTCACGATACTCGGTCTTGTGATAGATGGTAGCGCCGCCATCCTCGTACTCCATTTCGGCCAGAGCATAGTTGCGCTGGAAGTTGGTGGAGTCATCCTGAGCATTCCACAGGCAGAACTCGATGAAGCTGTACAGAGACAGGTTCTTGGCCTCGGTGCCTTCGTTGGTGAGGGTCACACGGGTAACCTCAGCCTTGAATCCACGGGGAACCATAACGGTCTGGGTGGCCTTCACGCCGTTCTTGGAGGAGATGATCTGGGTGTAGCCGGTACCGATATGGCACTCGTAGCTGTCCAGGGGGGTCTGGGTGGGCTGCCAGCCGGGGTTCCATACGGTGCCGGCATCGTTGATGTAGAAGTAATGTCCGCCGGCATCGGTGGGCACGTTGTTGTAACGATAACGGGTCATACGGAGCAAACGGGCGTCCTTGTAGAAGGTGTAGCCGCCAGAGGTGTTGCTCATCAGGGAGAAGAAGTCCTCACTGCCGAGGTAGTTGATCCAGGGGTAGGGAGTGTCCGGGCGAGTAATGATAAACTCACAGCTCGCATCGTTAAAATGGCCGTATTCCATGGTGCATACCTCCATTGTTTGTACTGTTCGCCCCCAGGGGGCGCCAATGACGCTTTAACGATAAAGAAGGAATCTCAATCGTTTTCGTATTAACAATATACATCAAATACGAAAAAAAAGCAATCCCCGAAAAGGATAAATTTGTCGCCAGTTTATACAGAAGATGACAGATGGAAAATATTTTTCCCATCCGTCACACTCTGCCTTATTCACTTTTTTGGCCAAGATACCTGCATACTTTTTTCTGATATTCCAGATACTCCACTCCAAATGCCCGAATGAGAAAGGGTTCCTCCACGAAGCATATCTGCAGATGAAGCATTGCTACAGCCGCCACAGTGACCGCCAGCAGGCCCCAATGGAAGAAAGTCAGCAGAATTCCCACATACACAAGGTCAAACCCCAGGAAAGCCGGATTGCGGCTGATACGGTAGATTCCATCGGTTACAAGGCCGGTTTCTCCCTCATTGGGCACTCCGGCACGCCAGCTATCCTTCATGGTCGCAACGGACAGCACAAACACTGCCAGCCCCGCCGAAGCAATCAGCAGGCCAGCAATCCGCACCCAAAACGGTAGCGGGCCAAGGTTATGCAGTATGCAGGTTACCTCTGCCACAGGAACCAGAATGGTCACAATCTTCAAAAAAACTTCGATGATCTTTTCCTTGCCATGCTTGCCCTTTCCCATTTGATCGGTTTGGATTCCCTGCTTTTTCTGGCGAAGCATTTTTCCAAAATAGCATCCGTAGAACGCCACAAGAATCGCCAGCGCAGCCAATTGAAAAAACATCGTTTTCTCCTCCTTTTGCTTCAGAAAAAGGAAAAGAATCCGGCAGATTTTGCCGGACTCATAAAGGGCTCACTTTTCCCGCTTATATGCAGTTTCGCAATAGTGGCAGCGGTACACACGCTTTTCTCTGTCGGCCAGATCAAAAATCTGATCCAGTTCCTGCTCCACCTGGGTGATGCAGCGGGGATTCTTGCAGCGCATTACATTTACCACACGGTCGGGCATTTTCAGCTGCTTCTTCTCCACACGCTGACCGCCACGGATCACATTCACCGTAACATCGGGGTCAATGTAGCCAAGCATATCCCAATCAATGGGAAACTCCTGATCGATCTTGATAATATCCTTGCGGCCCATGCGCTCGGACTTGGCGTTCTGGATAATGGCGATGGAGCAATCCAGCGTATCCAGCTTCAGGTGGCGGTACAGCTCCATGCTGCGGCCAGCCTTGATATGATCGATTACATAACCGTTCTGAATGCTGTCGATGTTCATGCCTTCACCCCCAGCAGCTTCATGATCAAAGCTTCACGGATAAACTTGCCGTAAAGCACCTGACGGAAATAGCAGGCACGGGGATCGTCATCCACCGCACGGCTGATTTCGTTCACACGGGGCAGCGGATGCATTACGCACAGATCCTTGCGAGCCATCTTCATCTTTTCGGTATCAAGGATGTAGCTGTCCTTGAGGCGCACATAGTCCGCCTCGTTGAAGAAGCGCTCCCTCTGCACACGGGTCATGTAGAGGATATCCAGCGTGCCGATAACGTCCTCCAGCTTTTCCACTTCCATGTAGCTGACCTTGTCCCGGTGCATGTTTTCCTTGATGTACTCGGGCACCTTCAGCTCGTTGGGGGAGATCAGCACGAAGCGGATGCTCTTATAGCGGCTCATGGCATTGATGAGGCTATGAACGGTACGGCCGAACTGCAAATCGCCGCACAGACCGATCACCAGCTGATTAAGCCGGCCCTTTTCCTTGCGGATGGTAAGCAGGTCGGTAAGAGTCTGGGTGGGATGATTGTGTCCACCGTCACCTGCATTGATAATCGGCACAGGGCATACGGAAGCGGCTGCCACAGGTGCGCCCTCCTTGGGATGACGCATGGCGATGATATCCGCATAGCAGCCCACGGTACGCACGGTATCGCAGACGCTTTCACCCTTGGCGGCACTGGAAGAATTGGCCTCAGAGAAGCCCAGCACATTGCCGCCCAGTTCCATCATGGCCGCCTCGAAGGAAAGGCGAGTACGGGTGCTGGGTTCAAAGAACAGGGTAGCCAGCTTCTTGCCATCGCACACATGGGCGTATTTGGCCGGATTTGCCATAATATCCTCGGCGGTGGCAATGAGCTCGTCGATCTCCTCAATGCTCAGGTCAAGAATGTCGATGAGATGTCTCATGCTTTTGCTCCATTCACAGCCAGGTAGTTCTTGATGCGGGTAACGTTTTCAGCGTTGGCCTCGTCCTCTTCCAGGTACTCGATGATGTCGTACACATCCACCACGGAATATACCGGGAAGCCAAATTCTTCTTCCACTTCGCTCATGGCGCTCTTCTCGGTCTTGCCCTTTTCCTTGCGGTCCACCATAACGAAGGTGGCGGCAACCTTTACATCTTCCAGGTTGCTGAGGATGGCCATGCTTTCACGGATAGCGGTGCCGGCAGTGATCACGTCCTCAGTGATGACCACTTCTTCACCGGCCTTGGGCACATAACCCACAAATACGCCGCCTTCGCCGTGATCCTTGGCTTCCTTGCGGTTGAAGAAGAAGGGAACATCCAGGCCCTCCTTGGACAGGGCGATGGAAGCGGAAACGGCGATGGAAATGCCCTTGTAGGCAGGGCCGTAAAGAACGGTGCGGCGGTTGCCCACCTTTTCCAGGTAGGCCTTGGCGTAGAACTCGCCCAGCTTGGCGATCTGCTCACCGGTCTTGATATCGCCGGCATTGATGAAATAAGGAATCTTGCGGCCGCTCTTGGCGGTGAAATCACCGAACTTCAGTACACCAGCGCCTTCCAGAAACTGAATAAACTCTCTCTTGTAAGCTTCCATTTTCTTATCTCCTTTTACAGAACGGAAATGCCGTAATCCAAAATCACATTGCCGTTTTCGTCCGGCGTGGTAAAGCGGGGACACTGATAACGTTCAAAGCACCAGTCATCCTCCCTGCGTGTCATGCCTGCGGCTTTCAGCGCATTGAGACACATTTCATGGGTTTCCATGGTATAGAAATCGCTGCTGTTTTCCGGGGCACAGAGATAGCACACCGCATAATCCGTTGGAGGGATATCCACATATTCAAAACCTTCCGGTACTGTTGCATCCTCAGGGAAGAACATGCCGATCCAACGTTCGGGTCTGCCCTCTGTTACCCGCACTGCGCCGATATAGGCGTCCCCATTGAAGGGATGGCGGGGATTGGTTTCCAGCTTTGCAAACCAATCGTTGGCCCACCACTGGCCCCAATCGGGAGAGGCATCGTATCGTTTGCCCACAAGCCTGACGGCAGGACAGCTTTCCTTTTTTACTTCAAGGATTTTTGCGCTCATGGATCATTCACCAAGAAATTCCCTCACGCAGCGGCGGTAAGCAGCCACAGGATCCTCCGCCTTGGTGATGGGACGGCCCACCACGATGTAATCGCTGCCGCCCACACGGGCTTTTTCGGGAGTCATGACGCGTACCTGGTCGCCCACATCGCCGTCGGCGAAGCGGATGCCGGGGGTTACGGTCTGGAAACTGTCACCGCAAGCTTCCTTTACCAGCTTGGCTTCCAGGGGAGAGCAGACCACGCCGTCCAGACCGGCCTCCTGCGCATTCATGGCATACTTGGCAACGGTTTCAGGCATAGTGGCGTTGATAAGCAGTTCCTTCTGCATACGCTCCTCGCTGGTGGAAGTCAGCTGAGTTACAGCCAGCAGCATGGGACGGGTGCCGTCGGGACGGGTCAGGCCTTCCACAGCGGCCTTCATCATGTCGATGGTGCCGGCGGCGTGCAGGTTGGTCATATCCACGTCCAGCTTGCTCAGCACGGCCATGGCGCTCTTAACGGTGTTGGGAATGTCATGCAGCTTCAGATCAAGGAAGATTTTGTGTCCACGCTTTTTGATCTGCCGGACGATTTCCGGGCCCTCGGCGTAGAACAGCTCCATGCCTACCTTGACGAAAGGCTTTTCTTCCTTGAACTGGTCAAGGAAAGCGTATGCCTTCTCTGCGCTGGGGAAGTCCAAAGCAATGATTACGTCGCCCTTGTTCATTTCCACGCACCTCCGATAATTTCTGAAAGGGAATTGATACCATATTTCTCCATGACGCTGGGCAGCTCGGCGATGATCTTGGGGCAGACGTAGGGGTCTACCAGGTTCTGTGCGCCGATCTGCACGGCGGTTGCGCCGGCCAGCATCATTTCGATCACATCTTCGGCGGTAGCCACACCGCCCATGCCGATAATGGGAATCTTCACCGCCTGCGCCACCTGGAACACCATTCTCAGGGCCACAGGGAAAATGGCAGGGCCGGAGAAGCCACCCATCTTGTTGGCAATAACGGGTTTCTTTTTCTTCAGGTCGATACGCATGCCAAGCAGGGTGTTGATCAGGCTGAGGCCGTCTGCGCCGGCTTCTTCGCAGGCCTTTGCCACGGATACGATATCCGTCACATTGGGGCTCAGCTTGATGTATACGGGCTTGGTGGTCACTTCCTTCACAGCCCGGGTTACCTGAGCAGCGCTTTCGGGAGAGGTACCGAAGGCCATGCCGCCGCCATGCACGTTGGGGCAGCTGACGTTAACCTCGATGATACCCACCTGGTCTTCCTTGTCCATAATGCGGCAGCAATCCACATATTCCTCCAGCGAGAAACCGCTGATATTGGCCACGACCTTCTTGTGGAAGAACTTTTTCATCTCCGGCAGTTCATGCTCCACCACATGCTGAATACCGGGATTCTGCAGACCCACGGCGTTGATCATGCCGGCGCTGCACTCCGCAATGCGGGGGGTGGGATTGCCGAAGCGGGCTTCCCGGGTGGTTCCCTTGAAAGAGAAACTGCCCAGGATGTTGATGTCGTACAGTTCGGAAAACTCCTTGCCGTAACCAAAGGTTCCGCTGGCAGGGATGATGGGATTATCCAGCTCCCAGCCGGAGAGGGTCACTTTCGTATTTACCATATGATCTCCTCTCCTTTCATCACAGGGCCATCCTTACAGATGCGCTTGTTGCCGTACTTGGTCTGGCAGCTGCATCCCATGCATACGCCAAAACCACAGGCCATACGCTCCTCAAAGGAGTACCAGCCGGGAATGCTTTCGGGCTGGCACAGGTCATACACAGCCTTGAGCATGGGTTCGGGGCCGCAGGTCATTACACCGTCATAGCGGCCGGAAAGCTGCTTCATAGCGTCTGTTACAAAGCCTTTCACGCCCTCGGAACCATCGATGGTGGTCACGATGGTCTCCACGCCCAGCGCCTCGAACTCTTCCTTCCAGAAGATCTCTTCCTTTTTGCCAAAGCCCATGATCATCACAGGTTTTTTTCCTGCTTCCACAAGCTTTTTGCAAAGCCCGTACATAGGAGGCACGCCCACGCCGCCGCCAACCAGCAGCGGTTTTTCCACAGCCCTGGCTTCGTCGGACTCAAGATCGAATCCATTACCCAGGCCGGTGAGCAGATCCAGCTCCGTACCAGCCTCCATCAGGCTCATGGCTTCGGTACCGTGTCCCACTACCTTGTAAATGAGGGTCAGGCTGCCCTCCTCCCCCATCTGCCAGTCGCAAACGGAAATGGGGCGGCGCAGATAGAACCCGGGCAGGGCAATCTGCACGAACTGCCCGGGCTTTACGATGCTCCGGGTATCGCCACAAAGGCGCATCAGGAGCACATCTTTGGTCAGCCAGCGGTTTTCCTTTACGATAAATCGCATGACACTTTTCCTTCCTTATTCGCTGTCGATGGTGGAGATACCCAGAGTGATCTCCTCCAGAACCTCCAGAAGCACCTTGACGGTATCCAGAGCGGTGAACATGGTCACGTTATTTTCCACGGCGCAGCGGCGGATCAGTGCGCCGTCAGAATCGCTGGTGGCGCCGCCGGGGGCACGGGTGTTGATAACGTAGTTCACATGGCCCTGCCGCAGGGAGGTGAGGATTTCCTCGCTGCCCTCACGGATCTTCTTGCGCACACGGGTGCGGATGCCATGGGTCTTGAGGTACTCGGCGGTGCCGCCGGTAGCCTCGATATTGAAGCCCATATCGTAGAAGCGGCGGATCAGGGGCAGGGCTTCTGCCTTATCCTGGTCGGCGATGGTTACAAAGATGGTGCCGTAGTTGGCAACGTTCATACCGGAGGACTGCATGGCCTTGTACAGGGCACGGGTCAGCTTGCGGTCGTAACCGATGGCTTCGCCGGTGGACTTCATCTCGGGGCTGAGGTAGGCGTCCATGCCCCGCAGCTTGGAGAAGCTGAAGGCGGGGGCCTTTACATACCACTTGCTGCGCTCGGGGGCAACCACATCGAAGATGCCCTGCTGCTGCAGGCTTTCGCCCAGCATGACCCGGGTAGCCACGTCTGCCAGGGCCACACCGGTGGCCTTGCTCAGGAAGGGCACGGTACGGGAGGAGCGGGGGTTGACTTCGATAACGAACACATTGTCGTCCTTATCCACGATGAACTGGATATTGTACAGGCCCACGATGCCAATGCCCAGGCCCAGACGCACAGTGTAATCGATGATGGTCTGCTTGGCCTTTTCGCTTACGGAGAAGGTGGGATACACGCTGATGGAGTCGCCGCTGTGGATACCGGTGCGCTCTACATGCTCCATGATGCCGGGGATGTATACGTTTTCGCCATCACACACAGCGTCGGTTTCCAGCTCCTTGCCGGTGATGTAGTGGTCAACCAGCACGGGCTGATCCTCGTTAAGGGCCACGGCAGTCTTGAGGTAGTGACGCAGGCCGGCCTCGTCGTTAACGATCTGCATGGCACGGCCGCCCAGCACAAAGCTGGGGCGCACCAGCACAGGGTAGCCGATGCGGGCAGCCACACGCACGCCTGCCTCGATATCGGTTACGGCTTCACCGTTGGGCTGGGGAATGCCCAGCTCGTTCATGATCTTTTCAAAAGAGTCACGGTTTTCAGCACGGTTGATGGCTTCCACGCCGGTGCCGATGATATTCACGCCCAGATCGTGCAGGCCTTCTGCCAGGTTGATGGCAGTCTGGCCGCCCAGGCTCACCACGATGCCCTCGGGCTTTTCCAGCTCGATGACGTTCATAACGTCTTCGATGGTCAAAGGCTCGAAGTAGAGCTTATCGCTGGTGGTGTAGTCGGTGGACACGGTTTCGGGGTTATTGTTGATGATGATGGCTTCGTAGCCGGCCTTGCGGATGGTCCAGATGGCGTGCACGGTGGAGTAGTCAAACTCAACGCCCTGACCGATACGGATGGGGCCGGAGCCCAGCACGACGATCTTCTTCTTATCAGTTACCACGGACTCGTTGGAGCCTTCGTAAGTGGAGTAGAAGTAAGGAACGTAGCTGGAGAACTCGCCGCCGCAGGTATCGATGATCTTGTAGGCAGGCCAGAGGTTGTTTGCCTTGCGCAGCTTGTATACTTCAGCCTGGGAAAGGCCCCAGCACTGGCCGATATACTTGTCGCTGACGCCCAGCTTCTTGGCCTGGGCCAGCACTTCTGCATCGCCCTTGTTCTCCTTGAGGACGGTCTCGAACTCCACAATCTTCTTTACCTTATGCAGGAAGAAGGTATCAATCTTGGTTACATCGTAGATCATGCCAAGGTCGATGCCGTTGCGGATCATCTGGGCGATGGCGAAGAGACGGTCGTCCTTGCCTTCCCGGACGTAGTCCAGCAGCTGATCGTTGGTGTAGTTATCAAACTTGGGCATGTACAGATGGCACACGCCGATTTCCAGGGAGCGGATTGCCTTCAGCAGGCTTTCCTCCACGGTGCGGCCGAGGCTCATAACCTCGCCGGTGGCCTTCATCTGGGTGGACAGCTGGTTGCTGGCGCCCTCCAGCTTATCGAAGGGGAAGCGGGCGATCTTGCTGACCACATAGTCGATGGAAGGCTCGAAGCAGGCGGGGGTGGTGGAGAGCATGATCTCTTCCAGATGCATACCCATAGCCACCTTGGCAGATACCCGGGCAATGGGGTAGCCGCTGGCTTTGCTGGCCAGAGCGGAAGAACGGCTCACTCGGGGGTTGACCTCGATGAGGTAGTACTGGAAGCTGTAAGGATCCAGTGCGAACTGCACGTTGCAGCCGCCTTCCACCTTCAGGGCCCGGATAATCTTCAGGGCGCTGTCACGGAGCATGCCGTATTCCTTGTTGGTCATGGTCTGGGCGGGGCATACCACGATGCTGTCGCCGGTGTGGATACCCACGGGGTCCACGTTTTCCATGGAGCAAATGGCGATGGCGGTATCGTTGGCGTCACGCATGACCTCGAACTCGATTTCCTTGTAGCCCTTGATGCTCTTTTCCACCAGTACCTGGTTGACGGGGCTCAGCATGAGGGCATGCTTGCACAGCTCGATCATTTCTTCTTCGTTATCCACGAAGCCGCCGCCGGTGCCGCCGAGGGTGAAAGCAGGGCGAAGAACCACAGGGTAACCGATTTCCTCGGCAGCCTTCAGGCCTTCCTCCACGGTGGAGGCGATAGCAGAGGGCAAAACCGGCTCGCCAAGGCGCTCGCAAAGTTCCTTGAAAAGTTCACGGTCCTCCGCCATTTCGATGCTGTCAAAACCGGTACCCAGGATCTCTACCTGGCACTCGTCCAGCACGCCCTTCTTTTTCAGCTGCATGGCAAGGTTCAGGCCAGTCTGGCCACCCAGACCGGGCAGAATGGCATCAGGGCGCTCGTAGCGGAGAATTTTGGCCACATATTCCAGGGTGAGGGGCTCCATGTAGACCTTGTCCGCAATATGGGTATCGGTCATGATGGTGGCGGGGTTGGAGTTTACCAGGATAACCTCGTAGCCCTCTTCACGCAGAGCAAGGCAAGCCTGAGTGCCTGCATAGTCAAATTCGGCAGCCTGACCGATTACGATAGGGCCGGAGCCGATCACCAGTACTCGTTTGATATCTGTACGCTTGGGCATATTACCGGGCCTCCTTCATCATATCGATCAGCTGGTTGAACAGGTAGCTGCTGTCCTCGGGGCCGGGGGCTCCTTCAGGATGGAACTGCACGCCGATGGTCTTCTTGCCTTCAACGCCTTCCACAGAGCCGTCCAGCACGTTTTTATAGGTTACGGCCAGGCCGGTATCGGCCAGGCTGGCTTCCTCCACAGCGTAGCTGTGTCCCTGGGCGGTAATGATCACCTTGCCGGTTTTCATTTCCCGCACGGGATGATTGCCGCCATGGTGACCTGCACGGAGCTTGCTGACCTGTGCGCCGGCTGCCAGGCAGATCATCTGGTAGCCTGCATCAATGCCCAGCATGGGAACCTTGCCCCGAAGCTGACGGATGGTATCGATGGTTTCCTTTGCATCCCGGGGATCTCCGGGACCGTTGGAGATGACCACTCCGTCGGGCTTGAAGCTGAGGATGGTCTCAGCGGAAGTATCATAGGGAACCACGGTCACATTGCAGCCGCACTGATTCAGCTTGTGCACGATGCTCTGCTTGATGCCGCAGTCAACAGCCACCACATTGAAGCGGGGGTTGGGGGTACGGGCGTACCACTTCTTTTTGCAGCTTACACGGCTGATAAGATCATGGGGCTGCTCGTATTCCTTAATGCGCTTCGTGGCTTCTTCCACGCTGGTATCTGCGTCGCAGATCACGGCCAGCTGGCTGCCTTCGTCCCGCAGCATCCGGGTAATTCCCCGGGTGTCCACGCCCTCCAGGCCTACTATGCCGTTATCCTCCATGAACTCGCCCAGTGTCTGCACATAGCGGAAATTGCTGGGTTCGTCGCAGTATTCACGCACGATGAGGGCGCCAAGGGTGGGTGTACGGGATTCGTCGTCCTCCTCGGTGATGCCGTAATTGCCGATCAGGGGATAGGTCATAACCACGCCCTGTCCCAGGCATCCGGGATCCGTCACCAATTCCTGATAGCCCACCACAGCGGTGTTGAACACCAGCTCGCACAGGCAATCCTTGCCGGAACCGAATCCGTAGCCGTAAAATACGCTGCCGTTTTCCATTACCAGCATGCGCTGCTTTCTCATCTCTGCCATACTGCTTTACCTCCCACTACCGTCATTTCACATATACCCTGAACCTTCCAGCCCAGGAAAGGTGTTGCCCTTCCCTTGGAAAGGAAGTGATTGGGATCGATCAGATATTCTTCGTCCAGATCAAAGAGGGCGAAGTCGCAAGGGTCGTTTTCCAAATCGACCATGGGCAACCCGAAGCGCTCGCGGGGCGCATCGGTCATGGCCCGGAGAATAACCTCCAGGGGCACAATGCCCGGCTTAACCAGCCCGGTATAGAGCACAGGCAGAGCCGTTTCCAGTCCTACCACGCCCATCAGGCTTTTTTCAAGGCCACGTCCCTTTTCCTCGTCGCTGTGCGGGGCATGGTCGGTGGCGATCATATCGATGGTACCATCCAGCAGGCCTTCGATAAGGGCCTCCCGGTCTGCCTTGCTGCGAAGGGGTGGATTCATCTTGAAACGGCCATCCTCCTGCAGGCTTTCATCGCTGAGGAGCAGGTAATGAGGCCCGGTTTCGCAGGTTACGTCGATACCTTCCCGCTTGGCCTGCCGGATCAGCTCCACGCTCTCCTTGGTGGAAACGTGGCACACATGGTAGCGGCAGCCGGTTTCCTTCACAAGGCGAAGATCCCTCTTGATGGGTCCCCACTCGCTTTCGCTGCATATACCCCGGTGGCCGTGAATACGGGCATACTCGCCATCGTGGATATATCCGCCCCGGAGCAGGGAATCATCCTCGCAATGGGCTGCCAGAATGAGGCCTGTTTTGGCGATCTGCTCCATGGCGCTGCGCATGGTGCTTTCGTCCTGCACGCCCCTGCCATCATCGGAAAAGCCGATCACCTTATCCCGGAGGGATTCATAATCGCACAGCTGGCCAGCACCCTTCTGGCCCATGGTGATGCAGCCGTAAGGATAGGCCCTGACCACGGCGTCCCGGTCAATGATATCCTGCTGCATTTTCACATGCTCAGGGGTATCGGGGGCAGGGTTCAGGTTGGGCATGGCGCATACCGTGGTGTAACCTCCCCGTGCCGCTGCTTCCGTTCCTGTGCGGATGGATTCCTTATAAAAATAGCCCGGCTCTCGAAGATGTACATGAACATCAACAAGACCGGGTATCAACAGCTTTCCCGTCATGGAAAAAGCTTTTTCGGGAGAAACGGAAATATCAACAATGCGGCCATCAGACAAGGCCACATCTCCAACGGACACTTTGCCCTTGCAATAGAGGTTTACATTCGTCAGCCGGTTTTGCAAGTACATCGCCTCCTCTTTTGGATGGTGTAGCTTGGCTACGCTCAACAATATATTTTGCACTATATACAGTGGTTTGTCAAGTGAAAAAGGGCGAAATTTTGTATTTTTGCTGTCGTTGCTTTTCCCTCAGCGGTTGTTCTTGTCATCGCCGTTTTCGTCCAGGGAAAATTTCATTTCCAGCATACCGTTTTCCGCAAAGCCGGTTTCCGCAAAACCCACAGAGCGGTACAAGCTGAGGGCCGCTGCATTCTCCGGGATCACCCCAGTAAAGACCTCCCTTGCGCCATGTTTTTCCTTCAGGTAGGCAATGCCCAGCTCCAACGCTCTTCGGCCATATCCCCTGCCCTGATACTTTTCATCAATGAAGAACGCCCAGAGAGTGTACTGATTCCGTGCTTCGTAATAACCCAGCATGATAAACCCCACAGGAGTTTCATCATCATAAACCGCAAAGGGAAAGGCAGTATCACGGTACACATAGGCTTTTGCCAGCGAGACCGCAGCAGTGGAAACAAAGGTCCTTTGTTCCTCTTTTATTTTCATTTCCAGCACCGCGTCCAGATTCTCTCGGGTGATTTTTTCCAGATGAATCAATTATCTTTCTCCTTTTGAAAAGCCGCCTCCGGCATAAGCACCGGAGACGGCATATGTTTTTTGATCATTCGTCCTCGGGCTGCACCACTTCCACAATGGCATAGAAAGCGGGCTTGGCCTTGCACTTATTATCAAACAACAAGGGGTACTGGGTGGAGCGCCAGCTGCGGTCATCGGTGAGGCCCCACACCTGCACGGAGTCGATGTAATCCGCATACTCCACGAACACTTCAAACATTTCGGCGTATTTTTCTGCCTGGGCTGCAAAATCCACATCCGTATTGGTGCCGATGGTAATATCCATCTCGCTTACACGGATACGCAGGCCTTTGCCGGAGATGCGCTCCATGGCGGTGCGCACAGCAGCTGCGCTGGGGGTGTTGCTGGCATAATGTGCCTGGAAGCCATAGCCGTCAATGGTTCCGTCCGCAATGAGGCTGTCCAGCAGATTGCAGATGCCGGTCAGCTTAGGCTCGTAGGGGGTGGAGTAATCGTTGTAGAAAAGGAGCGTTCCTTCGGGGGCATACTTGCGGGCGATCTCGAAGGCACGGTTTACAAAATCATCGCCCACTACCCGGGTCCAGTTGGATTCCCGCAGGCCGCCGTCGGTATCATTGATAGCTTCGTTCACCACATCCCATGAAACGATCAGCCCGGGGTAGTTTGCTTCCATGTATTCAAACACCAGGCGGACATAGTTATCAAGACGGGCCAGCATCACTTCCCGGCTGACGTAGGCTCCGTTGGAGGAATAGCCTTCCCGGAAGAAGGTGTCGGGGGTCTGATTGTGCCATACCAGCGTATGACCATGCACCTTGATGCCGTTTTCCTGGCAGAAGTCCAGCATGGGCTTGGCTGCATCAAAATGAACAGCAACGGCGGTTTCGTCTTCTTCGGCCAGTTTGCGGCAGGCGTTCATATCCAGCACGGAATCGGGTTTCAGCTCGTTCTCGTGGGTCATGATATTAAACTGTCCGGCGCAGAACTCCATGCGCTTTGTATCGTTGACCTGGGTCTTGCTCATGGCAACGCCAAAATCAAAGTAAGGGGCATAAACCTCCGCCAGCGAAGGCAGGGAAGGATCATAAACGATACCCACAGGCTCCACCTCAATATCTTTAATGGTAAAATCAAGGGTTCCATTGCCTACGGTTTCCACATACAGAATGTAGTTGTCGTAGGCATCCGGAATAAAGGTGCCCTGCAATGTGACCCATGCACCCTTGGGGGCGGACACTTTCGCAAGGTTTTCATAGGATTCAAGCCCCGACTTGGAGTGTGCCATGGAAACCATGAACTCGGCGCTGGGCACATCGCTCTGCAGCACCTTGACGGAAAATTCATACTTGGTGCCGGGCGTAAAGTTGAAATCCCTTCCGGGCGAGTTCCAGCTGTCAGTGCGGCCGGTGATGCGCAGACCAGCCTCCGTCACCTCAATAACGGCAGAGCCCGTGCTGCGGGCGTACCAGCCATCGAACCCCTGGGAAAAATCAGAAGAGTAACCCACAAAGGGAGTGGCCTCTGCAAGAGCAAAGCCCGGCAGCAGCATGGTAACCAAAAGAATGAAAGCAATCACTTTCCTCATTTCAAAAACGTTCCTTTCGATAAAAAGTTGTCTATATTATACATGATATTTTGTTTTTTGTCTTCGCAAATTTGAACATTCTCTGTATCTTTAAAAGCGTTTACAACACCATAAAAAAACCAATGCAGCAAAAAAGCACTGCATTGATTTTTTTACATTCTTTCAGCGGTTCATAATATCGTACATCATCACCGCAGCAGCAACAGCAGCATTCAGGGATTCTGCGCCGCCCAGCATAGGCAGCTTAAAGCGGTAATCACAGGTTTCCAGCGATGCATCCGTAAGCCCCTGACCCTCGTTGCCAATCAGCAGACAGAGCTTCTCAGGCAAGGCGCTGCGCTGATAGAAAGGCTGACCGTGAAGCTCTGCTCCCAGGATGGCATACCCCAGTCGCTTCAGTTCTCCACAGGCTGAAGGACCGTCCTTGGCGAAGGTGACCGGTACCCGGAAAGCGCTGCCCATGGTGGCACGCAATGTCTTGGGGGACCATGGATCCGCACAGCCCTCGGTGAGAACACATCCATCAAAGCCCGCCGCATCCAGCGTACGGAGGATCGTGCCTACGTTGCCGGGATCCTGCACGTTTTCCAGCAGAACAAGTCGCTTGCCCTGCCGGCTTAGCGGCATGCTTTCCGGCAGGCTGCACACAGCGGCAATGCCCTGCGGGGTTTTCACCTGAGAGAGCGCCTCCATCACCGCCCGGCTGACCAGATAAACATCCGTTTCCGGTTGAGCCTTTGCCAGCAAGCCAGAAAACCGCTCCTTCGCAGAGGCATCCACGAACAGGGCGCCGACTTTTTCGGGGCACATCTGCAGGGCTTCCCCGGTCATGTGTTCCCCATCGCAGAGGAAAGCGTTCATCTCCCGGCGTCCTTTTGCAGTCTGCAAGGATTTTGCCGACTGCACCACGGGATTTTTGACGCTGGTCAGTTCTTTGATCATATTACATCCGCTCCGGGGCTTCCATACCGATGAGGTACAGACCGGTCTTGATGGTATTCTTCACCGCACGGGTCAGGGCGATACGGGCAGCACGCACGCCGGCTTCCTCCACGATGATGCGGTTCTCATAATAGAACTTGTTGTAGGCCTTGCACAGTTCCGTCACCGCACGGGTGATGATGCTGGGCTCGTAGCGGCTGGCGGCTTCCTTCACGGTATCGGGGAAGCGGCTCAGCTGGCGCAGCAATTCCTGAGCGTAATCATCGCCAAGGGCGGAATAATCGATAGCGGCTTCTTCCAGGCCTTCCGCCTTGCGCAGTGCGCTGCAGCAGCGTGCGTGGGTGTACTGCACATAAGGACCGGTCTCGCCGTCAAAACTGAGCACACGGTCCCAGTTGAAGTCGATATCCTTGATGCGGCCATTCTGCAGGTCGGCGTAGATCACAGCGCCGATACCCACCTGCTTGGCCACTTCGTCCTTGTTTTCCAGATCGGGGCTCTTTTCGTCGATGATCGCCCGGGCCTTTTCGATGGCGGTGTTGAGCACATCCTGCAAGAACAGCACATGGCCCTTACGGGTAGACAGGCTCTGGCCTTCGTAGCTGATCATGCCGAAAGCCACATGTACCAGATCCTTTGCCCAGTCATATCCCATCTTGTCGATGACCTTGAAGAACTGACGGAAGTGCAGATCCTGCTGGTAGGCCACCACATACAGGCACTTGTCAAAATCATAGGTTTCCTTGCGGTACAAAGCCGCAGCAATGTCACGGGTGGCGTAAATGGTGGTGCCGTCCTTCTTGAGAATAAGGCAAGGCGGCATACCGCTTTCTTCTTCGTCCAGATCCACAACCGAGGCGCCTTCGGAAAGCGTCAGCAGTTTCTTTTCCCGAAGTTCGTTCACCACACGGTCGGTCTTGTCCACATAGAAACTTTCACCGTTGTAGCTGTCAAACTCAACGCCCAGCATATCGTAGACAGGCTTGGCATCACGCAGGGTCAGATCCTTGAACCAGCCAAACAGACGCAGGGCTTCCTCATCGCCCTCCTCGATGGCCTTGAACCACCGGCGGCCTTCATCATCCAGAGAAGGATCCTTCTCGGCTTCCTCATGGAACTTCACATACAGGCGGGTCAGCTCCGGCACGCCTTTGGCTTCCACCTCAGCCTCTTCGCCCCAGGTCTTGAAGGCGTAGATCAGCTTGCCAAACTGGGTTCCCCAGTCGCCCAGGTGGTTGATACCCACCGTTTTGTAGCCCAGATGGCGATAGATACGGCCAAGGCTGTGGCCCAGCATGGTGGTGCTGAGGTGGCCGATGTGGAAACGCTTGGCGATGTTAATGGAAGAATAGTCGATGCAGACCGTTTTTCCGTCGCCGTCAGAGGAAGCGCCATAATTTTCTCCGGCTGCCAGAACGGCGTTCAGCGTCTTTTCCGCGAAATTGTTGCGGTTCAGGAAAAAGTTCAGATAGCCGCCCAGCTGCTTGGCACTGCACAGATCCTGTGCATCGATGGCGCCAGCCAGCGCAGAGGCGATCTGAGGCGGGCCCATGCGCAGTGCACGGCTCAGCTTGAAGCAGGGAAAGGCATAATCGCCCATTTCCTTCTCCGGAGGGATTTCCAGCATACCGGCGATGGCCGCTTCATCCGGCAGACCTTCTGCGCCGGGGAAGCAGCTATCAATAGCCTGAAAAATAACATTAGCAAGACTCTGCTTGGTATCCATTCTTTTTCTTCTCCTTCTTCTTTCCGCCGGAAAACCGGTGGATCGTCAATTCTTTGCAGCGTCAGTTTCTTCCCAACCACATTTCTTTTTCCAGCCGCCGATCAGGAAAAATACCGTGCTGATAATGCAGCCCATGACCCAGGCCGTCAGCAGCGATCCATAGAGGCAGGTGGGGTCGCCATTGGGGTACAGTTCAGATTTGGTGAGATGTGCCCAGAGATAGGCCAGCGGCATGCGGATGACCACCGTCACAATGACACTGATCCACATGGGGATAACGGTTTCACCGGCGCCACGCATAACACCTTGCAGAACCTGCGTTCCCGCAAAGGCGATATAACCAATTGCAAGCAGACGCATCATTTTTTCGCCCATATCCACAATGGTCGATGTTTTGGTGAAAACCTGCATCAGATTCTTTCCAAAAACAAGAATACCAATTACCAACACCGTTGCTGTGCCCAGTGCCAGAATCAGCGTATCCTTTGTGCCCTGCTTTACACGGTCAAAACGTCGTGCGCCCACATTCTGTCCTGTAAAGGTGGTAGCGGCAATACCAAAAGTGAAGTTTGGCATCATGGCAAAACCATCCACACGCATGATGGCGGTGGTAGCCGTAACAACGTCGTTTCCAAGGGAAGTGGTCAGCGCTTGCACCAAAATATTCGACAGTGCAAAGATCATCTGCGTCAATCCTGCCGGAACGCCAAGCTGAACAACCCTCTTCGTAATCTTTTTGTCAATTCGCAGGGTTTCCTTGTTCAGTTCAAGAGTTTCCTTCATATTTCGCAGGCGAAGCACGCACAGCACCGCAGAAACCGCCTGAGCAATGATGGTAGCCCACGCAACGCCGTCCGTGGTCATACCAAACACCTTGACAAACAAAAGATCCAAGCCAATATTCAGGCCACAGGCAATCAGCAGATACAGAAGCGGACTGGTACTGTCGCCAAGGCCGCGCATAACACCGCTTAGTATATTGTATAAACCGTTGCCCACCATACCCAGCATGATAATAACCAGATAATTGGTGGCCAAATCGATCATCTCGTCAGAAGTACCAAGCAGCATGAGCAATGGGCGGCTGAGAAAAACTCCAACAACGGACATAAAAATTCCGCTGATAATCGTCAGCATAATGGTGGTGCCCACAGCACGGCTCAGGTTTTCCTTGTCTTTTGCTCCAAAGTACTGAGAAACCACAATGGTTGCGCCGGTGGAAATACCCATAAAAAGAACCAGGATCAGGTTCAGCACAGCGCCGCCAAGGCCTACTGCTCCAAGAGCGTTATCGCCAATTACGGGGATTCCGCCCACCACAATGGCATCTACCGTATTGTACATCTGCTGTGCCAGATTACCGAGAAGCAGCGGAATGGCAAACAGCGCAATGCCCGTCATGGGGTTGCCCTGGGTCAGGTCACGGGGTGCGAATAATTTGCGAATGGCTTGCATGTATGAGGATATCCTTTCGTACGCTCAATGGTTTTCTCAGGGATGGAGAATGGTTCCCATGGGGTCGCCGTCCAGCACCTTGAGGATATTGGTGGGAGGTTCCAGACCAAACACCCGCAGGTTGGGAACGTTGTTGTCCTTGAGCAGAGAGAAGGCAGCAGCGTCCATCACACGAAGATCCCGTTCAGCGGCTTCGGCATAGCTGATGTCGGGAATCAAAGTTGCGGAGGGATCCACATGGGGATCGGCGGTATAAACGCCGTCAATATTTTTAGCCATCAGGATGGCGTCGCATTCAAGCTCGATGCCACGGAGCACCACACAGGTATCCGTGGAGAAGCAGGGATTGCCGATACCGCAGGCCAGCAGCAGAATGGTGCCCTCTTTGAGCATCTCCAGCGCCTTTACGGTATTGTAGGGTTCTGCAAAACGGGCGATATCCACAGCGCTCATCACCACGGCCTTTGCGCCGAGGTGGTCCAGCGTATCCCGCATGTAAAGGCAATTTTGCAGCGTGCCCAGCATGCCCATCTGATCCGCAGCCACGGTACCCATGCGCATGGCAGCTCCACGTCGTCCACGCCACACGTTGCCGCCGCCAATGACCACTGCCAGCTGAACGCCAGTATTCTTGATGTCGATCAGCATTTTGGCTGCTTCCTCGAACTTTTCATGGCAGAAACCGTGTCCGTCTACGCCCAGCGCCTCACCGCTCAGCTTGAGAATCACCCGATTATACTTAGGCATGATTTTTCCTCCCCGCTTATGTAAAAAACTTTTCGGTAAGAGATAATCAGAAAAAAGGGAGCTGCTGCACGAAGAACCAAGGCGTGGGGGCAAAACCCCTCAAGTTCCCCGTTTTCATGCAACAGCCCCACATGACCCTTACAGGATCAAAGGTTGATGAAAATTACTTCTTGGCCATCTGGGCGGCGATTTCTTCTGCGAAGTTGTCCTTGCGCTTTTCGATGCCCTCGCCACGCTCGAAGCGCTCGAAGCGGACCAGATCCAGCTCAGCGCCGATTTCCTTGGCAGTTTCGGCCATAACCTGCTTGATGCTCTTGTCGCCATCCTTAACGAAGGGCTGCTCCAGCAGGCAAACTTCTTTGTAGTACTTCTCGATACGGCCTTCGACCATCTTGTCCACGATCTTCTCGGGCTTGCCTTCGTTGAGGGCCTGAGCACGGAGGATTTCCTTTTCCTTGTTCAGGTTGTCGGAGGGCACTTCCTCACGGCGGACATAGGAGGGACGAGCGGCAGCGATCTGCAGAGCCACGTCATGATAGAAGGTCTTGAAAGCGGGAGCGGCGAAGGTAGCAGCATCGCTGTTCTTGGTTTCCACCAGAACGCCGATCTTGCCGCCCATGTGGATGTAGCTTTCCACAGCGCCGGTCTTGGTTTCGTAACGGGCGAAGCGGCGGATGGAGATCTTCTCGCCGATAGCCACGGTGGCATCGCTGACCAGGTCAGTGATGGTCTTGCTTTCGTCATCAACGTACTTCTGATCCATCAGAGCGTCGATATCAGCGGGGTTGGCCAGAGCAACATGCTTGGCAACCTGCTGGCAGAAAGCCTTGAAGTTGTCGGTCTTGGCAACGAAGTCGGTCTCGCAGTTTACTTCAACGATAACGCCAACGGAAGCGTCGTCGCTGATGTAGCTGGCAACCAGACCTTCAGCAGCAATGCGGCCAGCCTTCTTGGCGGCGGCAGCAAGTCCCTTTTCACGGAGCCATTCAACGGCCTTATCGATATCGCCATCCGCTTCAACCAGGGCCTTTTTGCAGTCCATCATGCCGGCCTGGGTCATTTCGCGGAGTTCCTTAACCATCTGAGAAGTAATGTTGGCCATAGGTATCTCTCCTTACTTGTAAAATATCAAAAGCTGAAAATTATTCTTCCACCTTGGCGGCTTCCTCAGCGGGAGCGGCTTCGCCTTCAGCGTCCTGCTCGCCCTGCTTGCCTTCCAGCACAGCATCGGCCAGCTTGCCGGCGATCAGCTTCACGGCGCGGATAGCGTCGTCGTTGCCGGGGATGACGTAGTCGATTTCGTCGGGATCGCAGTTGGTGTCAACGATAGCAACGATCGGGATGCCCAGTGCACGGGCTTCAGCCACGGCGATGTGCTCCTTGCGGGGGTCAACCACGAACAGAGCGCCGGGGAGCTTCTTCATGTTGCGGATACCGCCCAGGTTGGCTTCCAGCTTTTCACGCTCGTGCTGCAGCTGGATAACTTCCTTCTTGGGCAACAGGTCGAACTGGCCCTGCTCTTCCATCTTGTCGATCTGGTTCAGGCGCTCCACACGGGTACGGATGGTGCGGAAGTTGGTGAGCATGCCGCCCAGCCAGCGGTTGTTGACGTAGAACATGTTGCAGCGCTGAGCTTCGGAAGCGATGCTTTCCTGAGCCTGCTTCTTGGTGCCTACGAACAGGATGGTCTTGCCTTCCATAGCCAGGTCACGCACGAAGTTGTAAGCTTCATCAGCCTTGCGGACGGTCTTCTGCAGGTCGATGATGTAGATACCGTTGCGCTCGGTGAAGATGTACTGAGCCATTTTGGGGTTCCAGCGGCGGGTCTGGTGGCCGAAGTGTACGCCGGCTTCCAGAAGCTGTTTCATAGAGATAACTGCCATTTGGGTCTTCCTCCTTGTTTTTTCCACCCTTTGCGGTACGGGGATACTTAACCGCTTTATGCGGCACAAGGACGCCATCCGCAAAGGTGCGTAATCGTTTGTTAGTATAGCACATGAAAATATTTAGTGCAAGAGATTTTTACAGCTTTTTGAGAAAAAATGGGGCTTTTTTTCGTCCTTTGGCCATCAGCTTGCGTGGATGGCAGGAACATGGTACAATACCGGCGTTCAGGAAATATGAGGAGGGACTGGAATGGAGCAAAGCAAAAGGCATCATTCCCGCTTCATCCGTCTTCTTTCCCACGGCGCCGGTTTCCTCTCCGGGCTGATGCTGACGGTGAGCCTTATCATATTTTCGCTGCTGATTCTTCTGACCAGCACAGGGCTTTTCCACCGGGCGCTGACAAACAGCGTGCAGTGGGAGGCAATGGAAATACCTCAGGAGGATCTCAGAGCCTTTGCGGAGGAAACCATGGAGTATTTCCGTGGCAGCAAGCCCTGCTGGCAGCCTGTGATCCGCACGGGCAGCGGTCTTCTCCCCGTTGCAGAAAGCTTCACCCTCCACATGGAAACGGTAAAAAACGGCATACAGTCAGCATTGGTTCTGGCCTGCATCCTCTCTTCCGCGGCTCTCCTTCTGCTGGCGGCTTCCTTTTTGCTTCTTCCCTGTGGATTTTCCTCAAAGGGGTATCTGGCCGGTCTTCTCTGTCCCTTTTTACTGGCCGGAGCCGTTGTAATCGCAGCCATGATCGATTTTCAGGATCTTTGGTTCTGGCTGCATCAGCGCTTTATCCCCGACGGCATTTTCAGCGCAGGCGAACCCATCATGCGCATGTTCCCTCTTTCCCTTTTCTTTTCCTATATTATTCCCCTGCTTTTGCTTTTGGCGGCAGCGCTGATCCTTCTGCTGATTCCGCTTCTCGCCAGCCGTAAAAAGTTTCGCAAAAAACAAAGCCGATACTCTTAACGAAAGAAGTGTATTATATGAACACTTATACAGAAATGGAAGCAAAACTGGATACCCTTCGCCGCAAGGATCACATCCGCATCCTGGCCATGGAATCCAGCTGTGATGAAACCGCCGCCGCCATTATCGAAGATGGCCGCAGGATTATTTCCAGCGTCATTTTTTCTCAGGCAGATACCCACGCACTCTACGGGGGCGTGGTTCCGGAAATCGCCAGCAGAGCGCATGTAGATGCCTGCGACCGGGTCATCGACCAGGCGCTGAAGGAGGCTGGGATGGAGCTTTGCCAGCTGGATGCACTGGCGGTGACTTACGGCCCGGGCCTGGTAGGCGCACTGCTCACCGGCGTCAACTGCATGAAGGGGCTCAGCTTTACCAGCCGCCTGCCCCTCATTCCCGTGAACCACATCGAGGGCCATGTGAGCGCCAATTTTCTTACTACGCCTGATCTGGAGCCGCCTTTCCTTTGCCTTATCGTCAGCGGCGGTCACAGCCATATCGTGCGGGTAAATGACTATGCCGATTACACCTTGCTGGGCCAGACGGTGGATGATGCTGCCGGCGAAGCCTTCGACAAAGCTGCCCGTGTACTGGGGCTCAACTATCCCGGCGGCCCTTTGCTGAGCAAGCTGGCCGAGAGCGGAGATGATTCCTGGCTGGAACTTCCAAAGCCTCACCCGGCAGGGAAATATGATTTTTCCTTCAGCGGCCTGAAAACCGCCTTCCTCAACGCCTGCCACAAAATGGATCAGAAGGGCGAAACGCTTCCCCGGGCGGACCTTGCCGCTTCCTTTGAAAAGGCCGTAGTGGACACCCTTTGCGAAAAAGCTGTTTTAGCCATGAAGGACAGCGGGCTTTCCACCCTTTGCCTCGCAGGCGGAGTCAGCGCCAACCGTCGGCTCCGGGAAGAAATGACCAAAATCAGCCAAAAGCATGGCTTCCGCCTGTGCATGCCTGAACTTTGGCTCTGCACCGACAATGCGGCCATGATCGGCTCGGCGGCCTATTACCGCCTCAAAAAAGGCGAACTGGCAGACCTCACCCTCAATGCCAACCCCGCCTTGTCGCTGAAAATGTGAGGCGGGCCATGACGGAAGCAGAACGCAGCATCTGGGGGAAAACCATAATCAGCAAGGCCCTGGAATACGCCAATTACCGCTGGTACCCCACGGAAAAGCACCTTTTCCACGGTATCGACTCCATGGGGCGCTATGTGGATACTCCGGACACCACCTGGACGGGTGAAACGCTCCACTGCGGCTGGTGGAAGCCCAACCAGTGGAACATCGGAATCCCTTATGGATGGGGCAATGGTTCCACCCTTGAAGCATTTGCCAAAGGGCTCACGGAAGGAAAATATGCCGGAAACGTACCTGAGGACACAAGTCGCTATGGCAGCCACTGCACCGTCGGCGTGGATTGTTCCGGCCTTCTGACAGTGCTGTGGGAACTGCCCAAAAAGATTGCAACCCGGGACATTCCCCTCTTTGCGGATGTGCTGGACGATCTGACAAGGATCCGTCCGGGGGATGTGCTGGCCAAACCGGGCAGCCATGTGATGTTCTTCATGGATTTTACTGCTGCTGATATGAAGCGTGCCATCATTGTGGATTCCACCCGTTCCACCGGAAAGGTTTCCCAACGGGAAGCAGACCTTGGCCAGCTGTTTTCTGAGGGATATCAGATTTTCAGGAAAAAGGAATAACTGTTTCTCAACATTTTGCACCGTCCCTCCGGGGCGGTTTTCTTTATTGTGCCTCATATTCAATCCATTTTTTGCCCATACTGTTTTCATCCCCCAAGTGAAAAGGAGACAGTATCATGAACAACAAGCATTCCGCAGGGTCGCAGAATTCCCACAAACTTCTTGCAGCGCTGATGATGGCCGTGGCGTTGGTTATTGTTGCCGGGCTGACGCTGCTTCTCCCCCGCCCCGGACGTGTTCAGCAAAACCAGCCCGTGCAGGAAAACGCAGAGCAGGCAAATGCCCCACGGGAAGATGTGGTGGCTCAGAATGCAATTCTGTATCAAACCCTGACCTATACCCGCTGCGAGCATGAAATCGTCCGCAGGGTGACCGCCCCCACGGAGCTGTACGGCAAAGATTTGCCCGAAGTTCAGGGGATGTATGGGGAATGGCAGATAACGGAGTTTTCTCCAGCAGAAATCCATATGGAACAGAAGCCTGATATTTTCTGCCCGGACCATCTCGTGCTGATGCCGGATGCCACTGGCCTGCTATGCGTTTTTCAGAACAAGTACGGCGATGCCCTGGCGCTGGTCAGCGAGCTGGACATTCATCTGAATACCCTGCCCGCAGCTGTGCAGGAAGAGCTTATGGAGGGCGTAGGCTTTTCCACCGAAGAAGAGCTGGAACAATGGCTGGAAAGTGTGGAATCCTGAGCGATGCTTACCGTTCTTCTCAGAAGCGTGGTTCTGGTATGCGTAGCCATTCTTTCCCTGCGGATGATGGGAAAGCGGCAGATCGGCCAGCTGCAGCCCTTTGAGTTGGTCATCGCCATCATGATCGCAGACCTTGCCACCACCCCCATGGAAAGCCTGGATATCCCGCTCTGGCGAGGCATACTGCCCATGTTTTCGCTGATTATCCTGCATCAGACCTTTTCTCTTTTATCCATGAAAAGCCAGAAGATGCGTTCCTTTTTGAGCGGCACCCCCACCGTGGTGATACGCAACGGCAAAATCGACCCCAAGGCCCTGGAAAAACTTTGTTTTAATCTCAACGACCTGCTGGAGGAACTGCGCAGCGGCGGTGCTCTTTCCCCTACCGAAGTAGGCACGGCCATCATGGAAACCAGCGGCAAACTCAGCGTCTTCCCCACCTCCCGCCAGCGTAGTCTCACCCCCCGGGACGTGGGCCTGGAAACGGGTTACGAGGGTGTTCCCCTGACCCTGATACTGGACGGTCAGCTGGAAAAAAACAACATCCCCTTATCCGGCAAGGATGAGCCCTGGCTGCGGGAGCAGCTTCAAAAGCTCGGCATTGCGGATTTCAGGGATGTTCTGCTGTGCTATGTGGATACTGACGGGCTGATGACGGTACACCGTTACCAGGGTGGAGAGCCGGAGCGAATCCAGTCCATGTCTCAGAAGGAGGTATGCTGGTAATGAAGCGTGCCGTTATTCTGATCGTTGTTCTTTCCATATCGGCCATAGGGCTCGGACTGTGGATGGATTTGACCCAGCGGAGCATTGCCAGGGATTACCTGCAAGAAACGGAGCAAATGCGCCGTCAGCTGCTCTACGGGGATATGGAGGTGCTCCGCAACGGACAGAGTCACCTTCAGGACCGGTGGCGAAAGGATTCCCGGTGGCTCAACTGCCTGATCGACCATCATCACACAAGGGCAGTTTCTGCAGCCCTTCTGAAGCTTTCCACCGCTCTGGAGCAGGGCTGGCAGGGGGAAGCTTTTCAGGCTCTGGACCTGCTGAGGGATGCGTTCACAGAAATAGGAGAAAGCGATTTCCCACGCCTTGACAATGTATTGTAATCAGCGGTCATTGGTTACATCGCCATTGCCGAAAATAGGTATGGCTTCGCCCAGATAGGTCGGTTCCGGACGGATGATGCAAAAGAGAAAATCCTTGGTACGGGCGGCGGCTTCTCTGAGACTGAACCACTTCTGCCGGGCATAGCTGCGCAGATTGGAGTGGATGCCGTAAGCTTCCATCCCCATGGCCTCCGCATTATAAATCGCTCTGTAGAGATGATAATTCTGAGTAACGATGACCACAGTCCGGCAGGCAAATATCTCTTTTGCCCGCACCATACTTTCATAGGTGGAAAAACCGGCGTGATCCATGAAGATCGCTTCCGACGGCACGCCTTTTGAAATGGCGTAATCCTTCATAGCGTTCACCTCGTCATAGTTCGGGCTGCCATGGTCGCCGCTCATGAGAATTTTATCGGAAATGCCCATATGATACGCCTCGATACCAACATCCAGCCTGTCCCGGAGCATCTGGCTGGGATAGCCATCCCGGCGAAGACCGCATCCCAGAATGAGAATACAGTCCGCTTTCAGGCTCTGCGCATCATCAAGGTCATAAATCTTCTCCCGGGTACTCAGGCCCACATACAGGTTCGTGCCGACAACAAAGCTGCCGCCAAGCAAACCCAGAATCACAACCGCCACCAGCATTCTTATAAGCGGACGTCGTCCCCGGCGGCGTTCTTTTTGTTGTTCCATTTCTGTACCTCCAATTTTATCCAGTACAACGATACAACGTTTCAGCCCGGAAAACTATTGCATCAACCAGAAAAATTCCGAAATCCTTTGCTTTCACCAAAGCGAAAATATGGTATACACTATGCTGCCGAAGCTTCTTTCATTCCAAAAGGCAACAAAACACAGGCGCATTGCGGAATGGGTTTTGCCTCCGGCGGCCCTGCCGGGGGCCTTCTTTTCTTCTGGGAAGAAAAGAAGCAAAAGAAGCGCTTTATTTTGGTTTTATTGCATACGAATGCCCCGGGAAAACCTTCCCGGGGCTGCTTCATTTTTCTGTTATATCAATAACCCACTGCCTCATGAAGGGCTTCAAAGAAATCGGGGCAGCTCCAGGTGCCACAGGCGCTTACGCAGTCATTACCCACCATCAGCTGAAGCACAAGGCCATTTTTGAGACCAATCTGCATGGAACCACTGCCGCTCATGCCGGTGCTCTGATAATCCGCATTACTGAGCAGCGTATTCATCAGCATTTCTGCATCAGCACCGCTTACCGTACCAATGCCCTCCACAAAAATCCAGCTTACCTCATCTGCGCTGCACAGGGTATCTGCCAGGTTTTCACCGCCGATGGTCGCAGTGCCTGCGTAGCTGATGCGCTGGAACACACGGGTAGTTCCGTTCACCGGAGCAGCGATCAGAGCGCCGGACATACCGTCGATGGCGTACACGGCTTCGCCCTGCCCCACCGTATTGCTGATAATACTGCTGGTTCCCAGCGCAGGCTCCACATTGAACTCATCCACGGTGCCCAGCTTCTGCCCCATCAGCCCGGAAGAGATACCGTTGGGGGAAGTAAGCATACGGTAAGTGGCACCGTTTACAATCACCAGGGGGAAAGTATTGCCCGATGCGGATGCAAACAGGCTTCCACTGTTTCCATTGCTTCCGCCGCTCATGTTTATGCTGCCGGCAGGAAGGTCGCCCACGGCAGGCACTTCCGTGGTCTGTACGCCTGCGGAATGACTGCTGATAAGCTCTTGCTGCTGTTTGCCCTGAGGGATCAGTGTAAGGCAGCCAAACAGCATCACAAAAGCCAGGGCACATGCCAGAACCGGCTTCCAGTGTACCCGGGATGCCGTTTTTTCCTCTGCCGCCTTAAGGCGAATTTTTGCAAACATTTCCTGATTGGCTTCAAGGCCGCCCAGCTGGCGATTTGCAATTTCTTCCAATCTTTCAAGCCGTTTCATGGAATGACCTCGCTTTCTTTGAGTATCTCTTCCAGCTTTTTCCTTCCCCGGGAGAGGCGGCTGGAAATGGTTCCTTCGGGCAGATCCAGCATTTGAGCAATCTCCGTAATGCCGAAGCCCTGATAATAGTACAGCATGATGGTTTCCCGGAATGTGGCCGGCAATTGATGAATAGCCGTCATGATGGCCTCTTCATCCTCCCTGCGTTCATGATCGTCCGGAGCCGGTATCAATTCAAAGGTGGGGCTTCCCAGCACCACACGCTTCAGCCATGCGCCCCGCCACAAATCCCTGCAGCGGTTCAGCGCCACCTTCAAAAGCCAGGCCTTTTCCCGGCCTTCCTGCAGATCCGGCGCATTGGTCAGAAGGCGTACAAACACATCCTGGCACACGTCCTCCGCCCTTTGCCTGTCGCCCAGATAAAAATAGCTCACACGCAAAACATCGTCTGCGTATTTCTCGTAGAGTTCCTCGTAGTTCGTCATGGATGACCTCCAGAGTGCTTGGGACTGCGCTTTATCCTGCGTTTCCCACTACCTATATTGAAACGAAAAGGCTAGCCCAATCCCTGCATTTTTCTCCAATTATTTTTCTGAACAAAACGTAATACATTTTGCAATATTTTTGTAATATATGTAAAAAAGGAAACCGCCGGAAAATCTCCGGCGGCAACTTTATTTATTCAAAGACGTAAGTGTATCGCTTCAGGAAAAGTGCGGAGGAATTATTCCTGGTTGCGATGGTTGGCGAAGCACTCGCTGCAGTAGATGGGACGATCGGTCTTGGGCACAAAGGGCACCACAGTAGTAGCACCGCAGATAGCGCAGGTGGTTTCAAAGCTCTCGCGGGGAGCTGCGGCACGGCTGGCCTTACGGGCAGTGCGGCATTCCTTGCAACGGGTGGGCTCATTCTGGAAGCCTTTTTCTGCATAGAACTCCTGCTCGCCGGCAGTAAACACGAATTCAGCCCCGCAATCGCGGCACTTCAGCGTCTTGTCTTCATACATAATGGGATTTCCTCCGGTCTGATTATTATGCATCTGGCTGACCTGGTCTTTGCCCCCACACTCGCCGACTGGAAGGATTGCTCATCGTTCTATCGCCCTACGCCCCTTCTCTCGCTGTATATAGCGGTCGGACTTACATCTAGAACGCGCCATGCTCACCGAATCTTTGTCCGGCTTACGTGGACCGTTTTGCCCGCGTCTGGCATCGGTTTACAACCACAGACCCAAATGCATTGCAAATATTATAATCTAACTTATATAAAATGACAAGCGCTTTTTTTGTTTAATTCCCGGTTTTCTTCCCAAATTGTACAAACTATATCGTTTTCGACAAAAAACCCTTTCTTTTGCACAGCGATTTACTTTTCCACGGGAGGCAAACGTCATTTCCCTTTGTTATTCAATAAAATAACGGTAAGCTTCACATATTATTCACAAAAACGTCTTCTAACGGAAAAGTGTTTCAGGTATAATCCACCTCGTTATGATACACACTGTCTTTACACCGAATTTTTCCATCGGAGGGGGAATGGCATTGCGCAATCGTTCAATTTACAACCGGTTTGGCGCATGCATGCTGGCTGCACTTGTTATGCTGTTTTCAGTATGCGAATCCGCCTGCGCATTTTCCTTTTATCATCCCATGATGAACCAAAGCACAGAACCCACCGTGCTTTCCCGCTACCAGAACCAAAGCTTTACCCACGGCAGCTCCCAAAACGGCCTGATCATTAAGTTTTCCTATGTGGATAACCTGATTTCCTTCAAGGTGGAAGACAACTCCGGTACGAATTGCACCCCCTCCTCCGGCGAATATTCCCGCAATACTGCCGGCACGCTGATTCTTCTATCTCAATCCTATCTGGAATCCCTTCCCCGGGGCAAATACATCATGACCGGGTATTTTCCCGAAGCGCAGCTGGAAGCGGTTTTCTACGTTTTCGAAACCCCCTCTGCCCTCATTATCGAGCAGCCCATGACCGTATACGCCAACAACGGCGACAACGTCATCTTCCGGGCGGATGTGGCCGTCAGCGGAAAAGATGCCACCAACACCGCCGATGAAATGGGCATTACCTATCAATGGTACCGTGCCAGCCGCAGCGGCAAGAAGAAGGTTCGGGGCGCAGTTTCCCGCATTCTTCAGCTCAACGATGTTCCTGACGAACTTACAGGCTACACCTACTGGTGTGAAATCACCGTGCCCGGTTATTCTGCGCCCTTTGTTACCCAGCGGGTGAAATTATACATTATCGGCGCAGGCGATTCGCATTATCCCCTTTTGTATGCTGTATGCGCAGTGTTGGCCCTGATCATCCTCTTTGGGGCGATTCTTTCCGGCAGCAGAAAACGTCGTTCTCTCAGCAGATAAGCACTTTTTCACATACAAAAACAGACCGGTATAACGGTCTGTTTTTGTATGTATAATTTTAGATATATTTTACTGCATTTTAAGGAACGCAGTGATAAAGCCATCGATGTTTCCATCCATCACATCGTCCACATTGCCGCTTTCGTAGCTGGTTCTGTGATCCTTAACCATGGTATAGGGCTGGAAAACGTAAGAGCGGATCTGGCTGCCCCATTCGATTTTCTTCATTTCGCCCTTGATATCGCTCATCTGTTCTTCCCGTTCACGCTGCTTGAGTTCCAAAAGGCGGCTCTTGAGAATGCGAAGGCAGACTTCACGGTTCTGGATCTGGCTGCGCTCATTCTGGCACTGGGCTACGATACCGGTGGGGATGTGGGTCATACGCACGGCGGAGTCGGTACGGTTAACGTGCTGACCGCCTGCACCGCCTGCACGGTAGGTATCGATGCGCACCTCGTCCATGTTGATCTCGAAATCCTGATCGCCTTCCAGAATCGGTGCAACGTCCAGGGAGCTGAAAGAGGTATGGCGGCGGGCGTTGGAATCGAAGGGAGAGATTCTGACCAGGCGGTGCACGCCACGCTCGCTGCGCAGGAATCCGTAGGCGTTATCGCCCTCCACCTGGAAAGTAACGCTCTTGAGGCCAGCTTCGTCGCCATCCAGAATATCGTTGACTGTCACCTTGAAGCCGTGGCGTTCACAGTAGCGGGTATACATGCGGTACAGCATGGAAGTCCAGTCCTGGGCCTCGGTTCCGCCTGCGCCTGCATGGAGGCTCAAAACAGCGTTGCTGTTGTCGTATTCGCCACGCATGAGGGTTTCCAGTTCGAGAGCGTCTGCGTCCTCGGCCAGGGCAGCCAGCTCGGCTTCGCACTCTGTGCCCATATCCTCATCGGGATCTTCCTTGAGGAGCATCAACATGGCCTCGATATCGTCGGCCCGTTCATTGAGGCGCTTTACACGGTTGAGTTTGTTTTCGATCTGGCTCACCTTGCGGTTCACGGCGGTGGAACGCTCCAGATCGTTCCAGAACTCAGGAACGTTCATTTCTTCCCGAAGCTCGGTCAGTTCCTCCTGCAAAAGAGGAAGATTCAGTGCGTCTGCGGCCTTTTCGATGGTGCTGCGGAGTTTGCCGAGGTCCTGAGCATATCTTTCAATATCGATCATCGTTGTTTTCCTACTCTCTGTATCATTCTGATGGGGAATAAGCGGGGGCGGGTTACTTTCCGCAGCAATGCTTGTATTTCTTGCCGCTGCCACAGGGACAGGGCTGATTGCGGCCTACTGCGCCAGGCTGGTTCTTATTGGTGGGGGCTCCGCCCTTTTTGGCCTGACCGTTAGTGTTTTCGCCCTGAAGCCCTGCTACGGTCTTGTTCAGATCCACTGTGCGGCGGCGTTCGGGCATGCGCACGGGCCGGCTCTGGTACAGCCTGCGGATGGTTTCCTCACGGATGAGATGGATCATATCATTGAACATATCGTAGCTTTCCTTGCGGTACTCCTGCACCGGGTTCTGCTGGCCGTAGGCACGAAGCCCGATACCATCCCGCAGGTCGTCCATGGCGTCGATATGCTCCATCCAGTGTTTGTCAATGGCGTCCAGAAGCACGATGCGCTCAAACTCGCGCATATCAAGACCGACCTCTGCAAAGCGTGCTTCCTGCTCAGCGTAGAGTTCCTCTGCATCCTTATAGAGCCACTGAACCAGTTCGTCGGACTCGTCCATTTCGCTGATCTGCGCCTTATACTTGTCCATGGTGCCAGGCTTGATGCACAGGCGTTCCAGATAATCCCGGGCATCTTCCACGCTCCAGTCAAAGCTGCCTTCACCGGAAAGATTCAGCTCGGCGGTGGTATCGATAAGCTTGTGCACCATACTCATGATGGAATCGTGAACGTTGCCGCCCATGAGGATATCCTTGCGCTGGGCGTAGATCTGCTCACGCTGTTTGTTCATCACGTCGTCATACTCCAGCACCGACTTACGGATGGAGTAGTTACGGCCTTCGATGCGCTTCTGGGCCGCCTCGATCTGCTTGGTAAGCAGGCCTGCTTCAAGGGGCTGATCCTCCGCAAGACCCATCCTGGCGATCATGGGAGCAATGCGTTCGGAGCCAAAGAGGCGCATAACATCGTCCTCAAGGCTGATAAAGAATTGCGTGCTGCCCGGGTCGCCCTGACGGCCGGCACGGCCACGGAGCTGATTATCGATACGGCGGCTTTCGTGGCGCTCTGTACCGATGATATGAAGGCCACCGAGGGCCATGACCTTTTCATGCTCGGCGTCGGTTTCCTTCTTGAAGGATTCCAGCGCTTCCAGATAGCTTCTGCGAACCTCCAGCACCTCGGGGCTCACGTTTTCATTGTGACCGATGGCTTCCATGATAATATCTTCATCCACGCCATCCTGACGGAGTTTTCTGCGTGCAAGGAAGTCCGGGTTGCCGCCCAGCAGGATGTCCGTACCACGGCCGGCCATATTGGTGGCAATGGTCACAGCGCCCACATGACCGGCCTGTGCCACGATCTCTGCTTCCTTCTGGTGATGCTTGGCGTTGAGCACCTCGTGCTTCACACCCCGCAGCTTGATCATATGGCTGAGCAGCTCGCTGGTTTCCACGTTGACGGTACCCACCAGAATGGGCTGACCGGTCTTGTGGCGGGCAACGATTTCCTCCACCACAGCGTTGAACTTGCCACGGCGGTTCTGGTACACCACATCGTTCATGTCCTTGCGGATCATGGGACGGTTGGTGGGAATCTGAACAACGTCCAGATTGTAAATGCCCTGGAATTCGTCCTCTTCGGTCTTGGCGGTACCCGTCATGCCGGAGATCTTCCTGTACATGCGGAAATAGTTCTGGAAGGTAATGGTGGCAAGGGTTTTGCTTTCCCGTTCCACCTTCACATGCTCTTTGGCCTCGATGGCCTGATGCAGGCCGTCCGAATAGCGGCGGCCCACCATAAGGCGGCCGGTGAACTCGTCCACAATGATTACTTCGCCGTTTTGCACCACATAGTCCACGTCCCGCTTCATGATGGCGTGGGCTTTCAGAGCAGAAAGGATATGGTGATAGAGTTCGTTGTTATCGATATCGGCGATGTTTTCCACCTTGAAGTGGTTCTGGGCCTTGGTAATGCCCTGTTCGGTGAGCGTGACTGCCTTTTCCTTTTCGGCAATGGTGTAATCCTGCTCGTTTTTCAGGCGGCTGACGAACTGGTCGGCACGGGCGTAAAGCTCGGTGGATTTGTCGCCCTGGCCGGAAATGATAAGAGGAGTACGCGCTTCATCAATGAGGATGGAGTCCACCTCGTCCACGATGGCGTAGGAATGGCCACGCTGCACCATATCTGCCTCTTTGATGACCATATTGTCACGAAGGTAATCAAAGCCCATTTCGTTGTTGGTGCCGTAGGTAACGTCGCAGGCGTAGGCTTCCCGGCGCTGGGCATTGTCCATATCATGAAGGATTACGCCCACAGTCATGCCCATAAAGCGGAAGATGTTGCCCATCCATTCGCCCTGGAACCTGGCCAGATAATCGTTAACGGTGACGATATGCACGCCCTCGCCGCTGAGTGCATTGAGGTAGGCAGGCAGAGTGGCTGTGTGGGTCTTGCCCTCACCGGTTTTCATTTCGGCGATGCGGCCCTGGTGCAGGCAAATGCCGCCCATAATCTGCACGGGAAACAGCCGTTTTCCGTCCACACGCCAAACCGCCTCCCGGAACGCAGCAAAAGCATCGGGGAGGATATCATCCAGCGTTTCGCCATCCTTCAGGCGCTGCTTCAGTTCGGGGGTTTTTAACTGCAGCTGTTCGTCGGTAAGGGCTTTGTATTCCTCTTCTTTCGCCAATACCTGGTCAGCGATTTTCTGCAGCTTCTTTACTTCCGCCTCGTTGCTCTGGCCCAGCAGTTTCTTAAAAAATTCCAACATCGCCAAAAAAAACTCCTTTATGGTTTCGTTAGATGCCGCAGGCAAAAAGTGCGGCAGTGTAAACATACACTTTATATTATACCATTACGGGCATTCATTTAGCAACCGTGAAAAATGGAAAAATGAGCAGGAACAAAAAGGGACTGCTGGCGTTTGTTTTTTGCAGCAGTCCCTTTTATTCTGAGGTTATTCTTTCACTTTGAGCCAGAAATGGTTCAGCCCGTCGGTGCTCTTTTCCGCATCGCTCCTGAGGGCCACGTTGCTGGCCTTTCGCCGGTGCAGCACCGTGCCCAGCATATACATGGGGAAGGAAACATTTTCACTGTAAAGGTTTTCATTCAATTGGAACAGATAGCTGTATTCCCTGCCGTCCTCCACTTTGGGCAATTCGTCAATGAACTCATACACATGATTCCAGCCGTGTTTTTCCCATACTACGGTTTCCCGTGCGGAATCATCCTGCTTTTCCATAAACGCACGGTCTACCAGACCCATATTGTCTACGTTGATTTCCGCAAGTTTTTCTCTGTTCATGGAATCCAGTTTTTCCATAATGCTTTCCGGCCCGGTGAACACTTCCTGGTTCACCGTCAGCATCACGTTTTCTTCATCCATAATGGACTGAGTCGCCCACTGGGTCAGATAACTGCGGATTTCGCTGACCACCTGCTCCCCTTCTTCCGGACCCAGACCAAATTCCGCCAGCATGTCCTTGTCCTCCAGCATAGAAAGCAAGAAGTCAGAAAGCTTTTCCACCATTTTTTCCATCATTGTCTTTTCTTTGAGATATGTCTTTTGGATTTCAAGGATACGGCTCAGTTTTTCCCGCTGCTGCCGAATCTTGTCATCAAAGGCATCATAGACTTCCTTATCAGTTTTTCTCAGAAGGTCTTTGATCTCCTCGATGGTGAATTCCGCCAATTGCAAATTTTTGATTTTGACAAAATCCACCGCCTGCCGGTCATTGTAATACCGGTAGCCGGACCACTGGTCCACCCGGGCGGGACAGAGCAGGCCGATGCGGTCGTAGTAGCGCAGGGTTTGAGCATTGCAGCCGCAGAGGGCCGCAAAATCCTTGATAGTCATCATATCTCATTCCTCCTCACCCAGACTGTATCATTGCAGTTTGGTGCAAGGTCAACCTCTTTTGGAAAAAAATCAAAATTTATTTCTGCGCTTACGCATTTTCTGAGGCTTATGAATAATTTGCTCCTTGCCCTCGCCTTTAAGCTGGAAAAGCTCGTCACGAAGCCTGGCCGCCTTTTCAAAATCCAACGCCTTGGCAGCGGACAGCATCTGATCCTCGATGGATTTCATCAGGGACTGCAATTCTTCCTCGCTCATGGATTCCGGTGCGCCGGCCTTCATATCTTCGGTGATGCGCAAAAGCGCCTGCACCGTGCTCTTTACGCTCTGGGGTGTAATTCCGTGAAGATCATTATATGCCTGTTGCAGCGCACGGCGGCGGTTGGTCTCGTTCATGGCTTTTTCCATGCTCTCGGTAAGGATGTCGCCATACAGGATCACCCTTCCGTCCACATTTCGGGCAGCACGGCCGATGGTCTGTATCAGGCTGGTCTCGCTGCGCAGGAAACCTTCCTTGTCGGCATCCATAATGGCCACAAGGCTTACCTCGGGCATATCCAGGCCTTCTCTGAGCAGGTTGATGCCCACCAGGACGTCGTATTCACCAAGGCGCAGGTCACGGATCAGCTGGGTTCTTTCCATGGTCTGGATATCGCTGTGCAGATACCTCACCCGGATACCCAGGTTTTTCAGGTAATCCGTAAGACTTTCCGCCATGCGTTTGGTCAGTGTGGTCACCAGCACCCTTTCGCCTTTTTCCACGGTTTTGTTGATCTCTCCGATGAGATCATCCACCTGGCCGGTAGCGGGGCGAAGCAGGATCAGCGGGTCGATAAGACCCGTGGGACGAATGATCTGCTCGACGATGTTTTCGGCCATTTCCAGTTCATAGGGCGCAGGCGTTGCGCTGACATAGATAACCTGATGGAGCCTCTTTTGGAACTCCTCAAAAATCAGCGGGCGGTTATCATAGGCAGAAGGCAGCCGGAAGCCATAATCCACAAGGTTTTTCTTACGCATATGGTCGCCGTTGTACATAGCCCGAACCTGGGGAATGGTCACATGGCTTTCGTCGATAAACAGCAGGAAATCCTCGGGGAAATAGTCCAACAGGCAGAAAGGTGCATCGCCGGGCTGGCGGCCGTCAAAATAGCGGCTGTAGTTTTCAATGCCCGTGCAAAAGCCGATCTGCCGCATCATTTCCAGGTCGTAATTGGTGCGCTGCCTGAGCCGCATGGCATACAGGGGCTGGTTTTCATCCTCCAGCTCCTTCACCCGCTTTTCAAGGTCAATCTCGATCTGATCCAGGTTGCGGTTCATCTTCTCCCTGTCCATGGCGTAATGGGTGGCCGGGAAAACCATGGCATGTTCCAGGTTGGAGAGCACATTGCCGGTCATGGCGTCAATTTCCCGGATTCTCTCGATCTCATCTCCAAAAAACTCGATCCGCAGGGCATGTTCACGCTCGCTGGCAGGAATAATCTCCAGCACGTCGCCTTTGACCCGGAAGCTGCCACGGGTAAAATCAAAATCACTTCGCTCGTACTGAATCTCGATCAGCCTTTCGATGAGCTGATTACGGCCAATCTCCATACCGGGCCGCATGGAGACCATCATGCCCTCGTACTCGCTGGGATCGCCCATGGAGTATATGCAGCTGACGCTGGCCACGATGATCACATCCTTGCGTTCCCGCACGGCAGAAGTGGCGCTGTGGCGCAGGCGGTCGATCTCCTCATTGATGGAGGCATCTTTTTCAATATAGGTATCGCTGGCTGCAATATAGGCCTCCGGCTGATAATAATCATAGTAGGAAACGAAATACTCCACTGCGCTATCCGGAAAAAAAGCCCTGAGTTCGCTGCAAAGCTGTGCAGCCAGCGTCTTATTGTGGGCCAGCACCAGCGTGGGTTTCTGCACCCTTTCAATAACAGAGGCCATGGTAAAGGTTTTTCCGCTGCCGGTAACGCCCAGCAGCACCTGATGCTTTTTCCCTTCCATTACGCCCTTTGCCAGGGAATCGATAGCTGCGGGCTGGTCGCCCCGGGGTTCATAGGGAGCCTTAAGCACAAAACGGTTCATAATGTTTCCTTTCCCAATTTCTATACAATGCTTTGTAAAAGATAGCGCCATTATAGCACGCTTTCCAATACCGGTAAAGATGAAAAAAACCATATTACGACATGGAAACCTTCCGTCTGCGTGGTTTCCAGGGGCTTATGCTGACAATGCCTGCCTTGAAGCGGCACAGCGGTGCTGCTGAAAAACCTTTCCACGGCTCATGCTTCGCCTTTCATCGGGCCACAATGTGGGCGAGATGGAGGGATGAACATGTTATCTGGACTTATGTTTCTTTGTTCCTTGCCCTTTGGGAGGAATGCGCTATGGCAACTTATCTGATCCGACACACGCCTGTTCTGAGTGGCGAGGTGGAGCTGTGCACTGCGAAAAATGCAGTGCTTCCTCTGCTGGCAGCAGGGCTGCTTACCCAGGAGCCGCTGGTGATCAAGGCCGTACCGCAGATCACGGATGTGGAAATTCTTCTTACGATCCTAAGGGATTGCGGGGCAGAGGTGGTACGAAACGGCGGCGACGTTTCCGTGTGTGCGCTGCATCCGCAGAGCCCTCGCCATGACGAAAACATGCGCAGGCTGCGGGCAAGCATCCTTATTCTGGGCCCGATTCTGGCTCGCAGTGGCAGTGCGTGCGTGGGTTTGCCAGGAGGCTGCGCCATTGGCCAAAGGCCCATTGATCTGCACCTGAAAGGGCTGCAGGCGTTGGGAGCACAAATTTGGCCCGTAGGTGGCAAAAGGCAACTATCCGGACAGCTGACCGGGGCTCACATCTATCTGGATCTGCCCAGCGTAGGAGCGACGGAAAACCTGATGATGGCTTCGGCGCTGGCCAAAGGCATCACCGTGCTGGAAAATGCTGCCAAAGAGCCGGAAATCGTGGATCTTGCCCAGTGCCTTAATCAGATGGGCGCAAACATCAGCGGCGCAGGAACTGCCACCATCACCATTATCGGGGTGGAGAGGCTGCATGGTACGGTGTTCCAGCCCATTCCTGACCGCATTGAAGCAGGCACACTGCTTTGCGCCGCAGCCATCACTGAAGGCAGTGTGCTCATACGGGGTGCCAGCGGCGAACATCTGCGCTCCCTGCTTTTCAAGCTGGCAGAAACTGGTGTGGGGATCCGGGAAACCCATGTGGGAATCCGTCTGGGCGGCTCTGCAGCAACACCTTTTGACGTACGCACTTTAGCTTATCCGGGCTTTCCCACGGACATGCAGGCGCCCATGACGGTGGTGGCTCTGCATTGCCACGGCGCCAGTACCATCCATGAAACCGTGTTTGAAAACCGTTTCATGCATATCGCAGAGTTAAGCCGCCTCGGAGCCCGTATCCGTGTGGAAGGCAACATGGCGCTGGTGGACGGCGGCTTTCCCCTGAAAGGCGCACAGGTACGCAGTACAGACCTCAGGGCAGGCGCTGCACTGATGCTGGCAGGCCTTATGGCGGAAGGCGAAACCATCCTCAACGATCCAGCCGGCCACATCGAACGGGGCTACCAGAACCTGCCGGAAAAGCTGCGCATTCTCGGCGCAGACATTGAAAAACTGGAGGATTATCCCACCTGAAACAGCGGAAATCTGGGAAAACTTGACATTTGCTTTTGTGGGGAGTATATTAAAACAAACGTTTGCACACATGCAAAACCTCACTCCAGCAAAAGGGGGCCTCCGCCATGAAAGCAACCATCAAGGACGTAGCCAAAGCTGCCGGTGTATCGCCCTCTACGGTAAGCCGTGCGCTGCAGAACAATCCCCGCATCAGCGAGGCCGCCCGCAGCAGAATTCGGCAGATCGCTGAGGATATGGGCTTCCGTCCCAATCAGATCGCCCGCAGCCTTGTAAACCGGGAGACCCGGGTCATCGGCGTGGTTTTTCCTGCCAATCTTTCCCAAAGCCTTGCCCATCCCTTTTATCCGCAGGTGCTGCAAGGGCTTGGACAGATAGCCGCTCAGCGCAAGCATTACATGCTCCTGGGCACTGGGCAGGAAGGCCAGTCCACCGCAGACGTGATCCGTTCCCTGGAAGACAGCGGTTATGTAAGCGGCCTTATCCTTTTGGCCGCAGAGGAAGGCTTTGATGCCGGCTGCTCTTTGCCCGCAGTGACCATTGGCCGCCCCGACGGCACAGAGAACATGTACTGCGTAGATAACAATAATATCAGTGTGGGCAGGGAAGCCGCCCAATACCTCATCGACAGGGGGCATGAAAAACTGATGCTTCTGGGCTGGGACAGCCAGTACGCCGTTACAGTCCATCGCCGCATAGGTTTTGAGCAGGCGCTCAAGGACAATGGTCTTCCTCTTCGGGAGGACTGGATTGTGCCTACCCGTTTTCTGGACAATCACACCGACCAGTCCTCTCTTATGTCCATTTTCCGCAAGGAGGAACGGCCTACTGCCGTGGTGTGCATGGACGATGCACAGGCCATCACCCTCACCGCCTGCCTTGGCTCTCTGGGGCTGACAGTGCCCTGGGATGTAAGCCTCATCAGCTTCAACAATACCGAGGCAGGCAGGCTGCATATGCCTGCCCTCACCTCCTTTGACGTAAACCCCTTCCAGCTGGGGTCCAGCGCAATGAACATGATGCTGGATATTCTCAGCGGCCAGGAACCGCCAACCTGCATCGAGGTTCCTTTCCTTTTGATGGAACGGGACAGCGTAGCCCGGGCCCACAAATAATCTCACTTTCCAGGAGGCTTTCACTCATGCGCACAGTTCACTTCGGTTCCATTTATCACATGCCCTGGCTGGAATACCGCCACGCCACTCCGGAAGGCAGGGTCTGCCTCCGCATCCGCACGGGCAAGGATGAATTTACCCATGTGGAGGCCCATGTAACCAGTAATTATGATCTGCCTGATTTTTTTGCAAAAGCCCACATCTATCCCATGAGCATTGTCGCCAGCGATGAGTGGCATGACTGGTACGAAGTGATCTTTGATCCTCACGACCGCCGTCTTAAATATCTCTTTGTGCTCATTAGTGACGAGCAGGTTTTCAAGCTGGATGCATCCGGCCTTCACTTCGGCAGGGATTACGAGGAGAACGTCAGCGAGGCTTTCGCCTTCGCCTATGCTTATCCGGAACAAGCAGCCCCCGAATGGGCTCAGGGCGTTATTGGCTACGAAATTTTTCCCGACCGTTTCCGCAGGGCCGGGCAGTGGGAAGATGGTCTTGAACCCTGGACCAGCGACCGTGTACAGAATGAATTCCGCTTCGGCGGTAATCTCAGGGGCATTATCGAGGCAGTGCCTTACCTCAAAAACCTTGGTGTGGAAATGATCTACACCACTCCCCTTTTTTTGAGCGACACTTCCCACCGCTACAATACCTTTGATTATTATCAGGTGGATCCTCTGCTTGGCACCCAGGAAGACCTGTGCGAGCTGGTGGAAACCCTTCACAATAACGGCATGAAGCTGATGCTGGACGGTGTTTTTAATCACTGCGGGCTTGAATTTGCCCCCTTCCGGGATGCTCTGGAAAAGGGTGAAAATTCTCCCTACCGGGACTGGTTTTTCTTTGACAACAGCGAGGCTTGCGGCTACCAGACCTTCGGTCACTGGCCCTATATGCCCAAGCTGAACCTTGCCAACCCCGCCTGTGCCAAGTATTTTCTGGAAGTAGGCCGTTACTGGATTAAAACCTGCCATGTGGATGGGTGGCGTCTGGACGTAAGCCCGGAAGTATGGCCGGATTTCTGGCGGCAGTTCCGCAGAATGATCCTGGAAGAAAACCCCGAAGGCCTCATGGTTGCCGAGTGTTGGGATGACAGCCGTCAGTGGCTCACCCAGGGCGATATGTTCCATTCCACCATGAGCTATGTGTGGAGCCGCAATGTATGGAACCGCCTCAGCTACCAAAAAATCAGCCTGAAGGAATTTGATGCTGTAAACAACCGTGCCCTGATGCTCTACCCCGATCATGTAAATCAGGTACTCTGGAATTTTCTTGACACCCACGACACCGCCCGCATCCGTACTCGCAGCGGCGGCAGTTGGGAAATGCAGAAGGCGGCAGCATTCTTCCAGTTTACCTTCCCCGGTTCCCCCATTCTCTACTATGGCGACGAGCTTGCTATGGAAGGTGCTGACGACCCTTATTGCCGCTTTCCAATGCCCTGGGACAAAACGGAAAACCATCCCATGCTGGCACATTATTCCCGCCTTGCTGAGCTGCGCCGGGAGCATCCTGCCCTGCGGCGGGGCGCCTTCCGCACATGGAAAGTGCTGGAAAACGGGCTGTACGCCTATCTGCGTACCCGGGGCGACGAGCAGCTTCTCTGTGTGCTGAATACCTCCCGGCAGCCCGTCAGCACACTGCTGCCCCTGCCGGAAGGCATGGCGGAAATGAGCATGCTCACTGACCTCTATGCTTCCCAGGCAGTGCCGGTTGAGTCCGGCTTGGTAAAAATTGAGCTTTCTTGCGGAGAAGGCTTGATTTTAGGTTGAAAGATTCCTATAATATCCTCTAAGCAGCATACAAAGGAGGACGCCGCCATGAAGGAACTGGTGGAAGCCATTCGGGCACAAGGAAAGGGTATCGGAACTGATATCGTAAAGGTGGATATGTTTCTTAATCACCGTCTGGATACAGATTTGTTTGTCAAGATGGGTCAGGCTTTTGCCGATGCTTTCAAGCCGGAAACGCCGGATATCGTCCTTACCGTGGAAGCCAGCGGCATCGCTGCTGCACTGACCACTGCAATGGCCTGTGGCAACGTGCCCGTGATATTTGCCAAAAAGAGCCGTACCCGCAATGTTACCGGTGATGTATACGAAAGCACTGTTTTCAGCTTCACCCACGGGGTTGAAAACCACATCCGGGTTGCCAAGGATTACATTCCCAGCGGCGCACGAGTACTTATCATTGATGATTTTCTTGCCAACGGCGAAGCCGCTCAGGGCCTGTGCGATATCGTGCGTCAGGCAGGAGCAGAGGTGTTGGGCATTGGCGTTTGTGTGGAAAAAACCTTCCAGCCCGGCCATCAAAAACTGGAAGACGACGGCTACAAGGTGGTATCCCTTGCCAAAATCAAAGGTATTGCCAACGGCCAGCTGATTGTAGACGACTGATTTTCTGACCACTAAAGAATAAAAAAGGAGCTTGTTTTCCGTGGACACACCCTCGTTGCAGATACTGATTATGGTTCTGCTGGTTCTCTTATCTGGATTCTTCTCTGCATCCGAAACCGCTTTTTCCGCCCTGAACCGCACCCGTATCAAGAGCATGGCGGACCGGGGCAACAAGCGAGCAGCCTCTGCCCTTGCCCTGTCCGAGCGGTATGACGACCTGCTTTCCACCCTTCTGGTGGGAAACAACATCGTCAATATCGCCCTGGCCTCCATCGGCACGGTGTTCTTCGTTGCCTGGCTCGGAAATAACGGCGTCAGCATTTCCACGGCAGTTATTACTGTCGTTGTGCTGATCTTCGGCGAAATCACCCCCAAGAGCATCGCCAAGGAAAAACCCGAAAGCTTTGCTATGCTGGTTACGCCGGTCATACGGATGCTGATGCTCCTCCTTACTCCCATCAACTGGCTTTTCAGCAAGTGGAAGCTTCTCATCAGCCGCATTTTCAAGCTGGAAAGCGACCGCACCTTCTCCCAGGATGAACTGATCACGCTGGTGGACGAAGTTCACCAGGAGGGTGGAATGGACGAGGATGAGAGCGACCTTATCAAGAGCGCCATCGAGCTGTTCGACGACCGCAGCCTCTACGATATCCTCACGCCCCGTGTGAAGGTGGACGGCATCCCCGTGGATTCCTCACCGGAGGAGATCATCGAAATCCTCAAGGAAAGCAATCACTCCCGCATGCCCATTTACGACGACACTCTGGATCATATCGTAGGCGTGCTCCACCAGAAGGATTACTTCCACCGGGTACTGCCCGGTGAAGCCACGCTGCAGGAAGCAATGCAGAAACCCCTCTTTGTGCCTGAAACGGCGCAGATATCCAACACCCTCAAGCTGATGCAGCAAACCCACAGCCAGATGGCCATCGTGGCGGACGAGTATGGCGGCACTGCCGGCATCGTTACCATGGAGGACATTCTGGAAGAACTGGTTGGCGAAATCTGGGACGAGCACGACGAAGAAACTGTCAACATCAAAGCCGAAACCAACGGCTGCTTTACCGCCTCCGGCGATACGCCCCTGGATGAGCTGGAGGAAGAGCTGGAGCTGGAGCTGGAAACCGAGGCCAGCACACTGGGCGGCTGGGTAATGGAGCAAACCGAAAAGGTGCCCAATCCCGGGGACAGCTTCCAGTGGGAAGGCTGGGAATTTACCGTAATGAAAGCGGACGGCCGCCATGTAATCGAGGTGGAAATCAAGTCCGCAGCCAAATAAATCCATATACGACAGCTGATCATCTCAGCTGTCTTTTTCTTTCTCCTCAGAAAACCTTAATGTTGTTTTCACTAACTCTGCATGCCAATCTCAAGCATCTCATTTTGCTCTGTGCTAAGATAATAACCGTCGGAGGGAGAAAAAACCAACTCCCCCACTTAAAAGAAAAAGGAGGATTCCATCATGGAATTTCAGAATGGCAACTTTGCATACGAGCAGGAACCCCAGCAGACCCAGCAGACCCAGCAGCCCGAGGCAGCTCAGGAAGCCAAAAAGGAAGGTATCTTCTCCAAGCTTTTCCGCACCCGCATCAAGGTGGCAAAGGGCGACCTGGCAATTATGAACGTATCTTCCCTGTTCCTTATCTTCAGCCTGCTGAGCGCCCTTTGGCTCGTGGTGATCGGCGCCGTTATCGCCCTGCTGCTTGGCTACCGCTTCTCCATCGAAAAGAATTCTCCCGACTTCTGCGGCGAGTTCAAGGAACTGGTCAAAGATGCCGGAAGCAATGTGCGCAGCGCTGTAAATTCCTTTGTAGAATAAGATTTACCGCCGGGTAAAAAAACTCCCTTGCAGAAAACACACTGCAAGGGAGTTTTTCGTATTCTCATTTTTGGGATACAGCCTCATCAGCCGTTACCCATATCCTCGGGAACACTTTCCCAGTCAAAGCTCTCATCCTCAGGGAAATCCGGAACATATTCCTCCGCAGGGTAATCTTCAGGAAGGTATACGCCATCAAAAGATTCATCGTAAGTTTCCTCAGGCCATTCTTCCTGCCACTGTTCTCCCTGATCGTAAGCGGGTTCCTCGGTCCAGTCGGACCATTGATTCTTGTTTGCATCCCACAGAGAAAGCTGCTGCTGCATCCAAAGATCGCTGAAATTGTAGTAGAAACTGCTCAGCCCAGCAGGATCATAGCTGAGGGTCATAGGCATGTACAGCAGGGCTGATTTTGCGCCGTTTACGGGAATCCAGTCCCCTGCAGAATATGCCGGATAACCGCTGATTGCCGGGTCAGACTCAAGACCAGCGCAGTCCGTAATCAGGTATACGCTGAGGCCGTGCACCTCCACATTGGCATTGGACAGAAACAGCGGCTGCACGGAAATGCTGTCGTTCTGCATGGTTATTGCAGCCTGACCCACCACATAGAGATTGCTGGCACAGAGATTCACATACTGCACACCGGAGGATCGCAGCTGTTCCAGATCCAGCATAGTGCCCATCATCCAGTCGTTGGTGATACGCCCGTCCAGATCCCGAAGCCTTACGCCGTAGGTGCAACCGGTGTTGTACTCCATCCTGGGCTGCTGGTGCATGTAGGGAATAGCATATACCATATTGCCCACATAAAGCGTAATCAGATAGGGCTCCGTCTGATTATAGGAATAAGGAAGATAGATTACGCCGCTGTCGAACAGTTTGCTCTGGTAGCCGTAGTCCTTATCCATAAGAAGGGTCTGAGTATTGACCTGCGTCAGGGTGAGACGCACCGGTTCGGCCAGTTCGCTGGATTGGCTCACCTGCTTGATAATGCGCAGCCCCATCATAGAGGAAGTAAGGTTTTCGGATACATAATCGTTGCTGTTGAGCCGGGATATATCCAGGCTGTCCACATCAAGGGTGAAATAATCCGCTTCCCCGGCGTGGACAGGCCCCGCAGCAAACAAAAGGCACATAAGCAAACTGTACAGCAGGATGTATTTCTTCCAACCCATCCGTTTCATGTTGCTTCCATCCTTTCAGTAAGTAAGGGCTGTTTTGCCCTTCGCATATAGGAACGATTCAGTTTAGCATTATCATCCCGCATTGTAAAGAAATAACGGACTTTGCAAGCATTGAGAAAAAAACATATTTCAATTTGTAACATTTTCGTAATACTCTTTACTTTTTTGAAATGATTTGCTATACTATGCCCCGAACGATGGGAAAAACCTTTCCTATCCCAATCATGAATACAAAAGCAACCAGAATATACGATCTGCTGCCGAAGCAGCCTCAAAGGAGGACAAACACATGAAGATTCAGCAACATATGAAACGGGCCGCAGCCCTGCTGACTGCCCTGATGCTTATGTGCCCCTTTTTCTCAGCCCTTGCAGCGCCCTACGTTACGCTGCAGTACGGCTCCCGGGGCGATGCCGTGCTGGAACTGCAGCGGGCGCTGGTTTCTCTGGGCTATGATACCAATGGCACCGACGGCAAATTCGGCCGGGGAACCGAAAATGCCGTGAAGCAGTATCAAAAAGCCATGGGTCTTGTGGTGGACGGTAAAGCCGGCGCCAAAACCCTGGGGCTGCTTTATGCAAGCAAAGAATCCGCAGGATCGTCTTCAGGTTCCACTGTTCCCCCGGTTATCTCTGTCGGTGCAAGCACCTCCACCAATCCCAACACCCTCAAGTACGGTGACAGCGGAAGCCGTGTGCGTGAGCTGCAAACCGCCCTTAAGGTACTGGGCTACAATCCTGGCATAGTGGATGGCAAATTCGGTGCAGGCACGCATTCTGCTGTAGTTGCCTTCCAAAAAGCCAATGGGCTTACCGCCGATGGCCTCGCAGGCACTCAAACTCAGAATCTGCTCTACTCCAAGGCTGCACAGTCTTCCGGCAGCAGTTCCAGCGGTTCATCCAGTTCCTCCGGTTCTGTATCCTCCGGCAGCGCTGCGGGGCTGACCCGTACCCTGCGCAGCGGCTGCAGCGGCTCCGATGTGCGGGAAGTGCAAACCCGTCTGAAGGCGCTGGGGTACTACAAGCTGAACATTGACGGCATCTACGGCAACGGCACCATCGCCGCCGTAAAGGCTTTCCAAAAAAATAACAAGCTCACCGCAGACGGTTTAGTGGGCAAGCAGACCTATGCCGCACTTTTCGGCTCCTCTGCAAATCCCAATACCGGTTCTTCCAGCAGTTCCTCCGGCTCTTCCAGCACCACTACGCCTCCTGCCACCGGCGAAAGCGATTCTTCGGACAGCTATCCCACCCTTTCCTACGGTTCCAGCGGTGCCAGCGTCAAAAAGCTGCAGCAGGCCCTGAAAGATCTGAAATACAACGTAGGGGTGGACGGACAGTACGGCGCCCTTACCCAGTCTGCCGTGGCCGCTTTCCAGAAACAAAACGGTCTCACTGCTGATGGCGTTGCCGGCAGCAAGACCCAGGAGCTTCTTTACAGCGGCAGGGGCAAGGAAGCAGACCCCAACGCTGACAGCAACATGGCTCTCCCCGACGGTGTCGGCACAGCCTCAGGCCCCAGCAAGAGCAAAGTTCAGCTCCTCCACTGGTTCAACGAGGTAAAAGGTACCCTCAAGAGCGGCGACCGTCTCCTGGTATTCGACCCCGCCACTAATCTGCAATGGACCCTCCGGGTATACAGCCGGGGCCGCCACTGCGACAGCGAGCCCCTCACCGCCACCGATACCCGCATTATGTACAAGGCCTTTGGCAACAAGAATTCCTGGGGCCCCAAGGCCGTATACGTCAAGCTCCCTGACGGCCGCTGGACGGTAGCCTCCACCCACAATGTGCCCCACGAAAGCCAAAGCATCAAGGACAATGAGTTTGACGGCCATCTCTGCGTTCACTTCCTCCGTGATATGGACGAAGCCAAAAAGAACGACCCCAATTACGGTGTGCAGAACCAGAACGCCATCCGCAAAAAATGGAAGGAAATGACCGGTATTACCGTGGACTGACCTTCACCCCGCCACTGCCGCATACACTGCGGCAGTTCTGGCTGTCAAAAAATGCGCAGGGTGCAGGGGGATCATCCCCCTGCCGGGTGTGGGCAGAGCCCACATTCCTTGTGCCGCAGCACTTTCATGAAAGCACAGCGAGCACCGAAGGTGCAAGATTTGCGGCTTTGACTGACAAGAATGAGGTTTTTCGACAAGCTGCACTGCCGCATACACTGCGGCAGTTTTTTTGTCCTGTTTTTGATATGAAATAAAATTGACAGCTTACAGACTGCAAACATATAATGTGTTTATACATCGTATCAAAAGGAGTGTTTTGGATGAAACTGCTACTGACTGTTCTGATGATGCTGTGCTGTCTTTTTGCGGCTATTCCGGCCTTTGCACAGGAGGAAAACTTCTCCGTACCCGAAGGCTTCGATGAAAAGCGGGAAAACACCAACTACGGCAAAATGGTTTATTTCACCTACCCCTCTCAAACCACCGGCTGGGAAAGAAAGTGCTATGTAATCCTCCCCGTGGATTATGACGAAACCAAATCCTACCCTGTGCTGTACCTGCTTCACGGTATCGGAGGCGACCACAGCGAATGGCTGGGCGGAAAGCCTGATGTGGTTATCGGCAATCTGGTAGCCGACGGCCTTGCCAAAGACATGATCGTTGTACTGCCCAACGTGCGTGCCCGCATGAATGATGCTGCAAACCCCGCAGACATCTATTCACCGGAGCATTTTGCCGCCTTTGACAACTTTATCAACGACCTGAAAAACGACCTGATGCCCTACATGGCCGCCAATTACAGCATCGCCACAGGCCCTGAGAACACCGCCATTGCCGGCCTTTCCATGGGCGGACGGGAAGCCCTGTACATCGGCCTGAGCATGCCGGAAACCTTCGGCTATATTGGCGCCTTCACCCCCGCCCCCGGTATTCTGCCCTATAACGCAGAAGCGGGACTGTTCACCCCGGAAACCCTGAAAGCCGCCGACGGATATACTCCCTTCATCCTCATCAACGCCGGGAAATCCGACGGTGTTGTTGGCGCATGGCCGGAAACCTATTCCCGCACTCTTACAACGAACGGCACCAAAAACATATTCTATGTTACCGAAGGCGGTCATGACTTTATGGTATGGCGGCACGGATTGTATCACTTTGCCAAAAACATTTTTGTGGATTGACCGGTCAAAGGTAAATTCGGCCAGCGGGACGTATCCGCACCGCCGGTCATTGCGGCCCGTTTTGAGGACATATGCTGATTTACTGATTTCCATGGAGGATATATGAAAAACTATACTCAGGTGTATGTAAAAAACAGCATAGAAGCAGCGCAAATGTACTGCAAAGCTTTCGGCGCAGAAATCACACGGGTATTCCCCAACGCCACCAATACAGCTTACGATCACTGCGAGTTATCCGTAAACGGCGAAGGCTTCCTGGCCCTGGCAGAAGCGTCGAATCCTTGCGACATAAGCATTGTCCACAAATACAAATGGGAAACCATGACTTTCAATGTATTTGAGATGGGAAGCGAAGAAGCCGTACGGAACGCACTGCACATCTTATCCGATGGCGGCGTGGTTCTCGAGCCCATCCACGAGCTGCCCTGGAGCAAGTGTTGCGCCACTGTTATTGACAAATTCGGCGTATGCTGGTGGATTTCGATCTGAGGAGTTCACCCTGCATGCATACAAAACCTCCGCATGAACCGGTCATGCGGAGGTTTTGCTGTACATAGTCTGCTTTCCAAACTTTTTCCTTACGGGTGCCTCCAACGATGAAGTGGACGCATGACCAGAAATCTATTCAATAAGCTCAACCGAAATAGCACCAAAAACATGTTTTATGTTTCGGAAAGCGACCATGATTTTTTCTGTGCAGCATGGATTAATAAAACAAATCATGGTTAAAAACAATGGAAGACGGTTCAGAATTGTCCAATTGTATAGTATAGGTTCCCGAGGCGTCTACCAGAATCAAATTCAACCCCTCAGTATGCCATGTACCGGAATAGATTGTTCTGCTTCCAAAATTCATCAAATCGTAACGATCATATGAAAAAGTACCATCTTCAAAAAGAGAGAGCGTAAAGTATTCGCCGCGATCAAAATCTTCTCTGGTCTTCCAATATTTTTTCAACGTCACTTCTATGGCTTCCTGCTGCCCTATGGTATAGCCTCGCTCTGCAGCCCAGCTCTGTGCATAACTTCCATCCGGTGCGTACACCGTGGTATCTGAAGGGAATGCATTTTCTCCAATAAAGGTCACATTTTCACCAAGATGTACACTCTTCAGGCTGCTGCATTCTCCAAATGCCTCGGCGCCAATGGTGGTTACCTTATCAGGTATCGTCACTTCTTCAAGGGAAACGCACCCAAAGAAAGCTCTGTCCTCAATAGAAACAAGGAAATTGGGAAGCTTGAGTTCCGGCAGCATTTTACACCCTTCGAAGGAACTGACCCCAATTTTTTTGATGGTCTGCGGAAAGCTGATCTTTGTCAGATTTTCTATGCCAAAGAATGCTTTTTCTCCAATTTCCTCCACAGACGAATATTGATCGTCGTAATTCAAAACACTGAAAATGTCCAAAATCAAGTATCCACCCTGTGTATCGCCCCAGTCGTATCCCATGATACAGGCTTTATCGTCCTCGTTGAAAACAAACAGGAATCCACTGTCCCGATAGCATCCATTTTCCTGGGGATGAGGCTGCAGGCTCACATTAACTGTAACAACTTCATCTACTGCCATCATTTCTGCCCAGTCCTCCAGTGCCGTATCACGATAGCCGTATATGACCAGAGAATACTGTGCGGGGAAACAATTATCGCTTATTTTTTCAACGCTGAGTGGTACATCTACTCTTTCAAGGGATGTGCAACCGGCAAGCAGTTTTCTGGGAATCACCTTCACGCCCTCAGGAATGGACAGCTGCGTCAGATTCACGCAATCAGCAAAGGCGGATACACCGAGTGTATCTATTGTTTGAGGCAAAGAGATGGTATTCATTCTGCAAAAACGGAACGCATCATCGGCAACGGCGGTTACAGAGATACCTTCTACCTGTTCAGGTACCTCCACATGTTCGCCGGTTCCCGTGTATCCACTCACAGCATAGGTACCGTTTTCAAGCAGGGAGAATTGAAGTTCAAAGGAAGCCTGCGCAGGGGTAATCGTTTGAACCTCAGCAAACAAAGAATCGTTGTTTTGCATGACCCATTTGTATGCAGAGGAACCCTCCGTAACGGTTACAACCACTTCATCCCCCAGCCAGGAAAAGGGATGGTCTTCAGAATTTACTTCAAGGCTTTGAGGGAGATTTAGCTTTTTTAGTGACGGAAGGGAACAAATAGCATCATTGCTCAGGGTCTCCAAACCCTCTGCGAAAACCAGTTCTTCCAATTTATCGCAGGAAAAAAGGGCATAACTGCCAACCTTGCGTATCGTTTCCGGAAAACTGATCTTTGCAGCATTGCAATAAACGAAAGCATAAGGTGCGACAGAAGTTACGTCCTTTCCTTCAATGATGGAAGGAATGACAATTTCCGGGCCCCTTCCATACCAGGCAGTAATCTCTGCAGTTCCATCATCAAGCAAATGCCATCCGAAGCATTCTTCCATATCTTCTGTAGGCTCATAGACACGATAAAGAACCCGATCCCCAGTCACAAGCAGATGACCATATACAGAACAGCGCAACTGCTTCAGTTCAGCCAGCATTTCCTGAGAATGACCGGAGGGCAGAAGTGCCTCCAGTTCATCAATAACTACAGTTCCTTCCTTGAAGGAGTAGCGTCCGGCAAAATCGTAAACAAAATTGTTTTCCTTAATTCGTATACTCAATTCTCCATTTTCAAGAAGCATTACCTGCAACGTCTGTCCATCACTCAGACCAAACCATTTTCCAACATAAGGCTCCTTTGCATCAAACGCAGGGGCATCATCGGTTGTCATGGATACTTCCCCATAAGCAGCCACCCTGTAAAACCTATGGCGATTTGCAAGTATCAAAATGTTCTCGCTATTATCCGACAAACTCATAGAATAAACCAAAGGATTATCAGGATCAATCAGATACATTTGCAGATAAAACTGACCCGCATCCTCCGTCACCATGCAAGGCAGTGCCAGCTCCTCCATAGACAAATCCGGAATGAGATATTTTTCCGAAGGAGAAAGGCTCAGGCGAGCTTTATATCCATCCATTTCCCCTTCCCATACACCATAAAACCTTTCCGGTTCATTTGCACATATTCCGCTGATTGGGACAGCAAACAGGATTACGACGGCAACAACCAAAACAAGCAAACGTTTCCGCATACACAGTTCTCCTTCAATTATTCGCATCAAAGATTTGAAAAAATTATATATCGTTTCTTATTTGTTGTCAACTATATTGCATTTGTACATTCAGATACTATTCACAATCAACGCCACACCAGAAATCATCAGCATAATGATAATGCACCTTTTCAGCAGCTTCTCATTCATAAACTTCGTGCTGAGGATGCCCAGGCCGAGGCCCAGAAGCATCAGCGGTGCAAGCATGAGAAAGTTCTTTACCGAACTCAGGGTAAGAATGCCCATGAGGGAATAGACGATAATGCGGAAAGTATTTTCCGCAAAGAACACCATGCAGAAGTTACCCTTGAAGGAATGGCTGTCCTCGGTAACCTGGTGCATATATGCCCCCAGCAATGCGCCGATTCCGTAAAGCCCGCAAAGAATTCCTGACAGAATGCCGATGATCGCCACGCTCCATTTGGAGGTTTTCTTCTGCACCCTGCCCACTTCAGCCAGTAGCATCTGCACGCCCACAAAAAGAATCACAAAGCCAAAAACGATCTTGATTGCGCTGACGTCCACATTTTTCAGGAGGAAAATGCCCGGAAGGCTGCCGAGGATCACGAGGGCGATAACGGGCAGGCAGATCTTCCAGCGGATATGGCGCCGTTCCTTCCACACAAGAATGCAATTGGCGGGATAACCCAGCAGCAGCTCCACCGGCGAAATGTTCACGTTGCTATTGGCAAAGCTCAGCACGGAGGTAAAAACCAGCGTATTGCCCATGCCACAAACGCCCTTAACAAAATAGGCCAGAACCGTGGCGATAATCCACCAGTGCATATGGATTTCATCTCCCTGTATTTCTTGTCGCATTTCCAAAAGAAACACCCGAACAGAAAGCGCTGTCCGGGTGCGAACCCCCTCGGGGATTATGGTACCTCAAGTTCTTCTGCCAGCAGCTGTGCGGCTTTTTCAATATAGCGGTAACAGGGACGCTTCCGGTAATATTCCGGAGTGCGTTCCGCAGGAACATTGCTTGCGGCGATTCCTGCGGAGATCAGCAACTGACGGCAGTTGGAGGTCTCGTACTCCTTGCAGAATTCGCCATGAAGGCGCTGCACCGCTGCGTAGAGTTCCTTTTTGCCTTCGTAATCTGCCGCATCGTTATAGCCACGAAGAGTACCCAGCACCAATGCCATGGCGGACACTGCACCGCAGGTTTCCCTCAGGCCACCGATGCCTCCGCCCATGCCGCTGGCAATTTTCAAAGCAGTTTCCACAGGCACTTTCATTTCCTCGGCAAAGGCCGCAAAAACAGCCTGAGCGCAATTGTAGCCGCTGAGGTACAGCTCCCGGGCACGATCGACTTTTCCTTGTGCGTACGGGCTCATGGCTTACTTGTGCTCCCGGGGCTGAAGCTCATAAATGGCGTCGGCCAGCTCGTTGAGCCAGTCGCCGTTGAACAGCTCAATCATGCCCTTGTCCACGCCGCCTGCCAGCTTCTTGTCAATGGGCAGGGCTGCGGTGAGGGGAATGTTGTAGGTCTTGGCGATCTCTTCCCGGTGGCTTGCGCCGAAGAGCTCGATCTTCTTTCCACAGTCGGGGCACTCCACATAGCTCATGTTTTCTACCAGGCCCACCACGGGGATCTCCATCATTTCAGCCATTTTGATGGATTTTTCCACGATCATGCCCACCAGTTCCTGAGGGGTGGAAACAAGCACCACACCGTCCACAGGGATGGACTGATACACCGTCAGGCTGACGTCGCTGGTTCCCGGAGGCATATCAATGAAGAGGATATCCTTATCGCCCCAGATAACGTCCGTCCAGAACTGGCTCACAGCGCCGGCGATGATGGGGCCGCGCCAAGCTACAGGGTCGCTGTCGTTATCAAGGAGCAAATTCAGGCTCATAACATCGATGCCGGTGGTGGTCTTTACGGGAAGAATACCGCTGTTGTCGCCATAGGCTTTTTCTTTCACGCCAAAGGCCCTGGGAATGGAAGGTCCGGTAATATCTGCATCCAGAATGCCCACCTTCAGGCCCATGCGCTGCATCATCACAGCCAGAAGGCCGGTGACCATGCTTTTGCCTACGCCGCCCTTGCCGCTGCTTACGCCAATGATCTTCTTGATCTTGCTCAGCTCGTGGGGCTTTTGAAGAAGGCTCTGGGGTTCAGTACGGGATCCGCAGTTTGCGCTGCAGGTGGAGCAATTGTGAGTACATTCGCTCATAGATATCTTCCTCCGTTATTCTTTCGGGCACTGCCCGTTTTCAGCATTTACCACAAGGGATTCCACCATGCGTGCCGCTTCCCGGATGAGGGCATCCATGGGCTGTTTGCCCACGCCTGCCACATACAGGCCGCATCTTTCAAGGGGAATCAGCACCTTTTTGGCTTCACTGAGGCTTACTGCCATGGCAATGGCAGGTGAAATTTCTCCCAGCATGGCATTGGCATGGAGTATGCCCGTCACGCCCAGAATGATATCCGCCGTTTTGCACTGGTAGCGGATGGCGCTTTCACCAGTGGCGCCCTGGTCAGCTCCGGCCTTCAGCATGGCTGCGGTGGCCTGTGCGTTGGTGCCCAGGGCAAGAAGCGATACATCCGGCATGCGCTGCTTCAGGGCGGAAACAATGCTTCTGCCCATGCCGCCGCCCTGACCGTCTATAACGAGGATCTTCATGCTCCGGCCTCCCATGATATGCTGGTCAGGCGTAATTCTGCCCAACGTATGATATCATACGCCTTCCGATACTTTTTTTCAAGGGGTATCCAGCGACTTTTGAACATATCCAGCATTTCCGGATTTCGTGCAGCAATGCGGCTCAATTGCTCTGCGTCATCCACTTCTATATAGGCGGTGATGGCTCCGGCCTTTTCCCAGCCCGCCTGAAACTGCGGATGAAGGCTGTAGCTGCCCTCCACGATCCGAAGGGGCGCTGCGGGAATGTGGCATTTTTCCATGGTGAAATCAGAACAGCAAAACCGCAGATAATCAAAGGCTTCTCCGCCAATAAGAGGCTGCATGGTTTCAGAAAGAATTCGTTCATAATGGATATTTCCTCCGGGCTGAGAAAGCCGCTGCGGAGTGCGCATCTCCGGCGGAAGAAAGAAATGATCCATGGGAAGAATGGGTGCCGCTCCGAAAACCTGGGAAAGGAGGCCTGCCAGCGTAGTTTTGCCGCTGCCGCATGGGCCATCCATAATCACAAGAGCCTTTCCCTCTCTGCGCATTTTGGCTTCAACACGGGCAATCAGCGGCAGCAGCACAGCGAAATCGCTGAGAACCACCCGGTAGGCAGGGCAGTACTGACGGCGGTACACTTCGCTGTGGCTCACCATGGGGTAGCCTTCCCGGGCATAGCTTTCCAGATAGCCTTCCAGCGCTGCGCTTCCGAAGGGAGTTTGGCCATTTTTTGCCATCTCCTTCAGCAAATCAAGGCTCTTGAGAAAAGCAGGCAGACTGTTCTCGGGCGATGTCAGATGTTTTTCCTGCGTTATCTGCATCATGGCAGCGATCCGTTCCGATGAAAGGCTTCTGACCAGCGGGTGATGCAGATTGAGCCTGCAAAGCCCTCCACCGATAAACTCAGCAGGGGCGCAGTCGGGATATTCATCGGTGGATGCGATCTCCTGACGAATACGCTGAGCCACTTTCTCCTGCTCAGCCAGCAGATGTCCACAGCCAAAATGATGCTGATAAAGCAGCTTTACCCCATCCACACAAAGCATGGATGGGGTTTTGTCAACAAGGGATTTCAGCAGCGTTTCCTTCATGGAACAGCCGTCCTTTCCAGGCATACTCAGTCTTTCAGGGGGATGAGCTTTGCCCTCTCCAGAGCAAAGATAACAATGGGGATCAAAACGATTTGCAAAACGATGCCCGGCCACGCATTCACGAAGCCGCCCGCCCAGAACATGGCAAGAGAGAAGCCGTTTTCCATAAACAGGGCGTAAATCAGGAAGCTGACAAGCCCCCATACTACACGCCCGGCCGCCATGGCAATCAGCAGTGAAAACAGTACCCGCAAAGGCGTTTTCTTAAGCAGCCGATAGCAAAGCCCCGCCACAGCGCCGTATGTAGCAAGCTCGAAGGCCATGGCAAGCGCCTTGGGCACCATGGGCGGCATACCAAAAAGCAGGCTGCGCAGTATGGGCACCAGAAGCCCGACGCCAAGCCCCCATTTCCAGCCGCAAACAAAGCCGCACAGCAGCACGGGCAGGTGCATGGGCAGAAGCATACTGCCAAACTGGGGAAGGTTCCCGGTCAAAAAGGGTAGCACCAGTCCCAGCGCCAGAAGCAGCGCCGAGAGAACCAATTTGCGGATTTTCAGCGAAGTGTTTTCTTTTGCAGCGATCATACAATACCTCCGGAAAACATCAAAAATACACCCTTTCTCCGCCTTCGGACGGAAAAAGATGCCTTCATGACATCCGGATTTGTAAGGGTTGTGGGTATTGTATCAAATTACAGACGGTTTGTAAAGGCGGTTGACGGCCCAAATCAAGGGGCGTATAATATGCTTAATTCCTTATGCACCATACTTTTGCAAGGAGGCGGCGCCTTTTGGAGGATCTCCTTTTTTCTGTTAAAACCATTTTTCCTTTGCTGATGATCATGGCTGTGGGTTTTCTCTCCCGCCGCCTTTCCTGGATAGATGATCACAGCACCCGCAAGATCAACGCCTGTGTATTCAAGATTTTTCTTCCCCTGCTGATCGTTTTCAATCTGGTGGACATGCACATCGAAACCTCCATCGATTGGAAAACGCTGCTCTTTGGTTTTGTGGGCAGCCTTTCCTGTTTCGGGATTCTGTTTCTGATAACGCCCCTTTTCGCAAAGGAGCGCAAGGACCGGGGCGTATTTATTCAGGGTTTCTGTCGCAGCAATTACGCCATTTTCGGCATACCGCTGGTGGCCATGATGTACCCGGAAAACAATGCTATTGCTTCCCTGATGGTGGCTGTGGTGGTGCCCGTTTTCAACGTGATGGCAACCATTGCCCTGATGATATACGGTACGGAAAAGCGTTCCTCTCCCTGGCAGATTGTTAAGGGCGTACTGCTCAATCCGCTGATTCTGGCTACCGCTGCCGGTTTCCTGATCTGGGGCCTCAAAATCCCCCTTCCAGAAATCATCGAAAAGCCTTTGCGCCAAATGGGCAGCATTTCCACCCCGCTGGCGCTGTTCTGCCTTGGCGCAACGCTGGATTTCAGCAAAGCCCGGGCCAATGGCAGGCTGCTTACCCTTAGCGTGCTGGGCAAGCTGGTGTTTGTTCCTTTTGTGTATCTGGGCATTGCGGTGCTCATGGGCATCCGGGATGTATCCCTGGCAACCCTCATCGCCGTATTTGCTTCTCCCGTCAGCGTTTCCAGCTTCCCCATGGCCCAGCAGATGGGGGGCAACGACGATCTGGCAGGCGGGCAAGTGGTGTTTACTACCGCATTTTCCATTGTGACGGTGTTTTGCTGGGTATACCTGCTCAAAATGCTTGGATTTATTGGCTAAACCAAAACGACTTTACCGGCGTGAAGTGCAATTTGACTGCATTCCGCCGGTTTTGTTCTGTTTAGGGTTTTCGCCGGGTTTTCCCTTGTGCTGCATGGCTTCTGTATGATAAAATTATTAAGTTATCCTATTTTTTTACCGGGAGATGCTGTTATGGCCACCTTAACCTTTCACCCCGCTGCACTCAGCGGTTCTGCTTCTGTACCCCCCGCCAAAAGCCAGGCGCACCGGGCTTTGCTTCTGGCTGCGCTGGGCGCAACCCCCTGCCGCCTGACCGGCTTTGCTCAGCCCCTCTGCGACGATGTACAGGCAATGATTGCCGGTGCACGGGCTCTTGGGGCAAAGGTTGATATCTGCGAAGACACCCTCTTTGTTACGCCGGATCCTGCGCATCTTGAGCCGGAAATGGTCACCTGCCATGTTAATGCCTGCGCTGCGGCCCTGCGCATGCTGATCCCCGCCTTTCTGGTACGGGGGCAGAAGGTACGCTTCACTATGGAAGAAGGGCTTTTCCGCCGGCCCCAGACCGCCTATGACGATCTGATCCATTCCGTGGGAGGGAGCATCCGCCGCATCCCCGCCCAAAATGGAAACCCCTGCGCCATTGAGGTGGAAGGCCGCCTCCCTGCCGGGTATTACGAAATCGACGGCAGCCAGTCCAGCCAGTTTGCATCCGGTTTGCTGATTGCCCTGAGCCATTGCCGGGATGAAAGGGGCGAGCTTGCTCCCTCCACCCTGCAAATTACCGGGAATATCGTCAGCCGTCCTTACCTTGATATGACCCTTGCCCAAATGCGCAACTTCGGCCTGTCCTTTGCTGAAGAGATCCCTGGACGTTTTTCTCTTTGCCCCCGCTGCGCCCCCTCGCCGGAGACCGCCCCTGTGGAAGGCGACTGGTCCCAGGCTGCGGTTCTTTTGTGCCTGAGCGCCCTGGGCGGCAAAGTCAGCGTGGCTAACCTCCACGAGGACAGCGTGCAGGGCGACAAGCAAGTAGTAAACGTTCTGGAATGCATGGGCCTTGAAAAACACGTTTCAAACGGTGAAATGACTTTGCTTCTGCCCGAGGGCAGCAAGCTGAAACCCGTAGACGTTGACTGTACCAGCATTCCCGACATTGCGCCCATTCTGGCGCTGGCGCTTTCCCGGGCGCCTGGCGAAAGCGTGCTGCGTGGCGTAAACCGGCTTACCATCAAGGAAAGCGACCGTCTGGCCGCCACCGTGGAAACCCTCGCCCAGCTGGGCACCACCGTTACCGTCGAAGATAACAACGATGTGATGCACGTCTTTGGCGGCAGCCCTCTCCGTGGCGGCTTTGAAGCCGACGCCAGGGGCGACCACCGGCTGGTAATGCTGCTGGCGGCCGCTGCCTCTGCGGCTGACAGCCCCATCACCGTCCATGGCGTGGAATCCATCACCAAATCCTGGCCGGGATTTTTTGAAACCATCAAAAGTTTGGGAGGAATCATTTCATGAGCAGCCGAGACGGACGAGCCTTCTGCATACAGATCTTCGGCGAAAGCCATGGCCCGGTGGTGGGTGTTACCCTGGACGGCCTGCCCGCAGGGATCCTTCTTGATGAAAATGAGATTGCAGCCTTCCTCAAGCGACGTGCAGCCGCAGGCAGCCCCATTGCCACCGGCCGCAAGGAGGAAGATCTGCCCCATATTGTTTCGGGCCTGAAAGACAGCTTCACAACCGGCTATCCCCTTACCGCCCTGTTTTACAACAAGGATGCCCACAGTGCAGATTATGGTTTTCTGCCGGATTGCCCCCGTCCCGGACATGCGGATTATCCCGCCATCGTGCGCAGCCATGGCTACGACGATCTCCGGGGCAGCGGCCATCACAGCGGCCGCCTCACACTGCCTTATACTTTTGCAGGCGCCGTTGCCATCCAGGTTTTATCACAGTTGGGCATGGAGATATACTCCCATGTGGTTTCTGTGGGCGATGTAAAGGACGACGAACTGGATCCCCTCTGCCCCGATACTGCTGCCCTGAAAAAGGCTCTGTCCCACCCAGTACCTGCCCTGAACAAAGCGGCCTCTCAGCAGATGTTCGACGCAATCCTTGCAGCAAAGGCTGAAGGCGACTCCCTGGGCGGCGTGGTGGAGGTCGTTTGCACAAATGCCCCTGTGGGCCTTGGGGCACCTTGGTTTGATGGCGTAGAAGCCGTGCTGGCAAAGCAGTTTTTCAGCATTCCCGCAGTAAAAGGCGTAGAATTCGGCGCAGGCTTTGCCGCTGCAACCATGCATGGCAGTCAGTACAACGATCCCTATCAGTGTGCGGATGGAAAGGTTCAGACCGTCAGCAACAATGCCGGCGGGCTTTTGGGCGGCCTGACCAACGGCATGCCCATCACCGCCCGTGTGGCTTTCCGGCCCACCCCTTCCATCTCCAAAGCCCAGCAGAGCATTTCTCTTTCCGCACTGCAAGCAGGCAACGAGGCAGCCAAAATCCTGGAAGTAAAAGGCCGCCACGACCCCTGTGTAGCCGTAAGGGGCGTGCCCGTGGTAGAAAGCGCCATGGCCGTCGGCCTCTTGGAGCTGTGGCTTGAAAGAAACGGCGACCAAAGCCTTACAGGAGGCATTCCCCATGCAGAAAAATGAAGTGTTGACCCTTACCTGCTCCCGTCTTGGAAGCGAACTGGAAGGAATCTGCAACCATGAGGGAATGACGGTTTTTGTGGCAGGCGCCCTGCCTGGCGAAACGGTGGAAGTCCAGGTTTTGAAAGTGCATCCCACCTATGCCTTTGCCAAACTGCGCCAGGTGCTGGTGCCCTCTCCCGACCGGCAACAGCCCCCCTGCCCCGTCTACGACAAATGCGGCGGTTGCAGCGGCCAGCACATGCTTTACGAAGCTACGCTGGAAGCAAAACGGATGCAGGTTTTCGATTGCTTTACCCGCATTGGTGGACTGAACATCAGCCAAAATGATGTTCCTCCAGTACTTGGAGCAGATAACCCCTGGCATTGCCGCAACAAGACCGCTCTGCCTGTGGGGGGAACCCCTCAGCAGCCTCAGCTTGGGTTTTACCGCCGCCGCAGCCACCAGATCGTCCCCATCGAGGATTGTCCCGTCACCATGGGCAGCCTTGCCCCGGTCATCAAGGCGGTTACCCAATGGATGAAATCTGCTCACGTTAAGCCCTATAACGAAGAAAACGGCAGCGGTTTGCTCCGTCATGTGATCCTGCGCAGCAGCCGCAGCGGCGAAAGCATGGTGCTGATGGTTGCAACAAAAGCAGAACTGCCCAAAACCGATTTGCTCATCCAGCTTTTGAAAGACAATGTCCCCGGTTTCTGTGCCCTGCATCTCAGCGTAAACAAGGCCCGGAACAATGTCATCCTGGGCAAGGATTCCCAGTGTCTCTACGGGGCCGGAGCCATCTACGAAACCCTGCTGGGCCTCCGGTTTGAAATTGCGCCGCTTTCCTTCTTCCAGGTCAATCCGCCCCAAACCGAGCGACTGTATCAGTGCGCCATCGATCTTGCCCGTTTGAAACCTGACGACATCGTTGTGGATGCTTACGCCGGCGCAGGTACCATCGCCCTGTGCATGGCCCGCACAGCAAAGAAAGTCGTCGGCATCGAAATCGTCCCTCAGGCTGTGGAAGCCGCAAAGCGAAACGCCGAAGCCGGCGGCATTACCAATGCAGAGTTCCACACCGCCGCAGTGGAGGATCTGCTGCCCGTATTGGTGAAGGACGGCCTTCGCCCCGATGTGATCATGCTGGATCCGCCCCGGAAGGGTGTGGAAATTCAGGTTGTCGAAGCAGTTCTGAAGGCCCGCCCCCGACGGGTGGTATATGTGAGCTGCCATGTGCCCACCCAGGCCCGGGATATTAAGCTGCTCTGTGAAGGCGGTTATCGCTTTGAAGCCTGCCAGCCGGTGGATATGTTCTGCTGGGCCGGCGGCGTGGAGAATGTGGCTGTTCTGACCAGAAATGGCGGCGACTGATCCTCCCCATGATTCATACTGTACTTTTCGCATAAGTCGCATTACATTTGCAAATGTACTCCCCTAATACGCTTATTACCAAAGGAGATCTGGCATAATGCGGATAAAAAGACTTTTGAAAATCCTTGCATTTGCAGGCATTTTTCTGGTTCTCTTTTCTATTGTTTCCAAAATACTGGTCGCCCCCAACGATTACCGCAACTATCAGCGGGTGGGCGGGTTCTATGAAGAGCCTGAAAATTCCCTGGATGCTGTGTACATCGGTTCCAGTACCTGCTATGCCTTCTGGAATCCGATGGTGGCATGGGATAAATACGGTCTGGCCATTTATCCCTACAGTGCAAATTCCCAGCATTTCATCGCAGCGGAGCATCTGATCCGGGAAGTGCGCAAAACCCAGCCCGATGCGCTTTTCATCGTCACCATCAACACCATTGACGATGAAAAAATGAATGTATTTGAATTTCACTACCAAATCGACTATATGCCCTTCTCCCTCAACAAGTTGAGCCTTATCAGGCATCTTTCCAAAAACGCAAATCTCCCCTTCCGGGAAGAAATGGAGCTGTACCTTCCCTTCTACCGTTATCATGAACGCTGGAGCCAGCTGGATCCCCAGGATTTCAAGTACCAGGTTGACGGCCTGAAAGGCGTCAGCACTTATTCCACCTATAACTACGGCATCTTCGATATTTCCTCCATGTATGCCAGCACCGATGAAATCATCCCCCCTGCGGACTACGTCAACGATTCGCTGATGAGTCTGATGGACTTTTGCGAAGAAGAAAACGTCAACGTTCTTTTCGTGACGGTTCCCCGTGCGGAAAGCGTGACCCGTGTGGCTGAGCTGAACTATATTAACTCCATGCTGGAAAGCAGGGGCTTTGCAACCCTGAACCTGCTCAAACATCCGGAGGCAATGAAATTCGACTATACTCAGGACTTCTATAATGAGGGCCACACCAACCTGCATGGTTCCATCAAATATACCAGCTTCCTGTCCGAATACCTCATTGAACATTATGGCTTTAAAAGCCACCACGGCGACGCTCTCTACAACGGCTGGGGTGCCGGCTACGAAAAATACAGCCCAACGATGTTCATCTATGCGCTGGATATCGAAATGGATGTTGATCACCGCACCACGGACTTACTGAAACCCGGCAATCTGACGGCTGTCGCCGACGGGCAGAACATTTCCGTAACATGGGAAGCATCTGAAGGGGCCGAAGGCTATGCTGTATACCGCAAAGCCTACAAAGGCTGTTGGGAGAGGCTTTCCACCACGGAAGAACTGTGCTTTACAGATTCTGGCGCACAAACCGGCATTCAGTACCAGTACACTGTGGTTCCCTTTTGCACCTCAGATGGCGAAACCTTCTACGGCTGTTTTGACTATCTTGGCGCATTTATAGAATTGCAGTAACCAAAGAAGAAAACAAAGGTGGTACGAACCAATGAGTTATCAATCGTTTGGCTTTTTGTTTTTCTCAGCCGCAGTGCTCCTGCTTTATTATCTGCTGGGAAAAAAGCTGCAGCGCTGGGTGCTTGCGGTCGCCAATCTGGTTTTCTACACTGTTGCAGGCCCGCAATATCTGCCCTTTATCCTCGTAACCATGCTGGCGACCTTCTTCACCGGCAAAAAAATGGGCGGCATCTATGAAGCAGCTGAGACACAGCTTGCCGCCTGTACAACGCCCGCAGAAAAAAAGGCCGTAAAGGCAAATGCAAAAAAGAAAGCGAAAACCGCACTGATCATCGGCATGGCTGTAACCATTGCGTTGCTTGCTGTTTGCAAATACACCGGCTTTGTTATGCGCAACATAAACCAGATTCTCAAACTTTTCCATGCGCCAAAGCTGCCTGTTTTCAAGCTGATCCTTCCCCTGGGCATCTCCTTTTATTCTTTCATGGCGCTGAGCTATGTGCTGGATGTATTCTGGAAGAGATATCCTGCCGAAACCAATTTCCTGAACTATGCAGTATATCTTTCCTATTTTCCCCATGTGGTTCAAGGCCCTATCGACCGCTTTAACGAATTCAACGCCCAGATTCAGGACGGTGTCAAGTTTGACAGCAAGAATCTGGTCTTTGGTTCGGAGCTGCTGCTTTTTGGCCTGTTTAAGAAACTGGTCATCGCCGACCGGCTTGCTCCCTTTGTAACCCATGCCTTCGGTTTCTGGAAGGAAACCAACGGCGCATTCCTGTTTGTAGCCATGCTGGCCTATTCTGTTCAGATTTACGCTGATTTTTCCGGATGCATCGATATCGTCACCGGTGTTTCCGAAATGTTCGGCATCAAGCTGCGCAAGAATTTCAACCATCCTTATTTTTCCAAAACCATGGGCGAATTCTGGCGGCGCTGGCATATCTCCTTGCAGGAATGGTTCAAGGATTATGTGTACTACCCCGTTTCTGCCTCCGGGCTGATGCGCAAAGCCAAAAAGCACTTCAACCAAAAAAACAAGCCCCGTGCAGCGGAGCTATTCTCCTCCTGCTTCCCCATCCTTGTGGTGTGGCTGATTACCGGCATTTGGCACGGCGCCTCCTGGAATTACATCATCTGGGGCATCTATCACGCCATCCTGCTCATTGGCAGCCAGATATTCTCACCCCTGTTCCAGAAGGCAAACCAGCGGCTGAAAATCAATGTTTCTTCTCCCCTGTGGAAATTCTGGCAGATGACCCGCACCTTCCTTCTGTGCGGCTTTGGACGGATTTTCTTCCGGGCCAACTCTGTAACAGGCGCTCTGGGCTATTTCGGACAGATGTTCACACAATTTTCATTCAAAGCTCTGTTTACGCCTCTGTACAACGGGCTGAAAAATGTATATAGTTATTTTACATCTTCCGGCAGCATAACCAGCTTCTGGCTGAAGCTGCGGCCGGAGCTCAACAGGGATTTTGGCCTGGGTATCACCCCTGCCAATATCATGATGGCCCTTGTAACCATTCTGATTTTGTGGTGTGTGGATATGCTTCAGGAAAAGCATTCTCTTCGTGAATCCCTATTAAGAAAGCACATCATCATCCGCTGGACGATCATCTTCGCCGGATTGTTTGCAGTGATCGTCTTCGGCGTTTACGGCCCCGGATATAATGCGAAAAGCTTTATATACGAACAATTCTGACAAAAAACATTATCAGGAGGTAGCTTATCATGGATCAACTCAAAGAAATGCTTCAGAACAAATACCCCGCCATCGACTTCGACAGTGAAAAAAAACTCACTTCCTCCGGTATTCTGGATTCCATGGCCGTTGTGAACATCATTGCGGAAATCGAGAACCTGTTTGATATTTCCGTAACCATGGAATACATCCAGCCCAAGTACTTTGAGTCCGTGGAAACTATGTGGGAGATGGTGGAGGAACTGATGTGAAAAAAGATTTTGCTTTGCTGAAAAAACACAAAAGACTGCTTCTGACCCTTGGCGGCCCGGCCCTCTTTGCACTATGCCTGCTTCTGCCGGAAAGCGTCTTCCCGGCGCTTAAGGCCCGCTATGCCATTGGCACGGTAGCGTGGATGGCCTTCTGGTGGATTACCGGCCCTGTGGATTTTGCGGTAACGGCGTTCCTTCCCATCGCCCTCAATGCCCTGCTCCAGATTGCAGATATGTCTGCGGTGATCGCCAATTACGCATCGGAGACCATTCTGCTGCTCCTGGGTGCATCCATCCTGACGGTTTCCTGGGAGGAAACGGGGCTTGACCGCCGCATGGCAGCCAAGTTTCTTTCCCTTGTGGGCAGCAATCTGCGCTCCCAGGTCATCTTCTGGTTCCTCCTGTGCGCATTTCTTTCCTCCATCCTGCCCAACGCCGTAGTTTGTGCCGCCGTCACCCCCATTGCGGTATCCATGCTGCGCTATGTAGGTCAGGCCGACATTGCCAAGAGCAAGTCGGGTTCGCTGCTGCTGTTGACCATCGCCTACGCCACCGGTGTAGGTGGCCTGGCCTCCCCCCTTGGCGGCGCAATGAACCTTGTTACCGTTGACTATCTGGAACAGGTGACCGGCCAGGAATTCATGTATATTTCCTGGGTGGTTCGCTTCCTGCCCATTATGGCCATCCTGATTGTGAGCAATATCCTGATCCTGCTCATCGGCTGCAAAAAATCCGATCAGCTGGGCGGCTCCCGGGAGTACTTCATCAACCAGTACAAAGCCATGCCCAAAATCTCTTCTGAGGAACTTATTTCCCTGTGCCTGTTCCTGCTGGCAACTCTGCTTGCCTTCACCCGCCAGCTGTACCAGAACCTGCTGCCCGGTCTGAAACCGGCCTATGTTTTCATCATCTGTGCAATCCTGTCCTTCCTGATCACCCGCAAGGACGGCAGCCGCCTGATGACCTGGAAAAAGGCACAGACCAAAATCGGCTGGGAGCTGATATACGTCTTTGCAGGCGGCCTGGCTGCAGGCACCCTGATCAGCAAGAGCGGTGCAGCAGATGCCATCGGCGATTTTATCGCCAGCACCAACATGAACGGCGGCTTTATGACCGTGTTTGCTATCGTCGCCTTCACCGTTATTCTGTCCGATGTTACCAGCAACACGGCCACGGCAGCAGTAGCCATCCCCATTGTAATCAGCGTGGTGCAGGGCCTTGGGCTCAACCCCATCCCCTATATCTACATCGCCTCCATCGGCGTCAACCTTTCCTACATGCTGCCCACCTCCATCCGGGCCATTCCCGTGGGCTATGGGCTTGAACCACGGTATATGCTCAAAAAGGGTGTGCCCATTACCATTGTGGTCATCCTGCTGATGAGCGTTGCAGGATATCTGCTGATGAAGTTCTGGCCTGCCTTCAGTACCATCTAAGGAGATTTGATCCATGTTTGACTCAATCGTACAAGCGGTATTCCATTATGCGGATGTGCAGCCCAACAAGCTCTGCCTGGCTGATGACCAGAGCGAGGTCACCTATAGCCAGTACCGCCAGCTGATCCAACGCTATGCCGCCGTGTTCCACTCTGCCGGAGTCAGGGCTGGGGATACTGTATTGGTGGAAGCCTGCCAGACCGTGGAATACCTTGCCATGGAGCTGGCCATTCAGCTGCTGGGAGCCATTTTTGTTCCCGTGGAGCACAATTGCGCCAGGGACAAAATTGCATCCTTTGCCAAACGTGCAGAGGCCCGGTGCGTAATCGCCTGCAGCGAAGCCGAATACGGCGTGGAGCATTTCACCTTCGATCAGCTGCGCACCCAGCAAGTGGAAGCAGCCTGCTATGAACCTGCAGGTTTTCCGGAGGCAGATTCCATTTCGGAAATCCTTTTCAGTACCGGCACCACCGGCAAAGAAAAGGGCATCGTCATTACCCACAAAAACAACATTGCCCTTGCGGAAAACGTCATCTACGGTGTGGAAATGGAAAAGGACAACGTGGAGCTGATCCCCTCCCCCATGAACCATTCCCACGGCCTGCGCCGTTACTACGCCAATATGTACAACGGCTGCACTGTAATCCTGCTGGGCAGTGTGATGAACATCCTCCGCTTTTTCCAGGCCCTGGACAAATACGGTGTCAATTCCATCGACCTTGTTCCCACGGCCCTGTCCGTCGTGCTGAAGCTTTCCAAAACCAAGCTGAGCGAGTATAAAGACCGGCTGCGCTACATCCAGTTTGGCGCAGCCCCCATGATGGAGGCGGATCAGCAGAAAATCTGCCAGCTGCTGCCCCAAACCCGCCTGTACAACTTCTACGGCAGTACCGAAAGCGGCTGCATCTGCATCTACAATTTCAACCGCCCGGACGATAAGAAGCACTGCATCGGCAAACCGGCTCACAATGCGGAAATCATCATCGTGGATGACGAGCATCGCCCCATCAGCTCATCTGCCGAAAATACCGGTCTGCTTGCCAGCATTGGCAAAATGAATATGCCTGGCTACTGGAAGGACGAAGAAGAGACCAGCCGTGTGCTGATCGACGGCGTGGTATACACCAACGACGTGGCGTACTACGACCAGGACGGCGACATCATCCTGCTTGGCCGCAAAGGCGATGTGATCAACGTTGGTGGCAACAAAGTATCCCCCGAGGAAATCGAGAATGCAGCCAAGTCCATCCCTGAAGTTGCGGACTGCGGCGTGATTCCTGTGCCGGACAGCATGAAGGGCAGCGTACCCAAGCTGTTTGTGCAGCTTCAGCCCGGCGCAGCCTTCGATCCCATCGCCATCCGCTCCTTCCTGGCAGGGAAGCTGGAACCCTACAAGGTGCCGGAGTATATTGAACAAATCCAGCGGATTCCCAGAAGTTACAACGGAAAACTGCTGCGGAAGGAACTGAAATAATCCCCGGTAAATATGCAAAAAAATCTCTGGCCGGAGTTCGTTTCTCCGGTCAGAGATTCCTTTCCGTTGGTCCATTTTCAAAAGAACTCAGTTGTTGCCCTGCAGGATCAGATTACCGCTGACGCTGTCGGCCTTGATGATGCATTCTCCATTGCCGCCAACATAGGCCCTGCCGTCCATGGCAGCAGGCAGACTGCAGTTCACATCGCCGCTGACGCTGTCCAGTTCCGCCCGGAAACCCGCATCTCCGGGCAGGGAGATCGTCACATTGCCGCTGACGGCGTTTGTTGTAACGCTGTCGGGATTGCGGTCAAAGGCGAAGTACATATCGCCGCTGGTGGAATCTGCCGTTAGTTTCTCCACCCGGGCCTGTTCCATCCTGATGCTTCCGGAAACCGTGTCGATCTCCAAATTGTCCGCATCCAGTTTGTTCAGGATGATATTGCCGGATACGGTCTCAAAGGTCATGTTCTCCCCTTCCAGGCCCTGCACATCAACATCTGCGGAAACGGTAGAGATCTTCACTTCGTCCATTTCCATGTTTTCCGGCAAAAGCACCGTCAACTTTTTGTTCAGGTTCTTGAAGCTTCTGGAACCGGAAGCGGCATACTTCACATACAGCTTGTGTCCATCCTTGTACCAGTGGAGCTCTGTCTTACGGCTAAGCTTACCGGATGCTTCTTCTTCAAGGATGATCTCGTCGCCATCGTGATAGCGCACTTCCACTCCGCCCTCAATCCAGCTGATATCCATTTCGTTCACCCTGCCGGAAATGCTGGCTCCGCCTGCGGTATAGCGTTTGGAGTTCTCGTAGGTATATCCTCCGAACAGGCTGCTGCCTCCGCCGATGCTGCTCAGGCAAATCAGCAGGCACAGGGCTACCACCAGCAACAGAATATACGTTTTCTTCTTCATGGTTACTTCTCTTCTTTCTTTGGGCTCCGGCAATAACGGAGGCTTGTGATAGTGGCGTGGCGTTTTTCCACGATGACAGAATATCACTTTTTCAGAAAAGTTACAAAAAGAACAGAATTACAAAAAAATGAAAACTTGATGAGATGCATCTATTCCAACCAGATCCATCCAGCTGACCATTTTTAGGCAAATAAAGACGATCGGAGGCAAAATCATGGGACAGTTTCAATCCATTGAGGAAGCCAGAAATTTTTTCAAGGATGACCTTTTCGCTACAAACGCCGGCGTTACCATTGATGAACTGGGCGATGATTGCTGCGTATGCAGCATGCCCATAACCGCAAACCACAAAAATGCCGCAGGCGGAGTCATGGGAGGGGCCATCTTCACCCTTGGAGATCTGGCCTTTGCTGTAGCGGCAAACAACATGCACCGCATCACCGTGGCCCAGCAGGTGAGCATCAATTTTCTCAGCGGAAGCAAAGGCAGCAGGCTTGTCGCCCGGGCACAGTGCAAGAAAGACGGCAGAACCACCTGCGTTTTCAACATCGATATCACCGACGATCTTGGCCGGGATATTGCCCAGTTTGTGGGCACCGGCTACAAGCTATAATCACAAGGAGGAACCGTTATGAACGCCACATTTACCCGCAGCGAAGCCCTGGAATTGCTGAAAAAGTACAACAAGGAACCCTTCCACATCCAGCACGCCCTGACCGTTGAAGGCGTGATGCGCTACTTTGCCGAAACCCTTGGCTACGAAAACGAAGCCGATGACTGGGCGCTGGTAGGCCTGCTTCACGATGTGGACTTTGAGCTCTACCCCGAAGAGCACTGCCTCAAAGCACCGGAAATGCTGAAAGAGATCGGCGCAAACGATGACTTCATCCATGCGGTATGCTCCCATGCCTATGGTCTGTGCTGCGATGTAAAACCCGAGTTGGAAATGGAAAAAGTCCTTTTTGCAGCCGACGAACTGACCGGCCTCATCGGTGCCGCCGCCTTGATGCGGCCCTCCAAGAGCGTGGATGATATGGAAGTAAGCAGCATCAAGAAAAAATTCAAGGACAAGAAATTCGCCGCCGGTTGCTCCCGTGACGTGATCCGTCAGGGTGCGGAAAACCTTGGATGGGATCTGGAGAAGCTTTTCCAGGAAACGCTGGAAGGCATGAAAAAATACAAGCCTGCGGAGTAATTCCCCCGCAAGATGAAAAAGCCCGGAATGAAGCATCATTCCGGGTGATTTTTTATACTTTCAGTGTTGCAAGATATTCCTTTTTCTCCGCTGAGAGCAGACGACTCTCCCTGGCTTTTTGAATTGCTTTGTTATGGATCCATTTGCTGAGCTGTCCATTTCTGAATATTTCCAGCGTCTCCTCCCACCTATGGCACAGCGCCGTGGCCAGATACCATGCAATAGCCATATTGACATAGTAATCTTCCGAGCGAACACCGCATACCCAGTGCAGGTGCTCCTGCCGGAACTCTGCCCCGAGAAAATGCTGCATCAGCATAACGATGGCAAATCGCTGCGTGTAGGTTTTTCCCGAATCCAGCCAACGGCGGATGTATGGCAGCAGTCTCTTCTCATGCCGGAAAACACCCGGTCTCAGCTGATCACAAACCGCCCAGTTGTCAACATAGGGCAGAAATGCATCCACCTTTTTCACACAGCGGATAAAATCGCCTTCTCGGGCAATGCAATACGCATGAAGAAGGTTTTGCTCATAATATTGATGCGGAAGCGGGCCCAGCTGCTCTTCATCCAGCTTTGCAGCCATTCGGCGCAGTAGCGGCGCACGCACGCCGATGATGCTTTCCGGCGGCAACGTGGGCAGCAGTTTTCGCTGAAAAGCAGCGTACCGTTCGTCCCCTTCCCCCTGCAGGCTTCTGATAATACTTGCTTCCATATACGTCCTTTCCCTTGCAGGTCACAGCTTGATGGGAATGGTGCAGACGGCGGTCACAATCAGCCCTATGGCCCACAATGCAACATCGTATCCCATACCGATACCTGTCAGCTGTGCGCCCACAGAAAACAAAAGATACAGCAGCGCAAACCAACCAAACCGTTCCAGATGCCGCAGAGCGAAGCGTTTCCGACGTTCGGAGCCCGCTTCCTTCGCTTCTTCAAAGGTTACGCCGTTAATCCAGTAGACGGCCTCTGCTTTGTAGATGATAAACATCAGCGCCACAAGAAGAAATCCCATCACATTCAGAAAAATGCGGGTCATCAGATCTCCGTCCCGGATGGGCAAAAAAGCGGCGGCTACTGTCAGTGCAAACATCAGAACCAACCACCAGACCAAGCCTTTATAGCTTTTTTTGTATTCCACACATTGCACCTCCCGTCCTTTTTACCAGATGAAAAAACGGAGGAAACCCAAGGCTTCCTCCGTTCAAAGTCACATTATTCGTCCAAAAGGGCCAGATCCGGATCTTCATCGGCCTCAGAATCAGCCTTTTCCTGTGCGGTAGGAGCCACAGCCTTGCCCACGTCCTTGCCGGCTGCAAGGGCTGCCTTGGCTTCCTCACGGATGATACGATCGATCTCCGTGGCGATATCGGGATTATCCCGGAGGAAAATGCGGGCGTTTTCACGGCCCTGACCGATGCGCTGATCCTTGTAGCTGAACCAGGCGCCGCTCTTGTGGATGATATCACGCTCCACGGCCATATCCAGCAGGGTACCTTCAGCGGAGATACCTTCCCCGTAGATGATATCGAATTCGGCCACCTTGAAAGGCGGAGCCACCTTGTTTTTGACTACCTTCACCTTGGTACGGTTGCCCACAACTTCGGATCCATTCTTCAGCTGCTCGCCGCGGCGCACATCCAGACGCACAGAGGCGTAGAACTTCAGGGCACGGCCGCCGGTGGTGGTTTCGGGATTGCCGTACATAACGCCGACCTTTTCACGCAGCTGGTTAATGAAGATGGCTACGCAGTTGGTCTTGGAGATAACGCCGGTGAGCTTGCGCAGGGCCTGGCTCATAAGGCGGGCCTGCAGACCCACGAAACTGTCGCCCATTTCGCCTTCGATTTCAGCACGGGGCACCAGGGCGGCAACGGAGTCGATAACGATCATATCCACAGCGCCGGAACGAACCAGAGCTTCGCAGATTTCAAGGGCCTGCTCACCGGTATCAGGCTGGGAAATATAGAGTTCATCCACATCCACACCCAGCTTGCGGGCATATACGGGGTCAAGAGCATGCTCAGCATCGATGAAAGCGCAAACGCCGCCCATCTTCTGGGCTTCCGCTACGCAGTGCAGGGCAACAGTGGTCTTACCGCTGCTTTCAGGGCCATAAATCTCCACCACGCGGCCACGGGGCAGACCGCCCACGCCCAGAGCAAGATCCAGCTCAAGGCAGCCGGTGGGAATCACTTGCAGGTTTGCATCTGCTGCTGCATCGCTGAATTTCATCACAGCACCCTTGCCGTAGGTTTTATTCAGCTGTGCCAGTGCGCTTTCCAGCGCTTTCATTTTCTCCTCCCGCAGCTCTGCGGCTTTGGTGGCTTCTTTTTTGGTTTCTTTCTTTGCTGCCATTGTGCTTCTCCTTTAGCTTTCTTTTGCTTTGTTTATGTCACTGCGTCAATGATTTGCTCGATAATCTCCCCAGCCACGTCCAGTACCGCCTCCAGCACATTCAGCTTTTGCGCCTTCCGTGCCACATCGTCTGCGGTTTCTGGAGCGTTTTCCTGAGGGATGATTTGCTGAAATTCTTTATCTTCCATAACATGCTTCCTGCTTATCTGTTTTCGTCCAGCAGCATCTCCAGCGCCATGGACAAGGCTTCCTGGGCGCTTTGCTCCCGAACACTCTGACGATCGCCTTCAAAATGGCACTTTTTAGCAAAAGTACCCTTTCTGCCACTGACGCCCAGCCACACCGTACCCACAGGGTTTTCCTCCGTACCTCCGGTGGGCCCTGCAATGCCCGTGGCGCTGATGGCGATGTCCGTATTGAGCAGGTTCCTGGCGCCCTTGGCCATCTGAATGGCACAGGCTTCACTGACCACGCCCACGCCATCGATCACCACCTGTGAAACCCCCAGCACATCCCGCTTTACCTTGGGATCGTAGCTGACAATGCCACCCATCAGCACAGCCGATGCGCCGCTGATATCAGCCACAGCTGCAGCGATCATGCCTGCGGTAAGACTTTCGGCAGTACCCAGGGTCGCACCTTTGGCTGAAAAGGTTTCCACTACCTGACGGGCTATCTCCTCCAGCCTGATCATTGTGCCTTTTCCTCCCCCATGCTGAGCACGGAACGGTTACGCACAAAGTAGTCCACACCGGACCACAGCGTCATCACAACTGCGGCACAGACAGCGATGGTACCCACAATGCCGATAAAGCTGACATCGCCAAACCGGCAGCCAAAAAGCAGGTAGAAAATGATAGCCACAATCTGGGTCACGGTCTTGATCTTGCCCAGCTTGCCTGCGGCAATAACCTTGCCCTGTTCCACTGCCACCAGACGAAGGCCGTCCACTGCCAGTTCCCGGAAGAGGATCACAATGCAGACCCAGGCAGGAATTTTGTCAATGCCACAAAGAGCAATCAGTGTGCTGAGCACCAGCAGCTTATCCGCAACAGGGTCGATGAACTTGCCGAAATTAGTTACAAGATTATATTTGCGGGCCATCCAGCCGTCCACAAAATCGGTTGCGGCAGCGATGGAAAAAACGCACAGCGCTGCAATACGGCAGGGTATGTTCTGAAAATGCAAAAGCAGCACGCATACAGGCACAAGCATAATGCGCAGGATAGAAAGGCGGTTGGGCCAATTCATATTTTTCATAACAGGGTCATCCTTTCGTATTGTTTAGATGCGTTCCGCATGCAAATCGTAGTGCTCGGCGTCCACGATGCGGGCGGTAACAAAGCCGCCCAGATCTTCTTCATGAACGCCCTGAAGCTTGATGATGCCATCTGTATCCGGGGCTTCGGAGGAAGTGCGGCCGATGCCGCCTCCCATGCCATCCACGGATTCCACCAGCACCTTTTCCACCGTGCCGATTCTCAGCCTGTTGCGCTCCAGCGATATCTGCTGCTGCGCTGTCATCAGTTGATCCAGGCGCTGCTGCTTGATCTCTTCGTCGATCTGCCCGGGCATTTCGGCAGCGGGGGTATCTTCTTCCGGAGAGAAGGTAAAGGCGCCAAGCCGGTCGAACCGGATCTCCTCTACAAAATCCATCAGCCTTGCAAACTGCTCCTCCGTTTCGCCGGGGAACCCGGTAATGAAGGTTGTCCGCAGGACAAAACCCATGTCTCTGGCTTTCTTCAAAAGGGCCTTGGTGGCTGCCATATCGCCCCGGCGGTTCATTGCCCTGAGCAGTTGCGGATCTGCGTGCTGCAAGGGCAGGTCGAGATACTTGCAGATATTGTCGTGAGAGCTCATAACCCTGAGCAGCTCGTCATCCACCTCGTCAGGGTAGCAATACAGCACACGCAGCCACTCCACACCGGGAATCTGTGCAGCCTTGTCCATCAGTTCCGGCAACAGGGAACGCCCTGCCTTGTCAATACCAAAGCGGGAGGTGTCCTGGGCCACAAGCACATGCTCCTTGACACCCTGCGCAGCAAGCGTGCGGATTTCCTCCAGCACGCTTTCCATATCCCGGGAACGGAATCCGCCACGGATCAGCGGAATGGCACAATAAGCGCAGCGGTTGTCGCATCCGTCCGCAATGCGGATGTAAGCGGTGTAGGGAGCAGAGGTCAGCACCCTGTCGCCGGAAAGCACGCTGTTATCCTGCGCACAGTAGCTGGGCCGCTTACCGTTCATGGCTTCCTTCAGCGCTTGCGGCAGACGGGGATACTGGCTTGTACCCAAAAGAAGGTCGATCTCCGGCATCGCGTCCAGCAATTCCTTTTCGTAACGCTGGGTAAGGCAGCCGGTGGCCACCAGAAGCTTGCATTTGCCGGTTTTTTTATGCTCGGCCATGGCAAGGATGGTATCAATGCTTTCCTGCTTGGCAGGGTCGATAAATCCGCATGTATTTACAATCAGAATTTCCGCTTCGCTTTCGTCGGCGGTAATAGTGTATCCGTGTTTTTTCAGGATGCCCAGCATCAGCTCGGTATCCACCTGATTTTTGCTGCAACCCAGCGAAACAACACCAACGGTCGTCATTGCGCACCCCAAAAAAATAGAATGGGGAAGAACAAACACATGTGCGCATTCTTCCTTGTCCATTCTATCATATTTTCATCCGGATGAAAAGCCCTACTCCCTTTCCTCAAGCCCGATTTCGGAAAAAAGTGCCTTCTTTTTTATGGCAAGCTGACCGAAATCCATGCTGCGGATGTAGGGTCTTTCCAGCTCATCGTGGAGGGCCTTGGCCTGCGCCAGCTGCTCCAGTGCACGCTGACACAAAAGCTCGTAGGCATTGCGGTCAAAGCTGTATTCTTCCTGGCCTTTTACATCAAAAGCAGCTTCCGCAGGCAACGCTTCCCGGGCCGTTTTTTCTTCCACGCATCCAAAGAGGAGAGCGTATTCCGGAAGCCACAGCATATCGGTTTTTGACGGGTCAAGGGGATTCAGAAGGGCTATTCTGTCAAGCCCCCTATCCGCCATGAGGCTGTCGAGGCGACCCATCAGAGATTCCGCATGGCACCCGAAGGGGCATTCCAGCAAATACTGCTGTGTTGTTTCCGGAAAGATGGTGACTGTATGCAGACCTTTGGGACTAAAGGCTTTGGCAAAGCATTCCCGCCTCTGGCCCATGCCGCCCCGCAAAGGGAGCCGTCTGCCCCAGTCATTGGCCAGATTCCTGGATTTTTCCAGATTTTCCGTGCCCTGGGGTGCAGCCTGCAGAATCTCGCTGGCGGCAGTCAGATAGTGGTAACACCTTTTAAACTTGCCTGAGATTTCCTTCTGTATATCCCTCAACTCACGGGCCCCAGGACGCAGCTTTTCCGTATCCAGATAATCCCCCAGAGAAACCAGCGTATCCCTCGCACCGGGCAAAATCGGATCGTATACATGGGGCGCTGTTCCATCCATCAAAGCAATACCTCTTTGGGGAAAGGCAATGCCGTCCAGACTGTCCGGGTCGGAGGAACAGTGAAAATACTCCACTTCCCATCCCGTTTCTTCCCCCACTTTGCCAATTTCCTTCATCAGGCTGCTTTTTCCCACACCCGGACCACCCTTGATATAATACATCCGCCTGCGCCTGTCCTCCGGCATGATGTGATCAAAGCAGGAATAGAAGCCCCTTGCTGTGTTTCCACCCGCCAGATAATGCATTACCTTCATAATATCCGCCCCTTTGCCGATTGATTGCAAAGGAGCATATGCCGCAGCCTGCTCCTGCATGACAAAAGGCCGGGAATCTCTTCCCGGCCTTTAATTATTCAGTTACTTGCACAGTCCGGGCCACTTCTTCTTGGCGTAATCATAAGCCTTGTTGCAAGCGGCGTTGTGCTCGTTGATAACGGTCTGATTTGCGCTGCCGTGTCCCTTGGAATTGTAGAAACGGATGCACATACAGCCGTAGAAGTTGTTGTTTTCGTAAAGAAGCTTGCCATTGGGGAACTTCTGGGTGGAAAGACCGTCCTTTGCGCCGATGCCCTCGAAGCCGTGAGGCCAGCCATAAATGCTGACGGCGTATACATTGCCGTTCACATTCAGAAGGGCGGGTCGACGGTCCCATGCGCTGCCGATGGCCTTGACACCGGTGAGGGTGCCCTTGAAGTCGGGCCAGGTATAAGTGGAGTTGCTGTTGGGGCTGTCGTTGACGATCTTCTTCAGCTCTGCGCTGGTGGGCGTGCGTCCCGGATAGGTGAAGCCCACGATTTCGCACATGGTTCTGGTATCGTTGGTGGTGTAAGGCACTGCGTCGGGGTGATTGCTGCCGCCGGTGCGGTAGATGGTGAATACCTTGCCAGTGGTGATATCCAGCACCGTGGCGAAGGTGTACTTGGGCCAGTAGTTACCGTTATCAGCCTCATCCCAGGTAGGTTTGGTGACCTTGTTGACGGTACCGAAATCCGTTACCACCGCACTGGTGCCGCCGGAGGTAGAGCCGCTTCCGCCAGGCTTGACGGTAGTGCTGCCGTCAGAGATCTGCTTGGCCATATTGCACAGCACAGGCCAGGTCTGCACGCCGATAACGCCGTCTGCGCCGATCTTCTGAGCACGCTGGAAATTTTTCACAGCGGCAGCGGTTTCATTGCCGTAGGTACCGTCCAGATTGCCGGTGTAGTAACCCAGTGCATACAGAGCCAGCTGAGCGGCGTACACCCGCACATCGCCGTGGAGGGTGCCGTCATTGTAGAACTTATCGTTCAGGGGAGCATCCCACAGGGTAAGCACATAGCTGGCAAGGGCTGCATCGCTCATAACGCCTGCGCTCACATCGGAGTAAAGCACATAGTAAATGGTGCCGTTAAAGTAGATCTGGCAATAGGTAGCGCCATTGCTGCCGCTGACCGTGTCGCCGGTAACCATGCGCACCACGGATCCCTTGGGAATGGTCAAAGCTGCGCTTCCGCCGCCTGCGCTCTTGTATGCGGCAGTGTTTGCAGGAATGTTGATAAACTTGACAGTGGTGCTCACAGTTACGCTGCCCGCACCGCTGCCGCTGCCATTGCCACTGCCACTGCCACCGTTGCTGCCATTGGTGATCACTTCTGCGCAGTCGCTGCGCACATAACCCCTGGTACCGTTGGAGGTAACTACAGGATACCAGGTATAGGTGCCGCCGGCGGTTTCTGCGCCGATAAGGGATACGGTGGAACCCTTGGCCAGCACGATGCCGGTCTTATTGCCATTGGGGGCATTACGCACACGGGTACTGGTCTTGGTAATACGCAGGGAGCCTACGATAGTGTAATTCTGATTTCCAGAGGAACCGGAGGAAGAACCGCTTCCGCTTCCGCCGCCTGCATTCACATAAGTGCCCATAACCCAGCCGGTATTCACGCCGTAAACCACCTTATACCAGGTCACGCCACCGGAGGTCTTGGCATCGGAATAAGCCAGCGTTACGCCCTGGGGTACCACGCCCAGGCGGGTGGAAGATGTGGAGGTGGACTTACGCAGGTTTACGCTGTCGATAGTGGTGAGGGTGCCCACGCCGCTTCCGGAACCTGCGCCACTGGCGTTGACATAGGTACCCATGAGCCAGCCGTTGAGGTTGTTATAGATTACCTGATACCATACTACACCGCCGGATTCATAGGTACTGTAATAGGTGAGATTGGTATTCAGCGGCACGGTGGCCAGTTTGGGCGATTCCTTGCTGGCCTTTTCACGAAGATTGACGGAAACCTTGGTACGCAGCGTCCCAGTGGTGGAAGGAGCAGTGGTGGTACCGGAGGATGTGGAGCCGGAGGTGCTGCCGCCGGCAGAACCGGAACCGTTCACCTGAGCATACAGTGCAGCCTGGGTGATGGGACCCGCATCGCCATCCTTGCTCAGGCCATTGGCACGCTGGAACTTGTATACAGCGTCGTCGGTAGCCTGACCATAATTGCCGTCCAGATTATCCTTGTAGTATCCCAGGGATTGCAGGGCCAGCTGCAAGCCGTACACCCGCACATCGCCCCGGAGGTTCAGGGGCATTTTGAGGGTGGTGTAGTTGCTTGCTCCCCAGACATTGTTCTTGATATAGGTCTGCACGTCTGCAGTGGTCATCAGGACTACGTCTTGGCAGCGTACATGGTGCACCTTATTATCATAGTAAACGCCGTAATAATTTACGGAATCCACCGTATAGTAATCTTCTGTTACCAGCATCCACACAGAACCTGCGGGCACGGTAACAACGGTACCTGTGCCGCTGGTTTCGCCGGTAAAAAATGTGGCGCCTGCAGCCGGTACCTGAATAAAGGATTTGATGGTAGAGTCCACCAGATTTCCGGAGGAACTGCCCACCGAAGTAGCCGCAAAGCCCTGCGGCACCGTCGTAATCAGCATGGCAAGAACCATCACCAGCGTCAAAAGCCGCCGGCCTCTGCCAAGCCATTTTGAGTTGATATAACGTTTCACCGTCATACTGTTTCCCTCCGTAACATATACATAAGCAGCACAGATGAAAATGGCTGAATTCCTTCAGCGCAGTTTTTCCCTCTTTAGCATGAATATAATATTACAATTTTATTACGATGTCAATGCTTCTTTTCCGGGAAAGTTTCCTGTTTTTGTATTATTTTTTCCATGTCGAAATAATTTGTTACAAAAATTCGACCAATGAAAAGTTGGATTTGCATTAAGAGCGTTTATCCTATATAATGGTTACATGATTATTCCCTTGTTAGGGAAGGGCACCATAAACAGAATAAACGGGAGGCGTCAACCCATGAGTTACCGTGAAAACTATGAGCAGTGGCTGAAGGACTTTGCTGCCGACGAAGCTGCCTATGCCGAGCTGAAATCCATTGCCGGTGATGAAAAAGAAATCGAAGACCGCTTTTACCGCAACCTGAGTTTCGGTACCGCAGGTATGCGTGGTGTACTGGCAATGGGCATGAACCGCATGAACATCTACACCGTGCGCCGTGCTACCCAGGGCCTTGCAGACTACCTGCTGACCAACGAGGAAAACAAGACCCGTGGCGTGGTCATCGCATACGACAGCCGCCGCATGAGCAGCGAATTTGCCCTGGAAACCGCTCTGGTGCTGTGCGCCAACGGCATCAAGGCATTCCTGTTTGATGCGCTGCGTCCCGTTGCCCTGCTCAGCTATGGCGTACGCCACCTGAACGCTGTTGCGGGCGTGGTCATCACCGCCAGCCACAATCCGCCCCAGTACAACGGCTACAAGGTCTACGCTGAAGACGGCGCTCAGATCGGCCCGGAAGTAGCCACGGAAGTGACGGCCCGTATCGACAGCCTGTCCTTCACTGCCGCCAAAATGATCTCCAAGGAAGAAGCTCTTGCTTCCGGCCTTCTGAAGATTATCGGCAATGCAGAGGTGGATGATGACTACATCGCCCAGGTCAAGACCCTGTCCATTCACCCCGAGCTGGTGAAGGAAGAGGGCAAAAACCTGAAGATCGTCTACACTCCCCTCCACGGCAGCGGCAATGTGCCCGTACGCCGTATCCTCAAGGAGATCGGCATCACCAACGTAAGCGTTGTAAAAGAACAGGAAATGCCCGATCCCAACTTCTCCACCATCAAGGTGCCCAACCCCGAAGACCCCGACGCCTTCACCCTTGGCATCAAGCTGGCCAACGAAGTGGGCGCTGACGCCATTTTCGGCACCGACCCTGACTGCGACCGTCTGGGCGTGGCCGTGCGTGAAAAGGACGGCAGCTTCCGACTCCTCACCGGCAATCAGATCGGCTGTCTGATGCTCAACTACATCCTCAGCGGCAAAAAGGAACTGGGCACCCTGCCCACGAACGGCGCTGCCGTGAAGAGCATCGTTTCCACCGAGCTGGCACGTCCCATCTGTGCCGCCTACGGTGTGGACCTCTACGACACCCTCACCGGCTTCAAGTTCATCGGCGAAAAGATCCAGCAGTTTGAGGATGACGGTAGCCACACCTTCCTCTTTGGATTTGAAGAGAGCTACGGTTTCCTCAGCAGCACCTTCGTCCGCGACAAGGACGGCGTGAACGCCTCCCTGCTCATCGCTGAGGCTGCCGCCTACTACCGCACCAAGGGCAAGACCCTCTCCGACGTGATGGAGGACATCTTCAAGACCTATGGCTACTATCTGGAGCACGTTACCTCCACCACTCTGCCTGGCATCGACGGTCTGAAGCTGATGGCCGATATCATGGCCCGCATCCGCAAAGAGCCTCCCAAGGAAATCGGCGGCGTGAAGGTTGCCCATGTGAAGGATTTCCTCGCCGGCACCGACACCAACCTGGCCACCGGCACCGTTGAAAAGATGGATTATCCGGAAAGCGATGTTCTCTACTTCGCTCTGGAAGGCGGTCACTTCGTCTGCGTACGTCCCAGCGGCACCGAACCCAAAATCAAGCTCTACGTCAACGTCAACCACAAAGAAGAAGCCCAGGCCAAGGCCCTTCTGGACAACCTGACCCGGGAAGCTTCTCTGCTTCTGAAGTAACAGCAATTCAGCATTTTGCCTCCGGCGGCCCTGCCGGGGGCTTTCTTTTCTTCTGAGAAGAAAAGAAACAAAAGAAGCACTTATGGCTTTGTTTCATGCTTTCTTTTCCCATATCGCTTTTCGGGTGGGTTCGGGAGGGGGCTTTTCTCAGAAAAGCCTTCTCCCGAGGAACTGTTTTTTCTTTGTTGCTTTCTTGCGCTTTTTGCCGAAACAAAAAGTAGGAGCGCCCCTTATCTGACCACTTGGAAGAACCGTTCATCAAAAACGAAAAAACCCGGACTTGCCGGGTAATCAGATAATTGATGAACTATATTCTCTTCAAAAAGAAATATTCCGAATATCCGTCGTCAGTGTTTTCATAACTCCCTGCCACTTCATAATGCAGGGACTCGTAGAATTCCTTTCCCTGCCAGCTGAAAGTGTCGAGACGGATCGTATTTACACCCATGGCCTTGGCACGCCTTTCCATTTCTTCCATAAGCAGTTTTCCATAGCCCTTTCTGCGGTACTCTTCCCGGACAAATACGGTGGAAACGTACAGTATTTTGAAAGCGGTAACGCACGCATCCAGTCCGGCCACGATTTTTCCGTCTGATTCCAAACCAATCTGAATTCTTCCATCCAGCTGGCAAGAAATAAATTGCTTGTCAAAGGCATCCAGCTGGCCTTCTATATACTCTGCCTGTTCTTCGCTCATATCAATAAACTTCACGTTCTTCATTGCCGAGCCTCCTTTTCAGTCAGCCTTAAAAGCCAAAACGCCTGAACCGAGCCGTTCAAGCGTTCATGATCTAAAGACTGGATACACTTCCTTGTCTCATATGCGCTTTTCGGATGGATTCGGGAGGGACTTTTTCTCAGAAAAGCCTCCTCCCGGCCTCCGTTCCAAACAGAATCAGTATCCGCCTTCCATTTCCTTCAGGGTCTCAGCTTCTTTCAGCGTGCCGGCGGCATAGCGTTCTTCCGCTTCCTTCATGATCTTTTCCGTGGCGGATACGCCGCAACGGGTTGCGCCAATGGCACGGGCAGCCAGAACCGTATCCAGGTCACGGATACCGCCGCTGCCCTTTACCTGCACATGGGAAGGAACAGCGTCGTACATCAGCTGAAGGTCGTGAAGAGTGCAGCCGGAGGAACCGTAACCGGTGCTGGTCTTCACCCAGTCGCCGCCGGCTTCGGTTACAAGGCGGCAGGCAGTTTTCTTCTGGTCGTCATTGAGATAGCAGGTTTCGAGGATCACCTTCACCTTAGCTCCCCGGGAATGTGCCAGGTCAACGATGGCCTTGATTTCATCCTGAACGTACTTTTCGTCGCCAGCAATAAGGCGGCCCACATTCAGCACCATATCCAGCTCGTCGCAGCCGTCATCCAGGGCAGCTTTTGCTTCTGCCAGCTTGATTTCGGGAGTGTGATTGCCGTGAGGGAATCCGATAACGGTGCAAACCTTCACATCGCTGCCCTTAAGCAGTTCTGCCACCAGCTTCATGTCGCCGGGACGGGCGCATACGCTGGCGGTATTGTATTTCAGGGCGATTTCACAGCCCTTGCGGATATCTTCTTCTGTCAGGAAGGGTTGAAGAGTGCTGTGATCCAGCATTTTTGCGATCATGGCAGGGGTCAGGGTCATGATAAATTCCTCCTTGAAAATACTTGGGATTGCCTTTACTTTTCCGTGGACTTAAGGCGGAACCGGAAAGGCGGGTAATGCATGGTGGTCAGGATAATTTCTCCGGGCTGGAGGGTGGTCAGATCCTCATCGCTGATAATGGGAGCATCCACAATCTGCTCCAGCACGTTGCGGGGCTGGGCAAGGGAAGCGTAGGATTCCTGGATTCTGCATGTGCCATGAAGCTCCCTGACAAAATCCCGGCTTTCCATATCCCGCAGCTGGAAGGCTGCAATGGTACCGGCTGCCCCCAGCACAGAAGCGGCTGCCTGCGGATATTTCCGCTTAAGGCTGCCCACGTCCCGGGCGGTATAGATAATGCTTAGTCCGGCGCTGCGTCCCTGGGAAAAGGCATCCTCCAGATGAGGGATGGCCGGCAGGTCGCAGAAATCATCCATCACAAGATAGATATTGCCGGTTTTTTTACGATGATTCAGTCCGCAGCGGATCACCTGCCCAATGAGGGTACAAGCCACATCCCGCAGGCCTGCGTTCAGGCCGCCGCAAACAAAAAGCGTTTTTCCGCCCTTTTCTTCCAGTGCTGTGCGCACGGACTGGGTACCCTTACCGCCAAACTGACCCTGAAAAATCTCCCGGGAGGCCTTCTGCAGGGCGGCAATCACGCTGAGAATGCGCTCTTCGTTCTCTCCCTGCAAATAGCAGCGGTAGCTTTTCAGTTCCGGTTCAGCCTCCAGCAGATCCAGCATGGTATTTACATCAAAGCCTTCGATGAGCTCCTTGAGGGCCTGGTTATTCATAAGGCTTTGGTCGCCTCTGCGGGCAAGGCACACCATCAGCGCCATGAGCAGATCCCGGGCAGCAGTTTCCGCAAAGGGATGCTCCGACCGGGCAATACGGTCCGCAAAGAGGTAGCTGCAAATCTCGGAAGCATCCTTCAATGCATCCTCTCCCTGGGATAATTCCTGGAACAGGTTCCATGCCGTTTTTCCGGCACGGTCATCCGCAGCCAGAACCACATCGCCCTTCTGATGCAGCAGGTTGTAGGATTCTCCAGACACGTCCAGCACCACAAGGCAATCCTGCTCGGTGAGCATCACCCGCAAATTGCGTGCCAGCTGGCGAAGCATGCCTGTTTTCCCGGTAGAGGGGCCTCCCAGAAGGAGTATATGCCTCTCCACCATGCTGCGGCCAACCGGCAGAAAAGCCCGTTTGCCATTGCCGTCACTGCCGGTGAGGGCGAAGGACGCATCCGGGTCACGGTAGGGAATTTCTTTGGAAAGAGGTTGTCCTCTCAGCACGGTATATTGTGCCATGGCCATTCCTCCTGTTTACTGTTCTTCTTTGTTTTTTTCAATAAGGCGGGCCATCAGGGAAGGCTCCTCCTGCCGGGCATCGGCTGGCTTTTTCAGCGTCTCGGCCATGGAAAGCGCCGCCGGATTTTCCTGCGCAGCGTTCTCGAAGAGGCTGAGCTGCTCCACCTTGGGAAGGGCTCTGCTCCACAGTGATTTGCCCGGTTTTGCGTCGGTTTTTTCCTGCATGAGGGCTTCCAGCCGTTCCATTGCGGAAAGCTGGTCTTCCTCCACGGTTTCGGAGGTTTCCTCCGCCTCGTCTGTTTCAACGCTTTCGGCAGATTGAGCAGTTTCTGCGCCTTCATCCTCCGGAGAAAGTATTTCCTCGTTGCAGACAACTTCTTCAGCAGGCTCTTCATCCTGCAGAGATGCACTTTCCTCCTCCGTCTTTTCCGGGCAGACATTTTCCTGGATTTCAGAGGTTTTTTCTGCGGCTTCCTGATCCTGTTCCTCAGGAATAACGGTTTCCAGCTCAGCGGCTGCGGGTTCCTCATCCCTGGTAAACAGATAGCCCTCGTCGGAATCCAGCTCGGAGGCGGGCAATGCAATATCGCCATAGGAGCAGCGTTTTATCTGGCTGCGCATGGTAAAACCGCTTTCGATACTGAGCATGCGAAGCGCATCGGGTGCAAACTGAATAGGCTGGGGATTCTCCTCGTCATCCTCAGGCAAGCGGCTCATTTCAAGCCGGTGAAGGTAATCAATATCTGCATCATAACCGCTCAGCTGCGCCCGGTCGCTTCGGGCGGCAGCGGTCTTCACCATTTCCTGATGGAGGGCCATTTTTTTATCCAGCACAGCCCGTGCCTTGCGGTAAGCGTCGGAACCCTCCCGGAGCTGGGTCAGCACGGCTTCCCGGCGATACATGGTATCGATGAGCTGGCCTTTGTTTTCCTGATTGGAGGCTTTTTCCAGCATGCAGACATAATCTCTTTCGGATACAAAGAGATTTTCACAGACAAAGGCGCTGTTTTCCAGAGAGAGGCGGTCCGTACGGAGCAACTCGGCGCTGTCCTCCAAAAAAATCAGCTTATTGATCATTCCCAGCGGGTTCATGCCGCTGCCGTAAGCGGGGTTATTGATGGTATTTGCCACCATGGGCTGCAAAGAGCGATCCTGCACGGTTACGATACGCACCTGATCCGGATATTTGCCGCATCTGGCTTCCATGGCGTATCTGGGCGGAATCTGATAACCCTGGCACAGCGCACGCACATCCAGCGTCATATTCTGGCGATCGATGTACTCTCCGGCCTCCTGATAAGAAAACCAGAGATCGCTGATATGCTCGTCGCCCGTATAGTACAGCTGCATCAGGCGTGCGGTGCTGCGGGTAACGGGCATGCGCTCAAAGGTATCGCAGGCCACATGATAGGGCATATACTGGGGCAGATTTTCTCCCCTTCTGGCATATTCGGAAAAACGTCCTGGTTCTACCGGTTCATCCTCCTGCAAACTCCTGACAAGGCTCATATCCTGCATGATACGGCCAAGCTCTTTCTGGGAAACAGTTACGGGGGCCAGCATGAACTGCCGCAGATATTCACGGCCGAAAAGCTCGGCGTCATAGTCCTCGCCGGCATCCACACGCTGCTTTACATAGGCGGCATAGTGATCGCCCCTGGCGCATATGCGCATATCCATTTCGGCGCTGTGCAACACGCCGCATCCTCTGGGATAGATGCTCTCCGGCACAGCCACGGCCTGACCGCCGCCGCCGATCATATAAAGAACCAGCCTCTCCCCCATAAAGGGCTCGTACTGGGGGAAATGATCCGCCCAGACCTGATCCACCGTCATCACGCCCCGGCCAACAAAATGACCGTCATAATCAAAATTGCGGCGGTAGTTATCGCCGGCATACAAATCGGGCATTTCATCATAAAGCTGCCGGTGGTATTCGCTCTGATCGATGGAAAAACCATTTCGGGATACAAAAGCGGAAAGACTTCCTCCTTTGCCGATATAGCGCATATTCTGCACCAATTCCACAGGAAAAAGCGGCATGAAGGCAGAGAAGCGATCCGTGCCGTTATCCTGTTGATAAAATTGCTTTGCCTGCCTGAAAAGAGCCGCTTTATCAAGGCCGGCGTAGCTGATGATTCCTGTTTCCTGATTGCGCATTCTGCATTCCCCCTTTTTCGGGAATCCGGGTGTCAGAATTCGTAAACAAACTGAAGCTTGGGCAAAAGACGGTCAATGTTCACCTTAAGATACAGGGGCTCGCATGGCCTGTCCGCATAGAGGACAAATGCCTGCCCATCTTCCGCACGGAGCATGAGCAAAAGGGGATCGCCGCCATCGCAGGAGGAAGCCATATTGAAGCACAGCGGCAGTTCCGGATGCTCTCTGCCATAAATGAGAGCCTCCTGGAAAGCACGCTCCGGAGGGGCGGATTCGGTATTTTTGTAGGTTTCAAATGTACGCTTGTAAAGGAAGCTCAACGGGCTGCCGGAGCTGGCCACGGGCAAGTGGAAACGGATTTCCAGAAACTGACACATGGACAGATAATCCACAATGCTGGGATGGAACTTGGCCGCATCATTGCCAAGGGGCACATTGCCATCCTTCCAGGGAATGGGCTGCCAGAAGGCATAGCCAGGCCGCTGGCAGCCCGCAAGCACCAGCTTTTCATCCATGGGCGTACGCAGCCAGGTAAGAGGCCTGCGTCCGGTCTCCTTGATGGCTGTTTGTTGAAAACGAATTAGATAATCACGCATGATAGGCCCCAGTGCCGTCTGCATGAAAAATCCCTCCTCCAAAAGTACAAAAATCAATCGTCGTTTTCGGAATAAATGACCCTTGCGGTACTGCCCCCGGTATAGGGATCGGTGCACAGGAAAATTTCCCCGAAGGGATAGGCGATGCGCACGCAGCTCCGGGTATCCGGGCACGGATCCTTCAGCCCCAGAGTCTGAAACAGGAAGCCCCTCTGCCGGTCCGTATCCGCATCCTGCCGGATGCCGATCATGGCGACATGCAGCGTTACCGCAGTAAGCCTGCCTTTTTCCAGCGTAAGCACCGGCGCAAGGGTTCCTCCCCTGACCGGATGGGCCCCCATGAGGTAGCAGCCGTTGCCATCCTCCAGATTGACGCCCACTTCCGCAAGCTGGATTTCGGTCATATCAGCGCTGAGACGCACCCCGTCCCGGAAAAGCAGCTGTCCCGTATCGCTTGACAAAAAAGCCATTGTGGCACTTCCTTTGTGTAATGGATATACTAAGGCATCTTTCGACAATTTCCCATTCAAAAGTCTACCATTCCACGCAAAACCTGTCAACCTCCATTTAGTGGAATCCGTACATTTTTCTCGCCATTTGCCCAAGATGTTGTGGATTTTCTTTGTGCTTGAAAAAAAAGGGTTTTAGGCGTATACTGAAAAAGGCTTCTTAACCATCCCAAAGGAGTGTTCATATGGCAAGAATGTTTGGAACTGACGGCGTGCGTGGCATCGCCAATCAGGAGCTTACCTGCGATCTGGCTTTCCGTCTTGGTCAGGCCAGCGCATATGTATTGGCCAGCGATGTTCACCGCCCCACCATCCTTGTGGGCCGTGACACCCGTATCAGCGGTGAAATGCTGGAAAGCGCACTGGTAGCAGGCATTTGCAGCGTAGGCGCAAGGGCCGTGCTGGTAGAGGTGCTTCCCACCCCCGCCATCGCTTATCTGACCCGTTTTTACGAAGCGGATGCAGGCGCCGTGATCAGTGCAAGCCACAACACCGTGGAATATAACGGTATCAAATTTTTCGACAAAAATGGCTATAAGCTGCCCGACGCAGTGGAGGATAAAATCGAAGATATTGTGAAAAACGGTATGCCTGCCGATTTTGAAGCCCCCACCGGCGAGCGTGTGGGCCGCCCCGTGCGGCAGCGCAACGCTTCCCGCCGCTATGTGGACTTTGTAAAGGAAACCACCGATGTGCGGCTGGACGGCCTTCATGTTGTGCTGGACTGCGCCCAGGGCGCCAGCTACGAAGTAGCCCCTCAGGTATTCCGGGAATTGGGCGCACAGGTCAGCTGCTACTACCATGAGCCCGACGGCACCAACATCAATGACAACTGCGGTTCCACCCATCCCCGCCGCCTGTGCGAACTGGTTCGGGAACTGGGCGCCGACGTGGGCTTTGCCTTTGACGGCGACGCAGACCGCCTGATGGCAGTAGACGAACGAGGCTCCCTCATCAACGGCGACCAGGTGATGGCGATCCTGGCCCAATACCTGAAAAACCAGGGACGCCTGCGCCATGGCACCATGGTTGCCACGGTAATGAGCAACATGGGTCTTGATATCGCCATGAAGAAAAACGGCATCAAGATTGAAAAAACCAAAGTGGGCGACCGCTATGTGCTGGAAAAAATGCTGGCCGACGGCTATGTGCTTGGCGGCGAGCAGAGCGGCCATGTCATCCTGCTGGACCACAACACCACCGGCGACGGCCTCGTGACCGCCGTGCAGGTCATCAGCGCCATGGTCAAAGCACAGCAGCCCTTGAGCCGACTCAGTTCCATTATGACCATGATGCCTCAGAGCCAGTTTGCGGCCCATGTCAGCGATGCCCGCAAGTACGACTTTGACAAGAACGAAACCATCGTGGCCGCCATCCAGAAGCTGGAAGAAAAGTACAAGGAAAACGGTCGTCTGGTGATCCGTGCCAGCGGCACCGAACCCCTTGTCCGTGTGATGATCGAAGGCCCCGACCAGCGGGAGATGGACAAAGATGTATACACTCTGAGCAAGCTCATCGAAAAAGAACTTGCCTGATACATGCACCCCCCGGGATGCCATGAATGAAGTGACCCCAAAAAGTTTGACAGAAAAATAAAGATTAAGCAACCGAAAGGGCTTGAAGTCTGTGAAGAGCAGGCGTCAAGCCCTTTAACTTGAGCTTGATGCGCCGATTGTTGTAGTAGTCGAGATATTCTAACAGTTCTTGCTTGAAATGTTCCGCAGTTGTGCTGAAATCCCGATTAAGCAGATTGGGCGCAATTTTTCCAACTTCGCCTTTATAGGAACGGTACTTTCTCATCCTGACACGGCAGACCAACCCTTGTTCTTTCATGAGCCGCTGTACGGTTTTGTGGTTAAGGAGAATCTTCCGCTGCCGTAGTTCTTCGGTGATTCGCCGATAACCATAGCGGCCTTTGTTCTCGTGGTAAATTGCCGTTATCTCTTCTCGTGCCGTTTCATACTTATCATTCTTGTTCATTCGCTTCAGATGGTAGTAGAAAGTTGCACGAGCTAATTGAGCGATTGAAAGCAGAATTTCCAATTTGTGCCGTTGCCTTAGTTCTTGAACTACCTGCGTTTTTTGTGCTGGCGTCGCTCTTCTTCCAAAACTAAGGCTTGCAATCTTTTTAGGTATTCATTCTCCGCTCGCAACCGTTGTACCTCTGTCAGAAGATCCTCTTCCACCTCTTTGGGCAGCTTGCGTGGTCTTCCGGCGCTGTTTCGTCCACGGCGTTCGACAAGGAAGCCTTCCAGTCCTTCTTCCAGATAGATTCTCTCCCATGCTTGAATCCGATGGTGATCGTTGATCTCAAGCCGTCTGCCGGTCTCTCGATAGCTCAATTTCTCTTCCTGCATGGTTTTGATTACATGTTCCTTGAATTCTGGCGTATACCTTTTATTTGGCACTCCTTTTGGCATATAAAACACCCCACTTGTTATTCAGTATACCATACTGTCTAACAAATGGGGTGCAGTTCAGAAGCTCCCGGGGGGTTTGCTTTCTCTTTTTTGCTTTTATTCCATACTTTTCCGGGCACACTATCCCTATCCTCACTTGGAAAGGAGCCCGGCCATGGAAAAAAATCTGCTTTCCCCCATCCGAGCCTGGAATCGCAGGCAAAACCGTGTACCGCAGAAATTTCTGCTGACGCTGGCTGCTCTTTTTATAACTGCGGCGTTCCTGTTCCTGCTCAGATACCTGTGGCCCTTTCTTTTGTCGCTGATCTTTTCTGCTGCTATAGAGCCCCTGGTCAGCCGTATGGAACATCGTTTGAAGAAACCTCGTTTTTCCCGAAAAATCGGCGCTCTGCTCGGCATGCTTCTGCTTTTTGGTGTGGCAGGCGCAGGGGTAACTATTCTGGTGCAGTGGCTGCTTCAGGGGCTGTTTGGGCTGGTCAGGGGCGTTCCCCGGCTGGTTAGCTGGCTGGATGCCATCGGTCTGCCCTTTGCCAGGGATTGGTATGAACGGCTACGGCTGCTTGTGTCCCCCTATCTGTCCTCGGCGATTTCCACTGCCATCCAGCAATTGACCCAAGGCCTGGTGCGCTGGGCCGGCAACGTTTCTGCAGCGCTGACCAGTGGAGCCTTCGCAACAGCGCTGTCTATTCCCGATGCGCTGCTTTCCGTTATGCTGACGCTGATGGGCACATACTACCTCTCCGCCGACCGGCCCCGGATTCTTAGCTGGTTCAGCCGCACCTTTCCAGAACCCTGGCGAAGAAAGTTTGCAGTATTCAGGACGCATCTGTATCAGGGGCTATTCGGACAGCTGAAAAGCCAGCTCATCCTGTCGTTAGTAACGGCGGCACTGCTGGCGCTGGCTTTTGCTTTATACCGAATTCCATCCGGTTTTGTTATTGGTCTGCTGATTGGGCTGGCTGATTCGCTGCCCCTCATCGGCGCAGGATTTTTCCTGATTCCATGGAGCCTTGTTTCCTTCCTGTTCGGTCAAAGCGGACGGGGCATTTTTCTGCTGTGTGCCTATGTGGGCGTGGCTCTTCTGAGGCAACTGCTGGAGCCCCGCCTTGTGGGAAAAAAGCTCGGAATCTATCCCCTGCTGACCATGGCGGCAATGTACGCCGGTTTCCGTGCCATCGGCTTTTTCGGCCTGTTGCTCGGGCCCATTGTGCTCAATGTAATGAAGGCGGTACTTGCAGCAGAGCTGCCCGGGGAAACTATCAGAACATAATTCTTTCCGCCAGTTCGCCAAGGGCCATCTGCAAAGCCTCGGAATGAACGTATTGCAGCATGACCCCGTCCACCAGAAGCGCATCCGTAAAGGGATCCATGGCATAGCCGGAAATGGTGCGAGTCTGGCCGTACACTGTAGTCACTTCCAGGGTCCAGCGAGGTTCCGTTCCCTGCCAGACAAAGTTTCCGGGCACAAGGCCGGAGGCTTTTGTCTGATAGAGGCGGTCCGCAAGCCTGTCCAGCCCATCCAGCGTCCATTCCTCTCCATCAACCAGAACCGTGATATCATAAACAATATTGCCTTCTTCGTCCACCTCCAGCTGATTGTTGGGCAGAACCCGTTCGGTATACTGGGCGTGGATTTCCATCTTGCCGGAGGCGGTAGTAAGCGTAACGCTGCCCAGCTGGGAAGATATCAACCGCATAGGATACTGGGTGATCCATACATCTGCGCCGCCCTTAACAAGGGCTTCCACAAGAAACCGGCTCACCATATAAATTTTTCCTTCGTAGAGGCAGGTGTAAAAATATTCCCCCTCCTGCCGGCCAAAAGTGAAACGAAGAGTCTGTTCCGGCAATTCCTGGGTGGAAAGAGCGCCGTTTTCATCGGTGATCATCCGGGTGCCGGCTTTCTGGTGCAGCTCCACCACGCAAAGAGGATCGTCAAATCCGTACGCTGCAAGTCTTTCCTCTGTTGCATCCCCTTCCAGCGTGCCGAGGACAAAATTATCCAGTGTGGTTTTCAGTGCAGCAACATATTCTTCCTCCATGGGGTAGCAATAGGGCGCAACGATGCTGCCCACAGTATTTCCGGCGGTATCGCTGGTCAGAAACACTTCCGTGGTAACATCGCCCTTGGTAAGGATGACGCTGTCCACCAGCGTGGAGGAAAACTCCGGTTGCTGAACAGGTCTGAGACGGTTTTTGCTCATGAGGAAAGCGTCGCTTACACCGCTGTCGCACATATAGACCCCCGGAAGCTCCGACCAGCGGTAATAGCTGTAGGTGGTCTGCGGTACGCCCGAACCGATCTGCAGCGTATATTGCCTGCCGTCGGTCATGGTGACAGTTACCTCCACCCGGGGGGGCTTCAACCCCATATCAGCCAGATATGGCTCCACTTCAGCAGCATCATCCGTCACCTTGTCGGAAACCAGCAGGTAGGTGGACACCTTCAGCAGCTCATCGGAATAGGTATCGTTGATATCAAGCCATTCCCCGTCTTCCACAAGGTACAGTGCACCGTCCCGATAGCGAAGCTCATAGCTGTCCCCGTCCCGTTGGGAGATATAGACGCTTTCAAGCTGCGCAGGCTCTTCCTGGTGCAAAAGCGCCTGCTCCCGGGGTGGCGGCAGTTGATTTTCCGTCGCCGTTTTTCCGGGAATTTTTTCACGGATCGTAGGCAACAGCACAACCAATGCCACCGCAGCTGCAAGTGCAACGCCGAGAACAAGCCACAAAAGAAGTTTCTTTTTGCGGCTGTCTGTTTTTTTCTTTTTGGGAGGATGCTGCATAGTTTCGTCCTTTCCTGATGTCAGCGGTTATATCTGGGCAGAAGCACCCACAGTGCACAAATAAGCACAAGCAACGGCAGGCCCACGAGCACCACCACGCCAAAGGCATGATCTCCCGCCATCAACGCAGGATGGAAGGCGCTCTTGCTCATCACGTTCAGCGATACATTGCTCTGGGGGATCATTTCGCCAAAAAGCACGGTCAGGAATTCTTCCACATAAGTGCTCTGGTACATGAATTCGTCGGTGATGGTAGCGCTGTTGCCCAGTGCAAACAGCCGGCTGATATTCCCGTTGTAATGCATGCGGTGGGCGTAAATCGCCAGGGAAAACTCGCCCGCAGGGTCATCGGGCTGTCTTTCAATGGAAAGCGTCGTATCTTCAAGGTTTCGCAGATAAGCATTGGGACCGGTTCTCAACACTGTGCCCACAGAAAGGCTTGCATCGCCGGTTTCGCCCGGCGTTTCAAAGGCGCTGGAAGCGGGCATCAGCAGCACATCGTAACCGTTGAGGGTCAGGGGCAGGAGCATATCCATCTCATTCATATAGGGTAGCAGCCAGATGGGTTCATCCCCGTAATAGCTGCCTGCATCCTCTTTACCGGCCACCACAACGCCGTCCATGGGAACAACGCCATAGCTGCGCAGAAGTGCCAGATAATTGGGCGTTTCCTCAAGGGGATCGGTGTAATCCCTGGTGATGAAAATGCTGCCGCCGTTCTGTGCAAACATGTTCAGCTCTTCCAGTTCCGCAGGGGTCAGATCCTTCTGCAGGCCTGTGATAAACAGAATATCAATGTTTTCCAGGGAATCGCCTGCGAGCAGGTTTACTTCCGTACACTGAATGCTGTTGCCCTCCATAAAACCGGTGAGCACCGCCAGCGCATCCATGGAAAGCTCGCCATGGCCCTGCAAAAAGCCAGCCGTGGGGAGATTTTCCCGGCTTACATACACTATAGCTTCCGTGAGGCGCTTCTCATAGGCAAGGCCATCCTGCACAAAAGTGCCTGTGTTAATATCGTAGCCAAGGCTGAGGAAATCATTATAATCCAGCACTTGATACCGATCCGTGGCGGGGCAGTAAACCACCACGCTGTCCGCAGCCACGGCAGTCTCCTCATCGCCCACAAAACGGGTCAGAATGCCCGGATTTTTGTTTATGTCCGTCAATATGACCTCCACATGGTCGCAGATGGAAGCGTAGCGTTTGAGTACCTGCAACAATTGCACGTCCTCATCGCCATTCTGGTACAGCAGATAAAGCTCCACCTTTGTATCCACCTGGGCGAGCAGCCTTTCGGTTTCCTTGCCGGTGGTGGCATAGCCGTTGAAGCTCATATCCTTTGTCCAGCCGTATTCCTCCTCCAGAGAGGCTACTGCAATATTCAAAAGCACGCACACTGTCACAAACCCAAGGGTCAGCAGTGTACTCAGCTTGCCATGCCGCCACTTGGGTTCCCTGAAGCGTCCCAGCAGAGTTTTGAGCCAACTTTTCATGCTGCGCCTCCTTCCGAAAACCGCCGGGCATCCAGCACACGCACCGTGCCCACAAGGCACACCGCAATAAACGTCAGGAAAAACAGCGTGCTGGCAAAGCTGAACTGCCCCAGCTGGAAGGCCTCATACCGCTGATAGAGGCTGATAAAATTGAGCGAGTCCCGGATCCACGCAACGCTGATCTGCCCTGCCAACAAGTCCACCAGCCAGAGAAAAAAGTTGGCGGCAAAACCCAGTATTGCGCCGATAATCTGGTTTTTGGCAAAGCTGCTCATAAACAGGTCAAGGGCAACAAAAGCAAGGCTTTGCAGCACAAAGCCAAAATAGCCCACAAACCACTCCCCTGTAAACAGGGTTCCATATACGGCGATCAGGAAGGTAATCACATTGAGCAAAAGGACAGTCAGCAGCATAACGGCAGCTGCGGCCAGATATTTTCCCAAAACAATGGCAGCCAGGGAAACCGGGGCAGTCATTACCAGCTGATCGCTTTTCTTCTGCCGTTCCTCGCTGATGAGACGCATGGTAAGCATGGGGCACAGCAGCATGCACAAAAGCCGGAGCTGTGCAAGAAACGTAAGCAGATCACCCGAAAGTACCCGAAGGTTTCCCAGATAGAAAAGCAGGCCGGAAAGTGCCAGAAAAATCCCGATGAACACATATCCTGTGGGGGTGCGGAAATAGGCCGCAAGCTCCCGTTTATATACAGTACGCATGGAGCGCTCCTTTCGGTGGAAGGTTATTCGGAAATTGCCCGGAGAAAAAGCTGTTCCAGATTGCCATTCTGACGGCTCAGGTGCAAAATGGGCACATTCAGACCGCTAAGCAAGGCAAACAACCGCCGCTCCGGCTCAGTCAGTCCATGAAAGGTAATGAGCATGGTGGTCTGATCCACATGGCGGCCCGGCTGCACTTCCGCCTTTACCACGCCATCCAGCGCCTTGACCCGGGGAAGGATGCTCTTTTCCGCAGCGCCGACGGTTGCCAGCAAAGTCACATTTCCGTTTTCCTGCGCACCCTGCTCTTTCAGGTTCAGGGAGGTTTTTACCACGCCGTCGTGAAGGATCACCACCCGGTCGCACAGTTGCTGCACCTCGCTCAAAATATGAGAGGAAAAAACGATGGTGCGGCCTTTGCCCATCTTCATGATCAGGCTGCGGATTTCCACGATCTGTTTGGGGTCAAGGCCCACGGTAGGCTCGTCCAGCACCAGCACCTCCGGATCGCCGCAAAGCGCCTGGGCAAAGCCGGCACGCTGCCGGTAACCCTTACTGAGGTGACTCAGCAGACGATGACGCATGCTGGTAAGGCCGCACAGCTCCATGACCTCGTCCACATGGCCGGGGATACTGCGTTTTTCCACATTGCGCAGCTCCGCTGCATACCGCAGGTATTCCTGCACCGTCATTTCGTCGTAAAGAGGCGGTACTTCTGGCAGATAGCCCAATTGCCTGCGTGCTTCCTCCGGCTCCAGAAGCACATCCCGCCCGTCCAGCAGCACGCTGCCGGACGTGGGGGCAAGATAGCCGGTCAGAATATTGAGCAGCGTGGTTTTGCCTGCGCCGTTCTGGCCCAGCAAACCGAGTACAGTGCCCTTTTCCACACTAAGGCTTACATCCCGCAGGGCATATACCGTACCGTAACGCTTGGATACATTCCTGATATCAATCATGAGGAAACTCCTTCACCGTTTCGTAAATAAATCACGCCGGTTATTATCATAACACACCTTTGCAGGCAATGGTGTAAATAATCTGTCAATTTCCAAAAAACCCTCACAGAATCGGAAAAATCCTGTGAGGGGAAATGTATTTTGCTGTTGTATCAGCGCTTAACCTGCTTGGCAAAGGTATCCTTGAGACCCACGACCCGGTTGAAAACGGGCTTACCGGCAGCAGAGTCGCTGTCCTTGCAGAAGTATCCTACACGGGGGAACTGGTAGGTGGTGCCGGGTTCCACATCATCCAGAGCCTTTTCTGCATAGCCGGTGCAGGTTTCCAGGCTGCCGAAGTTGAGACGGGTGAGGAAATCATCCTTCAGGGGAATGCGGGCCTTGAGCTCTTCAAGAGCGGCTGCATCCAGGCCATTGGTCTCGCCCTCTTCAAGCAGGATGGGCTCAAACATGCGGGCTTCCACAGGCACATTCTCCGTGGCAGATACCCAATGCAGGGTGCCCTTCACCTTGCGGTTGGCGCCTTCGCTGCCGTTGCGGCTGTCCATATCCACAGTGCAGAGCACGGCGGTAACGTTGCCGTTTTCGTCCTTTTCGCAACCTTCGCACTTGATGATGTATGCGCCCATCAGGCGAACTTCGTTGCCAGGGAACAGGCGGAAGTACTTCTTGGGAGGTTCTTCCATGAAGTCTTCCTGCTCCACATAGATCTCACGGGTCATGACCACCTTGTGGGTGCCCATTTCGGGATGCTTGGGATGATTCTCGATCTCCAGCTCGTCCCGCTTGTCCTCGGGCCAGTTGGTCAGGATCACTTTCAGGGGCCGCACAACTGCCATGGCACGGGGCACCTTGTCGCCCAGGTCGTCACGGACGCAGCTTTCCAAAAGAGCCATATCCACGGTGCTGTCTGCCTTGGCAAGACCGATGCGGTCAATAAAATCCCGGATGGCTTCAGGGGTGAAGCCACGGCGGCGCATGGCGCACAGGGTGGGCATGCGGGGATCGTCCCAACCGGTAACAAAGCCGCCCTCTACCAGCGCACGCAGGTAGCGCTTGCTCATAACAGTACGGGTCAGGTTCAGACGGCTGAACTCGATCTGCCGGGGACGGCCAGGCAGCATGTGAGCGGACTTCTCCACCACCCAATCGTAAAGGGGCCGGTGATCTTCATATTCCAGAGAGCACAGGCTGTGGGTGATGCATTCCAGGGCATCGCCGATGGGGTGGGCGAAGTCGTACATGGGATAGATGCACCATTCCTTGCCAGTGCGGTGATGCTCCTTATAGAGGATACGGTACATAGCAGGGTCACGCATGTTGATGTTGGGGGATGCCATGTCGATCTTCATGCGCAGGATCATGCTGCCCTCGGGATGCTTGCCTTCCTTCATTTCCTCAAAGAGGCGGAGGTTCTCTTCCATGGGGCGGTCACGATAGGGGCTGTTTTTGCCGGGTTCAGTGAGGGTGCCACGGTACTCACGCATTTCCTCCTGGGTCAGCTCGTCCACATAGGCCAGATCACGCTTGATCCAATCCACGGCGATATCGTAGCACTTCTGATAGTACTCGCTGGCAAAGAACAGGCCGCCCTTCCAGTCGAAGCCCAGCCAGCGGATATCCTCCATGATGCCATCCACATACTCGGTTTCTTCCTTGGCGGGGTTGGTATCGTCAAAGCGGAGATTGGTCACGCCGCCGTAACGCTCGGCAGTGAGAAAGTCAGCCACCAGGGCCTTGCAGTGGCCGATGTGCAGATAGCCGTTGGGTTCCGGAGGAAAACGGGTGTGAACGCTTTGGCAGCGGCCGCTCCGAAGATCTTCCTCTACGGCTTCCCAGATGAAATTCGTTTTGTTGGCAGCGGTCGTTTCCATAGTTCATACTTCCTTTCCATATGCGGCGGCAAAAGATTGAAGGCCGCCGTTCTTGCCATTATAGAACGAAAACCTTCGTTTTGCAATATGGGAATGGAAGCTGTTTGTCATTTTTTCCAAAAAATGATATACTTCGTTTTTGTATACAGAAACCATTGGAAAAGGGGATTTTCTTATGACCGAAACCAATACACCCAAAAAGAAAAACAAATTGCTTTCCTTTCTGCTGAGTATGCTTGTTTCCCTGGCGATAGGCGTTGGGCTTGGTCTTTTGCTGGTTCTGACTCTCAAGGACAGCGGAAAACTGGACGTGCCCTTCGGCCAGTTCATGCTGACAATGCTTGTCAACCTTTTGCTGCTTTATCTGGCGCTCTATCTGCAGTTCATCTTTCATGAGGGCGGACACTATGTTTTCGGAAAACTGACGGGATATGGCTTTATTCTTTTCCGTATCGGCAGTCTTACCTGGATCCGGGGTGATGAAGGCATCAAGCTGAAGCGCATGAGCCTTGCGGGCACCGGCGGCCAGTGCCTCATGACGCCGCCGGAATGGAACGATGGCGTTTTTCCCTACAAGCTCTACAATTTCGGCGGAGCCATCATGAACCTGATCACCGCTGTGGTTTTCTTTGTGATCTACCTGTTTGTACGCAGGATCCCTTATCTTTCCTTCCTTTGCCTGTGCCTTACCGTTATGGGCGTCATCGTTGCCCTGCTTAACGGTATCCCCATGCGTATGAGCGGCGTGGATAACGATGGAAACAACGTTGTTTCCCTGAGCAAAAGCAAGGATGCACGCTGGGCTTTCTGGACGCAGATGGTTCTCTGCGGCGATCTGGCACGGGGCAAGCGGCTTATTGATGCGCCAGAAGAATATTTTACCCTTCCTGAAGGAAACTGGCAGGATAATGCCCTCACCGCCACCATTGCAGTCCTTAAGGAAAACCGCCACATGGATGCCCATGAGTTTGACAAGGCGGAGGAGCTGCTCCATATCCTGCTGGACGAGCCCAATGCCCTTGCCCAGCTGCACAAGAACATGCTTGTATGCGACCGGATGTATCTGGAGGCCATCGGCGAATGCAATCCCGAAAGAATCGCCGCATTGGATACAAAGGAACATCGGCAGTTCCGCAAAGCCATGAAGGAATACATCACCATCATCCGCACGGAATACGCCCTTGCACTCCTTCATGAAAAAAACAGCGAGAAAGCAGAAACGCTGCTCCTCGCCTTTGAAAAACGCTGTCCGACCCATCCCAACCCCGGCGAATGCGTCAGCGAACGTGAATTGATGGATATTGCCCGCCAGAAGGCGGAAACCCTGTAATCATCCCCGGGAGGCAATCTCCTCCATGGCAGCTTTCACCGCCGCCTCGTAATGGTCATACCGGCTGGACTTGTGAATCTGCTTCATGGTCTTTTTCTCAAGGCCCTGCCCCCGGCCCAGCATGGCCCATACCTCTTTCATCTTCATAATCACGAAGGCTTCTGTGCCGATATTCCGGCGATACCCTTCGTAAAGCATTGCGTGGAAGGCTTCCAGCTTCTCCACGCTTTCTTTTTCTCCATGCACAAGGCCATACAGCCCCGGATGCAAGAGAAATCCGCGCCCGCACATAATGCCGGAAACATAGGGATGAGTTTCATCAAAAGCCCGGATTTTTTCAGGCGTAAACAGATCGCCGTTGTATACAACCGGCGCACGGCTTTCCTTTTCAGCATATTGAAACCATTCCAGATGCACCTGTCCGCCGTACTGCTCCTCCCTTACCCGGGGATGGATGATAAGCCTCTTCAGAGGATAATGATTGTATATAGAAAGCAGCTTTTCAAACTCCGCAGGGTCGCTCATACCAAGCCTGGTTTTGACCGATACGGGCAGAGGCGATTTTGTAAACACTTCATCAAAAAAGGTGCGAAGTCTTTCCGTATCGGCAAGGAAGCCGGCTCCCCTGCCCTTGCGCACCACCGTGGAGGAAGGGCAGCCAAGATTCAGATTCACCTCGTCATATCCCATATCCGCAAGCATCTGCGTCGCCCACAGGAACGGCTCCGGGTCGTTTGCCAGTATCTGGGGAATGGCATGCACGCCGGGATTGTTTTCCGGGGCGATGTCGGCTCTTTCCCGGTGGGTCAGGGAATGATTTTTGGGGCAGATAAAGGGCATAAAATACTCATCCGCCGGATGGAAACAGGCAGCCTGAGCCCGCCGGAACAAATGATGTGCCACCCCTTCCATGGGCGCAAAAAACAGTTTCACAAACAGTACTCCAATCTTTAACAAATTGTATATTGATGATAACAGAAAAAGTGGTAAAATGGAATGGTAAGGAGGCGATTTTGTCATGGACAAAAGCAAACGCATCGATATTATTGTCATTGGCGTTTTACTGATTGTAACATACATCATTTTGCAGCATTTCGGCGCGATCTGGAAGTTCTTTCTTTTACTGCTGGGAATATTGACCCCCTTCCTTTGGGGCTCCGCTCTTGCATTTATTCTTAATGTTCCCATGCGTTTTTTTGAAAACAAGGTCTTCAAGAAAATCAAAAAGTTGAACCGTTTCCCCACCCTTTGCCGCATTCTGGCCCTGCTTATCACCCTGGCTTTGGTCGTGCTGGTGGTTTACATCGTTGTTTCACTGCTGGTTCCTCAGATCTCCGCCACCCTGGAAAGCATTATTCTGGGGCTGCCCAAAGCGGTGGAGCGGCTCAACGCTTTCCTTACGGAAAAAGGTTTTGATCTTGGCGATTATCTGCAGACCAATCTTCTGGGCAATTCGCCCGAGCAGCTCCGCACCCGGATTGAGCAGGTGCTGGATGTTGCCCTCAAGGGCGTTATCTATTCCACCGGCGTTCTTGGAAGCGTGTATTCCGGTCTTCTGCAGTTCTGCTTCACGCTGATGTTCACTTTCTACATTCTCTTTTCCAAAGAACGGCTGGGAAAACAGTTCATCAAGGTGGGCTACGCTTACCTGCCGGAAAAAAAGGTGGACCGCTACCGCAAGGTGGCCAATCTGACCCAGCACACCTTCTCTTCCTTCATTTCCGGTCAGTGCCTTGAAGCGCTGATCCTGGGCGTGCTGTTCTTCATTGCCATGAGCATTTTCAAAATGCCCTATGTGCTTTTGATCAGCGTTTTCATTTCCGTTACTGCGCTGATTCCCGTGGTGGGCGCATGGCTTGGCTGTTTCGTGGGCGTACTGCTGATCCTGATGGTCAACCCTATGCAGGCGCTTGGCTTCGGTATTATGTTCATTGTTATCCAGCAGCTGGAAGGCAACCTGATCTACCCCCATGTAATGGGCAATGCCATCGGCCTGCCCTCCATCTGGGTGCTGCTGGCAGTGGTGCTGGGCGATGGCCTGCTGGGCGTTCTCGGTATGCTTCTGTTCATTCCGCTGACCTCTGTTGTATACAAATTGTTCCGTGAAAAAGTTAACACCCGCATCAATGAACGTGGGCTGGAAAGCAAATTGCAATGATGAAAATCCTCCTCCGGAAAATGACCCCCTGCGAGTTTGAAAACTTTTGCGCCTGTTCCGCAAAGGCTTACGCAGCCGACCTGCAAAATGACGAGGGCATTTCTGAGCAGGAAGCCCTTGCACAGGCCCTGCAGGAATTGAAAAGCGAGCTTCCCCAAGGCGCAGATACTCCCGGCCATTGCCTGATGATGGTCGTGAACCGTCAAAGCGGCGATGTTGTTGGCTTCCTTTGGTATCTGTACGAGTTTACAGAAGGTGTGAAGCAGGTCTTCCTCAGCGATATTCTGATATACGAAACCGAACGGAGAAAAGGATTTGCTACTGCTGCCCTCGCCGAAATGGAGCGCCTTGCCGGGAGGGATGGATGTAAAGAGAGCATCGTCTACGTCTGGAAACACAATCCCCAGGGGATCCGCCTGTATACAAAGGCTGGTTACCGTCCGCTGCGGGAGTTGGACGGCGGTATATATCTGAAAAAAGTCCTGTACTGACCATAAAGCATTGAATGAACAGCGCCGGAGTTTTCTGTAACTCCGGCGCTGTTCTGTCCATAATTCAGTTATAGCAGTCCTTCGGCTTTTCTGCCTCCCGGGGATATACCGTCAGCCGGCCTTCGTTTACGCAGGCCAGAAGTACCTTCCGGTAGTCCGTGTAGCCCAAAGACCTCAGCTGCCTGTCCAGCCATTTTTTCTCAAAGCCAATGGCATGCAGCCTTTCGGGGAATACCACCCCGTCCATGACAACCGCAACGGAAGGCCGTTCCAGCCCAGGATTAACATGCATGTCCTGCGGTGTCAGCGGCCTCCTTTCACTCTTTGGCAAAAAGGACAGCTTGCCATTTACTTCCAGAAGAATCATTTCCAGTTCCTCCAGGTCGAAATACCCCGCCGTCCGGCATTCGGCAAGCAGTTCGTTCAGATCAATCTTTGCCTTTTTCAGGCTGGAAAGGTACAACCTGCCCCGGTCGAATATCACCAGCGGCGCCCCCAGAAACAGCTTGCGGGATTTCAGGGAATGCAGGTTGATAACATTGATCAGCACCGTGACAAGGGCATAAATGCCCATAGCTTCCAAGACATACCAGCTTTCCTGGTCCGGATGGGCGGCCATCTCCGACGCCAGCGACCCGAAGGAAATGCCGATTACATAGTCAAACATAGTCATCTGGCTCATTTGCCGCTTGCCCATCAGCTTGGTCAGCACAAAAAGCGCCACAAGGGAAAACAGGCTGAAAACAGCCACCTGTCCAAGTTTTTCCACCATCAATCCAACTTTCCCCCTTTCACAGCTTTAATATGACCTGCGCAACAAAAATCATCCCCCTACGGGCAAGTTAACGTTCTTAAATAATCCGAAGCAAGGCTTACACCGATTGACTTTGTTCCATGTCTGTGATACCATAAAAATGGTGCTCTTGTGCCATACCAATGCAGAAAGAGGCAACGCAATGTCTTCAATACAGCAAAAGGGGCAGACGGAAACAAGTCTGCCCAGATGGGACGGGCCTTTGAGTCATCCCTTTTACAGCAAAGTGATCAAGCGGGTTCTGGATTTTGTTTTTGCACTGATTTTGCTCCTGCCCTGCCTGGTGCTGATGCTGCCCATCGCCCTGGCGGTCAAGCTGACTTCGGAAGGCCCTGTTTTCTATTCGGCGCCCCGTGGCGGCTACCACAACAAAACCTTCCACATCCTCAAGTTCCGCACCATGGTGGTAGGAGCGGACCGCTTCAGCTCCACCACTGCCTTCAACGATCCCCGTGTTACCAAAGTAGGCCGCATCCTCCGCAAAACCAAGCTGGACGAGCTTCCTCAGCTGTTCAACATCATCCGGGGCGAGATGTCCTTCATCGGCCCCCGGCCCGAGGTGCTGCACTACACCACCCAGTATACCCCCGAACAGGAATGCATCCTGTGGGTTCGCCCCGGCATTACCGACCCCAGTTCCATCAAGCTTATCAGCCTTGACGAGGCCGTGGGCCACGATGACCCGGAGGGCACCTACGAGCGTGAAATTCTCGGCGAAAAGAACCGCATGCGTGTGGAGTATGCCACCACGCAGTGCTTCTCCCGGGATGTGAAAATCTTCTTCAACACCTTTGGCGCACTTTTCCGCAAGCTGTTCGTACACAAGCCCGCCCCTGTTACCGGCGAGGCGGCAGACCAAGGAGGCCAACAATGATGAACAAACTCAGCAGCAGGGAGCTGGCGTACCGTATCCGCCTCCATGCTCTTGAAATGACCAATCTGGGCGGCACCAGCCATATTGGCAGCATCTTCTCCATGGCTGATTTTCTGGCTGTGCTCTATGCAGATGTGCTCAATGTGAATCCTGAAAACCCCCGCATGCCGGAACGTGACCGGCTGATTCTCAGCAAGGGCCATGCAGGTGCAGGCGTGTATGCAGCGCTTGCAGAATGCGGTTTCTTTCCCGTGGAGCAACTTAAGACCCATTGCCAGAACGGCAGCATTCTTTCCGGCCATGTAAGCCACAAAGGAGTACCCGGCGTAGAGGCTTCCACCGGCTCGCTCGGTCAGGGTATGCCCATGGCCATGGGCATGGCTATGGCCGCCAAGCTCAACGGCCAGAAGCACCATGTGCACTGCATTATCGGCGACGGCGAATGCGACGAGGGCGCAGTGTGGGAATCTGCCCTCATTGCCAACCAGTACAAGCTGGACAACTTTATCGTAACCATCGATTTTAACAAGATACAGTCCCTGGCCCCCGTTGAGGAGACCATCGCCCTGGAACCCATGGATGACAAGTGGCGCAGCTTCGGCTGGCATGTTATCCGTGTGGATGGCCACGACCACGACGCTCTGCACCGTGCCTACGAAGAAGCCAACGCTGCCCTGGGCGGCGGCAAGCCTGTAGTGGTGATTGCCGATACCGTCAAGGGTAAAGGCGTCAGCTTCATGGAAGGGGACGTTTTGTGGCACTACCGCACCGCACGGGGCGAGGAATACGACGCAGCCCTGAAGGAACTGGAGGCGCAAAAACCATGAGAGATACCTTCACCCGATGCCTTGAAAACTACGCCCGGGAACATAAGGAGCTTGTGCTCATCACCGGCGACCTTGGTTTTGGCGTACTGCGCAAGTACATCGCCGAATTTCCCGACCAGTTTATCAACGCCGGCATTTCCGAACAGGCTATGACCAGTATGGCCGCCGGTATGGCCCTGGAAGGCAAAACCGTTGTGGTGTATTCCATCGGCAACTTCCCCACCCTGCGCTGCCTTGAACAGATCCGTAACTGCTGTGCCTACCATCAGGTCAATGTGAAAATCGTGTGTGTAGGCGCTGGTTTCGTATATGGCACCCTTGGCATGACCCACCACGCCACCGAGGATATGAGCGCCCTGCGCCTGCTGCCCGGTGTGAAGGTCTATGCGCCTGCGGATGCTGTGGAAACCGAGGCCGTTATGAACCGTTTCCTCAGCGAACCCGGCGTTGCCTACCTGCGCATCGGCCGTGGCGGCGAACCCGTCAACCACGAGGAAGGCTCCCTGAACGGCTATGCCACCGGCAAGGCCCTGGAGCAGTTTTCCGGCACCGACGCCTTCATCCTTACCGCAGGCGGCATTCTTCCCGATGCCATTCAGGCCTCCAAGATTCTTGCCCAGGCTGGCAAGAGCGTAGGTGTCGCAAGCTTCCCCACCATCAAGCCCCTTGACGAGGCCTATCTCGCCGAGCTGTGCAAAAAGGTGCCCGTCCTCTTCACTGCTGAAGAACACACCATCGTGGGTGGTTTCGGCGGCGCTGTGTGCGAATTTGTTGCAGGCCAGAAAGGAAACCGTGCACGGGTCATCCGCATCGGCCTCAACGACACCTACTGCGCCACCGTGGGCAACCAGCAGTACCTGAAAGCCCAGTTCGGCCTTGACGCAGAGGGCATTGCCCGGCGTGTGCTGAGCGTCCTGGACGGGAAAGAGTAAGATACGAGTATTTGTGTGAGATCCGGGAGAAGGCTTTTCTGAGAAAAGCCCCCTCCCGGGCCCTCCCGAAAAGCGCCTTTTGATGATGAACCATCGTTTTCATCGCAAAAGGCTTTTTTGTTGCCCGTTTTTCCCTTGCCATCTCAAAATGCGCTTCTTTTGGTTCTTTTCTTCTCAGAAGAAAAGAACGTCCCCCACCCGAAAAGCGTCTTTTGATGATGAACCATCGCTTTCATCGCAAAAGGCTTTTTTGTTGCCCGTTTTTCCCTTGCCATCTCAAAATGCGCTTCTTTTGGTTCTTTTCTTCTCAGAAGAAAAGAACGTCCCCCCGGTTTTCCAGGAGGACGAAGTAATATATTTTCGCAAAACAATGCTTAGAATTTGCCGCTGAAGCCGCCGTGGGAACCGCCGCCGCTGCTGGTATGCACGCCGCTGCCTCCGCTGAAGCCTCCGCCGCCAAATCCACCGCCGGAGGAACGGTTGTCCGGCCTGCGGACACGGTTCACAGAAGAGCGAATATACTGGTCGCCATGCCGGGTCATTCTGAGAGAAGAATTGTTTCTGACGGAATATTCGTAGGTATTGCGTTTCAGATTGTAGTTGCCTTTTACAGAAAATACGAAGATCAGGCATACCACAAGACCGATTCCGCCGCTTACCAGCATTTCCGTACCAGTAAGTGCCTTGTGCGGGGCAGTAAGCATCTGGCCAGTATGAACATCATACTGGAATGCTCCTTCAGGGATGCCTTCCTTCACATAACGGGTCGTTCCGGAAATCAGTTCCGTTACGCATTGTGCATAATTGTTCGTATGGCGTGCAGCACTCAGATTGTTTCGCAAAGCGTAGTCCAGCGAAGAAGCACGCTCATCGGTGATATAATCGATCATCTTGCCGGTGGTAGACACAGCGTAGTCGCCAGAGCCCGGATTGATATAGATTAGCATGCCGCTGTCCTCATCGTCATCGGCAGGTTCCACATTTCCCAGGATACCTGCTGCGCACCCCTCTTCATAGAAAACGTCTGCTTCATCCTGAGCCGTTGCTTTTTTCAAAGGGCCATTATAGGTGACCACCACAAAATCCATACCGGTTTCCTTCTGGAACTGGGTGATCTGCTGATTGATCTTCGCTTCCTCAGCCGGACTCAGAAGGTTTCCATCATCAAAAATACGTTGACCATACGGAGTCGTTCCAGTGTTTTCCGCAGGCTGAGGGGCAGGTTCTTCGGTAGCGACGGGGGCCTGCGTAACTGCCTGAGTCTCCCGGGGCCTGTCGATGATCACCAGCGAATCGGAGCTTTTGCTATCCTCAGCAGCATTATCACCATCAAAAAAGGCATCAAAATCCGCAGTCCAAATACTGCTGGCCATCGCCGGCAAAGCCGCCAGCAACAGCGCCAGGATAATCAGCAGCGCTGATAAACGTTTCTTCATCCTTGTTTCCTCCTATCAGAACAGGAAATAGCTGGCAATGCAGCATACCGCAAAGACAATTGCGCCGGCGATCAATCCCGTGCGCCAAAGCTTACCCTTGTTCACAGGCAGCCGGCCGCAAATTTCACCAGTGCATCCGTTCATGACATAGTAATAGGGATCATCCTTGTTTTCCTTGTTGGGATAGGTCAAAACCCAGGTAGGAAGAAGCACATACTCGCTCTCCATGTTATCCAGTTCAACGGAGGTTTCACCGCTGAGCGAACCGTAGCGGGTATCTTCCGTCAGCAGGGATTTGGAGTAGCCTTTTACTTCCTGCATAATCTCGCTGTTGTAATCCTTCGCCTCCATATCACGGCGTTCCGCAAGGAAGCCGGAAAGGTATGCGCCGGAGAACTTTTTTGCGTCTTCAAGGGGGAAGGGATGAATGCCTTCCGCCAACTTGCGGTTCACCTTTTTCAAAGCAGGGCGCATGATTTTGTTAAAGCGGATCTTGCCCCCGCGTTCCACAGAATAGTAATCCTTTTTGGTGATGATATAATCCGTGGTGTAGGAAGTGCTGGTATTGACGCCGGTACCGGTGAAGACAGCGCTTACATCCACCTGATTAACAAAATGGGGATAGTATACGCCGTTCATCTTTTCCACCTGGGATTTGCTGAAAAAGGCCGTGGGCACATACTTCTTCTTCTGAACCCATCCCATGAAGGTTTCCACGGCTTTTTCCTTGCCAATGGTGAAAGGCAGCACCTTGTCCGGGCGCATGTCCGCTGTCAGCTTGCCCTGCAATACCACCGGGCTGTGGCAGTAATAGCAGTGGGTAGCCACCGTGGTTTCATCGGTCATGATCTCACTGCCGCAATTCTGGCAGCGATAGGCAACCTGAGAAGAACCATCGGAGGAATCCGCCGTTTCCTGGGAATCAGTCTGGTTCTCAGGTTGTTCCTGCTGGGCGGTTTCTTCAGGCTGGTTTTCGTATTCGCTGTCACGATCCGTTAGCTCGTTTTCGGCAAAAGCAGAGTCGCAAAAAGGACACTTCCAACGCTGGGAATCCGGCTCAAAATTCAGATAGGCGCCGCAGCTGGGGCATTTGTAGGTTACGCCTGCCATATTCACACCTCGCATTTGATGGATGGGGGTAATCACTTCCCTGTGATGACATGATTATATCATCAAGCGGCAAAAATGACAAACCTTGCGTTTGTTTTTTCTCAACACAAAATGCCGGTACCCGTGGCAGGATACCGGCATAAAGCGTATTTGATTACAGACGGGCTTCCAGCTCAGCCTTCTGAGCCTCATAGCCGGGCTTGCCCAGCAGGGCAAACATGTTCTTCTTGTAAGCTTCCACGCCGGGCTGATCAAAGGGATTCACGCCCAGGAGGTAGCCGGAGAGGCCGCAGGCCTTCTCGAAGAAGTATACCAAATAACCGAAGTGCCATGCATCGGCGCTGTCGATCTCCAGAATGATGTTGGGGGTGCCGCCGTCCATGTGAGCCATCAGGGTACCCTGGTAGGCCTTGGAGTTGACAAACTGCACGGACTTGCCGGCAAGGTAGTTCAGGCCGTCGATATCCTCAGCAGCTTCCTCGATGTAGGCTTCGGTACGGGGCTCGTTGACCCACAGCACGGTTTCAAACAGGTTGCGGGTGCCATCCTGAATGAACTGGCCAATGGAGTGCAGGTCGGTGGAGAAGTTAGCTGCAGTGGGGAACAGACCCTTCTGATCCTTGCCTTCGCTTTCGGCGTAAAGCTGCTTGAACCACTCGCCCAGCATGGTAAGGGCAGGCTCGTAGTTTACAAGGATTTCCGTGTTCTTGCCCTTGCGGTAGAGGATGTTGCGCAGCGCAGCATACTTCATGGCAGGGTTGGAATCCAGATCGCCATCCTTGCACACTTCACGGGCATCCTGAGCGCCCTTCATCATGGCGTCGATATCAATGCCGGCAGCGGCGATGGGCAGAAGGCCTACGGCGGTCAGCACAGAGAAGCGGCCGCCCACATCATCGGGCACCACAAAGGTCTCGTAGCCTTCCACGTTGGACAGGTTCTTCAGAGCGCCACGGGCCTTGTCGGTGGTGGCGTAGATGCGGCCCTTTGCGCCTTCCTTGCCATACTTTTCTTCCAGCATCTTCTTGAATACACGGAAGGCGATGGCAGGCTCGGTGGTGGTGCCGGACTTGGAGATGATATTCACGGAGAAGTCACGGTCGCCAATGATCTTGATAATATCGTTGAGATAAGAAGAGGAAATATTGTTGCCGGCGAAGTAGATCTCGGGGATGCCTTCGGGACGGACGCCATTGAACATCTGGCCGTTAACAAACTCGATGGCAGCCCGTGCGCCCAGGTAGGAACCGCCGATGCCGATAACCACCAGCACCTTGCTATCGCTCTGGATCTTGGCAGCAGCCTTCTTGATGCGATCAAACTCGTCCTTGTCATAGTTTACGGGCAGATCCAGCCAGCCCAGAAAGTCATTGCCAGCGCCCTTGCCGCTGAGCAGCATCTCGTTGACGGTATTCATCAGGGGCTTCATGTTGTCCAGTTCGGGCTGAGCGATGAAACCCTTTACGCCGGTCAGTTTCAGATTCATTGCCATTGTAAATCGTCTCCCTCTAAATCATTATTGCCAACTGAGGTATTTTTTTGTTGCAACCATATATATACTACGTTTCCGGCAAGTTGGCAAGGGGGTGAAGAGTTTTCAAATAACCGTAATTAACCTGCGTCTTGTCCGGACAGGGGGTCCGTCGTGCCTGCTTCAGGCTGCAACATCAGTCAAAGGGATACACCATGCCCCACTGTGCCCGGAGCTCATCCATGGTTTTCATAATGTGCATAATCTCGCTGTGAGGCATTTCCGGGCATTCCAGCTGTCCTGCTTCCAGAGCCCGCATGCAGGCTTCCACCTGGGATTCAAAACCGGTTATCTGCTCCGGCACATCCACATGCTTCAAGAGCTGGTCGTTATCGTCAAAAACCTCGATCACCGTGGGATTATTTACATTGTTCACGGTGAGATAACCCTTGGCGCCGCTGACCACGCCCCGGCGGTCCATTCTTGCAGCTGCACTGGAAATCAGGTGTGCGCTGCGGCCGTCCTTATAGTACAGGCTGATGTTCTCGGTAAAATCCACGCCTGTGGGGTACATCTGCACGGCGCTTTCCATACGTTCCACATCATCGCCAAAAATCATGGAGGCAAAGTTGAGAGTATACACGCCAAGATCCAATAGTGCACCACCAGCCAGTTCCGGTTTCAGGATGCGTTCCTTGTTTTCCATGGCATAGGCAAGGTTGGCATTAAGCACTTTGGGCTCGCCGATAATCCCACTTGCCAGCAGGTCGTTGATGATCCCCCGGGAAGGCATGTAGCGGGTCCAGATGGCTTCCGTAACAAAAACGCCTTTTTCCTCTGCCATTCTGAGCACTTCCTCCGCCTGACGGGCGTTGCCGGTAAAGGGTTTTTCGCACAGGATGGGCCTGCCGTACTCAATGCACAGCTTCATATGCTCCGCATGATGGGAATGGGGAGTGGCAATGTATACCAGTTCCACCTGGTCATCCTCCAGCATTTCCCTGTAGGAACCGTAGGCCTTTACAAAGCCCTCCTCCTGAGCAAAGGCCTGTGCACGATCCAGGTCACGGGCTGCAATTGCATACAGCTCCACGTTTTGTCCTCTTGCTTTCATGCCCCGCAGCGTTTTTGCCATGTTCCGGGCAATGGTGCCAGCGCCGATAATTGCGATGTTCATTGTTGTCCCTCCTGATATATTGATTTGTTTTGCTTTGAAATATGCCTGTCAGCCCAGCAGTCCGCCAGGATCCAGGGCGAGTTCTTTCCCCCGGGCGCAGAAGCCGTCTCCGTTTTTGGAAACCTCTATCCGGCGGATCCCCGCTTCCAGAGACCAGCCTTTGGTGCAGCCGTCATCGTCATAAAGGGAATAAGAGGCTTCATCATCCAGCCAGCCAATCAGCGTAAAGCTGCTGAAATCCACTGCATCCACCCATTCTGCGCCTCTGCTCAGGGGAATAAAGCAGCCACGGCGAATGAACAGCGGCATTTCATTCAGCTGCAAATCGACCCAGTGATGGCCTTTTTTAACGGGCAAAAGATCGTAATCCTCTGCGGAGCGGAACCGCACCATGAGCATATCCTCAGGCAGGTACACATAGCGGCCCCGGGCGTTCTGTTCATATACCGGTGCAATCATGCACTGGTCGCCCAGCATGACCTGATCCTCAATGCGGCAGGCCAGATCATCCTCCGGATAATCAAAGGCCAGCGGGCGGAACATACACTCATCCCCGAGGGCTGCCTTCATAAATTCGCTGTACAGATACGGCAAAAGCCCATAGCGTACCGTGAGGATATTTTTCATATCCTCCTGGAGCCCAAAGCGGTAGATTTCCTGTTCCCTGGTGCCCTGTGCAGAATGATTGCGCATGAGCGGCGTAAAAACGCCCAGCTGAAGCCAGCGAAGCAGCAGATCCTCCGTAGTGTTGTTGCTGAATCCGCCAATATCTGCACCAGTGAAAAGAAAACCGCACATATTGAGGGACGGCATCATTTTCAAGTTCATCAAAAGGTGGCTCCACCAGGAGGTGTTATCCCCCTGCCATATGCCGCCGTAGCGGTGTGCGCCGATGCAGCTGGAACGTGCAAACAGCAGGAAGCGCTTGTCGGAATCGTATTCCTCCATGCCCTCGGCTGCGGCACGGGTCATATAGCACCCGTAGAGATTATGCACTTTGTCGTGACGCACTTTTTTGCCGTGAAAATCATGCCAGAATCGGCGATAATCCTCCGGGCTGTTGGCAATGCCACCGAAGATATCCCGCAGCCCAAAGAAAGCATCAATACCTATGTTTTCGCCCTTGGTCATATCCATTTGACGGTAGGCTTCCTCAAGCCCCTCCTCGGAATAGAACAGGGCCGGCTCGTTCATATCATTCCAGAAGCCTTCCAGGCCTGTATCCAGCAAAGCATGATACTTGCGCCCGAACCAGCGGCGCACATCTTCCCGGAGGAAATCCGGGAACAGGCTCCTGCCGGGCCATACTGCGCCGATGAAGTTGCTGCCGTCTGCCTTTTTGCAGAAATAGCCCCTTTCCAGGCCTTCCTCATATATCTCATACCCAGGCTCTTCCTTTACACCTGCATCAATAATGGGAATCAGGCGTACATGTTCTTCCTTCATATCCCGGTTCAGGCTGACAGGATCGGAAAAGGTGCTGGAGTTCCAGGTAAAGTCCTTGTACTGCTCCATGTAATCAATATCCACACAAAGGCCATCCAGGGGAATGTGCCGGCTGCGGTGCTCATGGACGATGTGCCTCAACTCCTCCTCCGAGGCATAGCCCCAGCGGGACTGGATGTAGCCGAAAGCCCATTTGGGCGGTATGTAGCTCCTGCCGATAAGCCTGCGGAAGGAACGAACGATTTCTTTCAGTGAATCCCCAGGAATAATATACAGGCTCAGATTACCGTTTTCCGATGTGATCACCGCACGGTCGGCGCTGGTGTAGCCAAGGTCAAACTCCACCGCACCCGGGTCGTCAAAAAACACGCCGAAATTGCCCTCCGTCCTGCGGAAAACCAAAAAATTATGGCTTCCGTACAGAGACTTGGTGGTTTCCTCGTGATGGAACTCATCGCTGTTCCAGCTGCGGTAAAGGTGTCCCCTTTTGTTGATGCCCCGCACATTCTGGCCAAGACCAAAGATCATATCATCCCTGGAAAGGGCAATGGAAAAACGGATCTTCTCCCCCTCCCGGCTTACGTCAAAAAAACCGGGAACGCCCTTTTCAGCGGGAATATGCCTGATCACTGCGCCCGTATCCAAAGGTGCACCAAAATCATACCTGAAAATCATGATATTTCCCCTCTTCGGATTTTTTCCATCTGGGAACATTGTACGTTCTCCCCGGGCGAATGTCAAGCCAGAAAAGACTTTTCCCGCAGCCCCTCCCAGAAGCAAGCCTACAACAACATAAGTTATTAAACCTTCTAAAAAAAGGTTGACACCGTCATCCGGGAATGATATCATGACTTCAACCGTTACCAATATAAAAACCATACACTAACGGAGGGATTCTTATGGATCGCTATGCAAGCAAAAAATCTACCGCCCGTCTGCGCTTCCTGCGCCCCGACGGCACGCCTGCAGCCAATCAGTCTATCGCTTTTTCCCAGACCAGCCATGAGTTCCTCTTCGGCTGCGGCGCTTTTGATGCCGTGGAGCTGATGAAGGATACTCTGCCGGACAACATCCGCACTTTGCTCAGCGAGCGCATGGAAAACTGGTTTGAGCTGTTCAACTTCGGAACCCTGCCCTTCTACTGGGGACGGTATCAGCCCGAAGAAAACGGCCCCACCACTACCCCTTACCTGATGAAGGCCGCCAAGTGGCTGGAAGAAAAGGGCTGCGCCGTGAAGGGCCACCCCCTGTGCTGGCACACCGCCTGCGCCAACTGGCTGATGAACTACTCCAATGAGGAAATCCTCAAGAAGCAGATCGAACGCATCCACACCGACGTGACCCATTTCAAGGGCACCATCGACATGTGGGACGTGATCAACGAAGTGGTCATCATGCCCGTGTTTGACAAGTACGACAACGCCATCACCCGCATCTGCCGTGATATGGGCCGCATCAAGCTGGTGAAGGAAGTGTTTGCCGCCGCCAAGGAAAGCAACCCCGGCGCGACTCTGCTCATCAACGACTTCAACACTTCCATGGCCTACGAAGTGCTCATCGACGCTCTGCTCTGTGCGGATGTGCCGATCTCCGTCATCGGCATTCAGTCCCACCAGCATCAGGGCTTCTGGGGCCTGGAAAAGCTCAACGAGGTACTGGAGCGGTTCAGCCGTTTCGGCCTGCCCATCCACTTCACCGAGAACACCTTCGTTTCCGGCGATCTGATGCCCCCTCACATCGTGGACCTGAACGACTGGCAGGTGCCCGAGTGGCCCTCCACGCCCGAAGGCGAAGAGCGTCAGGCACAGAACGTTGTGGACATGTATTCCACCCTGTTCGCCCATCCTCTGGTAGAAGCCATCACCACCTGGGATCCTGCCGATGGCGCATGGCTGGGCGCCCCCAGCGGCTTCATGCGCAAGGACAACTCCAAGAAGCCTGCCTTCCACGCCCTGCATGACCTGATCCACAAGGATTGGAGCACCAACGTGACCCTGACCACCGATGCCGACGGTTATGTGGACCTGACCGGCTTCCGTGGCGGTTACGAAGCCAAGCTCGACGGCAGCACCGTCAGCTTCCAGCTCAAGGGCAGCGATGCACAGGAACTGACCTTCTGATCTGACTTTATCACTGCCGCATCAAAACCACCCGCATAGCGGGTGGTTCTGGCTGTCAAAAAATTCGCAGGGTGCAGGGGGATCATCCCCCTGCCGGGTGTGGGCAGAGCCCACATTCCTTGTGCCGCAGCACTTTCAAGAAAGCACAGCGAGCACCGAAGGTGCAAGATTTGCGGCTTTGACTGACAAGAATGAGGTTTTTCGACAAGCTGAACCACCCGCATAGCGGGTGGTTTTCTGTTTCTCTTCGCTCAACTGCCTATAGCCATTAATTCAATACAGCCGGAAAGCACAACACATCGTGCTTTCCGGCTGTATTTTTTCGCTTACTCAACGTTATAATGCCAGCAGAGAGTATCTTGTACATACCATACTCCGCCAACTTCCATGACTGCTGCTTGCTGCGTATAAACTCTGCCTTCAGGAATTACGGTAACATTGACTTCAGCAACCAGAATTTGTGTTATAGGTAAGCCACACTGCTGAAAACCAGCTACAAATTCCTCAGCATAATCTGCTCTGTCAGCCTCCACCGGCCCAAGAAAAACGAACTCTACGAGGATATCATCTTCTTGATATGCTCTCCGACCCGAATTCCTTAACTCTTCATAGAACTGTACGAGACAATCTCTCTCGTAATAAAACTGTCTGAGATAGTCTTCCGTTGCTGAACTGCATTCTTCATCCGGCATAAAATTAGACAGTTCAGCCAACTTATCCTCATTGACCACACTTCTGAAATAATCCATATATCCATCAGACATATTGGATGCATTGATGGTCATCTCTGCATCCAGGTACAGTTGTCCACGAAAGTATTTTTCCACAGCCGCTTCAGGCGTACGGGCACCGTATTGCAGATCCATGGCAAAAGCATTCAAGGGCAATACAAATGTAACCAGAATCATCACCAGAATAATAAACGATCTCATTTTTGATTTCATCGTCAATACCTCACTTCTTTTTATATACATACAGAGAATCTGGATCAAAGGATCCATCCGTCTTATCCACATAGCGGCATACCTTCAGCTGATTGCCGGAATGAATATAGTAAAACGTCACGGATGTTCCCCAGTCATCTTCCTTCAGCGTGATGTGGTCATATGGCCGGTAAAATTGATCGTCGCCAATGGGAAGAACGGATTGTCCCAAGGTATATCGGCCCTGTTCAGACATATTGGGCCCGGTACGCCAGTAAGTACCATTTTCTTCCAGATGCAGCGTATAACCGTCATCCGTTTTCCAGGTGCCATAAATCGTTGAATAACTTTCGTCCGTGTATTTGGGAGTATATCCGTTTCCCACGTTCTGTTCCATCTCAGAACAAGAACAGCATAAAAGCGCTATCATAACTACAATCAGAATAGCAGATATCCTTTTCATCATGTTTTTCATTTCTCTTTCCTCCTTGTTTTTTCAATGAAAATCCATTTGGACATATTTTTGAAATCCCACATACCCCTTCCACAAACTTCCCAAGAATCTCCCAGATTTCTTCCTTACTGCTGTTTTAAGATAATCAAGCAATTCTTCTCTGGTCATAATTTAGTTCCTCCTTGTATCAAAACTATCACAAAATGAGATAATTGTCAACATCTCATTTTGCGATTGGTATAATCCAATGGGGGCGATAAAATGCGATTGCGTAACCTGCGCGAAGACAACGATTTAACACAAAAAGCAATAGCAGATTATCTGCATATCCGTCAAAATACATATTCCCAATACGAAACAGGGCAGCGACAAATACCCATTGATTTTTTGATTCAATTAGCCCGTTATTACAGAACCTCAACGGACTATATCCTTGAACTGACAGACGAGTGTATGCCTTATCCAGCAAAAAAATAAAGCGAGGGCAAAACGCCATCGCTTTTTTGTTTGTCGATCTGGTTTGCTTCAAGTTTTTGCAGAATTCTGCAAATCCCGCTTACCCCTCCACACCTATCCCTGCGGTGATCTCATCAATGCTCCTTCCCGCTTTCTGCTCAAAATACGCTTTCAGTTCATAATTCTTGTCCCATTTATCCTGGGGATACCAGCCATAGCGCCGCTTCACATCCCCCATACGCTCCTCCAGGGTCGCTGCGCCGGTAGCCATGCCGATGGAATCGCACAGCTGAATGAGCCGGTCGTAATCGTCATACTCGCAGGCTGCAAGAGCTGATTCCAGAGTCTGCCGCTGGTCGGGAGTCACATCATGTTTGCCGATATAATCCTCCAGTTTCTGTACGGAAAAGGAATGGGTCAGACAGATTTTTGCCGCATCCGGATAGCCCAGCGAAAGCATATACATGTAACCCTCGTATACATGGCGCAGGTGGAACACCCCTGCCCTACGGCCTATATCATGCAGCAATCCAAGTACCCAGGCCTTTTCCCCATCCATATTCCCGCAGGCAAGGGCGATTTTCTCTGCGCAGTTTGCAACCACAAGACAATGATCCACCCAAAGGCCCGGATTCATGGTTTCGGCCTGACGCAGAAGCCTGAGCGCCTCCGCTTTGCCGGGATATGCTTTCATAAGCAATTCCTCCTTAAATATATGCCGCAGGGCGCTTCTGACGAGTCATCAAAAGCGCCCTGCGGATTTGGCTAAAGATTATTCTCACTCAGCAGGAGATACGGTAGGTTCAGGTTTTTCGGTCTTTTGGTACAGCTTGGTTTCGTAGCTGCTCCATTCCCGGCGTTCCTCGCTGATGGTGTATTCATAACAGAGTTCGCCATTATTGTTGTAATAGCCCGTATCCGTTTCCCAACCGGTAATGACCACATCCAGCCGCTGCAGGCCCTTGTAGTCGGAAGGCCGGTAGAAGCTGAAGCAACCGTGACGGGTGCTTTCGCCGGGGGCCAGAGGCAGATTGTATTCGCCAAAGAGTTCCTCGCCGGTCTTGGTGCTCATAATCACGGGTACATCGAACTCGTCGTAACCCACAAGGGTATACTCCACCTTGGTAATATTCATATTGCTGTTGTTCTTGAACCGCAGGCGGGGAACACCCTCCCGGATCTCAACGCTGGAAATGGTCACTGCATGGCGCAGGCTGCCGATATTCACATTCAAAGTGATCTCGTAGCCTCCGTCTTCCGTAATGCCGGTCACCTGGCAGCGACCCCATTCCACACCCCGAATCTTGACCTTATTGGTGGTGCCATCCACGGTGGCAATGTTCTCATCGCTGCTTGTCCAGGTCATATTGCGATTGCTGGCCTTCTTGGGTTCGAGATCCATGGTGAAAGTGGCAGTCTGCCTTTTGCCAAGGCGTACATCGCTGTGCTCGTAGCTTACGCCGGTTACGGGCACATGCACATTCACCGTGCAACGACCCCGGCGGTTAGAACCATCGGCAGTAGTGGCAGTAATGGTAACCTTGCCGGGAGCAAGCGCTGTTACCTTGCCGTTTTCATCCACAGATACAATCCTGGGGTTGGAGGATTTGTAGGTAACGCTCTTGTCGTCCGTATCTTCAGGACCAACGGCAACGGAAAGCTGCTGGCTTTCATTCAGGGTCACGGTGTATTCTTCCTCGGAAAAAGCAACTGTTTCAGCAAGGCGAACCACGGTGATGGTCATGCTGGAATATACGCTGGGGTCGGCATTGCAGGTTGCGGTGATCTCCACCTGACCGGGAGCAATGGCCTGAACCTGTCCACGATTGCTTACAGTGGCGATGGTTTCGTCGCTGCTTGTCCAGGTAACAGAAGCGTCGCTTACATTGCGGGGCTCAATGGTGGCCCTGATGGAAGCGCTCTTTCCGGCAACCAGGGTTTCGGAGCGGGTTGCCAGCGTAACGGCGGTGGGCTGCTGCATCACATCAATGGCAATGCGGGCAGAGGCTGCGCCGTCCCGGGAAGTGGCAGTGATGTATGCCCTGCCCTTTTTGAGGCCGGTAACAACGCCGTTTTCGTCCACTGTGGCAACACTGACATTGTGAGAAGCAAAAATTACTTCCTTCAAAGTGGCCTCATCAGGCAGGAAGGAAGGCGTCACGGTGGCGGTCTGTCCCACAAAAATCGACTGGGTATCCGCTTCCAGGGTTACCTTCTGAACGGGCACCACGACCTTTACAGGCACAGTAATGCTGACGGTATCGTCATACTTGCTGGTAATGATCATCTCGCATTCGCCCACCTGAAGGCCCTTTACCTTACCCTGCTGGTTTACGGCGGCGATGGTTTCGTCGCTGATAGCAAAGGTATAGCCACGCTGGGATGCAATGTAGGGCGTAGCCGTCACCCGAACCCCGGCGGTGCGGCCTACAGACACAACGATCTCCTCTTTGTTTGCACTGAGCGTCACGCCAGAACCACCCTCGGCAAAAACGGTCACGGCAGCAACCAGCATAACAAGGGCGCAAAGCAAAGCACAGGCTCCTTTAATTGGTTTCTTTCCAAACAACATACATGATCCTCCTTTGCGGGCGTACCGCCCGTACCAGTACACTTATCAGACGATTTTCAATACCAATTTCTTCCATGTATAGGAAAATATTTCGTTTCCGTCACCGGCATTTCCTGCCGCAATACAAAAAAACGTTCAGAAGCCGGCATTTTTGCCCGCCACTTTCACAGCTTGCAATAAACACCGGCTCAATTTACAGAAAAAAACCAAAAATCAGCAGGATTCCCCGGGCTGTTTCTGCTCCTCCAGGGCTTCCAGAATGCGGTTAACAGCGTTGAGATAAGCGAGGCAACTGGCTTCGATAACGTCCGTGGAGACGCCTTTGCCCAGCATGACCAGTTCCTGGTAACGCACACGAACCGTTACTTCGCCAAGGGCATCCTCGCCTTCGGTCACAGCACGCAGCTGGTAGCTTTCCAGCGAACATTTGCGCTTGGTGATCTGATCCACCGCACGGAAGCAGGCTTCAACAGGGCCATCGCCACAATCTGCACGGGTGATGATCTCCGGCCCTTTCTGCAGGCTCACGGTAGCGGTGGAGGTCATCTTGTTGCCGGAAAAGATCTGGAAAGAGTTCATGGTATAGCTTCCTGCAACACCATGCATCTGTTCCCGGCAGATAGCCATTACATCCCGGTCGGTGACATCCTTTTTGCGGTCGCAAAGTTCTTTGAACTTATTAAAGGCACGGTTCAGCTCGTGATCCGTCAGTTGGAAGCCAAGCTCCATGGCATGCTCCCGGAGCGCATGTCGGCCACTGAGCTTGCCCAGCACCATGCTGCCCTGGGGAATGCCCAGTTCCTCGGGCTTCATGATCTCGTATGTGGCCCGGTTATTGAGAACGCCGTGCTGATGCACGCCGCTCTGGTGCACAAAAGCATTTGCACCCACAATGGCCTTGCCCGGAGATACTTCCATACCGCTCATACCGGCGGCAAGACGGCTGATGCGGTAGATTTCCTTGATGCGGATGTTATCTTCCAGGCCGTAATAATCCTTCCGGGTACGCAGACCCATGACGATCTCTTCCAGAGCCGCATTGCCCGCACGCTCGCCAAGACCGTTGATGGTACATTCCACCTGTCTTGCACCACGGCGCAGGCCTTCCAGCGAGGTGGCCACAGCAAGGCCAAGATCGTTGTGGCAATGGGTGGACAGGATGATATCCTCACGGGTTCCCACCACTTTTTTGTGAATATCCGCCACCAGGTCGCCGTATTCCTGCACGGTGGCGTAGCCAACGGTATCGGGAATGTTGAGGATGGTTGCGCCTGCGTTGGCAGCTGCGGTATAAATCTCGTAAAGAAAATCCAGCTCGGTACGGGTGGCATCCTCTGCGCTGAACTGCACTTCACTGCAAAGGCTTTTCGCCAGCGACACACAGCGCACCGCCGCTTCCAGCACCTGCTGCCTGTCCATATGGAGCTTCGCCTCACGATGCACAGGGCTGGTGGCGATAAACACATGGATGCGGGGCTTCTTTGCTTCCTTCAGTGCATCGGCGCAGGCACGGATGTCCGCCTCTGTGCAACGGGCCAGGGAGCATACACCTGTATTCACCGCCCGGCTGATGGCGCTGACAGCTTCAAAGTCACCCTTGCTGGAGCCGGCAAAACCCGCCTCGATCACATCCACGCCCAGTTTGTCCAGACGCTTGGCAAAATCCACCTTCTCATTCAGGTGAAAGGTTACACCGGGGGTCTGCTCGCCGTCACGCAGTGTAGTATCAAAAAAACGTACCCTGTTGGCCATAGTCATCCTCCGTCAATTCAGGCAGAACTGCCCATCCATCTTTTGCAGCGTTTTCTCGCCGATTCCTTTGACGTTCAGCAGGTCTTCCCGATAGTAGAATGGTCCGTTCAGTTCCCGTTCCAGGATAATGCTTTCCGCAAGAGAGGGCCCCACATACTTAATCTGGCACAATTCCTCCACCCCGGCGGTGTTCACGTTCACCGGCCCCACCGGCTCGGGCACGAAAGGAGAAAAGGATCTTCTGACTGTGGGGCTTCGCCCTTGGAGAAGATACTGCCTGCTCCCGGGCTGCGGTTTTGCGTTTAACACAATCAGCACAAGCAGCACCGCCCAGAAGAGGTAAGAAAGGCACAGAAGGATGCTGCGTTCCCTTTCCGGGGTACGCTTCTTCGTTTTTCCATGCACATCCCGCCTCTGCTCCGGCGGTAAAAGCTGCTTATGCATACTTGCTTCACCTGGGAAGGATATCGCATCTGGGGCATTTCCCTTCCCGCCCCCTTTAGGTCTGAAAGGAAAAATTAAACGCCTTTGCGTACCTTCTGACCGGCAGCTGTATCCTCCAGGATGTAGCCCATAGCCTTAATCTGGTCACGGAGCTCATCGGAACGCTTCCAGTCTTTGTTTTTGCGGGCTTCGGCACGCTGATCCACCAGCGCCTGCACTTCGGGATCCAGCGCATCTTCCTTCTTCATAAGAAGGCCCAGCACATCCGCCATGCCGAGGAAAGTTTCCTTGCCAATGGTCACGGCTTCTTTGCTTACGTTGGTGGCATCCAGCCTGTGCACCTCACGCACCAGCTCAAAAATGGCGCTGATGGCATCGGCGGTGTTCAGGTCGTCATCCATAGCAGCCACGAACTTTTCTTTGGAGGCAGCGCAGGCAGCGATAAATGCCTGCTCGGCTTCGTTGGGCTGGCGGTCGGTTGCGGCGTTCAAAAGGAAGTTCAGCTGATCTCTTGCGATGTACAGCCGCTCCAGGCTGCTCTGGGCCTGGGCGATCATTTCACGGCTGAAGTTGAGGGGGCTGCGGTAATGGGCGCTCAGGGTGAACATGCGCACTGCTTCCAGATCGTACTCCTTGGCAATATCACGCACGGTGAAGAAATTGCCCTTGGACTTGGACATCTTTTCGTTATCGATATTCAGGAAGCCATTGTGCATCCAGTAATTCACATAGGGCTTGCCGGTAGCGCCGCTGGTCTGGGCGATTTCGTTTTCATGATGCGGGAAGAGCAGATCCTTGCCGCCGCAATGAATATCGAAGGTTTCGCCGAGATAGGTGGTGCTCATGGCAGAGCACTCGATATGCCAGCCGGGGCGGCCCATGCCCCAGGGGCTTTCCCAGGCGGGCTCGCCAGGCTTCTGTGCCTTCCACAGGGCAAAGTCCAGCGGATCTTCCTTAAGCTCATCCACGCTGACCCTTGCGCCGGATTCCAGGTCCTCCAGATTCTGGCCGCAGAGGCATCCGTAGGAAGGGAAAGCCTTCACACGGTAATAAACATCGCCCCGGGATTCGTAAGCCAGTCCCTTATCCACCAGCTTCTGGATCATGGCAATGATCTGGTCCATGTGCTCGGTAGCACGGGGATGAACCGTAGCAGGACGGACGCCCAGAGCCTTTGCATCCACATAGTATTCCTTGATGTACCGCTCGGCGATATCAGCAACGGTGGTGCCCTCTTCGTTGGCCCGGCGGATCATCTTATCGTCGATATCGGTGAAGTTCTGCACGAAGGTCACTTCGTAGCCCTTGTACTCAAAGTAGCGGCGCAGCACGTCAAAAACAATGAACGGGCGGGCATTGCCGATGTGGAAATAATTGTATACGGTGGGGCCGCAGGCATAAATGCCTACTTTACCTTCATGAATGGGCTTGAATTCTTCCTTTTTTCGGGTCATGCTGTTGTAAATCTGCATGGTTTTCACTCCTTCTGTTCAGCCTGTGTGGTTTCGGGATGCATCACACAGCCGCAACATCGTCCTTCCTCCCGGGCGGCACAATTCTCCTTTTCGCCGCAGCCGGTGCAGCCTGCTTCCTCTGCATGCCTGCGCAGGCATTCTTCCAGCTGGGTGAGCCTGCGTACCAGGCCTTCCACCCGCTCCAGCATGGGGTCGGGCAGGTTGATCTGGTCAAGGTCAACGCCGTCGGAGGGAGCGGGGGTCTTTTTCTTCACGATGCGGCCCGGATTGCCCACAACAGTGCAGTTGTCCGGCACATCCTTGAGGACGATGGAGCCGGCGCCGATCTTGACATTATTGCCGATATTGATGGGCCCAAGCACCTTTGCGCCTGCACCGATGGTAACATTGCTGCCGATGGTGGGATGGCGTTTGCCCACATCCTTGCCGGTACCGCCAAGGGTAACGCCCTGATAAATGGTCACGTCATCGCCGATGATGGTGGTCTCGCCGATCACTACGCCATCGCCATGATCAATAAATACTCTCCGGCCGATTTCTGCACCGGGATGGATCTCAATACCAGTCTTGTGGCGTGCCCGCTGGCTGAGAATTCTCGCCATGAGCACATGCCCTTTTTTGTAAAGAGTATGTGCTTTACGGTGCACCTTCAGCGCTGTCAGTCCGGGATAGCAGAGCCTTACCTCCGTCAGGGATTTGGCGGCAGGGTCACGGGCAAGTACAGCCTGCTCATCCTCCCGGATCATTGCTTTCCAGTTGCTCATTCTTTGCTTTCCTCCGCCTTTTTGGTTCGGGAAGCGGTCTTACTGCCGGCGGATGAAGATTTTCTTCCGGCAGTGCTGCGGGATTTTGCCACAGGCTTTTTTCCTGCGGTGGACGCCTTTTTGGCAGTACCGCTCTTGCTGGCGGCGCTGCGGGGCTTGCTGGAAGACTTCGCCTTGGAAGTGGAGGATTTTTCTGCCTTTTCACTCTTGGCGGCCTTGCTTTGGGCTTTAGCCGCCTCCAGCGCCTTTGCTTCCTCTGCGGCTTTGTCCGCAGCAGCTTTTTCAGCAGCCATCTTTTCTTCCTCAAAAAGACGTGCCTTTTCCATTTCCGCTTTCAGAGTCTCTCCGGAGAAAACCGCTTCCACATCGCTGAGAAGCAATTCCTGTGCATTGATGCTCAAGCCTTCCTTCTCCTGAATGGTATATGCGCCGTTGGGAAGCCTTACCCTGAGTTTTTCATCATCGCTGAGCTGCAGCCTCAGCACATTTTCCACGGCAGCCTTGCACTTTGCATCCTTTACGGGGAACATCAGCTCCACACGCTTGTAAAGGTTGCGGGGCATCCAGTCTGCCGAAGACAGATACACTTCGTGATCGCCGCCGTTTTCAAATACGAATGCCCTGGCATGCTCCAGGTGGCGGCCCACGATGGAATACACATGCACATTGTCGCTGACCCCTTCCACACCGGGAATAAGGCAGCAGATGCCACGCACGATCAGGCTTACCTGTACGCCTGCCTGGCCCGCAGCGCAAAGGGCTTCCATAACGTTTTCATCGCACATGGAGTTCATCTTGGCGATGATGGAGGCAGGCTTGCCGGCTTCGGCGTTTTCCTTTTCCCGCTCAATCAGCTGAAGCACAGTGCTCTTGAGCATATCGGGTGCTTTTTTGATCTCCTGCATGGAAGCGTTTTCGTTGCCACGAAGAATCTCGAAGAAGGCGGCGCCGTCCTCGCCCAGCTGTTCATCGGCGGTAAGCAGGCCAAAGTCGGTGTAGAGCTTGGCGGTGGAATCGTGATAATTGCCGGTGCCCAGATGAAGCGTGCGCTTGATTTCGCCATCCACCTCACGCTCAATGAGGGTAATCTTGCTGTGGCACTTCAGATTGGGAAAGCCGTAATGCACCTCGCACCCGGCCCGGCGCAGACGCTCGCCCCAGAACAGGTTGTTTTCTTCGTCAAAACGGGCCTGGCTTTCAAACAGCACAAAAACCTTCTTGCCGTTGGCAGCGGCCTTTGCCAGCGCAGATACAATGGGGCTGTTGCCGGAAACACGGTACAGAGTCTGCTGCACGCTCTTTACGCTGGGATCCGTTGCGGCCTTTTCCAGAAGGTGCACCACAGGTTCAAAGCTGTGGTAGGGATGATAAAGCAGATAATCCCGCTTGTCGATCTTTTCAAAAACATCCTCGCCCATAAGCTCCTCAACGAGCAGCTGGGCCTTGGGGGCAAACTTCAGCTCCGGACGCTTGATGGCGCCGTATACCGCCATCATCAGCTTGTTCAGATCCAAGGGGCCGGTGGCACGATAGCGGCGGTATTCATCCACCTTGAAGCTCTTCATAAGCCATGCCAGCATGTCTTCGGGCATGCGCTCCTCGGCTTCCAGGCGCATTACCTGCCCGGTGATACGCTCAGCAAGCATTTCCCGGATCATGTCCTCCATGCTGCCTTCCTCGGGCAGATCGAAATCCTGATTGCGAAGCACACGGAATGCAGCGCAGCTCTCCACCACATTTTTGGGGAAAAGCTGCTGCACATGGTGCCGCACGATATCCTCCAGGTTAATCAGGCACTGATCGGTTTCCCCTACAGAAATATCGTAAATTCGAGGAAGCGTGGTGGGCAGCGCTACCATGGCATAGGAAGCCTTTCTGCCCTTGGTCTTCTGAAGACGTACACAGAGATGCAGCTGCTTCTGGGCGATGACTGTATCCTCCGGCACCACCTTCAGGTAGGGCTTAATGGATTCCTCAAAAAGAGCCTTTTCCTTTTCCTGCTGAGCGGTGCTCAGGGGGAAGACGGGGTAAAGCCGGATTCCGTGCAGATACAGTTCGCTGCAGATGCCTTCGTAAAGGGTATACTGCATATTGTTCTGGCTGAGAATTTCCTTGTTTACCTTGCGGTAGAGGTTGCGGGCAGAAATCCCGCCCAACTGCTTTTCCTCGGCCTTTTTACCGGTGGCTTTGCGATAAACGCCGTTATAACGCACCTGAAAAAATTCGTCCAGATTGGACGTGACAATGGCCAAAAATTTGGCTCTTTCCAACAGAGGGTTTTTTGGCTGATCTGCTTCCATCTGCACCCTGCGGTTAAATTGCAGCCAGCTCAGTTCCCGGTTCTGAATTGCATTCGATACTGCCCTGCCCATGATTCCATCGGCCTCCCGTACTCATTTGCATACGATAGCAGTATGCATTATAACATAAACAAAAGCCCTGTGTACAGGGGGAGAGCTCCCACAAAAAGGATCAAACAAAAAAAGAACGGCGGAGTTTCTTCATCCCTCCGCCACTGGCTGTCAAAAAATGCGCAGGGTGCAGGGGGATCATCCCCCTGCCGGGTGTGGGCAGAGCCCACATTCCTTGTGCCGCAGCACTTTCAAGAAAGCACAGCGAGCACCGAAGGTGCAAGATTTGCGGCTTTGACTGACAAGAATGAGGTTTTTCCACAAGCTGCGGCGGAGTTTCTTCATCCCTCCGCCATTTTTGTAAAAATCACTTTTTCGCCATCGGATACCCCTGCATACAATGCATGGTCGAATCTGCCCACCTCCCGGTAATGCTCAAGGGCTGCACCGCCGGAAAACGTTTGCCTCAGGCCGGCCGTCTGTGCAAGATCAAACCATTGCAGCCTGCCCTCGTTGGATTGGAGGGGCAGTTCCGGGCCTCCGGAAAGTTCCGCAAAGAAAAAATAATTGATGCGGATCTCGCCGCCGGTATTTCTCAGGGTAATGTATCTGAGCCGGAGGCCGGAAAGCTGCGTGGGCAGAATGCCGAGTTCCTCCTTCATTTCCCGCAGGGCGCACGCTTCAGCATCGTTTATCTCCCCCGGTTCAAAGTGGCCGCCTGCGGAAGCGATCCAACGCTGGTTTGCCACCCGGGAACCCTCCCGGAACAGAAGAAGAATCCTCTCGCCCGAAACCAGAAATACCGAAGCCATATTGCGCTGTTTTACCACGACGAAAGCCCCTCTTTCCCAAAAATTCGACCCGCCCGAAAGGAAAACTCCGGGCGGGCACAAAATACGTTTGCTTATCCCTCAAAAGCGGGCAGTGTTTCCATGGCTGCCTGATATTTTTCGATCACCGCATCGCTCCAGGCATCAAATTCCGGATCCAGCTCCTGCAGTGCCTTGTCGGCATAAATGGCATCAAGGCAAATCCGCACACCATCGTCAAAACGGGTGGTGCAGACAAACTCCGGGGCATCCCGTTTGATCTTGCTGTTATCAAACCATACGGTATTGGACTTGTCGCCTACCAGGCCGCCCAGCATATCAGGATACAGCTTTGCCAGCACATCGGAAGGAATGTGGACGATGTTGGGCTGAACATCCATGGCACGGGCAGTGATGGTTACGATCTGATCCCAGGTAAGGTGCTCGTCGGAAGTGATATGGTATGCATTGGCGATGGCGTGGGGGTTGCCCATGATTCCGCAGAAGCCCTTGGCAAAATCGCTGTTGTGGGTAACGGTCCAAAGGCTGGTGCCGTCGCCGGGTACGATAACGGGTTTGCCCTGACGGATACGCTCGATCACCTGGAAGGAACCCTTCTTGCCGTGGATGGGCATGGGAATACTGCGTTCATCATAAGTATGGCTGGGCCGGATGATGGTCACAGGGAATCCGTTTTCCCGGAATTCCTTCATGAGCCGTTCTTCGCAGGCGATCTTGTTACGGCTGTACTGCCAATAGGGATTCACCAGAGGAGTGGACTCGGCAATGACGGGGTCTACCAGGGGTTTCTGATAGGCAGAGGCAGAGGAAATGAAGATATACTGCTCCGTTCGGCCGCTGAAGAGACGGATATCTCTTTCCAGCTGGTCCAGCGTAAAGACGATAAAATCTGCCACCACATCAAAATGCATGTCGCCGATAAGCTTCTTTACGGCCTCCTCATCGTTGATATCGCACTTGAGGGAAACAGCGCCCTCGGGCAGGGGCTGGTTGCCACGGTTAAGCAGGTACAACTGCCAGCCTTTCTTCACGCAAAGCTTGGAAATCGCCATGGAAATGGTACCGGTTCCGCCAATAAACAATGCCTTTTTCATATGGATATGCCCTCCTTGAAAACTATGCATGCATGGCACGCATATGATCTGTTATTTTTTCTTGGTTTGATTATACCGTTCCTTTGCAATTTCTTCAAGAAAAACTTTACTTATCTGTTCTTTTTGTGTATAATATTTTTTAAGGCTGTGATGAGGACGAAGGCCGCAGGTCTTTTCTCAAGCGAGCCCGGGTTTGGTGCAAGCCGGGCAGAAAAGTGCGTTCTTCCATCACCTCGGAGCCGGCTGCCCGAAATCCTTTCCGGAACTGAGAGCGGCCCGGGTGCTCCCGATACAGAGCACGCAAGAGTGGACGGCTTTGCCGTCAATTCGGGTGGTACCGCGGAAATATGAAAGTATATCCGTCCCGTATTCCGGGGCGGATTTTTCTATGGTCTTCCGTCCCTTCCCGGCAGCCGGTGGCTGCAACATCATTACAAGGAGGAACCCTGTCATGTATCGCAAAGTCCCAACAGACATGAACTTCGTGGAACGTGAAAAAGCCACGCTCCAGCTGTGGAAGGACAAGGACATCATCAAGAAGAGCTTCCATCACCGTGACGGCTGCGAGCGCTTCACCTTCTTCGACGGCCCCCCCACTGCCAACGGCCGTCCCCACATCGGCCATATCGAGACCCGTGCCATCAAAGACCTGATCCCCCGTTTCCAGGTCATGAAGGGCAAGGACGTGCTCCGCAAGGCCGGCTGGGATACCCACGGCCTGCCCGTTGAGCTGGAAGTGGAAAAGATCCTCGGTCTGGACGGAAAGCCCCAGATCGAAGCCTACGGCATCGAGCCCTTTATCGCCGAGTGCAAGAAGAGCGTGTGGAAATATCAGTCCGAATGGGAAGAGATGAGCGACCGTGTTGCCTACTGGGCCGACATGGAGCATCCCTACATCACCTACAAGGATGACTATATCGAGTCCGAATGGTGGAGCCTGAAGACCATCTATGAAAAGGGTCTGCTCTATCTGGGCCACAAAATCGCTCCCTACTGCCCCCGCTGCGGCACCGCCCTGTCCAGCCACGAAGTGGCCCAGGGCTACAAGGAAGTAAAAGAAACTTCTGCCTTTGTGCTCTTCAAGGTGAAAGCCATGGAGAACACTTACTTCCTGGCCTGGACCACCACCCCCTGGACCCTGCCCAGCAACCTGGCCCTGTGCGTAAACCCCAAGGACACCTATGCCCGCTTCACCATCGAGGGCAAAACCTATATCATGGCCAAGGCCCTGATGAATGCCGTATTCGGCGACAAAGCTGCCGAGGCCGAGATCCATCAGGAAATGCCCGGCTGTGAACTGGCCGGCATGGAATACGAGCCCCTGTTCGACTTTGCCGTGGGCAAGCTGGACAAGCCCGCCTGGCGTGTGGTTTGCGACGACTACGTCACCATGACCGACGGCAGCGGCATCGTCCATATCGCTCCTGCTTTTGGTGAGGACGACAACCGGGTATGCCGTGAAAACGATATCCCCTTTGTAAACTTTGTGGATACCCAGGGTTGCATGACCGAGGAGACCAAGTGGCCCGGCGTGTTTGTGAAGGATGCAGACAAGCTGATCCTTGCTGACCTGAAGGAAATGGGCCTGCTCTTTGCCGCTGTGCCCTTCACCCACGACTATCCCTTCTGCTGGCGCTGCCATCAGCCCCTTTTGTACTACCCCCGTCCTACTTGGTACATCAAGATGACCGCCGTGCGTGACCAGCTGGTTGCCAACAACCGCACCATCAACTGGATGCCGGACAACATCAAGGAAGGCCGTATGGGTACCTGGCTGGAGAACGTCCACGACTGGGGCCTGAGCCGCGAGCGCTACTGGGGCACTCCCCTGCCCATCTGGCAGTGCGAGGACGGTCACATCCATGTGATCGGCTCCAAGCAGGAACTCCGAGAAATGGCCACCACCGAGCTGGGCGAGATCGAGCTGCACCGTCCCTATGTGGATGAAGTACAGATCCGCTGCCCCGAGTGCGGCAAGCCCATGACCCGTGTGAAGGATGTTATCGACTGCTGGTACGATTCCGGCTCCATGCCTTTCGCCCAGTGGCACTATCCCTTTGAAAACAAAGAGATCTTCGAGCAGCGTTTCCCTGCCGACTTTATCTCCGAAGCCATCGACCAGACCCGTGGCTGGTTCTACACTCTGGAAGCCATCAGCACCCTGCTGTTTGATCAGTCTCCCTTCAAGAACTGCATCGTCATGGGTCACGTTCAGGATGCAGAGGGCCGCAAAATGTCCAAGCATCTGGGCAACGTTGTGGATCCCTGGAGTGTGCTGAACAAGCAGGGCGCAGACGCCGTCCGCTGGTATTTCTACACCGCAGGCGCTCCCTGGCTGCCCAGCCGTTTCAGCGACGAAGCCGTAAACGAAGGCCAGCGCAAGTTCATGGCAACCCTGCAGAACACCTACGCTTTCTTCGTTCTCTACGCCAACATCGACGAGTTCGATCCCAAGGATCACCCCATGGACAAGGTCTCCCTGACTTTGATGGACAAGTGGATCCTCAGCCGGCTCAACAAGCTTATCAAGAGCGTGGATGACGATCTGACCAACTTCCGCATTCCCGAATCCGCCCGCAGCATCACCGAGTTTGTGGACGACCTGAGCAACTGGTATGTGCGCCGCTGCCGTGAACGCTTCTGGGGCAAGGGCATGGACGATACCAAGGAAGCCGCTTTTGTGACCCTGTACACCGTGCTGACCACCCTCAGCAAGGTCATCGCTCCCTATGTGCCCTTCATGGCCGAGGATATCTACCAGAACCTGGTGGTGACTGTGGATCCCTCCGCCCCCGAAAGCGTGCACCTGTGCGATTTCCCCGTGGCTGACGAAGCCCTCATCGATGAGGATCTCAACAGCCAGATGGCCGCTCTGCTGGAGGTAATCAGTCTGGGCCGTGCCTGCCGTGCCACCGCCAACCTGAAGGTACGTCAGCCCGCAGCCGCCCTGTATGTGAAGGGCACCCATTTCGATGCTGCCTTCAGCGAGCTGGCTGAAGACGAGCTGAACGTAAAGAAGGTCATCTTCACCGAGGATGCCCGTGCCTTTACCACCTACAATCTCAAGCCCCAGATGCGCACCCTTGGCCCCAAGTACGGCAAGCTGCTGGGCAAGATCGGCGCACAGCTCAAGACCATGGACGGCAACGACGTGGTGGATGCCTTCGCCCGTGGTGAAAACGTATCCTTCGATGTGGACGGCACCATGGTAGAGCTCGCCAAGGATGATGTACTCACCGAAGCTATCCAGAAGCCCGGCTTCTCTGCCCAGATGGACGGCGAGGTAACGGTAGTGCTGGATTGCAACCTGACCCCCGAGCTTATCGTGGAAGGCTATCAGCGTGAAGTGATCTCCAAGCTGCAGACCATGCGCAAGGATGCAGACTTCGACGTGACCGACCGCATCAACGTAACCTATCAGGCCGATGACGAGCTGTCTGCCGCCATCGAAGCCGGCCGTGATTTCATCATGCAGAGCGTGCTGGCTCTCTCCCTCAGCCGTGCCGACAACGACGGCAAGGAATGGGATGTGAACGGCAAGAAGGCCACCCTGAGCGTAAGCAAGGCCTGATCCGCATCAACGCACCAAAACGAGACCCGGGTTCTTTTCCCGGGTCTCCTTTCAGCATTACCCCCTTATCAGAGGAGGAAAAACCATGTATCTCTGTGATCAATGGAAAGATTATGAAATTCTGGATACCGGCGACGGCGAAAAGCTGGAACGCTGGGGCGATATCCTTCTGCGCCGCCCGGATCCCCAGGTGATCTGGCCCAAGGCAAGGCCGGAACTGTGGAAAAAAGCTCAGGCCACCTACAACCGCTCCGAAACAGGCGGCGGCCACTGGGATTTCCGGGAAACCCTGCCGGAACGCTGGAGCATTTCCCTGGGCGGGTTGCGTTTTTATGTAAAACCCACAGGCTTCAAACACACCGGCCTTTTCCCTGAACAGGCCGCCAACTGGCAGTTCATGCAGCGGCAGATCGAAAAAGTCTCCACCTGGAGCCGTCAGCCCCGCATCCTGAACCTGTTCGCCTACACCGGCGGCGCAACCCTGGCCTGCGCCTACGCAGGAGCCCATGTGACCCATGTGGATGCAGCCAAGGGCATGGTGCTCTGGGCAAAAGAAAACCGTGACCTGACCGGCATTCCCGAGGAAAATACCCGGTTTATTATCGAAGATGCAAAGGCCTTCGTTCAGCGTGAGCTGCGCCGTGGCAACCACTACGACGGCATTCTGATGGATCCGCCCAGCTACGGCAGAGGCCCCGGCGGCGAGGTGTGGAAGCTGGAAAACGAGCTTTACGGCCTTGTGGATCTCTGTGCCCAGGCCATGAGCGATACGCCCCTGTTCTTCCTGATTAACGGCTACACCACCGGTTTCAGCTATTCCGTGCTTCAGAATATCGCAGAAAAATGCCTCTGTGGCCGTTATGGCGGCAGGGCCGAGGCGGATGAACTGTGCCTGAAAGTCACCTCCGGCGGCGTGCTGCCCTGCGGTGCAACAGCAAGGTGGACGCCCCATGGCTGATATCGTCTACGAGGATAACCATCTGCTCATCGCCGTAAAGCCCCAGGGCCAGCTGACCCAGAGCGACGAAACCGGCGACCTGAGCCTCCACGACGAGCTCAAGCTTTACATCAAACAAAAGTACCAGAAACCCGGCGATGTCTATCTGGGACTGGTACACCGGCTGGACAGGCCCGTGGGCGGCCTGGTGGCTTTTGCCCGTACCAGCAAGGCAGCTTCAAGGCTCAGCGAGCAGCTGCGCAGTCACTCCATGGAAAGGGAGTACCTCTGCGTGGTGGAGGGGTGCGGTCTGCCGGCAGAGGGAAGCCTCATCCACTGGCTTCTCGCCGATGAAAACGGCATGGTACGATCTGTTCCGCCGAAAACCGAAGGCGCAAAACAGGCCCGTCTCCGCTTCACAAAGCTTGGTGAGGATACCGCCCGCAGAGAATCCCTTCTGCATATCCGGCTGGAAACCGGTCGCAAGCATCAGATCCGGGTTCAGTTGAGCCATATGGGACACCCTATCCGTTGGGACATGCGCTACGGCCATGGCGAAAAGGGCAGGGACATTGCCCTGTGGGGAGCGGTTTTGAACATCACCCATCCCACCAAAAAAGAAACCATGGTGTTTACTTCCCCCCCGGCTTCGGAAGCATTCCTGCCCTGGCGCAGCACTATCGAAGCTTTCCTCCGTACAGTTTCCCCCTCTACTCCCCCATCTTCCAACAAGGAGCAATAACGTGGCTACATCCAAATTTTCCTTTGAGGTTCTGAAAACCTGCAAGCAGTCCGGCGCAAGGCTGGGCATTCTGCACACCCCCCATGGCGATATCCACACCCCGGTGTACATGCCTGTGGGCACCCTTGCCACAGTCAAGGCTATGACCCCCCGGGAAATGCTGGAAATCGGCACGGAGATCATGCTCTCCAACACCTATCACCTGCACCTGCGCCCAGGCGAGGATCTGGTAAAGGAAGCTGGCGGCCTGCACAAATTCATGTCCTGGCCCAAGCCCATCCTTACCGACAGCGGCGGCTTTCAGGTATTCTCCCTGGCCGGCATCCGCAAGATCAAAGAGGAAGGTGTTTCCTTTCAGAGTCATCTGGATGGAAGCAAACGCTTCATCTCTCCCGAAATCAGCATGGATATTCAGCATGCGCTGGGCAGTGATATCATGATGGCCTTTGACGTATGCACTGCCTACCCCTGCGACCACGCCACCGCTGAGGATGCCATGCATCGTACCCACCGCTGGGCCAAGCGGTGCCAGCAGCATCATACCGATGATGATCAGGTGCTTTTCGGCATCGTACAGGGCGCATTCTTTGAGGATCTCCGTATCGAAAGTGCTAAAACGCTGCGGGATATGGATTTCTTCGGTTACGGCATCGGCGGCCTTTCCGTGGGCGAACCCAAGCCCATCATGTATGGCATGCTGGAAGCCATCATGCCCCATATGGCAACAGATAAGCCCCGCTACCTTATGGGCGTAGGCAGCCCGGACTGCCTCATCGAAGGCGTACTCCGTGGCGTGGACATGTTCGACTGCGTGCTGGCCACCCGTATTGCCAGAAACGGTACCTGCTTTACCACCGACGGCCGGCTGGTCATCAAAAACGCCAAGTATGCCCACGACTTCCGCCCCATCGATGAAGAGTGCGATTGCTACGCCTGCCAGAACTTCTCCCGGGCCTACATCCGCCACCTGTTCAAGGCCGGCGAGATCACCGGCGCACGGCTGGCTACCATTCACAACCTGCGGTTCCTGCTGCGCCTGATGGAAAAGGTACGGCAGGCCATCCAGGAAGACCGGCTGCTCAGCTTCCGCAACGAGTTCTTCAGCCGCTATGACATGACCCGCAACTTCTGATGCAATGGGAGTATCCTTGTATCATCCCGTTCCGGACCAAAGAAGGAGGCTCGTCCCATGAAAAAAAGTTTCGCCCTTTTATTGGCATTGGCCCTGTTTCTGCTCTGCCCTGCCGCCCTGGCTGCCGAGTTTGTGGCGGAAGGCGTGTTCACCATCACTTATGACGAAACCGCCTATACGGTGGACAGCACTACCTACGCCCACGAAAACACGGATGATACCTATCATTGGTACTGCCTCATCTACAACAACGACTACGCCATCGACGTAACGGTTTACGACATGGAAGACCTGGCCGGCGTTACCCTCTTTACCCTGGAGGATGAAAAACGTCAGGAATATGTGGACTTCATGCTGGAAGCCTTTGAGGATGACGATATCCGGTACATCGGAACCCTGAATGCAAGCGAGTACGACATTCCCTTCTACTTCTTTACCGCCACGGATTCCGAGGGACAGTATCTTTTTGCGCAAACTGTGGTGAAAGGCAAAGCCATCGAATTTGCCATTTATTACAACGATGCCTCCAAGGACGTGGATCAAAACCTGCTGGATGCGCTGTGCGTGCTGGTTGAGACCTTCGTTCCGGCTGCCTGATAATGATTGGCAGTATCGCCTTTGCAGTTTCTCAAAATACTATTCATTGCCTGTTCATGACTTGGTCAAAAATGATTGTTACAATATGACTGTAGTAAGGAGGGATACTGCATGAACAAACATCGTATTCTGAAATATTTTGTGGTCGCTTCCCTGGTTCTCCTTTTGACCATTACCGGTGCCGTTGCACTGATGCTCAACAGCAATCCGGCCTCGGCCGAAAGCACCGCTCCCGTTACCCTGATGGAAAACTCCACCGTGGTAGCCAGTCCCTTCACCGAAGCGGTGAAGAAAGTTCATGGCAGCGTGGTGGGCGTAAACAATTATGCCAACTACAGCGGCTATAACGGCGGACCCTATTATGGTTTCGGCGGTTTTGATTTCGGCTTCGGCGGCTTCGGCAACGATTTCAGCCCCTACGGTGGCGGCCGGGAGGATGAAGGCTCCAACCGTCAGGTGCTGCAGGGAAGTGGCAGCGGCGTTGTGGTAGCCAATGGATTTGTGCTGACCAACTACCATGTGGTGGAGGATGCCAGTGCGCTGGAGGTCACCGCAGGGGAAGCCACCTATCCCGCCACCCTGGCCGGCTATGACGAAAGCCTTGATATCGCAGTACTGAAGGTGGATAATCTGCCCATCGAACCGGTTGTACTGGGCGACAGCGATGCCCTGAACGTAGGCGACTGGGCCATCTGCATCGGCAATCCCCTGAGCTTTACCGGCACCACCACTGTGGGTGTCATTTCCGCCCTGAACCGGGAAATTGAAAGCACCGGCACCGACCCCTACGGCCGCAAAACCAACGAGGTCAACCTGATGATTCAGACCGATGCAGCCATCAACTCCGGCAATTCCGGCGGCGGTATGTTCAATGTTGCCGGTGAGCTGGTAGGCATTCCCAGCCTGAAATACACCGGCAGCTTCTACTCCTCCGCCTCCATCGAAGGCATCGGCATGGCTATTCCCATCAATGTTGCCAAGCCCCTGCTCCGGGAAGTGGTAGAGAAGCACAATTCTTCTCCCGAAGAAACCATCAGCCAGAACGCAGCCGCAAGCAACGGCATGGAACCTTCCGTGAAACCCCGCATGGGTGTTGTGGTGACCACCATCAACGCCAGCAACAGCAGCTGGGTAGCCAACGGCGCACTTCCTACCGGCGCATACCTCACCGAGGTGGAGGCAGGCTCTCCTGCCGAAAAAGCAGGCCTGAAGGCTGGCGATATCATCGTGGAGGTTGACGGTACCATCGTGACTACCTCCTCCGAAATGGTCAATCTGCTGCAAAACAAGCAGGCAGGCGACACCGCTCAGATCAAGTATTTCCGTCTTTCCGGCGACCCGGAAAGCTACACCAGCTACGATGACGTGGATGGCGAATACTATGACGTGACCGTTGAACTGGTCATTCTGGATACAGCCCAGCCGTAAAAAATGTAAATGAACTTACCCCCTCCGCAGGCAAACTCTTCTGCGGAGGGGGTATTCGTATATATGCAAAAAAACTATCGGCTCATTATCTGGGCTAGCGTGGGGGCGGCCCTGTCAGCATCGGAAAGAACAGGATTGGACACAGGCAGCTGCAGCCCGATATCCTCATCCAGATAATGAATACGCCGCATGCAGCCATCAACAAATTGCTCGTTCACAGCAAATAACTGAATGGTATTATCCTTCGTCGACAAAAACGCATGTCCAAAACCGGCCGGGATGTACACTGCCTGCGGAGCGATACCGTTCAGCAGCACCGCCTTCCACTGACGGAAGGTGGCAGAATCGGGCCTGAGATCGACCACATAATCTATGCCTTCCCCCTGAATGACGGACACCAGTTTTGCCTGTGGATGGGCCGTATCCTGAAAGTGAATGCCGAAAAAAGTGCCGGCATCGGGTATGGTATATATACGCTGCTCTGCAATTTGAAAATCAACGGGAATTCTGCTGATTTCTGATTGTGAAAAAGTTACCCGCATGCTGCCACGATGATCATTTCTGATAGAAAGATCCAGCACGCAGACATCGTCGAAGAATCTATTCACGATTTTCAAAGCATTCACCCTCTTTCCAGAATCACATTATCATGATACAAAGAAGAAAGCAAGGTCCTGCCGCAGAGTTATGCAGCAGGACCTTTTGGCATTGTGCTTTTATCAGTCGTAGGTTTTGATGCAGCTGACATTTACCTCCCGGATCTCCAGACCGCCCACCGCAAAGAAGAACTTCACATAAACCAGGAGACGGTTGTGGTATTCCCGAGTGGTGAAGCTGAGGGTCGTCCATTCCTTGTCTGCGCCGGTGAGCACCTGCGTACCCAGCTGGAAGTGATCCATAGCCACAGAAAGAGGCAACTGAGCTGTATCGGGCATATTCCGGGCAGCACGGCAGGTAACGTCGATGCGGTACTGGCCCTTCCTGCCCAGTTTAAATTGGAACAGACTGGTATGGCCGGGAGTGGTATCGAAGGCTTCGCCGTCAATGGCTGTATCGCCCTTCACCTCCACCAGCGTGGCGCCAAGAATCACATCGCCTTCCTCATCCCGCATTTTTTCCAGCTGCCGGTCAAGATCGGTCACCAGGCCGATTTTCCGCTGGAAGGCCGGAGTGGTGAGCAGATACTCACAGATATTCATGGCGCACCGCTGGTATTCCGCCCGGGTCACCTTTCCCAGGCGCAGACTTTCGGCAGAATCATCGTCGCCGGAGTTGCTCTCGGAATCGTTCATAACCATAAACAGATCGTTCTGGGCACGCACCATAGAGGCTACCAACCGGGCAGAAGGCTCCGCACCTTCCTCGCTGCCAGCGGCCCACCAGTCCGTCATCACGATACCCTTGAACCCCCACTCTCCCCGGAGGATAGTGGTGTTCAGGTCATAGTGGCTGGCTGTCCAGCAACCGTTCATGGGGCAGTAAGTGGTCATAACAGAACGGGCATCGCCATAGCGCACGGCCATTTCAAAGCCCTTGAGGTAGATTTCCCTCAGCGCACGTTCGGACACCACTGCATCCACCAGGCGGCGGCTGTATTCCTGATTGTTGCAGGCGTAGTGCTTGATGGTGCCGGTCACACTCACGGAATGAAGGCCCCTGAGCTGCGCTACCGCCATAAGGCCCGTAACCAGCGGATCCTCGGAGAAGTATTCAAAATTGCGGCCATTGAGAGGATGGCGGTGAATGTTCATACCGGGGCCAAGCAGTGCATCCACCTGATACATGCGCATTTCAAGACCTTCCAGCTGATAAAGTTCCGTAATGAGCGTTTCATTCCAGGAGCAGGCCTGGCTGGTGCCATTGGGCATGGAGAAGGCCTTGTTGCCGCAGTCCATGCGGATGCCGCTGGGGCCGTCGGAGCAGCAGGCAGCGGGGAGGCCAAACCGATCCGTCAGACGGCTGGACACGCCGCCGATCGCACCAGCGGTGCCGGGCGTGACCCTGGGCGAGCTCATGCCCTCGCCACGGACGATGCAGAACAGATCCTCATCCTCCATCTGAGCCACAAAATTTTCAAGGGTACAGCGGCCTTCATGCACATCCCGGAGGGTGAATAATTCATCTGCGGCTGCGACGGACAATGCCCCAGGCAGACGTTCCAGGCGGCGCTTTGCAGGGTCAATGGTACGGGTGGGCACAGGCTCACGGGTCAGGCTGCCATCGCTGTTCCTGTGCAGCCGTTCAAAGGACTGAACCGGCGCACAGGCTTCCTCCAATTTTTGAAGCACACGGAGGCTTTCCAGGCGGAAGCTGCCGGAAACAATGTTATCCCGCACATCATGGCCGGCAAAGAAAGTAAACTTACCGGCCTCCATCACATAAGCGGAACGATTGCCCGTAACGCCGCCGTCGTCATAGGAGGCAAGGCGATCCACGGGCACCTCGATCTCTAAGGTTTCCCATGCGCCAGGGGCAAGCACACCGGTTTTGGCAAAGCCGCAGAGTCTCAGATCAGGCTGCCCCAGTAATCCCTGTGGCAGAGCAGCGTACACCTGCACTACTTCCTTGGCAGGATAAGCGCCTGTATTGGTCACTTTATGGAAAATGGTTGCTTTTTCACCATTCCAGGTAAAGCCTGCGGCCTCGTGGGCAAAAGTGGTGTAACTGAGACCGCTGCCAAAGGGATAAAGCACCTTTTCTTTGGCGAAGCTTTCAAAGTAGCGGTAGCCCACATAAACATCCTCCGCATAGTTCACCCGATTTGCATCGCCGAAGCCCTCCGCCGAGGGGTAATCGCATATTTTCGCAGCAATGGTATCGGTAAGCCTTCCGCAGGGGGCCACCTTACCGGTAAGCACATCTGCCACGGCATTGCCATGTTCCTGTCCGCCCTGCCATGCATAGAGCACCGCCGCCGGGCCAATACGCTCCACCCAGCTCATATCGATGATATTACCCACGTTGAGTACCACAATGCTGCGGCTGAAATGACGGCACACCAAAGAAAGCATGTTTTCCTCATCGGCGGTAAGCAACCAGCTGCCGGGGGCATCCGCATTGTCCCGGTCCTCGCCGGCAGTGCGGCCGATGATGACCACAGCCGCATCGTTACGGGCGGCGCACTGCACCACCATTTCTTCGCTGAGGGGCATTTCCTGCTGATACCAGGGATGGCTGCCCCATCCGTCGCCCCGGTCGAAGGGATGTTCCTCTGTCCAGGTTTCATAAGCCTTGCGCAGCGTATCATCCGTAGGCAGGCACTCATTCAGCGCCTGATAAATGCCCACCACATACCGGGCATTGACCAGGCCGCCAGAACCAAGGCCGCTCTTGAAGTCATTCATCTGGGTACGGCCAAACACCGCCACCCGGCAGTCTTTTTCAAGAGGCAGTGCACCATGTTCGTTCCGCAGCAACACGCAGCCTTCCGCAGCAGCAGCCCGGGCCGTTTGTTTAAAAAGATCCATAGAAAATTCAGACGCATTCATCGGTTGATTCCCCCATCAGCGTAGTGTGTTCCTTAAACGTTTGCGTTGGCAGAGAGAGTATAGCACTTTTTGGTTTGCGTCACAATACATCTGTGATGATTCCCGTCATTTTTTGACAAAAAATGCCCCTTCGGAAAGCATTTCCGGAGGGGCGAAGCTTCAGGGCTTATAGCTGGGGCTGGATACCAGTTGCAACCACTGGCCTGTATGGGCATCGATAAAGTTGTTGCCTGCACGGTAAGCCGGAATGGCCCGGGATTTCATCCCTGCAGCAGGAGTAAGGAAGTAACACCGCTCTATTCCCGCAGGCGAAATGCCCACCCTGCGGAAAACTTCACAGGCCTTTTCTTCGTCAAACAGAGCCACTGGTGCTTCGGCGGGCACAAACTTGCTCCAATACCCCTGGAGAACGACCAGTTCCCCGTTTCTTCCGTCGATGACCACCTCTATCCTGTTGGTAAGGGGCTGCCTTTCTTCATCTTCCACAGAACCCCAGTATACCGGCAATCCGCCCAGCCGCTGCAAATATGTGATCTTATATTCAGGAATGGTTCCCTTCATGCGACCGTAAGCAGTGGTAAAAAGGTATTCCGGCTCATCAATGCCGAGCTTTTCCATTACGCCATCAGCAATCTGGCGGGCCTCTTCCGGGGACAGGCCGCAGGGGGCCACCCCCCCAGGAATGACGTTATTAACCTCCCCATACTGATGAGCAACATCTGCATCGCGAATGATCGTGATGCGGCTCTGAAGCAGCTGCGTTGCCGGGCTGTCGGGCCCATAGCCGCAGAAAGGCACTCCCCCGGAAGCAGCCAGAGAAAAGGAACTGTATCCGTACTCTCTCTGGGTTTCTGCGATCCTCTGTGCATCCGTACCAAAGCAGAGTTCCTGAAGCGCCTTCACATCCACATCGGCCGGGGCGATGGAATGGGTCTGATCCATCTGCGCCAGGGCTGAACCAAAAAGAAACAGAACCGTCAGCAAAACGCAAATCGTCTTTTTCATTCTTCACGCCACCTCCTGATCTCCTCCATTGCATCATCGGCCCAGTATTCATCGTTCGCCCGGCTGCGCTCACTATCCATATACACTACCAGGAAGGGACGCTCCGTGACGTAATCCATGTAAAGGGTGTAGGTGCTGCCGTCGTCCATAGTAAGGCAGACCACAGCGCCAAATTGCCGGAGACCCAGGCTTCCTTCTCCCCAGCACTCCACCTCGACTGGAGCTGCACTGTCGCTGCGGACACCCTGAACCCACTCGGCAGCCAGCTCACTCCATTTCCCGTCAAAGGGATCACAGTGAAGATCCGAATAAGCAACGGGCCCTCGAATCACGGCATTGGCGCTGATCAGCGTTTCTCCATCGCTAGAAAGCTCTGCGTTCCAAAGCTCCCAGTTACTTTCTCCTACCGGGTAAAACGAGGTACGATACGCCTGCCTGTCGCCGCCGAAAACCGTCCAGTCGCTTTCCTTGCCCACATATCCTCCCCGGCTTTCCACCGTCAGCGGCATGCCCAGCAAGTTGTGCAACTGTTGACGGGTCTGGTTTTCCCAGCGGCTGTAATCGTCGCCGCTGACGGAAACCTCGCCTATATCAAAGGCGATGTATTCCAGCAATTCTTCATCGCTCATGCGGCGTGCCGGGAAGAAGCGATATTCCTCCATACCGCAGAACTCTTCTTCATTCAGCAGGATCATGCCTACGCCATCATCCATGGGCTGCGGGGTAAAGGCTCCCTCCGGCGCCGCATTGCCCCAAAGGTACATATTCGTAAGTAGATTGGCCCTCTCCAGTTCGTCGCCTGCATAGCTTCGGCTGCATTCTATGCCACCGCCCCTCATGCAGTTGCGCCAGGAAAGGCTTTCCGGCTGAAATTCCATACCAATGGCAGCATATGCGTCTATAATCTGCAAAAGCTCATCATCCGTCAGCGTTCTGTACGGCAAAACCAGAAAGGCCTGCTCGCCCTGGTACTGCTCCGGAGGCAGCTGGCAAAGAGAAATGCTCACATCCTCCACCCTATTGAGGATGCTTGTCTGCGGCCTCTCGCCCGCATCATAGCGTGCCTTCGCTGCCCCCAAACGTTCCTTTTCCTCACGGGTCAGGGCCGGATACTGCATGTAGGCTTCGCCTGTGGAAATGTAGATATCCGCATACTCGGAATAATACGCCTCCAGATCAATGGCGTACTGATTCTCCTGTACGGATATCTGTACCATAGGTTCAGGTTCCGGCGAGGGCAGGGCATAAACAACGTTTTCCTCCAACGTTTCCCCTGCAGACACCTGCGGCAGTTGAGGTACCTCTGTAACATTCTCCGGCGGAATGGTAACAGCGGGGAGAGCGGTTGGCAAGGGTGTTGTTTCCACCATTGCAGGAAGCGGCGTGAGGCTGTTTACAGGGGGCAGTGTTGCCTGTGCAAGGGCCGCAACTGGCAGCATCATTGTGGAAATAACGATCAGAATGCTCATCCATTTGGTTGATTTCATGAATGGCTCACCTCCTGATGACAGGGTACATCAAACTGTGTAACAGAGTCTGCAACAGGATGTAACCAAGTGGTAACGGTTGCGGTGGTGCCCCTGTTCACCTCCGATTCATAGGTCAGTTCCCCGCCATGCAGCTCCACAATTTTTTTGCACAGTGTAAGCCCAAGGCCGGCTCCGCCGTGCTTCCGGGTACGGGCTTTGTCCGCTTTGTAAAACGGCTCAAACAAATGACCCAGCTGTTCCTCTGTCATGCCAAGGCCCTCGTCACAAACCTGAAAGCCATGGGCTGTGGCCTTCAGCACGACGGTTTGGCCGGGCGCAGAAGCTCTCAGGGCGTTGACGGTCAGGTTATCTGCCAGCAGCGCCAGTAAATCATGATCGCCCCGGATCAAAACGTTTTCGCCCTCGACACGCAACTGAATTCCCTCTGCTGTGGGCCCGAGTCGCTTTACGGTTTCCCGAAGAAGCGGCAACACCTCCACATCCTCCATTTCAATGGGTTCGTGACTGAGCCGGGTCAGCTTCATCAGCTGCTGATCCATATCCGTCAGCCTTTTGATCTCATGGGCCATGTCCTCTGTTATCTCTGCACGCAGCTTCTCCTCCGTGGGCATTTGCAAAAACCGCACATTGCCAAGAAGGGAGCACAGCGGGGTACGCATCTCATGGGCCAGGGCTTCCAGCATAAGCTGCCTGTTCTGGGCCTCTTCTATCAGGCTTTCTTCCCGGCTTTGCACGGCCCTCTGCATATCCGCAAAGGAACGTGCCAGCGTGCCAAGTTCGTCTCTCCGCCCAGTGGGAAGGCTTTCCCCGGCGCCGCCCCTGGCCATCGTCTGCGCCGCCGCAGTAAGCTGTGCAACTGGCTTTGTGAAGCGGCTCGCAAATATCCAGCTCATGATCACCATTACCAGCGATCCCAGAAGCCCAGCCAGCAGAAAAACACGCCTCATATGGGAGCGCATCTCATACAGATCGCTTACATCACGCAATACCAGCAGCGTCACCCGATCTGTCAGGGGTTCCGCTATGGCAAGCCTTTCCGGCCTGGAAAGGGTGTCCAGCATAATGGAGCGGACAGCCAGCATGGCTGAATAATTTCCATTAGGCAATTGGGCGCCGCCAATGGGGATGCCGTTATAGCAAAAGACCAGTTCGATGCCCTGGGCGCCATAGGCCTGCCGGTACTGACGGGCCGCCTGGACGATTCCGTCATAATCCAGTTTTTCAATATTTCTCTTTACCTGCGGCGCAATAAGAGCTTCGGATATCAGAGCCCGTTCCTGTTCCCGCTGCATCGCCAGGTCGAAGCTGCGCTGGCTTACAGCCCAGGATATCAGCAAAAGCGTTGGCGCAAACACCAGCACCATCCAGAACATCAACCGACGTTTCATGCTCCATTCCTCCGTGTGTAGCGGTAGCCCCGCTTATAGACGGTTTCCACCGTATCTCCGCCCAGCTTGGCCCTCAAACGCTGTACATGCACATCCACAGTGCGGGTTTCACCGGTATACTCCCAACCCCACACCTGGCTGAGCAGCTTTTCCCGGCTCATGACTGCGCCTTCGTTTTCCAGCAATCTCGCCAAAAGATCAAACTCCATAGCGGTCAGAGATACAGCCTGGCCCCGGAGCAATACGGTACGGGCATCGAAATCCACTGTGAGCAAAGCATCGCAATACTTGTTTTTCCTGCTTCGGCGCAGGATTACATCAATTCGGGCCAGGAGTTCCGCAGGTTCAAAGGGCTTGAGAATGTAATCGTCAGCCCCGAGCCGCAAACCGTACACCCGGTCACTTACCGCCGTCCTTGCCGTCAGAAACAGTACCGGAATCGATTTTTCAACAAATGCCTGGGCCAGCGAAAACCCGTCTTCCCCGGGCATCATCACATCCAGCAGCGCCACATCTATTGCCTGGCCGGAAAGCAGCCTCCGGGCTTCTGTTCCGTCAGCAGCCATATGGCAGGTATGCCCCGCCAGCTTCAAATGCCGGGCCAGCATCTCACGGATCATCACTTCGTCATCGGCAACGAGTATATCAGCCATTATCAATACCTCCCATAAAAGCATTGTAGCATAATTTCTCCCTGGAGGATGTAACGGTGTTGTAAAACATCGCTGCTTTCCATCCGCCGTTGCAGAACTGTAATGGCTAAGCACGGCTTGCCCCGTGTGCGCTCTTTTCACAAATAAAAAACACCAGGCTGTCGGTGACAGTCTGGCGTTATGCTCTCAGAGGCATTCCCGAAGCTTTTCTTTTCCGATTTTTTCCCAGCGGCTTACTTGCGCCTGGGAAACCTTGAATCTGTTTGCTATCTCGTTTTGGGTAAGCCCTGCAAAAAAACGGAGCCATAGCACCTGGGCATAGGGTTTTCCCAGGGAACGGAGTGCATCTTTCAGCAGGATGCGGTTTTCAAAGCCCGCCTCCTCCCCGCACATTTCCTCCACTACAGCCGGGCTTAATACGCTGGCCCGCATCCGCTCCCTGCCTTCCAGCATGGAAGCCAGCTTTTCAGGCTGAACACCCGCCCTTTTGCCCAGTTCCTCCACCGATGGCTCCCGCCCCATGCTGCATCGCATTTCCTCCCGGAGGCCATCCACGGCGCACAGAATGCGCAATTCCCGCCTGGGTACATACAACGGCGTATTCCTTCTGCACAGATCCTGCAACGCCCCCAAAACAAATGGAATGGCATATGTGGCAAAGCGCACACCCCTCTCCGGGCAAAAGCGCGCAGCGGCCCACAAAAGGGCTGCCTCCGCCTCGCCGATGAGTTCCTCCATGGGAATGCCTCTGGCAGCAAAGCGTTTTGCGCAGTATACCGCCAGCCCGAAATGTGCCCTGTCCTGGCTGGGATCAGCTGATTTCATCAAGCATTCGCTCACGATGCAATCCCACCTCGCCGGTGATATATTTGCGCATGATTACCGTGGTGCCCTCCCCAGGCTGACTTTTCACATCCACGGCATCCATAAATGTCTGCATTACGCAAAACCCCATACCGCTTCTTTCTGCGCCGTCTCCGGTGGAATAAAAGGGCTGCATGGCGGTTTCCACATCTTCGATACCGCAGCCCCGATCCTCAATGGTCACCGTCAGCATGCGCCGGTCGCAGTACTCTGCTTTCAAAGTGACCATTCCGCCTTTGTTCTGATATCCGTGCACGATGGCGTTGGTCACCGCCTCGCTGACGGCGGTTTTGATATCCGCCATTTCCGGCAGGGTTGGATTCAGCTGCACCGCAAAAGCCGCAATTACTACCCTGGCAAAAGATTCGTTCTGAGGGCATGCCGAAAAGTTTACTTCTATCTGGTTTTGCATTATTCTGCGCCTCCCGTTTGCTGGTTGTCAATGCCGATAACACGCTGTAACCCCGTCAGGTAGAACAGTTTCGCAACCGGCTCCGACATATTTCTTACACTCAGGCTGCCGCCACGCTGCTGCAAAAGCCTCAGCCTTCCCAAAAGCACCCCGATGCCTGACGAATCCATAAACGTCAGGTCTTTTAAATCCAGGCAAAGATGAAGGACATCCCCATCCTCCAAAAGGTCGTCCAGCTGTCTGCGTACTTTAGGTGCATTACAATGATCCAGCTCTCCCGACAGCGCCACCGTCACGCTACCATAGCGTTCCTTCAGGCTTTGCATAAGCCCACCTCCTTTGGATATACAAACAGTATTCGTGTACCCGTCACTTCTATCCTTTGCCGAAAAATGGGAGCTTATGCATAGGAATCCAGCATTCTTCCATCTTTTTTGCTTTTGCAGCGCAAGATAATTGTTGCATACGACATGCATAAACAAAAACCTCCCCTTTTCCTTCAGGGAAGGCTGTCGAAGATAACAGAATAAAAATCTGCATTTTGGGGAAAATTTCGTTTGACCATTTTCCGAAAGGAGCGATATCTCATGACCCCCAAAAACAAACTGGATCCCAGCAAAATTTGCGACATGGCGCACATGGCTGATGAATACGAAAGTACGGATGTGCTGGGCAGCTACACGGGCATGGCTAAGGATGGCGGCGATCCTGTACAGGATCAGGACGACCTGTAAAACCGCATAAAAAAACACCCTCTCTGCCACTGACAGGGAGGGTGTTTATGGATCAATTAGTACTGGTTGCGGTTAGCTTCAAAGCAAGCGCGGCAGTACACAGGACGATCGCCCTTGGGCTGGAAAGGCACCTGAGTGGGATTGCCGCAGCCATCGCAGATCACGTCAAACATCTGACGCTCGGCACGGTTGGGGTTCTCACGGTTGCGGCGGGCAACACGGCACTCGTGGCAACGGGTAGGATCGTTCTGGAATCCCTTGTCCGCAAAGAACTGCTGTTCAGAAGCGGTGAATACGAATTCCTTGCCGCAATCACGGCACGTAAGGGTCTTGTCTTCAAACATGTTGGTTCCCTCCAATGATGATTGTTTTCCCATGGCTGAAGTCACTTGGTCGTGGGTTTCCATGCTTCCGCCCAATGGGGAAAGGAACCAGAACCGCATTACATAGCTGGGCAACACGGGTATTATAGCATGAACAGTCCCTAAATGCAAAGATTTTTCCAAATTTCTTTACATTACAGCTGTTTCTCATACTTTTTCTACTTGGTTCTTCCTGCCACAATTCACAGCAGGCAGTTGTCATTTGCGGACATGTTGAGTATACTGGGTGTACAGATACTCTGTTCTGGAGGGCCGCTATGTTTGATTACCTGCGTTCCCGTGGCAAATATGCCTTTGCTTCAATGCCGCCCGGACCCATTGACTCGTTGATTTTTTCCATGCTGGTACACTGTCCGCTGGAAAGGCTTCCTGCCGCTTCTCTTCCTGCGCCCCTGGGATGGCTGACCGCCCAGATCTATCCCGGGCCAATGCCCCCGGAAGGGGATATGGCACGCCAGCGATGGCGATTGTGGCAAGCGGCCGCATCCGCCCTGCGCTTTTCACAGGTGGAGCTACGCTATTTTGAGTCCCGGTTTGATGCGGCCTATGAAAGGCAGTTTGCAGGCGCCATATTCCAGCTGAATCCCGTTACTGCCGTTGTGGCCTTCCGAGGTACGGATTCCACCGTTGTCGGCTGGAAGGAAGACTTCAACATGGCCTTTGAAAGCCCTGTGCCTGCCCAGACCGATGCGCTGGCGTTCCTCATCAGGGCTTGCTACATGTATCCCCATCTATACGTTTGCGGCCATTCCAAGGGCGGAAACCTGGCGGTATATTCTGCCGCACACATCCCGGCCGACCTTCGGCCTCGCATTCGGCAGGTATATTCCTTTGACGGCCCCGGTGTGGATGATGATACCTTCGCAAGCCCCGAATACGCCGCCATTTCAGACAGGATTCGTTCTTATGTTCCGGAAGCCTCGGTGGTTGGCATGCTGCTGAACTATCACGAGGATTATACCGTTATTGACAGCGACGGCATCAGCATTTCCCAGCACAACCCCTTTCTGTGGCACATTGAGGACGGCCAGTTCATCACCAAGGAAAAACTGAGCGCCGCAGGCCTTTTTGCGGATCAGACCTTCCACGATTTTCTGGCAGGTTGTTCCAAGGAGGAACGACGCATTGTGGTGGATACTCTCTTTGATATTATCGAAGCAACAAAAGCCCGCACTCTTAAAGAAATAGCGGTTGGTGCGCTGATGCATTTCCCGGCGGTGCTCTCTGCCATAAAGCGGGTACCGGAAAAAAACCGTGCCATTATGCTCAAGGTGGCAAAAACCCTGATTACAGCCGGGGGAAATAATCTGAATCTGCTCTTCAGTGCTGATAACACCTACACTTCCGGCCCTGACAGCAACCTTCCGGTATAAAAACAGGCAATATAAAAAGCAGAAGGTCTTCCTTCTGCTTTTTATAAACTGCATCTACAGCCGATTACTGCGCATTAGCCAGCTTCTTGGCCAGACGAGCCTTCTTGCGGTTAGCGGCATTCTTGTGGATAACGCCCTTAACTGCGGCTTTATCGATAGCGGAGGTGGTGACACTGTACTGTGCACCGGCATTCGCGGGGTTCTGAGCGACCTCCGATTCAAACTTCTTGATGGCGGTCTTCACCTTCGTCTTAACGATGCGGTTCTGAAGGTTCTTCTTTTCGCTGACCTTCACGCGCTTCTTGGCGGACTCGATATTGGGCAACGTCTTTCACCTCCTTGGTATTCATTCAGTCGCATTTGATATTGTAACACGCCTTTGATCAAATTGCAATACCCGAACCAATATTTATTTGCAGGTATTGGCAACGTTTTTTTACAAAAACAAACCAACGGCATAAGCCACTGCGCAGGCGGAAGCAGCCACGGTGAGCAGGCTTTTTTCAAAATAGCCCAGCACCAGTGCAACAACAGTACCAGCCAGCGCAGAAAACAGGTTTCCTGTACTGGAAAATATATCCGGAAAGGTCATGGCGCCAAGCACTGCGTAGGGCACATAATAGAGAAAGGAACGCAGGAAGCGGCTTTTCACCTTGCCCCGCACGGCTGCCAAAGGAATCATGCGGATGAGATAGGTCACGCCCGCCATCACCAGAACATATTGAAAAAAGATCATCCAGTCCATTATTCCAGCGCCTCCTCTGCTTCGTTTTCCTCATCGGGCATGGGCATCAGCCACGCCCCGATGGCAGAGGCGGTAATGGCGCAAAGAATGATGCGGAAACCGCCGGAAATAAACTGAAACAGCGGTACAAGGCTGATTATGCAGCTCATAGCCACGGAGATCAGCAGTACGATGCGCACTTCCTTGTTGCGGCGGAAAGGCGGCAGCACAATGGCAATAAACATGCCGTAAATGGCAATGCCCAGCGCAGCGCTCACGTTTTCCGGCAGCAGTCCGCCTGCCAGCGCTCCCAGCGCCGTACCCAGAACCCAGCCGAAAAACGGACCGTTGGTAAGGCCGTAGAGGTAGGCTCTGCCCACCTTGCCCGGCTGCTGAGACGCAACCACAAACACCTCATCCGTGTTGCAGAAGGACAGCAGCATTCTGTGAGGAAGCGTCATGGTTTTATCCAGCTTCTGGCTCAGGCTGAGGCTCATAAGCGCATAGCGCAGGTTGATGGTCAGCTGTGTCAGCGCCATCTCAATCATCCCTGCGCCGCTTATCATCAGATTAAGACCTGCCAGCTGACCTGCACTGGTCACATTCATCAGTGAGATCAGGATGGCCTGCAAGGAGGTGAGACCTGCATTTGTTGCCTGTATACCAAAGGCGAAAGACACGGAAAGGTACCCAATGGCTATGGGTACCCCGTGCCTCAATCCTTTCAGATAGAGTTTCAAAATATTCCCTTCTTTGTGTGGAAACTTTTGTAAGATCAGCGACGGCGGCGATTACGCTTTGCCTTGCGAACAGGGTCGCTGCCGTTGATGATGATCAGCAGCAAGCCAATGAGGAGAATCCAGTGTACGGCGGTAAGACCGTTTCCTTCTTCTCCGGAATCTGCATTGCCGAAGTTGCTCAGGGTTTCCGACCAGGCTGCGGAGCCATAAGTACTCTGACCGCCAGCGGCCAGGCCGGTGACGTGTTCAAAGAGACCATCCATTTCCATATCCTCACGGTATTCCTTGTTAAGCAGGCTGATCATGCCCGCAAACAGGTTTCCCAGGGCAGCATCGTATTGCTGGGCTGCAAACAGGCTGCTGAAAGAGGTGGAGGTATACAGCAGGTTATCCACACCGGAGGCACTCAGCTTCTTTTCCACGTCCTTGCCCAGGATCATGGTAAAGTCATCCTGACCGATGACGCCCAGAATCAGCATATCCTCTTCTTCCAGATCCCACTTTTCAAACAGAGCATCGCCGTATTTCTTCACGTCCATGCCGTCGGTAAAATGCACCATGGCAACGTGAATGTTCACATCGGTTTCATCCTCCACCATATCGGCATATTCTTCGATATCCTCAATGGTTCGGGCATCCAGCACATTGGCGTCGTCGGTAACAACTCCCCGCTTTTCAGGGAGGCGCACATTCATCTGTTTGCCTGCAAGGCTCTGGGTTCCGTTGCAGGGCTTCACGCCCAGCAGGGAGGCCAGCTTGCCCATCAGCGAGCTTTCCAGCTTTTGATTAAAGGCCTCTGCGGCAGCGGAATACTCGGTGTAGTAGCTGTGGCCTGAAAGCTCCGACATATCGTTTTTCAGCATGGTTACATACTGCTGATCACGCTGGCTGGCCTGATAGCTTTCCGTTCCTTCCAGAAGCAGGAGCACCGCAGAAACGCATCCGTCCAGCTTCCCGTCCAGCTCCTGCTTTTCCGCAAGGGTGCCGCCAGGCGCTGTCATGCCCGCAGAAACGCTGCGCAGCTCCTCCAGCTCCTGAGTGCCGGGAATATGCCGCTCTGCCACTGCATACAGGTTCATGCCGTCTGCGCCACGGTACATCAGCGCATCAGAAAGGCCGCTCTTGCCGTCAAGAAGGCCGATGACCTCTGCCCGTTCCTTGTTGAAACCCCGCACTGCGCCAAGGCACAAACCGGCAAGAATCAACACCACGGTGATCAAAATGCTCATACCTGCGGAAAGTTTTTTCATCTTATACGAATCCTTTCAAAAACAAAGGGAGAATCACCAAAGAATCATCAGTGCATTTCAAGCAGCTTTTTCTTCAGATCGCCTTCCATAATGGCCATTTCCCGCTCGGCTTCCAGACGCTTGGAACGGCCTTCCTGCTGTACACGCATCACTTCGGAAATGGTATCCATCAGATCCTGGTTGGTCTTCTTGAGGGTTTCCAGGTCGATGATGCCACGCTCTGCTTCCTTGGCGGTCTGGATGGTGCCCACCTTGAGAGCTTCGGCATTCTTCTTGAGCAGCTCGTTGGTCATGTCGGTCACGGCGCTCTGGGCCTTCAAGGCTTCCTGGCTGCGGTGCATGCCCAGTGCGATAACAATCTGGCTCTTCCACAGGGGCAGGGTATTGCTGAGGGTGCTCTGGATACGCTCCACCAGCAGGCTGTCGTTGTTCTGAAGCAGGCGGATCTGAGGAGCCATCTGCAGGGCCACCTGACGGGTCAGCTTCAGATCGTGGAGCTTCTTCTCAAAACGATCGCAGTTGGCTGCCAGGTCGTTTGCCTTCTGGGCATCCATTGCATCGCCGGTTTCGGCTGCACGGCGGGACAGATCAGCCAGCTCGCCGCCACGAATCTGCTGGAGCTTCTTCTCGCCAGCGATGATGTACATGGTCAGTTCCTTGAAATACTGGGTGTTCATATCGTACAGGTGATTAAACATGCTCACGTCCTTGAGCAGCTGCACCTGGTGCTTTTCCAGCTGGGTGGCGATAACATCCACATTGGCATCCACCTTCTGGTACTTGGTCTGCATGTCGTTGACGGCCTTCTTGGCGTCCCAGAACAGGCCACGGATGCCGGAGGGCTTTTCAGCAGCAGCGCCGAAACCCTTGATTTCGTTTACAAGGCCCACCAGCATGTTGCCCACTTCGCCGGTATCCTTGGTGCGGATGGTCTGCAGAGCGCTCTCGCTGAAATCGGAGATCTTCTTCTGGGCATCAGCACCGTAAAGCAGCACATGATCGGTGTTGTTCACGTCGATCTTATCCACGAATTCCTCAACGCTGCGCTTTTCCTCTTCCGTCAGCATGGAAGTATCGATTTCCTGCACGGCTTGGGCTGCAGCCTGAGCGGCACTGTTGGCAGCAACAGTAGTTGCAGTCTGCTCTGCGGGAGCTGCCTGCTGAGCCATAGCGGGCTCGAGGGTCAGAGTGGGGAAGCTGGGGGTGGTAGCGGGAGCGAAAGGAACTTCGTTGGTGGCGGGGGTGTTGTTGATATCGGTCATTGCTTGGTTCCTCCTTCATGATGTATGTGAAAAGCATTTATTACTGTTGATCCTTCTGAGGGGCCTGGGCCATGGCCTGCCCGCCATAGGAGGGATAGTAGATTCCGGTAAGGGTGGGGGCGCTGGGCACATGCTGCTGGGCCTGTTGGTAGGCATTGGTCACAGCCGACTTAACGCCGCTGTCAAAGGTGGGAACAGGCTGTGCGGGAACGGCCTGCATCTGCTGAGCCTGAGCGGCTTGTGCCTGCTGAGCCATCTGCTGCTGGCGCTGGCGCATCAGTTCAGCATCCAGCTTGGCTGCCTGCTTGGCCTGCTGGGCAGCTACTTCCAGCTCGCTCTCCGTAAGTCCGTCACGCTTGAGCATCTGCTCCAGCACATCGATATCCGTGGTGATATCCAGCATATCGTCCTTGTAGAGGTTGCGCAGCATTTTCTGACAGCCGCTGTTTACCACGCCCAGGGCTTCGTCGATGCGACGCTTGGCAGACTGGGCCTCCTCAAGGGGCACGTTGCGCTCGTCGATCATGCGGTAGCTGCGCACCATCTTGAGGGTTGTGGGCAGATAGTAATCCATAAATTTGCGGATTTGCCCGGCCTTGGAGGGGTCTGCGTATACGGCCTGGAAAATGCTGCCGCACATTTTTTCCAAGGTATCCAACTTGGCAGAAAGGGATGCGTCGGGAATCAGGTCGTTTTCACGGCGAATCTGCTGGATTACACTGCGGCCCCTTGCCAGCAGTTCGTCCACCTCGCTGCTGCCGGTATCGCTTTTGATCTGTTCCAGAACATCGGCCTTGCGCCGTTTTTCTGCCTCGGCTGCTGCCTGCGCAGCTTCCTGAGCTTCTTTTTCCATCTGGCGCTTCTGATCCTGCGTGGTGGTATCAAGCCCCTGGGCCATAATGCGTACAACACTGCCAACCAGTGCGCTCAGCCCAAGAAAAACCAGCAGCTTAATCAAACCGCTGAATCCGAAAATTCCAGCGAGAATGAGAAATACCGTACCAAAGGAAATCGTTCCGGCACCGTTGCCGGTTTTTTTCTTGTTCTTTCTGCTCACGTCAGTTACTCCTTTTATCATAGCCGGGTCGTTCTTTCATTTGTTTCCCAGCGAATAGATTATAGCATATTTTCCCTGTCAAGAAAAGAAGAACGGTCTGAAAGCAGCTTTATGCTGTCTAAAAATTTTGTGAAAATTCAATGAGAATTTTTCAGCGCTCTTCCACCCATGCCCTGGAGCGGTCCACTGCACGGTGCCAGTCGTGCACAAGCTGCTCCCGGCGACCCTCGTCCATCTGGGAAGTGAACGTGAGATCGGGTTTTACCATGGAAGCAGCTTCCTCCTTGCTGCCAAAGAGACCGACGCCGATACCTGCCAGCAGAGCTGCGCCCAAGGCGGTGGTTTCCAGCACCACTGGTCTGACCACGTTCACGCCCATGATATCTGCCTGAAACTGCATCATGAAGCTATTTGCGCTGGCGCCACCGTCAACGTTCATCTGAACGGGTTTCTGGCCGCCACGATCCGCAACCATAGCATTGTAGAGGTCGAAGCTCTGGTAACAGATGGCTTCCAGCGCCGCCCGGACGATATGTGCCCGGCTGGCACCCCGGGTAATGCCCACGATGATACCCCGGCTGTACATATCCCAGTAAGGTGCGCCAAGACCGGTAAAGGCCGGCACAAGGAACACGCCTGCAGTATCCGGCACGCTGGCCGCCAGCTGCTCGCTTTCCGCCGCTGTGGAAATAAGCTGCATCTCATCCCGGAGCCACTGCACCGTTGCGCCGCCCATGAATACGCTGCCTTCCAGCGCATAGGTGGGCTTGCCGTCCAGCCGCCATGCCATGGTGGTAAGCAGGCCGTTTTTGCTTTCCACAGGAGTATCGCCGGTATTCATCAGCATGAAGCAGCCGGTGCCATAGGTATTCTTGACCATACCCGGCTCAAAGCAGGCCTGGCCGAACAGGGAGGCGTGCTGGTCGCCAGCCATGGCTGCAACGGGAATGGGACGCCCCAGAATTTCCGGGCGCAGCATGCCCACCACATGGGCGCTGTCCACAACCTCCGGCAGCACTTCCCGGGGTATGTTCAGCATCTCAAGCAGCTCATCATCCCAGTTCTGGGTGTGCAGGTTGAAAAGCATAGTGCGGCCTGCGTTGGTGGCATCCGTCACATGGGGACGGCCTTCCACCAGATTCCAGCACAGAAAGGTATCCACAGTGCCAAAGCACAGTTCGCCCCGGGCTGCACGTTCGTGAAGGTTCAGCGTATCCAGCAGGTAGGCCAGCTTGGTACCGCTGAAATAGGCATCCGGCACAAGGCCCGTCTTTTGGCGGATCATATCCGCTTTGCCTTCCCGGTTCAGTTTTTCCACATAAGGAGCTGTGCGGCGGCATTGCCACACGATGGCATTGTGAACGCAGCGGCCCGTATCCTTTTCCCAAAGAAGGGTTGTTTCCCGCTGATTGGTAATGCCGATGGCAGCGATATCCTGCACATCCACGCCGCTCATTTCCACGGCCTTGCGCAGGGCAGCCACCTGGGTATTGAGGATGTCATCCGGGTCGTGCTCCACCCAGCCGGGCTGAGGGTAGTACTGCCGGAACTCGATAGCATGGGAGGCCAGCGTTCTTCCGTGCATATCAAACACGATGGCACGGCTGGACGTGGTACCCTGATCCAGAGCTACAAGGATATTCTTTGCCATGGTTGCCCCTCCTTTGTATTAAGCCTTGAAAAGTTCTTCCTTTCGACGGATCATCTCAGGAATCCGGTCGATATATACCGTCACATTGGTCACATTGGGAGCCCGCTCAATGCGCAGCTCCCGGTCGGAGTACACCCGTTTGGAGATAGCGCCGGCTCCCACTGCAATCACGGAGCCTGTTTCCTCCATCATGTCGATATTGTAAAGGCAGGCATTGCCGGGTGTGGCATAGCCCACGTTCTGCTGCTGGCCGGCCATATACTTCTGGCGGTAGAGGTAGTAGGGTTCCATGCCCAGCAGCGATGCGGTCTCCTCCCCCATCCGAACCATTTCCGCAGTCATGGCGGCATCCGGGAGGGGGTATTTTTCAAGATTCAGCCTGCTGGAACGCTTGATGGCCAAGGTGTGCACTGTCAGGCTGTCCGGTTTCAGGCGAAGGATCTCGTCCATGGTATGGCGGAATTCCTCCAGACCCTCGCCGGGCAAGCCTGCGATCACATCCATGTTGATGTTGGTAAAGCCCATCTCCCGGGCCAGTTCAAAGGCCTCTACCGTCTGGGCGGCAGTATGATCCCTGCCGATACGCACGAGGGTTTCGTCATTCATGGTCTGGGGGTTGATGCTGATGCGGTCAACGCCCAGGCGTTTCAGGGTTTCCAGTTTGCCCCGGGTGATGGTATCGGGCCGTCCGGCCTCCACGGTGTATTCGCAGGCATCCGGGTACAGCGCCATAATCTTTTCCATCAGGGCTGAAAACTGCTCCTCGTTGAGGGCGCTGGGCGTTCCTCCGCCCACATATACCGCCCGAAGCTTCAATCCGCATCTGCCAAACATATCCCGTGCTTCTTCAATTTCCCGGTGCAGGGCTTCCAGATAGGGGCCCACCAGCTTGCCCTTGCCCACGGCCTCGCCGGGAAAGGAGCAATAGGCGCAACGGGTACGGCAGAAGGGGATGGATACATACAGGTCCGCCTCGTTGGCAGCAGGTTCCGGCAGTGTCTGCTGCACCTGAACGATGCGCCGGAGCAGATCCACCTTTTCCGCAGAAACGTCAAACTCCTGCATAACCCCCTTACAAGCTTCCTCCATGCTGCAACCCTGGCTCAGCTTTTCGTAAATAAGCCGTGTGGGCCGGATACCGGTAAGGGAACCCCAGGGAGGCTGATGGCCGGTGATTTTTTTCAAAAGCTCGTAGAGGTTAATTTTGCTCAGCCTTTTGATGCAGCGTTTGGCCAGCAATTCCTGCCGTTCCGGTTCCACCTCAGGCAGGAAGGAAGCCTTTTCCATTACTTCTGTGCCAATCACAAAGCGGCTCAAGCATTCCTGCCCTTTCTGTTCAAACTGATGCAGGATTACAAAATCATCCTGCTGGATCTCGTCCTTTTCCGGGTTGATCAAAAAGCATTCTGCATGATAAAACAGCCTTGCCACTTCGCAAAGCTCGTTTCCGAGGCTGTCAAGGGGCGTAATGAGAACCGCCCGTCCGATATCAATCATAGCGAAAAATCCTTCCGTTATCTGCCTGCGTAGGTGAAATCCCCATGGCCGGGGTAAGCGATGCGCTTTGGCTCAAGAAAGAGAAGCATGCGAAGGCTCTGCTTCAGGTCCTTGAAGCTGCCGTCCCAGAAATCCGTACGGCCGTAACCGCCGAGAAACAGCGTATCGCCGGTGAAAACACACTGCTCCTCCCCTACCATGTAGCAGCAGCTGCCCTTGCTGTGACCGGGGGTGTGAACCACCTGCACCCGGATACCGCCCAAAAGCAGTTCCTGTTTATCCACCAGGGTTTTGGGCACAGTATGAACCACCACTTGCCTTTCCATGGTTCCGCTCTCATTTTTCACGGGATCAATCAGCTTTTCTGCATCCAGTTCGTGAATATATACAGGGATGCCAAAATGACTGCATACTTCATCCACTGCGCCGATGTGGTCAAAATGGCCGTGGGTGAGCAGCACTGCCACAGGCTTGCGCTGGCTGACTGCCTGAATAATCTTCTGGCCATCATCGCCCGGATCCACGATGAAGAGTTCCTGCGTATCGGGATTCACAGCAAAATAGCAGTTTTCGTCCATGGTTCCGGTTTTTACGATCTCAATTTGTGCCTGCAAAACAATCACTCCGCTATCATCAAAAAATCTTCCGGGAGTCCAGAAGGATCGTCACCGGGCCGTCGTTGATAAGGCTTACTTTCATATCCGCCCCAAACCGGCCGGTTTCCACTGTGATGCCCTCGCTGCGCCAACGTTCAACTATTTTTTCGTACATGGGTACAGCCAGCTCCGGCCTTGCAGCGGTGATAAAGCTGGGCCGCCTGCCGCCCCGTGCGTCCCCAAAAAGGGTAAACTGGCTGATGGCGAGAATTGCGCCCTGAACGTCCGCAAGACATTTGTTCATCTTTCCGTTTTCATCCTCAAAGATGCGAAGCCCGGAGACCTTTTTTGCAATGTAGTCCAGATCGGCATCCGTGTCCTCCACTTCCACACCGATAAGGGCAACATAACCCGGGCCAATCTGCCCGATGACCTCGCCGTCCACCCGGACGGAGGCTTCTGAAACACGCTGAATCACACAACGCATGGTGATCCCTGCCTTTCCTCAGGAGGCCGAACGATAGACCTCCACAATATCGCTGCGCTTGCGGAGCTGGACAAAAAGCCGGTCCAGCATTTCCCTGCTGCGCACCTGCACCACCATGGTAATAACGCAGGTTTTCTTTCTTTCATCCCGCTTTGCGGACACCGCCACAATAGGGATATTCATGTTGCCGATGCACATGGCCAGTTCGCCCAGGAGGCTTACATGGTCGTATGCAATGATATTGATGGAGGCGTTGAAGGCCTCGCCCGCTTCGGTGGAAGCCCAGCTGACCTCTACCATACGCTCCTGCTCAGCGGAATTGTTGGCATTGGGGCAGTCGGTTTTGTGCACCGTTACGCCCCGGCCACGGGTGATGTAACCGATGATCTCATCGCCGGGCACAGGGTTGCAGCAGCGGGCAAAACGAACCAGCATGCCACTTTCGCCCTTTACATACACGCCGTGGGAGGGTTTGCCAAGCTGCTTGTTGATATCTTCCCGGCTGACCTCCTGCACTTTGGGCGCAACCTGTGTTTCCGTTTTGCGCTGTTCTTCCAGCAAACGGCTGACCACATATGCGCTGGCGATACCGCCGTAGCCCACGGCGCCGTAGATATCTTCCAGTTCTGCAAAGGCATACCGTTTCAGGATGCCATCGTAATACTCCGGTTTGGTAAGGGCGTATAGATCCACACCCCGGCGCTTGGCCTCCTTTTCCAGCATATCACGACCCCGGACCACGTTTTCGCCCCGAAGCTCACGCTTCAAAAACTGGCGGATTTTTGCTTTGGCCTGCTGGGTACGGGCCATTTTGAGCCAGTCCATGCTGGGGCCCTTGGAGGATGCTGAGGTGATAACCTCCACCCGGTCGCCGGTCTGTAGTTCGGAATCCAGCGTTACAATGCGACCGTTCACCTTTGCACCTATGCAGTGGTTACCCACATCCGAGTGGATGCGATAGGCAAAATCAATAGGCGTTGCGCCTCGCTGCATGGAGATAATATCTCCCTTGGGTGTGAACAGAAGCACTTCCTCGCTGAACAGATCCGTCTTCAGGCTGTCGATAAACTCCTGACTGTCACGGGTATCGCCCTGCCAGTCCAGAATCTGCCTGAGCCAATAGAGCTTGGAATCCAGCGAGCCGTCGCTGCTGCCCTCCTTGTAGCGCCAGTGTGCAGCCACGCCGAATTCGGCAATGCGGTGCATTTCCCAGGTGCGGATCTGAATTTCAAAAGGAAAGGGCATCTTTCTGCCGCCGATAACGGTGGTATGCAGGCTCTGGTACATATTGCCCTTGGGCACGCTGATATAATCCTTGAAACGGCCCGGAATCTGGTTCCACAGAACGTGTACAATGCCCAGCACCGTGTAGCAGTCCTGGACGGAATCCACCAGCACACGCACGGCGATCAAGTCATAAATCTGGTCGAAAGTCTTGCCTTGCCCGTGCATTTTTTTGTAGATGGAATAAAGATGCTTGGGCCTGCCGTCGATCTCGTACTTGATCTTCTGCTGATCCAGCTTGTCCGACAGCTGGGAGATAACCATGCGGATGCTTTCCTCCCGCTCTGTGCGGCGCAGGCCGACCTTTTGAGCAATCTCATGGAATGCCTGGGGATCGATATATTTAAAGCTGAGATCCTCCAATTCACTCTTGATGGAGTTGATGCCAAGGCGATGTGCCAGCGGGGCATAAATATCCAGCGTTTCGTGAGCGATGGCCTTCTGCCGCTCCTCGGACTGGAAGCGCAGCGTGCGCATGTTATGCAGCCGATCCGCCAGTTTGATAACCACCACCCGGATATCCTTGCTCATGGCCAGGATCATCTTGCGCAGGCTCTCGGCCTTCTGTTCCTCCCGGTTGGTAAAATCCAGCTTGTCCAGCTTGGTCACGCCGTCCACCAGCTGAGCCACCTCGTCGCCAAATTCCTGCCGGAGGGTGTCGAGGGTGATATTCGGGCAATCCTCCACCGTATCATGCAAAAAACCCGCAGCCACAGTGGGTGCGTCAATCATCAGGTCAGTAAGAATGCTGGCCACGGATACAGGATGGATAAAATAGGGCTCGCCGCTTTTGCGCACCTGTCCGCTGTGGGCCTGCTCCGCAAATTCATAGGCCTTCTTGACCAAAAGGTAGCTGTCGCCGGGATGCTGTTTCTGCATACGGGCCAACATTTTCTCCAAAGGCATGCATTCATTTGTGATGTAGGTCAGCATTACGGTCACCTCGTTTCAAAGGACTGGCAGTGGCTTTGCTTTCGCTCGGTACAGCAGGGTAAGCTATACTAATTTATCATTATATCATTTTCCGAAAGAAATGAACAGTATTTACGCTCAATCCCGAAAAAGAGAACAAAATCAGAAAACACCCCCGTCTCCCAGGCCTATGCCGGAGATGACGGGGGTGTATTTACATTTGATTTAGCGGGGAGCGATGGTATCACGGATGTGATAGAACACTTCCATGTAATCATCCTTATAAGCCAGCGGATAGGATACTTCCACGCCGTAGAGCTTGCCATCCTTGCAGGCATAGTGGATACGGCCGCCTACATCCACGCCGTTGGCCAACGTGCCGGAGTAATTGCCATAGTAACCGTTTGCGCCCATCAGGTGGCGCTTATCCACAGTGCTGGGCTTCCATTCCACAAAGTTCAGCGAGCCAATGGATTTGAGCCGCTGAGACACTTCCTTCTTCAGGTCGCCCTCGTCATAATTGGTATTGACGGGAACGGCGTAGAAGGTAAGCGTGCACTGATAGCCATCGTGCATTTCGGTTTCAGGCTCCGTCAGCACGAATACATCAGACAGGGAATCGTCCACAAGCCAGCCGCTGGGTGCCTCAAAAGTAATACCAAGGCTGCCGGAGGTATAGCTGGCATAGCTGAATGTGAGAGGACCCCGGGGCGTCGGCGAAGGCATATCCACAGGCAGCAGCGGGATGGGTGTGCTGCCCGCATAGGGGTATACCGTGCCTTCGGGCTGAGCGTAAGCAGCGTAGGGATCTTCGCCGTATCCTTCCTCTGCAAAGGGATCCACCAGGTTTTCCTCGGCAAGGGCATCCTCGGCGGTGAAGTCCACATCGTAGGGATTTTCATCAAAAACGCTGGGTTCATCCTGGGGCTCTACCACCACAGGGGCGGGGGTATCCGTTACAGTAACCGGGCCCAGGTACTGAGTAGCCTCGGCAAAAATCTGCTGGTTCTTGCCAGGTTTATCGCTGCTGCAGCCAGTCAGCACAACAAGCATCATAAGCAGGCAAAGTGCGATCAGTAAGCGACGTTTCATGCATCGTTCCTCCTATCAGAGTATCCTCTGCCATCATAAAACGAATTGCAAAGAAGATTTCTTCACATTGTCATTTTATTGTAACATTTAACAGGCTATTCCGTCAAGGATTCTGCTGATTTTCGCAGTCCAGCTCCTCATAGCGCACATGGTACAGCCGCCGGTCAAGGGACCAGATCTTCTCGCTGAATACGCCGGGCTTCAATTTGGCTATTGCGCCCTGCATCTCGTTCATGCGTGCATCCAAAAGATCGATCCAGTGCAGCGCTTCAGCCTCGGGGAACATGGGCTTGCGGGGGCTGCCAAAATCAGGCTCGCCATGGTGGCTGAGCATCATGTGCTGGAGCATCAGCACCACCTCGCCGGAAATTCCCAGACGGTTTGCCGCTTCCTGGATGCGGGTCACGCCCAGCACCAGATGCCCAAGCAGCAGGCCCTCGGCGCTGTAATCCTTCACAACGCCCATATCGCTGGAATCCATTTCCTCGGTCTTGCACAGGTCGTGAAGGATCACGCCTGCAAACAACAGATCCTGATTGAGAAAATCGTACTGCTGAACGATCAGCTTGGCCAGCCGCAGCATACCCGTGGTATGGTGCAGAAGTCCGCCCCTTTCCGCATGGTGGATTTTCTGAGCAGCAGGGAAATACAAAAGCCTGCTTTCGTACTGCCGAAGCAGATCCAGCGTGAGCCTTCGGATGGACTCGGTCTGGAAATTCTGTGCGGTTTCCACCAGTTCCCGGTACATATCTTCGGGCTTTTCCGGAGCACAGGGGGCCAGCAGAGAAAGATCCACCGGGTCGCTGTCCTCGGCGGTGCGGATGCGTTCCACACGCAGCTGCAGTCTTCCGTTGTATTCCAGCGTGGTGCCCCGCACCTTGATGATGCTTCCGGGCATGGGGCAGGGTACATTGCCATCCCATACTTTGGCGTTTACCTCGCCGGTTTTGTCCACAAGGTTCAGGTCCAGATACTTGGAGCCATTGCTGCCGGTACGCTGGTCTGCGGTGCGCACCAGCAGAAACCCTTCAAACTTCTGCTCCTTTTCCAGCTGACAAATGGGTTGCTGGGCCATAAGCATCTCCTTCTACTGTTGGTTTATTCTGCGTACATAGCCACCACGGTGCCGGGTTTGTTGGTATAGCGGGCAAACTCTGCCTGCCACTCCACCTCCACGGTGCCGATAGGGCCGTTTCTTTGTTTTGCAACGATGATCTCGCCCTGGTTATCGTCCGGCTTGGGGCCGTCCTCCGGGCCGCCGGCGGTAGCGTAGTAACCTTCTCTGTGCAGGAACATGACCACGTCGGCATCCTGCTCGATGCTACCGGAATCACGGAGGTCGCTGAGCAAGGGGCGTTTGTTGTCACGGTTGGAGGGCGCACGGCTCAGCTGGGCGCACGCCAGCACAGGGATTTTCAGTTCAAGGGCGATGGATTTCAGCTGGCGGCTGATTTCACTCACTTCCAGCTGACGGTTTTCCACACGCTTGTCCGTGGTCATCAGGCCCAGATAGTCGATAATGATCAGATCCAGACCCTGCTCCATCATCAGACGGCGGCAACGGCTTCGGAGCTGCGAGGGCGAAAGGCCGGAGGAGTCATCCACATACATGCGGCAGGAGGACAGGTCGTTGATGCTGTCGCCCAGCTTGACCCATTCCTCGTCGGAGAGCATACCATTGCGGACACGCTGCATATTCACGCCCGCCTCCGAGCACAGCAGACGCATACCGATCTGTTCCGCAGGCATTTCCAGGCTGAAAATAGCCACGCAGCGCTTACCCTTGGTAGCGGCAAACTGTGCAACTCCCAGCGCCATAGAGGTTTTACCCATGGCAGGGCGCGCACCCACCAGCACCAGCTCGCCTCCATGGAGGCCTGTCAGCATACGGTCCAGGTCATAAAGGCCTGTAGGCACACCGGAAAGGCGGCCTTTCAAAAGGCTCTGCTGCTCAATTCGGTCAAAGGTGGAAAGCAGCACCTTCTGCAAGGGCATCAGGGTTTCTGCGCCGCTGCGCCGCATCACGATATCGAAGATCTGCCTTTCAGCATTCCGGAGCACATCCTGCACAGGGTCGGACTGGGCATAGCACTGTCGGGTGATCTCCTGGGAAGCTGCGATGAGCTTGCGCAGGGTGGCCTTTTCCTGAACGATTTCAATATAGGTACGGGTATTGGCAGTGGTGGGCACAAAGCGGATGGCCTCCAGCAGATAAGCCGCACCGCCGATACCGTCCAGAGTGCCCCGACGGCTCAGCTCGTTGGAGAGCGTCATCACGTCGATGGGGCTGCCGGAAATGTGCAATTCCCTCATGGCGCCGAAGATTTCCTTGTGCTCAGCGCTGTAAAAATCTTCTGGCATAAGGGTTTCAAAGGCAAGGGTGGCTGCGCCGGTATCCTGCAGAACTGCGCCTATAACAGACCGCTCCGCATCGATGCTGTTTGGCGGCACGGCGGTAATAAGTCCCGGCTGCTGTTCCATGGCTGATCCCTCCTTATCCTCTGAATGAAAGCGTTGCTTACTTGGACATGGCCTCTACTTTTACCTTCATGTTAGCCTTAATGCCATTGTATACGGATACAACGACGGGATATTCGCCAGTCTGGCGGATGGGGTCGCATTCCAGCTTACGCTTGTCGATCTGAGCGCCGTGCTGCTCCTTAAGGGCATCCACGATTTCCTGATTGGTAATGCTGCCGTAGAGGCGGCCGGTATCGCCGCACTTCACCTTCAGCTGGATGATCTTGCCCTTGAGGCTGTCGGCCACCTTCTGGGCTTCTTCACGGCGTTCCTGCTCCAGGCGGGCTTCATTGGCACGCTTGCGTTCGATTTCCTTCACAGCGCCGGGAGTGGCTTCCACGGCCCACTTGCGGGGGAACAGAAAATTGCGGGCATAGCCGTCGGAAATATTGAGGATATCATCCTTTTTACCGGTTCCCTTAACATCGCAGAGCAAAATGACTTTCATTGTTCTTCCTCCTTGTTATTCTCTGATGAATTGCTTCCTGTTGCAAAGAAAAGGTATTCCAGAGGCAGGCAAAACACCATGACCTCGTAACACATTACCAGCATAATGCCGGCAAGCAGTCCCTTCCAGGGTGACGGACGCTTATCCTGGCCCTTGATCATGCGCAGGAACGAAGCCGTCCCCGCAAGGGCATGGATACCCATACAGGACCAGAACACAAGTCCGCCCAGGATCTCCCATGCGCCTCCAGCCGGCAGCAGAATCAGCGCAGAAAGAATCTCCACCGCAATTAGCCAGAACACTGTACGCCAACGGAGCGCCAGCATGGAAAAAATCACCGGCCGGGCGACCGTCACCTCTTTTTGGTTCTCGTCCCGGAGCAAAAGAAAGCTGCCATTGGCCCAGGTTACCCGAAGCAGCGTAAAAAGGGATGCAATCAGCGGTGTCCAGGTGATCACCTTTGGCAAAGCCGTCATCAACCCTTCTTCCAGCCTTGTGCCAAGAAGCAGCATCAGTTCCCTTTCCGCTTCGCTTCCGGCAAGCCCGGCGCTGGGTTCAGGCAGAAAACCGCCATAAACCAGGTACTCCATAAGGGAAGCTTTGTAAGGTAAGCTTTCCAGCCATGCACAGAAATGGGTCAGCATCCCCTGGATGATGCCTCCGGAAAACTTGTGGGAAAGCCACAAAAGCAACATCAGCACAGAAAAAACATATGCCGCCAGATATTGCTTTTGGTTTTTCAGACCCAGAGCAGGTTTTTCGCTCAGCAGGATGCGGGTGACCACGGCGGGAGCAAAAACCGTGCACAGCACCGCAAGCGCCAGCAGCCAGTCATTGGTCTGGATAAAGGAGCTTGCCGCAGGAATCAGCATAAAGACGACCAAAGAAACAGCGGTCTTTTTGTCTGCTCTGCCCAGCAGCGGACAGACCAGCACCGGCATAACAAAGGCTGCAATGAAAAAGAATCCGGGAATCAGCAGCGCTAATGTCCCAAGAACTGTAATACCCACAATTGCAGAGTTGATCTGGCTTTTTGTGGGAACAAGCGGAATCGTTTTCAAAGAGGCAGCTTCCTTTCCACGCCTTCCTGTCATGGCGTACCTTAAATTATACCAAAAGGTGCCTGTACAGTCAATGCAGGCTGTTTTTCCCACCCTATGGAAAAAATGCTGCCGCATCCGTTCCGCACCGGAAGGCTGCAGCAGCATTTCTGTCGGTCGCCATTACTTGGTATCCTTGATCCGCCGGCGGATATCGTCCAGCAGGCTGGCAAGGCTGGGAGACTGCTTGATGGATTCCTCCACCTTGTCAATGGATGCCATGACCGTAGTATAATGCCGGCCGCCAAAGGCTTCGCCAATTTTGGTAAGGCTGAGCCCCAGCATTTCCCGGGTAAGGTACATGGCAATCTGCCTGGGAACGGCAATCTCGTGGCTGCGGCGGGGACCCTTGAGATCGTTTACATCCACGCCGTAATATTCTGCAACGGCTTCCTGAATGATATCGCAGGTGACCCTGCGGCTTTCGCTGTGATTGAAAAGCTCCCGCAGCGCTTCCCGTGCCAGCTGGATATCGATGGGCCGGTGGGAAAGGGCGCTGTAAGCGGTCAGGCGGGTCAGGCTGCCTTCCAGTTCACGGACGTTGGTATCGATCTTTTCGGCAATGAGTTCCAGAATATCATCCCCGACGACGATTTTTTCAAAATCAGCCTTCTTGCGCAGGATGGCCAGACGGGTTTCAAAGTCCGGACGCTGGATATCCGCAATCAATCCGCCCTCGAAACGGCTGCAAAGGCGTTCTTCCAGACGGTGGATCTCCTTGGGCGGCTTGTCGCTGGTCATAACGATCTGCTTGCCGGCCTCACGGAGATGGTTAAAGGTGTGGAAAAACTCCTCCTGAGTACTTTGCTTGCCGGCGATGAACTGAATATCGTCCACCATAAGGATATCTGCATTGCGGAACCGATCCCGGAATTCCTGGGTCTGGTTGGACTGCATGGCGCTGATGAGCAGATTGGTAAAATCCTCGCTGGTGATGTAAACGATGTTCATATCCGGGTAAAGCTCGTGGGCATAGTGGCCGATGGCGTGCATCAGATGAGTTTTGCCCAGGCCCACGCCGCCGTAAATAAACAGCGGATTGTATGCCTTGGCAGGTACCTCCGCCACCGCCAGGGATACCGCATGGGCGAACCGGTTGCCGCCGCCTACAACAAAGGTGTCAAAGTTGTACTTGGGGTTCAGCTGGGCAAGGGTATTGCCGGTAACGGAGGCTTCCAGCTCCCTTACCCGGGTTTGCAAAGCGCCCTCACACAGGATCTCCAGTTTCAACGCCCGGCCGGAGGCGGTGTTGACAGCCTTCTGAATCTGGTTGGCAAAACGGGAAACGCCAAAATCCAGCATCACCGAATTGATGCACTCCAACACAAAAGTGTCACCAATGAGGGCGTGAGGTTTCAATGCGTTGGCAATCCAGGTGTCGTAGCTCACATGAGCCATCTCTTCCTGCAAAATTGCGCAAGCGCCCTCCCAAATGCTTTTAGCATCCATACTCTTACCAACCTTTTCTGTATATTATGCAAATCATATGTGGATAAATTGCGGCGATCTGCTCTTTGAAGAAGCTTCCGGCGATATGGAAAACTTCTTTCGGCTTTCTTCTTCGCCGTGTGAAAAAGCATGACTTATCATACCAAAAAACCAACACAAATTGCAAGCATATCCCTTTTCCAGCGCATGCATAACCGACCCCAATAGAATCAAGGGTGGCTTTCTAAGTCTTGTGCATGAAAAAATTTTATCCACAATCGGTGGTGGTTTGTGTGCATAAATTTACACAATATTCTTTTTATATTCATTTCAAAAGAAAAGATTACCACCCTGCGACACTTTCTTCATTTTTGACAAGGATTTATGACAAATAATGTAGAATTGTAACATGATAGCTTTTTTCATTTTTCGGAAAGGAGGAATATCCATGGCTGTACCTGTTTCCCACGGGGAGCTGGAAGCGGTTCTGCGCCCTTGGCTTGGTTCGCTTTTTCTTTCCTCCAACCCGATGCTTATGCGCCTCACACAACTTTTGCAGGCATATGCCCCCTACAAACAAACCTTGGAAGACCTCCGGGATGAGGTGGAACGCTTCCTTGTAACCAACATCAGCGGCTACACCCGGGGCAGCATGCAGGTGCTCAACGATCAATACAAAACCCAGCGGCTCAATGCAGGCAACATCCGCTGGATCACCGACGAGGTAATGGGTGTTCTCTTTGACAAGCTAACTCCCTTCTCCGCCAATTTCATCAAGCTGAACGATTACAGCCTTCGGGTACAGAGTCTTTCCGCCCTTCGGGTACTGTACCAGAAATACAGTTCCTTCTACTCCCCCGAGGAGCTCAACGTGATGGTTTCTTTCATCAAGCGCACTTATTTGCCGGAAAAATACCGCAACTGGCTCATAGAATAAAACCATCGCTTTATTTCACCAGAAACAAGGAGTCCTTATGGAACAGCAAACCCTTTGGAGCAGTCTCCCCAACCATGAAACCCAACCGCCTCTTGCGGACCGCATGCGCCCCCGCACACTGGACGATTTTCTTGGACAGGAGCATCTTCTGGCTCCCGGTCGCCTTCTCAGGCGGGCCATTCAGGCGGACAGGCTGCAGAGCAGCATCTTCTGGGGTCCTCCCGGCTGCGGCAAAACCACGCTGGCTTCCATTGTGGCTCATATGACGAACAGCGCTTTTTTCAAACTGAACGCCGTCACCAGCGGTGTTGCTGATGTGCGTCAGGTACTTAAAGAGGCGGAAGACCTCCGGCTTCGCCAGGGCAGAAGTTCCTACCTGCTTCTGGATGAATGCCATCGCTGGTCCAAAGCCCAGAGCGACAGTATCCTCCCCGCCATCGAATCCGGCCTTATCCGCTTCATCGGTTCCACCACGGAAAATCCCATGGTCAGCATGACCCCTGCCATTGTAAGCCGCTGCCGTGTGTTTGAATTCCAGCCCCTGAGCCGTGATCATGTGGTGAAGGCTCTCCAGGCAGCCATCCAGGACAAAGAACGGGGCTATGGTACGGAGGATATCCGTACCGAAGCCGGCGCCCTTGAATACATTGCAGGCGTTGCCGGCGGCGACGTTCGCACCGCCCTTGGCGCATTGGAGCTTGCCTGCCTGACCACTCCGGAAGAAATTGATCCGGAAACCGGCGAGCTCTACCGCCCCATCACCCTGGAAACCGCCCAGGAAAGCGTGCAGAAACCCATGCTTAGGCTGGATGAGGATATGTACTACGATATGCTCTCCGCCTTCATCAAAAGCATGCGTGGCAGCGATCCGGATGCTGCCCTGCTCTGGTTCAGCCGCATGCTGTATGCCGGTGTCGACCCAAAGCTGATCGTCCGCAGGCTCATTGTTCATGCCAGCGAAGATGTTGGCCTTGCAGATCCCACCGCCATGCTTCAGGCATCCGCAGCCGCCACTGCGCTGGAATTTGTTGGCATGCCCGAAGCCCGCATTCCCATTGCCCAGGCTATTATTGCCGTCAGCATGGCCGAAAAAAGCAACTCTGTCTGCGCCGCCGTGGATGCTGCCAGGGCTGATGCGGAGAAAGGAAACTTCAGCCCCGTTCCTGTTTATCTGCGGGATCAGAGTTACTCCATCCCCCATGCCAACACCCCCGGCTACAAATATCCCCATGATTATCCCGGGCATTTTGTCCCCCAGACCTACATGCCCAAGGGCTACGAGCATACCGTGTACTACCATCCCACCGATCAGGGGCACGAAGCCAAGTTGAAGGCCCGGCATATCCGACGTTATGGAGGCGAACATGAGAAAACCCGAACATAAGCCTTCCCTTGAAAAAAATGCAGTATATGCCATCGTGGTCAATGCAATCCAAATTGCGGCCCTGCTCATTTTCGTGCTTTACGTCTGTCTGATGGATCTGACCGGTTACAATCTGCTTGCACTGCGTATCATAGCGGTTCTGGGTGCACTTCTTGCCGGTATCGGCGCAGTGATCGATATACATGACGCCCGGCAGACCCGCAAACGTCTGCGCACCATTAACGAGCTGCAAATTGTCAACGATCAGATGAACGGCCTTAACCTCAAGCTGCGGGAACAGCGTCACGATTTTCTCAACCATCTGCAGGTGGTTTACAGCCTGCTGGAAATGGGCGAACACCAGGATGCCATCGAGTATCTTGAAACCGTATATACCCAGCTGCAGTCCGTTTCCAGGGTCATGCGTACAAAAGTAACGGCTTTCAATGCGCTGCTTCAGGCGAAAAATGCGGATTGCGAGCAGCGGGGCATCCATTTGGAGCTTGATATCCACAGTGCTTTGGAGGATATTGCTGCCCCCAGCTGGGAGCTGTGCTGCATTATGGGAAACCTTATCGACAACGCCATGGATGCGGCGGAATCCTCCAAGGATCCTCTGATCCGCCTTACGGTTATGGAAAGCCTGCGTGCTGTCGAGTTTCGTATTTCCAACAACGGCGCCTCCATTCCTGCTGAGATGAAGGAATCCATTTTTGAAGCGGGCGTATCCACCAAAGGGGAAGGTCACGGCATGGGGCTGAGCATCGTCCGCCAGCGCCTGCAAGAACTGGGCGGCATAATCACCTTGCTGGACGGCACCGAAACCACCACTTTTTCCGTGCTTTTGCCCCGAAAAACTGTTCAGAAATAACACGATACTTTTCCTTTGCACGAAATCCGCCGCCCGATTCGTTTTATTGGCAAAATACCAGAAAGGGGCCTCCCCATGAAAAAATGGTTAGTGCTTTTCCTTTTCCTGTTGCTGACGCCCGCTTTTGCCAGTGCACAGAGCGATACATACATTTATGGCGGCAGCGGTGTTGATACCCTTGGCGGTGTTGCCGTAAGTTCCGATGGTCGCATCCTTTTGACCGGATATACCGAATCCTCCGACGGCACGTTGGAGGATCGCACCAAAAACGGCCCGGCGGGCTGGGTTCTGTGCATTGACCATAATGGTGAAGTTCTCTGGAATTTCTGCCGTCATTACGCCAGGTACGAACGCATGGAGACTCCCGTCTTTCAGCCGGACGGCAGTGCAACCGTGGTCTTCTGGACGGAACAAGGCGGCATTGGCAGGCTGGAGCTGCTCTCCCTGTCGCCGGAAGGTCAGCTGCTCTCCATCACGCCGCTGATTGAAGCAGCGGACAACATGATCCATGTACGAACCTGCGGCTTCATACCCGAAACGGGCTATGTGGTGCAGGAAATGAATAAGCGTACACAATCATTGCGGTTGATGGTTTTCGGGCTGGATGGTCAATACGTCTGCGACCTGGATCATTTCGACGAAGACGATCCCCTGTCCGCCCTTTTCCCCAACGGCACCCGGGTCACTCTTCAGGATATCGAGCAGAACAACGGAGATGTACAGGTGACCTTTGAGGCTGATGAGCCGACCGGCATATAAAAGACACTTCTTTCTTCATGCCCTCCCAAAGTTACAGTTTCCCTTTTCAACAACAAACCCCCGGAAAGTGCTTGCTTTCCGGGAGTTTGCTTTTGAACGGAACTTCCTCCGTTACTTTTTACCCACATACACCGCATGTCCACAGGTTTCCACAATTTCCTTCCGGGTGGAGGTTTCCTCAATCAGCTCATACACTCTGCTTTTCATCACCGGATCGCTGATGGCGCAGATCGCCTCCTCACGCTCGTAAGCAAAACCACGCACGGAGCGCAGGCCCAGCTTCACAAAGCCACAATCTGAAAACAGGTTTTCCATCTCCCCGGATTCAGCATAGAAGCCTTCCTGAAAGCCGTATTCCGCAAGATTCACAAACTTCCCGGAACGGAACACTTCTAAAAGATTACCTTCGTCCACCTGCGCAGGACTACGCACATATCTGTCCACAATGGCAATGCTGCCTGAAAGATACGGGATGAAGGCCGCCAGCGTCACTCCGCCAGGCTTCAGCACCCTGTAGATTTCCCTGACAGCCGCTTCCCGTTCCGCCGCCTCCGTCAGATGGTAGAAAGGGCCAAAGGCGATAACAGCGTCGAAAGTATCGTCAGCATACAGGGAAAGATCCATGGCGTTTACCACATCACAGCTTTTCAAAACTTTTCCGGTGTCTTTCTCCATGGCCTGCTCAATCAGCTTCTGGGAAAGATCTGCCAGATACATCTCGTAGCCCATCTCCGCAAGAGGAAAACTGTATACGCCGGATGCGCCGCCAAGATCAAGTATTTTTCCCTTTTCGGGCAGATATTTCTGCAGGATTCTCAGGGACATTTCATATTCCAGCCGTCCGCTGGCATCCCACTTCAGCCGGTTGTCTTCATCAAAATGCTGATAATAATCCCTGACCCGGTCAAAATTCGTCATCTTGTTTCTCTCCTGACACGATCCACTATATTTTGATAGTTTTCCGGAGGCTGCGCTTCAAAATGCAGTCTTTCCCCGGTTCTGGGGTGATCAAAATCCAGCTTCCATGCATGGAGCATCAGCCGGGATGCCTTCACACCATTTTTTGCACCGTAGATAGGATCGCCCACCACCGGGTGATGGATATGCTGCATATGCACCCTGATCTGATGGGTTCGCCCGGTCAGTATGTGTACCTCCAGAAGCGTGCTGTTTCTATGCCGTTCAAGCACCTTCCACTCCGTCAGGGATTCCCTTCCTTCGGGATCCACCGCCATTTTCTTGCGATCCTTTTTGGAACGGGCAATGGGCTGGTTGATGCTTCCCTGTTCTTCTTTGAGGTTTCCTTCCACCAGCGCAAGATAGCGTTTATCCATGGTTCGCTCCTTCAGCTGCATGCTGAGGCTTTCGTGAGCCATATCATTCTTTGCGATCATGATAACGCCGCTGGTATCCTTGTCCAGGCGGTGTACGATGCCGGGACGTTTTACCCCGCCGATGCCGCTGAGATCTTCCATAGCGTAGAGAAGCGCATTGACCAGTGTTCCGCTTTCATTTCCGGGTGCAGGATGCACCACCATACCATAGGGTTTGACCACCACGGCCACATCTTCGTCCTCGTACAGGATTTCCAGAGGGATCTCCTCTTTTTCCACGGTCATTTCTACAGGATCGGGGATGCTGATCTCTACTTCATCCCCCGCCTGCACCTTGAAGCTGGTTTTGGTTTTTTCGGAACCATTCACAGTGCAGTGACCTGCCTCGATCCACTTGGCTGCCTGAGACCGGCTGCACTCGGCCATCAGTGCCACCATCACATCCAGGCGTGCATCATTCTCCGCTGACTTGTTTATCTTCTGCAATCTTCTCTCTCCAATCCTGAGGCCTGAACAAGAGGCTGATAATCAAAAGGGCTACCCCTGCGCAGATGGCGATATCCGCTACATTGCAAATGAACCACGGCAAAAAGGGAAAGTAGATCATATCCACCACAGAGCCAAAAATCAGCCGCTCTGCAAAATTACCTACAAATCCGCCCAGCACAAGGCCTTCCACCACACGCATATAGCGGGTGGGAATATAACTGCGCAGCATATACCAGGCAACAATATTGATAATCAGCGGCATCAGCAGGGATGCGATCCTGTTCCCGGCCAGAAATCCAAGGGCCATGCCGTTGTTATGGGTCAGCCGCAGCTCCAGTATATTTGCAATGACCACTACGGCATCATTCAGCCCTTTTACAGCCAGCAGTTTTGTTGCCCAGTCCGTCAGGGCTACCGCCGCCGCCACAAGGATCATCAGCAGGATCATCCCTTTTTTCCTCCTCAGTCAGGCCGGATGGCCTCCATAATATAGTCAAGTACTTCGCCAATCCAGGGAAGGTTCTTTCTGGCCAGGTTCTGCAGCAACCATACCAGCAGCGCACCCAGCACTGAAAAGCCTATGGCCATGCCCACACCCCGGGCGATGCCGCCCCAAAAATTGCTCCAGAACATGCGCTTGCGGTCGTCCACATACCGCATATAATCTGCCAGACGGAGTCGCTCCATGGACGCCGACCAGCGATCTATCTGCGCAACAAGGAAATGTACTCTGTCCGCATCCTCCCGAAGGCGCTTTTCATCCGGCAATCCATCCAGCGATGGTCTTTCCTGCCGGGTTTGGTTTTCCGCTTTTGCCAAATCCGATTTGTTCTGTTCAGGTTTTACCTCTTTTTCCGCCGGCATACTTTCACCCCCTTTGGTGAGTATGTGCCAAAAGCGGAAAAAGCTTGCAAAATGAAGCGCATATTCATTATAGCGGATTATTTTCTTTCGTCAATGAGTGGGATGAAAAGCTCAAAAAAAGAACCACCGCAGATGCGATGGTTCTTTTGCGGTACCCGGTGCAAATGAGATCAGATGATCTCGATCAGGCACATTTCAGCGGCGTCGCCACGACGGGGTCCCAGCTTGTAAATGCGGGTGTAGCCACCGGCGCACTTCTTTTCTTCGTTGCGCTTCTTGAACTTGGGGCCGATCTCACGGAACAGCTTCTCCACCACGGGGTACTTAACGTCCTTGGTGCGCTCTTTCCATTCAGCCTTGTCTTCGTCCTTGCGCTTGAGATCCGGGATCTCGTAGAGGTAGCTCATGATGATGCGGCGAGCGTGGAGCTTGCTGGGTGCATCGTTCACGGTTTCGAGGGTCACGAGCTGACCCTTATCGTTATGGGTTTCTTTAGTGGTAGCGATGGTGTTATCGCACTCATTCACGGCCAGGGTGATCAAGCGCTCAGCCACACGACGAACTTCCTTGGCGCGAGCCTCGGTGGTCTCGATGCGGCCATACCAGATCAGGTTGGTGACCTGGTTGCGCAGCAGTGCTTTGCGCTGATCAGCAGTGCGGCCCAATTTGCGTTGTGCCATGGTCTGTATCCTCCTGCATGTTCATCAAAGGTGGTTAGTCGTCGCTGGGACGCAGGCCGAGGCCGAGGGCCTCCAGCTTCTGCTCCACTTCCTCCAGGCTCTTGCGGCCCAGATTGCGAACCTTCATCATATCTTCCTGATTGCGCTGAACCAGTTCGGCGATGGTGTTGATGCCTGCACGCTTCAAGCAGTTGTAAGCGCGGACGCTCAAATCCAGCTCCTCGATGGTCATTTCGAGAACCTTTTCCTTCTTGTCGTCTTCCTGATCGGTGAAGGCGATGGTGGTCACCTGCTCGGTGAGGCCCACGAAGAGGCTCAGGTGCTCGGTAAGAATCTTAGCTGCAAGGCTGATGGCCTCGTCAGGCTGCACGCTGCCGTCGGTCCATACCTCGAGGGTCAGCTTATCGTAGTCGGTAATCTGGCCAACACGGGTGTCGGTAACGGAGTAGTTCACCTTGCGGATGGGGGTGAAGATGGAGTCGATCGGGATCACTCCGATAGGCATGCCGGCATACTTGTTCTTGTCTGCGCTGACATAGCCGCGACCGGTATCCATGGTCAGGGTCATCTCAAGGTGTGCATCCTCGTTCAGGGTGGCGATGTGGGCATCGGGGTTTACGAATTCCAATTCTTCGTCGGTGACGATATCCTTGGCGGTAACTTCGCAGGGGCCCTTCAGGTCCAGCGTGACGGTCTTCATCTGATCGGAGTAAATCTTGGCAGAAAGAGCCTTGAGGTTCAGGATGATCTCGCTCACGTCCTCGGTAACACCGGGGATGGTGGAGAACTCGTGCTGAATGCCTTCGATCTTGATGGTGGTCACTGCAGCGCCCGGCAGGGAGCTAAGCAGCACGCGACGCAGGGCGTTGCCCAGAGTGTTGCCGAAGCCACGCTCCAGGGGTTCGATAATGAACTTGCCGTATGCGTTGTCCTGACTGAGCTCTGCACATTCGATGCGTGCTTTTTCGATTTCGATCATTCGTTTTACCCTCCTGTTTCACAATGGGTTGAGGGAGTAAAGCCTCACGATTAACGAGAGTAGAACTCGACGATCATGTTTTCCTGCACATTGATGTCAACGTCTTCACGGGCGGGAGCAGCGTTGACGGTGGCAGTCAGGTTGGCGGCGTCGACGGTCAGCCACTGGGGAATGACACGGCTGACGCCTTCCTTCACAACCTGGAAATGAGCCATATCCTTGCGGGTGGAGCGGACGGAGATCACGTCGCCAACCTTGCAGGAGTAGGAAGGAATGTCTACCTTCTTGCCATTGACGGTCATCAGACCATGGCATACGAACTGACGAGCCTGAGCACGGCTGTCAGCCAGACCGCTGCGGTACACAACGTTGTCCAGGCGCAGCTCCAGCAGCTGGAGCAGGTTTTCGCCGGTGATGCCCTTCATGTGGCTTGCACGGTCGAAGGTGCGCTTGAACTGGCCTTCCATCAGGCCGTAGCAACGGCGGGCCTTCTGCTTTTCACGAAGCTGCAGGCCGTATTCAGAAGCCTTGCGCTGGCGGGCCTGACCATGCTGGCCGGGAGGGGTGGGACGGTTAGCAACCGCACACTTGGTGGAGAAGCACTTCTCACCCTTCAGGAACAGCTTAGTGCCCTCGCGGCGGCACATACGGCATACGGAATCAGTATATCTTGCCATTTTAATTGTACCTCCTCGAATTACACTCTTCTACGCTTGGGCGGACGGCATCCGTTGTGCGGAATGGGTGTAACGTCTTTGATCATGTTCACTTCCAGACCGGCAGCCTGCAGGGAGCGGATAGCTGCTTCACGTCCGGAACCGGGGCCCTTAACATAGACCTCAACGGTCTTCAGGCCATACTCCATAGCGGCCTTGGCAGCGGTTTCGGCTGCCATCTGGGCTGCAAAGGGAGTGGATTTCTTGCTGCCACGGAAACCCAGTCCGCCAGCGGAGGCCCAGCTCAGGGCGTTGCCGTTGGTATCGGTCAGGGTAACGATGGTGTTGTTAAAAGAAGAACGGATATGTGCTGCGCCACGCTCTACGAGCTTCTTCTCACGGCGCTTGCGAGATACCTTCTTAAGCTTTTGCTTAGGTGCCATTTTGATTATCCCTCCATGCTACATAAGCGATGTGATCAGTGGCTTACTTGGCCTTCTTCTTACCTGCGATGGTGCGCTTGGGGCCCTTGCGGGTACGAGCGTTGTTCTTGGTGTTCTGGCCACGAACAGGCAGGTTACGGCGATGACGAACGCCACGGTAGCAGCCGATTTCCACAAGACGCTTGATGTTCATGGAAACTTCGCGTCTGAGGTCGCCTTCCACCTTCACATTGTGCTCGATGTACTCACGAAGCTTGGAAACTTCGCTTTCGGAAAGATCCTTCACGCGGGTATCGGGGTTGATCTCGGTGGCAGCGAGGATTTCCTTGGAGGAAGCCAAGCCGATGCCGAAGATGTAGGTAAGCCCGATTTCCACACGCTTTTCTCTGGGCAGGTCCACGCCCGCAATACGTGCCATTAGGTTACACCTCCATAGTATGTGCTCTCTTGAGCCAAGGGTCTCTTGAAGTTGGCTTTGTCCGCGTAGAGAGAGCGAAGCATCGCCCAAGACCCCGCACAGCGTAAGCTGCGCTTTGTCAATTGTTGTTGTTTCTGTCTGGCCCATGGTCACGCAGGTTTTGAGGCCCACATGCAGCCGCCCATGGCTCCGGGCATACTCCAACCTGTAAATAATAGCATACATTTCCGGGGCTTGTAAAGGTTTTTTTGAAATTTTTTTCAGGAGATTTTGCTGTTTTATGAGCGGCAAAATTTCATTTGCCAAATTAGAACATTTATATATGTTAATTACCAGTTCGATGCAGCAACAAAAAAGTCCTTTTTTGGCGAGGGGATTCTTAAGGAACAATTTGTCCAACAACGAACAAACGAGCATCCGTGTTTGGATGCTCGTTTGTTTATGTAGTCCTCAAACGCAATGCACAGGAACGGTGCGTATAATTGCGCCCTCACCTAACAAGGGAAAGTGGGCTTTAGGCCTGCTCGGCAAATTGGAATTTGTCACTATGCCTTTATAAGTTCTGGCATCATATAGACTATTCCAATAATGGCAGCACCACTTTCTGCAATGGTGACTGCCCACCATATTCCGCTTCCGCCCATCAGCAATGGCAACACATACAGCAAAATCGCAGAAAGAATAACACCCCGCAGCATTGAAACAAGGGTTGCTAAATTGGCTCTCCCCACAGATTGCAGATAGGCAGTTACGAATAGACTTATTGCCATGGGCAAGTAGGACATCGCATACACACGGATAATGTTCGGTGCAATCTCTGCTACGCCTGGAGTTACTTTCATAAACAAGGAGACCATTTGCGACGGGAACAATGCGCATAGACCAAAGCAGACAAGCCCGGAAATGAGTGCCACTTTTAAGCCAAGTTTGCCGACGATTTGATACCTTTCTTTTTGGTTTGCCCCATAGTTTACGGACACTACCGGTTGGGCAGCCTGCCCGATTCCTGCAAAAATACTGATGAATAGTGCAGTTACGGTGGAAAGCATTCCGTAAACAGCAAGCGCATCCGAACCGGAATACTTCATGATCTGGTTGTTGATGATGTAGGTAACGAGCGTCATTGCGATTTGGGTAACACCAGCACCAATACCCAGCGCGGAAATATTCTTAATGGCCTTGAACCATTGGAACGGTTTTGCAAGACGCAGGGAGGTTTTCCCAAGCAGGATATAGCGAATCAGAATAACACTTTGAATCAACGAACCAAGCACGGTCGCCAATGCAGCGCCTGTCATTCCCATCCCCATGGGAAAAACAAACACAATATCGCCTATGATGTTAATGATCCCACCGATCATTGTAACGTTCATAACGAACTTCGGAGCTCCATCTGTTCTGATGTATGCACCGAGAAAAGAAACCAAGACAAAGGAGGGAAACGCGGCAAAAATCCATCTGCCATATTCCATGGCGTAGGGCAGCAAAACATCATCGGCACCAAACAGACGGTAAATCTGTTCTTGAAACAAAATGCTCAAAAGCCAAAAGATGGCAGTAACGATGCCAACATAAATAAGCGATGCTGTAAAATAGGCATTGCCCTTTTCCTGATTTCCTTCGCCTCTTGCACGGCTCATCAGGACTGAACCGCCAATACCACAAATCAAATCAATGCAGTGCGCGATCGTAAAGCAGGGCAACACAATTGCACAAGCAGCGGTCCCATTTGGACCAACATCCTGGCCGATCACGATGGTATCCACGAAACTATATATTGCAATGGCAACCGCCGCACTCACAGCAGGAAAAAGGTATCTATAAAAGATTCTTATAGGATTATCCTTTAAGAGATCCATCTCTCATATCCTCCTCAAATGCTTCCTTTAAGTTTTTGCCGAAATATTCAAGGGCCTCTATAAAGGTATCCGAGTATTTGTCCAACGTTTTTGTAAGTGCGGTACTTTCTGCACGATAAATGAAATCTAAAATCTCTCTTGAAAAGAGTTTACCGGTGTCAGTCAGTGTTATCTGCATTTCACGCCGTTTCCCTGGTATCGCAGCTAAAGTCAAAACGCCTTGCGATTCCCATTTCTTTGTGATGGTATTGACCGTCGTTTTCGGCACGAGCCATTTGTCGCATATTTCCTTTTGCGAATGCGGCCGACCGTCATCGAGTGCATATAAAATGCAAAGTTCAGCATCGGATAACCGTCTTTTCTTTTCACTCGTGTAATAAACCTCATCAATATTATACAATGCAAGGATGAGTCTTTTTGCTTTTACTCTGATATCTTTCATTGAAACCTCCATAATACGACATCGTACTATGATAGTATAGTCCGATGTCGTACTTTTGTCAACGCGTTATACAAAAACAGGTGTCCCCGAAGTGACACCTTAATCAACGATCGTCAGTTCAACAAATTCAAGTTTATCGCTTTCATTCTATCACGCAGAACAAGAAACAGCAAGCCTTGGCGGGCTTGCTGTTTCGGTATTTCTTTGGTGCAAAGTGAAGGATAACTTCTTCCTTTCCATCCTCCCAGCTGAACGCAATTTCCTTTTTCCCATTTCTCCCCCCTCCCCCATTGCCACCGCAACAAAAAACAGCTATAATACATAAACACCCCTGTGTAACAAATCCAAACGAAAGGCAGATACTCAATGGACATCTTTGCATATCTGGAAGGCATGGCTGTGCAGCACGGCCCCAGCGGCCACGAAGGTTCCGTTGCCCAGTGGATGGCAGAACGTTTCCGCCCCCTGTGCGACGAAGTGACCATCGATGCGCTGTACAATGTCATCGCAGTAAAAAAAGCCACTCTGCCCACCCCGGACGGCAGTCCCGCTCCCCGGGTGATGCTGGCAGCCCATCAGGATGAAATTGCCCTGATGGTTTCCGATATTCTCCCCGACGGCACCCTGCGCATGGGCCAGGTAGGCGGCGTTGATCCCCGAATCCTCCCTGCCAGCACCGTCACCGTGCACGCCAGCGGCAAGGGCGAAACCCAGAAGCTGCTGGGCGTTGTGGGCGCAACTCCTCCCCATTTGCTCAGCGCTGCAGACCGGGCCCATAACTACAAACGGGAAGATCTGTTTGTGGACCTGGGCATGGCCGCCGACAAGGTCAGGGAGCTGGTGCAGATCGGTGATCTCATCACCCTCCACGGCGAGGCCACCAAGCTGCTCAACCACCGTGTTGCTTCCAAAACCATGGACGACCGTGCCTGCGTGGGCTGCCTGCTGATGGCTGCGGAGCGCCTTCAGACCATGCAGCACATGTGCGATATCTATTTCGTAGCCACCAGTCAGGAAGAAGTGGGCTGCAAGGGCGCAGCCACCGCAGCCTTCTCGGTGGATCCCGATCTGGCCGTGGCCCTGGATGTAACCCACGCCACCATTCCTGCCAGCCGCCCCGATACCACCGTTCCGCTGGATGCTCCTGCCCTGACCTACGGCCCTTACATCCAGCACAGGCTTCTTGAGCGCATGAAGAAGACTGCACGGGATAACGGCATCCGCATCAATACCGAGCTGGCCTCCAGCGCCACCCACACCGATACCGACAATATCCAGATCGCCCGGGCAGGCGTACCCTGCGTGCTCATCGATCTGCCGCTGAAATACATGCACACCACCGTGGAACTGCTTGACATGGACGTAATTTCCGAATGCGGAAGGCTTCTGGCCCTGTTCCTGGCAGGCATCGACGAGAAATGGGAGGATGGCTTATGGAACTGAAACAGCTGTGCGAAATGCAGGGCATCAGCGGACGGGAAGAGCTTGTCCGCATGGCCATCTACAACGAATGCGTGGAAGTGCTTGGCAAAGACAGCGTAAAGCTGGATCGCATGGGCAACGTTATTGCCCACAAGGCCGGCTATGACAAGGACGCTCCCCACGTCATGCTTACTGCCCATATGGACGAAGTAGGCCTCATGGTTATTAACGCCACCGAGGATGGCTTGCTCCGGGTACGGGCCATTGGCGGCATTGATCCCCGTGTACTGGTTTCCAAGCGGGTCAAAGTGGGCTATGCCCTTCCTGCCAAGGAGGATCAACCCGAAAAGAAGCCTCTCAACGGCGTAATCGGCGCCATGGCCATCCACCAGCAGACCGCTGCGGACCGGAAAAACGTGCTGCCTATTGACCAGCTCTTCGTTGATATTGGCGCAAGGGACAAGGACGAGGCCCTGTCCAAGGCTCCTGAGGGCACGCCCATTACCTTCGCCACGGAGTATACCCCCTTTGGTGATGACATGCTGCTGACCAAGGCTGCCGACGACCGTGTGGGCTGCTACAACATGCTTCGCCTGCTTCACGCCAATGTAAAGGGCGATACGGACTTCGTGTTCACCTGCCAGGAAGAGGTGGGTTGCCGTGGTGCAACCGGTGCAGCCTTCCGCATTCAGCCTGATGTAGCCATTGCTCTGGAAGGCACCACTGCCAATGATGCAGGCGATATGCCTGAGGTTTCCAAGGTGTGCCAGTGCGGCAAAGGCGTTGCCATCAGCTTTATGGATAACGCTTCCATTGCCAATCCGGAGCTGTTCCGTGAAATGCTTGCCGTCGCAAAAAAGGCAGGAGTAAACCATCAGGTGAAGATGAGCGTTTCCGGCGGCAACGAAGGCGGCGCAATGCAGCGTTCCGGCTCCGGCGCACGCACCGTGGTGCTCAGCGTTCCCTGCCGCTACATCCATTCCCCCTCTACCGTGTGCTCCCTCAGCGATATTGAGGCCCAGTACCTTTTGGCCAAAGCCTATCTTGAATAAAAGTTGAGAAATATGTGATGAACGGAGGTTCTCCTATGTTTGAATTGATTCGCACGCTGGTCAACGCCTATGGCGCCACCGGCCGTGAAAAAGCGGTTTCCGAAGTGATCGAATCCCTTGTAAAGCCCCATGTGGACAGCATTTCCCGGGATGCGCTGGGCAACCTGATCTGCGTAAAGAAGGGTACCGATGAAAACGGCAAGAAAATCATGCTTTCCGCCCATATGGACCACATCGGTTTCATTGTTGTGGCTGTAGAAAAGGAAGGCTTCCTCCGGGTGATGCCCGTAGGCGGCATCGGCCTCAACGTCAGCAAGACCCGTCACGTCAGCTTTGAAAACGGCGTGCAGGGCATCATCGTGCAGCAGCCCGTAAACGAAGGCGAGACTCCCGCCATGAAGCACATGTTCATCGACATTGGTGCGGAAAGCGACGAGGAAGCCCTCAGCATGATCCAGCTGGGTGACGTAGCCGTATACAGCAATGATTGTTTCCGCCTTGGCAAGAACCGTGTTTCCGCCCCCGCCATGGACGACCGCATCGCCTGTGCGTTGCTGGTGAGCGTGCTTCAAAACCTGCCCGAAACCAAAAACACCGTGTATGCCGTGTTCTCCACCCAGGAGGAAGTGGGCTGCCGTGGTGCGAAGGTTGCCGCCTTCGGCATCGAGCCTGACGTAGGCATTGCCCTTGACGTAACTGCCAACGGCGACACTCCCGAAACCAAGCTGCCCGCCGTGAAGCTGGGCGCAGGGGCCGCCGTAAAGATCATGGACCGTGGCAGCATTTCCAACCCCGATCTGGTAAACGAGCTGCTGGATGTCGGCAAGCGTGCAGGCGTACCCACCCAGCGTGAGGTACTTCCCTTCGGCGGCACCGACGCCAGCGCCATCCAGCTCAGCCGCAGCGGCGTGAAGGCCGGCACCGTTTCCATCCCCTGCCGCTATGTGCACAGCGCCTGCGAGGTGATCGACCTGCGGGATGTGGAAGCCTGCAAGGGTCTGCTGCTGGAGTACCTGAAATAAGTCGCAAACAGCATTCCTGGCATACACAGCAGCATTGTCTGCTGTGTATGTTTTTTCAATAGATTTCCAACACCGGACATGCCGTGTCGGGTAGCAAAACAGGGCATTTCCCGCTTTGTGTCCTGTTCATTGCCCGCCACGGCTGATAGGATGTCCTTGAAAGGAGGAAGCACCGGCAATGGATCAGAAAAAAATCGGCGTTTTCCTGAAGGAATTGCGCAAGCAGAAAGGGCTCACGCAAGAGCAGCTTGCAGAGCGGTTCAGCGTATCCGGCAGAACCGTATCCCGCTGGGAAAACGGAAACAACATGCCGGATCTGGATATTCTGATCGAAATATCCGATTTCTACGAGGTCGATCTGAGAGAAATTCTGAATGGAGAAAGGAAAAGCGGGAACATGAACAAAGAAAACAACGATACTGTATTGAAAGCTGTGGATTATACCAACGCAGAAAACGAAAGGGCCAACAAGCGGATCCGCATCTGCAACGCCATCGCCATGCTGCTGATCGTATTTTACATGATAGCAAAGGATACCGCCCTCTATGCCAGCAATTCCTTTATTGCTGCGGCTGCCGATTTTGCGCAGGGGGCAGGCGTCGGAATGTTGCTGGTGGGGCTGATCACCTCCGGGCGACATGGCGCAAAAATCAGGGCCTTCAAGCAGAGATTGCTGCACAGATCTGCCGAGTAACCGAACAGTGCTTCACGCACTCCTCCGCAATCCGTTTTTGCGGGGGAGCTTTTTTTGACTTTTTTACCGTAGTTATGCTATTCTAAATTACAAGAGAGGTGAACCCAATGAGCTTAGGCGCATTTATCCGGGCCTCCGCTGCCCAAGACATGGCTCCGCACACAGTCTGATAAGGACGGTACTTGTGCGGAGCGGTATTCCTTTCGTAGGCAATCACCGTCCTGTCAGGCTTTGTGCTTTCTTACCCAGCTGAAAAAAGTAAGGAGCAAAAGCCATGAAAAACAATAAAAAAAGTATATTCTCATCCCTGCGCAGTTTTCTTGCACTGTGGGGCTCTCAGAGCGTATCCTCCATGGGTACCGCTATGACGGAGTACGCCTTGATCGTTTGGAGCTATGGCCAAAGAGGAAGTGCTTCCAGCGTTACCCTTTTGACCCTCAGTTCCTTTTTGCCGACCATTCTTTTCCGCTTCCTGGCGGGCGCTATTGCAGACCGCTGGGATAAAAAGCGCATCATGCTTCTGGCTGATTTCGTCGCAGCCTGCGGAACCGTTGTCATTTTTGCATTGCACTCAGCATCAATGCTGCAAATCTGGCATCTGTATGTGATCAACTTTCTGCTGAGCCTGATGAATTCTTTTCAGGTACCAGCCGCCTATGTGGCCACCAGCCTGCTGGTACCCAAGGAGCACTACACCCGAACTGGCGGCCTGCAAAGTATTTCCGGCGCAATCGTCTCCATCCTCTCCCCTGCGCTGGGCGGGCTCGTCCTTGCCCGGGGCGGATTAGCTGCGGTGCTGGTCATCGATCTTTGCACCTTCGCCGTCGCCCTTCTGACACTGGTGTTTCTGCCCATTCCCAAGCCGCCGGCAGCCCCCGAAAAGGTCAATGAATCCTTCTGGCAGAATTGCCTCTCGGGGATAAAGTATCTGAGGCAGCACAGGCATCTGATGAAACTGACCATGTTTATAGCAGCAGTCAATCTTCTTGCGAAACTTGGGCCGGACGGACTGATGCCTGCGTTTATCCTGAGCCGTACAAACGGCAGCGAAACAACGCTGGGACTCGTGCAAGCCTTTGTAGCCATCGGCATTATGGCAGGAGGGATGATCCTTGCCCTGTCAAAAGCTGAAACCAGCAGCATCCGGGCTGTCTTCCTTGCCTGTGTATGCATCTTCCTTACCGGCATGGGGCTTTCCCTCAGCCGCAGCGCTGTTGGATGGTGCCTGTTTGCCTTTTTGCAATATCTGTGCGCCGCTGTTATGAATATCCACTGGGGTACCATTATGCGCACGGAGGTTCCGCTGGCACTGCAGGGAAGGGTGTTTTCCGCAAGGGATACGCTGCAAAACATCACCATTCCCGCTGGATTGTATTTGGGCGGCGTGCTTGCAGATGCCATTTTTGAACCGCTGATGAATGAAACCACCGCCATTGGCAGGGCTCTTCTGCCGCTCTTGGGCGGAGCAGGCGGTGCAGGCATTGCGTTTCAATTCCTGCTGGTTTCCGGCATTGGCTTTGTTCTCAGCCTTGTCTGTCTGAGTAACCCGGGCTTCCAGCCCACCCGAGATGCATCGAAAGACGGCGCATCCCCCGAGGAATAAAGCGTAAGGTCAGACCAAAAACCTATAGGGATCCACAAAACCGCAGCTCCGAACCCGTCAAAGGTTTGGAGCTGCTTTTTGTACAAAGGCCACCACGGGTTATTCTCCTGCGGCTTTCCCCTCCGCCAGTCTTTTTCCCGAAAGCCCCTCCAGCGCAGCTTTCAGCTTTGCGGGCACGGGCACGCCGCAATATGCCAGATTTTCCACCAGGGAAAGAGCTTCGCTGCCGATATAGAACCACGCAACAGCCGATAGAAACATACTGTTGCCCTTATTCACAAACACATCCAGCCCATGGGCAAGGCCCACCACAAGAAAAATAATGCCTTTCTTCGTCAGGCCTTTGAATCCCGCTTTGCTTCCAAGCTTGCCGTCTCCGGGCTTTGTGTTTTTCCCCATGGCGGCCGCCGTCACGCCGGTGATATAGTCCACCACCATCAAAACCAACAACAGAACCACATACCGCTTCCCTTCGCCGCCAAACATCCCCGCCAAAAAACCTCCCGCAGCGGTCAGGCCCTTGAGAAGCAAATCAAATGTATGCGCAAAAAAATCCCGCATTTTCCCGCCCTCCTTGGAAAATCCTATGAGGCGCAAAGCAGAAAATGCAGGATTTGTTTATTTGCCGATCTGTTACTTTTGATGATCGACCACCGGTGCATCACCCCGTTCATTGAGGTAACGGTCGATGATGAAACGGGGACGGCGTTTGGTTTCGTTGTAGATCTTGCCGATGTATTCGCCGATAACGCCAAGGGAGAGAAGCTGAATGCCACCGATCATCCAGATGGAAGCCAGCGTACTGGTCCAGCCTGCCACGGTGCTGCCGGTAATCCAGGAAATAAAGGTATACAGCAGCATACACAGCGACACCACAAAAATCACGATACCAGCGTTGGTAATCAGCCGGAGGGGTTTTACAGAAAAACTGGTGATACCGTCGATGGCGAAAGCCAGCATCTTTTTGAGGGGATACTTGCTTTCTCCTGCAAAGCGTTCGCTGCGTTCATAGTACACCACGTCGTTCTGGAATCCTTCCAGCGGTGCAATGCCTCTGAGGAACAGATTTACTTCCTCAAACTGGCTCAGCGCTTCCAAAGCCCGGTTGCTCATAAGGCGATAATCCGCATGGTTGAAAACGATATCCACACCCATACCGCTCATGAGCCGGTAAAACAGCTGCGCCGTCTCCCGCTTGAAAAAGCTGTCCTTTTCCCGTTTGCTGCGCACACCGTAGACAATTTCGCAGCCCTCCTGATACTTCTCAATGAATCGGTCCATTGCATCCATATCATCCTGCAAGTCCGCATCCATGGAGATGCTGATATCGCAGCGTCCTTTTGCAGTCATAAGGCCTGCCAGCAGGGCATTCTGATGCCCACGGTTGCGGCTCAGTTTCAGGCCCTCGTACATGGGGTTTTCCCCGTGAAGCTGGGTAATGATCTCCCAGGTGCGATCCTTGCTGCCGTCGTTTACCAACAGCACCTTGCTGTCCTCCGTGATATAGCCTTTTTCCATCAGGGCATGCATTTTTTCCGTCAGCCGTCGGGAGGTTTCCGGCAGTACTTCCTCTTCGTTATAGCAGGGAATAACCACCATCAGTCGGTTGGCCATTTTGTTGCCTCCTTTCTATTCAAGCACAAAGGGTTCAGAATACTCTGTGAGGGTTCCGTCGTTGAGAGTGGCCTGGGCCCGGATGCGATAGGTTCCGGCTGGGGCCGTGGTTCCATCCTTGAGCTTTCCATCCCAATAAAGGGTACTTCCGTTCAGGCCCATGGGACGACTGCTGCGCCGGTGGCAAAGCCGGTACACCACACGGTCCTCCTCATCCAGCACCGCAACGCTGAGGGCACAGGGATAATCGTGGCCGAGATAGATAGCAAGCTCCTGTCCCTGAGACGGCGCAAAGCTTTCTCCGGCCTCTACCGCAAAGCTTCGGCCTTCCATGTTGGGCGCAACGCACAGCACCCGGCCGGCATGCACCCGCACCTTTCCCTGATCGATACTCAAAAGCTGAATGAGTACATAGCCGTAATGTTCCTGCGCCAGTTCATCCAGCCGGAGGGTACGTTGCTTCCAGCCTGCGGACACTGCACCGGCCTGGTTTCCAAAGGCAGGCAAACGCTCTGCTTCGTCATAGATCAACTGAGCATTTTCAAACTCCCAGCGACCGTCCCGCTGATATACCAGCTGATATGCCACACGCACGGGTCTTACGGCGATAAACTCTATATTCAGCTGATTGTTGGCCTGATCCAGCATGGTGCTGGAAAAAGTAACATCCATAACAGGCGAACGCATTCCCCCCATGCTCTGCGTTTCCTGGGTATCGTAGCGGAAAAGCACAAAGGAATCGTTCTGGGGGTACATCTGAGGAGTGGAGGCTGCATGGTTCAGCGTGAGATAATCGTATAATTCCCGGAGGGTGATGCTTCCATCCCGGTTCTGATCAGCAGGAAAGCCGGTTTCCAGACCCATCGCATCGCACAGGGCCTGGGTGAAATAGAAGGTGCCCTGTCCTCCGGATTCCCCTGATGAGCTGTTCCAGTACCAGCTTTGCTCCATGGCGCCGCTGGAAGTGAGCACCTTGAAATCTGCCCCCTGAAAAGCAATGTTTTCCGGCGGACGCTCCATGCCCTTGCCGATGAATGCGCCACTGTTGCAGGCATCCAGCACGATCACCTTGGTGCCCTGGATGCCCTCGAAAGCTGCCTCCAGCTGCTGGGGACTGATAATGTTTTCCACCACGCCGTCGCTGAGCAAAAGTCCGGGCTCGATCCCCTTTTCCGGATCAAAAACACCGTGAGTACTGATGTAGAGATAATTCACATCCCCGGGTTCCGATGCGCCGAAGGTTTCCCGGATCAGGGCCGTAAGCTGCCCGGGGGTAGCCACCGGCGTTTCCGGTATCATCAAAACCTCCAGCGGATACAGGGAGCTTTGGAACATCTCCTGCATGGCATTTACGTTATTGGTGGAGCTGGGAAAGACGCTGGGCTGGGTAACAAAATCGTCAATGCCAATAAGCAGCGCCCTTTCCCGGCGGGGAACAGAGCCGCTCTCCTCATGCGCCATCGCCGGGAAAAACATGCCCGCAAACAGGACAGCAGCAAGAAAAGCCGCCTTGATCCGCACCCGTTTCAAGCATGCTCACCCCCTGACGGAATTGTTTCCTCCATTGTACCTTATGGCAGCATAAGAGTATAGCCATTTTGGCCTGTTACCAGCAATTAACGCTTTTCTGTTCGTTATTCCTCTGTTACCATCCAGTTGGCAGGATCATCAAACTCCACCTGCATCACTTCCAGTTCAAGTGCCTGCTGGGTTTCACGGTCTGCGATGCCGGTGGCGGTCTTATCCTGCATCCAGTTCTGCTGGAAATCCATCAGGGCAGCACGGGTGTTGCTGCCGCATACGCCGGTAATGTGCCTTTCGTCCAGGATGCCGATGCGGTTCAGCTTTTTTTGCAATTGCAACACCTTGTCGCCTTCATTGCCAAAGCGGATGGTAGTATCCACCCGGTCTTCCGGCAGGCCGAAACCCAGAATCTGACTGTTGTCCAGCGGATAGCTGTTACGCTGCACGCTGGATGGATTGTTGCCCTCAATCACATGCACAAACACTTCGCCCATAGAATTGCGGGTGCAGTACTCCACAAGGGCAACATGCTCCGTATCGCCGGCCTCATTGTAGCTGAAGAACATCAGATCGCCGGGATAGGGGATGTATTCGTTTTTTTCCAGTTCGTGATCCGCATCAATAACCCACTGATGGCCCCAGTCCGGCGCAAGCCCACGGCGGAACACAAAGCGGCCCCTTTTTATAAACCATTCCTTACCGGTGTTCTGGCCACTGTACTTGGGGTAAACCACATTGAGCAGTTCCGTGCCCTGTTGCTGATCCACCTGATCCACGCACCAGCACACAAACTCCGCACACCAGGCAGCGTTGGGATCACCGGCCCATTCGCCGTACTTGGAATAGTTGTTGCCGCCTTCTTCGTAGCCGATTTCACCTTCGGCCACTTTAAGCAGCTGTGTCACATATTCCGGAACCGGGCCCTGGTCAATAACCACTTCATCCGCAGCCTCTGCAACGCCCGTCACCACAGGCATTTCTTCCTCCTGCGCAAAAGCTGTGCCGCACATCAGCATACATACCGCTGTAAAAACGCTCAGCCACCGTTTCATGGGATCGTCCCCTATCTTCCGAAATTCTGGATTCCTCTGAGAAGCTCAAACTCACGCAGGGTTCGTACCGTGGTGTACATTTTGCGGGTCAGAACGGATCCCTGCCGGTAGAACAGGCACACAAAGGGCGCATCGTATGCAAACTGCTGCTGGATTGCCTGGGTGGTGTAAGCAAAATCGCTCTGATCCTCGTTGGTGCGCAAAGTGTCCACAAGGCTGGTCATGTCGGAACTGACGTACTTCATGTAGTTGCCTGTATTGCCCTTGCGCAGCATAAAACCGTAATCCGGCAGGATATCCATCTGAAAGGCACACACAGCCAGCTCAAAGCCGCCGGTCTTCAACTCTTCGGAAACCTCGGCATAATTCATGGTGGTGGGCTTGACCGTGATGCCCACGTCTGCCAGCATATCCACGATCATGTTGGCGGTTTCAAAGCGAACATCGTTTTCCGGGTCCTCATATACGCACAGCTGCAAATGAAGGTGTTTTACACCGTCACCCACCACTTTATCCAGCGTGCCGTCGCCATCCATGTCCGTCCAGCCATCCTCTTCCAGAAGCTGTCTGGCTTTGTCGGGGTTGTACACAAAGGTGCTCTCCTGGTCGTAGTACAGCCAGCTTTCCGAAGGCACCGGCGTATCCGCATCCAGCGTCATACCCATGTACACATTCTGGGAAATAAGGTTGATGTTGATGGCATAGCGGATGGCCTGGCGCACCTTTACACTGTCCAGCGGGAAGGCAGTGTGGTTGAGCAAAAGCACTTCCAACTGACGGGTGCTGTAGGCGATGGACAGGGAGTTGATACCGCTCTTGTACTGGGCTGCAGCCACAGAACGGGTAAAGGCCGTATCCACCTGTCCATACTCGTAGGCGTTGATAAGTTCCTTATTATTGGGGTAGAAGGTAGCGGTGATGTACTGCACCTGAGGCTGCATCTGCCACCAGTTGGGGTTTGCGCTGAGAAGCATCTGTTCGCCGGGCACAAAGCTGGTTACCACATAGGGCCCGCTGCCGATAGGATTGGGCATATCCACCTGAGAGGCGGGCAGTACCGGAAAGGTCAAGCAGTAGAGCACGCCATAATAATCCCGGCCCTCCGCAGCTTTGATGATCACCGTTTTGTCATCGGGAGCGGAGGCAGAAGCGATAACGTAGCGATAATTCTGATAAAAGCCCTTGTCCGCAACCTCGTCGTTTTTGGCAACGCTGAGAATGTGATTCAGTGTGGCCACCACATCCCCGGCGGTCAGGGGCGTGCCATCGGAAAACGTCAGGTTGTCACGCAAAGTAAAGGTCCAGGTATTGCCGCTGCCGGTCTGGCTCCAGCTTTCCGCCAGATAGGGCTGAGGAACGCCGCTGTCATCAATGGTTACAAGGCTTTCATAAATGACGCCGTACAGGGACATGATCCCCGCCTCCTGAGGAAACAGCGGGCGGATTTCCGGGGTGCGGCTTTCCAGGGAAACCATGCCCACGATCAGGGAATCCGTCACGTTTTCTGCAAAGGCGAAAAGAGGCAGCTGCATTAGTACAAGCAGCAGGCAAAGAAGTCTTTTTTTCATTATTTCCCCTCCTGATCACTGAAATACAGCCGTTGATAGATGGCAAAGTCACGGGTCACACGGATGGCGTACTGCTTTGTGGGCCCGTCGGCCATGTTATCCAGATTCAGCGTCCAGCCGTCGCTGGAATATTTGGACGAGTTGAGCCAGTTCTGCACCTGTTGTGCGCCTGCGTGGTAGGCGGCGGCTACGCACACCGGGTCTCCCCGGAAACGCTTGCTGAGCTGGCCCAGGTAGTGGCAACCGAAGATGATATTGGTTTCCGGATCATAGAGCATGTCAAAGGAATAATTGGACATACCCAGCTCTTCGGCGATATCTGCGGCGGTAGGCTCCATCACCTGCATCAACCCCCTTGCGCCCACATTGCTCTCGGCCCGGGGACGGTAGGAGCTTTCATTCATGATAAGGGCCGATACAAAAGCAGGATTGAGGTTGTTTTTGGCGGCTTCCCGCTCGATCCACTCCTGATACTCAATGGGATACTGCTGAAGGATCCGTTCCTCCGCCCTTCTGCGGTTATCCAGTACCCGGTTGGTTTCATCCGCATAATGAACCTGCAGGGCAAAGAGCACTGCGGCAATAAGCGCAGCGGCAAAAACGCCTATAATGATCCAGGTTTTCAGGGTTTTCAGGGGAGATACTTCCATCTCCTCCTCGTAGTATTCCTCGTATTCTTCATAGGAATCGTCGTGCCTGTCCCGCTTTGGTGCGGGCTGAGGATATTCATTTTCCGTCCTGGGGGGATGGTACTGTCGCTGGGGCGGGGTTTGCGCATAATAATCCGGATATGCCGAAGCAACGCTTTCCTGCTGCAGCTGGTACCGCCGGACGGCTTCAGCCCGCTGCATCCGTTCCTGCTCTGTCAGCGGACGGCGGCGGGGCGCAGTGGCGGCAGGCTCCGGCGCAGATTCCCTGGGGGCCGGGGCGGCACGCATAGCGCCGTGACGCTTGCGGTTTTGTATCATGGATTCCTCTTCGGATATCCGCTGTTGTTCCAGAATCAATTCTTTAGGATAACCGGCTCTTTCGTAAAAGGCTTCCCGGCTGGTGGGGATATTGGCGGCCTGCTCCATGTTGCGCCGCAAAGGTCTGCCCAGTGCATCCCGCTGAGGCTCGCCCTCCTCCGCCTCAAAAACCGTAGCCGCTTTTACCATAGGAGTGTTGCGGCGACGCTCATCGGGAGGGGCGGCATTCTGCTGTGCGATACGGTACCATTCCGGAAGCTGCGGCATGGCAGGGGCTTCAAACTCCGACCCATCCTCAGCAAAAAAGCTGGATTTCTCCGGCTGCGTCCTCTGCGGACGGGGCGGCTCCGGCCTGGGAGCAGTGGAGGCGTAAGGATTGGCCGGTATTTCCCGACGGTCATCCTCAAGGGGGGTGTAGTAAGCAGAGCGGGGTCTTTCCTCCTGATATGGCACGCCGGCTGGCTGCCGTCTGCTGCGGCGCCGCTCTATGGGCTGAGATGCGCAAGAAGCCCCCTGCCCCTCCGGGCGGCGGCTGTCCGTGAAGCGATAGTCATCATCCCGATAGCGGTATATCGGATGCATCATAGGTTCTCCTTCCCGCTCAGGTCGGTTGATCCCATTCCTGATAAAGCGTCTTGATCATTTGCTCAAGCTGGCAAAGAGGCCGGTCTGTATCGATTACCAGATGGCTTTGCCTGGCCTTTTCTTCATTGGGCATCTGGCTGTTTATACGGCTCAGGGCCTCCTGCCGGCTAAACCCGTTACGGCTGTGCAGCCGTTGAATCTGCACCTCTTCGGGAGCCACGGCGCACACGGTGATATCCGCAAGCCTGTCCCCGCCGGTCTCAAAGAGCAGAGGTACATCCAATACAACGAATCTCAGCCCCTTTTCCCGGCAGGAATCGATTTCCTGCTGGATTTTTCCGTACACCATAGGGTGAAGGATGGCGTTGAGCCGCTCTCTTTTTTCCTCATCGGAAAAAACAATATTTCCCAGCGCTTTGCGGTCCAGTTTACCCTCTTGGGTAAAGACTTCCGGACCAAATGCCTGCAATATCAGCGGCAAAGCCTCGCCTCCATCGGCCGTGAGGCTGCGGCTGATCTCATCTGCATCGATAACCGTTGCGCCAAGTTTCTTCAGCATACCGGAAATGGTGGTTTTGCCGCAGGCGATGCCGCCCGTAAGTCCGATTACTTTCATCTGATTCCTTCCTCAGTGTGCTTCGTCCCAGTTCTTGCCGGAGGATACCTCTGCCACCAGCGGAACCTTCAGCTCCACCACGTTTTCCATGACGGACTGGAGCAGCCCGGACACCTCGTCCCTGAGCCGGAGGGGGCACTCCACCACCAGCTCGTCGTGCACCTGCAATATCAGTCTTGCTTCCGGATATTCCTCCCGAAGCCGTTTGTCCACCTGCACCATGGCCAGCTTGATGATATCGGCTGCGGTGCCCTGCACAGGGGTATTCATGGCCGCACGTTCTCCGAAATTGCGTACGTTTCGATTGGCGGATTGCAGCTCAAACAGTTCTCTGCGGCGGCCGAACATGGTCTGGGCATAGCCGTTTTCATAGCCCTGCCGGACACAGTCGTCCATGAATTTTCTCACGCCGGGATACCGCTCAAAATAGGTAGCGATGAACCGGTCGGCCTCCTTACGGGCAATGCCTGCGTTCCGTGCAAGGCCAAAGCCGCTGATACCGTAAACAATGCCAAAATTGGTTGCCTTGGCGGCACGGCGCATGTCTGAGGTAACATCCTCCATGGCAACGCCGTTTATCTCCGCAGCGGTGCGGGTATGGATATCCTGATTTTTCCGGAATGCGTCGCACATGTTTTCGTCATTGCTGAGGTGAGCCAGCACCCGCAGCTCGATCTGGCTGTAGTCAGCATCCAGCAGGATCATATCCTCGCCTGCCACAAAGGCCCGGCGGATTTCCCGGCCTTCCTCGGTGCGGATGGGAATATTCTGCAAATTGGGTTCAAGGCTGGAAATGCGGCCGGTTACAGTGGCTGTCTGGTCAAAGGTGGTGCGCACCTTGCCGTCCTTGCCCCGGAGCTTTTTCAGGCCCTCGATGTAGGTGGACTGCAGCTTGCTCAATTTGCGGTAGGTAAGCAGAGGCTCAATGCAGGGGTGATAGGGAATCAGACTTTCCAGTACCTCCGCATCGGTGGAATAGGTTCCGCTCTTGTTTTTCTTCTGGGCAGGCAATCCCAGCTTGTCAAAGAGCACCTCGCCCAGCTGTTTCGGGCTGTTGAGGTTGAAATCCGGAGTATTGGTGTATTCGTATACCAGCCGGCGGCTTTCCTCGATCTGGCTTGTGAACTGCTGACCCAGCTGGCTGAGGGTCTCTTCATCCACACAGAAGCCTTCCTTTTCCATGTGGAATAGCACACGGGTCAGAGGCTGCTCCATGGTTTTGAGCAAATCCGTCAGGTTGCGTGCGCTGAGGCGCACATCCTGCCGCAGCTTCATGCCATATACATCCAGCGCTGTAGGCAGGGTGAAATTGTCTGCATCTGCTCCATATTCTGCAGCAAGGGATACCTGCAGGGAGTAGCCCTTCTGGGCCGTGTGCAGCAAATAGGCTCCAAGCATGGTATCGTGCAGGACCCGGGGCACAGGCAGCGAAAGGCGGCTCAGGGTATGGAACAGCGTCTTTGCCCCGTGAATCATCATGGGCAGAGAGGCAAATACCGGCGCAAGCCCGGCAAAAATCTGCTCTTCGTAAAGACCGTTGCCCAGCAGATCCCGCAGAATGGGCATATGCCAAAGCTCTTTTTCCGGGGTAAGCAAGGTGATTTCATTTTCGTTCTGGCAGAAAACCACATACTCGGGCTTTCTTTCAGTCAAATCCTGGGCGGCAGCGAGCAACTGTCCCTGATCGGCAAAGGTTTTTTCAGCTGTCGCAACGGGCTTCTCGGGCAGATCGGTTTCCTGCTGCATGCTGACCGCCACAGAAGCGGCTGCTTTAGGAGCGGCCTTTCCCCCACCGGCACGGCGGCCTGCGGCAGTGGAGCGCACTTCGGGCGCAGCAGAAACGCTCTCGCCGCCAAGCAAACGCTGCACATTTCTGGCGATCTGGTTCAGGCCATAGCTTTGCAGCATTTCAAGGCCTGCGTCCATATTCTTCCAGGTGCAGGCTGCAAAATCCGGCTGGATGGGCGCCGTGCGGCGGATGGTGCCAAGGTCACGACTGAGCAGGGCAAGCTCTTTCCCGGCGCGGATTTTTTCGCCCAGCTTACCCTTAATTTCCTCCGCATGTTCCAACACGCTGTCCAGCGTGCCATATTCCATCATCAGTTTGAGGGCGGTTTTCTCGCCCACGCCTGCAATGCCGGGGATATTATCGCTGCTGTCCCCCATAAGGCCCTTCATATCCGGCACCTGCTGAGGCGTGAAGCCATAAACTTCCTTCACCTTATCCGCATCCAGCAAAAGGCTTTCAGAAATGCCAGTCTTGGTAAGAATGACACGGGTATTGCCGCCCACCAGCTGCAGGCTGTCCCGGTCGCCGGTGAGGATATAGGCCTCATAGCCCTGCTCGCCCGCCAGACGGGAGGCCGTGCCCAGCAGGTCGTCTGCCTCGTAGCCTTCCAGCTCGAAGGTTTTTATGTTCATAGCCTGAAGCAATTTTCTCAGCAAGGGCAGCTGCGGACGCAGTTCCTCGGGCATGGGCTTGCGGGTGCCTTTGTATTCCTCGTAAAGGCTGTGGCGAAAGGTAGGCGCATGCACATCCAGCATCACACACAGACCATCAGGCTGATAATCTCCCAACGCCTTCAATAGCATGCTGAAAAAACCGTGCACCGCATTGGTGTAGGTGCCGTCCGGGCCCGTCAGCAGGGGAAGGGCGTGAAAGCCCCTGAAAATCAAACTGTATCCGTCTACCATCATCACCGAGGGTTTTGATGCGTTATTCATGGTTCCTCCTTTGGGCAAATTGGCAACAGCCCACCCATTATCTTTAAATTATACCACAAATTCCCATAGGCTAAAAGTGCAGGAACGTAAAAATGCAATTTGCCCGAAAACAGGCTTGCCGCCCTTCTTTTCATTGACAGCCCGCCCCTGTTTCGCTATAATTCAAGCAAACGTTTGTTCGCCGTTTTGTTGCAGTCAGGAGGTTTTTTATGGATCAGCATTCTTTCCTTGAATACAGCGCCGCCCAGCCCCTGGCCGCCCGTCTCCGTCCACAGTCCCTTGATGAATTTGTGGGACAGACCCATCTCATCGGCCCGGGAAAGGTGCTCCGCCGCCTTATTGAGAACGATCATCTTTCCTCCATGATCTTCTGGGGGCCGCCCGGCGTGGGCAAAACCACTCTTGCCCGCATCATCGCCAGCAAAACCAAGGCCCGTTTCATCGATTTTTCCGCCGTAACCAGCGGTATCAAGGAAATCCGAGAGGTTATGAACAAAGCCGAGCAAAACGTGCTCTACGGCGAAAAAACCGTTGTTTTTGTGGATGAGATCCACCGTTTCAACAAAGCACAGCAGGATGCCTTCCTGCCCTATGTGGAAAAAGGCAGCATCATCCTCATCGGCGCCACTACGGAAAACCCTTCCTTCGAGGTGAACGGGGCACTCCTGAGCCGTTGTAAAGTTTTCGTGCTTCACGGCCTTACCGAAAACGACATTCTCTGCCTTCTGCGGCGTGCCCTCAGCGACAAACGGGGCTTCGGCGACGACAAGATCAACATTGCCGACGAGCTGCTTTCCATGCTGGCGACCTTCTCCAACGGCGACGCCCGCACCGCCCTTTCCACCCTTGAGATGGTGGTTCTCAACGGCGATTTTGACGGTGAAAGCACCACCGTTACAAGGGAAACCCTTGAGCAATGCATTTCCAAAAAATCCCTTCTTTACGACAAGCAGGGGGAGGAGCACTACAACCTGATATCCGCCCTGCACAAATCCATGCGCAACTCCGACCCGGATGCCGCAGTATACTGGCTTGCCCGGATGCTGGAAGCCGGCGAAGATCCGCTCTATGTGGCACGCCGGGTGACCCGCTTCGCCAGCGAGGATATCGGCATGGCGGACCCCCGTGCACTGGAGCTGGCAGTGGCTGCCTATCAAGCATGCCATTTCATCGGCATGCCGGAATGTTCCGTCCATCTGACCCAAGCAGTGGTATATATGTCCCTGGCGCCCAAATCCAACGCCATATATACCGCCTATCTGGATGCCCGCAAAGATGCACTCACCCAGCTGTCAGAACCGGTGCCGCTGGTAATACGCAACGCCCCCACCTCCCTCATGGCGGAACTGAACTACGGCAAGGGCTATCAATACGCCCACGACAGCAAGGACAAAATCACAAACATGCAATGCCTTCCGGATTCCCTGCTGGGCCGTGAATACTACCGGCCTACGGAACAGGGGCTGGAAAGCCGCTACAAGGAGCGGCTCGACGGCATCAAGGAATGGAAAAAGCAGCACAAAAACAAATAAAGCCTCTGTTCATTTATACAAAAACAGCGCCCTTTCTCAGGCAAAAATCACCTGCAAAAGGGTGCTGTTTTTTTATTTCAGATACTTATCACACCAGAGCTGTGCCTCTACATAGCCCCTTCCTGCCGCCTGTAGAAGGGCCTGCAAATCGCCGCCGTATCTTTCCAATTGCCGAAAGAACTGCTCCTTCGTGAGCACCTCCACAAAGCCTTGTCTTTCCATTGTGGAGCCGCTGTCCCCCACTGTGAAGCTGATGTGTTCCGAGGCCACGTCACTCAACGGAAGTCTTGTTTCCACGCCATTTCCAAACCATTCCCGCAGGTAGTCGCTGCCCTCCACCACAAAGGAAAGGGGATGCGTCTCTTCCGGTTTGCCTCCCAATTCCAGAAAATGCTTAAAGAGAAATTCATCCTGGCGTTTTCTGAGGGAATAGTAATTATCAAAATCCGCAAACCGCCCAAAGGCAGTGGTATCCGGGTGTTTTTTCGCAAAGCGTGCTGCAAGGCGGAAGGCCTCCGCCTCAGGCAGACGCATAATATTCAGCATCGGCGTGCAATCCGGATGGCAGTAATTCACAAGAGTGTAATCCTTATTCTGCATAGATTCGCACCCACACGCACTCCTCCGTGGGCGTTACCACGGATTTCAGCGGGATCTCCTCCCAATGGGCCAGCGCCTGGCTATCCGTAACCAGCATGGGTGTCAGCTGCTCCAGGCTGTGTCCGTTATTCTCCACGAAAATGCGGCAGGGCTTACCTTCGCAATCCTTTCCCTCCAGCATATACCTTGCGGAAAGCGCAAAACTGTCCGGGGTGATTTTCTGGGTGTCACAGCCAGTACCCATCACCTGCCCCTGAAAGTAGGGGCCGCCTGCTTTTCCGGTAAAGGGCAGCATGACCACTTCCTGCTTTTTTCCCTTCACATTCATTGCCCCCGTCAGATGCACTTCTATTTCCAAAAGCAATTCCATTCCTTTTCTTCCTCCGTACTTTTTTTACATCATACCACAACGCTCTGAAACATCAAGTCCCCTCATTTTCCAAAGCTTGCCTCAGCAGCTCGATGGCGTGCTTTTCCACACGGGAGACATACGACCGTGATATCCCCAGCATTTTTGCAATTTCATGCTGCGGATGCATCAGTCCGTCCTTCAGGCCGTAGCGCATGGTCAGCACGGCTTTCTCACGCTCTGGAAGATTTGGCAGATGTCTTCGCACTGCTTCCAGGGTGATGCGCCTGCGCACCTCTTCCTCTACCAGGTCTGGGGCTGTGCCCAGCAGATCCGCAAAGGAAATGGCGTTGCCGTCGTGGTCAGTGCCAAGGGGTTCGTTCAGGCTGATGTCCCCCTGCTGCTTTCTGCTCTGGCGCAGGGACATGAGTATTTCGTTTTCTATGCATCTTGCCGCATAGGTGGATAGTGAGGTGCCTGTATTCGGCTTGTAGCTCTGTACCGCCTTGATCAGCCCGATGGCGCCGATGGAGATCAGGTCGTCAAAGGTGCAGCCGGGAACCTTGTATTTCCTTGCAATGTGAACAATAAGCCGCATGTTGTGCTCGATAAGCCTCTGCCGGGCTTCCTCGCTGCCCTTGCTCATTTCCTCAAGCGCCTGCCTCTCTTCCCCGGGGCTCAGCGGTTTCTGGAAGCTCTGCCTGCCGGAAATATACCCCAGCATCAAAAGACAGTCCTGAATAAGCCATGTGATCAGTGCCGATATCATACAATCCCCCCTTCCCCAAAAAATATGGCGGATGATGAGAATTTATGTCCGAAAAATCTTGCAAAAGTTGTACCAACAACTACCCCTGGCCCCCTTGCAAATCCGGAGCGAACTGTGTATTATTTTATCAATAGACACCCCATATTGAAAGGACGGAAATATACATGGATACCAGGTATCTTCTGCCCAAGGACATGGTGGCGCTGACCCCGCCCATGGGCTGGAACAGCTGGGACTGCTACGCCGCCACCGTCAATGAGGAACAGCTCATGGGCAATGCGGAGTACATGGCCAAACATCTGAAGGAATACGGCTGGGAATATATCGTGTGTGATATTCAGTGGTCAGACCCTGTGGCCGGTTCCACCGATGTAACCTATATCAACTTTGCCAGGTTGAATCTGGATGAATACGGACGGCAGGTTCCCCCTGTGGAGCGTTTCCCCTCTGCCAGGAACGGCGTTGGCTTCCGGTCCATCGCCGACCGTATTCACAACATGGGGCTGAAATTCGGCATCCACATCATGCGGGGTATTCCCCGGCAGGCTGTGCACGCCCGCCTGCCTGTCAAGGGCACCGGCACCACCGCAGACTGCATCGCCGACCCCTTTTCCATCAGCCGGTGGAATGGCGATATGTACGGTATTCTCAATACGCCCGAAGGCCAGGCATACTACGATTCCATCTTTGAGCTCTACGCACAGTGGGGCGTGGATTATGTAAAGGTGGATGATATCTGCAACACCAATCTCTTCCCCCACAATCCCTATTCCGCAGCCCACGAGATCGAGATGATCGCCAAAGCGATCCAGCGCAGCGGTCGTCCCATGGTACTGAGCCTCTCCCCCGGACCGGCGCAGATCGACAAGCAGTGGCATTTGACCCAGTATGCCAATATGTGGCGTATCACTGACGATTTCTGGGATGACTGGAAGCTGCTCAAGGAAATGTTCTGGCGCTGCGAAGTCTGGAGCGGTCAGGGCCGGGAAGGCTGCTGGCCGGACTGTGATATGCTGCCCCTGGGCAAGTTGCGCATTGGCTTCCACGATCCGGGCTGGACCCGTTTCACCCAGGAAGAACAGCGCACCGTCATGACCCTGTGGAGCATTTTCCGCTCGCCTCTTATGATGGGCGGCGAAATGCGGGAAAACGACCAGTGGACGCTGGATCTGATCACTAATGCGGATGTACTGCGGCTCATCGGTCACAGTCATCACGCACGCCAGCTGTACCGCACAGAAAATGCGGCTGCATGGCACAGCTATGACGAGGACGGCAGCGAATATCTGGCCCTGTTCAACCTCAGCGACGACACTGCAGAAGTTTTTGCAGACCTGCCCTGGGAACCCGGTGACGTAAAAGAGCTCTGGGGACGGGATGAGCTGCTCACCAGCGCCGTTTCTGCCCGTATTCCCGCTCACGGCGCTGTACTTATTCGCCGCAAGGCATAATCATCACTATCATACACGGAGGGAAAACCATGGCAACCATCACCATCGATGCAGCCCACAAGGGCGCAAAAATCAACAAAAACATTTACGGCAACTTCTCCGAACATCTGGGCCGTTGCATCTACGGCGGACTGTTCGTTGGCAAGGATTCCGAAATTCCCAATGTGAACGGCATGCGCAAGGACGTTGTGGAAGCCCTGAAAAAGCTGAATCTGCCCGTGCTTCGCTGGCCCGGCGGATGCTTTGCCGACGAATATCACTGGCGTGACGGCGTAGGCCCTCAGGAAGGCCGCAAGCGCATGGTCAATACCAACTGGGGCGGCGTTGTGGAGGATAACTCCTTTGGCACCCACGAATTCCTGGAGCTCTGCTCTCAGATCGGCTGCGAGCCCTACATCAACGCCAACGTGGGCAGCGGCAGCGTGCAGGAAATGGCCGAATGGGTGGAATACCTCAACTCTGACGGCGATTCCACCATCGCTCAGCAGCGTTGGGCCAACGGCAGCAAGGAGCCCTTCAAAGTAAAGTACTGGGGCATCGGCAATGAAAACTGGGGTTGCGGCGGCAACATGCGTCCTGAGTACTATGCTGATGTATATCGCCGCTATCAGACCTATTGCCGCAATTACGGCGCAAACAAGCTCTACCGCATTGCCTGCGGCCCCAGCGGCGACGACTGGAACTGGACCGAAGTACTTATGAAGAACGCTGCCCCCTTCCTGGACGCCATCACCCTGCACCAGTACACTCTGCCCGGCGACTGGACCGACAAGGGAAGCAGCACCGAGTTTGATACCGAAACCTATCTCACCACCCTGAAGAAAGCCGCCGATATCGAGCGGATGATCGACGGTCATCTGAAGATCATGGATAAGTACGACCGTGAGCACCGTGTAGGCCTTATCGTGGATGAATGGGGCTGCTGGTACAACGTGGAGCCCGGCACCAATCCCGGCTTCCTCTACCAGCAGAACACCATGCGTGATGCCATGGTAGCCGCCATTCATCTGGATATTTTCAATCGCCATGCGGATCGTGTGGTCATGGCCAACATCGCCCAGATGGTCAATGTGCTGCAGGCTGTCATCCTCACCGATGGCGCCGAAATGCTGCTGACCCCCACCTATCATGTTTTTGATATGTATCGTCCCCACATGGAAGCGGAACTGCTGGATTGCGCTGTGGGCAGCGACATTCTCAGCGGCAGCCTGAAGAAGATCACCGCTTCCGCCTCCGTGAAGGATGACGTTGTCACCCTGACCTGCTCCAACCTTTCCAGCGAAGATGCTGAAGAAGTGCTGATTCAGGTAAACGGCCTCAAACCCGCCGATGTATCCGTGTCCATCCTTACCGGCGAATGCCACGCCATGAACACCTTTGAGGATAAGGAAAACGTTACCGTAAAGGCATTCCACGATTTCACCGTCACCGAAGCCGGCATCAGCCTGAAGCTGCCCGCCTGCTCCGTTGCCGCTGTTACCATCCGTGGCTGAGCGTGTCTGCCGCTGCCTTCTCCGGGAGACGGAGTCCACCAGGCCGATGTACGAGCTGGTCAGGGAATATATCGATTCCCTTCCCGAGGAGCAACGGGCTGATGAACCGCTCTATCAGTCAAGGCTTGCCCAGTGCAAGGACTGCACCGAGCTGAGAAACGGCACCTGCGTGCTGTGCGGCTGCTATGTGGAAATGCGTGCTGCAAAAAAACGCATGAATTGCCCCATGGTTCCTGCCCGGTGGAAGGCAGAACAACTGTAAGCTGTACCCCACGGTATGAAGATGCCGTGGGGTATTTGAATACAGCAATACAAATCAAGCCTTGCCTTCATCCGTAGTGTATGATATAAGGGAAGCAATGAAAGGGGCTGAAAGGAATGACCTTGTGGCTGAAAAACATTCAGGGGCTGATTGAAAAAATCGACAGCTGCATTCAGGATGGCAATGACGAATCCCTGAGTCTTCGCCGGCTGGCACAGGATTTTGGCTATTCAGAATACCATTTTTCCCGCAAATTCAGGGAAATATCGGGTATGACCTTCCGGGATTACCTGCGTTACAGAAGGCTGTCCTTCTCCCTCAAGCGTCTGCGGGATACTGACGAGGGCATCCTCAGCATTGCGCTGGATTACGGTTTTTCATCCCACGAGGCCTTTTCCCGGGCTTTCCGGGAGGCATACGGCGTGAGCCCCACAGAGTATCGCCGTCATCCTGTACCCGTTGCGCTGCGCACCATCATCAGGCCCTTTGATTGCTATCTTCTGGAAAACGGAGGGACATCCTTGCAAAGCACATCCTCAGGCGTCAAAACATATTTCATTACCATTCCTGCCCACAAATTTCTCCACATCAAAAACCTTCAAAGTATCGGATACTGGGATTTCTGGCAGAAGCAAAGCCTGATCCCCGGTCAGGATTGCGAAACCATCTGTGGCCTTTTGGACAGCATTCAAGGCAAACTGGACGACGTGGGCGGCACTGCGGCAGACAGCAGCAGCGGCCAGATCATGGCCTTTATCAATGATCCTGCCGGGCGTATATGCAGCTGGGGCATTCCTCTTGCGGAATGCTACGGCGTAAGGCTTCCTGCGGATTACCAGGGAGAGATTCCGTCTCAAATGCTCCTCACAGATGTGCCAGAAGGCGAATATCTGGTCTTTGAGCACGGCCCCTTTGATTTTGAAACGGAAAACCAGCTGGTGGAGCAAAAAATTGAGAAAGCTATGAAGGAGTTTGATTACGCTTCTTCCGGCTGCCGGCTGGATACCACTGCCGGCCGTGTATTCTATTTTTACCACGACTGTTCCCGTTTCTGGAAATATGTGCGTCCCATCAAGCGCCTGTAATTTCCCATCTACACAAAAAACCCGGAGCAACAATGTCTCCGGGTTTTTACTTTGCCTGTTTACCTCTTTGTATTGTACCGCCTGTTAACGGTCTGGGCCTGCAACGCCAGCCCCGGCATGGAGGCTGCACTGCGGTTTCGCACAACGTTCAGCACAAGGCCAAGGCCTGCCATGTTCGTCATCATGTTGCTGCCGCCGTAGCTGAGGAAGGGCAGCGGAATGCCGGTAACCGGCATCAGACCCGTGGTCATGCCCACGTTTTCAAACACATGGAACAGCAGCATGGCCATCACGCCCAGGATCACCATCTGTCCAAAACGGTTCAGCGTGTAACGGGACAGGTACAGCATGCGCAGAATAATCGCCAGATAGGTCAGGATCACCAGTGCACAGCCGATAAAGCCCCAGGCCTCGCCAATGGTGGCAAAGATGAAGTCCGTCCAGTCCTCAGGCACATAGTCCAGCTGACTGAAGCTTCCCTGCACAAAGGTGCCAACGCCGGTAAGGCCGCCGGAGCCGATGGCGATCTTTGAGTTGTTGACCTGGTAGGTGGCGCCGTCATCCACAAGGTCAGGGCGGATGAAGCTGAGGATACGCACAATACGGTAGTTATCCGTACCAGCCACAGTGATGAATGCGCCAAGAAGGGCAATGCCGATGGCAGCCACCACAACGAATGCAGCAATCAGTTTGCCCCGTATGCCGCCGAAAAACATCATTACAATGAAGATGACAGCCATAACCAGAACGGAGCCCATTTCGCCCTGAGCAAGGGTCAAAAGAGCAGGCAGGCCCATCAGCATGCCAAGGCGCAGCCAGCTTTTTGCATCGCCAAGGGGATTATCGTTGGTTTCCAGGTATTTGGCAAGGGCGACAATACAGGCCAGCTTAACAAACTCGGAAGGCTGAATAGTGTAGCCCCAGATAATATCCGTCCAGGCTTTAACGCCCTGGGCCTGGTTACTGACCAGCGTGATGAGCAAAAGGGCACAGGCCAGGAGATAGAATTTATTGGCATGCCTGCGGATGAGCTCGTATGGTGCGTAAGTGATCACGCCGACAATCAGCGGTGAAACCAGGAAAAAAATGGCTTGTCGCATGCCGTAGTAACTGGCCACAATGTAGTTCAGCAGCGTATCTTCCGCTTCGGAAGAAATGGAGAACGTGGCAACAGCCACCGCCAGAATACCAAAAGCTGCAAGGCCGTACACCATTACCGTCAGAGGGATATCAAAATGCGCCCGGGATTTCCGGGACTCGTTTACCATCACAGGGATATACCTCCCTTCCCGGCGCTCTTTTTGTGCCAGTGTCTGAGCTTGCCCGGCGCAGGCATTTCCACATACTGGCCAAGAAAGCGCTGACAGATGCGCTCTACCGCTTCAGCGGCAGGGCATTTTTTGTCCATAAAGTTTTCGTGAGTGTTCAGCGAGGCAACGATCTGGCTGTCCTCAGGAATATAACCCAGCAGCGGCACATCCAGCTGATTTGCCACCACCTGTGGGGTATAGGTGAGGCCTTTTTTCAACAATTCCTCCCGCACCCTGTTCACCACAAGCAGCGGTCTCTGCTTGTGATGCTGTTCCATTACGCTGATGACCCGCTCCGCATTGCGGATGGCCACATCATCCGGGGTGGTCACCACCAGGCAGTAATCGCTGGGGGCGATGAGATTGGTCAGCCCATGCTCAATACCGGCTGGCGCATCGGTGAGGATATAGCCAAAGCGTTTCTTCAGTTTGCAGAGGATCTTCGCAAAGGCCTCTCCGTCAAGGTCGGTATGGCCTGCGCTCTGGGATGCCGGCAACAGGGAAAGATAATCGTTGCTGCCGATCAGCGCAGATTTCAGCATACAATCCCGGTTGGCAACGTCCACCAGATCGTACACCACCTGGCTGTGCAGGTTCATGAGCATATCCAGATCCCTGAGTCCGAGATCCGCATCCACACAGCAGGTTTTCATCTGCCGCTTTGCCAAGGCATAGCCAAGGGCAGCCGTAAGCATGGATTTGCCTACGCCTCCCTTGCCAGATGCGATAAGCCAGGACTGACTCATATGCTCCTACGCCTCCTCGTTATGGTGCCAGCATGTTGCCGGCGGGGAATATCACGTCGGTGGTTCTCAGGGTCTTCTGGTCCATATACCAGCCGATAAACTCACGGGCAGCCATACCGGCTTCGCCTCCCGAGAAACCGCTGGGTATGAACACAACCACGGCGATTTCAGGTTTTACAGTAGTTACCGGCGTGCCCCCCTCTTTATAGCCCTCGGACCCGTAGGGGGCAAGGCAAACGAACCAGGCGTTGTTTTCCAGGTCGATGGTGGTAACCTCGGCCGTTCCTGTTTTTGCACAGATGTCATCTTTGTAAGCCCAGCCCCGGAAGTACTTTTCTGCGGTACCGGAATCGTCAACTACGCCCTTCATTCCTTCCAGGATATAGGCCAGATAGGTGGGGGTTTTGTCAGAATCCTGATTGAAATCGTGTATCAGGGTAGGATTGCGTTCACTGATGATATCGCCCTCGGGGGAGGTGATGGAGTCCACCAGCATCAGGTTATATACATAGCCACCGTTGCCCAGGGCAGCTACATAGCGGCTGACTGCGGCCGGCGTAACCACCGTAATGGACTGCCCGATGGCCACCTGTATGGTCTGGCCACCGCCCCACTTGATATCGTTGAGGTAGTTGTATGTATCGCCAATGACGGCTTGCAGATAAACCATCTCACGGCTCATGTTCAATTCTTCCATCAGGATGGGGCGCATATACTGCAGCCAGTCACCCTGATTGGTGTTCACAGCCATGTCCATCAGTCGCTTCACGCAACGGTTCAGGCGGTCGTCATCGTAGGTGATATTGCGGCTGGCGCCCTGGTTGCGCAGATGCTTCTTGATGGAGTTGAACACGATGATGGGAACAGCCGTGTCCTGGCTTGCTTCGTCCATGGCCTTGTCCGGATCATACAGGCTGGTTTGGCAGCCTACAACGCTTCTTTCCTCGCCGGGCAGGTCTACGCCGGTTTTGCTGGTAAGGCCGAAGTCCGCTGCGTACTGATACATGCGGGTTTCGCCAAGGCGGCTGCCCAGGGTGTAGAAGAAGAAGTTGCAGCTGTGGGAAAGGCCTTCTACCACCGTCTGGTACTGATGCTTGTATCGCTGGGATTCAGAGATCCAGCATTTAGGTGCAGTGGACTGGTCGGTGGTATAGAGCATGAAGTAGCCGCCGTCGGAGATGGTTTCGTCGGTATAGAGTTCGCCCTCGATGAGTGCGCCCAGAGAGGACACCATCTTGAAAATGGAACCGGGAGTGCCTCGGGCGTGGATGTTGTAGTTCATCAGCACGTTTCGGCTGTCCATAAGGATCTCCTGGCTTTCCGGGCCGGCGGCAGACAAGGCGTTGAGATCGAAGGTGGGATAATTGGCCATGGCCAGAACCCGTCCCTCCATATCCACAACCATCATTGCCGCACGTTCGGCCAACGCAAGAGGATACTTGACCCAGTTGCGGTTTTCAATATCCACCTTGTTGGATTCAAGCCAGTTGTTGTCCATCAGCTTGCCCTCCTGCACCGAACGGGTGGAGGCCACGTTTTCCGCAAGGGCACGCTCGGCCTGCTGCTGATAACTGGCGATGATGGTAAGCTTTACATTGTTGCCGTCTTCGGGCTCGGTATAGCTGAGCTCACGGGTGATCTTGCCCACACGGTCACGCTCTACCACACGGTAGCCCTGGCGGAGGTCGCTGTTCTGGGTCAGCCAGTCTTCCATGGAGGCTTCCACACCGTCCACGCCGATGGTATCGCTGTACTGGTAGCCCTTCTGCTTCAGCTCTGCCCACTTGGTGGCGGAGGGAATAGATCCCATGTAGCCGATGACCTGTGCGGCCAATGTGCTTCTGGGATACACTCGCTTGGTACCGATGGCCACTTCCATGCCCGGAAGCGTCATGGAACGGGTTTCGATTTCGATAACCGTCACATAGGGAACATCCTTGGCAATAACGATGGGCTGGGAGTTGAACAGGTTCATCTGCATTTCCGAGTAAACCGCCATAACTTTCAGCATGGTTTCCTCGTCCATGTAGACCCGGCTTTCCAGCTCCGTCTCTTCCAAAACGCCGATATCCTCATCCGTATAGATGCGGAAACGGGATTTCAGCTTGGTCATGGCATCTGCGGCGGTAGGCACGCTGGTTACGGTAAAATAGTTGTTGCTGCGCCACTGGTTTTCACGAGTCTGCAGCACGCTTTCGCTTACGCCCGTACCAAAGTGGAATTCCCACTCGCCGCTGTTTTCGTTGCGGCGGATAACGAAATCCACATCCAGCTCGTTGCCGTTGCGCTCGATGATCTCCACGGTTTCCATGATGGATACCGTAAACTCACGGTACTGGCTCTTGCTGTTCTGGCTGGCGTCACGGTAGAAGGTTACGTTGTAGATAGGGTCGTCCTTTGCCATGATAACGGCGTCAGCGTCCGTGATCATACCACGGCTGCCACGCAGCACCACGGTGGTGGTACGGCGGCTTTCCGCCTTTTCGCCATATGTCTCGCTGGATTTGAGCTGCAGGTCGACAAGGCCTGAAAACAGATAGGCAAACATACCCAGAATGACCAGTGTCATAACCAGATAGCGTGTATTCATATTATAGGTCTTTTCCCGCTGCGGGCCTCTGCGGATCCGCAATCTTCTTCTGGGCATATCATCGCCTCCTTTCTCAGAATGATCAACGAGCTTTTTTCAGTTTGTAGGTTCCAAGCCACCAGCGGGTGGGAAACTGCAGCACCGCAGACAGCAGCGTGGTATAACCCACATCGATAAGGGCCCGGCTCCAATGCCCTCTGTCCAGCTCCACGCCGGTGAGGTAGATGTACAACAGGTGAATCCCTTCAAAGATGAGAATGCTCACAAGCGCAGCCAGCGGCGTACGGATATGCGCATTGATCTGCTTGCCTTGTTTGCCCTGGGTGCGCTCTTCCTCGATCTTTCTTTCAGATTTGTCAGAGAAGGCAAGTGCAGCCAGCATGGCGGCCACAGGGTACAGGAGCAGGTTGATGTAATCCAGGCTGGGAACCATGATCTCCGTGCAATAGCCGATGGTCATAGCCATTACAAAGGTGTACTTCCTGCCCAGGGCCACCGTAACAATGGAAACCAGCGCCAGGGCGATGTTGGGAGCCACATCCTTTATGGCGATATAGTCTGCCGCCGTCACCTGCAGAAGATAGGCAAGCAGTGTCAGAAGAATAAACTTGAGTATTTTCCCCAGCACTTCTTAGTCCTCCTCTACGGTAAAGTCCATGGGAGGGGGCGTAGGCGTGGGCGTTGCGGTAGGCGCAAGGGTGAAATCGAAGGAATTGTTGGTCTGTGCGCCTTCGGGCAACTGGTACTCCAGATTTCCGTTGGGGGTTACAGAGGGCGCAGGCGTATCCGTGAGGAGTCCTTCGGCAGTGGGGCTTGCATCAGGCTCCAGCGTGGGCTCCGGCGAGGGAGTAAGGGTAGGAGCAAGCTGATAGAAATCGCTGCCGATCTGGATGGTGGGCACAGGCATGACCGTATCCAGCGGCACATAGCCCAGCTCGTCGTTGCTGGAGGCACGTTCCTCCACATCCTCCGCAATGGCCTGATAACGCCATACGATAACGTATTCCACATGCTGGAAGTCTGCCAGGGGTTCCACAACGATGTACTGCTTGTTGCTTTCCATGCCACGGGTACTTTCCCTGACGGTGCCGATGGGGATTCCCTTGGGGAAGGATTTGCTCACGCCGCCATCATTGATAAGGTCGCCAACACCGGAGGTGACCACCATATCGCCCGGGCGGGGCAGGTGATCCTCGGGCAGATAATACATGCGGCACATGGGCTCGCCGTTGACGCCCAGCGTGCCACGGACGGTGCCCTGGTCACGGGAGGAAGTAATCAGGCCTGCAATGCTGGCCTCACTGTCAATAATGGTACGGACAGAAGCGCTGTTGGGCTTGACGTTGTAGGTGTAGCCGATAAGTGCATTATCCACCGTAACGGCCATGTAGTTCTGCACGCCGTCGTTGGAACCCTTGTTGATGACGAATACCGAGAAGTAGTTGCCCGGATCCTTGCCCACAACGGTGGCTACCAGCGGATTCATACTGTCGTTAATGCTGATATCGTCGTAGAGGGTTTCGTATACGTTCAGCTTGTGCTGCAGTTCATCCGCCAGCATGGCCTGATAGGTCAGCTGCTCGTTTTCCTGCCTGAGAGTATTATACTCCAATTCAAGCCGGGAGCGTAGTTTCAGATTGTAAAAATAGTTGTCTATCCAGTTGACTACCTTCTGGAAGCCGTTCTGGATGGGGGTCAGAATACGGGAGACCAGCTTTTCGGGGCCGGCGGTGGTATCGTTGCCGTTAATCAGCACCAGCAGGTGCATACCAGCAAAAAACAGCAGGATCAACACAATAATGATAACCACGGTGTTTCGGAAAAACTTTCTTCCACGACCGCTCGTACTTCTTTTCCGTTCGGTTTTGGGTGTTTTTATGTTCATTGCCTACCCTCCAAGTAACCGTGTCAGGCCTCCTTGAGGAAGCTGGTTCTGCCAAGCTGCTCCAGCAGGTCGAGGTTTTCAATGATGTAACCGAGGCCAAGAGCGGCACAGTCCATGGGTTCCCGGGCCAGAAGCACCCGGATGCCCAGTTCGCTGGCGATCATCTGATCCATGCCGTAGAGCAGCGAGCCGCCGCCGGTCAGATAAATGCCGTTGTGCATTACGTCGGACGCCAGTTCCGGGGGCGTGCGTTCCAGCACCCACTTAATGGCCCGGACGATGGCCTGGCAGGGTTCCCGGATGGCCTGATAGATCTGGGTGGAGTTGATCTCGGAAGTTTCCGGCAAGGTAGTGACCACATTTTTGCCACGGATGCGGGCACGGCGTTCTCCCTGCAGGGGCAGCGCAGCGCCAAGATCCAGCTTGATCTCCTCGGCAGTGCGTTCGCCGATGCCCAGGTCGAATTCACGGCGGATATATGCAGCAATGGCTTCGTCCATTTTGCTTCCGCCCACACGGATGGAGTGGCTGATTACCACGCCGCCAAGGCTTACCACAGCTACGTCCGTGGTGCCGCCGCCGATATCCACCACCATGCTGCCGTTGGGCTCAAACACAGGAAGGCCGCAGCCAAGTGCCGAAAGAAAGGGTTTTTCCACAAGGAATACCTTCCTGCCGCCGGCATAGCGGGCCACTTCACCCACAGCGCGCCGCTCAATGGCGGATATGGAAGAAGGATAGCTCACAAACAGTCTGGGGCCGACGATATAGCTGACACCGATAGCCTTGCGGATAAAGGACTCGATCATGACTTCCGTCAGGTCAAAATCCACAATAACGCCTTCCTGCATGGGACGGGCAGCGATAAAGCCTTCAGCAGTACGGCCCATCATAATTCGGGCGTCGTCGCCAACGGCAGCTGCCCGGCGCTCGTTGCCTGCCTCCACAAGGGTGATGGTGGGTTCGTTGATGACGATGCCCTTATGCTTTACATAAATCTGCGTATTGCAGGTGCCAAGATCGATTCCAAGGTCACGGGCGATAAATCCCATTATTTCACATCCATTCCGGAGCCTGCTCGCTCCTGGTTCTTATACTTTGAAAAAAAGCTTCACTCCGGCATTTTCAAGGAACCGTGCCACGGTTTCCATGGGCATGCCCACCACGTTGGAAGGGCTGCCGGTGATGCGGGTCACAAAGGCTCCAGCCCGGCCCTGCACGGCATAAGCGCCGGCCTTGTCCATGGGCTCGCCGGTATCCACATAGCGGCGGATGTTATCCTCGTTGAGGGAGGCAAACTCTACATCCGTCAGGCATACTTCTTCCTGCACCGTTCCGTCAGGACTGATGAGACACACGCCCGTCGCCACCTGATTGACCCGGCCGCTGAGCAGCTTCAGCATCCGGCAGGCCTCTGCTTTGTCCGCAGGTTTTCCAAGCACCTGTCCCTCTACGCTTACCAGCGTATCCGCTGCCAATACCAGTCTGCCCGGCATTCTTGCAAGAACTTCTTCCGCCTTCCTGCGTGCCAGGATTTTTACACGCTGCGGGCCGTCGCCCAAAACGTCATCCTCGGGGGCAAGGGACGGAACCACCTCAAAGGGCACGCCCATCTGAACCATCATTTCCTGCCTTCTGGGCGATGCGGAAGCCAAAATAACCGGAATCCGTTCGTTCATTCTGCCCAATGCCTCCTCACACAAGCATGAAAACCCATTTTAACAACTTATTATACCATATTTTCCATGCAAAGCAAACCATAGCGGAAATATTTACAAGCCGGGTTTTTTCACGAAAAAATGCGACCTCTCAGGGTCGCATCATGCGTTTATTCCATGATTTACCAGTCTTCCTCCGACAGATTGAACTCTTCATCCATTTCTATTCCGAAATTGTCGCCGGCGCAGTCCAGCAATTCGCCCCGGAAGGAATCGAAATCGTCGTATTCTCCGTCCGCAAGCCCGTTCCGATAATGATTCAGCAGGCTCTGTGCAGGAGTTTCCCCTTCTTCATCCTCGTAAAGGAGCGATTCCAGAAGCTCTGCTGCCTGTTCCTCCGTAAAGTGGCTCAGGTACTTGTCCAGCAAAGGCAGATACTGATCCGCACCCTCGTGCTCGGCGGAGAATTCCTCCGGACGCATGCAGTGAGCGCAGCCCAGCTCCGGAAACTTGCTCATATCAAAGTTTTCCAGTAGATATTCCAGCGGATAGTCCAGCACCCGTCCGTCCTGAGGGCATTTCCACGAGGCGTCCCCATCGTTGTTCAGCCGGAAGAATACCGGTTGCTGCCCTTCTTCCAGTCGGGACTGTTCCGATGTCAACGTTTCCTCCCTGCTGCACACAGCACAACGGTAGGTCAGGGTATCTTCCTCAAGATCCACAGCGCATGGCAGCATCCAGCCGCCGCAGGGGCAGGTATAAGCATCCTTCAACAAATAGTCAGCCATAAGCACACTCCTTTTTTCAGTTATCCGTCCTCTCCCATGGAGGATTAAGTTTATAGCATATTATATCACAGAAGCGCCTCTGCCTTCAAGCACCGAAAAATGCAAAGGTGGAACAATCCGAACCCTTTCCCTTTCTTGACTTTGGAAAATCAGCCTGTATAATATATAAGATCCTGTTTTTATAGACGGAACTCTTACTTAGGAGGTGCGGATATGGCAAACGCAATTGTTAACGAGGACGTCTGCAAGGGTTGCGGCCTGTGCATCGACGCATGCCCCAAAAAGATCATGGAGATCGACCATAGCCATTTGAACCGCAAGGGATATCATCCTGCACACTGCGCAAAGCCCGAAGAATGCATCGGCTGCGCTTTCTGTGCCACCATGTGTCCCGACGTGGCCATCACCGTGGAAAAATGACCGGCTTTTGCAGGTTTGGAAAGAAGGAATAGCATACCATGAAAAAACTTATGAAGGGTAACGAGGCCATTGCCGAGGCGGCAATCCAGGCCGGATGCCGGTTCTTCTTCGGCTACCCCATCACTCCCCAGAATCAGATCCCCGAATACATGTCAAAGCGCATGCCTCAGGTAGGCGGCTGCTTCCTCCAGTCCGAAAGCGAAGTGGCTGCCATCAACATGGTGTACGGCGCAGGTGGCGCAGGTGCCCGTGTTATGACCAGCTCCTCCAGCCCCGGAATCAGCCTCAAGCAGGAAGGTATCAGCTACATCGTTGGTGCCGAGGTTCCCTGCGTTATCGTCAATATGGTTCGTGGCGGCCCCGGTCTTGGCAGCATTCAGCCTGCTCAGAGCGACTACTATCAGGCCACCCGTGGCGGCGGACATGGCGACTACCGTATGTGCGTGCTGGCTCCCAGCTCCGTGCAGGAAGCCGTTGACCTTACCCAGGAAGCCTTTGATATTGCGGACCGTTACCGCAACCCCGTTATGGTTCTTGGCGACGGTCTCATCGGCCAGATGATGGAACCTGTGGATATGGATCTGTGCAAGGATCGCAAGCCTGCCGAGGACCTTACCGAAAAGACCTGGGCTGCTACCGGCCACGTTGCCACCGAAGAAGCTCCCCGTGCCATCATCAACAGCCTGTACATTCAGCCTGACGTGCTGGAGAAGCATTGCCAGAAGCTGCAGGCAAAATACGATGCCATCGAAGCCGCCGAATGCCGCTGGCAGGAGGAAGAAACCGAAGATGCCGAGATCGTCATCGTTGCTTACGGCACCACCAGCCGTATCTGCCGCAGCGCCATGCGCAAGCTGCGCAAGGAAGGCATCCGTGTGGGTATGATTCGTCCCATCACTCTTTGGCCCTTCCCTGAGGCCGCTATCCGTGCCACCCTGAAAACCGCCCGTCAGTATCTGTGCGTGGAAATGAGCATGGGCCAGATGATCGACGATGTGCGCCTCGCCATCAACGGCGAACGCCCTGTGGACTTCTACGGCCGTACCGGCGGCATGGTTCCCACCGTTAACGAGATCGTCGAAAAAATCCGTGCCATGTACGAAAACGATCCGCTTCACAAGGCCACAAAGGGCGTGACCGAGGCTATGGATGCCGTCGGCAGCGCTTTTGACAAAATGGGACAGAAGATCGGCAAGGCCGTTTCCGATGCCGAGCTGGACAAAAAGGCTGATTCCTTCCGTCAGCAGGCCTCTCAGATGGTGGATCGCACTGCCAGCAGCATCGCCAAGGGCGTAGATGCCGTAGCCGATACCCTCGGCAAGGCTTTCAGCTCCATCTTTGGCGGCGGCCAGAAGGCTCAGGAGACCACTAAGGCTCCCGCAGAAAACAACGAAGGAGGCGAGCAGTAATGGCAACCGTATTCAAAAAGACCGGCATGCTCACCGATAAGCCCTTCCACTATTGCCCCGGCTGCACCCACGGTATCATCCACCGCATCACTGCCGAGGCCATGGAAGAACTGGGCATCGGCGAAACCGCCATCGGCGTTGCTCCTGTTGGTTGCGCTGTTTTCGCATACGATTATTTTAACTGCGACATGATGGAGGCCGCTCACGGTCGTGCTCCTGCTGTTGCCACCGGCATCAAGCGTGTGCATCCCGACAAGGCCGTATTCACCTACCAGGGCGACGGCGACCTCGCTTCCATTGGCGCTGCGGAAATCGTTCATGCTGCTACCCGTGGCGAGAAGATCACCGTCATCTTTGTCAACAATGCTATTTATGGCATGACCGGTGGCCAGATGGCTCCCACCACTCTGCCCGGCCAGGTGACCACCACCAGCCCTTATGGACGTGACACCAATCACTGCGGCTTCCCCGTGCACGTCAGCGAGATGCTGGCTACCCTCAACGGTCCCGCTTACATTGAGCGGGTAAGCGTTCACGATGTTGCCCATGTGAAGAAGGCCAAAGCCGCCATCAAGAAGGCTTTCCAGATGCAAATGGAAGGCAAGGGCTTCTCCCTCATCGAAGTCATTTCCTCCTGCCCCACCAACTGGGGCAAGACCCCCAAGGAAGCCCTGGAGTGGGTCAAGAGCGACATGCTGCCCAACTATCCCCTTGGCGTATACAAGGATATCACTGCCGGAGGTGACGAGTAATGGAAAAGCAATTCCTTATCGCTGGTTTCGGCGGGCAGGGTGTTCTTTTGATCGGACAGCTCATCGCCAAAGCCGCCATGAAGCAGGACTATGAAGTTAGCTGGATGCCTTCCTATGGCCCCGAAATGCGTGGTGGCGAAGCCAATTGCGCCGTTGTGGTCAGCGACGAACCCATCGGCAGCCCCTTGGTCAGCGAGCCTCCGGTGCTTATCGCCATGAACAAGCCCAGTCTCGTCAAGTTTATGCCCATGATGCCCGCCGGTGGCGTTCTGCTGTACAACTCCTCTCTTATCGAGGATCCGGAACTTCGGGATGATATCAAGGTCATCGCTGTTCCCTGCAATGAGATTGCAGAAAAGCTGCAGAACACCCGCACCAGCAACATGGTTATGCTGGGTGCAGTTCGCCAGGCAACGGATGTGGTCAGCGAGGAAAACCTCATCGCCACCCTGCAGGATTGGCTGGGCGAAAAGAAGGCCCACATGCTGGATATCAACAAGCAGGCCATCGCTGAAGGTGCCGCCATTGTTGCTGCCGCTCAGTAACGGGTTTTACAACATTTTGAAGGATGCTTCCGGCGGCTCTGCCGGGGGCGTTCTTTTCTTCTGAGAAGAAAAGAACCAAAAGAAGCCCCTTTATTTCTGGTCTTATGAGTCAAACGGGTTTTCTTTGTTTCTTTGCCTCCGGCGGCCCTGCCGGGGGTGTTCTTTTCTTCATGAGAAGAAAAGAACCAAAAGAAGCCCCTTCTTGCCGGTGATTACTGGCGAGAAGGGGCTTTTACCATCATTGCTGCGGAGTACCGGTGATGATACCGTAAATCAGCAAACCGACGATCAGCAATGACGTTGCGATGATGATAATGTCTATTGTGCGTAAGGAAACGTTTTCCTTGATTTTGTCGTACAGTCTATACCGACGGGGTCCCGTTTCAGCAGAGAATTTTTTTTCAGATTCTTTCTTTGCCGCTTCCATTTGTGCACGGGCCAGGCGGCCCTCCTGATTTTCCTTCATAGCTTACTTCTTAACGATGTACTTGCGCACGTCGATGGAAACAGCCAGAATGATGATCAGACCGCGAATGATGTACTGGATATAGGGGTTAACGCCCAGGAACTGCAGTGCATACACGATAGCCTGAAGGATAACGGCACCGATAACAACGCCCTGAATGGTACCAACACCGCCGGAGAAGCTGACGCCGCCAACAACAACAGCGCTGATAGCATCGGTTTCGTAGTTCAGACCAGTGTTTGTACCAACAGCGGTAATACGTCCAGCTTCCAGGAAGGCGGCGATACCGTAAAGGATACCAGCCATCAGGTATACCAGCATGATGGTCTTTGCAACGTTAACGCCGGAAACAGCAGCAGCTTCCGTGTTGCCGCCCACAGCAAACATGTTCTTGCCCAGCTTGGTCTTGTTCCAGATGACCCACATAATTGCAGCCAGAACAATGAAGTAAAGAACGACCAGCGGGATGCGCACATTGCCGATCTTGATAGCGCCGGCAGCAACATTCAGGAAGGTGGAGTCAAAGGTGGACAGAGCCTGAGCCGTACCGGAAGGCTGGGATTCGATGTACAGGCAGTTTGCACCATAAGCGATCAACTGAGTACCCAGCGTAACGATGAAGGCATGCAGGTGCAGTTTTGCAACACCAAAACCGTTGATCAGGCTGAATGCCACAGCCACAGCGATGGAGGCGAACAGCGGGATCAGCAGACCAAAACCACCCAAAGGTTCCACCATAGTGGGGAACATACGGCTCATATAGGTAGTAGACTGTACCAAGGAGGCCGTAACTGCGGCAGAAACACCAAGCACACGGCCGATGGACAGGTCCGTACCGGCAAGAACGATCAGACCGGCGCAGCCCAGAGCAAGGATACCCTTGGTAGAGGCGTTCTGCAGGATATTAAGGATGTTGGTCATGCTCAGGAAGTCGATACGGATGATGGATACCACCACCAGAATCAGACCCATGATGATGAACAATGCGTAGTTCAGCAGGAAAGAGGTTACCTTCGTCACCTTGGGATTGGCTGCCTTGGTGCGGGCACGGGGCTTAATATCCATGGACTGAATCAGGAAATAAGCCAGGGCTCCTACGATGAGCACAATACCGATAAACTGAATGCTTATGGCATTGGTCATATGTTTGTTGTTCAACAGACTGGGCAGCACATCACGATACATGCCGATCAGCGTTTCGTTGCTGGCAATCTTATCAAATTCAGCCTCGTCTTCGATGCCGATCTCAGCCATAGCCATGGCCTTGCGCATAGGTTCGCATTTTTCCCGATCCTTGATCAGCGCAGTAACATCATCATCGGTAACGATGGACGGATCCACGCTCTTGGCGTATTCAGAAAACAGAGCTCGATCCTTGGCATTGGAAACGGCTGTTTCGTAGGCAACACGCTGGTCTACAGCCGTATCAACCGCAGCGGCATCCACTCCATAGTCCTTCAGGAATGCCTTGACTTTGTCCGGGCCAACCTTTCCTACATTGCCCAGTTCCGTCAGCTTGGAAGGATCCTGAATGTAGGACATAGCGGTCTTCTTATCGCCGCCAAGCATCTCAGCGGCTCTGTTATAGATCGCCGTACCGGTGCTGCCGTAAATGGCGCAGGCGACGCCGGCAAGCAGCACAACCAACATGATGATGCTTAATATTCTCTTTTTAGTCATTCGTTTTCACCTCATCACACATACTTGGCTGCCAGCGCCATAATGGTTTCCTGTTCACCGGGGATATCGCCGAAGTCTTTTCCACGTTCCACGATACCTGCCAGCCGTCCGTTGGACATGACCAGAATTCGGTCGCAGATACCGAGCAACTCCGGCATTTCCGACGATACCATCATTACGCCTTTACCCTGTTCAGCCAGGTTCAGGATCAACTGATAAATCTCGTATTTGGCGCCTACGTCAATACCGCGGGTGGGTTCATCCAGCAGCAGTATGTCAGGCTGAGTCAACAGCCAGCGGCCAATGATAACCTTTTGCTGGTTACCACCAGAGAGGCTCTTGATATGCGTTTTCTTGCTGGGCGTCTTTACCTTGATAGCCTCAATAACCCAATCCGTGTCCTTATCCATCTTCTTGTTGCTAAGCAGCGGACTGCCGTAGCTGTCCACGTTAGCAATAATGGAGTTGAACAGAATAGATCCTTCGCCAAAGATACCGGTGGCACGACGTTCTTCGGTAATCAGGGCGAAACCGTTTTTACGGGCTTCATCGGTGGTTACGTTATTGATGACCTTGCCACGCATGGTTACTTCGCCGCCGCCCTTGGTATAATATCCAAAGAGAGAGTTAAGGAGCTCCGTACGGCGGGAACCCACCAGGCCTGCCACACCCAGGATTTCGCCTTCATGCAGCTGGAAGCTGACATCGTGACAGGTTGGCTCGTACATACCGGAAAAGTTCTTTACGTCCAGCAACACTTCACCGATCTGATTGTTCTTGGGGGGGAACTGATTGTTCATTTCACGACCCACCATCAGACGGATAATCTCGGCTTTAGTTAGTTCTTTCGCTTCTTTTGTGGCAATCCACTGACCATCGCGCATGATGGTCACCTCGTTGGAGATGCGCAGAATTTCGTCCATTTTGTGACTGATGTAGATAATGCCTACACCCTCACTTGTAAGCTGATTCATAATACGGAAGAGGTGCTCAACTTCGTCTTCCGTCAGGGAGCTTGTAGGTTCATCCAGCACGAGAATCCGTGCATTGTAGGATACTGCTTTTGCAATTTCTACCATCTGGCGCTTAGAAACAGACAGCTCACCGATGATCTGCTTCGGATCCACGTCTATTTCCAGCCGCTCAAACACCGCTTTGGTATCTGTATACATTTTTTTGCTGTCTACGGTACCAATTTTCGTGGTGGGGAAGCGGCCCAGCCACAGGTTTTCCATTACGCTGCGACGCAGCACCTGATTCAATTCCTGATGCACCATGGCAACACCATTATCCAGCGCATCCCGGGGGCTTGAGAATGTAACGGGTTTTCCATCCATCAGGACGGAACCGCCATCCCGGGTATAAATTCCGAAAAGGCACTTCATCAGGGTGGATTTACCGGCGCCGTTCTCACCCATCAGGGCATGCACCGTGCCGGGACGCAGCCGTAACTGTGCGTGATCCAATGCCTTTACACCGGGAAATTGCTTCTCAATATCCAGCATTTCCAGCAGGTATTGATTTTCCTGGTTTTGATATTCGGACATGTCTCATCCTCACCACTTTTCAGCTTAATCTATGGGTATGGAAACAATGCTTCGTTTCATATCCGCTTTTCAAAACAGTTCCGGCAGCCGAAGCTGCCGGAACCGAAAGGTTTCCAAAAGTCAAATCAAGTTTCGCAGGATTATTCGCCCACGTTCTCGACGGTGATCTTGGAGTAAGGAATGAAAACGGAGCAGCCATCTTCATTCAGGGTGTACTTGTCTTCCAGGCCTTCGATCCACTTGCCGTTCATCAGGTAGTTGAGAGCAAAACGGAGGTTAGCTTCGCCCATGGCGTCGCCGTCCTGCTTAACGGTAGCGGTCATCTTGCCAGCCTTGATGGCTTCCACGCCAGCGTCGGTAGCGTCAACGCCGATAACTGCGATAGCGGGATCGCCTTCGTTGCCGGTGTTGTAGCCAGACTGATTCAGAGCGCCGATTACGCCCAGAGCCATGTCGTCGTTGTTAGCGAAGACCAGCTCGATTTCGGGATGAGACTGCCAGGTGGACAGCATGGCTTCGTTGGCCTTGCCGTTGTCCCAGTCAGCAACGATAACGTCAGTTACCATTTCCATGGGAACGCCCAGTTCGCGGGCAGTTTCTTCGGAATACTGGGTACGAGCGATAGCTTCGGGGTTGTTGGCAACGCCCTTGAACTCGACGAACTGCACAACGCCGTCGCCGTTCTTGTCGATCTTAGCGGGATCAGCAGTCCACAGATCGTACAGGATTTCGCCCTGCATGTCGCCAGCTTCACGGGGCAGAGTGCCGATGAAGAAAGCGCCGGGGGTCTTTACAACAGACTCGTAGGTCTCGTCAGACGGCGGAATGTTGTAGAACAGGAAAGGAATGCCAGCTTCGGTGAAGGTGTCTACCAGAACCTGTCCACCAGCGGGGTCAGCCAGGTTGATGATAACGAAGTCAGGCTTCTGGCCAACAATACGGGTGGCCTGCTCAACCTGCTTGCCCATATCGTCCTGAGCATCGTCCATGGTCAGGTTGATGGTAACGCCCAGTTCTTCTTCCAGCAGTTCTTCCCACTTCATCATGCTCTGACGAACGGTGGAACCGTAGGTGTCATCAAACTTCCATACCAGCACATGGATGTTGAATTCCGTCTTGCCTTCGGCAACAACGGACATGCAACCCAGAGCCAGAACCAGGGTCAACAGAATGGCAACGAGTTTCTTCATGGGGTTGTCCTCCTTCAATTTTTCGGCGAATAACGCCGCTATCTCAAAACAGTATGCCCACTGTTTTAAGTACAAACAAAAACAAATAGGTTGGATCAGCAATAAATCCGTCCCGATGAATATGATTCTAAGTTTGTTAGCCGATTAATCTACGGTCACATTATAGCAGATAAAAACCCTCTTGTCTACCTTTTGCATGTAAAAAATGTTTTTATTTTTTCCAAATGTGCCAAAACCCAGTCTACACGCCCGGATCAGCCCTTTGGGGTTCCCTTCTGAATCGCAAAAAAAGGAAGGCACCCACCGACAGGGCGCCTTCCACGAACTGGATCACATGATCCCGGAGAAAACCCGCATAGCCTTCTCCACGTCCTTTTCCATGGCCGTTTGCGCAGCCAGCGCAAGGTCGTGGAAAAAAGTAACTTCGTGATCGTCCAGCATTTCTTTCACAGCGTTAACGCCCGCTTTGGACATATAACTGTAGTAATTCACCTTACGGATTCCATTTTTGATGGCGATGCGGTAGTCTTCGTCGCTTACGCCGCTACCGCCGTGCATTACGAGAGGGAGACCTGTTTTCTCCGCTATGGCCTTAACCCGTTCCAAATCCAGCACAGGCTTGCTTTTATAGATACCGTGAGCCGTGCCAAAGCTGGGCGCCAAAGCATCGATTTCCGTTTCTGCGCAGAAAGTTTTTGCCAGATCAGGATCCGTATACACAGGCCCGGCAGCGTTTTCACCCTCTCCCCCTTCTCGTGCCGCCATTTGGCCAATTTCCGCTTCCACGCTGGCGCCGTATTGCCTGGCCATAGCCACCGCAATTCGGGTATTAGCAACATTTTCTTCATAGGGAAGCACGCTGCCGTCATACATTACGCCCGTAAAGCCAAGCTTCAGCGCTTCTTCCATATAGGAAAGCGTTTCGCAATGGTCCAGATGCACGCAAACGGGTACTTTGGCCTTTATGGCAGCCTGCACCATAACCGGACCGATAACGCTGAGCGGGGCCACAGGTTCGTGCAGTTCAGCATGGCTGATGATAACGGGGGTTTCCAGCCTTTCCGCAGCATTGAGCACAGCGGTCAGGCATTCCAGATTCGGGGTATTGAAAGCGCCGATGGCGCAGTTCTTTTCCCGGGCGATTGCGAGAATTTCATTCAGCGTTACAAGCATTGTCAAATCTCCTTATAGAATGCTCTGAGTTGTTTGTAGAGTTCATAGCGGTCGTTATAAACGCTCTGATGTACGGGATTTGGGCGAATAGGTTCCGCATATTGCCAGAACCGCGGCGCAAGCGTCCAGGGGCTGATGCCCATTACTGCGGCAAAGCCAAGAATGGCGCTGCCCATGGCCCCGGTTTCCTCCCTCTTCACGGGGATGATCTCGCATCCCAGGATATCCGCCTTGATCTGAAGCCACACAGGGGAGCGAGCGCCGCCGCCGCAGGCCAGAAGCCGCTTGATATGAACGTCTCCCTTGGACAATCTTTCCATATTGTAGCGCATTTCAAAGGTAATGCCTTCCAGTATGGCCCTGTAAATGTCCGGCAGTCGGGTCTGGGTGGTCAGCCCGGCGATCAGGCCCGTGGCCCTGGGATCCACATCCGGCGTGCCGCCCATGCCCTGCAGGAAAGGCAGCACCATCAGTCCGGTAGGTTCACAAGGCGCCGTTTCGTTCAATACAGCATAAACGCTTTTACCTTCTTCCTTCAGGTGCATGCCAAGAGCATCCCGGCACCAGCGGACAACGCTTCCGGCGGAGATATTATAGGCATAGGTTACATAACCCTTGCCTTCCAGATAGGGAACGCAGGCAAAATTATCACGCTGAAAATCAAGCGTATCTGGAATTTGCGGAAAAAGCGGCGTAATGCACTCACAGGTGCCGGAAGTATCCACAGCATCGCCAAGTTCCTTCACACCGGCGCCCAATGCATTCACGATCTGGTCATGGGTACCGATAACCACTTTCACATCCTCTTCCAGTCCCACCTCCTCGGCAATTTCCGGAAGCAGATTGCCCAGCAGCGTACCTGGCTGCACAATTTCAGGGAGCTGGTTTTCGCTGATGCCGGAGGCCTCCAGCAATTCCCGGGACCAACAGGCTTTTTTCACATCATACAGAAGAGTCCTGCAAGCCAGTGACACGTCTGTGGCCGTCCTGCCCGTAAGCCGGTAGCAGATAAAGCCCGCTATAAAGAGGAATTTCCATACTTTTCCCGGAGCTTTCTTATTGGTGTAGAGCATTTTCGCAAGGGAATAGGATGCATCCGGAAGAATCCGGCAGATCTCCATAAACTTTTCCGCCCCCACGCAGCGAACCAGCTCGTCAAAGGCTGCGCTTTCCGCATTGCCGAAATACAGCAGAATATCGTCCAGCGCACAGCCCTTATCATCCACCGCCACAAAGGATTCCCCAAAGGACGATACGGTGATGACGGCAATTTCCTTTTTGTTCTCCAGTTTGTTTGCGCAGTCCCGGATCACACGGAAAACAGAGGAAGCCAGCACCTCCGGCGGCAGGTTCACCATGCCTGCCGCCAAAGGATATTCCTCATAATCCACCGCCAGCTGAGTACCGTCATCGGAGAAGGCGACACATTTGCAGCCCGTGCCGCCGATGTCAATACCAAGACTGATCATTTTGCACACCTCTTAGTCGATGTCCACCCAGTCATAGCCCAGGTAAGTGGTAAAGGCCTCTTCCAGAATGGCCTTGTAATGGCCTTCGCAAATGGCAGTATGATGTTTGAAACCGCCCCGTGCCAGCCGGATCAGCTTATTCTGCAGATCATCGATTTCCGCAACGCCGCCACAGCCGAAGAATTCCGGCTCGATAACATCATCAGTGAACCGGCCTTCGCTGGCGTAAATGACAATTTTTCCATCCTTGGTCTGGCAATTGGAAATGGTAATGGGCATGGGCTTGATGCGGCCTTCATTGCAGCCCCATCCGCTGCCGGGATCATTTTTGGCAAACATCTTGTGCTCGGTAACAGTTCCCTTGCAGGTCATCAGGCTCTGCGCCACCGGGCCGCAATGGAACAGGATGACCTTGTTCTCATCATCGCCGTAGTTGTTATTCCAGTCCAGCACCGCCGTTGCGCCCTCGGATGCAAGCTGCATGGCCCGCATGGTAATGGCGGAGCACATATCGATCTCGCAGGAGGCAACGATGCCACGGTCGTTCAATTCGCTCAACAGCACGCAAGGGCACACCCGCAGGTAGGTTTCCATTTCGTTCCAGCAGCGCAGGGCCAGCGCATCCAGATGGTATTCCTCGATGTACTCGTCAATCACCACGGAAACCTTGGCAAGGGTAAAGGCGTTCTCGGCCGGAACCAGAGAGAAATCAGTATAGTTTTTCAGGTGTTCCAGCTTTGAAAGAACAACGGGATCATCATCCTTCTTGGCCCTGACTTTTTCAAACAGTTCGCTGAGGTCGAAGGATTCAACATTGATGCCATGCTTCTGCATTGCGATTTCATCAAAGCGCACCGTCTTGAATGCAGTGGTTCGTGCGCCGATGCAGCCCAGATTGAAACGTTTCATGCCATTCACCACACGGCAGATGGCGGCAAAATCACGAAGGTTCTGCGCAAAGGCGGGGCTCAGGGGGTGAACAACGTGGGGCTTCATCACGGTGAAGGGTACATTGTACTGGCAGAACACATCCGTAACGGAGAATTTGCCGCAATAAGCGTCCCTGCGGTGCTTGAAATCCATCTTGCCGATTTCATCCGGATAGGCCTGCATCAGAATGGGCACCCCCGCATCCTGCAAAGCGGTGATAGCGCCGTTTTCGTCCGCAAAGATCGGCATGGAGAAGATAACGCCGTCATACTGTCCCTCATGTTCCTTGAGCCACTTGGCATACAGGCGGCCCTCGTCCCGGGTTTCCACGCCGCCGTAGCGGGTCAGGGATGCATCCATGGCGATGTAGTCATATCCTGCATCCGTAACCGCCTTGATCATGTCCTCCCGTGCGCCGTAGATCAGTTCACCGGGCATAAAACCACGGTTGCAAAAGCAAAGTGCAAATGTCATTTTCTTCATAACGATAACCTCCTTACAATGTTTCAAAGCAGAATTTCACCTGGGTTGTAACGGTTTCAAATGGAGCTATGACCGGCAAAGTGCCGTTTTCCCGTTCGTTTTTGCGTCCCATGATGTAGGAATTGGTGGGTTCCAATCCGCAAACATAATCTCCGCTTGCCATGCTGCGCCAATGGGCAAGAATGGGAAGGGTATCGCTCCAGGTCAATTCCATGCGGGCATTGATATCCGGATTGACAAGAGCGGCTTTGTGCTCCATGTTTTCGTGGAAGAACACCCGCTCCTCTTCGCCGCAGGCCGGTTTGTCAAAGGTGGTCTCCCGGCCGATGCCGGTAGCTGCAAAAGGCGTTCTGGGGCTGGTTTTGCGTTCCTCGGGCAATTCCACATGAGCCTTTTCGGATACCAGGGGATAGCCAAAATTGCAATGATACAAAAGCGCATATTCCTCGGGGCTGTGCGCCATATTCGTCAGTTCATCCCTTACCGTCACCTCTGCGGCGAATATGGGGATACGGATGGTGCGTTTCAGCACAAGGTTATGCCCGAAAAGGGCCGTCTCCCGTACCGTTCCCCGGATGACGATTTCGTTTCCTTCCACTTCCGTGCAGATGTTTTCTGCCGGGAGGCTGTGATAACGCCCATGGAGAGGGTGCCATTCCTCCCCGTCCCGGTGAGCGCCGCCGGTGCTTCTCAGGCCGCAGGTATAGAGCATTCCTCCGGGAAAGGTTTTCAGGAACTCCGTTTCGTAAGGGCTGATAACGGCTGGACTGTCGTAACCGTTTTTGCTGATAAAGGTCATGTTGATGCCCCTGAAGCGCACCTGACCAATATCCAGGCCTGCGTCCGGCAGGATATCCAGCTGCAGTCCGCCTGCGGTGCATACTTCAATGACGTCCGTATTTTTTGCTCTTCCTTCGCTGATGCTCACCCTCCGCAGGGTATACATCTGCTGGGGATGGCACAAGTATCCGCTTTTTTGAAGCTCTTCCATAGCAAAACTCCTTTCGTGGATGCAGGTGTTTTCTGTTGGGACATTTCTTGCATTGTACATATCCTGGTGTTATCATTGTAACGGAAATACTTGTCCAATACAATAGAACATCGTCCAAAAGACTTAAAAATCGTACGCATTTCTGTTACAATATTCCTATTATCATCCTGAAAAAGGAGTTCTTTATGGTATCTGTTTTTAATCTGGAGCAATTACTGGATGTGCTGAAAGATTTTTATCATATTACACGCATCCGCATCGCCGTTTTTGACGATCAATTCCGGGAATTGATTGCTTATCCGGAAAACCGCCCGGATTTCTGCCGACTGATCCGCTCCTGCGAAGCCGGAAAACGTGGCTGCGCCCAATGCGACCAAAATGCCGGCCGAATCGCTTCCAAGCAGAAAAGCGCCTACATCTACCGCTGCCACGCCGGCTTGACAGAAGCCATTGTGCCACTGTATGTAGGCGAGGTGCTGGCGGGCTATCTGCTTTTCGGGCACATTTTTTCCTATGGGAGTTTCGATGCAGGCTGGGAAGTGATCCGCCAGTACTGCAAGGACTATCCCGTGGACATGGGTCAGCTGAAGGAGGCCTGCCAAAACAGGCCCCAAATTTCTGACGATTATATCAAATCCGCCGCCCGAATCCTCCATGCCACAGCCTCCTATCTGGTACTGGAGCGCATGGCTATCCTCAAGGAAGATTCTGCCAGTGCCAGACTGGATGAATACATCAACAAAAACTATACCCGTCCCCTTGATACGCACACAATCTGTCAGGCTCTGGGCCTGGGCCGAACCAAGCTCTACAAGCTATCACGGCAGATGTACGGAACAGGCCCCGCAGAGCACATTCGGAATCTACGGATATCCAAAGCCAAAAAGCTTCTGGAAGAGCAGCCCGACATGAGCCTTTCGGACATCGCCCAAGCTTGCGGCTTTGCTGATTACAGCTACTTTATTTCCGTATTCACAAAAGCGGTGGGCCTCTCTCCGGGCAAGCACCGCAGCAGGCAGAAGCAAGCAGAAGATGGTTAATTTTTAAAAAATCGACTTTCGTTTCCCGTCATATATCAACGGTTTTGCTATTTTCAAATAAACAGGGAGACATAGATACATTTGGAAGCGAGGCAGTAAAATGATCCGAATTATGAAACACAGTGACTTGGCACAATGTGGGTTGATTTACGCAAAGGCATTTCCTGTAGAGCATTGGGGAATTGACTGGACGGCAGAAAATGCAAAAGAATATCTTCAGGACTATTTTAATCAGGAAAAATTCGTCGGATATGTATATGAAGAAAACGACGAAGTGTCAGGGTGTATATTTGCACTTCGCAAGATTTCAGGAAGCAAGGAAGAACTTTACATCAATGAGATGGCGGTGCTTCCCGAACATCAAGGAACGGGAATAGGCAAGCAACTCCTGAGCGCTGTTAAGGATTACTGCAAGAATAGAGGCCTTGCAGGAATTGTTCTGTACACAAGCGAGTATGCACCAGCTGCTACGTTTTATGAAAAGAACGGGTTCAAACTGTCTAAGGGGACTGTATGCATGTATTTAGAGTAACCAAGCCATTCGGCAAATACAGTTTGGCCGAACGAGGAATATCCTTTTGCCATATAGCAACGGAAGCAATGGCATTCACGACGCCATTGCATTTTGTTTGAATAAAGGAACAGCACGCAGATTGACTGACCTATCTATAGCCCCGCAACACAAACGAGCATCCGGTGTATCGCCGGATGCTCTTAATATTCATCATTACCAGATAAACCTGTCCTTAACAGTATGGCTTTCCCGTTCACAAGGAAATTGATTTTTTCATTCTGATAGTATCAGTGGCACGGTATCCCGCTGCGGCATACACACTCTGTGCTCCGGTATTTGCCAGGCCCACAAGCAGCTCAAAACCGTGCAGCGGATAATTCGCTCTGCAATATTCCTCCGAAAAATCCAACAACCCGCTGGCAACTCCCCTGCGGCGATATTCTTCCATTACAAACAATTCCGTTATTTCCGGCTGAAAATCCGCATAACAAAAGGATTGTTTTAGCTGTATGCACACAAAGCCTGCCAGCCGGGTGTCGTCCTGGGCGACCACAACGATCTCCCGGGGATTGGTACGAAGGCTTTGGGCGGCTTGTTCCGGCGCATTTTGACCAGGGCCGTTAAAGGCTTCGTTAAGGCGGCACAGTTCCTTGGCATCCTCCGGCACAGCAAGACGAAACAGCACTTGATTTTCTTCCTTTCCCAGTTCCAGATCAGAATACACGGCCCAGTTCCCCGCACAGGTCTGTAGCCAGCACGCCTCTCATACCAAAGCATTTTTCCGCTGCCATTCCGGCCAGTCCGTGAGCTGCACAGGCTGTCTGCATAAGCAGCAGATCATCCATTTCATATGCCCCGGCAGCACGCCCAGCCAGAAAAGCCCCTATCACACCGGTCAGCACATCGCCGCTGCCGCCTTTGGCCATGGCAGGGGTGCCAAAGGTGTTAAGGCCCATGCGTTCTTTGGTTGCAAGCATGCTGATTGCGCCTTTGAGCACAACGGCTGCGCCATATTTTTTGCATAGGTCTTTCGCTGCCCGAACGGGATCCCCGGTTACAACGGCAGTGGTGGAGCGCAGCAATCTTGCCGCCTCCGCAGGATGCGGTGTCAGAATGCAACCTTCAATCGCCGGCGGCAGTTCATAGCAGGAAGCCAGAAGATTCAATGCATCCGCATCAAGAACTGCGGGCTTTGAGTTGCTCCGGATCATTTCAATCACGCCCTGTACCAGGGAAGCCGCCCATGGACTTTGCCCAAGTCCGCAGCCTATGGCCACTGCATCCGCCTGATGAAGCGGCTTGCGGAGTAGGGTCTGCGCCCCGAAGATATCCTCAGGCAGCGGCAGCGCCGTGGCACAGGGGCAAAGAGTCTGAACAATGGACAGGATTTCCTCCGGACAGGCCACCGTAACCAGCCCGGCTCCGCTGCGGAGGGCTGCAGTTGCGCAAAGAGCTGCGGCTCCGGCCATTCCCCTGCTACCCGCCACAACCAGCAGACGGCCGTAGCTACCCTTGTGGCTCAGATGTGGCCGCTTTGGCAAAAGGTTGGGTAGATCTGCTTCTTCCAGCAGAGAAAAGCCTTCCGGCGCAGGTTCATCCTGGGGGATGCCGATATCCACAACCGTCACTTTTCCGCAAAAATCCGGGCCCTTTCCCAGATAAAGACCGGGCTTGGGCCGATGGAACGTAACGGTTTCCGTAGCCTGTACTGCGCAGCCCAAAACCTGACCGTTTTCACCGTCAAGCCCCGAAGGGATGTCCACAGCCACCACGGGCACACCTCTCGTGGAGGCCTGGCGCATCTGCTCGCAGGCCAGGGCTGCATTTCCTTCAAGAGGCCGGGCAAGCCCCGTACCGAAAAGTGCATCGATGATCAGCCCTGCTTCTTTCGCCGGTTCCCTTTCGCAAGCGAAAAAAGGCTTTACCTTTACATGCGGAGCAGTTCTGCTCAGGCGTTCCAGTTGTGCAGCTGCATCCGGAGAAAGCTTTTGCGAAAGCAGATAGCAAACTCCTTCCATTTCGGGCAATCTTCCCGCAAGGATCCGCATGGCTGCAAGGCCGTCGCCACCGTTATTGCCCGGCCCGCAGAAGCATTCCACCGTGCCGCCCCGATAATGACGCTCCACAGCATCTGCCACATGGGCGGCAGCGCTTTCCATCAGCTGGAGGCTCGATATATGCGTGCGCTTCATAAAACGGGTCTCCAGTTCCTTCATTTCCCCGGGCAAAATGGTTTTCAGCAAGGGAACCGTCTCCTTTAGCCATTGTAATCAGGGTCGATGGTAGGTGCGCCAGTTGGCACGGCTGTGTCATCCTTGCCATTGTCAGGCAAACGGTCTTCCACAGCAGGTTCATAATCTTCGCTGGCGGGCCAGGGTTCCCGGTACAGATCGCAGGCTGTGAGAACGAACACGGAAAGCAACAGCATTACCACAAGCAAAACAACGCTTTTTTTCATGATTTGTCCTCCTTGAACAATGGATTGTATTCAGTATAGCACATTGGCAGGCGTTTTTCCAAACTCTCCGGCCATTGTTACATCCTGTTTCTTTCGAGCCACAGAAAAACGGAGCGGAATCCCGCTCCGTTGCTGGCTGTCAAAAAATGCGCAGGGTGCAGGGGGATCATCCCCTTGCCGGGTGTGGGCAGAGCCCACATTCCTTGTGCCGCAGCACTTTCAAGAAAGCACAGCGAGCACCGAAGGTGCAAGATGTGCGGCTTTGACTGACAAGAATGAGGTTTTTCGACAAGCTGAAACGGAGCGGAATCCCGCTCCGTTGTTTTTTCAGTTACCCAGATATGCTTTGCGAACGCTGTCCGCATGCAGCAGCTCTTCAGCAGGGCCTTCCATGCTGATGCGGCCGGTTTCCAGCACATAGGCACGGTCAGCAACAGACAGCGCCATCTGCGCATTCTGTTCCACCAGAAGGATGGTGGTTCCGGCTTCCTTCAACTCCTGGATGATATCGAAAATCTGCTCCACCAGAATGGGTGCAAGACCCATGGAGGGTTCGTCCATCATCATCAGGCTGGGCTTGCTCATGAGGGCACGGCCCATGGCCAGCATCTGCTGTTCGCCGCCGGAAAGGGTGCCCGCAATCTGCTTATAGCGTTCCTTCAGACGGGGAAAACGCTGGTATACATTCTCGATGGATTCTTCTATCTCGGATGCAGGGCGGCTGAATCCACCCATTTCCAGGTTTTCCTTAACCGTCATCTGCAAAAAGATGCGGCGTCCTTCAGGGCAGAGAGCCATTCCCTTGGAGATCAGTTTGTGGGCGGGCATACCGGCGATGTTTTCGCCATGGAGCAAAATAGAGCCATGGCGGGGTTTCATCAAGCCGGCCACCGTGTTGAGGGTGGTGGATTTACCGGCGCCGTTTGCACCGATCAAAGTAACGATCTCGCCTTCGTTCACATGGAAGGACACACCCTTGATGGCGTGGATGCTGCCATAGTACACATGCAGATCCTTGACCTCCAGCATGGAAGGGGCGGCTGCGGTTGCATTTTCCATTACGTTGCTCATGCTTTGGCCTCCTTCTGCTTGCCCAGATAGGCTTCAATGACCAGGGGATTGGACTGAATCTGCTCCGGGGTACCCTTGGCGATGATGGAACCGTAGTTCAGCACGGCGATGCCTTCGCAGATGCCCATGACCAGATTCATGTCATGCTCAATCAGCATAATGGCGATCTGGAAAGTATCGCGGATCTTGATGATGTTTTCCATCAGTTCCTCGGTTTCATGGGGATTCATACCGGCAGCGGGCTCGTCCAAAAGGAGCAACTTGGGCGAAGTAGCCAGGGCCCGGACAATTTCCAGGCGGCGCTGTGCACCGTAGGGCAGCGAACCGGCCGTAGCATCTGCCATATCCTGCATATCAAAGATGGAAAGCAGCTCCAGAGCCTTTTCGTGCATCAGCTTTTCCTTGCGCCAGTAATTGGGCAAGCGCAGAATGCCGGTGGCGGCGCTGTAGCCAAGGCCATTGTGCAGGCCGATTTTCACGTTATCTTCCACGCTCATCTTGTCAAAGAGACGGATGTTCTGGAAAGTACGGGCGATACCGGCCTTATTGACCTGAATGGTGTTCATGTTGGCGGTATCCTTGCCGTCGATGAGGATGGTACCGGTGGTAGGCTGATACACCTTGGTGATCAGGTTAAAAATGGTGGTTTTGCCTGCACCGTTGGGGCCAATGAGGCCGGCGATCTCTGTACGGCCGATGATCATGTTGAAATCATCAACGGCCTTCAGGCCGCCGAATTCCACGCCCAGATGGCGTGCATCCAGCACAGGACGGGTTCCCAGGTCACGCTCGGGGATGATGGCGTCAGACGGAAAGGGAACCATGTTGGTACGTTTCTTCTCGCTCATTCCTCTGCGCCTCCTTCCTCAGTCTGAACGTTTTCGGTTTCGGTGGTTTCAGGCAGATCCGCCTCTTCTTTTTTACGGAAAAGACCTTTGATGCGTTCAATCCAGCCTTTTACGGCAGTGCTGTTGGTGATCAGCATGACAATAATCAGCACGATGGCGAAAACCAGCATGCGGTTTTCCTTGAACTCGGGGAAGGAACGCAGAATTTCAGGCAGAACGGTCAGGGCCGCAGCGGAGATCACGGAGCCCAGGATATTGCCGATACCGCCAAACACAACGTAAACCAGCACCAGAATGGACTTATCGAAAGTAAATTCCTTGTAGGTAACGGTACCGATGTTTGCGCCGTACAGTGCACCTGCCATACCTGCAAGAGCTGCAGAAATGACGAAAGCCATCATCTTATATTTGGTAGCGCTTATACCGACGCTTTCGGCAGCGATGCGGTTATCCCGCAGGGCCATCATAGCACGGCCGGAGCGGCTGTTGATCAGGTTCAGCACCACGATCAGCGTGAAAAGAACCAGTGCAAAACCGATAGCAAACGTGGCAATTCTTCCGCCGGTCATAACGCCCATGGGGCCGTTTACGATCATTTTGCCAGGCAGAGCCGGATCGATGAAACTGAAGTGCAGGCCCTTGTCATCCAGGGACACATACAGGCAGCTGATGATATCGCAGATAATTTCGCCAAAAGCCAGGGTAACAATTGCCAGATAGTCGCCACGGAGGCGGAGTACCGGGATGCCGACCAGCACGCCGGTCAGGGCGGCAAATGCAGCGCCCACCACCATGCCGATTACCAGCCGCAGGATATCATTGGGCACCGCAGCATTCAGCAATGCGATGGTGATACTGCTGGAGAATGCGCCAACGCACATGAAGCCTGCATGGCCAAGGCTCAGCTCGCCGGAAATACCTACCACCAGGTTCAGGCTGACTGCCATAACGATAAACACACAGGCGGGTACCAGCTGGCCCCTCATACGGTAGCCGAGCTTTCCGCCTTCCAGGAGGGAGTTCAGCACCAGAAAAGCGACGATCACCAGCAGGTAGGTGAAGGTATTCATCAAGAATGTTTTGTTGATCTTCTTTTTCATGCCTTCACCCCCCTTACACCTTTTCATTTACTTTCTTGCCAAGCAGACCCGTGGGCTTGACCAGAAGAATCACAATCAGGATAGCAAATACGATTGCGTCGCCCAGTTCGGTAGAGATGTAGCTCTTGCCGAAGGTTTCGATGATGCCAAGCAGAATGCCGCCCAGCAAAGCGCCGGGAATGGAGCCGATGCCGCCGAAAACGGCTGCGGTAAAGGCCTTGATACCAGGCATTGCGCCGGTGGTGGGCATCAGCACGGGCGATGTGGAGCAAAGCAGCACACCGGCAACAGCCGCCAGTGCAGAGCCAATGGCGAAAGTGATGGAAATGGTCTGATTGACGTTGACACCCATCAGCTGGGCTGCGCCCTTATCCTCGCTGACAGCACGCATGGCCCGGCCCATTTTGGTCTTGCTGGTAAACCAGGTCAGCAGCAGCATGATCACAACGCAGCAAAGCACCGTTACAATGGCCACGTCGGAAATAATCAGCTTGCCGCCAAAGAGACTCAGGTTTCCGAAGTTCACGATGGATACAAAATTCTTGGTATTGGAGGACCAAATCAGCAGCGCAAGGTTCTGCAAAAGGTAACTTACGCCGATTGCGGTAATGAGAACCGCCAGGGAAGTGGCATTGCGCAGGGGTTTATAGGCCAGTTTTTCAATAACAATACCCAGCACCGTACACACAGCCATAGCCACAATAACGGAAACCCAGGCAGGCATATGCCAGTATTGGGTGGCACAGAAGGAAATGTAGGCGCCTACCATAATAACGTCGCCATGGGCGAAGTTCAGCATTTTGGCGATGCCGTACACCATGGTATAGCCAAGGGCGATGATGGCATACACGCTTCCCAGACTGATACCGTTGATCAGATTGGTAAGGAACGACAAGTGGAATCAACCTCCATCTCTCGTAAAGAAAAATACGTCCACAGGAACGGAAAAGGGGAGAACGTCACCTTCGTGGCATTCTCCCAATGTTGGCAAGCTTGCGTTTGTCCCAAAAATTACTGGGTAACGTAAGCGCCGTTTACGATCTTCACAACCAGCGGAACCTTGGTAACAGCGCCGGAAGCATCCCACTGCATGGTGCCGGTGGTGCCTTCAAAGGTCATGGTGGGGAAGTAAGCAACCAGCAGTTCGCAAACTTCGGCAGCGCTCATATCGGGGGTCACGCCGCAGGCGATCATGGCATCGTAGAGGGCGTACACAGCATCGTAGCTGTCAGCGGCAAACTGAGTGGGCATGGTGCCGTAAGCGGTCATGTACTTCTCAGCAAAGCTGGCGGTTTCGGGGTCGTTGAGGTCGAAGGGGGTCAGCAGCATCACGTTCTCAGCCAGAGATACGTCGAAGCCTTCCATGGTCAGGATGCCGTCCATGCCGTCCACGCCGAAGAACTGGGGCTGATACTCCATGTTCTTGGCCTGGTTGAGGATGGTGGAAGCGGGGGTGTAGTAGATGGGCAGGAACACCAGGTCAGCGCCGGCGTTCTTGGCGGCATTCAGCTGCACGGAGAAATCGGGGTTGGCGTCATCGGAGAAAGACTCGGTGGCGACCACTTCAAAGGGCTGATTGGCAGCCTCGGCCACGAAGCCCTGGTAGATGCCGGTGGAGTATGCATCGGCGTTGTTGTAGATGATGGCAACCTTGGTGGCCAGGCCGTTTTCACCGATGTACTTGGCAGCGGTCTTGCCCTGCTCGGGGTCGGTGAAGCAGATCTGGTACATCATGTCGCGGCCCTCGGTAACGGAGGGAGAGGATGCAGAGGGGGTCAGCATGAACACACGGTCGTTGTAAGCCTCAGCAGCCACAGCAGCGCAGGGAGCAGAGGTAACGCAGCCGTTGATGACCTGCACTTCCCAGTCCATCAGGCTGTAGTAAGCGCCAACGGAGCTCAGGGGATCATGCATATCGTCTTCAGCCTGGAAGGCGATCTGGATGCCGCCCTTTTCGTTGATTTCCTGAACAGCGATCTCAGCGCCCTGCTTGGCAGAAATGCCGTACACGGCAGCGCCGCCGGTCAGGGGGCCGATAAAACCAATTTTAAATGCGCCATCTGCCATTGCGGGCAGAGCCATGCACATAACCATTGCGATGGTCATAACCAGTGCCACAAACTTTTTCATGTTTCTTTTCCTCCTGTCATTACTTCCATACTTCAGCATTCCAGTGAGGCTGGAATGTTAGAAGTTATTATATCCTTATACATCAAAGATAGCAAGCACAACAACTGTTTTTACCTGTTTTTATGATGTTTTTGTCTTATTGCATCCATTTTTATGCATTCCAGCATTCTTCCTCAATGGCGCCGCCAAGGCACACATCGTCCTGATACAACACCACGCTCTGCCCGGGGGTAATGGCCCTTTGCCTGTCGTCGGCCTCGATGATGAGCTCCTCGCCCCTGAGGGTCACAGTTACGGGCTGATCAGGCTGACGATAGCGGAAACGGGCGGTGCAGCGGAAACTTTGTCCATCGGAAACCGGGGCTGCTCCTGCGATCCAGGTAGGCTGCGTCGCTCTGATAAATCGGCTGTAGAGCCGGGGACTGTCTTCGCCCTGAGCCACCAGCAGCACGTTTCTTTCCAGATCCTTGCCGATAACGAACCAGCTTCTGCCATCGCCCCTGCCGCCAATGCCAAGGCCTTTTCGCTGGCCAAGAGTATAATAGGAAAGGCCGATGTGCTCCCCTACCTTTTCGCCGCTTTCGGTGAGCATATCGCCGGCCTGCATGGGCAAAAAGCCCTGCAAGAACTGGCGGAAGTTGCGCTCGCCGATGAAGCATACTCCGGTAGAATCCTTTTTGGCAAATACGGGCAGATGATGATCTTCTGCGATTTTTCTTACTTCCTGCTTTGTCATATGCCCCACCGGGAACAGGGAACGCTCCAGCTGAGCCTCCTTGAGCATATACAGAAAATAACTCTGGTCTTTATTGGGATCCGAGCCCTTCAGCAGCACCGCATGCCCGTCCCGTATTTCACTGCGGACAAAATGTCCGGTAGCCATTCGGCCTGCGCCAAGCTGGGTGGCGTAATCCAGAAAAGCTTTGAATTTGATCTCCCGGTTGCACAGCACATCCGGATTGGGGGTGCGGCCCTTTTTGTACTCCTCCAAAAAATAGGAAAAGACCCGGTCATAGTACTCCTTCACAAAATTGACAGAGTAGCACGGAATGTCTATCTCGTCGCATACCTGCTGTACATCCTCCCAGTCAGCAGCGGCGGTACAGGTGCCGTTATCGTCTTTTTCCTCCCAATTTTTCATAAACACGCCCACCACGTCGTAACCCTGCTGCTTGAGCAAAAGCGCCGCCACAGAGCTGTCCACGCCGCCAGACATGCCGATTACAATTCTTTCCATTTATGCCTCCTGCTTCCATTCCGGCTCAAGGCGGGCCAGAACCTTTGTAAGCACATCTTTTGCGATGGAATCGATATCCCGGGATGCATCCACCCGGATAAAACGCTGATCCCCCTGGGCAAGAAGCTCCTGATAAGCTGCCTCCACACGCTGATGGAATGCATCCCCAGCCAGTTCAAGCCGATCCGGCTCCGACGCACTGAATCTGCGCCGGATGGCCTGCTGATGATCGATATCCAGATAGACGGTAGCTTCCGGCAGCATGCCATCCACCGCCGGAGCATTGATCTGCTGAACCAGTTTCACGCCCAGCTGCCGGCCTCCGCCCTGATAGGCCACGGAGCTGTCCACAAAGCGATCGCTGAACACCACCCGTCCCTTCTCCACTCCGGGGCGGATGACCTCGCTGACGTGCTGTGCCCGGGAAGCGGCATATAGCAGCGCCTCGCACACCGGGCTCATTTCCATATTATCCTTGCTGAGGATAATGCGCCGGATTTCCTCGCTGATGGGACATCCGCCGGGCTCCCGGGTACGATGCACATCAAAGCCATACTGGACGAGACTTTTTTCCAGCAAATTTGCCTGGGTGGTCTTGCCGCTGCCGTCAGGGCCTTCCATGGTAATGAACCAGCCACGGGGCGTTTCTGCATCAGGGCAGAGCAGTTTTTGCAACGCATCCGCATCGTGGACGACATAATCCGCACCGGCCGTTTCCAGCTCTATAACGGAACCACAGCCAAAGCTGACGCCGATGCTTTCGATTCCGGCTTCTTTGGCGCCTTCCACGTCAAATTTTCGGTCGCCCACCATCACGGCCCGACGGTATTTCTCCGGCAATGCACGGCGAATCAGCTCCGGTTTGCCCAACTTGTCCTTTCCCATGCCCTCTCCCATAATCACATCAAAAAGATGATCCATGGCAAAATCATGGAGAATCAGCTGACAGGTTTTCTGAGGCTTGGAAGAGGCCAGAGCCACATGAATGCCGCAGTTTTTCAGCACATGCAGAAGCTGGCGCATGCCGGGAAACACCCGGTAGCGAAAACGGCCTTTATATAGAAAATCTTCAAGATAATTCTGCACTGCTTCTTCAATCCGTTCCTCCGGCACCTGAAGCAGTTCACGGAAGGAGTCCCGCAGCGGCGGCCCCACCACCATCCGCAGATCTGTTTTTTCCGGAACAGGCAAACCCATCTTGTCCATGGCGCATGCAACAGACGATGTAATCCCTTCCTCCGCATCAAAAACAGTGCCGTCAAGGTCAAAAACCACCGCATCAAAAGGGAACTGGCTCATACCTTTCCCCTCCCGTCAAAGTAATTATTTCAGCATCTTTAAGCATAACACAAAAGGCAGCCAGATAACAAGCGCCTGAACTATCCGGAAGAAAAATCCATCTTTTTTAAAAAAAGTGATTGACGAACTGCCCCAAAGCTGGTATACTAATTTCTGCTGGTTCCACAATGTGGAGAGATGGCCGAGCGGTTGAAGGCGCTGGTCTTGAAAACCAGTGATACCGAAAGGTACCGGGGGTTCGAATCCCTCTCTCTCCGCCAGTTTTATATTCACCGTCCACCATGGAGAAGTACCCAAGTGGCCGAAGGGGCTCCCCTGCTAAGGGAGTAGTGTTCGAAAGGGCAGCGAGGGTTCAAATCCCTCCTTCTCCGCCAAAAAAAGTCTGAGAATAATTAGTTTTCAGACTTTTTTCTGTTTTCCTCAATATCCACCACAGCCCTCTTGGCTTCCCCTGCACAGCCAAGCCCTTGCCGGTAGGATTTTCCCCACTGCTTATCGAACTTGTTTTGTGTACCACATATTTGCAAAAAGGGGGGCTTTCCCGTGCTGTACACTGCGCTAACCAAAAAGGCCATGAAAATCGCCTTTGACGCTCACAAAGATCAGACCGACAAAACCGGTCTTCCCTACATTTTCCATCCTTTCCACCTTGCAGAGCAGATGACGGACGAAGCGACGGTCTGTGTGGCCCTTTTGCACGACGTTGTGGAGGATACGGATATCACTTTCGATCAGCTGAAAATGGAAGGTTTTCCCAACGAGATCCTCCAGGCACTCAAATTGCTCACCCATGACCAATCCGTCCCCTACATGGACTATGTGAAGGAAATCAAATCAAACCCCATTGCCGTCAAAGTAAAACTGGCCGATTTAACTCACAACAGCGACCTGACACGAATGGATGTTGTGGACGAATGGGCTGTCCGCAGAACAGAGAAGTATCAGAAGGCTATCGAATTGCTTAAAGAGTAATTGCGCCAACAAAAAATTATTTCTCTGATAAAGCGTCACTATATTTCCATAAAAACCCACCACAACTTTTTCTTCTACCATTACATACAGCGCTTATTTTGCTGTTTTGCAAACCTAAAATACGTCCGGCTTCAGAAGCAGATGAAAAGCGCATCACTTCCTCACCTGATGTATCATACTGAATAACTGGACGTCCATTAGCACTCCCAATCTTTTTTCTTGTTTCCTCAGAAACTGTATGCCCCTTTAGTTTGTTAACACGTTTCTGTATAGTTTCTTGTGACTGTTTTACACCATACATAGGATTTTTTTCACCCATATGAGCAACGCTGAGCTTTTTTCTCGTTTCTATAGAAACAGCGTGTCCCATTAAACCAGAAGATCGTTTGGCAATCTGCTCTGTTGACTGTTTTTTGCCTTTTTTCGCAAGGCTAAGTTTTCTTCTTGTTTCGAGAGAAGCGGTTTTTCCTTTGTTAGATGGAATGCGACCACGCATGGAACAAGCGATTTTATTCCGTGTTTCTACCGAAATGAATTTTTCTTTTCCGCCGAGAACATAACTTGCACGAGCTTGACCAACAGATTTAAGTTTTTCTCCATAGTTTTTTTCAAAATCAAGAGCGTCTTGCTCGCAGCAAAACTCTTTGAGTATTCTATAATCACACTCATATTTGTTCTTAATTGCAAGAAAATGTTTATTTCTATCCTTGTTTGAAGTAACTCGATTACCAGACCCTTTCCCTACATAGAAAACTTCTCCCGTGGCTTTAATATACCATTCATAAACATAATATTTCTTCACTTCATGCAAACACTTTCAACTCCTTTCAGGATATCACTCAGTAGATATGCTATTTTTGTCTTATCTCAATTTACAGACAAAATACTATGGTTACAAGAATAGCGTTTTTTCAGAATGATAACAAGTAAAAAATTCGATAGAAAGAGGAGATTTCCTTTCGTAGTGTTTTTTGATTAGGTTTATGTAGATTTCAAGTTCGACACAGAACTGAATCCCTTCTGGCATTGTGGTATTTCTCCTTATGTATTAACTCATTCCCGGAAAACCCACAAAAAGCAGCGAGCACCTGCAAGAAATTCTCCCTCCGCTTCGTTTACATAATATCCCAACAAAAACGGAGGCATCATCATGCGAAAGCCGATTTTCCTTCTTCTTGCGCTCCTCCTTCTTTTTTCTTCCCTCCCCTGTGCCCTTGCCGCCGACCCTGCCATCCCTGCGGACGAGGACTTGGTACATTCCCTTCTGCCCGAATATACACTTGTGGAAGGCCATGTATATAAAAACCAAATGCGCCTTCTCATGCGCAAAGCCGATAATACCCTGGTTTTTGTGGGCTGCTTGCAAACGGAAAGCGGCGCCTGGATCACGCATCAAAGCAGTCCCCTTCCGGAGGGAACTATCCTCGGCGTGGAAAACTTTGTGGACTCTCTGGGCATTCCCAGCGGAGATTATTTCTTTACCGTCAGTGTAAGCCCCGATGCAGCAGGTGTCTGGGGCGTAAGTATGTTCTACCCCAATGACGGTTCCCTCTTCCAAAGCGGTACGAACTGGATATCCGACGGTGTCCACCCGGTGGAAGGGCTTTTCGGCACCACCCCCTGGAGCAACCTTGCCCACATCGACTGGCTCAGACTGCCGGCCAGCTATGAAGAAGCCGCCGCCCTGCTCAACACCGAGCGCTGGGCCGTAGTGAGCAATCCCAACCCCGCCGACCGGTTGCACCTTCGCACCGAGCAAAGCCGAAGCGCTGCCTCCCTTGGCAAATACTACAACGGCACGCCTGTTCGGGTACTGAAGCGTGATGGAAACTGGACGCAGGTGGAAATCTGCGGTATTACCGGCTGGATGATGACGGAATTCCTGGCCTTCCGGGATGATATGAAAAATGTCGAATATGCAGGGCCTTGGCTTCACCACAAAAACGAAAGCACTGCCCTGTACTTCTCGCCGGACAAAGCCACCATAACCCGAATGGCAGACCAGAGTGAAAGCCTCTACGTCATGGGCATCGTGGGCCAGGAATGGTATCATGTTTGGCTGCCTTACAGCAACGAATTCGCTTATGTGACTATAGATTCCCTCACCCCTGGCAACGGCTGATTTTTTCAGTTAGGCTGGCATTGCTTTTTCCCTTGGGATGTGCTATTCTCTTATCACTGCCACCGGGTAGGAATGCAGCAGGCATTCGTATGTGCATCGTTAGGTCTTTGAAGATGCATATGCGAATGCCTTTTTTGTCGGGGAGGATGCAAGTTTGAAAAGCCCAGAAAGAAAGAACAGGTTATGGAGATATTTCACCGTTATGGAAAAGGGACTGTGGAGCACATCCGCATGGCTGATCATCCTTGCCTTTTTCCTTTTTGACAGGAAGAACCTGCTCAATCTGTGTGCTTCGCTGGTTGGGGTCACTTCCCTGATTTTCAATGCCAAAGGAAACCCTGTCGGTCAGGTGCTGATGGTGCTTTTCAGCCTGATGTACGGCGTGATCTCCTGGAGTTTTCGTTACTATGGCGAAATGATCACCTATCTTGGCATGACCATGCCCATGGCGGTGGTGGCGCTGGTCAGCTGGCTGAAAAATCCTTTCAATGGTAATCGTGCCGAGGTGAAAGTAAACCTCCTTTCCGTCCCGGAAACCCTTTTTGCTTTCGCACTCAGCACATTGGTCAGCGTTGGCTTTTACTTCATACTCGCCTATTTCCACACCGCAAATTTGTTACTGAGCACGCTGTCGGTTTTTACCAGTTTTCTGGCAGTCTACCTCACCTTCCGGCGCAGTCCCTGGTTTACCATCGCCTACGCTGCCAACGATATTGTTCTTGTTGGGCTATGGGCTCTGGCCTCCCGCAGCAATCCATCATACCTTTCGGTAATGGTATGCTTTGTGGCGTTTCTGGCAAACGATATTTATGGATTTATCAGCTGGCGGAGGATGCAGCTGCGGCAGGCAGCGGCTTGACGTCCTGAACCCGTCATTTTATAATTATGTCCTACCCTTTTGAAGGAGTTTGTTATGAGCAAATATATATCCACACAACGGATCATCATCCCCACAAAATGGGGAAAAATGAAGATGCTTCTCCTCCGCCCCCGGAAGAATGCGCTGCCCGACGAAAAAACCCCTGGCATTCTCTGGATTCATGGCGGCGGCTATGCTACAGGCATGGCTTCCATGGTGTTTTTTTCCCGGGCGAAGGCGCTGGTCAAAAAATACGGTGCGGTGGTCATCGCACCCAACTACCGTCTGTCCGGTAAGGCGCCTTACCCCGCCGCCCTGGAGGATTGTCATGAAGCCTTGCTGTACCTCAAAAACCATGCCGTCGAGCTAGGCGTAAATCCCCGTCAGATCATGGTGGGTGGAGAAAGCGCCGGAGGAGGCCTTACGGCTGCACTGTGCCTTTACGCACGGGACAAAGGCACAGTGAACATTGCTTATCAGATGCCCCTCTACCCCATGCTTGATGACCGGGACACCGATTCTTCCCGAAATAATCATGCTCTTCCGTGGAACACAGCCTTCAACCACGCCGCATGGAAAATGTACCTGCGCAATGCCGCCGACGGTGATCCCTCCGTCTATGCCGCACCCGCCCGCTGCAATGATTATTCTTCTCTGCCCCCGGCATACACCTTTGTGGGCAGCCGTGAACCCTTCTACTGCGAAACACTCTCCTATGTGGAACGCCTGCAAAGCGCAGGGGTAGAGGCCTCGGTGGACGTATACCCCACCAGCATGCATGCCTTTGATATGCTGGCCCCTTTCCGCAAAATCAGCAAGGAAGCCATCGCCCGTTTTGAAGAAAAGTATCTCTATGCCGTCCAGCATTACTTCGCTGATCAAGAGTGATTTTCCCTGTCGCCTCTTTTTTTGGAGGCGGCTTTTTTGTTGTTGACACATCAACTTGTTTAGAGTACAATACGATACGTTGACGTATCAACATCTTTTCTGATCTTTATCCGCACTTATCATCGTGCAAACAAAAGGAGCTGTCAAAATGAGCGTGCGCATTATTGTGGATTCCACCGCTGATATGACCCCACAGGTACAAAATCAGCTTACCGTGGTACCTCTGACGATCCTCTTTGGAAACGAAGCCTATGTGGACGGCGTTACCCTTACCCATCACCAGTTTTATGAAAAACTGGTAGAGAGCGACGTTATGCCTACCACCAGCCAGGCCAGCCCTGCCGCCTTTGAGGATATCTTTGCCCAGTTAAGCGAACAGGGTGAGGAGGCTGTGGTGCTCACGGTTTCATCAAAGCTTTCCGGCACATATCAAAGCGCCATGATTGCGGCCCAGGATTACGATAATGTGTTTGTTGTGGATACCCAGTCTGTGGCCATTGGTGCAGGCATTCTGGCTCAGCGTGCGCTGGAACTTGTCCGGGACGGCCTCAGCGGCGAAGCCATCGCCCGCCAACTGGAAAAGGAACGTGAGGATATCTGCATCGTTGCCATGCTGGATACGCTGGAATATCTGAAGCGTGGCGGCCGCATTTCCAAAACGGTGGCCTTCGCAGGCGGTCTTCTGTCCATCAAACCGGTGGTAAGCCTGAAAAATGGCGATATCGAAATCCTCGGCAAGGCCCGTGGTTCCCGACAGGGCAACAATCTGCTGGTCAGGGAAATTCAGGCTGCCGGCGGTGTGAACTTTGACAAACCCCTGCTTCTGGGATACACTGGTATGAGCGATGTACTGTTGAAAAAGTACATGCAGGACAGTTCCTTTCTCTGGGAGGGCCATGTGTCCGATTTGCCCTATACCCTCATCGGCAGCGTAGTTGGCACCCACACTGGGCCCGGCGCAGTGGCGGTAGCCTTTTTCAAAAACGATGCCGAATGCTGACTCATTTGCAAGGAAGGCGGTACTCATGAATCTGAAAATGGTTTTATTCGATCTGGACGGCACACTGCTCCCTATGGATCAGGAAGCCTTTACCAAGTATTACTTTGGCCTTTTGGCAAAAAAGCTTGCGCCCCATGGCTATCAGCCAGAACAGCTGGTGGATTGCATCTGGAAGGGCACCGCTGCCATGGTGAAAAACACTGGCGAAAAAACCAATGAAGCCGTTTTCTGGGACGCCTTCTCCGCTCTGCTGGGCGATGATGTGCGCAAGGACGAACCCATCTTTGACGATTTTTACCGCACGGAATTCCAGGGGGCAAAAGCCGCCTGCGGCTTTCATCCAAAAGCTGCAGAAGTCGTCGCCCACGTCCGTGCATTGGGGCTGCGCACCGCACTTGCCACCAATCCCATTTTTCCCGCCATTGCAACGGAAAAACGTATGGAATGGGCAGGCCTGAATAAAGCGGATTTTGATTTCTACACCACCTATGAAAACTCCTGCCATTCCAAGCCCAATCCCGCTTACTATCAGGACATTCTTGACAAGCTGAACCTCCGGGCTGAGGAATGCCTCATGGTGGGTAACGACGTAAAGGAAGACATGGTTGCAAAAAAGCTTGGCATGAAGGTTTTTCTGCTTACGGATTGCCTTATCAACAAGGATAATGCCGACATTTCCGTCTATCCCCATGGCGGTTTTGACGAGCTGAACGCCTATATTGATTCGCTGGTTCAGGAAGCCTGATTTTTCCGGTGGCAGAGCATAACGCTTTGCCGCCGTTCTTTTGCCTAATCATTCAAAAAAACAGTTTCCTCTTTCCATAGCAGGTATTACTTAACCTTTTGTTTATTTTTGTCTCACTTTCCCTTCATGTTTTCTTGTTATACTCTTCTCATCAATCCAAGGAGGTCGATATAGCATGAAAAAAACTCTTTCGCTGATTTTGTGCGTCCTGCTCCTGACGACGTTCTCCTTTTCTCTTGCAGAAACTTCACAGTTTTCTTCTCCTCCCCCGATGCCGGAAGGTATGGAACCCGGCACGCCTCCCGCAAAGCCTGAAGGGGAAATGCCCGGCGGCTTTCCCGGACAACCTCCGGAAGGTATGGAATTCGGCCAGCCTCCGGAAGGCATGGGGCAGCCTCCCCAGAAGCCCGATGATGGAATGCCGGTTGGAATGCCTGGCGGCGGTCATAGTGCTCCCACCGAATACGCTGCTGTTTATTCCGTCACCGAAGATACGGAGTTTACCGGCGAACATACTTCCAACGGAGTTGACGAAAACCTGCTGCACGTATCTTCCGGCAATGCAGTTGTGACCGACGCGGTCATTCTGCGTCAGTCCGGCAGCAGCACCGGCGGCGACAGCTCCAGCTTCTACGGCATCGGCGCAGCGGTTCTTTCCACCGGTGGAACCGTTTCCATCCGGAACTCCTCCATAACCACGGATGCATCCGGCGGTACCGGCGTATTTGCCTACGGCGACGGCGTTGTCTTTGTTTCCGACAGCACCATCACCACCGCTGAAAACACTTCCGGAGGCATTCACGTGGCCGGTGGCGGTACGCTCTACGCCAGCAATCTGACCGTGGAAACCAGCGGCGAATCCGCGGCGGCCATTCGTTCCGACAGGGGCAGCGGCCTCATGATCGTGGAAGGAGGCCGCTACACCTCCCATGGAGTAGGTTCCCCGGCAGTGTATGTTACTGCCGATATTTCCATCCACGATGCAGACCTTGCCGCGACCGGTTCCGAAGCCCTCTGCATGGAAGGTCTGAATACCGTGCGTCTGTTCGATTGCAGCCTTTCGGGCAGTATGCAGGATCTCAGCCAGAACGACAACACCTGGACGGTGATCGTCTACCAGAGTATGTCCGGCGATTCCCAGATCGGTAAGGGACATTTTGAAATGTCCGGCGGCAACCTCACTTCCACCAACGGCGGCCTTTTCTATACCACCAACACGGAAAGCGAGTTCATCCTCAGCGACGTAGCCATCACCGCCGCCGAAGGCTGCGAGTATTTTCTGCGCTGCACGGGCAATTCCAACCAGCGTGGCTGGGGCCGCAGCGGCGGAAACGGCGCAAACTGCATCTTTACCGGCATCCGGCAGGCGATGACCGGCGATATCCTCTGGGACAGCATTTCCACCCTTGACCTGTACGCAACGCAGGGCAGCACTTTGACCGGCGCCATCATCAACGATGAAAGCTGTGCAGGCGAGGGCGGCCGCGGTTATTGCGCTCTGTACATCGATGAGACCTCCCGCTGGACCGTCACCGGCAACAGCCGCCTCACCTCCCTGTACTGCGCCGGCTCCATTGCCGATGCGGAGGGCAATACCGTCACCATCGTGGATGCGGGCGGCAATGTGCTTGAGGAAGGCACCAGCCCTTACACCATCACCGTGGAACAGTTTTCTTCCACGGCGGATATGCAGGGCGCGGGTCAGCCTTCCAACTCCGAAGAACACCGGATTCCCCAATGATTTTCTTTCCAGCCGTCGGTTTTTCCGGCGGCTTTTCTTTCCCCTTTTTTCCGTACACAAAAACGCCCTCCCCGCTTTCGCAGGAAGGGCGTAATTTCTGTATTTATGCTTTGCTTACAAGCCGCAAATTACAGCTTGGGGCCAGCCTCTACCAGAGCCTTGCCGGCATCGTTGCCGGTGTACTTCACGAAGTTCTTCACGAAACGGCCAGCCAGATCCTTGGCCTTGGTTTCCCATTCGGAAGCATCGGCATAGGTGTCACGGGGATCCAGAATGCCGGTGTCAACGCCGGGCAGTTCGGTGGGAACAGCCAGGTTGAAGTAGGGAATGGTCTTGGTCTCAGCCTTCAGGATGGAGCCATCCAGAATGGCGTCGATGATGCCACGGGTATCCTTGATGGAGATACGCTTGCCGGTGCCGTTCCAGCCGGTGTTTACCAGGTAAGCCTTGGCGCCGACCTTTTCCATCTTCTTGACCAGTTCTTCGGCGTACTTGGTGGGATGCAGCTCCAGGAAAGCCTGGCCGAAGCAAGCGGAGAAGGTGGGAGTGGGCTCGGTGATGCCACGCTCGGTGCCGGCCAGCTTGGAAGTGAAGCCGGACAGGAAGTAGTACTGAGCCTGCTCGGGGGTCAGGATGCTGACAGGGGGCAGAACGCCGAAAGCGTCAGCGGACAGGAAGATAACATCCTTGGCATCGGGAGCGGCGGACACGGGGCGCACGATCTTCTCGATGTGGTCGATGGGATAGGACACACGGGTGTTTTCGGTAACGCTGCCGTCGTTGAAATCGCACACGCCGTTTTCGTCCACGGTCACGTTCTCCAGCAGAGCGTTGCGCTTGATGGCATTGTAGATGTCGGGCTCGGATTCCTTGTCCAGGTTGATAACCTTGGCATAGCAGCCGCCCTCGAAGTTGAACACGCCGTTGTCGTCCCAGCCGTGCTCGTCATCGCCGATGAGCAGACGCTTGGGGTCGGTGGACAGGGTGGTCTTGCCGGTGCCGGACAGGCCGAAGAACAGGGCGGTGTTTTCGCCGTTCATATCGGTGTTGGCGGAGCAGTGCATGGAAGCGATGCCACGGAGGGGCAGGTAGTAGTTCATCATGGAGAACATGCCCTTCTTCATTTCGCCGCCGTACCAGGTGTTCAGGATGACCTGCTCACGGGAGGTGATGTTGAAGATGGCAGCGGTCTCGCTGTTGAGGCCCAGTTCCTTGTAGTTTTCCACCTTGGCCTTGGCGGCGTTGTAGGAAACGAAATCAGGCTCGAAGTTGGCCAGTTCTTCCTCGGTGGGGTTGATGAACATGTTCTTTACGAAGTGTGCCTGCCAGGCAACTTCCATAATGAAACGGATGGCCATACGGGTATCGGCGTTGGTGCCGCAGAAAACGTCCATCACATACAGCTTCTTGGGGCCGGACAGCTGCTCAACGGCCAGACGCTTGCACTCTTCCCAGGCTTCCTTGGAAGCGGGCTTGTTGTCGTTCTTGAATTCATCGGAGGTCCACCACACGGTGTCCTTGGAGTTTTCGTCCATAACGATGAACTTGTCTTTGGGAGAGCGGCCGGTGTAGATGCCGGTCATGACGTTCACGGCGCCCAGTTCGGTAACCTGACCCTTGTCAAAGCCTTCCAGCTCGGGCTTGGTTTCCTCGGCGAACAGAACTTCAAAAGAAGGATTGTGGAGGATTTCCGTGGTGCCGGTGATGCCATAGCGGCTCAGATCAATGTTTGCCATCTGTTTGCAACCTCTTTCTTAATAATGCATTGGCCTGCGGGATTCGCAGGGGGCTGTTGGTAGTAAGGGTTTCGCAAGCTATCCGCATGATAGCATCATAATCATAAACCAACAGAGGAAAAAAAGCAATCCAAAAACAAGAATTTTTCATCATTCTTTCAAAATTTTTTCATCATGTCAAAAAGGGCAGGAAACCATTGATTTTCCTGCCCTTGTGTCATGCCGCAAAAAGGTTTATTTCGTCATTTTTTCCTGTTTTACCTTATGGTCGATAATATGGCGGGAGGCCAGTTCCCGATGCACATCCTCCACGGAGATACCCATCTGCACCATCAGCACCATGGCATGGTAAGCCAGGTCCGCCAGTTCGTAGACGGTTTCCTTTTTGTCATCGGCCTTGCCGGCGATAATAACCTCCGTGCACTCCTCGCCCACCTTCTTCAGGATCTTATCGATGCCCTTTTCAAAAAGATAGGTGGTATAAGAACCTTCGGGGCGTTCCTCATTGCGCTGCACAAGCAGATCATACAGTCCCTGCAGACTGAATTCAGATTTGTCGTCGCTGTGCCATACGGGTTCAAAAAAGCAGCTGTCGCTGCCGGTATGGCAGGCGGGGCCGTCCTTTTCCACCACAACCACCAGCGCATCTCCGTCGCAATCGGCGGTAATGCTTACGATGTGCTGATAGTTGCCGCTGGTTTCGCCCTTGAGCCACAGTTCCTGACGGGAACGGGAATAGAAGCAGGTCAAGCCTTTTTCCATAGAAATAGCGAGGCTTTCCCGGTTCATATAGGCCACGGTGAGCACTTTTTTGGTAATGCTGTCCACCACCACAGCCGGAATCAGGCCCTTTTCGTCAAACTTCAACTGGTCAATATTCAGCATTTTCAAACCCTCACAATAATATTTTCTTTCTTCAGTTCCTTCTTCAGGTCAGGGATGCGGATCTCTCCAAAATGGAACACAGAGGCCGCAAGCCCAGCATCCACCTTGGGATTGGAGTGGAACAGGTCAATAAAGTCCTGCACGCAGCCTGCGCCGCCAGAGGCGATCACAGGTACGCTGACGGCATCGGTGACCGCCTGAAGCATTTCCAGATCAAAGCCCTTCTTCACCCCGTCGGTGTCGATGGAATTAACCACAATCTCGCCTGCGCCCATATCCACGCAGCGTTTGATCCAGCTGATGGCCTCCATGCCCGTATCTTCTCTGCCGCCCTTGGCAAAAACCCGGAACTGGCCGTCCACCCGCTTGATATCCGCCGAAAGCACCACACACTGGTCGCCGTACTTCCGGGCAGCCTCCCGGACCAGATCCGGGTTGCGGATTGCGCCGGAGTTGACGCTGACTTTGTCTGCGCCACATTTGAGCACCCGGTCGAAATCCTCCACAGTGTTGATGCCTCCGCCCACCGTCAGGGGGATGAAGATGGTACTGGCCACTTCCAGCAGGATATCCGTAAACAGCTGTCTGCCCTCAAAAGATGCGGTAATATCGTAGAAGACCAGCTCGTCTGCACCATTTTCGGAATAAAACTTTGCCAGCTCCACCGGGGAAGAAACATCTGTGAGTCCTTCAAAATTGGTGCCCTTCACCACACGTCCGTTACGCACATCCAGGCAGGGGATAATTCTTTTGGTAATCATTTTGCCACCTCAATTGCTTCCCTGAGGTCGATCGCCCCGGTGTAATAGGCTTTGCCGATGATGGCCCCATACAGATTCATGGCCCGGAGCGCTTTCACATCCTCCATGCTGGATACGCCGCCGGATGCGGTAATTTGCATGGAATACTTTTTAGAAAGCTCCCTGTACAGTTCCAGATTGGTTCCACGCATGGCGCCGTCCTTGGAAATATCCGTGCAAATGATGCAGCTGACTCCAATTCCCTGCATCTTCTGCATGAATTCCTCCAGAGAAATATCGGCCGTTTCCAGCCAACCCTTTATGGCGATGCAGCCATCCTTTACGTCCGCACCCACAGCGATCCTGTCGCCGTACTTGGCAACCGCTTCCCGGAGGAAGGCTTCATCCTTCACCGCCGCCGTACCGAGAATGACACGGCCGACTCCGGCGGCAAGATACTTGTCAACGGTTTCCATATTGCGTACGCCGCCGCCGATTTCCACAAAAAGGGAGGTTTCCCGGGCGATTCTCTCCACCACAGGCAGATTGGGTGTTGTGCCGTCCTTGGCGCCTTCCAGATCCACCATGTGGATGTGCGTTGCACCGCAGGCCTCAAAATCCCGGGCCACGCTGAGGGGATCATCGCTGTACACAGTCATATTGGCATAATCGCCCCGGAGCAAGCGCACCGCCTTGCCGTCCACCAGGTCGATCGCAGGAAAAAGAATCATCAGGCATCCTCCTTTTCGCAGAAGGCTTTAAGGATTCTCAGGCCCACGTCGCCGCTCTTTTCCGGATGGAACTGGCAGCCCATGATATTGCCCTTTTCCACAGCAGCGGTCAGCTCTGCGCCGTATTCGGCGGTTGCCAGCAAGCTTTCTTCGCAGCCTGTGGCGTAGAAGGAGTGCACAAAATACACGCACTCGTTTTCCTTCACATACCTAAACAGCCTGCCCTGCTTTACAAAATGCAGCGCATTCCAGCCAATATGGGGAATTTTCAATTCGGCAGGAATGACGCCTTCCATGGGCACCACGCTGCCTTTCAGCAAGCCCAGTCCCTGATGCTCGCCATACTCGAAGCTTTTTTCAAACAGCATCTGCATGCCAAGGCAGATGCCAAGGATGGGCTTTCCGGCCTTCACTTCTTCCAGGATCACTTCCCGAAGGCCACTCTCCGAAAGCTTCCTTGCTGCATCCTCAAAAGCGCCCACGCCAGGCAGAAGCAGTTTTTCGGCTTTACGGATCACAGCAGGATCGGAGGTTACTTCCACCTCTGCGCCGATCATTTTCAGGGAGGACTTCAGCGAAAACAAATTTCCTACGCCATAATCAATGATTGCAATCATCACAGCATCCCCTTTGTGGAAGGTATTTCATCCCGGAAGGCTTCGTCGATGCTCACAGCCCTGCGAAGGCTGCGGCCCACAGATTTGAAGCTTCCCTCCAGAATGTGGTGGGAATTGCTGCCAGCCAGCTGGCGAAGGTGCAGCGTAAGTCCCGCATCCCGGGCAAAGGCACGCCAGAATTCCTCGCAGAGCTCCGTATCAAAATCCCCCACCTTTTCCGTAGGAATGGACAGTGCGTAGTACAGCTCTCCACGGCCGGAAATATCAATAGCGGAAAGGATCAGCGTCTCGTCCATAGGCAGAAGGGTATCGCCGTAACGCACGATGCCCTTCTTATCCCCCAGGGCCTGTGCAAAAGCCTTGCCCAGGCAGATGCCAATATCTTCGGTGGTGTGGTGATAGTCCACCTGGGTATCCCCCACGCACTTCACATTCAGGTCAAAGCGGCCATGCCGGGCAAACAGGGTCAGCATATGGTCGAGGAATCCGCAGCCGGTATCCACCACGGATTTGCCGCTGCCGTCAAGATTCAGGTTCAGGGAAATATCCGTCTCTGCGGTTTTGCGGATGATCTCTGCAATTCTCATGCATTTGCCTCCTTGAGGATCTCTTTTGTCTTTTCCAGGAAAAGCTCCATCTGCTCACGGGTGCCGATGGTGATGCGATTATACTCCCGAATGCGCTCTGCCGTAAAGTGCCTTACCAATACGCCCCGCTTTTTCAGTTCCAGATACAAGGTTTCACCGCTGACTGCAGCCGATCTGGCAAAGAGAAAATTGGTTTTGGACGGGATCACATCAAAACCCAGGCTTTCAAGCTGTTGCGCCGTCCATTCCCGGTTTTCCATAATGGTCTGGCAATTGGCCCGGTAATAGTCGTCCTCTTCCAGGGCGGCGACGCCTGCGGCGGCAGTGACCCGGTTGACATTGTAAGGGTTCAGGGAATACTTGACAGTATTCATATCCGCAATAAGCGCCGGATTGCCGATGGCGTAGCCCAGCCGTGCGCCCGCCATGGAGCGGGACTTGGAGAATGTGCCCACCACCAGCAGATTGTCATAGCGCAGCGTCAGCGGCACGGCTGATTCGCCGCCGAAATCCACATAGGCTTCGTCAATAAGCACAAGGTTTTCCGGATTGGATTTCACAATATCCTCAATGACGCAAAGGGGCAGGCAGCGTCCCGTAGGTGCATTGGGGTTGGCGATGACCACGGTTTTCCCTGCGCCGATGTATTCCGCAGGATTGATGCTGAAATCCTCTGCCAGGGGTTTTTCCTCATAGGGAATATGGAACAAGTCCGCATAGACCGGATAAAATCCGTAGGTAATATCCGGAAAAACCATGGGATGCTGCTCATCGCCAAAAGCCATGAAAGCATAATACAGCGCCTCGTCAGAGCCATTGGTCATCAGCACCATTTCAGGAGCAACGCCCATATGCTGGGCCATCTTCCGGCCAAGCACAGCGCTGGTGGGGTCAGAATACAGCTGCAGCTTCCCAGCCTCCCGGAGCGCCGCTTCCAGCACCCCTTTCGAGGGCGGGAAGGGCGATTCGTTGGTGTTCAGTTTCACATACTGCATATCCTGGGGCTGTTCGCCGGGGGTGTAGGGCGTAAGGGCGGCATGCCGCCCGGAAAAAAACTTGCTCATTGTTCGTCCTCAAAACGGATGGTGGCGCTTCTGCCGTGTGCGTCAAGGCCTTCCTTGCCTGCAAAGAAAGCGATCTTGTCCTTTACGGTGCGCAGGGCATCCCGGGTGTAATAGGTGAACTGGGATTTCTTCACAAAATCGTCCACACTCAGGGGGGAGGAAAAGCGTGCAGTGCCGCTGGTGGGCAGGGTGTGGTTGGGGCCGGCGAAATAATCGCCCAAAGCCTCGGGGCAATTCTTGCCCATGAAGATGGAACCGGCGTGCTTCACCTTGTCCAGATAATCAAAGGGATTATCCATGCACAGTTCAAGGTGTTCGGGAGCGATCTCATTGGCAATGTCAATGGCCAGCATCAGGTTGTTTTCTGCAACGATGATCTTGCCGTTATTGTCAATGGAGTAGCGAGCAATTTCCGCACGGGGCAGGAGAGGAATCTGCCTCTCCAGCTCGTCGCTGACCTTTTGTGCAAACTCCCGGTTATCGGTCACCAGCACGGCGCTGGCCATTTTGTCGTGTTCCGCCTGGGAAAGCAGGTCTGCAGCCACATAGCGGGGGTTGCAGGTGGCATCCGCCACCACAAGGATCTCGCTGGGGCCGGCGATCATATCAATGGATACCTTGCCGAATACCTGCTTTTTGGCTTCGGCCACATAAGCGTTGCCGGGGCCGACGATCTTATCCACCTTGGGGATGGACTGGGTACCGTAAGCCAGCGCCGCCACAGCCTGTGCGCCGCCCACCTTGAAGATGCGGTCAACGCCGGCAATTTTCGCAGCTGCCAGAATCACAGGGTTCACCTTGCCATCCTTTCCGGGAGGGGTCACCATGACGATTTCCTCGCAGCCAGCAATCCTGGCAGGGATGGAGTCCATCAGCACGGTGGAGGGATAGGCAGCGGTTCCGCCGGGCACATAGAGGCCCACCTTTTCGATGGGGGTCACCTTCTGGCCCATGACTACGCCGTCCTGCTCGTTGATAATAAAGCTGTTACGCACCTGCTTTTCATGGAACAGGCGGATATTTGCGGCAGCTTCCCGGATGATCTGGACAAATTCAGGCTCTACCGCATCAAAAGCTTCCTGGATTTCTGCTTCCGTCACTTCCAGCGAATCCAGCTCTGCCTTATCAAATTTCAGGGCATACATTTTCAGGGCATCGTCGCCGTTCTTGATCACCTCGGCAATGATTTCTGCCACTACGCCTTCCACATTGGAGGCGATATTGTCCCGGGCGAAAATCTCGCTGTTGGACACTTCGCCGTAATTCATTATTTTAATCATTTGCTTTCACCTGTTCCTTAATGCTTTTCATGATGGTTTCCATCTGCGCATTCTTGAATTTGAAGCTGGCCTTGTTGGCAATCAGTCTTGCGCTGATGGGCAAAATAGTTTCCTTTACTTCCAGGTCGTTTTCCTTCAGGGTGGTACCGGTTTCCACGATATCCACAATCACATCGGAAAGGCCAAGAATCGGAGCGATCTCAATGGAGCCGTTCAGCTTGATGATATCGATCTCCCGGCCAATGGAGGCATAATAATCCGAGGCGATATGGGTAAACTTTGTGGCGACCCTGAGGGTCTTTACACCGTCGTCAAAAAATTCTCTTGGCCCGGCCACAGCCATGCGGCATTTGCCGATGTTCAAATCCAGCAGTTCGTATATATCCGGCTCGTACTCCAGGAGAATATCCTTGCCGGCAACACCGATATCCGCCGCGCCCCGCTCCACATAGATGGATACATCCGAGGGCTTAACCCAAAAGTACCGAACTCCCTTATCCTGATTTTCAAAAATCAGTTTGCGGTTGTTTTCCCGGATGGAGGGACACTCGAACCCGGCGGCTTCAAACATAGCGTAAACCTTTTCACCCAGCCGTCCTTTGGGAAGGGCAACGTTCAGCATTCTTCTCCCTCCTTTGTCATATCCACAAGCAGTTTGTAGCGCAGTTTTTCAGGCACTGCCTTCTGTGCGCTTACCGCAAATCCCTGAGCGGTCAACTCCCGCACCTTAGCTGCAACCTTGTCCGTTTCAATGGATGCATCGTAAATCAGCAGTACATCCACATCATAGCCTTTGCTTTGCTTGGGCAGTTGCTCCAGCAGATCCAGATACAGTGCAAAACCCACTGCGCCGGAATTGCGTCCCATCTTCCTGATCAGCTTGTCGTACTGGCCACCGGAAAGAACGCTTTCACACACGCCATCCAGGAATCCCCGGAATGCAAAGTGGTTGTAATAGTTCATATCATTTACCACAGAAAAATCAAAATGAATGCGGTCGGAGTAAGGGGAGTGCTCCAGCATATGGCTCAACGCCTCAAGTTCGCTGACCATATGGCTTGCTGACACCTCCTTCAGGGCAGCGATTACCTTGCTGCGCTCGCCATAGGTGGTGATAAAGGTTTCCAGCATGGCGATGCTGCTTTCCTCTGCGCCATATTCCACGCAGAGTCGCCGCAGGTCGTGGGCATTCTTGCCCGCAATAAAGCGAATGGCCTGTGCTTCAAAGGTCTTGTCGCTGCTGACCCGTGCCAGGGCATCGCCCAGAAGGCCCAGATGGGAAACCTCCAGTACAAAGTTTTCGTCAATGAGGGCAAGACTTTCTGCTGCCAAAAGAATCGCCTCACAGATATCGTAGAGGTCGATATCGCCAATGCACTCAAGGCCTGCCTGCATAATCTCCTTATACTGGTGGGTGCTTTCGGAAACCCGGTACACGTTTTCGTTGTAGTATACCTTCTGCTTCACACCAGGAACGTCCTCGCCGCTTTTGATGATGGAAAGGGTCACGTCCGGTTTGAGAGCCATAAGCTTGCCGTTGGTATCATTAAAGGTAATGACCCTGTCGCTGACGAGAAAATCCTTGTTGCGGATGTAGAGCTCGTATTCCTCAAACTTGCTCATTTTAAAGGGAAGATAGCCGTATCTGCGGTACAGTGCCCGAAGGGCAAAAATGGCTTTTTCTTCCTGTTTGAGAAGAGTTTCGTCGATCATTTTTCTTCCTCCTTGAGCCGGTTGATGACGGTTTTGTATCCGCCGCTGCCGTATTCGTAGCATTTGCTTACCCGGCTGATGGTAGCGGTGCTGGCGCCGGTTTCCTTGCTGATGACGGAATAGCTTATTCCCTGATCCAACATTTTTGCCACAGAAAGCCGCTGGGAAATATCCAGCACCTCCCGGATGGTGCATACATCATCCAGAAAGTCGTAGCATTCCTCCATGGTTTTCAGGGAAAGCAATGCCTTGCAAAGTTCATCTGTGCTCTGATTATGCCAGCTGTTCATGTTCAACCTCCGCTTTACCAATTTACCCAATTAAAGTGTTACCGGGTGAAATTATAGCATCCCTCCCCCATGCTGTCAACCTCAGGAGGAGGAAAAATCGTTTTTCTGATGTTCTGCAAGCGAAACTTTTGCGACTGTTATTCGCTGTCCTGATTTCTTCACCATTTCTCTTCTTGCAAAAAGAACACCCCCGGCAGGGCTGCCGGAGGCGTTCTTATGCACGCACCAAATGTATCTTCTGTGGATATATCAGTTTGCCACGCCCAGATTGATCTTCTTTACCGCCTTGCCTTTGAGCATCTTCAGGTAGCACAAGCGGATATCGCCGGTAATGTGCAGTTTCAGTTCGGCCCCAGGCTTCAGTTCCCCGCAACCGGCCAGGTCTATCTCAATATCCTCGTAAATGGGCTTGCGATGACGGTTGCGCAGTTCCACCTGCTGCCAGCCCAGGCGATCCATCATGGGAGCGCTGCGATGTTCGCAGGTACGGGTTTCGCCCTCCCATGCACCGGCCAGCTGGCCATTCACATAGGCTTCCACCTTGCAGCCCTTTTCGCTCTTCATGTGCAGGCTCAGCACGCTGAACTCCTCGTCAAAACCGCAATCGCCGTAGGTGAGCCAGCCTTCGTCAGCGCCTTCGCAAAGGGCAGCAGCAGTATAGCTGAAGTGACCTTCTTCCAGGCTGATATTCTCGTAATCGTCGTAATGATCGGCTGCGATGCGCTGAGTCATCAGACGCAGGCCGGGCTTGCGGCCGGGCACAAATACGCTGGTTTCCACAGCACGCTCTGCGCTGGAGGGGCCGGCAAAGAAGGTATACTCGCCCTCCTCCACCATCAGTGATGCGCTGATCACATCGTAGTAGCGCAATTCATCGGCGCAGATATCCATTTCCACCCAGCGTGTTTCGCCGGGAGCCACGTCCTTCACACGTTCAAAGCCAATGAGCTGGCGCAGCGGCTTCTTTACCCGGGAGGCCGGTGCAACAGCGTACAGCTGAGCCACTTCGTCGCTGACTTTGTCGCCGGTATTGGTCACAGCAAAGCGCACTTTCAGTCGCCCCCAGCGGCAGATCACATTGAGATCGCTGTAGGCAAAGCGGGTGTAGGTCAGGCCGAAGCCGAAAGGATACAGCACCTCGCCATCAAAGTAGCGATAAGTTCGTCCGCCCTTGATGATGTCGTAGTCATCGATATCCTTAAGCTGGCTCACATCCTTGTACCAGGTCATGTTGAGCCTTCCTGCAGGGTGGCTTTTGCCCAAAAGGGTCTCTGCCATGGCAAGGCCCATATCCTGTGCGCCGGTAGCGGACATCAGAATAGCGGCAATGCCTTCCTGCGCCCGGTTTATGGTATAGGGATAGTTGGTAAAGAGCACCATCACCGCAGGAATGCCGCTCTGGATAACCCTCTCCACCAGCCGCTCCTGATCCGGCGGCAGGCACAGCGTGGTGCGGTCGATTTCTTCCTTTGCGTTGATCATGGACTGGCAGCCCACCGCCAGAATGATGGTTTTCTTTCCTTCTGCCAGCTTCATGGCCTTCTCGATGCCATCCTCCACCATCTCTGCGTAAACGGGCGTGCCCTGGGTAACACGGGAGGAATATACAAAACCGTCTTCATCCATCTCCACAGGATCATGGAAACGGTTCAGCAAAAGGAAGCCTCCATCAGCCTGAGGTTCTGCGAAGAACCGTTCCAGCACAAACCAGTTAAAGGCGGCGGTGCGATCTGCGCCCACATAGCAGGGGGTCTCGCCCATAGGTACAGCAATGCGGGAACAGAGATACTTGCCATTGCGCTCACAGCGGAAGGTACAAGCTTTTTCGCCCCAGTTTTCCCGGATAAAAACGTCTCCCTCCTCCGCAGCCTGCAGCCGGTCATCCTCACCAAGGGCCAGATACTTGCCATTCATGGTAAGCTTTACCCGGTCCAGGCCATCCGCATAGGCCGGCTCTTTTCCAAGCTGTTTCAGGCCGTCACGCAGAGTGATGCGTTCCGGGGGCTGCCCGCCGTACCAGTCCTGATACCATGCATCTGCCAGAGGGCCGATGAGGGCGATATCCTCATCGGGAGTATCCGGTGCAAGGGGCAGAAGCCCGCCCTGGTTTTTCAGGAGCACCACGGCCTCCCGGCTGAGGTTCAGGCATACCTGACGGCTTTCTTCGGTGAGGATATCGTCTTCCGTGACCCGGTCGTAGGGGTTGCTGCCCTCCCGGTCGTACACGCCAAGGCGCAGCGCCACATTCAGCTTGGCCCGGATAGCGTCATCCATATCTTTTTCAGTGATGAGGCCAAGGCTGTAGGCCTCCCGGGCGGCTTCCTCCACCATGCCAGGGTGATCGGACATGCCGTCCACACCCGCTTTCAGGGCAGCGGCAACGGCCTCGGCACGGGTGCCGAAATAGTGCTGCAATGTGACCACAAGGCCCAAAGCGCCGCCATCACCCACCGCATGAGTGAGACCATACTGCTTTTTGAGGATATCCTTCACTTCGTTGTTGAGGATGCCCACTGCGCCATTGATGCGGTTGTAGGCGGTCATGATGCCCTGGGCGTACGCTTCTTCAATACAGCGGCGGAAGGGCTCCAGATACAGCTCGTAACGGTTGCGGGGGTCAATGGAGGCGTTCTTCCAGCCACGGCCCTCCTCGGTATTGTTGGCATAAAAATGCTTGAGAGTTGCGGCGATACGCAGGTGTTTGGGGTCATCGCCCTGCATGCCCTTTATGTAAGCCCCGGCAATAGCGCCGGTGAGCACGGCATCCTCGCCGTAGCCTTCCTCATTGCGGCCCCAGCGGGGGTCACGTTCCAGATCCACCGTGGGAGCCCAGCGGCTGAGCCCACGCCCAGGATGACGATGGCTCACCACACGGGCTTCAGTGCCCACCACTTCGCCCGCCTTGCGGACAATTTCCGGATCCCAGGTTGCGCTGAGGCCAATGGGCTGAACAAAGGATGTGGTCAGATCCGGTTCGCTGACCATAAACTGATCGTTCCTAGCTTCCACGCCGTGGGCTGCCTCGCCGCCAAGGCCAAAGGCATGCAGGCCCAGCCGGGGCAGCTCCGGCATGCGGGATCCGAGACAGGACAGCTTTTCATCCAAGGACATGGCGGAAAGCAGCCAGTCAATGCGCTTTTCATTGGAAAGATTGGCATCCCAAAAGGGCGTATTTCTTGCGTTTTCCATAAAAGAAGCATTCCTTTCTGATGTTCGCTGATTTTGTTTTTGCGGTTTGCAATTGTACAACGCTTGTCATTTCATCGCACAGTATACAGGACATCCATCCCAAAAACAAGCCTTATTCCAATATTTCTTTCTGCTTTTGGTATTCCTGGTACTGGCCCTCAAAATATCCAATTTTCCACGATACCTTTTGAAGCAGCTGCTGCATCTGGGCAATGTGCTCCTCCACTTCACGCTTATGATCCCTGAGCAGCTGACACCGCTGGGCAAGGGTTTCCGGCCCCTCCAGGGTCAGGTTTACAAACTCCCGTATCTGCTTGATGCCCATGCCGGTATTTTTGAGGCAGCAGATCAGGGAAAGCCATTCCATATCCTCGTCGCTGTAGCGACGGATACCGCTCTTGCTGCGCTCCACATGGGGTAGAAGCCCTTCTTTTTCATAAAACCGGAGAGCATTGGGTGTAAGGCCGAATTTATCTGCGGCAGCTTTGATAGAGTAGCTCATGGAAAATCTTCCTTTCATTTTTTCAAAAAGGCTTGACTTAGCGTTAAGGCTAAGGTTTATATTTATGCTATGGATTGCTCAACCGTTTGTCAATAGCAAAGGAGGTTTTTACCCATGAACAATTTTGATTTCTACGCACCGGCACGCATTCTTTTCGGCCGTGGAGAGGAAAACCGTATCGGCGAGCTGCTTCGCCCCCATGCCAGCAAAATTCTGCTGCACTACGGTGGCGGCAGTGTTAAAAAAAGCGGCCTTCTGGATCGGGTCACCGCTTCCCTGAACGCCGCCGGCGTAGCCTGGGTAGAGCTGGGCGGCGTGAAACCCAATCCCCGTCTTTCCCTTGTGCACGAAGGCATTGACCTTTGCAAGAAGGAAAACGTGGAACTGATCCTGGCTGTGGGCGGCGGCAGCGTTATCGACTCTGCCAAAGCCATCGCCATGGGCGTTTACTACGACGGCGATATCTGGGAAGTGTACGAGCAGGGCAAGGGCATCGAAAAGGCGCTGCCCGTGGCTACCATCCTGACCATTCCCGCCGCCGGCAGCGAATCCAGCGGCGACACCGTTATCACCAACGAAGAAAAGCAGCTGAAGCTTGGCTACGGCAACTCTCACCTGCGCCCCCTTCTGAGCGTAATGAACCCCGAGCTGTTCTTTACCCTGCCCGCAAATCAGCTGGCCAACGGCGTTGCGGACATGATGAGCCACGTTTTCGAGCGTTACTTTACCAACACCACCCACACCGACCTTACTGACGGCCTGTGCGAAACCGTGCTGCGCACCCTGATGAAGAACGCCCTCATCGCCAAGGACGATATGTCCAACTACGATGCCTGGGCGGAGCTTGGTTTCAGCGGCACCGTTGCCCACAACGGCCTTGTAGGCATGGGCCGTGATCAGGACTGGGGCTGCCACAACATGGAGCACGAGCTCAGCGCCATCTACGATGTGGCCCATGGCGCAGGCCTTGCGGTGCTGACCCCCGGCTGGATGGAATATGTCTACAAGGACAACGTTCCCATGTTTGTTCAGTTTGCAGTCAATGTGATGGGCGTAAACGGCAGCTACCGTGATCCCGATGCCATTGTTATGGAAGGCATCAACCGCCTGCGTGAGTTCTTCCGCAAGATGGGTCTGCCCGGAACCCTTGCAGAGCTGGGCATCGGTGAGGACCGTCTGGAAGAGATGGCCAAAAAATGCACCGGCGAAGCCTTCGGCAGCGAGCATCCCGTGGGCGGCCTGAAGAAGCTGTACTGGCAGGATGTGCTGAACATCTACAAGCTGGTAAAGTAAGCAGGAGGATGTATTCATGAAAATGATTCCCCTTGGCAAATCCGGTCTGACCGTGCCCGCCCTGGCCGTTGGCTGCATGCGGCTTACATCCTACGACGAAAAGGGCGCAGCTCACTTCATTGGCACTGCCCTGGATGCGGGAGCCAACTTCTTTGACCATGCGGATATCTACGGCGGCGGCAAATGCGAGGAGCTTTTCGGCAAGGCATTCCCCCTGACTGCCTCCAACCGTGAAAAGATCATTCTTCAATCCAAGTGCGGCATCCGTCCCGGCGTAGCCTTCGACTTTTCCAAAGAGCACATTCTCTCCTCGGTGGAAGGAAGCCTGCGCCGCCTCGGTACCGATTATCTGGACGTATTGCTTCTGCACCGTCCCGACGCCCTGATGGAGCCGGAGGAAGTGGCTGAAGCCTTTGATGCTCTCTACACCAGCGGCAAGGTACGCCATTTCGGCGTATCCAACCAGAACCCCATGCAGATTCAGCTGTTACAGAAATACGTCCGGCAGCCCATCGTGGCCAACCAGCTGCAGCTGAGCATCACCAATGCCACTATGATCTCCCAGGGCCTGCATGTAAACATGCTGGATGATTTTGCAGTCAACCGGGACGGCAGCGTGCTGGACTTCTGCCGCCTGAACGACATCACCATCCAACCCTGGTCTCCCTTCCAGTACGGCTTCTTCGAGGGCGTATTCATCGGCAACGAAAAGTTCCCGGTCCTGAATGCCAAGCTGGATGAACTGGCCGAGAAGTACGGCGTTACCTCCACTGCCATTGCCATGGCATGGCTGCTTCGCCATCCTGCCAAGATGCAGCCCATCTGCGGCACCATGAACGAAGACCGCCTGATGCAGTGCATCAAGGCCACGGAGATCCAGCTCAGCCGTGATGAATGGTACGCCATTTTCCTTGCGGCGGGGAACATTCTGCCCTAAGTTGTGTTTGAGAAAAGGTTTTCGGGAGGCGGCTTTTTGAACAAGCCCTCCCGAGCCCTCCCGAAAAATGCAATATAGAAACTGAGCCTGCGGACGAGGATATGTCCGTATAGGCGAACCATCCCCCTCTTCCTGTATTTGTTTCAGGCAGAGGGGGATGCGTTTTGAGATACCAAAAAAAGTTTGCTCTTTCAGTAAAACATCGACACCAACAAATTCCAGTACATATGCAGAGCGATCGACACCAATATGCTTTTACTTTTCAAAAAAGTACAACTGAAAAGAATACTCAGCGCCAAAATGGAAAGAAACCCAAAGCCAACGAAATTACTGATGAAAACCCCTTCTGATATCCAAATCGGAAAATGAATGATCAGAAACAATACTGCGTTTATTCCAATGGAAAACCATTTTTTATTTTCTTTAACAGAAAAATTTAGGAGCCAGCCGCGAAAAACTGTTTCTTCCGTAATACCCACAAACAGCACGGCTATCACATCGCCAAAATCAAATTTGCTGGTTATCACAAGCTTTCCGGTTTGCAGTATGGCACCGCCCAACAAATATACCGTAATTATCAAAAAAATGGGCAGATATTTCAGCCAATCAAGTTTGAAAATAAACATTTCTCTCAGTGTGACAGATACGTCTCCACGGAAACGCTGCAAGAAAATAACGGCTGGAAGTGTCCACACAAGCGTTTTCACAATTCCATTTGTTATTAAGCAGTACAGTATTTTATTATCAACAACAGCTTTGATTTTTTCATTGACAATCAACTCGAACAAAGCCCACAAGGCGAAAAAAACAACGAAATATATAAACAAAACCATGTTTTTTTGCCGTTTCGACATAGTTTTTTTCTCCCCTATCAACTCCAATTTGACATCAGCATTCTGAAAAACAGGAAAAGCCGTACCAGATAAAGCGGCACAGCTTTTTCCTGCTTGCAGATGTCCCTGCAAAATCATCGAGGGTATATCTGCTGCCTTATTTCAGATTTTCCGGATTCAGTCCCTGAAGATCTTCCGGCACAAACCGTCCGTCCTTGCGGATCAGCTCGCCATCGAAGTACATTTCGCCGCCGCCGTATTCGGGGGTCTGAATGCACACCAGGTCCCAGTGAATAGCGCTGTCGTTGCCGTTGGGGCAATCGTCGTAACTGGCGCCGGGGGTGAAGTGGAAGCTTCCGGCGATCTTTTCGTCAAAGAGGGTGTCCTTCATAGCCTTGGTAATGAACGGGTTGACGCCGATGGCAAACTCGCCCACATACCGTGCACCCTCGTCGGTATCAAAGATCTGGTTGCAGAGCTTGGTATCGCTGCTGGTAGCCTTTACGATCTTGCCGTTTTCAAAGGTCAGGCACATATCATTGAACACATTTCCCTGGTACAGGGAGGGCGTGTTGTACTGGATAACGCCGTTGACGCTGTCCTTCACGGGGGCGGTGAACACCTCGCCGTCGGGAATGTTGCACTTGCCGTCGCACTTGATGGCGGGCATACCCTTGATGGAGAAGGTCAGATCCGTACCCTTGCCCGTAATGTGTACCTGATCGGCTGCTTCCATACGCTTGACCAGGGCATCCATTGCCTTGCTCATCTTGGCATAATCCAGGTTGCACACATTGAAGTAGTGATCCTCAAAGGCTTCGGTGCTGGTTTCTGCCAGCTGTGCCATGGCGGGGGTGGGATAGCGCAGCACCACCCAGCGGGTTTTGGGCACACGGATCTTGCCGTGCACTTCCTGCTGATAGTACTTGGTATTCAAAGCCCGCTTTTCCGGAGGCACATCAGCGGTCTCATAGCTGTTCATACCGCCACGGACACCGATGTAAGCCTGCATTTTTTCCATACGGGCAGCATCAAAAGCAGCGGTTTCCTTCCACAGTTCTTCGTCGCCGCCCATCATCAGCGCACGGTCCACGGCGCTGTCCCGAAGCACAACGAAGGGCTTTGCGCCCACGGCGTAGGCTTCCCGCACAAGAGCAGCAATCAGCTCGTTGTCTGCGCCGAAGTTCTCAATCAGCACTCTCTCCCCCGCCTTCAGCTGGCAGGAGTAGCGAATCAGTTGTCTGCTCAGTGTTTCCAGTCTCGGATCCCTCATGGTCATTCTTCCTTTCACGTTGTTTAAGCCATTGATTTACTTTATTTGCAATGGGTTTTTCTATTGCATAGGTCACCGCCGTGGCGATCACCAGCGATACGGCATAGCACAAAAGTGTGAAGGCCTTCTGCAACCCCGGCGTATTGTGCAGCGTATCAAAACCAAACCAGTGTTTCATAAACTGGACTGCCAGAATCTGATGCCAGATATAGAAATTGAAAGAGATTTCTGCAAAGAAGCGCATCAGCCGGTTGCCGAAAAGCCATTCCAGGGCCCGGGGCAAGAACGCAATGCCCAGTATACAGGCCATCAGCCCCACAGCCAGAGAAAGCCGGTTGGACAGCTGCCCGAGTCGGAGTGCATCCAGCCCGACGGAAGCAATCTTTGCCTGCGCTTTCAGCACCGAGGATACCAGCATTACGCCTATAATCAGCAGTGCCGTGGCCAACCCGTGGACAAGGCCCTTTTTCCACCCGCTGTTTTCCTGCATCCATTTGCTGAGCCAGGTATACAGCATGGCTCCCAGCATGCCCATTGCATACACATCCAGGAAGGCAGGCATCTGGTTGATGTACATGGCCGTATCCGGTATTCTGTAATAGACGAAAGCCCTGTACAGCCAGCCAATGACCGCCATCCCGCCGAAGGTAAGCCCCGGCTTTTTCCGGGCGCAGAAGGCCAGCACAGGAAGGAGCAGATACAGCTGCATTTCGATGCACACCGTCCACAGAACGCCGTTAAGGTGCGTGGCCTGATAGGGCTGGTAGAAAAACGTCTGGGAAAAGGTCAGGTGCGAGATCAGATCCTTCCACATGACCTTCGGGCTGTAATACAGATGCTGAGGCAGGGCGATGAAAAACAGCGCAGCCAGCACCGCCAGCAAGTAGGAAGGCACGATCCTCGCCAGACGTTTTATATAGAAGTGATCCGTTCTGGGCGCCGTTCCACCCTCAAACATGCAGCGGGCATGGGGCAAAAACAGCAGAAATCCGCTGAGAAGGATCAGTCCGTCCACCATCATGTACCCGGTACGGGTGATGTAATCGTAGCTGATCCAGCGTCCGAACAGCCGGAAGCCCTGCGGCAGCCAGCTTTGCTGCCAAATATGGTAATTGGCCACAATCAGGCACAGTATGGCCCTAAAGCCGTGCAAGCCGCTAATTTCCTGCTTTGCGCCTGCGTTTTTTTGCATATTATTCCTCCACTACCCAATATTCCTCTTCTTCCGGGGCGTTATCCTCCTGAGCTTCGCCACCTTGGGAAACATATTCAGCTTCCAGCGTTTCATAGGGGATTTCCGCAGGCCACTCCACTTCAGCGGTGCGGGTATATTTGTAGGTTTTGTTATCCCCCTGCAAATCTCGGATGCTCATACCCTTTTCCGTCAGCTGGAAAATCTGGAATCCCGTGCCCAGTTTCTCCGGAGAATCGCCGATGAGCAGGCTGAAATTGCTTACCCGGAAGTACTTTTCTTCGCCGTTGATATTGCAGCTTCCATCCAAACGGAATTCCGCAGTCAGTCCACCGGCGTTTTCCCAGCTGCCCAGAATGAGATACGCCCTGCGGCTCAACTTTTCTTCCGTATCGCCATAGCCCTCTGCCGCCAGGTAGAAGGGAATGGCCTCATAGGGGCGATCCTGCTGGTAGAGCTGATTGGCGTACTCATAAAGAGCCTCGGGGTAAATCTCTGCAAGGTCTGCGAAGGTTTCCGGCAGAGTGTCCGTATCGATATCCTTCATGGCCAGAATGACCCCCGCATAATCCTTCCCTTTCATGGCCTTGCGGGCGGTTTCGGGCTTATCGCCATAGAGGGAGTGATAGCACTGCTCAGCTAACGTTTCGGCATCCTCGTATTCTCCAAGGGCAGCGAAGGCATCTGCGGCTTCCCGCATCTTTCCTTCCCCCATCAGAAGCGTGGCATACTGATAGCGGCAGCCGGGCAGGCGGCCTGCGGCCTCTTCGTTATCCTCAAGGGCTTCGTACATCGTAACGGCCCCGGCATAATCCCCCTGGTTTTCCCGGCGAAGACCTTCGTTCAAAACCAGCTCCGTCAGTTTTTTGGCAGCTTCGGTTTCAGGGTCGAGGCTCTCCAGCAGCGTCAGGGCATCCTCTGCATTGCCGCCGTTCTCGTAGGCTTTGGCCACCTCAAGGGCTGCATTGTCGTAATACACTCCGCTGTCCTCATAATCCGGAATCTGTCCGAAGCAAACCAGGGCCCGGGCATAATCGGCGCCTTCGTAAGCCGCAACACCCTGCTGGTAGGTACAATGAATCCAGAGTTCTGCGCTATCCTCATAATCGCCCAGAAGCCCGAATCGTTCCGTTGCGGCGGCATAATCGCCGCCCTGCATCAGGGCAACGCCGTTATGGTAGCGGGCATGCTGCAGCTTTTCGGCGGCATCCTCATAATCGCCGGCCTTTTCAAAATACATCTCTGCATCCGCATAGTTTTCTGCCTGGGCCGCTTCTGCGCCCAGCTGATAGTAGCATTCCTGCAAAAGGGCGGCAGAATCGGAATAATCCCCCGCTTTTTCAAAAAACGGTACGGCTGCTGCGTAGAAATTCATTTCCATCTGGGAAACGGCCTGCTGGTAGTTGCAGAAGCTGATCTTTTCCTGGCTGTCCAGATAAACGGGAATCTTTTCAAAGGCAGCAGAAGCGGCAATATAGTCCTCGGCTTCCAGCATTTCAGTGGCATATCGGTAGATGCAGTCATTGCCCTTATCGCCGGCATCGCTGTAAGCCCCAAGGCTCAGGTACAGTTCTCCAGCCTGAAGAAGCTCTCCGCCCTCGGCGGCTTTTTCTGCCTGACGGTAGATGGCGGCCTGACGCTGCTCCGAAGCATCCAAATAGTCCCCGGCGGAAAGGAACAGGCTGGCTGCCTCCGCATCATTGCCGCTGTCCACTTCGGTCTGGGCAAGACGGTAATAGCATTCCTTGGCCCGCTCGCCGGAATCCTGATAATCCGGCACCATCTGGTACAAAACCAGGGCAGTCTTCACGTTTCCGCTCTGCGCCAGCACCTGAGCCTGCTGATAGACGCATTCGTTGCTGCGGGTGGCGCTGTCCTCATAATCCCCCAGGTCCTGAAACTGCTCCATGGCCTTTTCGTACATGCCCTGGGCAAGATAGCTTTCACCCAGCCGATACTGGGTTTTCTTCGCCAGCTCCGCACTGTCCTTGTATTCCGGGATGGCCTCAAAACCTTCTATTGCGGCAAGAAGGCTCTCGTCCTCTTCTGCCCCGGAAAGCGCCACCGCAGAACGATAGCTGCATTCGGTGGTCATTTCGGCAGCGTCACCGTAATCCCCCATGGCTGCAAAGGCTTCGCTGGCTTCATTGAAGTTGCCTGCATTCATCAGGTTGACGGCGCTTTGGTATTTCAGCGCAGGGATCCCCCACAGCCACATAGCCACTCCCGCCGCAGCCAGAACCGCCACGGTGGTACACAGCGCCACTACCCGGCGGATTTTCTTCTTTTTGTGCTGACGCATCATGTGGTCAGCCTCCATTAGACGGCTGTTTTCCTCCCGGGCCTCCCTGGACACATCGGAAAGCTTTTTTTCGTGAACGGCAATAATCTGCTGGATGTTTTCACGGCTCAGGCTGGCAAAAACATAGTCCCTGCCGCGGTCGCAGCGGCAGCAGCGGCCAGCGTCGGGGTGATTGGCCCTTCCGCACACGCACACCCACACCTGATCCTGAAACTCCGGATAGCCCACCGCATCCCGGCCCGCCACAAAGCGGAGCTCGTCCAGCGCACGGCTGCTGGCCAGCTGGTTGGAGGTATAGTTCACAAGGGGCGCATTGCCCTTGCGCCAAACGGTGGCGTCATCAAACCAGACCTTTTCTATGGTCAGATCGGTGCTTTCCACGTTTTCCCACTGGGTGGGCAGGAACAGGATGGTAAACCTTTCCCCTACGCCTGCCTTCAGGCCCTGGGTACGCTCGGACTGGCGGAAAAGGAGGTTGTTTTCCTTATCATAGCAGGCCAGGGTGATCATCACGCTGGTGACCACCTTGCTGGACAGATTATTCAGTACAAACGTGCATTCTGATGTGCTTTCCGTAGGCATGGCATACTGCCAAAGCTCTACAGGACAAGTCAGATCAATTTTCATGCTGATCTCCCTCCTGTTGTCTGGGGGCCGCAAAAACGGCAGGCTGCTTATGTTTCATCGTACAGGAAGCTTCCGGCAAGGGAAGCAAATTCATCCTTTATTGTACATGAAAATCATAAAAAAGTATAGTATTCCAATGTAAAAACCAGATACTTCCTCAACCTTGCTGCCGCTTTTCTTTTTGCCCGGGATATGCTATCCTTTTCATGCCAAAGGAGGGCTTGCAATGATACGCAATCTTGTTTTTGATATGGGCGAGGTTCTGCTTCGCTACGAGCCATATGTTTCCTGCCTCAGGTATGCGAAAGGCGATAACGCAATGGCCAAACGGCTGATGGAAGCGGTATTCAATCATCCCGACTGGGAAAAGGCAGATGAAGGACTGATCGGTCTTGACGAGCAGGGCCGGAATGCTGCGGCCCGTCTGGATCCGGAATCTGCACAGGCCGTGCCCTGCCTGCTTCGGGACTGGTACCTGGATGGGCTGTGGCCCTATCCCGGCGCAGAAGAATGCGTCCGTGAGCTGCACAAAGAGGGCTGGCCCCTGTACATTCTTTCCAACGCCTGCATGCGTTTCCCGGATTTTGAGTACAAAATTCTCACGCTGGACTGTTTCCGTGGGGTAATGTTTTCTGCTGCGGAAAAGTTGCTGAAACCGGATACCGCCATTTATCTGCGATTGTGCGAAAAGTTCGGCCTTGTGCCAGAGGAATGCCTTTTCATCGATGACCGGGCCGTGAACGTTGCCGGGGCTGAGGTCGCTGGGATGAAGGGCTATATTTTCGACGGCGACCACAAAAAACTGAAGGCATATATTGACAGCCTGACCCGTTGACAGACAAAGACCGCCCGCCGCATACGCCGTGTATACAGCGGGCGTTTTCATTTTATGGATGCGATGCTTACAAAGTTTCTTGCCTGTAGAGGTTTGCAAGGGCCGTCAGCTCGCCGACCACATCAGGCCGCCAGACCACCTTGTTTACAAGCCACTCACAGGGGAACTTTCTGCACAGGCCGCAAAAGGGCACCCCGTTCTCCCGGGTGCATTTGTGGATGGGACAACCGCCGGAGCCCGCCCATTCCTCGCATTGACCATCCGACTCGATGCAGCCTTTACAGCTTCCGTCTATTTTTTTCTTGCAGCCGGTACAGTTCTCTCCGCAGGCGGTAATATTGGAAAAATCTGTCTTCTCCATGGGAGGTCTCCTTTGCGTCATTCAATGCAGGCTGAGTATATACCAAGCCAAGCAAAAGGACAATGGTCTTCTGTTAAAGGCAGTTTATAGAAGGCCATACTGGCTGTCAAAAAATGCGCAGGGTGCAGGGGGATCATCCCCCTGCCGGGTGTGGGCAGAGCCCACATTCCTTGTGCCGCAGCACTTTCAAGAAAGCACAGCGAGCACCGAAGGTGCAAGATTTGCGGCTTTGACTGACAAGAATGAGGTTTTTCGACAAGCTGAATGGCTTTCTGTTAAAGGCAGTTTACAGAAGGCCATACTGGCTGTCAAAAAATGCGCAGGGTGCAGGGGGATCATCCCCCTGCCGGGTGTGGGCAGAGCCCACATTCCTTGTGCCGCAGCACTTTCAAGAAAGCACAGCGAGCACCGAAGGTGCAATATTTGCGGCTTTGACTGACAAGAATGAGGTTTTTCCACAAGCTGAATGGCCTTCTGTTAAAGGCAGTTTACAGAAGGCCATATAATAATTTTAGATAATATATATCCTTATTTGCCTCTTATCCACAATGTCTGATCCACATCAACATTTCCATACTCATCATATGCAACAGGATAATCCGTCGTCGCCAGCACTTCCTCATCATTTGCGGAATTTCTCAATTCAATGGTTTTTTGCACATCGATGTTTCCTTCGTCGTCTAACACCACAGGATAATTGGTAGTTGCCAGCAAGTGTTCCGCCGTGTTTTCATCAGTGGTTTCCTGAAAGGTTATGCCATAAGCAGCCGTTGAAACAATCAAGCTTAAGCATAGGAGCAGCGCAGCATAAAAGACGTTTTTCTTCATTCATTGTCCCTCCTGTCTCAAATCGTTTGAGCAACATTCAATAATATTATCAATACAGCATATAAATTCGTCAATTTTTTCGTCATACTCCGCAAAACATAGCTATCAATAGTGTTTGTTATGCATTTTATGATAATCTGTTATAATCCGTTTTGTTTTTTTGTTGTACTTCTCTCTTTTCAATGTTTACTTTAGCACACTAATGTGGTAGTATAACGCCGTACCAAATCAAGCGAAGCAATTTCGTGATTTCAGGAGGTTACCGAAATGAAAAAGATTCTTTCCGTGCTGCTGGTGCTCATGATGCTGCTGCCCATGGCTGCCATGGCTGAAAATACCCAGAAGCTGATCGTCGGTTTCGACGCTGAATTCCCTCCCTTTGGCTATGTAGCCACTGATGGTGAAGGCGTATACGGCGGCTATGACGGTTTCGACCTGGCCCTTGCCAAAGAGCTCTGCGCCCGCCTTGGCTGGGAATTTGAAGCTGTACCCATCGACTGGAATTCCAAGGACGCCGAACTGAGCGCCGGCAACATCAACTGCATCTGGAACGGCTTCACCTGCACCGGCCGTGAAGAGCAGTACACCTGGTCCGATGCTTATGTGGACAACAGCATCGTTATCGTTGTCAAGGCCGATTCCGGCATCACCTCCTTTGCAGATCTCAACGGTAAGGTCGTCATGGCTCAGGCCGGTTCCTCCGCCCTGGATGCCCTCAACGGCAATGCCGACCTGCTCAGCACCATCTCCGTACTGGAGCTGCCCGACTACAACCTGGGCTTTGTTGAGCTGAACATGGGCACTGTTGATGCCGTGGCTGCCGACCTGGGCGTAGCCACCTACCAGATTTCCGTCAACGAAGGCAATTACATCATCCTGGACGAAGCCGTCTCCACCGAGCAGTATGCCGTGGGCTTCCTGCTGGGCAACACCGAGCTGCGTGACGCCGTGAACGCCGAACTGCTGAAGATGGCCGAGGACGGCACCATGATGGCCATCGCCCAGAACTATGTGGACGAAGGCCTGGTTCTGGAAAGCCTTTGCCTGTGCACCGCCGCAGACGAAGCTGCCGCCGAATAATTTCCTTATCCCCGATAAATCAGCCGACGCCCGGCAATGCATCCAAACGATGCTGCCGGGCGTAACGGTTGTCTGGAGCTTTTCCACAAATGCTGGCTTAGGAGAGAAAAAGCATGTCCGTTAGTGTAATGATTCAGGAGCTGTTCAAGGCTTTTGGCAACACGGTTCTCATCTTTGTGCTGACCCTGGCGGGCTCGCTGCCGCTGGGACTGATCGTATACTTTGGCAGAAAGAGCCGCATCGGCATTATCCGTGGCATCGTGAAGGTGTACATCTCCATCATGCGGGGTACGCCGCTGATGCTCCAGCTGATGATGGTGTTCTACGGCCCTTCGCTGCTTCTGCCGGTGCTTTTCCCCGGCATGAAGATCACCCTTCCCCGCAACTGGCGCTTTGTGGCCGTAATCGTTGCCTTTGTCATCAATTACGCCGCTTATTTCTGCGAGATCTTCCGGGCCGGTATCGAATCCATTCCCCAGGGGCAGTACGAAGCGGCGGATGTGCTGGGTTTCACCAAGAGCCAGACTTTTTTCCGCATCATTCTGCCCCAGATGATCAAACGGGTCATTCCCCCGGTGACCAACGAGGTGATCACCCTGGTGAAGGATACCAGCCTTTCCTCCGCCATCGGCATGGTGGAAATGTTCACCAAGGCAAAGCAGATCGCCGTTGCGCCACGCTCGCCCGGCATGCTCACCTTTGTTGCAGCGGCCATTTTCTACTATGTGTTCAACTACACGGTGGCTTTCGTGATGGAACGTATCGAAAAGAAGCTGAACTACTATCGCTGAGGAGGGCGAAGGCATGAGCATCCTTACCATGGAACACATTTCAAAATCCTTTGATTCCCTTGAGGTTCTCAGGGATATCTCCCTCAATGTAAACGAGGGGGAAGTGGTATCCATCATCGGCCCTTCCGGCTCCGGCAAATCCACGCTTCTTCGCTGCGCCACCCTGCTGGAAAAAGTGGATACCGGCACCATCCGCTATATGGACGACCTGTATGCGGTACAGACCAGAGGCGCAAGCAAAGCGGTCTACGCCCCGCCTAAAATGCTCAGGAAGATCAAAAGCTGTTTCGGACTGGTGTTCCAGCAGTTCAATCTGTTTCCCCACCACACAGTTTTGAAAAACGTGATGGAAGCGCCTATTCTTGTGCAGAAGCGATCCAAGGAAGAAGTGCGGCTGGAAGCCATGGAGATCCTCCGCAAAATGGGACTTGAAGATAAGGCCGACGCCTATCCCTGGCAGCTGTCCGGCGGTCAGCAGCAGCGTGTGGGCATCGCCCGGGCGCTGGCACTGAAACCGGAAATCATCTTTTTTGACGAACCCACCAGCGCCCTTGACCCGGAACTGACCGGCGAGGTGCTGAAGGTAATCCGTCAGCTGGCAGACGAGCACATGACCATGGTCATCGTCACCCACGAAATGCCTTTTGCCCGGGCCGTTTCCGACCGCGTCATATTCATGGACGGCGGCGTTGTGGTGGAGGAGGGCACCCCCGAAGAGGTTTTCGACAATCCCCAGGCAGAACGAACCAGGCAATTTCTGCGAAACTACCAGCAATAACCCCCGCAGGCTCTGGCAGATCAACCCATCTGCCGGAGCCTTTATTCTTGACAACAAAAGGCGCTTATGCTACATTATTGCGAAAAAATACAGGAGGGCACAGGAATGAAAGCTTTGATCATGAATTGCAGCCCCGTAAGAAATGGCGCAACCGCTGAAATTGCCGCACTGGTTTCCAAAAATCTGGCAGAAAGATACGAGGTTCAGCGGGTGTGCATTGATGATTTTGATATTGGCTTCTGCAAGGGATGCAGAACCTGCCACCAAACTGCAAGTTGCATACAGCAGGATGATATGGAACAACTGATGAATCTGTACCGTCAGGCCGACGTCATCGTTTCCGTATCGCCCTCCTACTGGGCAGATATTCCCGGCCAGTTCAAGGCCTTCATCGACCGGTGTACCCCCTGGTGCAATACCCACGAACCCCATGCAACCATCGGCTCTGGAAAAAATGGCTTCGTCATCGCTCTGAGAACTGGCCCCGGCATGAAAGAATGTGAGCGCATCATCGGCAGCATTGAACATTTTTACGGCCATATGGAGATCCAATGCTGCGGCAGTCTTGGCCTGTGCTCCGTGGAAAACCGAAAGGACGCCGCCGGAAGAAAAGCGGAAATCAATCAGTTCTGTATGGGAATTTGACGTTCCTTTCGGGTTCCTTCCTTTACAAAGGGCATCGGCTCTGATAAAATAACAGTGTAAAAGCATAAGAACTGAGGCGATAGAAATGAGTAACATCTGGCATGACATTTCCCCTTCCCGCATCACCAGAAACGACTTCATTGCCGTCATCGAAATCGAGAAGGGCAGCAAGAAAAAATATGAGCTGGACAAGGAAACGGGCCATCTCATCCTGGACCGGATCCTTTACACTTCCACCCACTACCCGGCCAATTACGGCCTCATTCCCCGTACCTATGCCGACGATGGCGATCCTCTGGACGTGCTGCTGCTTTGCAGCGAGGTAATCCAGCCCCTGAGCCTTGTGCGCTGCTATCCCATCGGCGTTATTACCATGAAGGATCAAGGCCGCCTGGACGAAAAGATCATCGCCATTCCCTTCCAGGACCCCACCTACAACACCTACCATGACGTCAGTGAATTGCCCGCCCACATTTTCCAGGAAATGAGCCACTTCTTCTCCGTATACAAAAATCTGGAGGGCAAGGAAACCGTGGTGGATGAGCTGGCCGGCGCAGATGCCGCCAAAGAGGTCATCCAGAAATGCCTGGATGCATACATAGAAAAATTCTGCCGCTGAGCGTGACAGCTTCCCTTTGGTCGTTTTGCAAAAAAGAACAGGCCTGCTGCAAAAATCCATGTTGCAGCAGGCCTGCTTGCATTCCAAAGTTTATTTTCCAGCCTTGTTTTCCTTCACAAGCTTGTTGAGCTCGTCCATAAAGCTGGATACATCCGTAAACTGGCGGTACACCGAGGCAAAACGCACATAGGCCACTTCGTCCAGCACCTTCAGCTCGTCCATCACCGCTTCGCCGATACGGCGGGAGGAAATCTCCGCTTCTCCGCAGGAGTTGACCAGTTTCTCGACCTTTTCCACAATATTGTCGATCTCCGTCATGCTGATGGGGCGCTTCTGGCAGGCATGCACCAAGCCCTGCTTTATTTTGGTGGCGCTGAAGGGCTCGCGGCGCATATCCTTTTTCACCACCATAATTGGGGAGGTTTCGATTTTTTCATAGGTGGTAAATCGTCTGCCGCAACGCAGGCATTCCCGGCGACGCCGGATAGAGCTTCCTTCCTCCGTAGGACGGCTGTCGATCACCTTGCTGTCCGAATACCCGCAATACTGGCATCTCATGGTTTCTTCTCCCCTTTGGCTGATGTATGAAATCTTTATGAATTATAGCAAATAAACCGTAACAATTCAATAGCTTTTTCAAAAAATTTTCCACATGTACGCCGTTGGTTTTCCACATCCTTATGTGAACAACCTTTCATCCTCAGCTTTCTATCCAGCAGCTTTGCCCGCAGTAGCCGTTTTCCTGTTTTGTTGCAACAAGAATCACATCATCGCCAATGCGCTGGATATCCTCCCAGGGGATCACCAAACCGCATTTTTCGCCCCGGAGCGACTGCAGAAAGCTGGTATCCGCCGGCACCACGATGGCCGTTATTCTGCTGTTTTCCACATGAAATTCCAAATCCATTACCTTGCCCAGCCGTTTGCCGCTGTGCACATCGATCACCTCTTTGGTGCGCAGTTCCGATAGCGTCACCGTTCATCCGCCCCCTTCCCTGATGCAGATAAGCATATTCTCCCTCCTTGCAAAAAATGAGCACAAAAAAGGGGAAGGTTTCCCTTCCCCGCTGGCTGTCAAAAAATGCGCAGGGTGCAGGGGGATCATCCCCCTGCCGGGTGTGGGCAGAGCCCACATTCCTTGTGCCGCAGCACTTTCAAGAAAGCACAGCGAGCACCGAAGGTGCAAGATTTGCGGCTTTGACTGACAAGAATGAGGTTTTTCGACAAGCTGAGGGGAAGGTTTCCTTTCCCCGGTGTGCCTTATTTACAGTTTGTCTTCCGTATAGACAAGGCCGATGTTTTCCTCGTCACAGATGGGATGATAGAGGCATTCCCCATGGAAATACTGATAGGGACGGTCGTTTTCCCGATGGCCTGCAAGCAGCTCCTTGCATCCGCAGAGCAGTTTATCCACCAGATCGGCCTTCACCAGCCCCTTGGCATGGCCGTGGAGCACATAGTCAAAATCCTTTCCGAAATTCGCTTTCAGATCGGTCAGCGTGTCCCTGTATGTTGCAATGGACAGGCTGTGATCCAGCTGCATCCACGGCGCCAGCAGCACCCCGTCGCCGGAAAACAGCACCCGGTTATCCCGGTCAAGGAAACCCACCGAACCTGCGGTATGCCCTTTCAGATCCACCACTTCCAGCTTCGTACCACCCAGGTCGAATATCTGCCCGATGCAGAGATGCCGGAACTTGCCAGGCTTCAGGCCCGCCCGTTCCATCTCCTCACGCATCCAGCCGTAGTGTTCCTGCGCCAGCGTCTCATCCGCAGGGTGGATCCACATTTCATCAAAGAAATAGTTGCCCTGAATATGATCCCCGTGGCCGTGGGTATTGACCACTACCAAGGGCAGATCCGTCAAAGTGCGCACCACATCCTGCAGGTTTTCCGCACCGTTGAGCGTATCGATAACAAGGGCCTTTTCCTTGCCCAGCACCACATAGCAGGTGCTTTCCCCCGCATCGTCTATGAGCCATACATTATCCAACACTTTTGTAAAAATCGCTCTGTACATTTTCGTTTTCCTTTCCGGGCAGGGCCCGTTTTTCTGATGATGCAACCGTGCTTCCATTGTATCATGTTCCTCTGCCCTTCACAATGTTTTTCCCTTGCAGCACAGCCCGCTTCGTGCTAATATGAACAAAAACCTGTGTTAGGGAGGAGAAACCACATGACTCTTGATAAAACGCTTTATCCCTGGGCAGATGCCATGAGCGACGACATGACCGTAGGCACGGATTCCGGCTACCCTACCGGCGCCTATCTTGATCTGTTTGAAGAGCGCACCTTTGCCGCCATCGACGAAACCGTCGGCGACCTGCGCTACTATGTGTACGACCCCACCCTTAATGGCATGCCCCGGGACAGGAAGTACCCCGTCATATTCGGCCTGCACGGTGCAGGCAATGCGCTTGCGGGCAAAGTGGCAGTGAATTATGCCGGCATGGAGATGTTTGCCTCCCCCGAATACCAGCAGCGTATCGGCGGCGCATACATCGTCTGCCCTCTGGCCAACGAATACGAAGGCGAGGGCGGCAAAACCGCCATGACCTGGATGACCATAAAGGCTCCCGGCGACCTTTCAGAATATTCCGCAAAGCTGCAATCGCTGGTGGAAGGCTACCGCCATCAGGATTCCTTTGTTGCCCGCATTGTGGGCGCAGAATCCGTATACACCGCCTCCCTGCTAAAATTGCTTGAAGAAGCCCGGGCCAGCTTTACCTGCGCCGGAAAAACCCTGCTCACCGGTTCCTCTGCCGGCGGATATGCCTCCTGGCGGCTTCTGAATGCTGCCATGGATCGTTTTGATGCGGCTATTCTCATGGCCCCGGCCTACCTGCCTTCCGAAAAGCTTCTGGAACGCCTTGAAGCCAGAGGCATTCCCGTGCTGCTTTGCCATGCAAGGCACGACGAGGTGATCCCCTTTGACCTTACCATCCGTCCGCATCTGGAGCGCTATGCTGCCATGGCCAACGTACAAACTTTCCTGCCGGAGCTGGTATTCAACCGTGACGGAAGCGTTGCCTCCAACATCGCCGGAACCGTCCAGATGGGCCAGCACTGCATCAACAATGCCCTGCAGAATGACCTGAAATTTGCGGATGGCAGACTGATGAATCCCGAGCTGCCCGAGGGCGTTACAGGCTGGATGCGGGAGAAGCTTTCATGAGGAGATGGCAATCCCTGTTTCTCGCAGTCGCTTTATTCTGCCTTGCTTTTCTGCCCCCGGCCTGTGCGGAGGAATACCGCTGGCCCTCCTACAAAGGTGTGTATCAATTCTCGGAGAACGGCAAGGTTGGCTTGAAGGACGACGCAGGAAATATTCTGCTGGAATGTGAGTTTGATTCCATATCCTACTTTTTCCAGGATGGATTCGCCATTGTGAAAAAAGACGGACGGACCGGCTACATCAATCAGCAGTGGCAATTGGTCATCCCTCCGCACCAGGATGAACCCGTTATCGATTACGCCAACGAAGGCATAACCACCTTTCGCTACAATGAGTTTTCCCAGGCAGACTATCTGTGCGGCTTCCTTGATTTGGCCACCGGAGAAATCGTTTTCCTTCCTTATGACAAGATCCGTTACTGCGAGGAAGGGCTGATGATGGTCTCGAAAAACGGGCTTGTGGGTTTTGTCGATAAAAGCAGCGACCTTGTTATCGACTTTCGCTGGCTGAGTTCCACCGGTTTTTCTCAAGGCATTTCCCTTGTGGAAGACGAAGAGGGTCTGCTTTTCATCGACAAAAACGGAAATCCCCTCTTTGACAAACGCTGGGACAAGGCCATGCCCTTCTCCGGAGGCTGCGCCCCTGTATGCAGCGGCGATCTCTGGGGATTGATCGATACCAGCGGCAACCTCATAGCGGATTATCTCTGGGATGAAATATATTCCTTTGACTCTGTGTATTTCGTCAGAAAGGGCGAACGCTGGGGGCTGCTGGATTCCAGCGGCAGCGTTCTTTTTGAGCCTCAATGGGATGAAATCGTTCCTTCATGGGAGGACAAACCGGAATACCTTTTCGTTGTGGAAAATGGCCTGTATGGGATCGTGAACCGGGAAGGCAGGCTGATTAAGGAGCCATGCTGGAAAACTGCCTGCTCAATTTCCGGCGAATATGCCGCCCTTTGCGACGAAAATGGCTTGTATTCTCTGGTTGATTCCAGCGGAAATATACTCTTCTCCACAGATAAACACATTCACGGCGTGAGCGAAAACCTTGTCACCGTCGGCAATGGCTGGGGCGGAAAATGCGGTTTTCTTGATATGCAGGGTAACACTGTGATTCCCTGCATATATACTTACGCTGACGGTTTCCACGAGGGATTGTGCGCTGTTCAGCAAGGCGACAAATGGGGTTACATCAACACCACCGGAGAAGTGGTGATCCCGTTCTGTTTTGATACAGCATCGGAATTTGCAGATGGTGTCGCCTGGGTCAGTATCGGGGAAACCCAATGTTCTATAGGAAAAGACGGCCAATTGTTAAGCGGCCTCACAACCCTCCCGGAAGCAAGTGGCATTCCGGATGCATCTGCGCCGCCCATCCAGGATTTGCAGAATGGTTATGATTCCCTGAAAGAGCAATTGCAAAGCGATCCATCCTGAAGAATTTATTCACAAAAATGGAACCGCCGCCTCACGCAGGCAGCGGTTCCATTTTTCTTTATCACAAATGCAGTATCATCGTGGCAAACATGAAATAAATCAGCAGGGACAATGCATCCACAATAGTGGTAATGAAGGGGCTGGCCATTACCGCAGGGTCGAAACCCAGCTTCTTTGCCACCAGGGGCAGCACGCAGCCCACCAGTTTGGCAAGGATCACCGTCACAACCAGCGCAAGCGAAACCACAAGGGCAATCCACATGGTTACATCCGGGTTGCCCATGAGCAGGTTATCCACAAGGTATACCTTGCCAAAGCACGCCACGCCCAGCACAATGCCGCAAAGCAGCGAGGTACGCAGTTCCTTCCATACCACGATGCCCATATCGGAAAACTTCAGTTCTCCCAGCGACAGGGCACGGATTACCGTAACGGAGCTCTGGGAACCGGAGTTACCGCCGGTACCCATCAGCATGGGGATAAAAGCCGTCAGCACCACCACCTGCGCCAGTGCGCTCTCGAAGGAGGTGATAATCATGCCCGTAAAGGTAGCGGACACCATCAAAAGCAGCAGCCAGGGGAAGCGGTTTTTGAACATCTCCCAGGGAGTGGTCTTGAGGTAGCTGTCCTCGGAAGGCGTCATACCGGCCATGATCTCGATGTCCTCGGTGACCTCTTCCTGCAGAACGGTCATGGCGTCGTCGAAGGTGACGATACCTACCATACGGTTGTCGCTATCCACCACAGGCATTGCCAGGAAACCGTACTTGGACAGCATCCGGGCCACTTCTTCCTGGTCGGTCTGAGTGGTAACGCTGATGATGTTTCTGAGCATGATATCGGAAATAACCACATCGTCCGTGGGGGCAAGCAGCAAATCCTTTACGCTGACCACACCGATCAGAGTGCGGTTATCCGTTACATAGCAGGTGTAAATGGTTTCCTTGTCCACGCCCTTGCGGCGGATCTGCTTGAGGCTTTCGCCCACGGTCATATCCGGCCGCAGCGCCACATACTCGGTGGTCATGATGGAACCGGCAGAGTTCTCCGGGTAGCGCAGAATCTGGTTAATGGAATTGCGCATTTCCGGCGTGGCCTGCTTGAGGATACGCTTTACCACATTGGCAGGCATTTCCTCGACCAGGTCTGCTGCGTCGTCCACATAGAGCTCATCCACAATTTCCTTCAATTCCGTGTCGGAAAAACCCTGGATGAGCATTTCCTGGGCATCAGTATCCATCTCCACGAAGGTTTCCGCAGCCAGTTCCTTTGGCAGCAGACGGAAAAGAAGCGGGATGCGCTCTTCTTCCAGCCCGCCCATAATCTGCGCAATATCGTTGGGGTTCATCGTGACGAGAATATCACGCAGGGTGGAGTATTTTTTTGATTTCAGCAAAGACACAAGCGTCGATTCCAGAATTTCAAATCGTTCATTCACGGTTTTGTTTCCCTCCTTTGATTTTTTTGAAATCAGGGAAGCGGAAACACACCGGCCGATGGATATTTACTTTTTCTCCGGGCGCAGGGATGCCCGAAGGTTTTTCCACGATCGGCCAGGTATGCTGCCTGTACTTCCAGCGTCCATGGTGCGCCCTCCTTTCAAATAACCTGTCTTTTTAATATAGTTTCATTTCACGGCTCTGTCAACCCTTATCTGGCGAAAAAAAGAGAAAAAATAACTGCTGTTTTTATTTTACAGCAGTTTTGTCAAAATCTGATCCGTATCTCCCCCGTAATTCACCAGGCTGTCGATCACCTCATAACCAAAACGCTGATAGAGCTCCGGCTGGTCAGTGGGGATATATACCTGCGCAAAGCCAAGGAATTTGGCATATTTCTCTGCAGCAGCGATGAGCGTGCCGCTGAGTTGCCTTCCCCGAAAGGACTCCTCAACAAAAACGCTGCTGATCCAGGGGGAATACCGGTTTTCGGGATAATAGTCCTCTTTGAGCAAAGTGCAGTAGCCTGCGAAGCGCTCGCCCTCCATGGCAAAGAAAACCGTTTCCCAGTCTGAAAAACGGTTTTCCCTCATCATTTGGGCAAGATGCTTCCCTGCGATCCAGGAACAGTTCTCCGCATAATCCGCTGCTTTTTCCCACAGCGGATCTTGCGGGGTAAGACGACAGATGATCAAATCATTCTTCCTCCGAAGCAAAAATCCATTCACCGATCCCGATCATGCCGCTCATGGAACGAATGGTATTGGAGTTTTCACCGGCACGTTTTTCGGTAAGCAATTCACCCATAAACACCAGCGCTATGGTATTGCCGCCATCCAGATTGAGGGCCTCCACCACGCCGTGCTCCTTCATGTACAGTGCCAGCCAGCGCATGGGCACGCCAGCGCTGTTCTTGACACGGCCCTTAACGGTAAGCAGCATATAGTGTCCGGGCTCGATCATTCCCAGCGCCTGACGGGGCTGAGGCAGATGATACCCGTCCTCCACCATGATCTGGCTCAATTCGCCGCCGGAAACCAGCACGGGGCCAAAGCACCATGCATCCGTCACGCCCTCTGCCAGCAATGCCTCGCCGGTAGTTTCGCCATTGAGGAAGGCCTTCATGCTGCCATCGGGATAATAGGCCAGCACGTCATAATTGGGCTGAGCCTTGCTGGCAGTGCGGTAGGGTGTATCGGAATAAAGGCGTCCGCCCCGGATAATCAATCCCTTGCGTTCTTTCTTTTCCACATAGCGGAAGCCGATAAAATCATCGCTGAAGGCAAGCACGCAATTGTTGTCCCTGGCAATATCCACGGGCTTTGTCATGCCACGGCCGGGGCTGTCCGGCCTTACGAGAATGGACTGGAACCGACGGTCATTCCGGGTATAAATATGAGTTTCAAACCAGCAAAGAGGATAGGTTTTTTCTTCATAGCGAACGATCTCGATGCGCAGGTCCTCCGAAAGATATGCCCAGCGGCCCCCTTCCGGATCCTGTAGCACATAGGGAGATTCTTCGCCTGCTCTCAGAAAGCCGTCCTCCCCAAGGGGCAGCACAATTGGCTCCACCGCCTCCGGAGCAGGAACCAGTTCTGTGGAAGTTTCATAAAGTTTTTTTGCCGCTTCCGCATCAAAGGCGGGCAGAACCATCATAAAAGCCAGCAGCAGGATCAGTAGGCGACGCATTTTCATATTGTTTCCTCCGTAGAAGTCATACAAAAAAATTATATCACACTTCCCGCACAAGCACAACAAAATCAAACCCGCCATAAAAGCATCCGCTGTGCATGAACGGATTTTGCTCCGGGAATGCTGATAGCGAAAAACGTTATTTCAGGCAAGGAGGATCGCTCTGTTATGGAAAAAATCAAGGTCATCCAATATGGCTGCGGCAAAATGAGCAAGTACATCCTGCGTTATCTGTACGAAAAGGGTGCGCAGATCGTAGGCGCCATCGACATCAACCCGGAAATCATCGGCGTGGACATTGGCGATTATGCCGGCCTCGGCGTAAAAACCGGCGTATGCATCAGCGACCGGGCAGACGACGTGCTGGATCACACCGATGCAGACATTGCGGTGGTAACGCTGTTTTCGCTGGTGAGCGACTGTTTCGACCAGTATGTTAAGTGTCTCTCCCGGGGCATCAGCGTTATCACCACCTGCGAGGAGGCCACCTATTCCTGGACCACCGATCCCATGCGCACCAACCATCTGGACGTGCTTGCCAGGCAGCACGGCTGCACCTTTGTGGGCAGCGGCATGGAGGATATATTCTGGGTGAACATGGTGGCCCAGGTAGCGGCAGGCTGCCATGAGATTCAGCGTATCGAAGGCGCCGTCAGTTACAACGTGGAAGATTATGGCCTTGCGCTGGCAAAAGCCCACGGCGTAGGCCTCACTGCGGAGGAATTCGAGGAAAAAATCGCCCATCCGCCTGTGCTGGAGCCTTCTTATGTATGGAACAGCAACGAAGCTCTGGCAAAGCATATGGGATGGACGGTGAAAAAACAAAGCCAGAAATGCGTGCCCTATTTCCACGAGGAAGAAATCTTCTCCTCCACTTTGGGAAGGAATATCCCCAAAGGCAGCTGCATCGGCATGGCTGCGGTTGTCACCACGGAAACCTTTCAGGGGCCAGTGATCGAGACCCGCTGCATCGGCAAGGTATACGGGCCGGAAGATGGCGATATGTGCGACTGGTGCATCAAAGGTGAACCGGGCGTGGAGTACCATGTGGAGAAGCCTGCCACGGTAGAGCACACATGTGCCACCATTGTAAACCGAATTCCCAGCGTACTCCGGGCGCCTGCCGGTGTCGTCACGGTGGATGAACTGGAGCCCGTCCGCTACATGACCTATCCCATGGAGCTGCATTGAGGCTGTTTTTCTCTTCTGAAAACAGTACAAATTCTTGACAAATGCCCAAATTCCTTCTATGATGGTCAATGATCGAATCATAGGAGGAATTTTGGTATGGCAGCATTGACCATGGACAAGCTTGTAGCCCTTTGCAAGGGCCGCGGATTTATCTATGCAGGCAGCGAAATTTATGGCGGCCTTGCAAACAGCTGGGATTACGGCCCCCTGGGCGTTGAATTCAAAAACAACGTCAAAAAGGCCTGGTGGCAGAAGTTTGTTCAGGAGAGCAAATATAACGTTGGTCTGGATGCAGCCATCCTCATGAACCGTGAGGTTTGGGTAGCTTCCGGCCATGTGGGCGGCTTCAACGATCCTCTGATGGACTGCAAGGCCTGTAAAGCCCGTTTCCGTGCAGACAAGCTCATCGAGGATTACACCAAGGGCGAGGAAACCGGCGACGGCTGGACCAACGCCGAGCTGGAACAGTATATCGCCGACCACGACGATATCGTCTGCCCCACCTGCGGCAAGAAGGATTTTACCGGCATTCGCCAGTTCAACCTGATGTTCAAAACCCACGCCGGCGTTACCGAAAACGCCACCAACGAGATCTACCTGCGCCCCGAAACCGCTCAGGGCATCTTCGTCAACTTCCAGAACGTGATGCGGGCCACCCGCAAGAAGCTGCCCGCCGGCATCGCCCAGATCGGCAAGAGCTTCCGCAACGAGATCACCCCCGGCAACTTCATTTTCCGTGTGCGTGAATTTGAGCAGATGGAGCTGGAATTCTTCTGCAAGCCCGGTGAGGATCTGGAATGGTTTGACTACTGGCGTTCCTTCTGCCGTGACTGGCTGCTGAGCCTGGGCATCAAGGAAGAAAGCCTGCGTCTGCGTGACCACGAGCCCGAGAAGCTGGCCTTCTACTCCAAGGCCACTACCGACTTCGAGTTCCTCTTCCCCTTCGGCTGGGGTGAACTTTGGGGCATCGCCGACCGTACCGACTACGACCTGACCCAGCATCAGGAGCATTCCGGCAAGAGCATGGAATATCTGGATCCCATGACCAACGAAAAGTTCGTGCCCTACTGCATCGAGCCCTCCCTGGGCGTGGACCGCATGGTGCTGGCCTTCCTTTGCAATTCCTACGAAGAGCAGGAGCTGGAAGGCGGCGACGTGCGCAACGTGATGCACTTCCATCCCGCACTGGCCCCCTACAAGGCCGCCGTGCTGCCCCTGCAGAAGAACAAGCTGGGCGCACTGGCCACCAGCGTTTACGAGAAGCTGTCCAAGAAGTTCATGGTGGACTACGACGAGACCGGCTCCATCGGCAAGCGCTACCGTCGTCAGGATGAAATCGGCACTCCCCTGTGCATCACCGTGGACTTCGACACCGAAGAAACCGGCACCGTCACCGTCCGTGACCGTGACACCATGGAGCAGGAGCGCATCGCCATCGACGATCTGGAAGCCTATATTTCCTCCCGCATGGAGTTCTGATCCGGCCCATTTACATCAAAACCCGCCCGGCAGGCCATCCCGGCCCTGCCGGGTTTCCTTTTCCCGCAAAGGTTTTCGCCCTTTCGGAAAAAAACTGCATTTTCCCCTTGCTTTTTTCCGGGTGATATAGTATAATTCCATAGTCGCCAGTTCGACATGGGATTATAGCTCAGTTGGTTAGAGCGCCACGTTGACATCGTGGAGGTCATAGGTTCGAGCCCTACTAATCCCACCAGCGTGCAAACCCTTGAAACATAAAGGTTTCAAGGGTTTGTTTTTTTGCTCAGATTTGTCATTTTGAGGTACCAATAGCAAAGATTGGGCTTCAAAATCACAAATCTGGCAAAAGAGGTTCGCTGAAACCCTTGCCCCATAAGGGCTAGAGAGGTGTTTTTCTGCCACAAATCTGGCAAAAAGTTGTTGTTAGGTGGAAGTGGCGAAGGAACTGTTCAGCTGGTTGATCAGATCAGCGTGCTTCATTACACCAGAGTGCCTCCTGCGAGCATATACTGTTTCTACCATACGAGTATCAGCATGCCCAAGCAAGTCAGCAACCTGCTTTGCAGAGATTCCGCTCTCGCAGATCTGCGTTGCATGGGGCTTATCAAAGAAGAAACGAATGGATGGTCAACCACAGCGATAGGGTAATTGCGGTATATAGCGGAGAAGCCGGTGGTACTCGAAACACTATAGATTACGCTAAGAAGCAGGGTGTTTCGCTTGTAATGATTGATGGATAAGGTACTCAATGCAACGACTCTAGTATACGTTGAAAGAATTCTGCATCTGTGGCCTCATTTGTTGTTTTGCGGCATAAGCAAAAGGCGGCATGGTCTAATACGGCTGGGTCGCGGCTTTTTTGTTGAATATTTTACGGAGGGAGGATTTACCAATAACTGTGTTATTATACAGTCTATTGGAGTGGTTTAAGATTTCTATTACTTCTGCTTTTTCCATATGTCCTTAAAGCCTGCGGCGCAGAAGCTGGTGCCATGTCCGGGCGGGTTGATGAGCTCACCTTCCCGCACCATGCCGTCCGCCACCAGCGGTTCATTGGCATTGCTGCGACGGATGCCCGGACGGGACAGCAGCTCTCCAAGAGCTGCATCGGAACGCAGTCTGGCTTCGATGCGATCCAGATGGGAAGCCTCTCCGGACAGTCCGATGACATATTCATTGGCGGAGCCGGCCAGGGTCGCGGCGGAGTCGCCGCTGGATATGGCGATGCCCTCCATTTCGTCGGCGGAGAGCGCCCGCGCCACGGCCTGTCCTGCCGCGAGGCCATAGAACCCGCCGCCCAGCCGGTCGATATCGAGGTAGACCAGCAGCGGCGCGTTCGAGGCCGGCGCCGCCGCCTTTGCCCGGCTCTGCTTAAGCGACGCGGCATATTCCACCAGCTTCTTTTCCTCAAACTGGCGCAGGAAGCGCTTGGTGTCGTCGGTGGGGCGCTGGGAGCCCAGGAACACGGGATGCCCCTTCAGGGCGCTCTCCAGCGGCACCAGGTCGTGGGCATGGCAGAGCTCCCACTGCCTGTTCTGCTTCCACACGACGGCGTCCGGGGCCGCGGCCCGCAACTGCTCCGGGGAATCGGGGTTTATCTGAGAGATGATCTGCCTGGATGCGGAAGCGCTTCTGACATAGCCCAGGGTCCAGATGATGGCGATGAGCGCAAAGATGACCGTCAGTGCCAGCGTGCCGCCGCCGAGGCGCGGGTTTGGATTGTTGGTCAGAAACAGTGCTGCCACAGCCGGGAATGCTGCCAGCAGCCACACAAGGACGATCCATACCCCAAACGCGCCCAAGCAAAGCTTCTCCTTCAGTTTCCGCGACGCCAGATACCGCCGCACATCCTCCTGTTCCACCGAGCACTTCATCGTGCCGATGATCTCCATCTTCGCATTTTCCCGCTTGATCTCTATGAATTCCCGCTCGTAAAATGTCATGGCGATGCCTCCTCATTGATGATGATAATTCGGTGTGAACGGTGACGTGCCACAAGCGCTATTGCGGGAATCGGACAGTGGGGCGGGAACCTGCCAACCCGACGGAAGCGCGAGTTTTTCGCAGTTCGATGATGTTGTAGGGGATACTCATCACGCCAATTCCCCCGGCCATGCAGCCGCCGATCAACGCTTCCGGGGACAGAGTGTAGAAGGTGCCACCATTGCCGAAGAACATCACCGCTCCAACAACGGTGCCTGCAAGCAGGAGCACTCCCACGAGCAGAAGCACAATGGCTTTAACCGGGCGATAGCCCCAGCGCTGGCCTGCGCCGCAGTGCGGGCAGGTGGAAACGGAGCGCGAGCGCAGAAGGTCGTAGTTACCCTTCTCAAACTGGGATCTGTAGATGGCCAGATCGCCTTTCATCACGGATTGAACCTTGGCCTGTCCGTCCCTGCGCTCGGCGTCCGTCAAAGCCAGACCCTCCCGACGCCCGCTCTTGCGGTACTCATAGCTGAAGGGGATCTTTATCACGCCTGATACGGGCTTGCCGCACTTGGAACAGGTATACGCATAGTCGATACATGCCTCGGCATGAAATGTATGGGTGTAATAATAGAGAATTGCCATGGTGAAAGCCTCCTTTGATGTACGTTGTTCAGCACAGGGGGCCATCCCCTGTGCTTGCGTCAGTCGGCGGGGAACCAGGCGGCGTCCGCGTCGGGCGCCCACGCTTCCAGAGCATAATAGGAATAATAATTCGTCAGCTTCTCCCAGGGTACGCCGCCCTCGGGCGTGTAGATCACGGCGTTCTCGCCGCAGGAGAGCACGGCCTGGGAATGGAAATCCGTGGGGGTTGACGGGATGAAGGCTGCCTCCAGCGATTCGCACTCATATACCGCGCTGCCCTCCATTTTTTCTTAATTAGACGGCTGCGCTTTCTCTTTCGAGCGGCGCAGCCAAATATCGTATTGCTTACTGTACTGTGTCTCTTGTGATTTCGCAATAGCCCCTGGTTCACTTCCCGAACAGCTTGCCGAACAACCCACCCGGCTTCTTCGCCTTGATCTGCGGGTACTTCGCCGTCACGTCGCTGGTCAGGGTCATACGCCCGGGGACCAGGTTCACCTCGAACACGCGGCGGCACTTTAAGCACATCACCACGTTGTCCTGGATGCCTTGGGACTTCGCCAGCTGGGCGGCTTCGCCAAAGGTGAGGCTGGCGTTGCAGTTGGGACAGGTGCCCGGCGAGTTCATCAGCATGTCGCGAAAGCTGTTGCCGTCACCGATGATCATGATCATTCCTCCTTCTGTGTCCAATGAGTTGAGATTATTGCAGCCTGGACAGCCTTGCCCTGGCACGCAGTTGGGTAATGTGGCCGTCAAGCAGCTGGTCGCAGAAGCGGTTCAGCTGCTTGAGTTCCTCCGGGTCGTCAATGGCGTCGACCCGGGTGTTGATGCTCTGCTGGACCAGCTGCCAGGTGGCCTGGGACTTGAAATTGAACTCCGCGGTCTCCCGGATCGCCAGCAGCTTGCGCAGGTCGAAGCGCGATAGCTTCTTCTCCAGCTGTCTGAGCTTCCGGGGCGACTCCACATTGAACGAGCCCAGGAACGGCCGCCGTAGTCGCCCCGCAAACCGTCTGGTTCTCCATGGTGAAACGCCCGTTCAGTATCGCTTTTTCTTCAGCAGGCCGACACCCACGATGCCCAGCAGCGCGAACGCGCCGAAGCCCAGCCACATCTGCCTGCTGCGCTGGGAATGGGCCAGCTTCTTTACGTCGTCGAAGCCCGCGAAAATGCCGCCGCCCGACGACCAGGCCATGGTGCCGTCGAAGCTGTTGTCTTCAAAGCTGTAGACGCCCACGGTGCTGCCGGACTTGACCTTCACGGTCTTCTGGGTGACGCCCAGGATGCCGTAGACGAGGCCCGCCGCCGCGGCGACGAGCAGGATGATGGCGATGATCTTGCGCATGGTGAAATCCTCCTTCAATGTTGGTTCAGGGCATCATGCCCATGTCTTTGGTCTGCTGCCAGCGGGCCTTCTGCGCGGCGAGGAAGTCCTCGTCGAAGCGGGGCAGGTCGTCGGCGTTCCAGGGCAGCGCGGCTAGCCGGGCCAGCTGCTTTTTGCGCAGCGCCTTGTAAATGAGAACGCTCGACGCCACCCACAGCGCAAGGGGTATGAGTGCGAGAAGTCGCAGCTCTTTCGGCAGCGTCAGCCCCGCCATAAACGGGACCAGGCCGAGTATGCACACGCCGCAGCCCAGGAAGAACGCCTTTGTGCCTGCGCCCTCGCCGTCCATGCTCTCGCACCAGGGCTGGGTCTTGCCGCAGGCGGGGCACTTCACGGCGGTCTTCCTGTCAAACACCTTCCAGTTGTAGGGATAGGCGGTCATGCGGGTCTTGTCGTTCCCGGCCTGCAGCTGGGTCTTGTTGGGCCCGTAGAGCAGGTACTTCCCCAGCGGGCTGTCGGGGTCGACCTGGAAATAGTCCTCCCTGCGCTTCTTGCCCGTCTCAAGAAGCGCCTTCAGCTTGCCGCTTGAGACGATCTGGCGGTAGTGCTCCAGCCGCTTTTCGGCGTATTCCAGTTCAAAGGGCACGTTGGCGCTGGCCTGCAAACTGGCGCTCAGCTTCATCATCTCCCCCTGGCTCTGGGTGACATAGCCGTCTGCGAAGGCGTGGCCCTCGATGGTGATCTTCTCCTCGCCTTGGATCGTCGCGCCGCAGAAGGCGCAGCGGCAGGTGTAGGGCACGGCCAGGGTCGCCGTGCTGGTGCTGGTGGTGGTAACTTTCATTGTGACACTTCTCTCGTGTGCTAGCCAGATCACCCGGCTGCTTCGTCGTCATAATTCCTCATTCGTTCCATTTCAGCGTCCTGGGCAGGAACACGCCGCCCTTCATGTGCACCTCGCCCACGCCGCCCTCCGGGACGGTGACATCCAGGCGCACGTTGGGCGATCCAGTAGCGTTGACGCGCAGCACGCTGTGCTTCATGGTCAGCGTGACGGTGGCGGATTCGCCGTTCTTGATCGTGCAGGCGGGCTGGTTGTCCAGGAACACGCCCATCGCCAGGGCTATGCCAACCACGCTGCTGTCCCGGATGATGGTCAGCCGGGCGGGCGCGGCCAGCGGCGCATTCTGCTCCGGGGCGACCGCCGGGGCAGTGGACACCGGCTGGAGGAATTTCAGCTTCGGCACCAGGAAAAAGGCGGCGACGTACAGCGGGGGGAAGATGATGCCCCAAACGTCGTCGCTGGTGAAGAGGCGGTCAAACCCCTGGGTAAAGCCCGTATACAGGGCATTGACGAACATGGCGATCGCCCCGACCAGTACGAAGTAATAGAACCAGCTGCGCATGGGTTTTCTGTTTTTCATGGTAGAATCTCCTTTCTCGTCAGGCCATTCAAGCCCCTTCTCCATTCCAGTCGCTCACTCGGCTTCATCGAGCACTGGGTCCCGCATGACCCGGAGCAGGGACCAGTCCGTCATCTCGACGCTGCCTTCAAATTCGTTGTAACGGGGATTCGCAATCACCAGGATCGCCCCTTCCCGGGGACATTCGTCGCTCATAAAGTTGAGGATCATGCTGTCCTCGCCGCTGCCGGAAAACAGGTTGACGGTGCCGGTGTCGTCCGCGGCGACCGCGAGCACAGGATTCAGGATCTGCGTGACCTTCACAAGGAGCATGCAGTCGCCGCACTCTCCCTTTGCGTCCAGCCATTCCCGGATCGTCACGAACCTTGGGCCTTCTTCGGCCTGCGCGAGACCTGACAGTGAAACGAGGACGAGGACGATGGAAAGCGCCAACAGGATGGTTTTTTTCATGGATGGTCAACTCCCTTCGCTGTTTGTATGGAATGAGTTCAATGATTTCTTCTGTCCCTCCGGGGCGACAGGCAGGCCGAGGAACACAGCGATCAACAGACAAATCATCCCTATGAAGCCCCACCGGCCGACGCGCCGTTTTTCCCATTTGTGCTGGCATTCGGATTTCATGGCATACATTCCTCGCTTTCTTCCGTTTCGTCGATGATCAAATCATACAGCACTGAGACGCCGCCGTTTTTCATTAAAGTTGCAGAAGATTTCTTTTTTTCAGGCGTTCGCCGGCAAGGTAACGTTGGGTGTTACTTTGAATAATTAATATGCCAATTCTGCCCGTCTATGAGGACTGTTGTCCAGAGGTGGTCGTCACCGTAATTGAATAATATCCGGCCGTCCTCTTCGATGATCCACACACGATGATCATCCACCGCCGACCATGTAATTGCTTTACCGTGCATAGTGCCGCTTTTATCCTTGTTCAGAACGATCGTCAGATTCGTGCTTTCATCCGAAAAATCCTCAGGGGATAGCGAGTTCTGCGTATTTCCGGGGATAAGTTGATACTCGCCCACAAGGGCCTTTTCTGCCGAGGTGAGCCCGCATCCTGTGCAAACCAGGATACAAACGGCTAACATCACGCACAATATTGCTGTACTTGGGTTTTTCATGGTTTCCTCCTTGTTTGTATAGGCTTTCTTGTTATTCAGGACATGCGATTTTCATTTTCTCCCGTTTTGTCGATGTGGGAATCATACAACGCTGTGACGGGGCTGTTTTTTATTAAAGTTGCAGAAGATTTCGGGCTTCCTCAACAAGGCGCTCATCAAAAGTGATATTCTCGATTATGGCACGGCAGGTCTGTTTGATTTGCTCATCCGTAACACCTTCAGCTTGTCCGGGTCGTTGGGCTCGTTCGCCAGGTGCTCCCGAAACCAGGCGGCCTCCCGGCGGTCGTTGATTCCGGAGCCGATCAGGTAGAGGACGACACCCAGCAGCGCCACGCCCACCAGCGCGCCCTGGGCGTGGAAGGAGGACGCGGCGACGGCCCCGATGAAGCCCAGCGTGCCTGCGATGACGCCGATGGTTTTCAGAATGCCGGCTCCCTTCGAGGCGTATTGCTTCTTCTCGATGGCCGGGTTCCACATCTGGCGCCTGCCGCAGTGTTCGCATTCACTGTTCAGCGGGATGTAGGAAAGCTTCCCTTTGGCCACCCTGCCCGCGATTAGCTTTTTTCGGTACTTTTCGATGGCCGCATTCTCTTCCCGGACGGACTTCTTCACCTGTTTCGCGTGCTGGCGACGGGCTAGCTCATGCACGCCCCGGGCGTTACTGGCGTAGCCGCTGGCCTTCACGCTCACGGTGAACTCATAGGATTTCTGGTTGACCTCGCCGCAATGGTTGCAAGTGAAGTGGTAAGGGATGGGCTGCTCGTAGCTGTTTTCGATGTTTAAGATGTATCTCGCCATGGTTCGCTTCCTCCCTTGTGCTTTTATCGAATACGAACGGGAAAATTACCGTTACCGTCCATGATATTCAGGAACAGGGATAGCAGAACAGCACAACATATGTTTTTCATTTCGTTTCCTCCTCACAAAGAATGATTCGTTGAGAACAAGCTCCAGTCAGGATGAAAAATAAGTGCCGTTCATCATCCTGATATAGCCCAGATCGAAGTAACGAAAATCGGCGTAAGGGCCGAGTTGATAGTATTTCACCACATCACAGGAAAGCTTGTTTTCCGTCGGGGGTTGGAAGGTGTGACGGTTGCCCGCTTGATGCCATTTGTAAACCTTGACATCCGAAAGATAAGAGCGCAAAAACGCGATGAACAGCGCGATTCCGAATAGCGCGCCTAGCGTGCCGACTGTCGCAAGGGAGGTGTTCATCCCCCCCGCCTCTAATTGTTTGAATTGATTCACAGTAATCGCCGCGCCGCCCAGGGCCAGCGCCACGCTCACTGCCATGGCAATCCAATTCCCGATTCCGGGCTTTGGCCAGTTTTCTTCCTTGGCGTTGAAGGCGTTCCTGTCGCAGTTTTCGCAGTAGCCCGCCAGTTTTTCTTTAATGTTTTTATAAGAAGTGCTGTAATGGGTGTACCTTCCGCTGGTCCCCATATTGACGGTTGTATCCTTTTCTCCTTCATAATAGCGCACAGAACGCATGATCCTGCCGCATGCAGGACAAATGCCTGCTTCGTCATAAAGATATTTCCCGATTTTCTTCATGTCTTTTTCCTCCGAAGTGTTTGTATCGGTGCTTCCAACTCTGGCTCGTCAGCGATAGGACGTACTGAAGATAGCTTTGCCGCTTTAATGCTTTTCCCAAGGCTGATACTCAGCCCAGGAAGCACCGTTCAGTACAACGGTCTTCCTGGTGCTGTCCAGGAATCGTTGCGCGCGATCATACAGCCCGTTCAGCCGGAGGATGGATTCCGGCACCGGCGTCGGTTCGGGCGTGGGTTACGGAGTAGGTTCGGGAGTCGGCTCTGGGGTGGGTTCCGGAGTGGGTTCGGGCGTCGGGGCCTCAGTGGGTTCCGGCCGGCGTGGGCTCCTGTGTCGGCTCGGGCGTGGGCGCGGTGCGCGCGGCCTGAACCAGTACAGCCAGCCGCTCCACCGCCCTTTCCTTGCGGTACTCGCCGCTGGCGCCGGAGGACACGGGAATGCCGTTGATGGTCTGCACGGTGATGGTCTGGGGCGGCTGCTCCGTCGCCACCTCCTCCTCATAGAATTTCCCCGTTTCCATGTCAAACAGCGAAAGCCACGTGGTCGTCTCGTTGGCCGGGCCGCCGGCGATGCCGCTGTACCAGCCCACCTGAGAATAGGTGGGATAGATGACCGCCACCCAGCGGGCGGTCTCGAGGCTCGCCGCCCGGTATTCCCGGGGGAAAACCAGATCATAACTGTCTTCGGAATCCGCGGTCAGCACCTGGCTGGGCGAGGCACCCTCCCTGGAGGCGCTATAAATGGCAACGACCACATCCCCGGTACAGGCCGCTTCGTCGATAGAAGCGCCTCTCTCTCTGACAGTCCGCCTGAGCAGCGCGTTCAGCGCCTCGATGGCCAGCTCCTCCGCCGTGGGCAGGTGCAGCTTCTCCCCGTCCGTCGGCAGGCCGTCCAGCGGATAGAGCGCGCCGTCGCACAGCAGGTCCAGGTCCTCAAGGGTATAGCAGTTTCCGCAGTAGAACAGGATGTCGAACACCCGCGTCGGCTGGTCGTCGGGCGTCACCACCCGAAAGATGTTGCTGGTAATGCCCTCGGATTCGGTAAAAAGGCTCATCGCCGGGGCGATCTCGTCTTCGATCTGCTCCGGGGTCACGGCCTCGCCGCCTTCCGCGACGGCAAAGCGCACAAGGTACACCTCGCCAACGTCCGGGAAGGGATCGTCGGTGCTGGCGGAGAGCAGATCCCAGTTCTCATAGGTGCTGGTGAACAACTGCAGCTCGAAGGCCAGGTCGCCGAGGCGCACGGGTTCGCCCGCCTCGGCCTGGACATAGGCCTCGCCCTCCGCCAGCGCCAGCGGGGCGCACAGCAACGCAAGGGTCAACAGGATCGAAAAGAACTTTTTCATCTTGGAACCTCCTCATGTGTATCTGTTTGAAGCTTGAATCTCATGGCGCGTTTCGGAAAAAACGGATCAATTCTCCAGGTTCACCGTCAGCGCCGGACGGACGCCCCTGCGGTTGAGGTCGGCGGGGTAATAATTCAACTCGCCGCTTTCGTAGAGCACGAGCGCGGCATGGTCATCCGGCCCCGGCGAGCGCAGCCACCAGGCGGACGCGGAATCGCCGGACCCGGGATTGCAGCGGGCGACGGCGTACGCCGTCGCCCCGGGAATGGTGATGGTGCCGGCGAACGCCGTCAATTCCTTGTAGCTCAGCAGAAAGACCCTGTCTGTCGTAGGGTTGCTGTTCGCGGGAAGCCCCGGATAGCCGTCCGCCATGGTATTGGCGTTGGTGGTATCGAAGATCCGCGCCTGCTCCTCCGCCGTGAAGGCCGCTTTCAGGAAGGCGTCGTTCAGCCAGCTTCGAAGTGAGCAGCTTTCCCACGGTGCGGAGCCGAAATCGTCATTGAAATACTGCGCGTCCAGGCAGTCGCGGCTCAGCAGCAGCGTGCGGTTCCGAACTGCGTCAGGATGATCCACTCGATAGGCTCAGGCCCGTTGTCCGTGTCGTTGTCCTGTTCGTAATGGCCGAAGGTCACGGTATCTCTGACTTCAGCGGATGACGGTTACTCTGCGGGGCTCTCGACAGGTTCCTCCGCAGGTGCCTTTGCCGCTTATTCAGCAGAATCTTCTATAGGCTTCGCCGCTTCCATGGGAACGAAGCCCAGTATGACCTCCAGGTCCGTTTCCCCTGCCTGGCTGGTCAGGCCGTCGCCCATGGACTGGCTCTCGATGTCCACATGGGTGACGTAGGTGAGGGACAGGGCATCGCCCTCATGGCCCACGGCCATTTCGATGTCGCCGGGCGCAAGGCGCAGGGTGTCGCCGTCCAGGGTATAGCCGTCATAGTCCGTCAGATCCAGCTCCGGCACGGAGAAGGGCAGCTGGGGGATGGCTTCAATCAACCCATTCAGGTCGATGTCCGTGTACACTATGTTGTCCGCCAGAACCAAGTGATTGCCATAGGTGCTGCCGCCGTTCAAGCTCAACTCGCCGTCGATGGAGTAAGGCGAGTCCTCGCTGAGGGTCTTGAAATGGATCGTGTCCAGTTGCCATTCCCGACCCACCCAGGCGGGGTCGGCCCCGGCAGCATCAGCCCGTTCACACTCGGCGGTGTAGGAATAGCTGCCGCCGGAGGCGAAGGTGGTGGTGATGTCCAGCTTCAAAACGCCGCCCTCCAGCGCCCAGCTTCCGCCGCACGCGCTGATGCCCAGGGCGTTGTCGGCAGGGATGTCCACGGAGAAGGCGCTGTTGTCGGCGGAGATGGTGAAGGGGTAGCTCTCGCGGTAGCCGCTCTGTCCGAAGGTGTATTCGCCGGTGCCGTCGGCATTGATGGTCGCGGTCAGGTCGATGGCCGGGCCGCCGCCCTTGGGCATGCCCGTGCCGCGCCACTGACCGACCAGTTCATCCGGTATCGCCGGATCCTCATCCGGGTTTTCCCACAGCGTGATGGGGTTCTCCGCATCCTGGGTGGGAATCATCAGTATGGCATCCGGCAGTGTGTCCCGGTCAAAGCGGTAGGTCACATCAGCGCCGAACAGTATGTCCTTGTCCGAGGCATGCAGCCTTTCTTCGCCATAGACCGGCACGATCTCAGCCGCCAGTTGAATGCCCTCCGGTCCAAAGGCCATCGTCTGCGCCATGCCGTTGAGGGCCACGTACAGTTTTCCATCCTTGATCTCCACGCTCTCCAGGGAGATGTGATATTGATTCCCGTTCATGGCCACATCCGCCGAGCCGAGTTCGGCCAGGGCGGACATCCCACAAAGCAGAGCAAGGGTCAACAGAATCGCAAGCGTTTTTTTCATGGGAAAACCTCCTCGTTGTGTGTTGGGTTTATGTGTTGTAGTTGAATTGGTATTTTGTGTTGTTTAGTATGTTGTTGTTTAGTGTGAAGGTGAGGGTGGAGGCCTCGGTGCCCTCGGCACGGTGTAGAACAGGGTCATGGTGTCGGCGGCGTACTGGGTGGCCTTTTTGGGCCAGTAGTCCCACACCTGCTCACCCTCGCCGCCGTCGAAGGTCAGCTTGCAGCCATCGCTGATGCGGCTGTACATGGCCTTGCGGAAGTCGTCGCCCTTGGCCCCGTCGGCGGTGGTGGTCACCCAGGTGGTGGACTTGTGCATGCTGCCCACCTGGGTGGAGATGTAATTCTTCTTCTCCACCGGCTGCTTGCAGTATTCGCAGATGCAACCCCAACGGTAGGCCTGGGACGCCACCGCACCGCAGAATTTCTGATTTGCCATAAAAATGCCTCTTTGCTATATTGTGGTTATGTTATATCTTAGCAAAGAAAGACACAAAAAAGGTGGGCAGTCTGCCCACCTTGTAAAGGGATTCGATGGTATTCAGTTTTCGGTGACGTTCACCTGCACGTCCGTGCCCTCAAACAGTGTGCGCACCGCGTCGGCCTGCTCGTTCAGCACCCAGACGGCCTCCAGGTTGGGGAGCGCCTTCAGGCCGGAGAGATCTCTGATGTTCGTGTGCTGAAGCGTCACAACCTTCACCTTTGGAAACCGCTGGGCGATGTCGTCCACGTTGTCCATATTCAGCCACGTGAAGCCCAGGCTTGTCACGTTGGGATAGCTGCCCACCTGGTTGAGGGACGCGATGTCGTTCAGGCCGATGTCCAGGAAATCCAGCCACGGGCACTTTTGAAGCGCCGTCACGTCGGAGAGGCCGTCGTCGAACAGGATCGCGTGCTTGAGCCGGGGCGCATCCGCGATGGCGGCGACGCCGGAGAGGTACATGTGCCTCAGATCCAAGGTATGCAGCCTCAGCAAACCCGCGATGCCCGTCGCGTCCACATAGCCCTGGTGGGCGATGTGCACCTCCTCCAGGTTTTTAAGCAATTGCAGGTCGTCCAGCGTGCGGATGGGTCCTCCGACACAGCTGCCCACGTCACACTGGTTGTACGGGTCGGCTTCGCCGAAGGCCTGGTCGCCGAAGATGTACAGATGCGTGACCCGGGCAAGGTCCTCCTCGGTCAGCGCTCCTTGCTCCTTGCCGATCCACAGCCGCACGGCCTTTTCGATCAGCGGCTCCTGGAAGGATATCCTTTCCACGGGCCGCAGCCAGTCGGTCCAGCGGCCCACCGCGAAGCCCGCGCACAGCATCAGGATCGCCGCCAGGGCCACCGCAACGGCGGCCCTGGGATCAAAGCGCCGCTTGCGCCTGCCGACGCTCTCCAGCGCCCGCCGGACCTCGCCGACGTCCGAGAAGCGCTGCTGGGGCGCGAAGGCCGTGCAGCGGTCGATGATATGCTGCAGGTCCGGGTCGGTGGAAATGTTCCCGTTCTCCCGGTCGCTACCCGTCACCAGCCAGCGCAGCAGCACGCCGAAGGCGTAGATGTCCGTCCGGCCGTCCGTCTGGCCGAAGCCGTACTGCTCCGGCGGCGCGTAGCCCTTGGTGCCGAAGAAAACCGTGTCCGTGCCGCTTTCCGCCTTCACGGTGCGGGCGATGTCGAAATCGATCAGCACGATGTCGCCGTCGGGCTTCACGATGATGTTCTCCGGCTTGATGTCCCGGTGGACCACGGGCGGCTCATGGGTGTGCAGCACCTGCAGGATGTCGCAGAGCCTCCTTGCCATGGACGCGATATCCTCTATGGACAGCTGGCGGTCCCGGGCGTAGGCGCTCAGCGGCTCGCCCTCGATGTATTCCCGTACGACGCACAGCATCTGTTCGTTCCGGTACTCCTCGTAGTAATGCGGCAGGCCGGGATGGTTCAGGTCCTGCAGCAGCTGGATGTCCGGGCGCAGCGGAAAGGCGGCGCGGTCATAGCAGCTAGCGATGGCCATCTCGCCGTCTGACTTGCGCTGCACCAGGAAGGTCTCCCTGCCCTTATGGCTCGCCAGGCATTCCATCTGGTCATAGGCCGCCAGGAAATCCTGGGGATAGCTGCTCTGCGCGAACACGGATTCCATGTCCGCCACGATGTGCTTCAATTCTTTCACTTTTCTCGCCCTCCCAGCAGCGGCAATTTCAGGTCCTGCAGGATGATCTGCGTGTCCAGCAGGGATATGTGGTTGTGAAGGCAGTAGATGATCGCCGCGTCGCGCTTGATGCGGGGATACAGCGGGCTCCTGCGGGCGATCCGCAGCATTTCCTGCGCTTGGGGCAGATCGACTTCCATGGCGAAGGCCAGCTGCAAAACCGTATCCCTCGACGGGTTGCGCCTGCCGCTGAAAAGCTGGTGGCCGTAGGACTTTTCCAGGTTCGCCCGCCGGATGACTTGCTCCGGCACATCCAGGTGCTGCCTGCACCACTGGTTCAGGTAGTCGCTGAAGGAGGCCGTCAGGTACGCAGATTCGTTTCTCTGGAGAAAGTGCTCCAGGTTTCGCTCCTTGAACAGCAGCGCCAGCAACTCGTCCGTGCTGATTCGGTTGTTGTCCGGCAT
>SVGY01000023.1 GCA_015056145.1 Clostridiales bacterium
GATGATTGGCAACAGTTCTTGAATCTTTCTGTACTTACGTTTTTCCATAGTGAATCCCCCTATTGTGGTTATTATACCTACATCAGGGGGATTCTGTCTATTGTCCGTTTTTTCTGGTTCGGTTCAAAGTTTGTCTACGGGGCGAATGTTAAATAAATGTGACATAATGTTTCAAAAAGTATTATTCATCTAACCTGATTTGATTATCAAACACGCAAACCTGCCGATGTGGCGCATTTGCGTAATTTATGCTTCTTATGCTTTTTCTCAGAAGAAAAGATGGCCCCTGTCGGGGCCGGAGAAGGGAAAAATCAGACCTCAAATATACCGCCTTCCAGCGCACTCCTTGCAGCCAGTATATATTTGCTGGTGTCCAGCGGGTCCACATTGCGGCGCAGGGCGGTATTGCCGAGTTCCAGCGGGCATTCACGGTAGCCGTGGAGCCTTACGGTCATGCTGCCCCGACCGCCGGTAATGGAGGCCAGCTGGGAGGAATAATCCATGCTGGTGGCAACGGGCAGCAGTGCAGTGAGGGAAACACGCTGTCCGTCCGTAAGGGTCTCCACAACTTCCCCCCGCATGAGGGCGATATCGCTGATGATGCGGCCGACCACGTCTTGCGGCAGCAGAAATTTTACATGCAGAATCGGCTCCAGAAGCTGGCTTCCGCCCCGCTGCAGGCCGTCCTGGATGCCCATGGGAGTGGCCACGATGAAATCCAGCGGATGGGTGTGCCATTGATGGCTGTTGCCGCTGACCAGGGTGATCTTTACATCGGTCACCTGCCAGCCCAGACGGCCCTGGGCAAGAGCCAGCGGAAGCGCCTGCTGGATCTGGTGCTGGTAGCGGCTGGTCAGCTCCCGTTCGGGAACTTCGGATACAAAGGTAACGCCGCTGCCTCTCGGGGCCGGTTCAATGAAGAATTCCATGATGGCCCAGCAGGGCTTGGGCATGGTGTAGGCCACGAAACCCTTGGCAGACTGCAAGATGGTCTCCCGGTAGATAACGGCGGGGTCGGTAAAGCGAACATTCAGAGAGAAACGTGTTTTGAGCATTTCCTGAAGGATTTCCAGCTGGATGTAACCCATGACGCTCAGGTGCAGCTGGTTCAGACTGCGCACAAAGCGTGCCTGCAGGAGAGGATCTTCGCCGGAAAGAATCAGACAGGCTTCCCGCAGAGCATGGAGCTGTTCCGGGCTTTCCGGTACGGCCTGAACGGTGATAAGGGGCGTGCGCAGGCTGCCCGGCTCTACTTTGCGGGGCAGAAGGGTGCTGTCGCCTATGATGTGCCCAATAGAGATATCTCCGAGACCATATATCACTGCGATTTCTCCGGCGCTAAGCTTTCCGGCATCGTTGCCGGAAACACTGCGGATTTGGGTGATCTTCCGCTGGACGCTTTTTTCTTCGCCGGTGACAGGGTCAACGCCTGCCGGTAATGTGAGTGCGGTGCGGTTTTCCACCTCGCCGCCGAAAAGACGCACCCATGCGCCCCGACCAAGGGTGGCATCCTGCTTTGCGGCAAACACAACGCCGCAGAGCGGTTTGAGTTCCGTATCCGGTCCGGGCAGGAATTCCACAATGCCGTCCAGTACATCGTCCACCCCCATGTCCCTGAGGGCGGAACCGGTATAGACCGGGTAAGCCCTGCCTTCGTGAACAAGGGAAACCAGCTTTTTCCGCATCAGGAGGTTATCGGGCGTTTCGCCGGACAGATAGCTTTCTAGCAGGTCATCGTCAAAGGCACAGACCACTTCTGCCATGCTTTCGTCATCGCCGATCAGTGCGGCGTTTTCGGAAAGCAGACGGTGGATCTGGCCCAGCACCTGTGCTGCGTCGGCCCCTTCCCGATCCATCTTGTTGATGAAGAGCAGGATGGGAATGTGCTGCTCACGGAGCGCATGAAACAGAACCTCGGTCTGGGGCTGGACACCTTCCACTCCGCAAATGACCAGAACCGCCGCATCCAGCGCCCAGAAGGAACGCTCCACCTCTGCGGAAAAATCGACGTGGCCCGGGGTGTCAATCAGGTTGACGGTCGTATCCTTCCACGCAAAAGAAACGCAGGTGGCCTTCACGGAAATACCTCTGCGCTGCTCAACGCTCAGGTTGTCGGTGTGGGCGGTGCCGCTATCCACGCTGCCTACCTGGCGGATGGCCCCTGCATGGGCCAAAAGTTGCTCGGACAGGGAAGTTTTGCCTGCGTCCACATGGGCAAATATGCCGATGTTTCTGAGTTGCCTGTTCATAATGCTCTGCAAAGCCCGCTGCGGAGCCATTTCCCCACAGCGGGCAGTCCTTTCGGAAAAGTGATGGATTACAGTTCGCCCTTCAGCGCCTCGGGACGCTGGCAGCGGCTGGACAGTTCGATGTAACGCTTTTCATCCCAACTGGTGTGGAGGGTTTCCATGATTTCCACAGCATGGGCAGCCATGCGGCCATTGGAACGGGGAATGCCGCCTTCCAGCAGGCACTTGGCCATATCGCTGACACCTGCGCCACGTCCGTTGCCGTCGTAAGGACGGGTTACAGGGATGGATTGCCATTCCTGGCTGCCTTTTTTGCAAAGCAGCACTTCGCCGCCAAAGAAATTGGGATCCGGCAGAAGCAGGGAACCCTCTGTACCGTGAATTTCGATCTTGGGAAGAACGCTGCCCATTACATCAAAGCTTTCCATGAGGTTGATGACAGCGCCGTTTTCAAAATGGATCAGGCCGCACACATGGGTGGGGATCTCCACCTGCATCATGGTGCCGCTGTGGGGCTGGCTGGTGATGAGCCTTTCTTCCCGACCCTTGGTGTGCATGCCGAAAAGGCCGTCGGCGGGGCCCAGCAGGTTGAAAAGGTTGTGCAGATTGTAGGCAGCCATATCAAACACGGGGCCGCCGCCCTTTTCGTAATAGAAGAAGGGATTGGGATGCCAGTCTTCAGGGCCGCAACCAACGAAGAAAGCCTCGCCGGAAACCACCTTGCCGATGGCACCGTTATCCATAAGCTCCCGGGCTGTCTGCCAGCTTGCGCCGTAGAAGGTATCCGGGGCGCAGCCCAACAGAAGTCCTTTGGCCTCAGCAAGCTCGCACAGTTCGGCAGCGTCTCTGTAATTGAGCGCAAGAGGTTTTTCACTGTGAACGTTTTTGCCCGCTTCCAGGCACTTTTTGGTGGTGGCATAATGCGCCTTGGGGGTGGTCAGGTTCAGCACGATCTGAATCTCAGGATCTGCCAGCATTTCATCCAGGGTGAGGATCTTCTTTATGCCGTATTTTTCCGCCTGCGCTTTGGCCTTGGCCCCGTCAAGGTCGCATACGGCCTCTACATGGGCATAGGGGAAAACGGTGGTAAGGTTTGTGAGATAGATATCGGAAATATTGCCGCAGCCAAGTACGCCAACGCCGATGGTTTTCATGATGACATCCTCCCTGTCAGGAATTTTTCAGCTTGTAGCTTACAAAGGCAAACTTGGTGCTGTCCGGAGACCAGGAGTTTACATTGATGGTGCCCTGGCCGCCGAAGAGCTTCACCAGTGTTTCAGAGGGGCCGCCTTCCGCAGGCATCATGCGGATTTCCACGTTCTTGTTGGCAGGATGATCGCCGGGGTTCACATCGCCCTTTTTGTAAGCGATGTAGACCACCTTGTTGCCATCGGGAGAAACATGACCGAACCAGCAGTTGGAGTCCTCTTCAAAGGTCATGCGGGTCTGGTTGGAGCCGTCTTTTTCCATGCGCCACAGCTGCATCAGGCCGGAGCGGACGCTGTTGAACCAGATATATTTGCCGCAGGGGGAGTATTCACAGCCATCGTCGAGGCCGGGTGCGTCGGTCAGGCGGGTTTCCTCGCCGCCGTGGACAGGAATGGAGTAAATATCGTACTCTCCGTTGCGCTCGGCACAGTAGGCAAGGGTCGTGCCGTCGGGACTCCAGCCGTGAAGATAGCTGGGAGCAATGGGGGTGATGAGCTCCGGCACGCCGGTGGCGAAGGGAATGACGTACACACGGCTCTGGCCGTCCTCGGCGGTGTGATGGCTTACAGCCACAGCGTCCTGGGCAGGGGAGATGACGTGGTCGTTGTTGCACTGGTTGCAAAAGCCGGTGTTGACCTGCTTGCGGACGCCCGTTTCCATGTCGTAGGTGTAAATCAGACCGTGACCGTTGAACACAAGGGTTTTTCCGTCCTTGAGCCAGTTGGGGGCTTCGATGAGCTCGTCCAGCTCGCACAGGACGCTGCGTTGGCCGGTGGTGATATCGTAGGTTTCCAGAACGGAAATGACATTCCGCTCTTCCACGGTGCGTTTTTCGGTAAGTACATTCATGACGGTTTATCCTCCTTATTCGTGGGGTTTTACGTTCAGGATCACACCCAGCTGCTCTTCACTGTCCACAAAGGTGTAGCTGCCGCCGGGATAATAGCCGTAGTGGCGCACGCCAACGCCACGTTCTTCCAGCATTTTGATGACGGCATCACGCTTTTCATCACTGCCAACGGAAAAACCGAGGTGATGCACGCCGTTGCCGTTATGGGTCTCGAGGAATTCCTTCCAGGAGGTGTCATGCTCGTCGGGCTCGGTAAGTTCGATGGTGATGGGGCCCAGGGGAATGCAGGCGATCTTGGCCCGGGAGAAGGATTTTTCACCCCGGTAATAAATCTGGCACTGCTCCGGCGGGGTGATGTAATCGATTTTGGGCATGGGAATGCCGAAAACTTCGCTCCAGTTTTTGGCCACGGTTTCGATATCCTTCACCACAAGGGCAATCTGGATGAGGCCGTTAAGATCAATGGTGGATTTCACGTTCTCGGGCAGATTTTTTTCCAATCAGAAAACCTTCTTTCTGCAGATGATATATTGTTTTGTTGTACCATTTTGGTTGTGAGAGTATCATATCATAGAAGTTATTCAATGTCAATGAAAACGTTTAAGTTCCTGTACAGCCGGCTGCAACTGTGCTATACTGGCAAAAGTACATTTGTTGCGGAGCGTGAGTGTTGTGCTTTACTTGTTTCTGGCCATTGTGAGCAGTATGCTGGTATCGGTGATGATGCGTATCAGCGAGAAATACACCGGCGAGGGAGCCGGTAAGCTGGCTGTGAACTATGTAATGTGCTGCCTTCTTGCCTGGGCTTTTTCTGGAGGGATGGAGATTTTTCCCCGTCAGGAAGGGCTGAGCACAACACTGCTCCTGGGCGTTGTAAACGGTTTTCTGTATCTTGCAGGCTTTGTGATGCTGCAGTGGAACATTTCCCGCAACGGTGTGGTGCTGCCTTCCACTTTCATGAAACTGGGTGTTGTTGTGCCTACGCTGATGGCCATTCTGGTATTCAGGGAGCAGCCCCGCCTCACCCAGGCAGCGGGTCTGCTGCTTGCAGTGGCAGCGATTTTCGTCATTCAGGGTGCAGGGGAGAAGCGCCGTGCGGGAGGCGTTAGCATCGGCGGTCTGTTGCTTTTGCTGCTTACCGGCGGCAGTGCGGACGCCATGTCCAAGGTTTTTGAGGAAGTAGGTCCCCAGAGGCTGAAAGATCAGTTCCTGCTGTATACCTTCGCAGTGGCCCTCATTCTGTGCGTTGTGCTCGTAGTTGTAAAAAAACAGCGTTTTGGATGGAAAGATGTGGCCTTCGGTCTGCTTATCGGCATCCCCAATTACTTTTCCGCCCGCTTCCTTTTGCTTGCGCTGGGTGGAGTTCCGGCAATGATCGTTTATCCCAGCTTCAGCGTGGGCACCATTGTGCTGGTGGCTTTGGCTGGCGTACTGCTGTTCAGGGAAAAGCTCAACCGGAGAAAGATCATTGGTCTCCTTCTGATCCTTGCAGCCCTTGTGCTGCTCAATGTTTGACCGTGCTGTATATGTACAATTGATTAAAAATCACCTCCGGTAAGGCGTCATTGCCTGCTGGAGGTGATTTTCCATTATTCGGCTTTCTGGAAGGAAACATCGTATCGTTGCACAGCTCTTTCCAGCGCCCCTGGATTGCCGATGAATACATGGATTTTTTCCAACCGGCCTGAGAGGGTATCAAAGCGGGCGAGGCAAAGTGCGCAGGCATCGGAGCCCAGCGTGAGGAAGGGAGGCAGTTTTGCCTCGTACCACAGTATGTGGGCGGGTTCCATGGTTTTTGCATCTGTGGAAGAATAGCCCATATACCTCACATCCGAAAGAAAGGGGAGCCTTTTTGCGATGACAAGTTCCGCATCAAGATCCTCCGTGGTTTCTTGGGGAACCAGGGTGAAACGGAGCGGTGCGCCGTAAAGCAAAGCAAGGCCCAGCAGAAGCAGCGCCATAATGGCAAGGAGGATACCCAGCCACATAAGGGGATTTCTTTTTGCTCCCCTGATATTTTTATCCATAAATCTGAGGGAATTCCCTTTTCTTTTCCACATTTTGTTATTCTCCGAAGCTGTTTTTGTTTGTGACAGGTTCCCCTGCGGGGGAAACGGCGTTTTCCCACTGAAAAATGAACTGCGCAATGCTTTGCTGACGATGGGCCCTCGTTGCGCTGACGGCCCGGCAGGCCACATCAAAGGCGGCAGGATTCAGCGTCCAGTGTCCGGTATCCCTGTAAAAGCCGCCAAACAGAGCGAAGGCGAAAGCGCCGAGGGTGTACACATTGGTCAGTTCATCGATTGCCGCACCCATTTCGTATTCCTCCGGCGACTGAAAAACAGAGCTGCCCCACATGCGTCCCATATGGTTAAAGCAGGGCTTTTTTGCAAAGAAATCAATATCGCAGATCAGGGTTTTTCCCTGGGAAAAGTCATAAAGGATACTGCCGTCGTAAAAATCGATGGCAACATAGCCTTCTTTGTGCACATAGGCAAGGAAATGCTGAATGCTTCGGAATACATCCAGCTTTTTCTGCGTGTTCATGGCCATGAAGCGTGTATGACTTTCGGGATACATGCGCCCCATGCATTGCCCGTCCGTCCATTGGAACACAAGTCCGAAACCGGATTCCGTCTCCAAAGAACCCAGATAGGGGATCAGGGTTTCGTGGCGGAGCGTTTCGTAGAGGGGGACGGTGGCTTTCAAATTGCGAATGGCCTCTGCGGGAGAAACGGTACCACGCACGGTTTTTGCGCCGGCGTATTTGATGAACCGCCTTACACCGTTTTCATCCTCCGTGCCAAAGCAGATATTGCCGGAATCCTGGTCGTCAAATACCTTGAAAACCTTTCCATATTTCTTCAGAAATGAAAAATTGCAGGGTTCCTTCAAGGAAAAGTTTACATGATCCAGGGTTGCAGAGTACTTGTTTTGCAATGGTTTCCTCCTGGCGAAAGAATCGTTGTACTGGAAATGATTATACTCCCATTTTGTTAGAGAAGCAAGAAAAACAAGCCCGTTGCGTTGACCACATTTTGGTTCCGTGGTATAATCCACAAAAAAAGGATTGGAGTACATACCATGAAAAGGACTTTCAACCTAAGGTTTTTTATGGCACTTCTGATATGCCTGGTATGCTTTTGCGGCATAGCTGTTGCAGAGGAAACCGGAAGCGCAGTCACCTTCAGCTGTCAGAGCGGTTTCTACATGGAACCCATCAGCGTGACGATCTCTGCTGATGAAGGCACGACCATTTATTACACCCTGGACGGCACCGTGCCCGACGAGACGGACCGCCTTTACCAAGGCCCGGTGGAGCTGGGCCTGACCACCGCCAAGCCTGATCCGCTGAGCCAGATTCCCGGCACCACGCTGGATCACTATGATCTGCCTCCGGTTGATTTTCCCTCTGCCCACATACTGCGTGCAGTGGCCATCGGCTCCGACGGAAGCCGCAGCAACGTGACCAGCGCTACTTACTTTGTGGGTTATGACCGTCAGGAGCTTTACGGCGACCTGCCCGTGGTTTCCCTGATGATTGAACCGGATCATTTCTTTGATTATGATACTGGCATCTACATGCTGGGCCGTTCCCACGACGAGTGGAAGGCTGAGCAGGAAGAATCCTTTGAGGCATGGGAAGCCTTTGGCAATTACTCTAACCGTGGCAAAGAATGGGAACGCCCTGTTACTGTGGAATTCATCATGGAGGATGAAAGCTATGTGCAGGATATGGGCGTGCGCATCAAGGGCGGCACATCCCGTACCGCACCCCAGAAGAGCCTTCGTCTTATCGCCCGTGAGGAATACGGCCTGAAGAATATCAAATACCCGCTCTATCCTGATTATTTCCGGGAAGAGGATGGCGAGCTTTTGAAAAAGTATAAGTCCGTCACCCTGCGTAACGGCGGCAACGACCGTGGTTTCGCCCTGATCCGTGACCCCTTCATTTCCCGCCTTACCACCGGCCTGCGTTTTGAAACCGCTGCCAACCGTCCCGTGGTGGCTTTCATCAATGGTGAATACTGGGGCATTTATACCCTCAACGAGGAGTATAACGATAACTACATCGATTATCACTACGGCATCAACAACGACAATGTCATCACCATCAAAAACAACGAGATCGAGGATGGCGAGGAAGACGACGAGGAACTGTACTGGGAGATGTACGATTTCGTCATCGGCGAGGATATGACGGACCCCGCCATTTACGCACAGGTTGGCGAAATGCTGGATATCGGTTCCTATGTGGACTACATGGCTGTGACCTTCTACATCCACAACACGGACAGCATTTTCCAGGATAACAACTGGCAGATGTGGCGTGTGCGCACCCCCGGCCAGGACGAAAGCCCGATGGCGGATGGCAAGTGGCGCATGATGCTTTTCGACACGGACAGCTCCTCCGGCGTGTATGACCGTGGCAGCACCTATGGCTACAACAACCTCAACGATTATCTTTTCATTACCATCGGTGAGGATGGCCATCCCGCCTGGATTCTGGAAGCACTGATGGAGAATGAAGACTTCAAGCGGGATCTGATCATTGCCCTGTGCGATGTGCGCAACTACTATTTCCACAGGGATCGCACCAACGCCCTCCTGGAAACCATGGGTGCATGGTACACTCCTCAGGCTGCCGAGACTTACCGCCGCTTCGGTCCCTTCTGGGGTGCAGAGTGGGATACGGAGAAAGCCTACAAGGATCATCTGAAGGATTTGGGCGCATTCTTTGACGGACGTTACGGCGCATTCCCGTATATCGTCCAGAATGCCTTTGATCTTGGCGATCCTGCCTTTGTGACCATTCAGAGTTCTGATGGCTCAAAGGGCGCAGTGTATGCCAACACCTGCAACCTGCCCATTACCGATAGGATTGAGACCCGCTATTTCACGGAATATTCCATCACGCTCACCGCAGTGCCTGAACCGGGCGCTACTTTCGTGGGCTGGCAGGTTGATGGCGAGAACGCTGTGGTGGCAGATCCCGCCGCCCTCACCACGGAGATCACCTTCACCGGTTCCTTTGATATTACCGCAGTTTTTGAGTAATTTATCACTTGCGCTGCATCTTTTATCCCCGGTTTCCGATAACAGGAAACCGGGGATATTTGTATTTTCAGGGAAAAATTTGAACGAATTATGCATGTTTTTGCATTATTGCTGTATAAATTTGCTATTTTGTCTTAAATGTGATAATATACTGTCTTGCATGGAAGAAAATCCTGCCAGCCTTGACATCAGGGCAAAGCCGGTCTGCAATGCGTGCAGGCCGTGAAGAGAAAGGAATGTTGTGAAATGAAGAAGATTATTTGCAAAGTAGAGTACGATACCGAAGCAGCTGAGCTTGTCAGCAAGCGTACCTCCGGCCAGTTCGGCGACCCTGCCGGCTACGAAGAGAGCCTGTACAAGACCGCAGAAGGCAAGTATTTCCTTTATACTTTCGGCGGTGCCGAATCCAAATACGCCAAGGAAGGCATCAAGCGCATGAGCGCCGCCACTGCCGAGAATTGGATGGCTCAGGCGTAAGCAACGATTGATTTTGAAGAAAACCTGTTCCCTGGTTTGCGTTGCAAGGGGAATGGGTTTTTTATTGCAGGAATGTAAGAAAAGGTGGTAAAATAATAAAAAAATTTATTTGAAAGTATGGGAGCACCTATGAAACGTATTGTGATTCTTGTAATGGTATTCCTTTTTGTGTTATCTGTGCCCGTTGCCCACGCATCTGTGACGATCCCCATTGGTGATTTTTCCGAGGGACTGGCCTGGATGAAGAAAAGTGAACTATATGGCTTTGTGGATACGCATGGAAACTGGGTAGTGGAGCCGATTTACGAAACTGCAACATCTTTTGTAGACGGATATGCGTTTGTAAGCAATGACGACGGGGAGTCTTATGTGGATGTGCAGGGTAATATTGTTTCCGGCCCCGCACCCGATTACAGCCGTCGTCACAGCGAAGGAGTCATGGTAATATCAAAAGGCAGTACTTATCAATATGTGGCAATCGCTCCGGATGCCGTCGTACCTGCAGAAACTTACGAGTTTGCCGGTACTTTTTCGGACGGCCTGGCTTGTGTTACTTTCGGACCGGAATATACTGCCGCTTTCATTGACCATCAGGGCCAGATTGTTATTCTGATGGATGATGAATGGGGTCGCATAACCGATACAAGCAAGATCAAAGTTAATGGTGCGTTTCCCGCCAAGTTTATCGATGGTTATGCTGTGGTGGAGGGTTTCTTCAGCAACACCGAAGGCACGAAAACCGGCGGTGATGTTGTGGTGATCATCGATTTGGACGGTAATAAGCTTTACATCCACGAGGAAGAGAGCGAAATAAGAAATTGCGGCAACGGCATTTTTTGTATCTATGATTCCGATAAGAAAAATTACTATTTTGCCGATGCCAACGGTGTGAATCTGACCGGCGAAGTCTATTCCGGTAAATTTGAACAGGGCAGATGGAATGGCTACGATACCATCGTGGAAAATGGCATTGCTCTTGCAGGCATCGACAGAAAAGGCGTCATCACACCCTGTTTCATCGACATGACGGGACAGGTGGTCATCCCCAACGACGGCTGGGATGGCGCATCCCCCTTCTACGAGGGGTTGGCCGCTGTGCGCAAGGACGGCAAGTGGGGTTACATCAACACTTCCGGAGAATATGTTATCGAACCCAAGTACAATGTGGCTCGGCCTTTTTCCTGCGGTGTGGCCATCGTATCCACCGAGGAGGAATGGTTCATTATCGATGCGCAGGGGAATGTGCTGTACTGATTTTCCGGCAGGCTGAAAGAAAAGGGAGACGCAAAGGTGCGCCTCCTTTTTTTGTGTATTTTATTTGGTGGAATCTTTATTCATAACGGATGTCATAGACAAGCTCCACCCGCAGTTCCTCGCCCATGGAGCGATTAGTGCGGGTGCCTTTGCCACACAGCTGCATGCCCAGCTTTTCCATGGTTTTGTAGGATGCTACGTTCTCGCTGTCGCAGCAGGCAAAGATGCGTTTTACTCCCAGGGAACGGGCAAATTCTATTACAGCCAGAGCGGCCTCCGTTACATAGCCCTTACGCCAGTGAGCCTTATGGAGCACCCATCCCAGCTCCGCTTCGCTGCGATCCTCCTGCATATACAGGGTAACGCAGCCTATGTGCATGCCCTCCAGACAGACGGCGAATTCGTAGCGTTCAGGATTGTCCATGCGCCATTGCTCTTCTGCTTGCGCAAGATGCAGAGCGGTCTCGGCTTCGTCTGCATCGGGCAGGAACATCATGAAACGAGTGTTTTCAAGGTCTCCGGCGTAGGCATAGGCTGTGGGAAGATCGGCTCCGGATAAGGGACGCAGCGTAAGGCGTGGGGTACGGATTTTCATGCGGTCAACTCCTCAGATCGCAGCTGTGTGTTTCTTTTTTTCAGGAAATATCGGGTAACAAAGAAAATGTTAAAGGATACCGCCAGCGCCTGGCAAATGAGGCCGATCCAGGAAAAATAAATGAAGTTGTAAATGAACCAAAGAATTCCTACGGGAATGAACAGCGCTTTGATTTCAATCTCTTCGTCACACCACATGGCGATTACCAGCAGAATGTTTCCTGCCATCTGGATCAGCGTGGGCAGACCTGCCCATGTGAGGATCTCGATTACAATAAAGCAGAGATTGAAAAACGCAGGCACCCAAAGCCCCTGAAACAGCCGGTTTTTTCCTTTGAAGGAACTGGCCACAACCATGATCGCTGTAAAGAAGCTGCAAAAAGCGCCGGTGTATGCCTTCAGGATGAGATAATGCACGGCCCACAGGGTATTGATGATGATATTGCAGATCATGATGGTTCTGCGGCTGACGTTGCACAGGGTGTAGGTCAACAGAATGGCTGTTGCACAAAAGCCGATCAGCTGGGCAAAAAGGTACATGGTTTAGACCTTCTTTCATGGCGGAGTTTTGGTATTATAGCATTCACTTTTTGGGAAAGCAATAGGGGTGAGGTGAAAAGGGCAGAAGCAAAGCAATGTTTACGTTATCAGGGTATGAAAAGGAAACCGTCTTTTTTGGGCGGTTCCCGTGAACCAATCTATGACGGGCTTTGTGCTGATGCAGTGGAATATCTCCCGCAAGGGCGTGGTGCTCACGTTCTCGTTCATGAAGCTGGCAGTCATTGCACCTACAACGGTTTCTAACATGGTATTCGGCGAAACTCCCGCAATGGTAGCCTATCCCAGCTTCAGCGAGGGCACCATCATCGTGGTGGCGCTGGCGGACGTATTTTTGTGCTTCAAGGAGAAGCTGAACCGGCGAAAACATTCTTTTTTGTATATAAACCTGTCGGAGTTGTGACTAAGTTGATTTTTTAAGCTTTGCTTGTCAGGAATTGACTAATTTTTTTGCTTGTAATATAGTCTGGAAGTGGAAAAAAATTTTGAACGGATCAAATCCGTATAATTAGGGCGAATAATCGTTTAGGAGGGTATTTTCATGGCAACTGTAAAAATGGCTTACGTTATTCAATCTTGTCCGCACTGCAATAAAGAGCTGCTGAAGGTTGCAGTAGGCACCAAGATCATCGGTTCTCCTCTGCTCACCTGCAAGGGCTGTGGCCACACTTACAGGACGGAGTTGCGTACGGAATGGTACGATTATTCTCCCAAATGGATGCTGTGGGGCATGCCGCTGATCTTGTTCGTCATTGGGCTTGTGGTGGGTTTGTGCATGGGGGAACCTGCCATCGGTCTGATTGCCGCCTTCTTCGCACTGATCATCGGCCTTTGCATCACCGGTAGGGATGTTGTCCGCATGATCAAGAGCAAGAAGCGTATGCGCAATGCAAATTATCTTGCCCAGCTCCTGCTCTACGGCGTAATTACCAAGGAGCAATACGAAAATTTCATGCAGAAAGCAGCATAAATACGTATATACATACCAAACAGGCCAGCCCCATTGGGGAATGGCCTGTTAAAAATTTCTTACTTTTCCGCAGCATGAAAAGAGGCCAGCCCCTTGCGGGACTGACCTATCATTTTAGGCTTTTTTCAAGCCCAATTTGGTTGAATTATTAGCCGAAGTACCGCTTCAGCAGACCCTCAAAAGCCTTGCCATGGCGGGCCTCGTCGCGGGCCATTTCATGCACGGTGTCGTGGATGGCGTCCAGGTTCAGCTCCTTGGCCTTCTTGGCCAGGTCAAACTTGCCCTGGGTAGCGCCGTTTTCGGCGTCAACACGCATTTCCAGATTCTTCTTGGTGCTGGCGGTCACTACTTCGCCCAGCAGTTCGGCAAACTTGGCGGCGTGCTCAGCCTCTTCGTAGGCAGCCTTTTCCCAGTACAGGCCGATTTCGGGATAGCCTTCACGATGAGCTACACGGGCCATGGCCAGATACATGCCAACTTCGGTGCATTCGCCCTGGAAGTTTTCACGCAGACCCTGGATGATATCTTCGGGAGCGCCTTCAGCAGCGCCGATTACATGCTCGGCAGCCCAAGTCTTCTCGCCGCCCATCTTGGCGAACTTGCTGGCAGGAGCCTTGCATACGGGGCAGAATTCGGGAGCCTCGGGACCTTCATGTACATAACCGCAAACTTTGCAAACCCACTTCATATTGATATACCTCCTGAAAAAAGTTGTTTGTTTTATTGGCTGTTAGCCTTTACATTTATTATATCACCATGATTGGGTTTTTTGAAACATAAAAAAGATGTTTTTTTGAAAAAATATTTTTATAAAAAACAGATGCAGCGCAAATGCTGCATCTGTAAGGGCTTGCGAAATGATTATTCGGCGGTTGCTTCGGTTTCGGCGGCAGCGGGGGTGAAGGTGGGGGCGAAGCCGGCGTTCACGATCAGGTCGTAAACTTCCTGGGTGTACATGACCTTCTCCAGGGCCTTGACCCACTCGGCATCTTCATTCTCGGGACGAACCACGACGATGTTCACATAAGCTGTGGCAGCTTCGCTGTCAGCCTGCTCGGCGTAAAGGCCATCACGATAGGGAATCAGGTCAACCAGGGTGGCGTTGTTGCCGTTGATGACGGCATAAGCAACGTCTTCACGGGCGCCGGGGATCAGTTCGGCATTCAGCTCAACGATCTTCAGTTTGTGGGGGTTGTCCACGATGTCCAGAGCGGTGCAGTTGCTCTCCAGAGTGGTGCCTTCGGGCAGGGTGATGAGGCCGGCATCTTCCAGCAGCATCAGAGCACGGTTTTCGTTAACGGGGTCGTTGGGAACAGCAATGGTGTCGCCATTGGCGATATCGTCCAGGCTGGTCTTGGTGCCGGCGTAGATGGCCATGGGCTCGAAGTGAGTGGAAATAACAGCCTTCAGCTGATCGTTTTCGCCAACTTCAGCGTTGTAGCCGTTCAGATAGGGCACATGCTGGAAGTAGTTGGCCATGACGTCGCCAGCGGAGGTGGCGGGGTTTTCACACACATAGTCGGAAACCACGGTCAGCTCGAGCTCATAACCCAGAGCAGCCAGATCGTCCTTGATCAGTTCCATAACTTCAGCATGGGGGTTTTCGGTAGCGATCACAGTGATTTTCTCAGCTGCAAAAGCAGAGGTCAGGGACAGAGCGAGAACCAGAGCCAGAACCAGAGCGAGGATCTTCTTCATAGTAGGTGTCTCCTTTCGTTTTTAGCGATGTTTATGATCCAGACGGCGGGTAATGAGACCGCCGAGGACTGTAATGATTTGCACCAGCGCCACCAGAAGCAGGCTGGCATAGTACATGATATCATACTTGCGAACATTCAGGCCCTTGACGATTGCCAGAGAACCCAAACCGCCGCCGCCTGCGGCGCTTGCCATTGCGGTGTAGCCCAGAATGGTGGTAACGCAGATGGCTGCACCATTTACAAGAGAGGGGACGGCTTCCGGCAGGAGCACTTTCCAGATGATCTGCCAGTTGGTGGAACCCATGGACTGCGCTGCTTCAATGACGCCGTGATCCACTTCATCCAGAGAGCTTTCCACCATTCGGGCGATGTAGGGGAATGCGCTGATAATTAGGGGAAACACAATGGATTTTGTACCAATGGCCTTGCCCACGATGGCACGGGTCACGGGGAAAAGAACGGCCAGCATGATAATGAAGGGAATGGAACGAAGGAAATTGATGATAACGCCGAGGACAGCATTGAAGGTGGGGCAGGGGAGAATACCGCCTTTACGGGTAACCACCAGCAAAACGCCCAGCGGAAGGCCGATCAGATAAGCGATCAGGCTGCTCCAGAAGGTCATGTACAGCGTTTCTTCAAGGCCTTTCATCAGAAGAGGGTAAAGCTTTTCCCAAGCCATTAAGAATGCACCTCCTCAACCGTCATTCCTGCCTGACGCAGGTACTCAATAACACGTTTTACATCGATGGGATCTTCCGGGCGGGAGATCATCATCTGGCCGAAAGATTTTCCATTGAGCTGACGGACGTCTGCGGACAGGATGTTTACTTCCATATCCAGCTCTTTTACCAGCTTGCTGATGATGGGCTGGGCAGCAGTGTTGCCGTCAAAAACAATACGGATGGCGGATTGCGTGGGGGTCTCTTCCTGATCGGGAAGAATGCCGAACAGCCGGCGGCCTGCAGCGGATTTCGTGTGCATGAACACGTCATCCACGCTGCCCTGCTCCACCAGCTTGCCTCCATCCAGAATGGCAACCTTGTTGCAGATTTGACGGATAACCGCCATTTCATGGGTGATGAGCACAACGGTGATGCCCATTTCCTGATTGATCTTCTGCAAAAGAGCCAGAATGCTTTGGGTAGTCATGGGGTCAAGTGCACTGGTGGCTTCGTCGCATAGGAGCATTTCCGGATTGCTGGCAAGGGCTCTTGCAATGGCAACACGCTGCTTCTGTCCGCCGGAAAGCTGGGCGGGATAAGCTTTTGCCTTGTCAGCCAGACCAACGATTTCCAGCAACTCCATCACACGTTCGTTGGCTTTGGAGGCGGGTACGCCGGCAATCTCCAGGGGATAGCGAACATTACGGGCGACGTTTTTTTGCATCAGCAGGTTGAATTGCTGAAAAATCATGGCCATGCGGCGACGGGTGCGAAGCAGCACCTTTTTCTTCATGGCAAGGATGTTCTCGCCATCGATGAGGATCTGTCCGTCGTTGGGAGTATCCAGCCGGTTCAGGCAGCGGATCAGCGTACTTTTGCCTGCGCCGCTCATGCCGATGATGCCGAAAATATCGCCCTTTTCAATGGTAAGGTTGATATTGCTCAGGGCATGTACCTCGCCACCGGGGATGGGGTAGATTTTGGTCAAGCCCCGAAGCTCAATCTGAGGAACGTGGGTTTCGGACATTTTCAGTCTCTTCCTTTCCTGTTGTGCAGAATGCTATAAAAAATCCCGTCTCGCACTATTGCGAGGCGGGCTTGGAAAGCAATCCATTAAGCGGCGCAACAACAATAGTACGGGCAATCGCACGCACACATCATGAAGCACCGCATGGCACATCGGTTCGTCACGCACGACTCCTCCTTACTTCAGACGTTGCCGCCTTTATTGAATGCAGGTATCATACCACTTGTTTCGGTTTTTGTCAACGTATACATGTAAAAATGTTGAGAAAACCAAAAAAAGGACACGAAAAAAGGATGGAAAACCCGGAGGTCTTCCATCCAAGTAAAGGAGCGTTTTAGATCAGCCAAGCATTTTCTCGTAAATCTTGACATATTCGCCGGCGCTGTGGCCCCAGCTGTAATCGCCGCTCATGCCACGCTGCTGCAGGGTTGCAATAACGTCCTTCTGATCACGGTAGTAGCCCAGGGCACGACGGATGACGTTGAGCATGTCGTGGGCGTTGTAGTTGAGGAAGGTGAAGCCATTGCCTTCCTGGTTGTACTTATTGTAGCTGAGGACGGTGTCCCGCAGACCGCCGGTTTCACGGACGATCGGGATGGTGCCGTAGCGCAGGGAAATAAGCTGGCTCAGGCCGCAGGGCTCAAACAGGGAGGGCATCAGGAAGAAGTCAGCGCTGGCATACAGCTTGTGGGCCAGGCCGTGATCCATGGCAAAACGGGCGGCCATCTTGCCGGGATACTGCTGCTCTGCCCAGCTGAACAGGTTGGTGTAGCGGGCTTCGCCCATACCCAGCACCACCAGCTGAACGTTTTCGTTCATGATATCGCCCAGCACGCAGTCTACCAGATCCAGACCCTTCTGGTTGCTCAGACGGCCTACCATGGCAATGAGGGGGATGTCCGGGTTCACTTCAAGGCCCAGATCCTTCTGCAGGGCCAGCTTGTTTTCCACCTTGGTTTCAAGGCTTTCCTTGGTGTAGTTATGGTAGATCAGCGGATCGGTTTCGGGGTTGTACTCGTCCACGTCAATGCCGTTGAGAACACCGTAGAGGCTGTCGTGACGGGCACGGATCAGGCCGTCCAGACGCTCGCCGTAGTAGGCGGTGGTGATTTCCTCAGCATAGCTGGGGCTTACGGTGGTAATGACGTCGGAGTAAACCAGACCGGCCTTCATGAAGTTGGCGCAGCCAAAGCATTCCAACTTGTCGCTGGTGAACAGGCTGTCGCCCAGGCCAAGCACATCCTGCACTTCTTTGATGCCGAAAATGCCCTGATACTGCAGGTTGTGGATGGTGAATATGCTCTTCATGTCAGCGTAGAAGGGCAGGTGAGCATACTGAATCTTGTGCAGGGCAGGGATCATGCCGCTCTGCCAGTCGTGAGCATGGATGATGTCAGGCTTGAAATCAAGCAGGGGCAGGGCGTTGAGGCAGGCTCTGCAGAAGAAGCCGTAGCGCTCGTATTCGTCGCCGCCCAGGCCGTAGATGTAGGGACGGCCAAAGTAGTACTTGTTATCCAGGAAATAGTAGGTAACGCCATCCTTGCGGAGCATGTTGATGCCGCAGTATTGACGCCGCCAGCCCAGCTGCACATCGAAATGAAGCTGGAATTCCATCTGCTGCTGCCATTTGGAATCAATGGAAGAGTACATGGGCAGCATTACACGCACGTCATGTCCCATACGGGCCAAAACGGGGCCCAGTGCGCCCACAACGTCAGCCAGACCGCCGGTTTTTACGAAAGGCACGCATTCGCTGGAGGTGAACAAAATTTTCATAACAGGTAACAACTCCTTGTATTATGATGGAAGAACCGACCCGGAGCAGTGATTGCCCCGGGCACAGGTTTTAGATCACCATGTTCTTGGAGATCACGATGGGGTAGGCCTTGGGGCCGATGAGGCGTACGTCCTTCTTGATGACGGCCTGCTTATCCAGGATGCAGTTTTCCAGATAAGCGCCCTCTTCAATGTGGGCGTCCTGCATGAGGATGCAGTTTTTCACCGTTGCGCCCTTGGCAACGTGTACGCCACGGAACAGAACGCTGTGATCCAGCGTGCCGCCTACGATGCAGCCGTCTGCCACCATGGAATTAATAACCTTGGCGCCTTCCAGGTAGCGGGCGGGCAGTTCGTCACGCACCTTGGTGTAGATGGGACGGTCTTCCTTGAAGAGCTCGTGGCGCACGGCAGTGTCCAGGGTCTTCATGTTGAAGTCGAAATAGCTCTGCACGCTGTCCATGCGGAAGGCAACATCCTTGTACTCGTAGCCCTTCACCTTCAGGCCTGCGTCACGGATCATGCGCTGCATAACATCACGCATCAGGTCGTGATAGCCATGGGCCACGCCACGGTCGATCAGTTCCATCAGCAGTTTCTTGGAGATGAACAGCGCATCCATGCTGGTGTTTTCGTAGCGGGGTTTGGTGGGGTCGATTTCCACGTCAACGATCATGCCGTTTTCGTCCACATCGAAGTAGGTGCCGTATTCGGGACGCTGCATGGCAGGATCCTTGGTGTACATCATCACGGCGTCGCAGTCCTCATCCAGCTGGTCAAACAGCTCGTTGAGCTTGGGGTTGTACAGGATCAGGCTGTTGGTGAACAGCACATATTCCTGACGGCTGCGGCGCAGGTAGTTGAAGTTGGAGTGCAGGGCATCCAGAGAGCCGTTGTACACGCCAACGTTTTCACGGGTCAGGAAGGGGGGCAGGATGTACAGACCGTCACGCTTGCCGTGGAGGTCCCATTCCTTGCCGCTGCCCAGATGGTCCATCAGGCTGTGGTAGTTTTTCTGCATGATAACGCCCACGTTGCGTACGCCGCTGTTTACCATGCTGGATACCAGAAAGTCGATCACACGGTAACGGCCTGCCACAGGAAGAGCGGCGATGGCGCGCATAAGAGTCAGTTCCCGCAGGAAGCTGTCTTTATCACCGGTATAAATCACACCCATTACATCTTTCATGGTGTTCTCCTCACTTTGTTTATAAATTGGATTCCCTGCGGGGTCTTACTTTACGTTGTACTGTTCGCCGGCCTTTACGGCTGCGCCTGCGGGCAGCTTCACACCTGCGCCCACAACAGCGATGTTGCCGGTAGCTTCGCCAACCACGGCGCCGGCGCCGATCACAGCGTCCTCAGCAATGATGGCACGCTTTACCTGTGCACCACGCTCGATAACGCAGCCAGGCATCAGCACGCAGTCTTCCACACATGCGCCTTCACGGACGGTAACGCCGGCAAAGATCACGCTGTGGTCAACTTTACCGAAAATCTCGCAGCCTTCGGTGATGAGGCTTTCGCTTACGCTGCCGCCATCAGCCACAAAGTGGGGAGCCAGTCCGGGGCTGCGGCCGTAAATGCGCCACTTCTTGTCGTACAGGTCGATGGGCATGGGCAGGGAGAGCAGGTCCATGTTGGCCTCCCAGAGGCTTTCGATGGTTCCAACGTCCTTCCAGTAGCCTTCAAAATCGTAGGCGAACATACGCTGCTTGTCACCCAGCATGTTGGGGATGATGTTCTTGCCGAAGTCGTTGGCGCTGTCGGGGTTGGCGGCGTCCTCGGTGAGGTACTTGCGCAGCTTGTCCCAGGTGAAGATGTAAACGCCCATGCTGGCCTTGTTGCTCTTGGGATTGGCGGGCTTCTCCTCGAACTCGTCGATGGAGTTGTCGGGGTTGGTGTTCATGATGCCGAAACGGCTTGCTTCTTCCCACGGAACTTCACGGACGGCGATGGTGCAGTCGGCATTGTTCTGGATATGGTACTGAAGCATTTTGTTGTAGTCCATCTTGTAGATGTGGTCGCCGCTGAGGATGAGCACATAGTCGGTATTGAACTGCTCGATGAACTGGAGGTTCTGGTAGATGGCGTTGGCGGTACCGGAATACCACTCGCCGCTCTTACCCTTAACATAGGGAGGCAGAACATAAACGCCGCCGTGGGCAAGGTCAAGGTCCCAGGGTGCGCCGCTGCCGATGTAAGCGTTCAGGGCCAGGGGCTGGTACTGGGTCAGCACGCCCACAACGTCAATGCCGCTGTTGGTGCAGTTGGAGAGGGGGAAGTCGATGATGCGGTACTTTCCGCCGTAGGGGATAGCCGGTTTTGCCATTTCGGCGGTGAGGATGCCAAGACGGCTGCCCTGGCCGCCAGCCAAAAGCATAGCGACACACTGCTTTTTGTTCATCATGGGAAGGGTCACTCCTTCAACAATAATACTTGGAATACCTGGATGATATATTGTAACCACGCTTCATCCGGCACGGGGCCGGTGAGCAATGAAGGGGTTCATTTCTTTCCCCCCTTTCCAATGCGGATGGGAGCAGCAAGCGTCCCGAACTTCCGTTTTTTTGGAGGTGGGGGAAGGATCTTGTCATACTGGAAGTAAACGGTGCTCAGCGGGGGAACGCAGATATCCGCCCAGAAGGGGAACCCGTTGTACTCGCCTGGCATGACGGTGATCTCGTAAGCATTGTACTGGTTGCTGCCGCCGAATTCCTCCCGGTCGGTGTTGAGGATTTCGTTCAGCTTGCCTCCAAAGGGCAGGCCGATGCGGTAGATGGGAAGGAACTGGGGCGTGAAGTTGCTCACGCACAGAATGGCGTTGCCCTCCTTGTCGGTACGAAGGAAAGCGAGCACACTGTTGTCCGTGTCGTTGGCGCTGATCCACTGGAAGCCGTCCCAGGACCGATCCACCTGATGGAAAGCGGGGGTGGATTTGTAGAAATGGTTGAGCTGTTTTACGCAGCTCTGCAGGGGAGCGTGACGCTCATACACAAGCAGGAACCAGTCCAGCTGATCATCGAACTTCCATTCGATGAAGTGGGCAAATTCGCTGCCCATGAAAAGAAGCTTTTTGCCGGGATGAGCCATGGTGTAACCATAGAGGGCACGCAGGCCTGCAAATTTTTGCCAGAGGTCGCCGGGATTTTTATCCAGCATGCTGTGTTTGCCGTGCACTACTTCGTCGTGGGAGAAGGGCAGTACAAAATTTTCGTTGAAGGCGTAGAACAGGCTGAAGGTGAGCTTGTCGTGGTGATATTTGCGGTAGACCGGATCCAGCTTGATATAGGAAAGAATATCGTTCATCCAGCCCATGTTCCACTTGAAGCCGAAGCCAAGACCGCCAAGGTAAGTGGGTGCAGTGATCATGGGGAAGGCAGTGCTTTCCTCGGCGATGGTCATTACGCCGTAAAAATCGTGGTAGATGGTCTCGTTCATCCGGCGCAGGAAATTGATGCCGTCCAGGTTTTCCCTGCCGCCGAAACAGTTGGGGATGTACTGGCCGGGTTCCTTGCAGAAGTCGTAATAGATGATTCCGCTGACCGCATCCACCCGAAGGCCGTCTGCGTGGAACCAGTCCAGCCAGAAGCAGGCGTTGGACAGCAGAAAACTGCACACTTCGCCACGGGCAAAGTCGAAAAGCTTGGTGCCCCACTGGGCAATTTCGCCCCGGCGGCGGTCAGGGTGATTGTACAGGCTGGTGCCATCAAAGCGGTACAGGCCATAACCATCTCTGGGGAAGTGGCAGGGAACCCAGTCCAGAATTACGCCAATGCCGGCCTGATGGCAGCGGTCTATGAGCTCCATCAGCTGCTTGGGTTCGCCATAGCGGGAGGTGGCGGAGTAGAAGCCCGTCACCTGATAGCCCCAGCTCATGTCCAGGGGATGCTCCATTACCGGCAAAAGCTCGATGTGGGTGTACCCCATTTCCAGAACATAGGGGATGATTTCGTCTGCAAACTCGGTATAAGTGTACATGGTTCCGTCGGGATGACGCCGCCAGGAACCCAGGTGTACTTCGTAAATATTGACGGGATTTTCGTATGCATTGAAGGTGCTGCGTTGTTTGAGCCATTCTTCATCGCCCCAGAGGTACCCCTCCATATTGTAGAGCCTGCTGGCGGTCATGGGCCTCACTTCACTGTAGAAGGCGTAAGGGTCTGCTTTCATGCGCCATACATTGTCTGCACCGAGAATATCATATTTATATGTGGGAAAACCGTCCTCGGGCGCATCACGGTAAAGGTAATCCTCGTCAAGGCGGATCTCCCAGGTGCCATCGTACTGCTTGTACATGGGGTTGGCGTTGCGGTCGTAATGATTGAAGGAACCAACCAGCGCCACATGCTTTGCATTGGGCGCCCAGACACAGAAATGCCATTTTTTTATGCCGTTTTCGTCCACGGGATGAGCGCCGAGCATTTCATAGGCACGCCTGCTGGTGCCCTGGTGGAAATACTCTCTGTACTCCGCTGTTGGGGCGTGGTAAAACATATGATCTTCCCCTTCAATCAATTCTAAGGACGGAACCACTTATGGCGTCCTTTTTTCCTATTGGGTTTTTAACTATCATTATTCTATTCGTTTTTGGGGTCTTTCGTCAAGAGGAAATTTCCCTCTGCGAAACATTTTCTCAAATATTTCGGGCTGTTTTTAGTAAAAAGAAAAAAAGTATGAAAAAAATTTGTAAAATCCTTGCAATTCGTTTGGGAAAGGTATATAATTCTCAATTGGCACATCCTTGCACCGCATAAAGAGGTGCGGTGCCATAAGTCCAAGAGGAGGTGAAAGGAAATGAATAGGTACGAACTGACCTACATCATCGACACTGCGCTGGAGGAAACCGCTCGCAAGGAGCTGATTGAGAAGTTCTCTTCTCTGATCGCTGCAAACGGCGGCGAAATCGAAAAGGTCGATGAAACCTTCTGGGGCAAGCGTCGTCTGGCATACCCCATCAACGACAAGCCCGAAGGCTACTACGTTCTGGTCACTCTGAAGGCTCCCGCCGAGCTGCCCCGTGAGATCGAGCGTAATCTGCAGATCAACGAGAACGTTCTGCGCTATCTCTTCATCAAGCTGGAAGAGAAGAAGCACAGCGTGAAGCCCCGTCCCGTGCGTACTCCCGCCCCTGTGGCTGCTCCCGTTGAGGAAGCCCCCGCAGCTGTGGAAGCACCCGTGGAAGAACCCGTTGAAACCCCCGCAGAATAAAGGATTGGTGTAAGCAATGAATAAACTGACCATCATCGGCAATCTGACCCGTGACCCTGAATCCCGCACCACGGCCAGCGGCAGCACTGTGTGCTCTTTCTCCGTGGCGGTCAATCGCCGTCGCAGTCGGAACAACAACCAGCCCGAAGCTGATTTCTTCCGTGTGTCCGCATGGAACGCCCTTGGCGAAAATTGCCAGAAGTATCTGGCAAAAGGACGCAAGGTGGCCGTTGTGGGCCAGGTTTCCGTCAGCACTTATCAGGGCCAGGATGGAAACACCCGTGCCAGCCTCGACGTGATGGCTGAGGACGTGGAATTCCTGTCCTCCCGTTCGGATGATGCAGCTTATGCTCCCGCCGCTCCGGCCAACCCTGTGCAGTCCGCTTCTGTAAACAGCGGCTTCCAGGAAGTTGTGGACGACGAGGACCTTCCCTTCTGATTTTATCCTGCGGCCTGAGCGCCGCCTATGAGAATACCCAAAGGAGGTATAGAGCCCATGTCTGAGGATCGTGGAGAAAGAAGAGCCCCTCGGCCCCGGGGACGCAAGCCCCGCCGCAAGGTGTGCACCTTCTGCACCGATAAGATCGAATACATCGACTACAAGGACGTGAATCGCCTGCGCCGTTTTGTCAATGAGCGCGGTAAGATTCTGCCCCGCCGGATGAGCGGCAACTGCGCAAAGCATCAGCGCCAGCTCTCCGAGGCCATCAAGCGCGCCCGTGCCATCGCCCTGATGCCCTACTCTGTCGAGTAATTTCATCGGCCTCCGGTTTTTTGCCGGAGGTCTTTTTCATTTTCTTGAGAATTTTCCTGCATTTCGGCAAAAAGAGAGGCCTAAAACCCTTGTTTTTCCGTACGGAATGTGGTATACTTTCCCTGCCTTATGAAAGGCTGTCACTTTGAACAATGCCGACCCATGAAGAAAGAAGGGTTTTCCGAAAGAGTGGATATCGCTTTTCTGTACTGTGTGGCAGAGATGTTTTCTGTCGGAAGGATGACCGCTGCAGCTGCGGAGGTCCCTTTTGCGGACGGCATTTCCATCCCATGGCGCAGCTGAGGCGATATAGGCCGCTTTTTTTGTTGCATTCCCGTATTTTTTCCGGAAGGCTGACCGGGAACCCTTTTTCCCGAAAAATAAACCGATCAGGAGTTTTTATGGCTAAGACAAACGGCAAGGGAACCGCCAGAGCAAATTCCATCCACATGGTGGAAAATATGGCTGAAAAAATCGCCTCCCAGATGGGCCTGGAGCTGGTAGAAGTGCTTTTGCAAAAGGAAAGCAGAGGCAAGGTACTCAGCGTGTTTATCGACAAGGACGGCGGTATTTCACTGGATGATTGCGAGCAGTATCACCGCACCCTGCAGCCCCTGCTTGAGGCTGTGGATTACGACATCATGGAGGTTTCCAGCCCCGGGGTGGATCGTCCCATCAAAACCCGCCGTGATTTTGAAAAAAACCGGGATAATCTGGTGGAAGTCAGGCTGTTTGCCGCTCAGGACGGGAGTAAGCTCTACCGTGGCCTGCTAAAGGATTTTGATGACGAAAAGGTGGTTATCCAGCCCGAGGGTGGCGAGGACAAAACCTTCCTTCGCAAGGCAGTTGCCATTGTCAAGCCCGTTATCCAGTTTGAAGATGAAGACCTGCCCGCCGAGGGCGAACTTACCGAAGACGATTTTTCCGAAATGGAATTAGAATAATATGAAGGCGGTAGAAGGAAATGAGAACCACGAAAACCACTCAGCAGCAGAAAGGACACAAAGAGATCGTTGACGCCGTGAAGGCACTGGCCTCCGAAAAGGGAATCGACGAGGACATCCTTTTTAGCGCCATTGAGGAAGCCATGAAGGCTGCCTATAAAAAGAACACCGCCCGGGAAGATACCGTGCCCACAAGCCTTACCGTTACCCTGGACCGCAACACCGGCGACGCTCACGTTTTCGCCCGCAAGTCCATTGTGGAGGACGTTGAGGATGAGGCCAACCAGATCACCCTTGATGAAGCCCTGGCCATCCGCAAGGATTACCGGCTCGGCGATATTGCTGAGATCGACGTGACCCCCAGCGGCTTCCTGCGTACTGCCGCCCAGACCGCCAAGCAGGTTATTGTGCAGCGCATCCGTGAGGCTGAAGCCGGCAAGATCTACGATATTTATTCCGAGAAGGAAAACGAGATCGTTACTGCTATTGTGCAGCGCGTGGAGACCAAAGGCGTCCGTGTGGATCTGGGCCGTACCGAGGGCATCATCGAAAACGCTGATTTCATGCCCGGCGAAGAATACGCCATTGACGATCACCTGAAGGTATATGTGCTGATGGTGAACCGCTCTGGCCGTGAAGCCGGCAGCAGCCCGCTGGTGCGTGTGAGCCGTGCCCATCCCGGCCTGGTAAAGCGCCTGTTTGAAATGGAAGTGCCGGAAATCGCTTCTGGCGTTGTGCAGATCCGCTCCATCGCCCGTGAGGCTGGCAGCCGCACCAAGATGGCCGTCCATTCCACCGATCCTTCCATCGATCCCGTCGGCGCTTGCGTCGGTCCCCGTGGCAACCGTGTGGAACGGGTCGTGGAGGAACTGAAAAACGAAAAGATCGATATCATCAAGTGGTCTGAGGATCCTGCGGAATTCATTGCCAATGCCCTCAATCCTGCTCATGTGCTCAGCGTGTTCGTTTCTGACACCGAGAAGGCCTGCCGGGTGGTTGTGCCGGATAACCAGTTGAGCCTGGCCATCGGCAAGGAGGGTCAGAACGCCCGTCTGGCAGCCAAGCTTACCGGCTGGCGCATTGATATCAAGAGTCAGAGCCAGGCCGCTGAGATGTTCAACCTGCCCATGGAAGAAGTACCCGAAGAGCCCCTGGGCTACCAGGTGTACTACGAAGAGCCTTCCTCTCCCGAAGAAATGGCCGAATCCGGTCTGCCCGAACTGCGGGATCTGGAGCTGGAGGACGACGATACCCTGTAATCATTCTGTGAAATCTGCCTGAAAGGAGGAGCGGAGATGCCTCAAAAGCCTAAAAAAATCCCCATGCGTATGTGTGTGGGCTGCCGGGAGATGAAACCCAAGAAGGAGCTTCTTCGGGTGGTTCGCTCCCCAGAGGGCGAAGTGAGCCTCGATGCTACGGGCAAGAAGCCCGGCAGAGGCGCATATTGCTGCTACAGTGCATCCTGTCTTAAGCGGGCACTGAAGCAGGGCCAGCTGGATCGTCAGCTGGAGGTAAAGCTCACCGACGAAGTCAACCAGAGCCTTACCGATACCATGAACCGTCTTCTGGAGGAAAACAAGGCATGAACGCAGTGGGAGAAAGCAGAGCGCTGCAGTTTCTTGGACTGTGCATGCGGGCAGGGCAGATCGTCAGCGGTCAGGAAGCCTGCGTAAACGCTGTAAGAAACGGCGATGTTGCAGTGGTACTCCTGGATAGCGATGCTTCCGAGAATACCACGAAGCGTATGAAAGATGCCTGCGCAAGCCATGATACGCCTCTTTACTTCATCACACCCGGGGAGCTTGGCCATGCCATCGGTAAGCCGGGAAGAATGGTAGTTGCCCTGAACCGGGGCAGCATGGGGGAGAAGTTTCTCTCTTATTTCAAGGATTAACCCACAGCCCTTTGGGCTGAGAAATACATTGCATAATAATGCGGGGGTGCAAGCGGTACATGACCAAAGTCAAACTCAAGGATGCAACCAAAGAATTGCTGAAAGGTGCTCAGGAAGCGCTGAGCAGCGTGGCCGGTATCCGTAAAAATGCGGATGCCCTGGTTCAGTCTGCACGGAAGCTGGAGACCCAGTTTGTCCGTGAAGAGGAACGCCGTAAGGCCGAAGAAAAGCAGGCCGAACAGGAACGCCTGGTAAGCCAGCACACCAAGGCCTTCACCATGCCTGATACGGAGGATGAGCCCAAGGCTGCTCCCGCCGTGCAGGAACCCAAGGCAGAAGCCAAGGCTGAGGCAAAACCTGAACCCAAACAGGAGCCCAAAACCAAGCCGGAAGCCGCTAAGCCTGCAGCTGAAAAGGCAGCTCCTGCCAAAGCTGAAGAAAAGAAGGCGGAACCTGCTCCCGCCAAAACCGAAAAAGAAGCGCCCAAGGCAGCAGAAAAAACAGAGGCTGCCACCACAACCGCTCCCGTGAAAGAGGCTGCACCGCAAATGGAGAAGAAAGCACCCGTTGTAGAAGCTACCAAGGAAAAGAAACCCGTGGAAGAAAAGGCTGCGCCTGCCGAAGCATCCAAGCAGGCAGAAAAGCCTGCGGCCCAGGATAACCGTCCTCAGCAGGCTGCCCGGCCCGCTCAGCAGCAGCGGCCCCAGAACGCAGGCACTGGCCGTCCCGCCAATGCCCAGGGCCCCTATGGCCGTCCTGCCAATCCTCAGGGTCCCTATGGCCGTCCCGCCAATGCCCAGGGCCCCTATGGCCGCCCTGCCAATCCCCAGGGCCCCTATGGCCGTCCTGCCAATCCTCAGGGCCCCTATGGCCGTCCCGCCAACCCCCAGGGCCCCTATGGCCGCCCTGCCAATCCCCAGGGCCCCTATGGCCGTCCCGCCAATCCCCAGGGTCCCTATGGCCGCCCTGCCAATCCTCAGGGCCCCTATGGCCGCCCTGCCAATCCTCAGGGTCAGGGCCAGTATGGCCGTCCTGCCAACCCCCAGGGCCAGTATGGCCGTCCTGCCGGCGGCGCTCCCGCCCAGGGTGGACAGCGCAACGGCGGTTTTGGCCGTCCTGCCGGCAATAACGCCGGAGCACGTCCCGCCGGAGGTCGTAACAGCAAGTCTGCCATGGAACTGGTACCCGCCGTTGAAAAGGAACGTGTAAGCAATTACGATCCCAACAAGAAGAACTATCTGCGCCAGCATGACCCGGAACGTGTGGCTAAAAACCGCAAGCAGCTGGCCAAGGAAAGCTACAATGGCTATGATGACGAAGTGGTGCGTGGTGGCCGCCGTGCCCACAGCAAGAAGCCCAGCGCTCAGCAGATGATGGCCCCCATCACCATTACCGAGGCCACCATGACTGCCGAAACCATCACCGTAAAGGATCTGACCGAACGCATTGGCAAGCCCGCCGGTGAAATCCTTAAGAAGTTGCTGCTGCTTGGCATCGTTGCCAACATCAACAGCGAAATGAACTATGAGACTGCCAGCCTGGTATGTTCCGACTTTGGCGTTGAGCTGAAGCTGAACCTTGCCAAGACCGCCGAAGATAACCTGGCCGAGACCGACTTTGAGGACAGCGAAGAAGAACTTCAGATCCGTCCTCCTGTGGTTACGATCATGGGCCACGTTGACCACGGCAAGACCTCCCTGCTGGACTACATCCGCAATGCCCATGTTACCGCAGGCGAAGCGGGCGGCATTACCCAGCACATTGGCGCTTACACCGTATCCATCGATGGTCGTCAGATCACCTTCCTGGATACTCCCGGCCACGAGGCTTTCACTGCCATGCGTGCCCGTGGCGCCATGTGCACCGACATCGCCGTGCTGGTGGTGGCTGCGGATGACGGCGTTATGCCCCAGACCGTCGAAGCAATCAACCATGCCAAGGCTGCCGATGTTCCTGTTATTGTTGCCATCAACAAGATGGATAAGCCCACCGCCAACCCCGACCGCATCAAGCAGGATCTGACCAACTACGAGATGATCTGCGAAGACTGGGGCGGCGACACCATCATGGTGCCCGTCAGTGCTCACACCGGCCAGGGTGTGGATGACCTGCTGGAAATGATCCTGCTGGAGGCAGATGTACGGGAGCTGAAAGCCAACCCCAACCGTCTTGCCAAGGGCGTTATTATCGAAGCCAAGCTGGATAAGGCCCGTGGCCCTGTTGCCACTGTGCTGCTGCAGAACGGTACCCTCCATGTGGGCGACTATGTGGTGGCCGGTCAGTCCAGCGGCCGTGTGCGTGCCCTGGTCAACGACAAGGGCGAGCGTGTGAAGGAAGCCGGCCCCGCCATGCCTGTGGAGATCGCCGGTTTTGCCGAAGTACCCAGCGCCGGTGACGAAATGATGGCCGTCAAGGAAGAACGCCTTGCCCGCCAGGTTGTGGAAGAGCGCAAGGAAAAGCAGAAGGCTGCCCGTGTTGCTTCCTCTGCCAAGGTATCGCTGGATAACCTGTTCAGCCGCATTGACCAGAGCAAGATGACCACCCTGAACCTGATCGTCAAGGCTGACGTACAGGGCAGCGTGGAAGCTGTGAAGCAGGCTCTGGAGAAGCTGAGCAACGACGAAGTAAAGGTTCGTGTGCTGCACAGCGCTGTAGGCGCCGTTACCAAGGACGACGTAAACCTTGCTTCCGCCTTTGATGCTATCATCATCGGCTTCAACATCCGCCCCGATAACAATGCCCGTGACGCCGCTGACCGTGAAGGCGTGGATATCCGTCTGTATCGTGTTATCTACCAGGCTATCGAGGATATCGAAAAGGCTATGAAGGGTCTGCTGGCTCCCGAGTACAAGGAAGTGTTGCTGGGTCATGCCCAGGTGCGCAACACCTTCCGCATCACCGGCGCTGGCACCGTTGCAGGCTGCTATGTGCAGGATGGTAAGATGCAGCGTAATGCCCAGGCACGCCTGCTGCGTGATAATATCGTCATCTTCGAGGGCAAGCTTTCCAGCCTTAAGCGCTTCAAGGACGATGCCAAGGAAGTGGCTACCGGCTACGAGTGCGGTATCAGCTTCGACGGCTACAACGACATTAAAGAAGGCGACATCATCGAGTGCTTCGTTATGGAAGAAATCGAGCGGTAATCGCCCTGAAGCGGTGGAAAGGGTTTTCCCTTTCCACTTGCTTGTGTAAAGGAAAAAAGGAGAATCAATTTGAGCTATCAACGTATTGACCGAATCAGCGAACAGGTGCGCCGGGAAGTGGACCGCATCATCCGTGAGGACATTTCTGACCCCCGGGTACAGGGCACTTTCAGCGTAACCAGGGCCGATGTGACCCGTGACCTTCGCTATGCAAAGATCTACGTCAGCATTCTGGAAGAGGAAAACCGCAAGCCCATGATGGCCGCCCTGAAAAAGGCAGCAGGCTTTGTAAGGCACCAGTTGCGGGAAAATATGATCATCCGTACCTCTCCGGAGATTCTTTTCGAGCTGGATCAAAACATCGAATATGGTATACACATTGCTTCTGTACTCAAACAGGTTCATGCGGAGGAGAGTAGCGATGACAACGCAAATGAGGAATGACCTCCCTGCACAGGAACTGCTGTCCACATTGAATAATGCGGACAGCGTCCTTTTGTTGGGACATGTTGCGCCGGACGGCGATGCGCTGGGCAGTGTGCTGGCGCTGGGAGATTATCTGATTTCTAAGGGGAAAAAGGTTCGTATGGCAGTGGACGGTGTTGTGCCGGAAAACCTGCTTTTTTTGCCACGGGTTAAGGAACTGCTGCTTTCGTGCGAGCTGGAATATATCCAGGGCGAACTGGCGGTTGCGGTGGATACGGCAGATGAAGGCCGCCTCGGCTGCTATAAGGATATTTTCCTTCGGGCAGAAAAGAAGCTGGTCATTGACCATCACGGAACCAATCCCGGTTTTGGCAACATCAACTGGGTGGATGGAAAGTCTCCCGCTGCAGCGGTGCTGGTGTGGCGACTTTTGAATGCGTTGGGCGCTGAAATTACCCGGGATCAGGCGCTGTGCCTGTATACCGCTCTTTCTACCGATACAGGCAATTTTATCTATGAATCCGTCAACGGTGAATGTTTCCGCATGATGGGACAGCTGATGGAGGCGGGTCTGGAGCTTGCGCAATACAGCCGCATTCTATTCCGACAGAAGCGGGAAGGCTTTGTGCGCCTTCTGGCAGAAACGCTTCCAACCCTTCAGCTTGTGGATGAAGGCCGCATTGCCAGCCTTTCCACATCCCAGGCCAGCTTTAATAAAATCGGCGTTCCGGACAACGAAACCGATGGCGTGGTGGATTATGCCATCGACCTCAAAGGAGTCGGCATGGCCTTTTATGCCCATGAAAAGGCCAATGGAGATATTAAGTTCAGTCTGCGTTCCCTGCCTCCTTACCGGGTGGACAGGCTGGCGGTGAGCTTTGGTGGCGGCGGACATGCGCAGGCTGCGGGCTGCACCATGCATTGCCCTTTGACGGAAGCGGTGGACCTCATGCAGGCCGCAATGATCAAGTCCAGAAAAGAACAGGATGAACTGAAATGACGCAATCGGAAAAGGCCCTTTGCGGATTTATCAACATATTAAAGCCGCCGGGAATGACATCCTCCCAGGCAGTAGGTTTTGTGCGCCGTCACCTCAACGGGGAAAAAGTGGGGCATGGGGGAACCCTGGATCCGGAAGCCTCCGGCGTGCTGCCGCTGATGATTGGAAAGGCTGCCAGACTATTCGATTACATGCAGGATAAAGAAAAAGTCTACATTGCCGAGGTGTCTTTCGGCGCCTCCACCGATACGCAGGATGCCCAGGGCAAAGTGCTGGAGGTGGGGGAGAACTATCCCTCCTGTGAAGAACTGGAGGCGGTGCTGGGCGAATTTACAGGAGAGATCATGCAGCGTCCGCCCATTTACAGCGCTCTGAAGCAGGATGGAAAACGCCTGTATCAACTGGCACGAAGCGGTCAGAGCACAGATATACCGCTCCGCCCGGCTACTGTTTACGATCTTGAGCTTGTCCACATGACGGAGAACCATGGGGCCATTATCAGAATTCGCTGCGCCAAGGGCTTCTATGTGCGTAGCCTGTGCCACGACCTGGGCCAGAGGCTGGGCTGCCCGTCTCACATGCGATTTCTTCTCAGAGCGCAGAGCGGCGTTTTTGGGCTGGATTCCGCAGTAACCCTTGAGCAAATCGCCAAAGCAAAGGAAACGGGAAGGCTGGAAACGTTGCTGCTGCATCCGTCAGCCTCATTGGGGCATCTTGCCAGCCTACAGATCCCCGTGGAGATGGAAAAGCCCCTCCGCAACGGTGGAAAATTGCCGGTTGACAGGTTCCCCGGCGCAGAGGAGATTCCCCAGGGCAAGATGGTTTGCCTTTGGCTGGGCGACCAGCTGCTGGCCATTGCAGAGCGGTGCAGGAAGGAAATGAAACCCAGAACATGGCTGGGAGAATGAAAGGAAGAACGCCATGGAGATTGTATTGAACGGAAAAGCGGCTGCAGAGCGGTCTGTGATTTCGATGGGCATGTTTGACGGTGTGCATATCGGCCATAAAGTTCTTTTGGAAAGAGCGGCGGTATTGGCCAGACGTGAAAACTGTCCATTGATTGTATGCACATTCCAGCAGCATCCCATGGCTTTTCTTTGCCCCGAAAAGGCTCCACGGTTGCTTACTACCCTCGCTGAGCGGCAGCAAGCGATCCAAAATCTTGGAGCGGATATGTTTTTTGCTATGCCCTTTGACAGTGATTTGGCGCAAATGGCTCCGGAATGCTATGTTGGGCAGCTGGTGCGCCGCTTCCATCCGGTGGCGGTGGTGTGCGGATATAATCATCATTATGGCAAGGACGGAAAGGGCAGTCCTGCTTTGCTGGAGGTGCTGGGGGGAGCGCTGGGCTTTGCTACAAGCATCGTTCCGCAGATAACCCTTGGAGGCAAGGCGGTAAGCTCCTCGGATATCCGGCAGTGCCTTTCGGATGGAGATGTGATCGCAGCTTCCCGTATGCTTGGCAGGCCTTACGCCCGTCAGGCGGAGCTTGCGGAAAATGACCGTCTTGTTTTGCTTCGGGATGACAAGCAGCCCGTAAAGGATGGAAAATACAGGGGAAGGATTTGCCTGGATGGCAAGCGTATCCCTGTGGTTTTCCGGCAAAAGGGAGATGAATGTTTCTGCCCGGCAGCCGCTTCTTTTCGGGAAATCGGAAAGGCTGAGGTGGAATACATCTGCCCACAAGGCTGATAAAATGAAGGCTTTTCATAGGTTTTCCGCCCTTGGAGAGCCTTCAAAAATTTTTTTGAAAAATTTTGAATTTATCGTTGACAAAATCGGAGTGTCGATATATAATAGTCAACGTTGCGAATGGTTGCCACATGCAACACGACGTCGCGGGGTAGAGCAGTTTGGTAGCTCGTCGGGCTCATAACCCGGAGGTCGAGGGTTCAAGTCCCTCCCCCGCAACCACATGGCTTCGTAGCTCAGCTGGCTAGAGCATTCGGTTCATACCCGGAGTGTCACTGGTTCGAATCCAGTCGGAGCCACCACTTAAACACCTGTTTTATCAGGTGTTTTTTTGTATGAATTTTGTCCGAAAACTAATACAATCTGCATATTGCTTTGGATGTATTTTTCCGGTATAATAGAAATACATTTTGGAATAACCGCCCCATACCCTTGGTCATGGGAAAAATCAGATTTGTCTGCAAGGCAGATGCTTGCGACAATTTGAGAGTTTTCGCAAATGTCTGTATATGCCGGCGGATGATTCTGAAAAAAATCACGTAAGGAGCGATGATGATGTACAAGGTTTCTTCCAAAAAGTATTCCGTCGCAAGCATTATCTGCGCCGTTTTGGCCCTGGTTCTGCTTGTACTCCAGTTCCTTCCCTACTGGCAGATCGGTGGAGAAGAGGAACCTGTGACTACTGAAGTTGTTGCTGATGTAACTGCAACTCCCGAAGCTACCGAGGTCCCCACTGAGGAGCCTACCGAAGAACCCACCGAGGAACCCACTGAAGAACCCACCGAGGTTCCCACTGAAGAGCCCACCGAGGTTCCCACTGAAGAGCCCACCGAAGCTCCTACCGAGGAACCTGTTGTAGTTTCCGAAGAAGAAGCCGCTCCCGAAGCCACTGAGGAAGCTGCTGTAACCGCCGAAGAAGCTGCTCCCGAAACCACTGAGGAAGCTGCTGCTGTAGCTGCTGAAGAAGTTCCCACTGAAGAACCCACCGAGGTTCCCACTGAAGAGCCCACCGAGGAACCCACTGAGGAGCCCACCGAAGCTCCTACCGAGGTGCCTACCGAAGAGCCCACTGAAGCTCCTACCGAGGCTCCTACCGAGGCTCCTACCGAGGCTCCCACTGAGGCTCCTGCCGCTACCGAAGAACCTGTGGTTGAGGAAGTAAAGACTTACTCTATCCAGGACTTCCTGTGGTTCCCCCCGGACAAGAAGCAGAAGACCGATCTTCAGGAAATGTTCGATGCTGAATACGAAGCCCTGAAGGAAGCCAATATGGATAACATCAATTCCGCAGCTGACGAGGCTATTGCTGGCTTCAAGCTTGACAAGAAAGAAAAGAACAAGCTTCAGGAAGACATCGCCAACAAGATGAAGGCTGCTTTCGGCGCTGAATACGAAGTATCCGACAAGTGGTTTGATAAGGCTGCCAAGGATCTTGTGTCCGACTTTGCTCCCTCTTCCGATAAGAAGGAAGATATGCGTGAGGATATCGTTGAGGAAATCATCGATCAGAACTACACCTACAAGATCAACAACGTAGTTACTCTGCCCTTGGTTGTGATGGTTCTCGCAGTGCTTACCGTCATCCTGTGCGGCCTGATGCGGAAGAATCCCTTCATGGGTATCTTCGCTCTGGGTTGCGGTGTGCTTGGTATCATCAACTACACCACCAACCTGATCTTCACCCTTTCCTCCATGCAGCCCGTCCACCTCGCAGTTTGCATCGCACTTACCGCAGCGGCCGCTGTTGCTCTGGTTTTCGGCTTTATCGAAGTTGCCAAGAAGAAGGCAGCCGAAAGGAAAGAAACCGAGCGTATCATTTCTGGCAAGTAATCCCTGATGAAAGCCACATAAAAAATCCCGTCCGGAAAATTGAACCGAACCAGAAAAAACGGACAATAGACAGAATCCCCCTGATGTAGGTATAATAACCACAATAGGGGGATTCACTATGGAAAAACGTAAGTACAGAAAGATTCAAGAACTGTTGCCAATCATC
>SVGY01000024.1 GCA_015056145.1 Clostridiales bacterium
GCTCTCGATTTCGAAGACCTCTCGGCCTCCTCCAAGCACGATTTACTCAAAATTCATTGACTGTCGTTTGCGTTCTTTTTATTGCTCTGTATCGTTTTCAAGGTTCGTTGCTCTCGAGCGAGCTTGTTTATAATACCACCTGTCCGGGCAAAAGTCAACACTTTTTTTGAAAAAAATTTCACCTTTCTCAACGCCTTATTTTTCAAGGCTTTCATTCGCATTTTTCCACTTTTTTCTTCATTTCCCCAAAAAAATTTTCAAAAAAGATTCCCGGTCGCTGGGAAAGTTCACAGGGGACAATTTGTCCAACAGTGAAAAGGAGCATCCGTCCAAACTACGGATGCTCCTTTGCTTATTTGGAATCTATCACTCCAACAAACCGAAAATTTCTGTTCCTACTGTATTTCTGCTGCGAGTAAACTCATACGCAACTTTCATATTGGCAATCAGCTGCCGGCACTCTTCAAGGCTTTCTCCGTTTGCAAGTTCCTCTCTGAAAAGCCAAATAACCGTTTCAATAAACAAACAGCGCAACAAAATCTCACAAGGAATACCTACACCCTCCCCAAGCTTTTGTACAAAATCAAGAATTTCGTCCTTTGGCTCTGAGGTCAAATCATCTCTGAACTCATCAAGTATAAATCTCGATAAATCAAATACAGGATCGCCTATTACGCCTTTAGGGTCAATAACCGTATATCCTCCATTTTCGTTTTTCAGTATATTCTCATGGTGCAAATCACCGTGCAGCAGAAGATTGCGGGAATACTTTTTGCATATATCCGCAAGCATTCGTTCCGCACTGTCAAGATACTGATTCAGTTCCTCACAATCCTCGCGATTTTTCGTGCCTACTTTACCAGCTTCAAACCACTCGGTATATGCTGGGAATGCACTATCAGGCAAGCCAGACTTGTGCAGTCCTTTGAATATCTCGCCTGCAATCCTAATACGTTCGTTGCGGGGAGCGCTTTCATATAAAGTATGGGCGGGCACAATTCGTTCCATTATATATGCCTCATCTTCAAATGAGTACTCATAAAGCTTACAGAAGTTCTTGCCCTGAAACAATTTCAACGCCAGTATTTCATTATCAAAACCATTGTCAATGCGAATTTTGAAGATAACCTTACCGTATCGTTTTGAAACTGCATAAAAAATCAGGTTATTATTGGAAAGTGCTGACTGAAACTCCACTTCAGTCAGCTCCCATTGCTTTTTGTATTTCTCTGCAATACTGATTCGTTCGTTATAGCTTTCTGTACCTAACTTTTTTATAAATCGTTCCGCTTGAATATCGGTCAACAATTTGAATCAACCTCTCTATAGTTCGTCAAATTCCAGTTGATCGCTTTCATTCTATCATAGCAGCATAAGAAACAGCAAGCCTTGGCAGGCTTGCTGTTTCGGTATTTCTCTGATGTAAAGCGAAGGATAGTTCCTTCCTTTCCATCCCTATTAGTGACGGGGATTCTTTTTTCTCTGTCGATCAGGTCAAAGTAAAGGAAGTAGCACGGAAGAACTGATTGTCGTAGTACATGGTGAGGATGTACTCTCCCCGGGGAAGCTCGCCATTATGAAGGATGCACCTGAGCAGGCTCATTTCAATATCATAGAATTTGGACAGACCAGAATAACGGTAGCCGCTGCCGGTACCTGCCACAGACAGCGAATCATAGGAAGTAAAATAATTTCCGTAGGGATCCTGCAACACCAGCATGGTGTTCACTGTGTGCTTGGGCACAGATTTGGAGGTCTGGTGCTTTGCGAACACATAGAACATGTACTCATCGCCAAGCAGAATATTCTCCATTTCTACAGCAGACATGGTGGTGACCGTCTTGGCGTTGCTGGTATTGCCTTTCTGCGCATCCGATACCTTCAGCTTGCCGAAATTCAGCTGTGCAGGAACTGCGCCATAATCCCTGTAGGGCTTGGAGTAATCCACACCGGGCAGGAAGGGATTGTCGGGACCATAGTCCGTGTCGCTGGCCAAAGCTACGGTCATCGACATCATCAGGCACAAAGCCATAATCAAAGCGGCGATTCTTTTCATATTCATTTCCTCTTTTCTTTACGATCCCCAAAGATCGCTCCTTTATAATAAATATACTTAACATTTCTTCTACGGTCAAGTTTTTTATAAAAAAACGGCGGCTTGTTACAGCCGCCACAGTTTGTCGAAAAACCTCATTCTTGTCAGTAAAAGCCGCAAATCTTGCACCTTCGGTGCTCGCTGTGCTTTCTTGAAAGTGCTGCTGCACAAGGAATGCGGGCTCTGCCCACACCCGGCAGGGGGATGTTCCCCCTGCACCCTACGCATTTTTGACAGCCAGCGGCGGCTTGTTACAGCCGCCAATTTTCTTTATTTCATTGCATCCACAAGTTCTTCCGGCATAAAAGGAAATTCCAGCATGCCTTCCATTTCTGCCGCAATCTCCCCGGGCTGAATCATGAATACGATATTTCCCGTTTCTTCCAGCCGGAAATCCCATTGAGGATCCAGGGAAGCTATAACCGAATCCAGCGTCAGGCCGTCCAGAAAACCCCGATCCATGTTCTCTGATTCTTTTCGGACGGTTTCCCAGATCAGTCCATAAACCACATGATCCAGTTCCTCTGTTCCAGTTTCGCTTTCCAGCCCCAGAACCTGTGCAAGGCTGACGTTCTGGCCCGCATATATTCCATCTCTTGCAAAGGTGAACGCCCTTTCCCCGGAAAGGGTTTCCTGTGACCAGGCTTGCAGAAGCACGCACAGATATCGTTCGTCATTGCGGGTGATGGTGTATGTCACCTCTGCTCCATCCTGAACGTAAGCCAATTCCGGAAAACATTCCTGCAGTCCGTTTTCAGCAACAGCCCTCAGCCGTCCGTTGATTCCATCCACATCTTCCGAAGAACCACTGAAGCAGGGCAACACATACGAAAATCCCTCGCAGGATCCTTTCAGTTCGCTTTCCAATTCAAGCCCTTGCGCTGCGGCTACAATCATCGGCAAAAGACACAGTGCTGCAATTGCAAATGCCAGAAACCGTCTTCTTTGCATCATCAGCCCTGAGCGCCCTCGTCAGTGCCGAAGCTGTTCTCCAGGAAGTTGCAATACATGCCGAATTCGCCGCCCAGCTCGGTAAGGAACTGCAGTTCAGCCTGATAGATGTAGCTTTCGGTTACAATGTAAATATCATAAACTGTGTAGTTGTCCTTGGTGTAGACAATAACGCCGTTCTGATCGTTGATGGTCACTTTGGCGCCGTTGAGGCCGCTGGCAATCAGGTTCACATAACCTTCCAGGGTGCTGCCGTCAGTATTTTCCACACGGCGGGCAAAGAAAGAAGCGCTCTTGTCGGGCAGTTCTGCGCTGACGCCGTTTTCATCCTCCACAAGCACCTCATCCATAAACAGGGTGGGGTAGCAAAGACGGAAGCCCAGATTGGTATCCACATACTCCTGAATGATATCCGCATCATAGGTCATGAAAGCTTCTTCCATGTTCAGATCCATGCCGGAAGAGAAGCCCATGAGACGATAGCCATTCATAGCCTTGGCATCGCTCTTGAAGGTGAAGATACCACGATCCCACCAGGTTACATCCGTCAGTTCGGTGCCGCTGAGCTGGTCGATGGGCTTGGAGGCCACATAGATCATGCCGACGATCTGGATGGTACCATTCTCATCAACGGTGTAAACATTGGCAGGGAAGAAACCGATATAATTGGAAGATTCTTCCTGGGGCAGCACAGTGCTCATCACGGGAAGCTGCGCATCAAAAATCTGGCTCAGCAGGCCCATCTGGGCAATGGTATCATTCATCATTTCCGGGGTAATGCCCAGCGTCTGGCCGTATTTCTGGCCCAGGCGGATGAAGGAAGCTGCAAACTGTTCCGTCAGTTCGCCTTCGGAATCGGGAATGATAATGGCATACTCGTCATCGCCCTGGGCATCCAGAGCCGCTGCGCAAACCAGATCCATCAGGGGATAGAGCGCTTCAAGATCCGTGTTCTCCGCCACTGCGCCGCCTGCGCAGCCCAGAAGCATGCATACTGCCAGCAGGATTGCGGAAACCTTTTTGATAAACTGCTTCATGTACATTTCCTCCTAAGTTGTCTTGTATGATCCTCCCCAAACGGGTCTTTCATGGATAATAACGTATCACCCAAGGGGTTTCATCCAATTTTTGCCAGATATTCTGCGCAGGTCAGGGCTGCCACGTTGCCTTCACCCACTGCTTTGCCAATCTGTAGTGGTTTGCCGGTGCAATCTCCCGCAGCAAAAACCCCGGGGATATTGGTCTGCATCTTTCGGTCCACGACGATTGCGCCTCCCTGGATCTCCAACCCGGGCAGAAGCATATCCAGCGCCACTGCGCTCCGGTAGATAAAGATGCCATCGTAAACGTGGCTGCCATAGTCGGTGGTGAGCAGAATGCCTTCGTCTGTCTTTTTCATGGACAGTGGCTTTTCCTCAATCGGGTTTGCCTTTGAGGAAAGGCCTTCAGCCCTGTGTTTTTTCAGGGGAAAATAATCCACCGAATTCGCCACCGAACAAAGAAAACCGGTTTCCTCTGCGCCCTGCTCTGTTGCGGAGAGCATGGCCACCTTCTTGTCCCGGTAGAACATACCATCGCAGGTGGCGCAGTAGCTGACGCCTCGCCCTACCAGTTCCTCTTCGCCAGGCAGCAATGCCGGTTTTCCGGCACCCATGGCCAGAACGACCGTTTTCGCCTCGATCACTTCGTTTTCCACCAGAAGCATGAATCCCGGATTCATCGGCATGATGCTCCGCACCAATCCGAACCGTTCTTCCACTCCCAGAGAAAGACCTTGCTGGCAAAACCTTTCGAGAAGTTCGTTTCCGGAAACCTGAGGCATGCCCGGATAATTGTCGATTCTCTTTGCGCTGCGCAAAAGGCTTGCATCGTCCCTGGGGGCGATGACGACGGCGCTCAGCCCCCGCATCCTTGCAGTCATTGCGCAGGACCAACCCGCCGGACCTTTTCCCACAATTGCAATATCCGTACTCCGAACCTCCTTTGTTTTACATTTTAGCGGTTACAGTATAACAAATATGAATTGAAAACACAAGAGTTTCGATATGTTTGTAACATTTTCGACATACAAGTTCTTTTCCCTTCTGTTTTTCCAAAAAAACGCTTCCGGTTTTTTCCGGAAGCGTTTCAGTGTGTTATTTCATGCCTCTGCTTGATTCCAGTTTTCTTCCAGAGGATTTTTCTTCCAGCAGATCAGAACGCCGCATTCCAGCGCAACCCGCTGCCAGGAAAAATGTTCAAACCCAAGATCACGAAGTATTTGCTCTGCATGCTTTCTGGATATGGCGTCAGGTTCCTGACTCATACCATCGTTGAGAAGGCGCTTCACCGTGCCAATCACCCTCGGCAGGCATTCAATACCCATCACAAGCTGGGCGCCGTCCTTCATCACCCGGGCTACTTCCTCCAGCTGCAAGCGCAGCATTTCCGGTTCCATGCGCTTTGCCCGCATCAAAACCGTCTGAAAAGCGCCGTCCCTCCAGGGGATATCCCCTACGGGAGCGTACACCAGATCGGCGCTGCATACCAAAGCCCGTGTGCTGCGCACCAGTTCCATATTATCAGATACGCCGCAAACTTCGCATTCCATATGCCTGCGCAGGTAATCCACCATCAGGCCGTTTCCCAGACCGATGTCCAGCACCCGGTCATCCCGGTCGATCACCGCCCATTTCAGTATGCCCCGTTCCATGGCGCTCAGCCGGGGACGCATTTCGGGATAAATCAGGCCTTCATACGTCCGATTGCCAGCTTTCGTTAACATTGCGTTCCTCCTTGCCATCTATTAACATGGCAAGGTCATTATAACACACTTTCTTCAAAAATGCACACATTTTTGTAACATTTTATAAATATTTACTCTTTTAGTGTAAATAATAATCTTTTGCAGCCTTTTTGGAAAGCAGCATCCAGCTCAGCACCGCCAAGCCCGCCAGCAGGAAACAGACCGCCAGAAGGCCGATGCCAAACATGGACTGGCTGTACCCGCCGCCCAGTTTGATTACCCCGAAAACCACTGCGCCCAGCAGCACCAGCAATCCCAGCGCCTCCAGGAAAACGATCATGCTGTTAAAATTCGACTTAATGGCTTCCTGCTCCGTTTTCCAGTTCAGCTTTGGATGCGCTGCGTCAAAGGCCAGGGACAGTGCGTTCAGCAAAAAGCTCGCTACCTGGGACATTACGAAGCCCAGCGTCACAGCCAGCCAGAAATCCGGCAGCAGAACACATGCCGCAACCGCAATCACAACCAGCGCAATAGAGTTTACCGTCATTCCAACCCAAAGCTTGGGCACAAGGTGATCCATGCCGCTGATGGGCATTGTTTTCCTCATTTCGTGGGTCTGCCCTTCCCGGGAAACGGAAGTGCTTGCCACGCAAATGCTGCTGGAAAAAATACCAAGCCCCAGCACGACTGCAAATACCACTTCAGGATTCAGCACCTGATTGAGCAGCTGAAACACTTCCCCCATTTCACCGGTCTGCATAACGGTAAAAAACATCACGCCCAGCATCAGAGGAATCATAATAACGCCCGCAAGGCCGTTGGTCACATAGGCAGGCACCGTAAGCAGTTCCCGCATTTCCTGCATATACAACGCTTTCCGGGGGGAACGTGCATCTCCGCTGCCCTTCATCCTGCGTTCGCCCTTGTTGAGCACGGTGCGGATCTCGCTCTGCTTTACCGCCAAAGGCAGATAGCCCTTGCCCAGCAGGAAAACAGCCAATGCGAACACACCAATGCTTACTGCTACAAACAGCGCAAGGGAACCCCAGGCAGCAGTTCCGGTTTTCATCAGACCGTCAGCAGCCCATTGCAGGGGCGGATAATTCGCCAGGATCAGACTGACGATGGATTTCTCGCCCACCAGCAGGCTCATCAGCATCTGGCTCAATTCTTCTTCCGCCATGCCCTGAAGCTTCAGCTGACCGGCAATCACAAGGAACATCATCAGGAAGGTCGCAATCACAGTGACGCCTTCCCGCCGCTTCCACAACCCGCTGATGCGGATCAGCAAAAAGCTGAGGATCATATCCACCGTCAGGGGCAGCAGAGGCACGCACAAACAGATCACCAGCAGCTTCACATACAGAATTGCGTCAAAGCCGGTTTTCAGGCTGATCATCACTGCCAGGGGCAGCACAGCCAGCAGGGTAAGAAATGCGTCGCTTGCCCATGCAGAAATCATCCTCACAGTAAGCACACTGCGTCCGCTCAAAGGCAGCGCCGCTACCGAAGAGACGTCATCGGAGAAAAACAGCTGCGCATTCACCGTGAAAAAGCCATAAATCAATGTCAGCAACGAGCTTACCAGCAGCACCGCCATGATCAGCACATACTCCGGCTTGAATACGGACAGCAGCGGCATTCCGGTAAGGGTATCAAAAATCATATATTCCAGAAAAATCACAATGCCGTAAAGGTACAGCATCAAAACCGTGATGCCCACGCCGGAAAGAATGGTTTTACCCTTGCTCTTTTTCTCGTTGGACTGAGCTCCAAGCCCGAAGCCCCTCAATTTGTGCAAAAGCTGCACACGCAAATAAGCAAGCATATTATTCTCCCTTCTCTACCAGTTCCAGGAACACTTCTTCCAGCGTATCATCCTGCTGGCCGCCCCGGAGTTCCTCCAGGCTTCCCTTGGCAATGAGCTTTCCGCTGCGGATAATGCCGATTTCGTCGCAAAGCCGCTCTGCCACATCCAGCACATGGGTGGAGAAGAACACCGTCCTGCCGCTGTCTGCATGGGCCCGCATCTGCTCCTTGAGCAGGTGGACGCTCTGAGGATCCAGGCCGGTCATAGGCTCATCCAGAATCCAGATGCTGGGGTCATGCAAAAGAGCGCCGATGACCGCAATCTTCTGCTTCATACCGTGGGAATAGCTGCGAATCTGCTGGTTGGCCGCATGCGTCAGGCTGAGTTTTTCCAGGTACATTTCGCTGAGCCGCTTGCGTTCCTCCTTGCCTACGCCGTACACGTCCGCCATAAAATGCAGGTATTCCATACCCGTCAGTCGGCCGTACATATCGAAGGCATCCGGAACGAAACCGAAGGTACGTTTTGCTTCCAGAGGATTTTTGCTAATATCGATGCCATTCATCTTTACAACGCCTTCATCGGGCTGAACGATGCCGGTCATCAGCTTGATGGTGGTAGTCTTGCCGGCGCCATTGGGGCCGATAAAGCCGAATACCTTGCCATCGGAAATCTCCATGGTCAGGTTATCCACTGCCCTTTTGTCGCCATAAATCTTGGTCACATTTTCAAAGGTAATCATGGTGAGCCTCCCAAATAAGATTGCACCCGGTTTCCCGGATGGTAACAGCTTAGCACAACATACAGAAAAGGGAAAGCGAACTTGTCGCTTTCCCTCAGGTTCATGGCTGAAATATACAGTTTTGCGGTCTGAATTTACTTCGCCACATTGATACGGTTGATGGCCCTCTTAAGCTTTGCTGATGCAACGGCAAATTCCCGGTCGTCCCGTTTGAGGATCTTGAGCTTTTCCTCAGCTTCCATCTGGGCTTTTTCCGCACGGGAAAGGTTGATTTCGTCAGACCACTCAAAGGTGGTGGCCATCGCCATGACCTCGCCGCCGTACACGGTCAGAATACCGCCGCTGACAGCTGCCTCACGGCTTTTGCCCTCTGCATCCACCACATGGCACTGACCGATGCCGATGGGCGCAGTGTAATCGATGTGTTTTGCAAGAATACACACGTCTCCCGCCACGGTACGGATCACGATGCGCTCCGCATCGCCGTCAAACACCATGCGGTCGGGGGTTACGATCTTCAGATGAAAGGTCGCCATATTTATTCACCCTTCTGTGCCTTGGCCACAGCCTCGTCGATGGTTCCAACAAACAGGAAGGCGCTCTCGGGCAGGTCGTCATGCTTGCCTTCGATGATCTCACGGAAGCCACGGATGGTCTCCTTCAGGGGCACATACTTGCCCTCCATGCCGGTAAACTGCTCGGCAACGCTGAAGGGCTGGCTCAGGAAGCGCTGCACCTTGCGGGCACGGGCCACGATGAGCTTGTCTTCATCGCTGAGTTCATCCATACCCATGATGGCGATGATATCCTGCAGTTCCTTGTAACGCTGGAGGATTCCCTGCACCTGACGGGCCACTTCGTAGTGTTCATGGCCCACCACTTCCGGGCTGAGGATGCGGCTGGTGGAATCCAGCGGATCCACGGCGGGATAGATACCCAGCGAAGCGATGGAACGGCTGAGCACGGTGGTGGCATCCAAATGGGCGAAGGTAGTGGCGGGAGCGGGGTCGGTCAAGTCGTCGGCAGGAACGTAAACGGCCTGCACGGAAGTAATGGAACCCTGCTTGGTGGAGGTAATGCGCTCCTGCAGTGCACCCATTTCAGTAGCCAGGGTGGGCTGGTAGCCCACAGCGCTGGGCATACGGCCCAACAGTGCGGACACCTCGGAACCGGCCTGGGTGAAACGGAAAATGTTGTCGATGAAGAGCAGCACGTCCTGGTTTTCCCTGTCACGGAAATACTCTGCCATGGTAAGGCCGGAAAGGCCAACACGCATACGGGCTCCCGGAGGCTCGTTCATCTGGCCGTAAACCAGCGCCGTCTTGTTGATAACGCCGCTTTCCTTCATTTCGTTGTAGAGGTCGTTGCCTTCACGGGTACGCTCGCCAACGCCTGCAAATACGGACAAACCGCCGTGCTGCTTGGCAACGTTGTTGATCAGTTCCATGATAAGAACCGTCTTGCCAACGCCTGCGCCGCCAAACAGACCGATCTTGCCGCCCTTGGCATAGGGGGCGATCAGGTCCACCACCTTGATGCCGGTTTCCAGAATTTCGGTGGAGGTCTCCTGCTCCTCGTAGGCAGGAGCGGGACGGTGGATGGGCCAGCGTTCCGCAGCCTCAGGCTGGGGCTGATCGTCGATGGCATCGCCCAGCAGGTTAAAGATACGACCCAGGCACTCGCTGCCCACAGGCACGGTAATGGGGCTGCCGGTATCCACAGCCTCCAGGCCACGCACCATACCGTCGGTTGCGTTCATGGAGATGCAGCGCACAACGTTGTCGCCCACATGCTGAGCCACTTCGGCAACGACCTTGCGGTCGCCGTTCGTAATTTCAACAGCGGAAAGCAGTTCCGGCAGATGGCCGTCTTCAAAGCGGATGTCCAGCACCGGGCCGATGACCTGAACCACTTTACCAATGTTTTTGTTTTCCACAATAGGTTGCTCCTTTCCCGATGCTTATTCTTCTGCGCCTGCCACAATCTCGGTAATCTCCTGCGTAATGGCGCCCTGGCGGGCACGGTTGAAACGCAAACGGAGATCGCTGATCATGGCGTCAGCATTCTTGGTGGCGGAATCCATAGCGTTGCGGCGCATGGCCACTTCGCTGGCGTAGCTGTCGCAGATGGCGCTGTACAGCTTGCCGGCCAGATAGTCCGGCATCACCTGCCTGAGGGTTTCTGCAGGCTCCACCTCATACACGGTGGATACGGGGGTCGCATCTTCCGGCAGATGGGCACGAACAACGGGAAGCAGCTGCTCCACTTCCACCCGCTGATCCATCATGGTGTGGAAATCCGTGTAAACAAGCCATACTTCATCGAACCTTTCCGCCTGATAGCCGTCCACAATGGCCTGCGCCATGCGGAAACAGCTGCTTACGGACGTGCCTTCCACACGGCTCTGGATGTCCTCCAGCAATTCTTTTTTCAAATGCTGATACTTGTCGATGGCTTTTCTGCCCACGGGAAGCACGCAGTAATCCGCACCCTCGGCGTGGGCATCCACAGCCTTGAAAATATTGGAGTTGTATCCCCCAGCCAGTCCCCGCTCGCCGGCCACCACCACATAGCAGCGGCGCTTTACCTCACGGGGTGTAAGGAAGGGAATATTGGAATCCTCGCAGCGGGCCACGGCGGCGGAGATGGCCTCACGGGCCACAACGCCGAAGGGCTTGCTGGCTTCCATGCGCTCTTTGGCACGGCGAAGCTTGGAGGTGGCAACAAGCTGCATGGCTTTGGTGATCTGCATGGTGCTTTCCACACTGCGGATGCGCAGCTTGATGTCCTTCATGGAGGCTCCTGCCATGTTTGCTCCTCCCTTCGCTTACTTTGCCTTCAGAAAATCGGTGGTATAAGCTTCCAGCGCAGCCTTGAGAGCTTCTTCGGTTTCGGCGCTGAGCTGGCCGGAAGTGCGGATGGCATCCAGTACATCGTTGTGCTGGGCAGCCATGCGGGCATAGAGGCCCTCCTCGTAATCAGCCACATTTTCTACTTCCACATTCTTGAGGTAGTCGTGGGTTACGGCGTAGAAGATGCAAACCTGATCTTCCACTGCTACAGGATGATTGCGGTTCTGCTTGAGCACTTCCACAATGCGGGCGCCCTGAGCCAGGCGGGCCTTGGTATCCGCATCCAGATCGGAACCGAACTGGGCAAAGCCCTGCAGCTCACGGTACTGGCTGTAGAGCAGTTTCAGGCTGCCAGCAACCTTCTTCATAGCCTTGATCTGAGCGTTGCCGCCCACACGGCTTACGGAGATACCGGGGTTCACAGCGGGCATGATGCCGGAGTGGAACAGTTCGGTTTCCAGGAAGATCTGGCCGTCAGTAATGGAAATAACATTGGTGGGAATGTAAGCAGAAACGTCGCCAGCCTGGGTCTCGATGATGGGCAGGGCGGTAATGGAGCCGCCGCCGTATTCAGGGGCCACACGGGCAGAACGTTCCAAAAGACGGCTGTGCAGGTAGAACACGTCGCCGGGGTAAGCCTCACGTCCCGGAGGACGGCGGATCAGCAGGGACAGGGCACGGTAGGCAACAGCGTGCTTGCTCAGGTCGTCGTATACGATGAGCACGTCTTTGCCCTGATCCATAAAGTATTCCGCCATGGCGCAACCGGAATAGGGAGAAATGTACTGCAGAGGAGAAAGCTCGCTGGCGGTGGCGCTGACCACGATGGTGTAATCCATTGCGCCGGCGGCGGTCAGGGTATCCACCAGCTGGGCCACGGTGGAGCGCTTCTGGCCGATGGCCACATAAACGCAGATCACGTCCTTGCCCTTCTGGTTGATGATGGTATCCAGAGCGATAACGGTTTTACCGGTCTGGCGGTCGCCGATGATCAGCTCACGCTGGCCACGGCCGATGGGAATCATGCTGTCGATGGCCTTGATGCCGGTCTGCAGCGGAACAGAAACGCTCTTGCGCTGGATGATGCCAGGGGCATTGCGCTCGATGGGGCGCAGTTCCTTGCTTTCGATGGTTCCACGGCCGTCCACAGGCTGTCCCAGGGCGTTTACAACACGGCCGATCAGTCCCTCGCCCACAGGCACGGACACAACCTGGCCGGTACGCTCTACCACATCGCCTTCCTTGATGCCCTCGTCGCTGCCCAGCATAACGATAGCCACGGAGTTTTCCTCCAGGTTCAGCGCCATGCCGTATTCACCGTTGGGGAAGCGAACCAGCTCGTTGGCCATGCAGTTGTCAAGGCCGGATACACGGGCAATACCGTCGCCGATCATGATGATGGTACCGGTGTCGCTCTGCGTAACCTTGTTTTCGTATGTTTTGATCTGTTCTTTGATAAGCTTGGAAATTTCTTCAGGTTTCAATTGCATAGTATCACCGCTTTCCGTAGATGATGCCGGAATACGCTCCGGCTCAGACCTCGCTGGTCAGCATCTGCCGCATCGTATCCAAACGATGCCGCAGGGTATTGTCGTAGCGCTTTCCTTCCATTTCCAGCAATACACCGCCCATTACAGCCGGGTCCACCTTTTCAACCATGATGATCTTTTTGGCTGTCATGTTGCGCAGCTTGTCAAGCAGCTGCGCACGGCGGTTTTCATCCAGCGGCACACTGGTGGTCACCACAGCCTCCACAACCTTGTTATCCCGGTTGAAGAAGGTGCGGTAGGCGTCCACGCAGCCGCCGAATTCGCCGATAATGCCTCGCTCGCACAATATTTTCAGGAAGTTGAGAATGTACTGATGCACCTGGCCCCGCAAGGCGGCGTCCAGAATGCCCACCCGTTCCTGCTTACTGATGGAAAGGTTGCCCAAAAGGCGGCAGAAATCGGGGTTTTCATTAAACAGCTTCCGGAGCTGGTCAAGCTCCTCCAAAGCCTCGCAGGCTATGTCTTCCTCCACACACAGGGCGTAAAGGCCTTCGCCGTATTCTCTGCCAAGCTCTGTCACTGCTGCTCACCAACGTTCCTGATGAAGTCATCTACGAAGGATTCGTGGTCTTCCTTGCGCACTTCCCGGCCCACAATGCGGCTGGCGATCTCCACAGCGATATCAGAGATCTCGCTGCGCACGCCTTCCAGCATCTGCTTCTTTTCCTGGGCAATTTCGCTGGCAGCCTTTTGCTTCATGTGGCTTACCTGCTCTGCTGCCTCGGAAACCATGGTATCGCTGCGGCGCTGGGCAGTCTGCACGGCGCTGCGAACAATGCCGTCGGCCTCGTCCCGGGCGGTGGCCAGTTTTTCCTCATACTCCTGGCGCATGCTTTCAGCGCTTTCACGGCTCTTGTTGGCTTCGCCGTAAATATCGTCCACCTGCTTCTGGCGGGTGGCCAGCACCTTTTGCACGGGCCCGAACAGGAACTTTTTCAAAATCAGGTACATAATCAGCAAATTCGCAAGAGAAATGAGAATCTGCCAGATATTGACCGATATGATGTCCAGAGTCTGTAACATTTTACTGTCTTTCCTTCCTCAGCTGGTAAGCGAAAGCTTACTTGCCCACAGCTTTCTTCAGGATGTTCACAAACAGATTGGGGGCAACAAAGATCAGCAGAATGCCGATAACCAGGCCGTAGAGACCGGTGGTTTCTGCAATGGCGCAGCCCATGATCATGGTGGAGGTCACAGCGCCCTTGGATTCGGGCTGACGGCCGATGGCTTCGCAAGCCTTGGCAACGGCGTTACCTTCACCGATACCGGGGCCGATACCAGCGATCAGAGCGAGACCAGCGCCGATGGCGCAACCAGCGAGAATGATACCGATAGCAAGTTCCATAATTGAGTCCTCCTAAATGTTAATTATTTTCTTACTTAAGCTTTTGCAGCGGCACGGGCACGCTTCTTAGCCATGCGGCGCTCATAGTCTTCCTCCGGGAAACCGGTGGCGATGTAGAGCATGGTCAGCATAGCAAAGATGAAGGCCTGCATGAGACCGCTGAAAATATCAAAGTACAGGGACAAAATCGCAGGCAGACCCACCTGCAGGAAGGGGATATCGCCCAGCACACCCGGCAGCCAGCCCAGCAGCATATTGCCCAATCCCTGCAGCGCAGAACCCACCAGAGTGGAAATAACCACGCCGGAAAGCACGTTTCCGTAATGACGGAAGGACATGGACACAGGAGTGGAAAATTCGCCGATGATATTGAAGGGGGCGAAGACGGGAATGGGCTCAAAGAATCCCTTCACATAGGGGAAGAGGCCGCCCTTGAGCTTGTAATAGGTGATGATCACAAATACCACAACCGCCCAGCCGGCCACCACGTTCATATCCGCCGTGGGGGGTCTGAGGCCGATGAGGCTCATCAGGCTGGACAGGGCGCTGATGACCATGATGGATGCGATGAAAGGCACAAAGGCCATAAACCGTGCGCCCATGTTATCGCTCACAAGGTCCTTCACCTTTTCCACAGCCCACTCGGCAAGAAGCTGCCGTTTGGTCTGAGGCTTGATGGCAAGGCCGTGGGTCATGTACAGGGCAAGGCCCAGCACCGTCAGCATCACCAGCCAGGAGTTGATCTGAGATTCGGTAATGGTAAGGTTCTGCAGGGGCATGGGAATTTCCCAGTAAACCCGTGCGCCGGTGATCTCAATGCCATTGCTGGCAGGCGTGGTAAGCACCTTCAGGGCGATACCCGCAACCAGCGGCAGGATCATCAGGGCGATCAGCAGGATATCCACGATTTTGAATCTCAGCGATCGTTCGTTCATTGGTTCCACCTCTTTATCAGTCCATGATCTGGTCGTCGTCCTGGGCAGGTTCTTCCTTCATGCTCTTGTCCACCAAAGGCCGGAAGGCGATTCCGATCCGGGGGAAGAACAGCGGGATAACAACCGCCAGGGAGTTGAAGCAGCTCAGCGCCAGGCCAATCGCCGCCAGGGCGATTACCATCAGCATTCTCAGCCGCTGGGACAGCTTGAGTTTTTCCGAAGCAGCTTTTTCGTCCAGACCGATGGAGTTCTGTATGGTCAGCCCCATAAGGAAAAAATTCAGCACCGCAATGATAACGCCGAACAAGTTTCCCAGCGGCACAGTATAATCCATATGCCCGCAGAGCCAGAAGACCAGCTCCATCACCACGCTGAGGATCAGACAGGAGCCGAAAATGTACAGCGTTTCTTTTTTTACGGTTGCGTCAACTTTCATGGTTTGTTTCTCCTTCCGGGACGCCCGCAGCATGCGTCCTTACTTGGTGCCGAACAGACGGTCGCCAGCATCGCCCAAACCGGGGATGATGTAGGCATGGTCGTTGAGTTGCTCGTCGCAGGCGGCCACATAGATATCCACATCGGGGTGATCCTTCTGCACACGCTCGATGCCTTCAGGGGCGGCAATGAGGTTTACCAGACGGATATTGTGGCAACCCCGCTGCTTGAGAAAATCGATGGCTGCGGAAGCGCTGCCGCCGGTAGCCAGCATGGGATCCAGCACCAGCAGTTCACGGTTCTGGCTGTCCTCGGGCAGCTTGCAGTAATACTCCACAGGCTGCTTGGTTTCGGGGTCACGGTACAGACCCACATGACCCACCTTGGCAGCGGGGATCATGTTCAGGATGCCATCCACCATACCCAGACCTGCACGGAGAATGGGCACAATGCCAAGCTTCTTGCCGCTGAGCACCCTGGCCTTGGTTTCGCAGATAGGGGTTTCCACCGTGATCTCCTCCGTGGGCAGGTCACGGGTCACTTCGTATACCATCAGCATGCTAATCTCGTTGAGCAGTTCACGGAATTCCTTGGCACCAGTGTTCTTGTCACGCATGATGGTCAGCTTGTGCTGAATCAGCGGATGGTCGAAAATATGCACCTTTCCCATAAGAAAACCTCCTTTGTTTTTACCATTTTTTAACGACGCCGGCCTTTGTACAAACCAAGCCCGCATCTATATACTCCATCTTAATATTATAGGCCAAACTTGTCCCATTTGCAAGGGAAAAGGCTCGTGCTTTAGCGTGTGACAAAAATCTGTCAAACCAGAACCCCGGTACATATGTGCATGCGCTCCTCATATCCGCAAGATCATTCGCCCCGCAGCAAGACCAAAGGCTGCCAGCTGCATAGCAATAAATTCAGATACAGCCACCCACAGCTTACGGGAGGTGAGTTTTGCTTTCCAATCGATCATATTCATTGATTTCTTTCGGCTTTTCACATAAAAACAGATCGCAAATCCACGCTTTATATCGTTTTTTGACTTACAGTTGATTGATTTGCCGCTGCATGTCCCCCCTTTTTTCGGCATAGAAAAAGCACCTTGCAGAGTGCAGGGTGCTCAAATTGTTGACAAAAGCCTGGTCATTTTGGAAAGTCCACCAGGGCACGGATTGCAGATTCTTCATTTGCTCGGCAGAATCATCTCCCTACCCTGCTCCCTTTTCAAAACCATGCTCACATCATGAAGAGAGTCAGCACGGACAACACCAGAGAAATACCGCAGAAAATCAGGCTAAGAAAGCGAATTGCCTTTTTTGAATGATTTACTGCCAGGATCACACCAAATACCGCCATAGCCATTCCGTAATAGATGTTCATATCCCAGGACACAAGCAAAGAGCAAATGCTGAGCACCAGTACGCCGTAATTCTCAAAGAATTGGGCAAGGGGATTTTTGATATTTGCATCGGAAGTAACGGCATTTCCGGTTGCAGTGGCATTCGCAACTTCCGGAACCTTGAATTCAGGAACGGCTTCAGGGGCACTGTTGTTAGCTTTGTTACCGCAGCAGGGGCAGAAGAGCATGTTTTCCATCATTTCATTTCCACAATTAGCACATTTCATTGTTTTTTCCTCTTTTCCTATGTTTTTTGTCGTTGGTTGCAGCCATCCTTCATCCCTTTGATCTTGGCCCATGTCTGTGATCTTTCGGACAACTGCTGCGGAACTGAACCGGTACCCGTCATGGATTCGTTCCTTTCCCTTGTTGACGCTGTCAGTATAACGCACAGAAAAAAAAGATTTTGGAACCTGTTTCCATTTCCTCCGTTTTCTTTCCAAATCAAAGCAAGAAGTCTCTTTACAGCTCTGCCTGCGCAGTTTTTCACCTCGAAGCGCCCGCCTCATTGGGCAATTATTTCCTATTATATGTATATCGTCTTTGCCGGCTTCGGGCCGCCTTTCTTGACTTATTCCAGCGGGAGTGCTATTCTACAATCGAAAAACGTTGTAAAACAGGAGGATAACATGCAGAAGAAACGGAGCTACTATAACCCGGTGCTGCGGCTCATTTCCCAGATGATGCTGTATGTATCCCTGTTCCTTCTCTTTTTTGGCTTTATGTCCATCAGCAACCCCCAGCTGCTTCATCTGAGCCGTACTGCCGTTACCACCATGGGCGTGTTTGTGGTGTGCTTCTCGGTGATGCTGACCATTTACGGCGGGCTGGACGTAGGCCGTAAAACCCGGCGCAGCGTCTTCACCAGTCTGGTTCTCAGCACCTTCTTTACCGATGCTGCCACCTACCTGTTTTTGCAGGTGATGAACGTAAACCCCAACAACCCCGAAGCCAACCGCACGCTTATCCTTTTCGGCGAGGATTTTCTTTATCTGTGCATTGCCTTTGTGCTGCAGGTAGCCGTTACCATTCTGGCAATCATTATCAGCTACCGTCTCTACTACAAAAAGAATCCCCCAAAGCGCTGCCTGCTGATCACCTCCAGCCAGGAACTGGCCGGGCAGATCGCCCCGAAAATCCGTTCCTTCCGTCAGCGCTTCGCCCTGGCCGAAGTGGTGCACTACCAGTGCCCAGATTTAAAGGAGACCATTAAAAGATACAACACCATCTTCCTGGCCGGCATTCCCGATACCGAAGAAGTGCAGCTGGAAGCCTATTGCTACGGCCTTGAAAAAAGCATCTACCTTATGGCCGAACTGGAAGACGTCATCTCTTCCTGCGCCGAGGGCACCGTTCTGGACGATATGCCCTTCCTTCATATCCGGCCCACGGGCATGACGCCCATGCAGCGCATTGTAAAGCGTGGCCTCGATATTCTGGTTAGCGGGCTCGGGCTGATCATCACAAGCCCCATCCTTCTCATTACCAGCATACTCATCAAATGCTGCGACGGCGGCTCCGTGTTTTTCAGGCAAAAGCGGGCCACCATCCATGGCAATGTATTTGAAATCATCAAGTTCCGCACCATGTATTCCGGCAACCGCCAGGCTGACAGTCTTTCCGCCCGTGTCAACGACGACCGTATCACCCCCGTGGGGCGTTACCTGCGCAAGTACCGTATCGACGAGCTGCCCCAGCTCATCAACGTCCTAAAGGGCGAGATGAGCCTTGTGGGGCCCCGGCCCGAAATGCTGGAAAACGTGCACCGCTACACCGAGGAAGTGCCCGAGTTCCGCTACCGTCAACGCATGAAAGCCGGCATTACCGGCCTTGCACAGATCGAAGGCAAATACAACACTTCCCCCAAGGACAAGGCAATGCTGGATCTGCTCTACATCGAAAACTTTTCCTTGAGTTACGATTTCAAGCTGATCCTGCGTACCCTGACGGTTTTCTTCCGCCGGGACAGCACCGAGGGCTTCGGCCAGCAGGATACCAGCTGCCCCGTCATGCGCACAGAAGCGCTTTCCGGTGCGCTTCAGGATTCCCCGGATGCAAAAAACATTTCCCAGCGCAGAAAAAAACAGCATAAAAAATCATCCAGCCGAGACATTACCGCTTGAAAAAGCCTGGTGACAGGTTTACAATGAAATAAATGAAAAACTGAATTCAGGAGGAATGTATCATGGACAAAACCTTGGTAATCATGGCCGCTGGCATGGGTTCCCGCTACGGCGGCGACAAGCAGATCGACGGAATGGGGCCCAATAACGAAGCGCTGATGCTGTACTCCATTTTTGATGCCGTAAAGGCCGGCTTCAATAAAGTTGTGTTCATCATCAAGCACAGCTTTGAGGACAAGTTCAAGGCCCAGATCGGCGATGTTGTTGCAAAAAAGGTTCATGTGGAATACGCCTTCCAGGAAATCGACGACCTGCCCGAAGGCTGCACCGTCTGTCCGGAACGCACCAAGCCCCTGGGCACCGTTCATGCGCTGCTTTCCGCCAAGGGTCTGATCAACGAGCCCTTTGCCGTCATCAATGCGGATGACTACTACGGCGTTCCTGCCTACGCCACCATGATCAGCCATCTGGAAACTCTCCGGCCCGAAGCACACGCCTGCATGGTGGGTTACTATCTCAAAAACACCGTCAGCGAAAACGGCCATGTAACCCGTGGCGTGTGCGCCACTGATGAAAACAATCAGCTGGTCAGCGTAACGGAAACCTACAAGATCCAGGTGTTCCCCGACGGCACCATCCGGGATACGGAAAAGGATCCCTCGGGCGTGCTGCTGGATCCCGATTGCCTTGTGAGCATGAACTTCTTCGGCTTTACGCCCTGGTTCCTTGAGATGGCAGAAAGCTATTTTGCCGCCTTCCTCAAGTCCCTCGCCCCTGACGAAATGAAGGCCGAGTTTGTGCTGCCTGTGCTGGTAGACCGCCTGATGAACGAAAAAGGCCTGAAGGTGGATATGCTCACCACCGATGCTGTCTGGTTCGGCGTAACCTACAAAGAGGATAAGCCCTATGTGCAGGGCGAACTGAAAAAGATGCACGACAGCGGCATCTACCCCGACAAGCTTTTCTGATTCAGCGGAGGAAGTATAAAATGAAAATTCTTCTTACCGGCGGCGCCGGATTCATCGGTTCCCACACCGCAGTGGAGCTGGTCAAGGCCGGCCACGAACCGGTTATTGTGGATAATCTTTATAATTCCAGCAAAAAAGCCCTGGAACGGCTGAAAATGATCACCGGCAAAGACATCGCTTTTTACGAGGCTGACGTATGCGACCCCGCCGCCATGGACGATATCTTTGCCAAAGAAAACTTTGACGCAGTGATTCACTTTGCCGGCTACAAGGCTGTGCCGGAAAGCGTGACAAAATCCGTGGCCTACTACCGCAACAATCTGGACACCACCCTCACCCTGTGCGAGTGTATGCAGAAGCACGGCGTGAAGCGCATCGTGTTCAGTTCCTCCGCCACCGTATACGGTCCCATCGAGGAAAGCCCGCTGGTGGAAACCATGCCCTCCGCCGGATGCACCAATCCCTATGCCTGGACCAAGTACATGAATGAGCAAATTCTCCGGGATGCCGCCATTTCCAATCCCGACTGGTCCGTGGCGCTGCTGCGCTATTTCAACCCCATCGGTGCCCACGAAAGCGGCCTCATTGGCGAAAACCCCAAGGGCATCCCCAATAATCTGATGCCCTACGTTACTCAGGTAGCGGTGGGCCGCCTTCCCCACCTGAACATCAACGGCACCGATTTCCCCACCCCCGACGGTACCGGCGTGCGGGATTACATCCACGTTGTGGACCTTGCCAAGGGCCACGTTGCCGCCTGCAACTATCTGGAAGCCAACGCCGGCGTGTGCGAGGTCATCAACCTGGGCACCGGCACAGGTTACAGTGTGCTGGATGTGGTAAACACCTTCGAGCGGGTAAACCATCTGGAGCTGAACAAAGTAATGGCCCCCCGCCGCCCCGGCGATATGGCCAGCTACTATTCCGATCCCAGCAAAGCCAAGGAGCTTCTTGGATGGCAAACCGAAAAGACCCTGGACGACATGTGCCGTGACAGCTGGAACTGGCAGAAGAACAATCCCGAAGGTTACGATTCCTGATAAACCAACAACTCCCACGGGCACAATGCTCGTGGGAGATTTTTTTCAGTCCAGTCTGCGGGCTTTCCTCTTTGCATAATTCAGCGCCGCCATGGAGGCCGTTGTGCCGCCCCTCTGGGAAACCGGGGCGGATACTTTTTCCGCAGCAATTTCATCCGAGGGCAGATCCTCCGTTGTACCCTGAGATGAATGGCCCGCTTCCCTGTGCGCATCATCCCCGGCCGCAGGGGGCATCATCTCCCGAGGCTGCGGCGTACCATCCGCAGGCACGCAATTGGGGCAGAAGGTAATAAAATACAGGCTTTCAAAGCCACTTACCACATAGTTTCCGTAATCATCCGTCAAAAGGAAATATTCCGGCTGCACCGCATACAGCGTACCTGTTTTGACAACCGATCTTCCGCCTTCAGGAAAAAATTCTGCGGTGATCCTTCTGCCAAGGTTCAGTTCCAAAAGTTCCCTCCATCCGTTTGTAGCCGCAGCGGCCGTTCTTTCCCCGGGCGTTTGTACAGGGGTGAATTCGCTCATCACATTGCCTCCTTGTTTTTGGTCAAGGATATGCTTGCATGCCTTCCCCCATGTCAATAAAAAACAGACCTGCGCTCGTGTCGCAGGTCCGTCTTTGCGGAAGATTTTCCCTTACTTGCCAACGTTGGAATAGCTGCCGCACTCGCTTTCGTCGCAGCTGCCGTTGTGGCAGTTAGCACGGGGCTTTACCTTGATGGACTCCAGCTGGCAATGGCCGCTCTGGTCGTGGTAGCGGCAGCTGGTCACATCACACAGAATGCATTGATGCTTGTCGGAAAAGGACATTTCTTTCACCTCCCCTTTTTGATAATTACAGTCTGCCCCCGTTTCCAAAAAAAAATGCGCACCCGGCAGGTTTGACAAAAAGAAGGAATGTCCCTTCGCTTTACACTATGCAAACAAGGGATCTCAAGTCTTGTATGGTTTGCAGTTTCTTGTACTGCCGTGATAGAATAAAAGCGATAAATCAAAAATTGACGAGGTGTTATTCTATGAAGCCCATCAGCATCAGACCCTACGAGGCATCTGATTATGATGAACTATGCCTTATTCATGACGCAGCACGCAAGATTGAGCTGTCCCTGGCATCATTGGATGATGCCTTCCTTCCGTTTTCTATTGCTTCCGAAAGAGAAGATTTCTTTGAATATCCGTATATTGATGTGGCAATCATGGATGGGAAGATTGTGGCTTTTAGTGCTTATACAGAAGAGGAACTTGCATGGCTGTATGTATCTGCCGATAAAGTGCGGCAAAAAATTGGCACCGCTATGGTGGAAAGAGCACTGCAAAAAGCCCCGGATATAAATGCTATTGAAGTGCTGGTTGGAAATGAGCCTGCAAAGAAACTGTATGAGTCATGTGGGTTTTCTGTTCATCATATTGCTGAAGGCGTTATGCCCGGGAATGAAAAATTTCCTGTCAGGGTGTATTGCATGGCAAGAAGATAAGGGGACGCCTCATTTCAGGTGGACGCAATGGCACACAGCTTTCCGGCACATTGCGTTTCCATGGTTCCCAAAGCGGGCAAACAAGGTTGCCGATTCATAAACAGGCAAGCATCCTGAACTGGATGCTTCTGGCTGTCAAAAAATGCGCAGGGTGCAGGGGGATCATCCCCCTGCCGGGTGTGGGCAGAGCCCACATTCCTTGTGCCGCAGCACTTTCAAGAAAGCACAGCGAGCACCGAAGGTGCAAGATTTGCGGCTTTGACTGACAAGAATGAGGTTTTTCGACAAGCTGAAGCATCCTGAACTGGATGCTTGTTTGTCTGTCGAAGAATAAATTACAACTCAAGAACACTCCCACCACAAAAACCTCCTTTTTCTCTTCTCGACCCCACCCGGGAAATGTGATATACTGTTTCAGTCATTCCAATGCGAAAGGAGGCTTGCTCCGTGAGCAGACCAAGCCTTGCAATGCGCCTTTGCCGTTCTGCCATTATCGCTGCGCTGTACACAGCTCTGACCGTTCTGTTCCAGGCCATCAGTTTCGGGGCCATCCAGTTCCGCATTTCCGAGGCGCTTTGCCTTTTGCCCTTTCTGCTTCCGGAAGCCGTTCCGGGCCTTGCTGTGGGCTGCTTTCTGTCCAACCTGATCACGGGTGCACCATGGCCGGACGTTGTTTTTGGCACCCTTGCCACGCTGCTGGCAGCCATTACCACTTCAAAGCTGCGCAAAAACCTGTGGCTTGCCGCCCTGGCTCCCGCCGTTTTCAACGGTGTCATCATTGGCCTTGTGCTCACTTACGCTTATCACATCCCGCTGCTTTTCCTTAATATGCTCACCGTCGCTGTGGGTGAAGTGGTTGTGTGCTTTGTGCTCGGCATCCCCATGATCAAAGGTTTGCAAAGGCTGCCCGGGCTTTACTGAGTTTTCCTCTGCACCGCCCCTTGACAGGCAACCGCCGCCGGCCTATACTTTCATTTGACCCCAATTTATTTCAGATTACGCAATCAGTACCTTAACAGGAGGGAACCACCAATGGTGAATCTGCTTAAAAAATCCCTGTCCCTGATTCTTTGCGTCATGATGATGCTTTCCCTTTGCATGACCTGCTTTGCAGAAGGCGAAAGCTTCACCGTGGACGAAGATCTGAGCGAGGAAGAACGTGAAATGTGGGAAGAGTGGGCATCCGAGGAGGAGCCCGTGGATATGTCTGTCCAGGCCGGCAGCATTCCCCTCACCCCTGAAGAAGAAGCCCTGCTTGACGAGATTGGCATCGATCTGGACGAGTCCTTCCATGTGGATGAAGTCAGTCTGGATGACCTGGGCATTAACGAAGACCTGCCCGACACCGTCTTCAACATCCTGCTGCTGGGTGTGGACAACCGCTCTACCGAGCTGCAGCGTGGCCGCACCGATGCCATCATTCTCTGCTCCATCAACCTGAAAACCGGCGATATCAAGCTGACTTCCTTTGCCCGTGATACCGCCATTCCCATCCCCGGCCACAAGACCACCCGCATCAATGCCGCCTATGCCTACGGCGGTGCCGAGCTGGTCATGAAGACCATCAACGAGCACTTCCAGCTGAATGTGAACCGCTATGTGCTGGTCAACATCCACGGCCTTGCCGCTGTGATCGATTCCCTTGGCGGTATCGATATCGAAATGACCTCCAAGGAAGCCGGACGCATCAACTTCGAGCTGCGCAAGGAGCCCATGGACGACGTGAAGCGTGAAAAGGTGCCCGCCATTGACGGTGTGCAGCACCTGGATGGCATGCAGGCCGTTACCTTTGCCCGCATCCGTGGTATTGACAGCGACCTGGAGCGTACCCGCCGCCAGCGTCAGCTGCTGGAAACCCTCTTTGCCAAGGTAATGCAGGATATGTCCCTGGAAAAGCTGCTCACCCTCATCTCCACCGCCCTGCCTTATGTGGATACCAACCTGACCATGGATGAGCTGCTGGTGTTGGGCAATGCCGTTATCACCGGTTCCCCTGCGGAAAAGCTGCAGTCCGGCGGTCAGCTCTTTGAGCAGATGCGCATCCCCATGGACAAAAAGTATGGCTGGAAGGATTTTGGCGGCTACGCCCTTTTGTACATGAACGAAAAGAACCTCAAATATACCATCGATAGCCTCCACGAGTTCATCTACGGCGTTTCCTACTACAAGGAGCCCTGAACAATCTGATCTGTTTCGTCCCGGTTTCGTTTTGATGCCGGGACTTTTTTTCTCTTTGGATTTCCTGCCGATTATGCTATACTGTTACTACCGTATGGGAAAGGAGCTCCCCTGTTCATGTCCACCTTCATCAATGATCCTTCCGCTATGCTTTGGGATGCAACCGCTGTATCCAACGCCTTTTTGTGCGAGTTTATGCCCATCGCCCCGGAAGGTTATGTAAAAGTTTATCTTTACGCCCTGATGTACGCCCATGGCGGCGCAAGGGAGGACGAAGCCATGCTCAGCGACGTGGCTCTTGCGCTGGAAATGACCACCGATCAGGTGGAGCAGGCCCTGCGTTACTGGGAGCGTTGCCGCCTTGTAAACCGCATCCAGGACAATCCTCCAAAATACCGCTTTGCCTGCGTGCAGCAGGTTATGCTGATGAACCAGTCCATGCCTCAGGACAGGCAGTATGAAGATTTCGCCCGTGCCCTCAGCGACGTATTCAGGTCAAGCCGCCAGCTCCACGGAGGGGAAACCGTTATGGCCTACGAATGGGTGGAGCAGCAGAAACTGCCCGTGGATGTGGTCATTATGCTCATGCGACATATGATCTCCACCCGGGGCCTTCATTTCAGCTTTCGGGAAGCCCAGAAGGTGGTCAACGAGCTGTGCGACCGTGGCGTTACCACCCTGGAGGCTGCCGAAGCGGTTTTCAGCCATTCCGAAGGCGCATGGAAGGGTGCACGCAAAGTGCTCACCCGGCTGAGCATCCGACGGGATCCCACCCTTGACGAAATAGAACTTTACACAAAATGGACCGCCGAATGGAAGTTTGCCCCCAAGGCCATCGAGGTGGCCTGCGCCGAAACTACCAAGGCCCGTGATCCCAGCTTCAGCTATCTGGACCGGATTCTTTCCGGCATCCGGGAGCGCAGCGAAGGCAAGGCGCTTTCCGCTGTTCAGGTGGAAAAATTCCTTCAGAGCGAGAGGGATATCAACGACAAGGTGCGCACTATGCTGGCAGCCTTTGGCAGCAAGGTTTCCGTTGTGGACGAGCCTACCCGCCAGCTGTACCGTTCCATGGAAAAACTTGCAGACGAAGCCGTCATTCTCATGGCGGCCCGGGAAGTGGGCAAGCAACGTGGCGAAAGCCGCTCCATCGAGAACGTAATCCTCATGCTGGAATCCTGGAAGGAGCGTGGCCTTGCTACCGCCGCCGATGTCACTTCCTATCTGAAAATCGTTAACAGCGAAAACAAGCGGCTCCGGGCGCTTTTTACCCTCATTGGCAAGGAAGCCGCATGTACCCAGCCCAACCGTGAACTGCTGCGCAAGTGGCGCAGCGACTGGAAGGTATCCGAACCCTTGCTGGACCTGGCTGCCACCTATGCCCGGGGCGCAGATAAGCCCCTGCTTTATATGGACAAGCTGCTTGCCGGCTGGCGTGAAAAGGGACTGAGCACCGTGGCAGAGGCCGAGGAGGAACACCGCCGCTTTACCGAAAATGCTGCAAAAGCCCCCGCCAAAGCCGGAAAAGCAGCAAAGACGGTTATCGAGCAGCAGTATTCCCAGCGGGAGTACGATCCCGCACTGGTGGACGGCCCCAGCGCCGAAGATATTGAGGAGGCGAAGAAACTGTGACAAGGGAACAGATTTTGCTGGAACTGCAGCAGGTCTACCAGAAGCGGCAGGAAGAAAACCTGCGCATATATGAAATGCGGGTCGCAGAAGCCTCTGAAAAAATTCCTGGTCTTGGCCAGCTGATGACCCGCCGCCACGCCATGGTCATGGGCACCATCCGTGCGGGCATTCTCAATGCAGGCCGGAACCACGAAGCACAGCAGAGCCTGCCTTCCCTCATGGCTGATATGAACCGCCAGATTAAAGAAAAGCTCGTATCCGGCGGTTATCCCGAGGATTATCTGCAGCCCGTATACACCTGCCCCCTTTGCAAGGATGAAGGCTATGTTTTTGATCCTTCCCGGCGCATGTGCACTTGCCTCAATCAGGAGCTGAACCGCCGCCTTCTGGAGGAAGCGGGTCTTTCCGGCGACCAGCAGACCTTTGAAAATTTCAACTCCGAGCTTTTTAGCGAGGAACCCGAAGGAGCCTCCGGCGTTACCCAGCGGCAAATGGCGGACCTGATCCGCAAAACCTGCGAAACCTTCGCCGATACCTTTCCGGATACGCCCCATCTGAACCTGCTCCTTATGGGCCACAGCGGTCTTGGCAAAACCTACCTCCTTCGTTCCATTGCCCACCGCACCGCCCAGCGGGGCTTCCAGCCCACCTACACCAGCGCCTATCATCTGCTGGAGCTTGCCCGGAAAGGCTATATGGAAAACAGTTCCGCACCTCTCGCACCCCTGATGGAGGCCCCTCTTTTGCTCATTGACGACCTGGGCACCGAACCTCTGATGCAGAACATCACCGTGACTCAGCTGTTCAATCTGCTCAACGAGCGCCAGCTCAGAGGGCTGCATACCGTTATTTCCACAAACCTTACCATGTCTGAACTGAAGGAACGCTACACCGAGCGCATCGCCTCCCGGCTGATGGATACCTCCTGCTGGCGCAGGGTTTCCTTCATCGGCAGCGATATCCGCCCCCGCCTGAAAAGGAGCTGATTCCATGAACATCCAGATCTACTTCAGCAAGAAAAACCCCAATGTGCTTAAAGCAGAACGCTTCTTCAAGGAGCGCAGGATCCCCTATCAGCTTCTGGATCTGAAAAAACACAAGCTGGGCAAAAAGGAACTGGATGTGTTTGTCAGTGCAGCCGGCGCCAAGGCGCTGGTGGACCGGGAGGGCAAAAAGGCGCTGGAACGTCCCGTAGCGCATATGTCCACCGACAGCCTGATTATTGCCGAGCTGCTGAACGATCCCTCCGCTCTCATCAGCCCCATCGTTCGCAACGGCAGCAAAGTCACCGTGGGCGCAGACGAGGCCCTCTGGAAGGAATGGGCCGCCCAGGGCTGATCTGTTCTTTTCTTTCCTGTCCAATCCCACTTTCGCAAAAGGGAGGCAACTGCATGAAAAAAGCCATCTGTGCCGGACATGTGTGCATCGACCTGACCCCCATGTTCCCCGGACGAAGCATCCCCGCTGATATTTCCTCCGTGCTTGTGCCGGGCAAGCTTGTGCAAATGCATGGTATGGATATCCACACCGGCGGAGCCGTAGCCAACACAGGCCTTGCCATGAAGCGGCTGGGGGTGGATGTTCAGCTGCAGGGCAAAATCGGCAGCGACGCCATGGGCCAGCTGGTCAGGGCCGCCTTTGAAGCCGAGAACGCTGCCGAAGGCCTTCTCATTTCAGAAAACAGCAGCACATCCTATTCCGTGGTGTTGGCGCCGCCTGGAATTGACCGCATTTTTCTGCACGATCCGGGTGCAAACGACACCTTCTGCTGTGACGATATGAACTGGGATGCCTTTCGTTCCGCCAGCCTGATGCATTTCGGCTATCCTCCCCTGATGCGGCTTTTGTTCCAGGACAACGGCGTGGAGCTGGAACGTATATTCCGTCATGCAAAGGAAATGGGGGTTGCCACATCGCTGGATATGGCCGCTTCCGACCCTGCCTCCGAGGGCGGCATGGCAGACTGGCAAGCCATTCTTTCCCGGGTATTGCCCTATGTGGACTTCTTCGTGCCCAGTGCCGAAGAACTTGCCTTTATGCTGGACAAGACCATGTACCATCGCTGGCTGACCGAGGCCCGGGGCGGCGACGCCACCGACTGCATCCGCCTTGCAGATATGCAGAAGCTTTCCGAAGCCGCTCTTTCCATGGGCGCCAGGGTTGTGCTCATCAAATGCGGCGCAAGGGGCATCTACTATCGTTCCGCTGACGAGGCCACCCTCACCCCGCTGTGCACTGCCCTTGACCTCAACCCCGCACAATGGGCTTGCAAAGAGGGCTTTGAATGCAGCTTTGTACCGGAGAAAGTCCTGTCCGGTACCGGAGCCGGGGATACCTGCATCGCTGCCTTTCTCACCGCCGTACTGCGTGGCGACGGGTTTCACAAGGCTGTTACCCTGGCAGCCGCCGAAGGGGCATGCTGCGTTGCTGCCTACGACGCACTCAGCGGCATCAAGTCTCTTCCCGAACTGGAAACCATGATTGCAAAAGGATGGAAGAAAAATGCTTGCGAACTTGAATGATGTTCTTTTCCCTGCCCAGGAAAACAAATACGCTGTCGGGCTTTTCAACACCACCAACCTGGAGCTGGCCCGGGGCGTGATCGCCGCCGCCGAGGAGCTGAATGCCCCCGTAATCATCGGCACCGCAGAGATCCTGCTTCCTTACGGCCCCCTGGATGACCTGGCGTTCCTCCTGCTGCCCATGGCCGAGCGGGCCAAGGTTCCCGTAGTGGTTCACCTGGATCACGGTCTGAAGGAAGAAACCTGCAAAAGAGCCCTGTCGCTGGGTTTCAAGTCCATTATGTATGACTGCTCCACCGATGATTACGAAACCAACGTGCGCAAAGTGGCAGAAATGGCCGAGCTTGCCCATGCCTACGGCGCAACCATTGAGGCGGAGCTGGGTCATGTGGGCGACAACGATGGCTCCAATACTGACCCCAGCCTTTTCTACACTCAGCCCGATCAGGCCCGGGACTTTATCGAACGCACCGGCGCCGATGCACTGGCCATTGCAGTGGGCACTGCCCACGGAGCCTACAAACTGCCACCGAAACTTGATTTTAAACGCATTGAGGAAATTGCAGCCGCCATCGATACTCCTCTGGTGCTCCACGGAGGCTCCGGCCTTACCGATGACGATTTCCGGCAGGCCATCAGCAAGGGCATCTGCAAAATGAATATTTTCACCGACATCAACGTCGCCGCCGCCCGTGCCATCAGCGAGCACTATGCTCCTGGCGCAGGGCTTACCGACCTTGTCAACTATGCCGTGGAGGCTGTGAAAGCCGAAGTGGAAAAGAAAATGCGCCTTTTCGGCTGCGACGGCAAGGCCTGATCCGCTTGCCGCACCGGTCAAAACAAAAAAAGTACAAAACGGATACAAAAAATCGAAAAAACCTTTGACACGGCTTGCAAAACGTGCTATTATTTGATAGTTGTCCGCAATCCGTGTTTTTGTGTGCCCATTTTGTGCGATAAAGGTACAAAAGCGCAGGCAGAAACGCCAGGAGCGGCTACCACCAGAAGGAGGCGACCCGTATGGAGCACGAGCTGCTCAACGCTGAAAAACGCATTGCCGGAACCAAACAGGTTCTCCGTGCGCTGAATGCCGGTACGGCCGCAAAGGTCTTTCTGGCAAAGGATGCCGACGGCTTTATCTACCACAGGATCCAAAACCTGTGCACGGAAAAGGCTACTCCCGTTGCGACTGTGGATACCATGCAGGAGCTTGGCAGGCTCTGCGGCGTCAGCGTGAAAACCGCTGCCGCAGCCGTGCTGAAATAATCACGGCACGCCACACAGCAGCTATAAAACGCCGGGGGTTGCGGCGATTTTATAGAAAACAAAAGAAGCATGCCCCTCTCGCTCAAGCGGCGGAGGCAGCACGCTTGCCTCACCCCTCTCCGGGGGCAGAAGGCAGAAAATCAATTCGGAGGTGTTTCCATGCCCACGATCAATCAGTTGATCCGCAAGGGACGGCAAAAGATGGAAAACAGGTCCACGGCTCCTATCCTGCAGGGATGCCCGCAGAAGCGCGGCGTATGCCTCAGCGTTAAGACCACGACCCCCAAGAAGCCCAACTCCGCCCTGCGTAAGATCGCCCGTATTCGTCTGACCAATCAGATCGAAGGTACGTGCTACATTCCGGGCATCGGCCATAACCTGCAGGAGCACAGCGTTGTGCTGATCCGCGGCGGCCGTGTTCGTGACCTGCCCGGCGTTCGTTACCACATCATCCGCGGCGCTCTGGATACCGCTGGTGTGGCCAAGCGTATGCAGTCCCGTTCTCTCTACGGCGCAAAGCGGCCCAAGAAGTAAGCCGTTTCTGCGATAAAGGGTTTGCAGGTTACTTTGGAGTGGGCGCAGGAACCAGCATGGCGCACAACCCACACGCCACGCAAAGGGACACCGCGTGACTTTCCCACCAGGTAGGGGTAAGCCGGAATGAGTAGCTTTTGCCCGCAGGGAGCGGCTGATGCTGACGGCCGTCAAAAGTCTGTACCCAATCGCTTTAGCGCATCTGGACCCATTGCATCTTGCGTTGTGCCAACGCACACTTGCGGCGATAGAAATTCGCCTCAACGAAGGAGGAAATCAAATGCCCCGTCGTGGATTTATTCCCAAGCGTGAGGTTCTGCCGGATCCCGTATACGGGACCACGGTTGTAACCAAGCTCATCAACCAGATTATGCTGGATGGCAAGCGCGGTACTGCCCAGCGCATCTGCTATACCGCATTCGAGACCGTTGCCGAGAAGACTGGCAAGGCCGCCGATGAAATGTTCAACGCTGCCCTGAGCAACGTTGCCCCCCAGCTGGAAGTTAAGGCCCGCCGTGTGGGCGGTGCCACCTACCAGGTACCTATCGAAATCCGTCCCGAGCGTCGCCAGACTCTGGCCCTGCGCTGGCTGGTTGAATTCAGCCGTAAGCGTGGCGAGAAGACCATGGCTGAGCGTCTTGCCGGCGAAATCATGGATGCTGCCAACAACACCGGCGCAGCCGTGAAGCGCAAGGAAGAAATGCACCGCATGGCCGAAGCCAACAAGGCTTTCGCTCACTACCGCTGGTAAGCGGTTATCCCCGGAAGCCGTTGCGGCTTCCCGGAAGGCTGCACGGTCAAAGGGACTATGCGGCGAAAGAATTGATGTGTATTCGAAAGGAGACCCCCTTATATGCCTAGAAGTCACCCTTTGGATAAGGTGCGCAACATCGGCATCATGGCTCACATTGACGCCGGTAAAACCACCACCACCGAGCGCATCCTGTTTTACACGGGACGCACCCACCGTCTGGGTGAGACGCATGAAGGTTCGGCTACCATGGACTGGATGGAGCAGGAGCAGGAGCGTGGTATTACCATCACCTCTGCTGCCACCACCTGCCAGTGGAAAAATCACCGGATCAACATCATCGACACTCCCGGCCACGTTGACTTTACTGTCGAAGTTGAACGCAGTCTGCGTGTTCTGGACGGTGCAGTTTCCGTGTTTTGCGCCAAAGGCGGCGTAGAACCCCAGAGTGAAACCGTTTGGCGTCAGGCCAACAAGTACAACGTACCCCGTATGGCTTACGTCAACAAAATGGACATCATGGGCGCAGATTTCTTCCGTGTTGTTTCCATGATGAAGGAACGGCTGGGCGCCAATGCCGTACCGATTCAGCTGCCCATCGGCAAGGAATCCGACTTTAAGGGCATCATTGACCTGGTTCGCATGAAGGCCGAAATCTATTACGATGATGAAGGCAAGGACGTGCGTGAGGAAGAGATCCCCGCTGATCTTATGGATCTGGCTGAAGAGTACCATCAGCAGATGATCGAAGCCGTTGCTGAGAGCGACGAATCCCTGCTGGAGAAGTTCTTTGAAGGCGAAGAGCTGACCGCAGAAGAAGTGAACGCCGCCATCCGCACCGCCACCATCAACTGCACCATGACCCCTGTCCTCTGCGGTACTTCCTACCGCAACAAGGGCGTACAGCCCCTGCTGGACGCCATCGTGGAATATATGCCCTCTCCCTTGGACATTCCCGCCATCAAGGGCATTGACCCCGATGATCCCGAAGTGGAAATCGAACGTAAGGCTTCTGACAGCGAGCCCTTCGCTGCCCTGGCTTTCAAGATCATGACCGACCCCTTTGTTGGCAAGCTGGCTTTCTGCCGTGTATACAGCGGTACGCTGGAATCCGGCAGCTATGCTTACAACTCCAGCAAGCACAAGCGTGAGCGTGTGGGCCGTCTGGTTATGATGCATGCCAACCACCGTGAAGAACTGGATACCGTCTACACCGGCGATATCTGCGGCATCGTGGGCCTCAAGGACACCACCACCGCCGATACCCTGTGCGATGAGAAGAACCCCATCGTTCTTGAGAGCATGGAGTTCCCGGATCCCGTTATCCAGGTTGCCATCGAGCCCAAGACCAAGGCCGGTCAGGACAAGATGACCATGGCTCTGGTGAAGCTGGCTGAAGAAGACCCCACTTTCAAAACCTTTACCGATCAGCAGACTGGTCAGACCATCATCGCCGGCATGGGCGAGCTCCATCTGGAAATCATCGTGGATCGTCTTCTGCGTGAATTCAAGGTGGAAGCCACCGTCGGCAAGCCCCAGGTTGCCTACCGTGAAACCATTCGCAAGGCTGCCAAGGGCGAAGGCCGCTATGTCCGTCAGACCGGCGGTCACGGCCAGTTCGGCCACTGCTGGATCGAGATCGAGCCTGTGGAACCCGGCGTCGGCTATACTTTTGAAAGCAAGATCGTCGGCGGCGTGATTCCCAAGGAATTCATCTCCCCCATCGACGCTGGTATCCGCGAGGCCGCTCAGGCTGGTCCTCTGGCTGGCTTCGAGGTTGTAGACTTCAAGGCTTCCGTTTTCGACGGCAGCTACCACGATGTGGACTCCTCTGAAATGGCATTCAAGATTGCCGGTTCCATGGCTTTCAAAGAGGCTATGGCCAAGGCCAATCCCTGCCTGCTGGAGCCCATGATGAAGGTGGAAGTCATCATCCCCGACCAGTACATGGGCGATGTCGTCGGCGACATCTCCAGCCGTCGTGGCCGCATCGAAGGCATGGAAGCCCGTGTTGGCGAGCAGACCGTGCACGCCTTCGTGCCGCTGAGCGAAATGTTCGGTTATGCAACCGACCTGCGCAGCCGCACCCAGGGCCGTGGCCTGTTCTCCATGCAGTTTGACCACTATGAGGAAGTGCCCAAGAGCATTGCCGAAAAGGTCACCGGTGCAAAGTCCACCAACGCCTGATAAACAGTAACTGAGCATTCGTTGCTTTCACATTCACCTGACAACTAACAAGGAGGAACATTCAAATGGCTAAAGCGCATTTTGAACGTACTAAGCCCCACGTAAACATCGGCACCATCGGTCACGTTGACCACGGCAAGACCACCCTGACTGCCGCCATCACCATGACCCTCTCCACCCTGGGCGATGCCA
>SVGY01000025.1 GCA_015056145.1 Clostridiales bacterium
AGGAAGAATTAGAAGGCTATAAGATTACGCCTAAAGGAATGGTGCAAGTCTATGTAAAACAGGAACTTCCATCAGAAGTATTGAAACAGATATTCTCGGAAACACTTATCTAACAAATTCCAATTTGGCGAGCAGCCCAAAATCCACAGGAGGGCACAATTATACGCACTGTTCCGGTGCATTGCGTTTGTTGGCCCCATAAGCAAATGAGCATCCGACATTTTCTGCCGGATGCTCATTGTTTCATTGTGGGATCAATTCATCCTTAAGAACCCTCCCGCCACGTTGCGCTTTTTTTGCAAATTGAAGACCCGCTGGAAAGAGCGGGTCTTTTTGGTGTGATTACTCCACATCCCGGAAGATACAGCAGGTAAGTACGCCGTCGCTGTTCATCATCTGGTAGCGGATGCGGTAGGGCAGGCTGTTGTAAAGGGTCAGGTTGATGTTGCCGCCGCCAACGGCTGCGTCAAAGCCCTGAGGCACATAGTAGATACCCACTTCGGCGTGCACCTTGCGGTGGGTGATCATCATGGGCACCTGAATGTTGGCAAGGTAGAAGGTGGTGTTTACCTGGCAGGTACCGCCGCCGTAGCCCATGGTGGCATCCTTCTTCATGATGGGGGCTGCGTGGTAGCCGGTGGATTTGCGGTAGGGACCAATGATCTGATACTGGTCGTATTCCTCGTTGGGATCCAGCGTAACGCCGCTGATCATGGAGGAGGCCAGGTGGATGTTCCAGTTGCGGCCCTGATAGGCGGGGGAAGAGATACCTACAGCAAAGTAGGTGGAGAAGCAGGCGATCATATCGCCGGGCTGGGCATCCTGCCACGGCACCACGGGAATGGTGTAGGCAACGTCCTCTTCGGAAATGAAACCGTCCTGCCGTTCATAGGGCAAAAGATAACGGCCCATGGAATCCTTCTCGAATACTGCGAGGGCTGCGCCGGGGTTGATGGTCTGCAGCACCTGGTTGGTGTTGGGGTCGAGAATGTCGGTGCTCTTGTTCACAAAAGCCAGTACGGGCATTACATCCAGGCCGGGAATATCGCCGGCATCCACCGTGAGACGGTCCCACTTGAACAGGGAGGATACAGGAATGAAGCCGTAGCGATCCTTGTAGCAGGCATAAGCCCAGTCGCCATCCACCTGGCTTACGATCACCTCGGTGTAGATGGGAATGTTGGCGACGGTTTTGCTGGAGGTATCGGCGCTTTCGTACATTTTGGCGGCCTTTACGGTATGGGACTTGAAGTTGGCCGTAAAGCCCTCAATGTGCGCATCAAAAGGCTGCTCGCCCTGTTCGGTTTCAATGGGCGTACCGTCGTAGCTGGTCATGTTTTGCAGGTACTGGGTCTGCACATAGCCGTTGCCACGTTCAAAGGTGATATAGGCCCAATTGTCATTGACAAGGCGGAGGATATACACCGTGGAGCCCTTGGGAATGCTGCCCACGCCGGTGGAACCCTTGTCGGGTTCCTTGCGCACCTTCAGGGCAACGGTGGAAAAGGCATAATATTTGGGAGTGTTTTCGTCGGCCTCTTCGCCTTCGGAAGGGGCGGAGGTCTCAGTTGCTTCGGTTTCTGTGGCCTCAACGGCTTCCTCGCCTTCTGCAAAGCACATAAGCGGCTGGCATAGCATCATTATGGCCAGGAGCATCAGCATCAGCGTTTTCAGAAAATGGTGTTTCCTCATGGCAAACCATCCTTTTATCAGGTCTTGCTTCCCGCATGGAAAGGGGAATAACGCAGGTGTGGGAACATACTTCCAGCATATCATAGCACAAAACAATCCACAAGTCCACAGTGGCGGAAAAGCATCAGGGCTCCATTGCTTTTTCCCGGAGAGGATTCCAGCGCCCGGTGGCAAAATGAATGCTGAAAAGCAGGCACAGGAGCAGATTGTGGGCGATCATGCAGGCCCAGGCAGAGATCAGCCCGCCACCGAAGAAGGTGGTCATGATCCAGGTGCCTACGATGCGCACGCCCCACATGCCCACGATATTGAATACAAAGGGGGTCACGGTTTTGCCTACGCCCTGCATCATGCCCTCGATGATGATGGGCACGCCGTAGAAAGGCTCAGACACGGCCACCATCCGCAGTACCGTGGTGCCAAGACGGATGACTTCGGCATCCTTTGAAAACAGGCCCATCAGATGGGGAGCAAAGAGGAACAGGAGACCGCCGGAGAAAATCATCAGAATGATTTCCAGGGGCAGCATGGTACGGGAGAGGGAATGAAGGCGTTCTTTATCCTTGGCGCCATAAGCATTGCCGGCCAGGGTGGCGGCAGCGGTCTGCATGCCGTATCCGGGAATGTAGAAAGCGGATTCCACTGTGTTGGCGATGGTGTGCGCTGCGGTGGAAACATCGCCCAAAGCATTGATCATGGAGGCAAAGGCCACATAGCCAAGGGAGGTACCAAAACGCTGCAGCATGTTGGGGAAGGCCACTTTCAGGCAGGGCCTGAGCACAGCCATATCCGGTTTCAGGCTCTGGCCCCTGGGGGAGATGACCGGGTGCCGCCAAAGGGTCAGGAAGATGGCTATGCCGCCGAAGGTAAAGGATGCGGCGCTGGCCAGCGCTGCGCCGGTAATGCCAAGCCCTGCGCCGGGCATGGTGATTTTCAGGCCGAAAAGGCTGATCTGTCGGGTCTCGTAGATAAGGAAAAAGTTCAGTACCACGTTGATAAGGTTGACCCAGATACCCACACGCATGGGGGTTTTTGTATCGCCCACCGCACGGAGCACCGTGCCCAGAATAATACTGGCGGTGCGGAACAGCATGGGCGCATAGATGATGAGGAAGTATTGGGAAGCCAGCTTCCGGATTTTTGGATCAACCTGCATCCATACGGGAATCCGGCTGCTGAGGGCGGTGGTGAGCACCGTAAACAGACTGCCGACCACCAGCACGGACAGCAGCGCCTGTCCCACAGCCCCAACGCCCCGCTGTTTTTCTCCGGCGCCAAAGGCCTGGGAAATGTAGGCCAGAAAGCCTACACCAATGGCGGAGATGGTACTGCCCACCAGCCAGTTGACCGTGCTGGTGGCACCAACGGCGGCAGTGGCCTCGGTGCCCAGGGACCCCACCATGGCGGTGTCGATGTACTGCACGGCAGTCTGCATCAGCTGTTCCAGCATGGTGGGCCATGCCAGCGCAAAGATGACCGCCAGCATGCTCAGGCGGCCTTTCTTTTTTGAAGATTGATTTTGGAGGGCAGATTGACTCAAGGGGCGTATCCTCCTGTGGGTATCATTCAGAGGCTTCCGGAGCCTCAAAAAGAGTGCAGCCGGAAGCCTTGAAATATGCAATGCGTTCGGTAATGTCGTCCTCGGCCACTTCAAAGTGGCGGGCAAGGCAGCTGATGCACTGGAAGGAGGTGGCTCCCCGGTTGACCAGCTTTTTGGTTACGGCCACTTCATCCCGGGTGAGGGCCTTGCCGCATTGGGTGCAGTACTCCATTACTTGACCATTTTTGCCAGAATGATGCGGCAGTCATGGGCGGGAACGATCAGGTTGTAGTAGTCACGGTGCAGACCCAGATCCTCACCGGTAATGGCATCGGTGAAGGCAAACTTCACATTGCTGCCATAGGGCAGGCCAACGTCTGCAAAGGTGAAGGGAACCTCGCCGTCCTTGGGAGCAAAGTTGAAGTAGCCGATGGCGAACTCGTTATCGCTGAGGTGCTTGAAGAGGGTGAAACCGGTATCGGGATATTCCCGCCACCAGCTCTGGTCCTCCTCGTCCCAGCCGCTGTTGATAACACGGCCCCGGTAGGCCACAAAGGGAGGACGGCATTCGGGATCCTGATTGATGCGGATAAGGTTCTTGTTGAGCACCAGATCCTTGCAGAAATCGTTGAGATTGCGGATGTCTGCGCCAAGCATCAGGGGGGCGGACATCATGCACCACAGGGCAAACTGGGTACGGTAATCCGCATCGGTGCAGGTCTGGCCCACGGCTACATTTCCCTTGCCGTACATGCCCACGGTAAGCATGTCGATATCGTTGAAGCAATCCGGGCCGCTCATGCAGAACTTGTCCAGCTGGGATTTGAAGATATCGGTGAAGGACTTGAAGTTGTCGAAGATATCGCCGGTGGAGCGGTACATATGCACACCCAGGGACTTCATCCAATGCCAGGGCTCCTGCTGGCCCCAGTTGCAGGCGGCGAAGAGAATATCCCGTCCGGATGCCTTCAGGGCCATGGACATCAGGGCATAACGCTGCTTGCAATCAGCGCTGGAAGGGAAGTTGCAGAAATCGTATTTGAGGTAATCCACGCCCCACTCTGCGAAGGTCTGTGCATCCACAAACTCATGATCGTAGGAGGAGGGATAGCCGGCACAGGTGCGCACGCCGGCGCAGGAGTACATGCCAAATTTGAAGCCCAGAGAGTGCAGATAATCGGAAAGGGACTTCATGCCGTTGGGGAATTTTTCGGGATCGGGCACAAGACGGCCGTTTTCGTCACGTTCCTTCAGGCTCCAGCAGTCGTCAATGACGATGTATTCGTAGCCTTTTTCCTGATAGCCCTGTTCTTTCATCAAACGGGCAGTTTCACGGATGAGCTCGTCGGAAATGTTTGCGCCAAAGGTGTTCCAGCTGTTCCAGCCCATGGGAGCGGTGTTGATCTTCATAGGGAGATACCTCCTGTAAACAGCGGTGTGAAACCGCATACTTTTGTGGGTTTTTCTGTATGCAAGGATAACATAAATCGAGGCGGTTCTCAAGCGGAAAAACACTTTTCCAAAGAAAAAGCCATTTGACACAGAATAACCGTAAGCTAAAAATGAAGTGGGCGTTTCCAGAATGCACACAGGAAAAGGAGTCTGTTATGAAGGAAAGAGAAATCAGCTGGTACCTGAAAAAGTATCCGAAGCTTGAAAAATGGCTCAATCAGTGCCCCTCATGCGGAAGTATCGGATATAAACCGGAAATGCCTGAACACATCGGCGGCGAGATCTGCGTTGCGGGAGCAAATCTCCGTCGGATACTGCGTCCCCTGGAAGTGGATGAAACAGGGTTTTGCATGGTGTGCAGCAGATTGATGAACAAGCGATCATTGGCCATAAAGCAAAAGCGGACTGCTCAGAAACAAATTCTGAAACAGTCCGCTTTGTGTATCAATCAGATAGAGAGGTTCACTCCTCCGCCTCAAAAAAGTCCTCTTCCACAGGGGGCATATCCTGACATACCAGCAAAAGGGCATCCTCGCCGTTGTCTTCATAGTAGCGCTTGCGTACGCCAAGGTCGATAAAGCCCAGGCCGTGGTACAGTTTCTGAGCGGTGAGGTTGCTCTTGCGCACTTCCAGGGTCATGTACTGTACGCCCATGTTGGCAGCGTACTGCATCAGAGCCTGCATCAGCCCTTTGCCGATACCCTCGCCCCGGCGGCTTTTCATCACGGCCACGTTGGTGATATGGCCTTCGTCCATGATGAGCCATGCGCCGGCATAGCCGAGGATCTGTCCGTCCTCTTCGGCTACGATGTAGCGGGCGCAGGCGTTGCGTTCCATTTCGTCAATGAAGCTTTGCAGGCTCCAGGGTTCAGGAAAGGTGTCCAGCTCAATCTGGTGGACCTGTTCCACATCGGCCCGAACCATGCGGCGGTAGATAATGCTCATTTTTCGGCTCCTTCTGCTGCCAGTTTTGCTTTGCGGGCCCGCTCTGCCTGGGGTGCACGCAGGTAGTGGGGCTGCAGGGTGAGATAATCCACGGCTTCATTCTGCTTTTGCCAAGCCAGGGCGGCAACGCAGGCGGGGCGCAGATAGGCGGCTTCCGCAGGGGCAAACAGGGCACGATCGCCCAGCGCATCGGCAATGGCGGTGCGGTAGGTGGGTACGCCGTCGCCGGTGAAGAGCAGCTTTTGTTCAGGCTGTGCCAGGCTCAGCGCAATATCCAGATATTCAGGCAGTTTGGCTGCCATATCGTCACACAGGCGCTTCACCGGCATGCCGGAAGCAAATACGGCGCCGTACACCTGACCGGCCCGTGCATCCTGAATGGGGCAAAGCAGACAGGGAGCAAGGCCGATGCCGGAAGCAAGGGCTTCCAATGCATCCACGGCGATGCAGGGTTTGCCTGCGCCGTGAGCCATGCCCTTGACTGCGCTGACACCGATGCGTACGCCGGTAAAGGAGCCGGGGCCGGTAACGGCTGCGTACAGATCGATCTCGGAAATATCCGTGGAGGATTTGTTCAGGGCTTCCTCCACCATGGGCATCATGCTGACGGAATGGGTCAGCTTGTTCATGGCCACGGCTTCGTAGCAGAGAACGCCGTTTTTCATTACAGCCACGCCGCATACGGGGCCGGAAGTATCAATGGCAAGCAGATTCATTGTGCATCCTCCAGAAGAAGATTGAGGTCAAGGGAATGGAAATTGCCCACAGGACGCAGGGTGATTTCCCGCTGATCTTCCCCTGCAGGGGAAAGGGTGATTTCCAGATGGGTTTGCGGCACGGCTTCTTCCGCCATGCTGGGCCATTCCACCACAGCCACGCCGCTGCCGTAGAGATATTCCTCCATGGAAAGCTCGTAGAGTTCCTCTTCGCTTTCCAGCCGGTACCAGTCAAAGTGGTACAGGGGCAACCGGCCGGTTTCGTACATCTGCATAATGGTGAAGGAAGGGCTGGGCAGATAGCCTTCTATGCCAAGGCCGCGGGCAATGCCCCGGGTAAACTCGCTTTTGCCTGCGCCCATATCGCCCCGGAGGATGAGCACATCGCCGGGCAGGAGCTGCTGGGCAAGGCGGAAGCCCAATTGCCGGGTCATTTCCGGGGAGAAAGTGTGAAAGGTCAAGAGGAAAGCCTCCTTGTCAGCGGTTTTTCTGCATGCCGTGCAGAATGGGGGAGAGGGGCTTGTAGATCAGGCCGGTGATGAGGCTGATAAGCGCCCATTTGATTAGGTTGAAGGGAGCGGTAATGAACAGTACGAAGCTCCACTCGTTCTGGATTGCGGGGAACAGTTTCTGACCCATACCGATGATTTCTTTCAGAGACATGTTGTACACCACGCTGTAGAAGGGAATCAGCACATACAGGTTGGAAAGAACAGCCATCACAATGGCTACCACGGTACCGACGATCATGCCGATAACGGCACCCCTGCGGCTGCGCAGATGCTGATAGATTAGGCTGGCAGGCAGCACCATGGCAAGTCCCATCAGAAAGTCAGCGATCTCGCCCACGCCGTTGGTGGTGGTATGCAGAAGACCGAGGGCAGATTTGATAGCCAGAATGATCATGCCAGACAGAGGGCCCATGGCAAAGCCGCCCAGCAAAGCAGGCAGTGTGCTGAAATCCAGTTTGTAGAACAGCACCACGGGAATTTCGAAGGGCGGAAGGAATAGAACCGCCGAAATGGCAGAAAGAATAGCGATGGTGGTAAGTTTGTGGACGGTCAGAAAGGGTTTGCGTTTGGTCTGGGTCATGGAAGTCCTCCTTCTGCAGGCAAGGCTGCAACAAAATTGTCCCTGATGGCTTTCGCATATCAGGGACAACACGCTTGCAAGCAGGCGGCTGTTCTTCTATCATCCGGACTTGACGCACTGCGCCTTACCGTCGGCTTCGGAATTTCACCGAATCGGGGAGGACAGGTGCGTCCTCCTTCGCGGGCTGTACCGCCGGTGGGGATTTTCACCCCGCCCCGAAGAAGCCATCATATGGGTTCCGTGGTCAATGGTATCACGCATGGGGCGGCCTGTCAACGGGACGATAAAAATGTATACAGAAGTAGACTGCGTTTCATGCCGCCGCAGGTATACTGTCAACAGAATAGGGAAAGGAGAATACGGAAGATGAAAGTTGTTGCCCTTACTTGCCCTCAATGCCAGGGAACTCTCGCCGAAAACAGCAAATTTTGCCCCCATTGCGGCACACTGGTAATGATGGAGGATGATGCTGCCAAGCAGAAGATCACCTATCAGCAGGTGGATGATGCCCGCATCCGGGAAGCAGACGTTCATGAAAGGATACGCCTGAAGGAACTGGAGATCGAATATTTGAAAATGCAGACGGAGACAAAGCAGAAAAAAGCAGCGCAGACGGCAAAGGTGGTGGTGGCTGTGCTGCTGGTGCTGGTGCTGGTGGGGTTGCTTCTGGCATATGTATTCGTCAAAAATGACTATGGGGGAACAAATGATGATTATATGTCATTTGCAATGCTTATGCTCCCCGTCCTCTGCATTGTAATTCCGTTATTGTTCCGTACAAAGAAAAAGTGACATTGGGCCCCTGCCGGTTATCCGGCGGGGGTTTTCTACTCCTTGCTTTTGGAAGGACAGAAAGGACTTTGCGTTTTCGATGTATAAATGATATAATAAAATAAAGATAAAAAAGGCGGTAAAGAAAATGAAAATGATTGCTCTTACCTGTCCTCAATGCCATGCGGAGCTTGCAGAAAACGGCAAGTTTTGTCCCTATTGCGGAACTCGGGTTTTTATGGAAGATGAGGCGCTGAGGGTAAAGTATACTTATGAATCGGTAGATAATGCCCGTATCCGGGAGGCGGATGTTCAGGAGAAAATCCGTCTGAAAGAATTGGAAATCGAACACCTGAAGCTTCAAGAGCAAACGGAACGAAAGCGCATTCTGATGAAAGCCAAGGTAATCATTTTTCTGCTCATGGTGGTAGTGCTTGCCGGACTGCTCATCGCATATGCATCCACCAAGGATGAAACTTTTGTGCAGTTTGCACTTCTTCTTCTGATTGGAATCTGCCTGATTTCCCCCATCCTGTTTCGAGTAAAAACTTAAATATATATCCAGGAGGAACTCACCATGAACACTTTCCCTTACCAGCAGAACATTACCATCAACATGGGTGCAGGCACGGAGTCCCATTTTGACGGAAAACTGTCCCAGCAGATCGGCTACGCCCTGCTTGGCGCTTTCGTTACCCTGATCACCTTCGGCATCTGCTATCCCTGGGCAGTGTGTATGCAGTACCGCTGGAAGATCAAGCACACGGTGATCAATGGACACCGCCTTGCCTTTGATGGAAAAGCCACACAGCTTTTCGGCAAATGGATTCTCTGGCTGTTGCTGAGCATCGTTACTATTGGCATCTACCTTTTCTGGGTGGGCATCGCCCTTGAAAAATGGAAGGTAAAGCACACCCATTTTGCCAACTGAGTTCATAGAAAAACAGTCCGCCTCCGGCGGGCTTCAGCTTGTCGAAAAACCTCATTCTTGTCAGTCAAAGCCGCAAATCTTGCACCTTCGGTGCTCGCTGTGCTTTCTTGAAAGTGCTGCGGCACAAGGAATGTGGGCTCTGCCCACACCCGGCAGGGGGATGATCCCCCTGCACCCTGCGCATTTTTTGACAGCCAGCAGTCCGCCTCCGGCGGGCTTTTTTCATAACCTATCATTTGACACAATCTTTCGCCTTGCGCTACAATCAAATCGCCTTTACACATATACAAGGAGGCTGAGTTTATGAGCAAGTTTTTTTCCCGACCTTATCGATTCTTGCAGGATCATATGGCGGTGTACCAGTTTATGCTGGAGATATACGAAAGGGACTGGCGTAACGGCGTGCCTGCGCCCTTTTTGGAGTATGCTCTCAGCTCTACCTGGATGGATAAGAGCTATCTTTACCGGAATCGGCTCTGGTTTGACGGGGATACCATGGTAGGCGTTGTTTTTTATGAAAATCCTTCCACGGATGTATTTTTCAGCCTGCGCCCGGGATATGAAATGCTGGCGGAGGAAATGGTGGAACATGCGGAAAAACATATGCCGGACTTTGAGGGAAAACAGCGTCTGGTCATTTTCGGAGGCCAGGAGGCTTTTTTGAAGATTGTGGAAAAAAAGGAGTATCAGCGGGTGATGGATTATTGGGATTGCCTGTATGATTTTGCCGAGCCGCTGGACTATCCGCTGCCGGAAGGTTTCCGCATTGTTCCTGTAGGGGAGGCAGACCCGGCCAAGGCCTGTCGCTGTTGCTGGAAGGGCTTTGACCATGAGGCAGAGGAAGGCCCATGGAATGGCGATACCACAGCTGCGGCTTTGATCGAAACAGCTCCCCATCAGACAGTCCATCTGGATGTGTGCATTGAAAATGCCGAAGGAGAATACGTTTGTTATGCAGGCATGTGGTGGACGCCGGAAAACAAACTTGCCTACATGGAACCCCTGTGCACTGTTCCCGAATGCCGGAAAATGGGCCTTGCTGCGGCGGCCCTTTCGGAGATGTACCGGCGCACCAAAGCGTTGGGCGCAACCCACATGACAGGCGGAGGAAATCCTTTTTATCAGAAAATCGGATACAAGCCGGTGATTCACTGGAACTACTTTGCCAAGAAACGCTGATTATGCGGAAAGTGCGTCAAAAGGTTTTGGACAGCGTTTTTCACCTTTCGGCGATTCGGAAAAGGAAATGACAGCATAGAAAAACTCCCCCGCCCCTGTGCCGCATTCGGCAGGGGGCGGGGGAGGGTTCTTAGATGTTGTCTTTTATAGACTGATATGATGCGTGGAAAAACAAAACACATAGTGCATCCATAGAAACTTCATAGTCAATAAAAGTTTTTCTTGACACAGAATCACACCACAACAGAATTCGCTTAGACAGTTTTTTGCCTTTAACCGGGCAATTTTCCAACGGCAAGGCTTCTCCCTTTTGCGAAATGATGTGTAGAAAAAGATCCAAATTGCCAGAAATCCTTCTGAAAACTCCGGGAAATGGAAAATGCTCTCCGGATGAAAGCTGCATTTGTTCCTTTCCACCCGCAGAAAACTGATCTCTGATATGAGGGTCAACTATTCCTTGAGAGGTGAGCCACAAGGAATAACGATCGTAATCGCCGGAAAAAATTTCAGGAAACTCTATACATCCAAAAACGGTATGCCGGCGTTTTTCTTCAACGGATAAATTTTTCCATAGTCTGACGGTAGCGGAAACAGTTTCTTCGGCCGAATCGCCAGCCCACCATAGACTTTCTCCCGGTTTGAGTCTGCTCCGATAGTACTTTGATACCGGAGCAATAGGATTATCCATTTTTCGTAGTTCGTCGTATGAAATTCCCATTTTATCAAAGATTGTTTCTCCGGCCGGCAATTGCATATTGATTAAGTATCTCGGCATGTGCGTTACGGCAATGCCGTATAAGCATTGTTCATACGGCTTGGATAAAAACTCTACAGGATTACCACCCAATTTTCCAAAAGTCATATAGATTCTTTCTACGTCTGAAATTCTGGTGGTCTCCAAAATACTACTTCCTGTAGAAGTCCAATGATTTTCTTTTGTGCTTTTTACTTCAACTCCATAGAGTTTGGCGGCAACAATATCCGGGAATCTTTGACCAGATACTTTTTCTATGGTGTTTTCAAAGGGAGTGCCTTTTGCGCATTGGTCAAGCGCTGATTTAACATCATCTTCCAGAAGGCTTCCGTTTCTTGATGAATAATAAGTCTTTCTTGAAACGGCATCAGCATTCAGCACAGCGTCCGTTCGTTCCATAAGGGATTGAAATTCTTTCAGAGAAGGAGCTGGATTGACTGAAACAAGCATTTTTATTCCTCCTTAAAATACAAATGCCATTTAGATTCGATGTTTTTTGCAATGTTATATGCCAAAACACAGGGAACAGCGTTTCCAATAATTTTATAGGCATCACTGGAAGAAACACTGCTGTGCAAATCTGTTTTTGGGAGAATGAATTGATAATCGTCAGGAAAGGTTTGAAGACGGGCACATTCCCGAACGGTTAGGCGCCGTTCTGGCAACCCATTTTCTAATTCTCTATAGTGTTTTCCGCCATGCTCTTTATCCAGTCTGCGAAATTCAATATTTCCATGATGTTCGGAACGAATGGTTGGTCCGACTGAGTCAAGTTTTATTTCCGTCTGTCCTTGACAATGAGATCCCATATATTTTGCTTTTGAGAATTTTTGTTGAGCTATGTCACAGGAGTCATCGGGCTCTTTTAAGCCGATAAAGGCATCATCGCAGGTTACTATCGGTTGACCGATTATGCCGTGTGTTTTTGTGGGGTAGGGGTCGTATTCTGAAGGAATAATCTCTTTTGACAGGGCGTTGATTGCATCGCTTTTTAAGGCACTTTTTTTAAATCCGAAAAATATGACACGTTCTCGGGATTGAGGCACACCATAATCAGGAGCATAGAGAACCTGCGCAGGTACAACAAGATAACCAGCGCCTCCGGCAGATGCAAAATCGTGTTCAATTACAGTCTTCACGTCATCTAGGTTAGTCAGGCCTTTCACATTTTCTGCGACGAAAAGTTTGGGTTGAGTTATGGAAATGACTTCGCGCATCCAGATATACAGTTGTCCACGGTTTTCTTCGGTGGCTTCATCGCATTGGAGAAGCTTTCCAAGATGACTTTTTCTGGATTGAAAACCCATCCTTTTTCCTGCAACGGAGAAATCTTGACAAGGAAATCCGCCAGTAACTATGTCGATGGATGAAGGAAAGACAATATCTCCTGAACGAGCAAGTTTTACCAAATCAACAATGCTTTTTAGTTGATAAATATGTTCGGCGTTTTTTTTGCGTTTTGAAAAGAATTCAACCCATGCCCTTTTTGCATCCGGTCTGATGTCGTTGGCAAAAACTGTGTCGAAAACGGTTGGAGCGAGTTTTACCCAATCTCCCAAATCCTGAGTTATCCAGTCGGGGTGTAGTTTGATGTTTACCGATTTTTTCAGACAGAAAAAGGCACCTTCAAAGCCAAGGTCCATACCACCACATCCGGAAAAAAGGGAAAGCAATCTCATCTATTTCTTCTTCCTTTTTTGAAGGTTTCAATCGAGCTATTGAGCCGTTTCACAATGTATTATTTTACCACAAGGAGACTGTTACAACAAGTTGAACCATAGAAAAACTCCCCCGCCCCTGTGCCGCATTCGGCAGGGGGCGGGGGAGGGTTCATTTTGGATGGAAATCGGAACGATCAGCCCAGTTTGGTTCCGCAGTTGGCGCAGAATTTGGCGCCGCCTTCTACGGCATTGCCGCAGCCGGGGCAAACGGGGTTGGCAGCTACCTGCTGAGCGCCGCACTCGGGGCAGAACTTGCTGCCGGCAGCGATGCTCTTGCCGCAAGCGGTGCAGAAAGTGGTGGCTGCAGCGGGGGCTGCGGGGGCGGGAGCGGCCTGTGCAGGCTGCTGTGCGGCAACATTACCGCCGAAGGCCTGGGTAAACAGCTGGCCCATGCCCATGCCTGCGCCCATGCCAACGCCCATGCCGGCCATGCCGTTGGGGTTGTTGGCGGCTTCACGCATGGCCTGTGCAGCCTGATACTGGGCAAAGGTGCCCATGTCGCCCAGCACGCCCATGGAGGTGCGCTCGTCCATGGCCTTTTCCACGTTCTCGGGCAGGCTTACATTTTCGATGACGAAGTTGGTCAGGGTGAGACCCAGAGCCTCCACCTTGGGGTTGAGGGCTTCACGGCAGAAGCCGCCCAGTTCGTCGTAGTTGGCTGCGATGTCCAGGGCGGGGATCTTGCTCTGGGCGATGGCATCGCTCAGGCCGCTGACGACCATGCTCTTGATCTGGCCTTCCACATCCTCCACGGTGTAAAGTTTGTTGGTGCCGAAGCATTCCTTCATGAAGGCGGTGGCATCGGTCACACGGAAGGAGAAGGAACCGAAAGCACGGATGCGGATCATGCCGAAATCGGCATCGCGCATCATGACGGGGTTGGAGGTGCCCCACTTGCGGTCCATGAATTGGCGGGTGTTGATAAAGTATACATCGCTCTTGAAGGGGGACTTGAAGCCGTACTTCCAGGCCTTCAGAGCGGTGAGGATGGGCATGTTCTGGGTGGACAGCTCATGACGGCCGGGCTGGAATACGTCGGCCAGCTGGCCTTCGTTTACAAAGATGGCCAGCTGGCTTTCACGCACGGTCAGCTGGGCGCCCATCATAATTTCCTTGCCGTTCATGTCATACTTGTGAACGAGAGTGTTGCTGCTGTCGTCGGTCCATTCGATAACGTCGATCAGCTGGCTGGTTACGATATTTTTGATTCCGTCAAACAGTCCCATAGAGTTTCGCTCCTTTCAAACGTGTAAGCCATTTGGCTTGGCTGAGTGATTATGCGTTTGCGAACACGCTAAGGCCGGGAATCGGCCGCAGTTCCAGAATATTCATCTCAAGGCCCAGATAATTGCCGATCTGCTCCACCGTATCCTTCACATAATCGGCCACGTCTTTTTCCATGAGAACAGAGGTTTCATCGGCGGGATAGCACAATACCCGAACCTCTTCGGGGGAGATAACGGCTACATGAAGCCGCATGCCATCCTGAACATTGCCAAAGAAATTGCGCAAAGCCACTTCCAGGCGGTCGCTGCCGTAGTGCCAGCGGCTGGTCAGGAAGGGGTCGTCCGCATCCATGCCGAGGCGGGCCAGGATGCAAGGCACATTGGTTTTTTCCATGCAGCGCAGCATAAACAGGCGGGTAGCCTGCTCCTTTTCTGAGGGAATGAGGCCGCACACGATGGATTTGATCAGTTTTTCCTGGGTCATTACAAGGGCGCCGGGCAGATCGTAGTAGTCGTTGGAACGATCTGCATACAGGGAACCCAGCATGCGATCCAGCTCCCGGATGATGCGCCACTGATCCTCGGCATTATCCATAATGGGGAAGCGGAGCATGGTGGGGCACTTTTCGGAAATATGGGTTCTGAGCTCATCATAGATGGATGAATCGTCAATGGCGATGGCGTCAATGGCGTGCTTGCGCATGCACTCCAGCGCATCTCCGCAGGTGGCACGGATACGGGGCGGCTTGAAACCCATGGTTTCCCATCCGGTCATGGCGCCGAACATATCCTCAACAGTCTGGTTCTCCGTAACGATCAGTAACCTGTACACTGGTTTCCCTCCGTCTGGTGATAATGCACCAGCTATATTATATCGTGTAACAGGCAAAATTTCAATCCTTCCCGAAATTTGTCTGAAAAAGGCAGGACGCACTTGATTGGACGACTCTTTTCGTGTTATTCTGATGAGGATGGATCTGAATAACAAAGGAGGTTTGATCGTTTGAAGAAGATCACTATCATGATGGCAACGGCAGTGTGACAGCACAGGCTGTCCGTCGCCGTGGCGGCCTGTGCTGATTTCCTTCATTATGACATAAGGAGATAAGCACATGCGCTACCAGAATGGTAAAGAACTTCTGCCTGAAGCGCTGTTTCTTGAAGTGCAGAAGTACGCCGAGGGCGTATGCATATACATTCCCCGGCAGCAAGCCCTGAGGCAGCCCCGCTGCGCAGATCTGCTGCGCAACCAGGAAATCTGCCGCCGCTATGCGGAGGGTGAAAGCGTACGAAGCCTTGCGGAGGAGTTCTTCCTTTCGCCACAGGCAGTGTACCGCATTCTGTCCAAAAACAGAAAATAAACATTGCGCCCATCTTCATATGGATGGGCGTATTCTATTGTTGCAGTTAAACGGAAATGTTGATTTCATTCCCTGAAGAGAACGGGTATACTGGTGCATGGGCAGCACAGGTGCGCCCGAAGGAGGATGTGGAGATGAATTATTTCAGAAGCAATAAATATGTTGATTTCTTTACAAAGGAATATATGATGGGCCCCAACTGCCTGCGGCTGGCAGATGAGCTGTTGGAGAAGAGCCCGGTATCCCTGCGCCGGCGGGTGATGGATTTGGGGGCCGGAAGCGGCTTGGTGAGTATGTTTGTTGCAAAGGAAACAGGAGCCGCTGTGATTTCGGTGGATCTGTGGTCGAATCCCACGGATAACCAGCGCCGCTTGGAAAAATGGGGCGTGGGGGACAAGACGCTGGCCGTGCAGCTGGATGCCGCCAAAGGGCTTCCTTTTGGCATGGAAAGTTTTGACGGTATCATTTCCGTGGATGCCTATCATTACTTTGCCTGCAAAGAGGGCTTTTTTACGGAGAAAATTCTGCCGCTGATCAAACCGGGCGGAGTGGCGCTCATTGCTGTGCCCGGCCTGAAAGAGGAGAAAGAACCCTCCCCCGCAATGCTCGAGTGGGGCGGGGAGGAAGACTGCGCCACCTTCCACAGCCGCAGCTGGTGGGAGAAAACCCTGGGTGTTAACCCGGATGAGGCAACGGTGCATACCTGGGAAATGGAATGCAACGATATGGCATGGCAGGAATGGTTTGCATCCGGGCACGAGTACGGGCTGCGGGATCAGGAGTACTTGGAAGCGGGCGTGAAGGAGAATATGGCGCTTCTTGGCATATGTGTAATAAAAAAGGGCTGAACAGTCCTGGCAGAAGGCGTGCTTTTGCAGACGTGCGCTTGAAACGCACGTTTTTTGCTGTTTGAATCTGGCGGAAAAAATGGTATACTTTATTTGCGTTTATCTTTCATTCGGAACAAAGGGATTTATTCTTTGCAAATATGGAGGCAAAAAATGAAAAAACGCATATTGACCGCATGGATTCTATTGCTGGCCGCTCTTTGTAACAGTTGCTTTTTCTGGAACAAAAAGGAAAGCACTCTGTCAGGCGAATATGTGGGAAAGACGCACGGCGAGTTTTTGGTGCTGGATTTCGGCGAGGGCAAGAAAAAGGAAGTTACGGTCGAAATGATGGGTCTGTCCCTGAAGGGCAAGTATAAGGTGGAAGGGGATGTGGTAACCGTAACCGTCAAGAATCTGCCCGTTGATTCTGATGGGCAGAAACGGGAACCGATCATAATGGAAGGACTGATTCATGGGGATGAGATCGCCTTTGATGATGCCACTGTGAAGAAGGGGCTGGACTGGAGAGAACAGGAAGTATACGGAATGAGCGACCGTGATTTCTACAATCACTTCCAGTTTCGTTCCCGGAATCGTTCGCAGTTTGAGAGAATGGTCTGCGGATTCTATGTGCTTTGGATGGGAAGCGAGGCTCACCTCTATTCAGGATGCAGCAATGCCGAAAACGTGATTCTGGTCCCGGCCACCGTAACACGTCCGGGGAACAGGACGCAGGAATGCCGGGTTGTTCTTCAGGGCCCTACCGATGAGGGAGGATTGTATGACACCTTCAGTGAAAGCCCGGTGCATACGGTGATTATCGCCGACGGCGTGGAGGTAAGGGACTTTTTTGGTTACAACAACGATCAGCTGAAACGAATCTGCTTTCCGGATGATACGGAGGAAGTTGTCTGTTGTACGGAAGAATACAGCATGATGGAAGCTATGCTGGAGATATATCCTGATGTGATCTATTACGTTGCAGAGGGATCATCAGCCCATCAGGTCTGCGAAAAGCTGAACCTGCCCTATCGTTTCCGGCCTGATTATGCACAGGCAGGTCTGATCATAACCGAAAACCTCAGCGAGAATGCGCCAGAGGTTCAGGCATATATTGATTTGCTTGATTAAGTGCTTGCTTCCTCCAAAAACCGTGCTATAATAAAAAACCGTGCGCCTGATGACGCACGAAAAGCGACACGGATGAAGAGGGATCATATGGAGCAGAACGGACAGCATTTTCACCTGCATGTGGGGCTGAGGAGTATCAAAACGGCTTTGGCGGCTACGCTTTGTGCGCTGGTTTACTTTCTGGTGGACAGGAACCCCACCTTTGCCTGCATCGGCGCCATTTTCGGGCTGGGCAGCGATATGAGCTCCTCCCGGCTGAATGGCGGAAACCGCTTTTTTGGAACCATCATCGGCGGTCTCCTGGGCATGCTGCTGTTCCGTGTGTACATCATTTTTTATCCCGATGGCAGCAAGGAATGGCCGATGTTGATTTTTCTCTTTGTGGGCGTGCTGATGCTGATCCTTGCCAGCCAGGGTTTCAGGTGGCCTGGCGCAGTGCAGCCCGGCGGCGTGGTGCTCTGCATTATTTTGTTCAATACGCCGGTGGATACTTACATCAGCTATTCGCTGGAACGTATGCTGGATACCGGCATTGGCGTGGCCTTTGCGCTGCTGGTGAACTGGCTGCTGCCCAGGGATAAACTGGTGAGATGGCTGGAAAAGGTGCATGTAAAGTGCCGGGAGATGGAGTGCGAAGAGAAGCAATAAGCCTATAAAAGTTTAACCCGCCTTGTCCGTGAGAATGCGGACAGGGCGGGTTTTGTGTGGGTGGGAACTTCAGTCGATGTACTTGAGACCGTTTTCGATGGCGTACTGCTTTGCGTAGGGATTATTGCTCACGTCCAGCGTGATGTTCATTTTCCTGCCATAACCGTCGTTGAAGGCGGTGCGGTGGATATTGGTCACGGTGGAGGGGATCACAACAGTTTTCAGCCTTGCGGCGCCACTGAAAGCGCTGTCGCCGATACCGGTCACGCCTTCGGGGATGGTATAGGTGGTACCCATACACTGGGCGGGGTAGCTTACCAGGGTATAGGGTTCCTTGGTATACAGGGCCGGGCCGTTCAGTTCAAGATACTCGTTCTTTTCGGAAAGGCGGATGACATAGAGATTGGTGCAGCCGTCGAAGGGGTTGCCGTTGATGTAGCGGGCATTTTTGCCGATATAGGCATCCGTCAGGCCGGTGCAGTTGAGGAAAGCTTCATCGCTGATGGTTATGACACTGTCCGGGATGGTTACAAATTCAAGCATCCAAAGCGCACCAAATGCGCCCCAGGCGATTTCGGTAACAGGCTTGCCGCCCAGTTTGGAGGGGATTTTGGCTTCCGTTTCAAAATTGCCGTGATAGTAGCAAAGGACAGCTTCACCATTGCGGATTTCGTACTCGTAGTCTCCGCTGCGTTTACGGGCGGCAAGGGCGGGGGAGGCGAGGGCAAGCAGCAGAGTAATGCAAAGCAGCAGACTGACAAAGCGTTTCATAAAGGCACTACCTTTCATAATGTTATACGCACAAGCGTTTTGTTTGAAATAGTATAGCAAAACAATTGCTTTTACGCAAGTGAGGAGATAGTCCTTGATTTTTTCCGGGAGAGGTCTTATAATACGGATATACGCAACTGCGATTTAACAAAAATGCATAAATTGCAGAAAAATGACATAAAAGGAGACGTGAAAATGAGGAAGATTCTTTGCGTGCTGTGCGCTATGGTAATGGCGTTGCTGCCGGTGGTGGGGATGGCGCAGAATGGGAATCTGCAGTGGGTTGAGTTTGAAGGAATGGCCAAGGATGCTGCTTTGCAGCAATCTCCTTCAGCTTTGTTCTATGCAGAAGGCGGAGCATTGCTGTATCTGCTGTCGATTTACGATGTTCGCACTGCACGCAACGAGGTGGAAGACACTGTTTTTTATGGGAAGGATGTATACTGTGGGGCAAAGGGCGATATGGCATATATCGTTGCCGGTTATGATGAAACCCACAGCGTAGTTATTGAGTTTGATACGGCAAAAGTAACTTTCAGATATCTGCTTGTGGAAGTTGACGACCACGCAGTAAATGGAAGCATCTGCCAGGTGTTCTGCGATGATACTAACTTACAGATCGATCCTGAAGCCATTGGCGAGTTGCTGAAACAGATTTTTGGCTGAACAGACTGAAACAAAAAAGGAGGAAAATCACAATGAAGAAAAGAATGCTTTGTCTGCTGTGCGCTATGGTAATGGCGCTGCTGCCTCTGACGGTTATGGCAGAAAAATCCAACGGAATTTTTGTCACCCCTAAGGAAAAAGCCAGCGAAGAGCTGGCCTGGATACCTTTTACGGGAATGAACTCGAAAGGGGTGGTAACATCAGCATCTCTTGAAGAGTGGAGCGAAGATGTGGGTTGCTTGGTATATGTCGGCATAGTGGCGAATCTGGCTCAGTTGCGGCAGGAAACAGAAAGGCTTTCCATTCAAGCGGAAGGCGTTTATGTGGGCGGCAATAAAGATGAATACATATATTATGTTTTTGGCTACGGCGAAAACAGAGTTGCGGTTGTGAAACTCGATACAAAGAATGGCGAGGATAACCAGTACATGCTGATGGATGTGGAAAGCTGGGACGAAACGGAAAGAATCTGCCAGGAATATTGCGGCGATGATTGCTGGAAATTGGATTCGGAACAGGTTGCCTTGTACTTTCAGGCAATGTTCGCCAAGTAAACAGTAAGTAAAGAACGATAAAAGAAAGCCTGTTGCAAAGATTGTTGCAACAGGCTTTTTGGCAAAAGAAAAACCCTTGCAAAGCAAGGGTTTTCTTGGTGAGCCCGGCGGGATTCGAACCCACGACCTTTTGATTCGTAGTCAAACACTCTATCCAGCTGAGCTACGAGCCCACATGCTGCTCTCTCAAACAGCTTGATTATTATAGCAAATGAATCTGGAAAAAGCAATACCCTTATGCAAATTTTTTCTGTTATTTTTTTGGACAATTGATTGGAGGCGGAATACAGGAAAAATACAAAGGATGGGGTTGCAATTTTTGGTGTTCTCAGGCATAATATGTCCAGCGGCAGAAAATCGCCCATAGGGCGAAAAACGTCCCGCTTATCAAAATGAGGAATCCATCAAGGATCATTTATAGGAGGAATTTCACCATGGAACGAGTATTTAACTTCGCAGCCGGCCCCGCCACCATCGCCGAGAGCGTGCTGGAAAAAGCCCAGAAGGAACTGGTTGTTTATCAGGATAAGGGCATGAGCGTTATGGAAATGAGCCACCGCAGTGCCATGTACATCGATATTTACAACGAGACCGTTGCCCTGCTCAAGGACCTGATGAAGATCCCGGACAACTACAAGATCATGTTCCTGCAGGGCGGCGCTACCCTCCAGTTCAGCGCTGTTCCCATGAACCTGATGGGTCAGAACGGCCAGGCCGACTATGTGGACAGCGGCAACTTTGCCCATCTGGCTGCCGTGGAAGCAGAAAAGTACGGCAAGGTGAACATCGTCGCATCTTCCCGTGACGACAACTACACCTACGTTCCCGATGTGGACGCTATCCAGTGGAACAAGGATGCAGCCTACGCCTATATCACCACCAACAACACCATCTACGGCACCCGCTTCCCCAAGATCCCCGATACCGGCAATGTACCGCTGATCGCAGACATGAGCTCCAACATCCTCTCCGAGGAATATGATGTAAGCAAGTTCGGCATGATCTTCGCTGGCGCTCAGAAGAACATCGGCCCCGCCGGCGTGTGCGTGGTCATCGTCCGTGAAGACCTGCTGGGCAAGGAACTGCCCTACACCCCCAAGCTGATGAGCTGGGCACTGCAGGCCAAGAACGACAGCATGCTCAACACCCCCAACACCTACGGCATCTACATGGCCAAGCTGGGCTTCGAGTGGCTGCGTGACCTGGGCGGCGTTGCTGCCATCAACAAGATCAACGTGGAAAAGGCTCAGATCCTCTACGATTACATCGACGAGAGCAAGCTGTTCAAGTCCCCTGTGAAGGCCGAATGCCGCTCCCTGATGAACGTTCCCTTCGTAACCGGCGATGCGGATAAGGACGCTGCCTTCATTAAGTACTGCACCAAGAACGGCCTGGTCAATATCAAGGGCCACCGTAACGTGGGCGGCATGCGTGCCAGCATTTACAACGCCATGCCCGTGGAAGGCGTAAAGAAGCTGGTTGAAGTAATGAAAGCCTTTGAAAAGGAGAATGCATAATGTTTAAGATTCAGACGCTCAACGCTATTTCCGATATTATCCACCAGCAGCTGGATGCTGACAATTACCTCATCGCCAAGGAAGAGCCTGTGCCGGATGGCATTCTGGTTCGCTCCGCCTCCATGCATGACATGGATCTGCCCGACAGCCTGCTGGCCATCGCCCGTGCTGGCGCCGGCACCAACAACATTCCCATTGACGAGTGCACCAAGCGTGGTATCGCCGTGTTCAACACCCCCGGCGCCAATGCCAACGCCGTGGCTGAGCTGGTGGTGTGCGGCCTGATGCTGGGCAGCCGTAACGTTGTGGGCGGTATCGACTGGGCTCGTGGCCTCAAGGGCAACGGCGCCGATATCCCCAAGCAGGTGGAAAAGGGCAAGGCTCAGTTTGTGGGTCCCGAAGTTCGTGGCAAGACGCTGGGCGTTGTGGGCTTGGGCGCAATCGGCGCTATCGTGGCCAACACTGCCGCCCAGGGCCTGGGCATGGAAGTTGTGGGTTACGACCCCTACATCAGTGTTGACAGCGCATGGAGCCTGAGCCGTGCCGTGCATCGCTGCAATACCCTGGATGAGCTCTACGCCAAGGCTGACTATATCACCTTCCACATTCCGCTCATCGATGCCACCCGTGGTTCCATCAATGCTGATGCCATCGCCAAGATGAAGGACGGCGTGCATCTGCTCAACTTCAGCCGTGCAGAACTGGCCAATTTTGCCGATATGACCGTTGCTCTGGAAGAAGGCAAGGTTGCTTCCTACGTCACCGACTTCCCCACCGAGGAAGTGCTGGCTATGAAGAACGCCGTGGTCATTCCTCACCTGGGCGCTTCCACTCCCGAGAGCGAAGAGAACTGCGCTTTCATGGCTGCCAAGGAGATCAAGGATTACCTGGAAACCGGCAAGATCAAGAACAGCGTCAACCTGCCTGATATCGATCTGGGTGCCGCCAACGGCGTGCGTGTGATGATCATCCACGACAACCTGCCCGGTATCATCAGTGCCTTCTCTGCCGCCATCGGCGCAAAGAAGATCAACATCGACAACATGGTCAACAAGAGCCGCAAGGACGTTGCCGTGTCCGTGCTGGAACTGGACAAGGCTCCCGACGATGCCCTCAAGACCCAGCTGATGGCGATCCCCGGCGCAATCCGTGTGCGGGTATTCCAGTAAAAGTGAAACAGCAAACCCGGAGAAGTTTCAGTCTTCTCCGGGTTTGCCTTTTGGGCTTTATTCTGCGTCCATAAGCTTTTGCCGCCATTGCTGCACGGCTTCGCCTACGCCATAGGAATCCAGTATTTTCTGAATGGCTCGGTAGGTTTCGTTGAATTTTCTGCCCTGGGGCATATAGCCGCCAATGCGGAGAAAAGCTTCGTCGTTTTGGTCATAAAGCGTGATGTAACGGGAGTTGCCGTCACAGGCTTCGCCATCCCGGACTTTGAGCCGGGCGATTTTTTCTGGCTTCGCAATTTGGAGCAGCTTTTCATAATCCTCTTGGGTCATCTGGATCGGGTCAAAGACCCTGGTGCCGGTGAAACCAAGATCATCCATTTCAATTCGGATAGTTCCGTCGGTCATAACGATCACATCTGCTCCGGCGCACATGGCCCTTGTGCCCATACCGGCCCCGGGGTAATCTATGGACAGCAGGATGTTTTGGCTGTACTGGGCAGCAGGACGCCGGCCGCCAATGGGAAGGCAACCGGCAAAAAGCACCAGTATGGATGTAAACAGGGCAGCAATGGTTTGCACGGAAAAAACCTCCTTGATATCAGCGTATGGACTGGGAAGGAATAACCTCAAAGGTGGACAGCTGCGCATTAAAACATACGGCATAGATCTGAGCACCTGTATAGCGCACATAATATCCGGGTGCACCGGGGAAGGTGGAGCAGGACAACACATCCCCCTGTTCGCTGACAAGCGCTTCCACAAACAGAGAACCATTGGAGCCGTAAAGCCGATATTGATCGCTGCCGTTCCATTCTGCCAGGCTGATGTCCATGGCAGGGGAAAGGGAATCCACCCTGGCCCGGCTGCGTTCGTTTCCTGCTGCATCCAGTACGATCAGGTACAGTTCCGGCCCTGCTTCGGCATCCAGCTGGCAAAACAGGGTTACGCCTCCAAGGCTGTTGGGGGCCCGGTTTTTGATGATCCAGCGGAAACCATCTCCCAAAACGTATTCCCATATTTCTCCGTCGTGAATACAAAGCTGCGATATGGCAGACTGGTCATTTCCGTCACGATATCGTGCTTCAATGAAAAGGTCATTCCCAAGCGTTACAGCCGGATGAAGGGTCATTCTCGTTTTGGCCTCAAGGACATAATCCGTGCTCTTTCCCTGGAAGGGTTGCAGGGTAAGCAGAACGCCGCTGGTGGTGTAGGATATGCAGACGACCCCGCCTTCATAAAGGATGGCTTCCCGGATGGATTCAGGCAGCGGCTCCGTTTTCAGCAGGATGCCTGCGGCACTGATGAATTCAAGATAAAAGCGGCTGGCTTCATCATGGTACAGGTAGGCAAAGGTACTGGGATCGGCCTGAACGATGTAGCTTCTTCCTACGGCCGGATGCGACAGGGTATGCGTCCAGCGCTGACGGCCACTTTCATCAAAACAGATGAGGGCAGGTGTGACGGCCCCCTCTTCCAGCGGCAGTTGCTGCCCCTGGATCATGCTTCCGTCGGGAAAAAACCAGAGGCTTCCCGTTGAAGAAAACGTGATGGTGTCAGCAGATGCGATGGTTGTCTGCGTCGCCAGAAAGATTATGGCCAAAAGCAGAAAAACCCTTTTGCGGAAACAATTCATGGGAGAACCTCCGGAATACTTGAATATGGCTATATTCAAATAACGAAAAAGGGACGGAAAATGTTCCCTTTTTTCTGACAAATCATCTTGACAGCCTGTGCGGCAGTGTGATAGAATCACAGAAATTTTTTACCGAAGGAGGTGCCGCAGCATGGCCCTGAATGCAAGCAAGCTGTATTTCGACGTTAAGTCCTTTCCTGCCTGGTATTGGCGTAAAGGGCTTGTGTTGTGGTACCCGGATTTTGTCACCGCTTGATCCGGAACAGGAAAATCGCAGCGCAGGCTACCGCATCCATGGGGCCTGCGCTGTTTTTATATATAAATTTTGAAATGAAGGGAAGGAAGTAAAATGGAAACAAAGGATTACCTGAACGCATTCTATCAGGATTGCGATGAAGAAGGGCGGTTGTTGACCCGTCACGGCAAAGTGGAATACATCACCACCATGAAGTATGTGGACAAATACCTGCAGCCGGGCATGCGCATTCTGGAAATCGGCGCGGCCACGGGTCGCTACAGCCATGCCCTGGCAAGACGGGGCTATGAGGTGGATGCGGTGGAGCTTTTGGAGCACAATATCGAACAGTTTAAACAAAAAACCATTCCCGGGGAAAAGATCACCATCCGGCAGGGGAATGCGGTAGATCTTTCTGCATTTACGGATAACAGCTACGATATCACCCTGCTGCTTGGGCCCATGTACCATCTCTTTACCCAGGAAGATAAGTTGAAGGCGTTGTCGGAAGCCATTCGTGTTACCAAAAAGGGCGGCATTGTTTTTGTTGCCTATTGCATGGGGGATGCCAGCATACTCAGCTACGGTTTCCGCCGGGGAAAAATACATGAAATTATTGAAAAGTGCATGATCGACCCGGAAACCTTCGATACCTTTTCCAACCCCTGGGACATTTTTGAGCTGCATCGCCGGGAGGATATAGAAAGGCTTCGCAGCCACTTCCAGGTGGAGCCGCTGCACTTTGTTGCGACGGACGGCTATGCCTGCCATATTCAGGATTTGCTACAAGAGATGGATGAGGAAACCTATCAGGTATTTGTCAAGTACCATCTGGCAGTATGCGAACGGGTGGATATGCTTGGATATTCCAACCATACCCTGGATGTTTTTCGCAAATAAGGCCCGATGCGCATAAAGAAAACCCGCCGCATACTGAATTGCGGCGGGAAAAGGTCCGGATATATGCCTTACCGGAAGGCCCGGTGATAAATCATTCTGAAAGGATGCAGGAAAAGCGAAGCGAGCACAACGCCGGAGAGACCCTGCAGCAGGTTGGGCACCACTGCGGTAGCGGCAGCAGCAAGGCCGTAGCCAAGAGCCAGCCATTCTACAAGGAAATATCCAGCCACCATTACCAGCTCGGCAGCGACAAAGGCGATGATGGCTTTCCACAGAGGGGTTTTGTGATTTACCATCAACACTACCACTGCTGCCACCAGCCCTTTGATGATGAAGGTGGGCAGGCAGTAAAGAGGATAGCCGGCGATCAGGTCTGCCATCATGCTGCCGATGGCGGCGGCAGGAATAGCCAGCCAGCCCAGCAAGGAGGCGCAGAGCAGAATCAGCGCATCGCCCAGATGGACATATCCCTGAGTGATGGGGACGGGAATCTTGAGGAACATGGTGGTAATACAGATCAGCGCAGCAAATACGCCTCCCAGCGTAAGCTGCAGGATACGGTTTTTAGCGGACATCATAGTACTCCTTTTGGGGGCAGATCAGACATTTTCCTGTCCATTCAGTTCGAGGAAATGCTTGTCCTCTTCTGCGGCAATGCTGAGCAGGGTTTGCCGGGTGACTTCGTCGGAGGTCATTTCGGCAAATTCACGGTATTTCTTTGCGGAAAGAGCTTCTGAATCCTGGGCATACTGAATCATAGAGGGAATATCCTCCATCATGCCCTGACGGGCAGCGCCCATGAGACCACCTTTAAACAGCCAGTCCTGCATCAGGGCAGTAAGCAGGGTCTGCCGGTCCTGGGAGATCTGGCTGCAATCGGTGTAACTGCAAAACTGATCCAGATGGCTCTGCTCCTCGTCCAGCATGGCTGCAATACGGGCGTAAAGAGGCTCGTTTTCACGCCCCAGGGCCTGCATCAGCTGCATTGCCCGGGAATAGTGCTTTATTGCACCCCGCTCCATCTGGCAGGCAATAAACATGGCTTCGTTCTGGTTCTGTATTTTCAGAGTGATCACATTCTTTCCATGCATTTTCCACATATGTAGAAAAGTTTTCCACAGGTAAAACAGAGAGTGCAAAAGTGATTGAATCACAAGGATTCAGGCCACTTTTGCACATCTTTTTCCACGGGGTCAGTTTTTGGAAGCGAAGAATTCGTTCAACTTTTCCACAAGGGCGTCGGCATTGGTGCCGTGGGCGGCACAGGCGTCCTCGATGGCTTCGCCGGTAGCGTGGGGGCAGCCCAGGCAGTGCATGCCAAAGCTCATGAAAATTGCAGCGGTATCGCCATCCATGCGAAGCACTTCGCCGATGGACATTCTCTTGTTGATGGTCATAGTGATGATCTCCTTTCCGTACTGCATTATGCAGAACAAAATTTATTTTAGCATTGCCCTATTGGAATGTCAATAAACAGGAAAAGGGTTCCGGAGCTGCTGCGGCGAAAAGATACCATCAGTATCTATTTGGGAGGAAAATATGGAACTACGCCATCATTGCGAAACAATCATACAGCAAGCCATTGCGTCGGTCATGCCGGGAGAGGCCGTGAAGCGGGCTCTACAGGGAAAAAACTGGGGCAATGGACGCTTGTATGTGGTAAGCATTGGTAAGGCCGCATGGAGCATGGCAAGCGCAGCCATGGAGCTGCTCAGGGGTCGTGTGGAAGGCGGTATTGTGATAACCAAATATGGACATTCCCGGGGAGATATTCCCGGGCTGCTGATCCGGGAAGCTGGTCATCCTGTGCCTGACAGGGCAGGGTATGCTGCCACGGAGGAAGCGTTACACATGACGGAGGATCTCAGGCCTGAGGATACTGTGATTTTTCTGGTTTCCGGCGGCGGTTCCGCTCTTTTTGAAGTACCCATGATTTCTCCGGAAGAGATGGAGAGCGTAAATCAGCAATTGATTCGCTGCGGTGCATCCATCAGCGAGATCAACAGCGTCCGCAAGCGTCTGAGCCGGGTGAAAGGCGGTCGTTTTGCGGAGCATTGCGCCCCTGCCAGGGTTTTTTCAGTGCTTCTTTCCGATGTCCTGGGAGACAGGCTGGACGTGATCGCTTCCGGGCCTGCCTGCGTGGATACGGGCAGCCCGGAGAAAGCATTGCAGATAGTCTGCAAGTATGGGCTCCACCTTTCTTCAGAGGCTGCCCAATGCGTCAGGATGCCTCTGCCCAGCAACCTTCATCATGTGGATAATTACATCACCGGCAGTGTAAGGCAGCTTTGCGAAGCGGCTTCACGCACTGCCGAGGCTCTGGGCTATCAGCCCATATTCCTTACTGACAGGCTCTGTTGCGAGGCACGGGAGGCAGGTGTTTTTCTGGGAAGTGTTGCGCTGAGCCATCAAAATACGGAGCGTTCCCTTGCATTTATCTGCGGCGGAGAAACCGTTGTACATGTAAAGGGCAATGGAAAGGGAGGACGCAATCAGGAGCTTGCCCTGTCTGCAGCTGCGGTCCTGAGCCAATGCAGGGATACGCTGCTTTTCTCCGTTGGTTCTGATGGGACGGATGGCCCCACCGATGCCGCCGGCGGCGCAGTGGATGAGCATACACTGGAGCGCCTGGCCGGTGCAGGGATGAATCTCACGGAGGTTTTAAACCGTAACGATGCGTATCATGGGCTGAAGGCGGTGGATGGGCTCATCTTCACCGGCCCTACCGGTACCAACGTCAATGATTTGACGGTTTTGCTCATAAGGCGATAATATGGTATACTGTATTTGTTGATTTATGGAAAGGAGGCGTTGCTCATGGAGGGTACCCGTCGTTCGGAGCGGTTTGCATCTCTCTGCGGCCCTTATGCGCCCATGGTTTACAGGCATTGCCTTCTTATGCTGAAACGGCCCGCAGAGGCTGAGGACGCTGCACAGGAGTGCATGCTGAAGGCATTCCGCTCCTTTGATAATTATCGTGGAGAGGGTATTGCCCGGTGGCTGTACCGTATCGCCCACAACACCTGTCTGGATATCCTGAAATCCGCCCGGGTGAAGCATGAAGCCCAGTGGGATGACGAGGCTCCGGAAACTCCCGATTCTGCCCTTACACCCGACGAGGTATATCAACAGAAGGCCGAAAAGGACAGGCTGTGGGAAGCGGTTTCCCGGCTGAATTTGGAGCAGCAGACGGTGTTGACCCTTTACTACGGTGAAAACATGGATTACCAGCAGATTTCCGAAGCCCTTGCCATTGCCCCGGGTACGGTGAAAAGCCGCCTGAGCAGGGCCAAAGAAGCGCTGAAAAAATTGTTGGAAGAAAATTATTGACAGAGAATGGAACTCAGTCCGCTTTTCTCTCGTCTGTTCTCGTGGAAGGAGGATGGCCAATGGAATGGAAGCCTGATAATGAAATGACCGATGCATTGGATGAACGCCTGAAGGATTTGTATTCTGTTTCCACGCCGCCATCCTTTGAAGAACGTTGGATGAAACAGATTCAGCGAGAGGAGCGTGTACAGATGAGCAAGAAATCTCTTTGGCAATGGAAGGGCTGGAAGACGGCCGTGCTGCCTGTTGCTGCTGCGCTTGTGCTTTTGGTGGGCGCAAACTGGGCAGGCAATATTGACTGGAACAGCCAGAAAATGTCCCCCAAGGAACAATCTGCAACGAATGTAGCTTTTTCCGCCCGGGGTACCTACGGCGCCTCCGAAAGCGTTGCCATGGACTATTCTGCCGCAGAGGAAACCTACATGATGGCGGATACCGCCGCAGGCAGCGGTCTTACCGGACGCAGCAACGCTGCCCCCAAGGCTGCCGTCGAGACCACGGAACGCAAGTTGATCCGCACGGTCAGCCTTACCATGCGTACCAGCAACTACGATGCCGACCTGAAGACCATTCAGGAACTGGTTGTCAGCTCCGGAGGCTACGAGGAGTATCATTTTGAATCCGGTGATACCATCAACGGCGAATCCCGCTTCGTGGAGATGACCCTGCGGATCCCTGCGGATCAGCTGGATACCTTCCTTGGCGGCATCAATGGCGTAGCACGGGTGGTGAACCGTTCTGAAAACACTGTGGATCGCACCACTGAATACAGCGACAATCAAACCCGGATCAATACCCTCAACCTCAAGCTGACCCGCCTCAATGAGCTTCTTGTGGCCGCTGAGAGCATCGAGGATATCCTTGCCATCGAAACCCAGATTTCCGATACTCAGTATGAACTCGACCTTCTTACTGGCAGTCAGATCAACATCGACCGCCAGGTGGACATGAGCACGGTGATCCTTTCCATGCAGGAGGATAAACCCACCGAGATTACCCCTGAGATGACCTTTGGCCAGAAACTGAGCCGTGCCCTCAAGGGATCCTGGGGCAATTTTGGCGAGTTCCTGCGCAATGCGCTGGTGTTTATCATCATGGCCATGCCCGCCCTGCTGACCATCTGCGCATTGGCTCTGGTGATCGTGCTGATCCGCAAGGCTGTGAAAAAGAACAAGTCCAGGAAGCAGGGACTTACTTCCCCTGATGATACAGACGAGTAAAATTTCTGCAGCAATACCCGGTGAAAACGCCGGGTATTTTTTTGAACAAGACATGCAAAACGCAGCGCCGATTCTTGTTTCAGCGCTGCGTTTTGTAGTTTCACTTGCAATGATTCTCAGTCGACCCGCTTGAATTCGAGGCGCAAGACATAGCCATCCTCAGTCTTCTCGGAAATGGTAAGCTTATCTCCACGGAGCTTGAAGTCCGTAACTTCGCCGTCCATGATCAGCACGTCGTTGCTCCAGGAGTATGTGCCGCTGGTGGTTTCGGTCTCGGTTCCGATGAACATCATGCTTGCTGCCATGTCCATCTGATAGGTGCCATCGGGTTTGAAGGTGAGCTCAATGGAAATATCGATGTTGCTGCCCAGATCCCCAAGGAAACCCATACCGGAAAGATCGCCTGCTACGCCCATCATGAGGCCGGCCATTTCGCTGACGTTGGTGCATTCCCAGGTGCCCACGATGGTTTTGGGCTTGGAGGTACAGGCCGAAAGGGAGAAGAGAAGGCAGAGGCAGAGAATAAGCGCAATGATTCTTTTCATAGAGATGATCTCCTTATTCTATTACCAGGTTGGAAAGTCATACTGCGGCTGCTGCTGCCGTTGCTGCTGGCGGCGCTTGGGAATCGCAATACCGATTACAACCAGCACAGCGCCTACGATGGCAATCAGAGTGGAGTTGCTATAGAGGGTGAGACCGGTTTTGATCTGGGCAGCTTCATCTGCGTCCATGGTGTAAAGAATATCGTCCAATGTTAATGTATAAAATCCGGTGTTAACGCCATCCTTCATCAGTTCTTTTACCAGTGAGGGAGAAATCTTTTCCATGCCCATTTCTTGCAGCATCTCGCTGGCTTCACGAACATCTTCATTAGTGTCCACTGCCAAACGAATGCCGACGCCGCCAACGATAAGGATGATACCGAGAATGATACAGAGAGCTTTCATGGTTACCCTTCTTTCTATAGAATTTTGGGATTCGTTGTCTATATAATACAATATTGTTTTCAATTTATCAACAAAAAAATCCTGCCTTTCGGCAGGATTTTTATATTGAAGTTGATTAGAACTTCAGGGGGTTAACCTTCACGGCGGGGCCCATGGTAGCGCTGATGTACAGGCTGCGCACATAGGTACCCTTGGCGGCGGCGGGCTTGGCCTTGTTGATGGCATCCATCAGGGTGGTCATGTTCTCGGTCAGTTTTTCAACGCCGAAAGAAGCCTTGCCGATGGGGCAGTGGATGATGGCGGTCTTGTCTACACGATATTCAACCTTACCGGCCTTCACATCGGTAACAGCCTTGGCAACATCCATGGTCACGGTGCCGCTCTTGGGGTTGGGCATGAGGCCCTTGGGGCCCAGGATACGACCGATGCGGCCGATAACGCCCATCATGTCGGGAGTGGCGATCATGACGTCGAAGCCAAACCAGTTTTCGGTCTGGATCTTCTGGATCATTTCTTCGCCGCCAACAAAGTCAGCGCCGGCTGCTTCAGCTTCCTTCAGCTTGTCGCCCTTGGTAACAACCAGCACGCGGGTCACGCGGCCGGTACCGTGAGGCAGAACCACAGCGCCACGAACCTGCTGGTCAGCATGGCGGGGGTCAACGCCCAGACGGACGGAGATTTCGATGGTCTCGTCGAACTTGGCTTTGCTGGTCTTGATGGCCAGGTCGCAAGCATCGGCGGGATCGTAGGCGGTCAGGGAATCGATCAGCTTTACGCTGTCAACATACTTTTTTCCGTGCTTCATGTTATTTCCTTCCTGTGGTACAAACGGCACTTATGTCCTCCCACGCATGTCGAAATTATTCCTCAACAGTGATACCCATGGAACGGGCGGTACCCTT
>SVGY01000026.1 GCA_015056145.1 Clostridiales bacterium
GAAAACTTCCTTCATAAGTCTCCGCTCGACTTGCATGTGTTAGGCACGCCGCCAGCGTTCGTCCTGAGCCAGGATCAAACTCTTATGTTTAATCCGTTCATCGCTCTCGATTTCGAAGACCTCTCGGTCTCCTCCAAGCACGATTTACTCAAAATTCATTGACTGTCGTTTGCGTTCTTTTTATTGCTCTGTATCGTTTTCAAGGTTCGTTGCTCTCGAGCGAGCTTGTACATAATACCACCCCCCTGTTTTTTTGTCAACACCTTTTTTGAAATTTTTTTCACTTTTTTTGCGGCAAGTTCTAAAGCCGTTGATTTTAAAGGAGTTTACCAATGAAAAAACTTACGTTTTTCGACTCGTTTTCCACATTTCTCCCACTTGCCCATGCAAAATATTCTCCTTCGCAGCCAAACTTTTTGCTGTCACCTCTGCCCTACAGTCCAAATATCTTAACAAAAGAAAAAGCCCCTGCCCGGAGGCAGGAGCAATTTGTAACCGAAATTACTTGATTTCGACGGTAGCGCCGACTTCAGCCAGCTTGGCCTTGATGGCTTCGCAATCTTCCTTGGAAGCGCCTTCCTTGATGGTCTTGGGAGCGGATTCAACGAATTCCTTAGCTTCCTTCAGGCCCAGGCCGGTCAGTTCGCGGATGACCTTGATAACCTTGATCTTCTCGGAGCCAGCATCCTTCAGGATGGCGTCGAACTCGGTCTTCTCTTCTTCAGCGGCAGCAGCGCCAGCGCCAGCGCCAGGAACGGCCACAACAGCAGCAGCGGCAGAAACGCCGAAGTGCTCTTCCAGAGCCTTAACCAGGTCGTTCAGTTCGATAACGGTCATTTTTTCAATCAAGGCAATGATTTCCTCGTGAGTCATGAGTATATCCTCCTGTCATATTTCAATTTTAATGATGAATTGGTTATGCAGCTAAGCTGCGACTGGGGCAATTAAGCCTCGGCAGGAGCAGCAGCTTCGCTGTCCTTCTTTGCAATAGCATCCAGAACACGCACAAAAGCGGCGATGTTGTTCTGCAGGCTGCCAAGCAGGCGGGCCAGCAGTACCTCGCGGCTGGGCATGGTAGCCAGCTCCTTGATCTGTGCTTCGTCCAGAATCTGACCATCCATCAGACCAGCCTTGATCTTGATGGCATCGGTCTTGGTCTTGGTGATGAAATCGTTAACCACCTTAGCGGGGCTCACAGCATCATCCATACCGAAGGCGAAAGCGGAAGGACCGTTCAGCACATCGTCCAGACCCTCGATGTTCAGTTCAGCCAGTGCACGGCGAACCAGAGTGTTCTTCAAAACGCAGTAGTCAACACCGTTGGCACGGAACTGGGCACGCAGAGCGGTAACGTTCTCCACGCTCAGGCCGCTGAAGCTTACCACGATGACGCTCTTGGCATCCTGGAACTTCTTAACGATATCGCTGACGACTTGCTTTTTGATTTCGAGATTCTTGCTCATTGTCAGGTTGCACCTCCTTTTTGAAATGGTTGATTCCAAAAAGAAAACCCTTGCAGGCGCAAGGGCGAACATGTCGCAAGGGGATTACTCCCGCCTTACACCTCGGCGGGCGAGCTTTCGCTATTATGAGGACTTACGCCCTCACCCGCTGTCTTCGGCATAGGTTTCCAAAGAAATCATTGTTATTATACAGGACAAAAGCGAAAAGTCAATAGTTTTTTCTCAAATATACTTTAAAAACTTTTCCCTTCATCATTCTGCTTATCAGGCCTTGACATCCTGCCTTTTCTGGGCTACAATCCTTTTATCTTCAGGATGAAGCGGAACATGTTCCATCACCCTCCCTTATCAAAAGAGAAATGCGTCGCCGGCTGAAAGCGCATTGTTAAGGATTGATGGAGTACCACCCGCCGACTAAAGCGTGTGCGCACGTTACAGCGTATCAAATGAGCCAAAAGCAGGGTGGAACCGCGAATGTATTCATTCGCCCCTACGAAACAAAATCGTGGGGGCGATTTTCTATATCCCCCCAAAACAAAAGGAGGAAACAACATGCTTATTACCCTGAAAAACGGTCAGCGGGAATTTGAGAATGGCATGAGCGCACTGGACATCGCCGGTCAGCTGAGCCAGGATCTCAAGAAGCAGGCCATCTGCGCCAAAGTGGACGGCGAAATTGTGGAACTGTGGCAGCCCATCAACAAGGACTGCACCTTGGAAATCCTCACCTTTGAAGACGACCAGGCCAAGCGTGTGCTTCGCCACACCGCCAGCCATGTGCTTGCCCAGGCAGTGAAGAAACTGCGCCCCGAAGCCAAGCTGGCCATCGGACCCGCCATCGACAACGGCTTCTACTACGACTTTGATGTGGACGAACCCTTCACCCCCGACTTCCTCAAGGAAGTGGAAAAGGAAATGGGCCGCATCATCAAAAAGAATGACCGCCTGGAGCGCTTTGAGCTGCCCCGTGCAGAGGCCATCAAGATGATGGAAGACCTGGGCGAACCCTACAAAGTTGAACTGATCAACGATCTGCCCGAAGACGCCGCCCTTTCCTTCTACCGTCAGGGCGAATTCGTGGATCTGTGCGCAGGCCCTCACGTGCCCTCCACCGGAAAAGTAAAGGCCTTCAAGCTCACCTCCACCGCCGGCGCCTACTGGCGTGGCAGCGAAAAGAACAAGATGCTGCAGCGCATCTACGGTACCGCCTTCACCTCCAAGGATGATCTGGACGCCTATCTGGCCCGTATCGAAGAAGCCAAGAAGCGTGACCATCGCCGCCTGGGCCGCGAGCTGGATCTCTTTGATATCAAGGATGAAGGCCCCGGTTTCCCCTTCTTCTATCCCAAGGGAATGATCCTGCGCAATCAGTTGGAAGACTACTGGCGGCAGATCCACCGTGAAGCCGGCTACGAAGAGATCAAGACTCCCATCATGCTCAACCGGGCCCTGTGGGAACGTTCCGGCCACTGGGATCATTACCGTGAGAACATGTACACCACCAAGATTGACGAGCAGGATTTTGCCATCAAGCCCATGAACTGCCCCGGCGGCATGCTGGTTTACATGCGCCGCCCCTGGAGCTACCGTGATCTGCCCATCCGCAGCGGCGAACTGGGCCTGGTACACCGTCACGAGCTCAGCGGCGCCCTGCACGGCCTGATGCGTGTGCGCTGCTTCACCCAGGATGATGCCCACATCTTCATGACCCCCGAGCAGATCCGTGATGAGATCAAGGGCGTGTACAACCTCATCAACACCGTTTACAGCACTTTCGGTTTCCCCTACTCCGTGGAACTGAGCACCCGTCCCGAAAACTCCATCGGCACCGATGAAATGTGGGAAATGGCCACCAACGGCCTCCAGGGCGCTTTGGATGACCTGGGCGTGCCCTACACCATCAACGAAGGCGACGGCGCTTTCTACGGCCCCAAGATCGACTTCCATCTCCAGGACAGCCTGGGACGCACCTGGCAGTGCGGCACCATCCAGCTGGATATGAACCTGCCGGAGCGCTTCGACCTTACCTACACCGGCGCTGACGGTGAGAAGCATCGCCCCGTCATGATCCACCGTGTGGTGTTCGGCTCCATCGAACGCTTCATCGGCATCCTCACCGAGCACTTTGCCGGTGCCTTCCCCCTGTGGCTCTCCCCCGTGCAGGCAAAGATCCTCACCATTACCGACCGCAGCAACGACATGGCCAAAGAGCTTCAGCAGAAGCTGGAAGCTGCCGGCATCCGCACCGAAATCGACCTGCGTAACGAAAAGATCGGCTTCAAGGTTCGTGAGGCCCAGATGATGAAGATCCCCTACATGCTGGTTCTGGGCGACAAGGAAGTGGAGCAGAACGTGGTCAACGTCCGTACCCGCAAAGGCGAGACCCTCGGCAACATGACTGTTGAAGACCTCATCGCCAAGCTGAGCGAAGAGATCAAAGCCAAGGGCATCAACTGATTCCGTTTCATCCGGATGCATCTCCCCGTGAGATGCATCCTTTTTTGTTGATTTTTTCCAACATGAAATCTCCTCCAGCGCAGGATGATAAAATCATCACGCCATCAAGGAGGACGAAACCATGTCTGATCAGCCCCGGAAGTCTCTTGCCAGCGAACCCGTATCCAATCCGCCCATCCCAGACATTCAAAGCCTGTGTTCCGCCACGGAGTACACCGGTCTTGTTCCGTCAGCGGTTCCCTTTGATGAACGGGAAAACGAGCTGCGGCCCTTCGAGGGAGATCACGCTCCCCTTTCCTACGAGCCCTATGCTGGCCCGGACAGCAAGAAAAATTGATTCAAACAAACGGCTGTTTCCCAAAAACAGGAAACAGCCGTCTGGCTGTCAAAAAATGCGCAGGGTGCAGGGGGATCATCCCCCTGCCGGGTGTGGGCAGAGCCCACATTCCTTGTGCCGCAGCACTTTCAAGAAAGCACAGCGAGCACCGAAGGTGCAAGATTTGCGGCTTTGACTGACAAGAATGAGGTTTTTCGACAAGCTGACGGCTGTTTCCCAAAAACAGGAAACAGCCGTTTCTATTAACATAACTCTGCAGCGTTTTCTCACTTTACAGCCAGGCACAGCACAAAAAACGCAGCTATTGAAATCAAGGTATACAGCGACAGCACCGATGCCACCGTACCCCTCTCTTTTTCATCATCCGCAAAGGCAGGAATCACAAAAGGCGGCGGCAGGAAGAACATCAGATACAGGGCATTTTTCACTTCCGGCCCAATTTGCAAAAAACGTTCAAACAGCCAGATAACAGGGAACATCATCAGCATCATCACGCCGAGGCGAACCAGCATAATCTTGCTGACCGCACCCCACCTGATGCCCTTGAAGCTTAGATCATAGCCAATAACCAGAAGGATCAGCACACTGGTAGGAGCCGCCACAAACTGGGCAGCCGCATCGAGCAGTCCGCTGACTCCCGCTGCCTGCATCGCCTTATACAGACCGGTAGCTCCCAGCAAAATGCCCACCGCAATGGCGATCATTATGGGCGACCTGACCATTTCCAAAAAAACGATTTTGGCGTTCATGCCGCCCTTTGCATCATTCATGTGGCTCAGCATCAGCTTGAACATGGTAAACACAAACAGTGCCTGGCCCAGATCCACAATAGCAAAGCCGGACACCATTTCCGCACCATAGAGCATTTCATAAAAGGTGTAGCCAAGCATACCTGCCTCAAACCCGGTGGTCAGAAAAGGCACAAACGGAGACGGCATTTTAAACAGCTTCGCCGCCAGTTTTCCCAGAAAATACGCCGCAACACACACAGCAAACATCGCCAGGGGGATGAGAATGTTTTTGAGGGTGAAGGTGGTAGTGGCAAAGGCCCTCAGCACCACCGCCGGCAGCGTAACATTCACTGCAATATTTTTCAGCGTTCCAATCCCGTCCCGGGAGATCATATTGGTTTTCCTCAGCACAATGCCGATAATCAGCACCAGCAGTACCGGCAGCGTCATTTCCAGTCCGCTCATCGTCATGGGGATCATCCTTTCGGCACAGCAAAATTCTCCACTAACTATTTCCCCATATTTTAACCTTTTCCTGCCTCATTCTGTGTTCCGGGTGTTTTTTGTAATTTTGTGCTTGACAAACCCCCACAACCTGTGTATAATTCAAAAAGTGCTTAGGGGCATGGTGTAATGGTAACACGTGGGTCTCCAAAACCTTTGTTGAGGGTTCGAGTCCTTCTGCCCCTGCCATGAGAGCTTTTCCCGAAAAGGAAAGGCTCTTTTGTTTCATATTTTGAAAACAGTACACATTATTTCACAAACGTGATATACTGACACAGACGAGGTATATGAACAGGAAAAATCCTTTGATCGCAGTTATCTGCATGTTGAGGTTGCCCATAAACCATATACTGCATAGGAGAATAGTATGAAATACATGGAATATGATGATTTGTATTTTGATATTTTGGATATTACCGCCGGTCCCAATGATGACCCGTATTTTTCCTCTCTGCCTGAGGCTGCGCAGTGTCTGCATTTTGTTGCTCTGTTTGATATGGAAATTCAAAACGGTGGTCTGCAACAATTCTTTGTAAATTGCGGCGCTGCCTATGCTGTGCGTATTTCTCAAAATCTGCGAATAATCGGTTTGCCGGAAATTGCAGACCTTTACGATGATTTCATCAACAGACACGGGATTGATGTTTCTTGTTTGAGCGGGTTTTCTACTAAAACAATAGATGAATTCACTTCGCTGACAACGTTGTATCCCTTCGATGAGTTTGACGATGCGTATATCAAGCTGTGGAAGATGCGTAATTTTAATAAAGTAATGCTGGAATATGCAAATGCCCATCCCGAGGCGTTTCAATGAGTAACACAGCCTTGAGGATTCGAGTCCTTCTGCCCCTGCCAAACAGCCGGTTTCGCAAGAGCCCGGCTGTTTTTGTTGTCAAATTTGCTGGATGCCGTTATAATTTCTATAGGGAGGAGGAATCGTCATGAAAAAAATGATTGTTGTCGTTTTGCTGCTCTGTCTGCAGGTATTCCCCTGCTTTGCGGAAAGTATTGAATCCCTGCCCGAGGATTGGTACTTTGTTGGGTATACCTATGGCGGGATCACCTTTCCGGTTCCTGATGACGTTGAGTTTTTCGAGCTCAGTGAACAGGACAAAGCGAACGGCATCATCCTGGTTTGCTTCAATCAGGACTTTACACTTCAGCTTCGGCAATTTGCTCCCAGCGACATTACCTGGGACGAATTCACAGAAATAATGGCCGGCGAATCTTCGGCCGATGTCAGTTATTTGGATGAGGCAAAATCCATTCTGCACGTTAAGAATACCAGCCCCACCGCCAACAGCGAGCTGGTCAGTATTTCCATGAATGGTCTGGATGGAAACATGTACAAGATCAGCATCTTCACAGGGATGGATGAAGACTGTAGTGCCGGGGCCAGAGTTTGGGAATGTGCTCAGACGGTTTCCGCATATACCCGTTACATGGATTTTTCAGACTGGCCTTTGCAGGAAAATGCTACTTCCGAGGCCGACTGAAGCGGTCAGGCTTTTTCCGGTTGCAATCTGCCAAATACTGAAAAAACGCCCCCGCCGAGCAGCGCCTTATCCCCCCTTTGCGCTGGACAAATCCGCCCACATACTGTATACTGTCACAAAACACCCGTATCATTACAAAATATTTTACACGAAAGCGTGAGGTATACCAATGTTGAATGAATTTATGGGCATTAACGGTTTTTCCCGTCCCGCCGAGGGAGCCATGTCCTGGCAGCATCTGACCTTTGTCAGCTCTTTGGTGCTGGTGATGGCTGTTCTTGCCTTCTGGCTGGGCAACAAGAACAAAAAACGCTCCTTTCAGGAAAAAAACAGGGTGCTGATCGTGGCAGCCCTGATGATCGACATTTTCGAGCTGATCAAAATCTCCATCAACATTTCCACCAACAACGACCCCATGGCCTGGACCCGTGAGCTGCCCCTGTTCCTGTGCAGCATTCAGCTCATCACCCTGCCTCTGGCCGCCTTCTCCAAAGGCAGGCTGAAGGAAGCGGCTCTGGATTTTGTTAGCATCTTCGGCATGCTCGGCGCAATTCTGGGCACCTACTGCGCAACCCAGAACTACAACGCCTATCCGGTGCTTTCCTTCCCCAATGTGATTTCCGGTATCACCCATTGCATTTCCGGCTTTGGCTCGCTGTATATCCTCATCTCCCGCATGACCAGCATGAAGAAGGAAAATATCCCCCTCACCTTTTCCATCCTTCTCTCCTTCTGCGTAACGGCCTATGTGGTAAACCATCTGGTGGATTACAACTACATGTTCCTCGTCAAGGGTGACGGAACGCCCTACGATATTCTCTACAATCTGGTAAAAGGCAATCCGGTACTGTATCCGCTGGGAGTGGTAGTGCTGTTCCTGATTTATATCGTGGCGTTTTATGCCGTGTTCTATCTTGTAACCGGAAAACGAAAGCAAAAAGTCACGGAGGCACAGGCTGTACGCTGAGTCTCCTTACAGCGTCCACACCGCACTGCGGGTGGACGTTTTTTCTTGCAACCAACACTTTGTCAGAGTATAATAGATGCGCCTAAAAGCAATACACGACGAGGTGAATCTCATGAAACGTACTGTGATCTCCCTTTTGCTGGCCATCCTCTGCCTGACCGCATGCCTCCCCGCCGTTGCCCTCTCCGCACAGGATATACCCGAAACCCTTTTTGAAACCGTCAAATGGTCTGTGGATTTCCCCAAAAACGCCCAGGTAGTACAGGCCACCGAATATCTGTGCAAAGTAGAAGGACACCAGCTGCACCTGCTGCTGGCAGAAGTCACCCAGAATGAGTCCATCCTGAATTACCAGGGCGCCAGTTCCCGCATCCTCCTGATCGACCTGGACTCCGGAGCCGTGATTACCTACACCAACGTCGTGTGGCCGGAATCTTCCGATATTGCCAGCAAAGAAGATGCGCTGAACATGCTTTTCAGCTGCTACCTGTCCTGGGTAGAAGGCTATAACCCCTTCATTTTCGCCGATCACGAAATCACCTTCCCCGTTGCCCAAGAGAGCATTGATTCCGTCAACCAGCAGCTGACCCAGCACTTCTGCCCCCCTGCAACCGATGCCCAATGAGCAGCCTCTATCTTTTCTCCGGCCCCTGCGGCAGTGGCAAATCCACCCTGGCGGATCAGTTTGCCAACCGTCTTGTGGAGGATGGGCGCAGCCTGCAGGTATATGTAATCCACGGCGACGACTTCCATAAGGGCTTTGTGGAAACAGCCAGGCGTCTGGGCCCATATCATCCCGGTTTTCTGTACTGGCCCGACATTCTTGTCTTTATCTGGGAACGTATGCTGGCCTCCGCCGAAGCAGCGCTCCGGAGAGGGCTGGATGTCATCATGGATTATGTGGTGGAGGACGAGCTCGCCATGGTAAAGGAGCTTGCGGAGAAATACGGCGCAACGCTGTATTACATCGTCCTTACCGCTCCGGAGGATATTCTCCGTCAGCGTCTCCAGCGCCGGGGCGACCCTCAGCTGGTGGAACGCAGCCTGTTTCTCAAAGCCAAGCTGGAGCAGCTGACAGAAAACAAAAATCATTTGCTGGACACCAGCAAAGCCAGCCCGCAGCAGCTTGCCGCAGAGCTGGATATACAACGATATCATCTGCCGCTTTGAAGCAGCAAAGCATCAGGCCCGGCGTTTCTCAGGATCCGCCGGGTTTTCAGATTCACATTTTTACCACAGCCGGTTTTTTATGGTAAAATACAAAAAAACAAAGGAGCTTTCCCCATGAAAACCATCATGGATTTTGACGAATACCTGAAACAAAACAGCCTCGCCCGCATTTCCCTCGGGCAAAGTGGCGCTGCCGTACATCGCCTGAGGGACGGAAAAATCGCAAAGCATGTAAAACGGGCCCAGCTGAGCGATGAAATTTTGTGGGAGAAATATCGCCGGGAGTCTCTCTTCTACAGCCGTTTCCCCGCCGAAGAGTACTCCTTTGTACCGCAGGTATATACAAACCTTCTGCGGGAAGACGAACTTCTGCTGGTGCTCCGGGAATACAGACCCCTTCGCCAGGAGGAACTGCTGGAATCCTCTGTTCTTGGCAAGGTACTGGACGCCCTTGTGCAGATACATGCCCTGCCCGTTCCGGATTTCGCCACAGGCCAAACGCCCCGGGCTGTACATTATTCCGCCGAATCTCTTGCTGCCTGCCGGGAAGGCTGGCTTCAGGTGCTCCTTGAGCACCCGAACAAATTCTCCCTCGCCCCACTGGATCGCATCCAGGATCATATCAACCGGGTCAATGACCGTCTGTTTGCACCCCTGCTCCGTTTTGTGCACGGAGATTTTCACTGCCAGAACCTGCTTGCGAGAGACCACGGGCGCATTCTCGTGTGCGACTGGCAAAATTGCGGCTCCGGCGAGGCCACGGGCGACCTTGCCTTTCTTCTCAGCCGCCTCAGCGCCGATGGCTTTCCTCTTGATGAAGATATCCTCCTTTCCGAATACTGCCGCCGTGCAAAACTGAACGACCCTCGGCAGCTTCAGGCACAGATGCGCCTTGCCAGCCTCAATACCGCCTACCTTTTCTGGCATGAATACCTGCATGGTTCCAGCCCGGAGAGAGTCGGCGAAATCTACCATAAAATGTGCGCCGACATGGACTTTCTTCTGGAACTTTGCTGAACCTGTACCAACTTTTTTTCTGGAGGTGAAAAAATGAACCTCATAAGGCCTGCGCAGAAGAGTGATCTGGAAAGGATCGCCGAAATAGAGGTGTTCAATTATCGTCTGAACTTCTATCCTATTTTTCGCAATGACACCTTTTATTTCAGCGAACTCCGGACAAGCGCCCTGGCAGCGGCATACGCAAAGGAGCCGGCCGGGCTCTATGTTTACGATGACGGCGTAGTAAGGGGTTTTGTTCAGGTTGTTCGGCAGGAAATCAGAAAGCTGTTTGTGGAACCGGTGTTGCAAAGCAACTCCATCGGTGCCGCTCTGCTCTGTTTTGCCACAGAGCAGCTGCACGCCGACCATCTTTGGGCCCTGGAAAAAAACACACGGGCCATCGCATTTTATGAACGCCATGGTTTTCATCTCACGGCGGACAAAAAGCCGGAAGAAGGCACCCATGAGTATCTTGTACGCCTGATGCGCTGATTTTCTCTACGCAGCAAAACAGCCGGTACGCTGATGCGGCAGCATACCGGCTGTTCTTTTATTCTTCATCCTTCACAAAGGCCCTGATCTTTTCCATAACCTGCTTATCCTGCTTTTTGGTAAATCCATGACCGCCCCCCTTGATAACGTGCAGCTGCACCCGGTCCTCTTCCGCCATGCCCTCGGGCAAAGTACTGCGGTAAGCCTCCGCCGCCCTTTCGGAATAGGACAGCTTCACGATCGGGTCTTTGTCCCCGTGGATGATGCACACCCGACCCTGGTAAGGGCTGATGGCTTCAAAGGGATCAATATCCATAACATCCGCAGGATAGCAGCGTCCCAGCTTCATAGGGCCGCAATAGAGAATTTCCGGCACATTCTCCGGATCAAAACGTGCCATCATCATCTTCCCGGCCCTGGCATCATCAGGAATGCACAGCGCAGGATAGATCAGACAAAGTTTTTGCACCGGATATCGATTTTTGGCAGCGGCCAAAGCGGACACAAATCCACCCTGACTGCAGCCCAGCAGAAGGATCTTCTCCGGATCCACATAATCAAGGCTGCGGGCGTATTCCATTACGGTCTCAAGATCCTGCACTTCCGTCAGCACAGACATTTCTTCCGTTTTGCCGTCGCTTTTTCCCTTCATTACCGATCCGCCGCAAAAATCAAAACAGAACGCTGCATAGCCCAGCTGTGCCAGCAGCCGGGCATAATGCTTCACCGTATCCTGCCAGGCCATAAATCCATGGCTGAGGATTGCAACCGGTAATTTTTCTCCCCGGGGGCGATATTCGGTGCCCCGGATGGTCAGTCCGTCCCGTTTTGTTTCAAAAAGACTTTCTTTTATTTCGGCATTCTTCCTGTTTTTTCTGAAAAAATCGCAAAACGCCATACAAATCCTGCCCTTCTGTTCTTTTCCCCTGCAAGGTTTTCTGATCCCGAGCCGGTTATGTTCCGCATCGCCCTATGGACACAGAAACATGGTCTTTCCATCATTTTCATCCCGGGGGATTTTTGTAATTGTAACATATTTTTTCATTTTCCGGCAAACCTGTTCCCTATACCTCATGTTCAAAAAAATCCCTGATATTTCAATATATTTTCTATATTGTTTTTCTTTTTCAGTGAATGAATTTGGTACTTGACAAGGAGCCCCGGCAGATATATGATGATAACGAAAACAATACGAACACACGTTCGCATTTAGGAGGTGCGTGTTTCATGCGAAAGGACCTGCTTAAACAGTGGATGGCCAAAAGCCACCTCACGATGAACCAACTGGCGCAGCATCTGGATGTTACGCCCAGAACCGTGTACAACCGGATGCAAAGAGGAGATTTCCGTGCAAAGGAAATGGAACAGATGATCCAGCTGATGCACATTACCAACCCAAGCGAGGTGTTTTTCGATCACCAGGCCCAGTAACCATTCCCCCAAAACCCGGAGCGAGGCCATGCGCCCCGGCGCCCCTCATGCACAAGAAAGGAAAGCCATCATGCCGGAAGAAAACAATATCTACACCCCTGACGATTCTCCATGGCCCCCCTTCCTGATCCGGGATATGCTGGAAAGGGTGGATCAGATACACCGGGCCATTACCCGGGCCATCGGGCGCATAGAATATCTGAAAATGTCCGCCTACCGGGCCAACAGCACCCTTACCCCCGTTCGCTACGGGCGGGGCGTGGAACGCAGCCGCATCGAATACGCCGTGCTGGAAAGCGAAGCCGAACGCTGGGGCATCGGCGAATTGCAAAAAGAGCTGGATGAACTGCTCCTGACCATACGTCCCCTGGTGGAACGCCTGCCTGCAGGGCTGATGCGTGCCGTGGCCACCCAGCGCATACTGGAAGGCATCCCCTGCGGCATCATCGGCCGGCGGATGCATTTCAGCCGCAGCCATGTATACCGGCTTTTGAACCAGGCCACGGAGCGCATCGTGGAAATGCACCACATGGATCAGAAGAAAAAATCTTCCTTGCAAAAGCAGATGCAGGCAGCACATTGATACGCCCGCACCATTTGCAGGCGCAAAACAGAACTCGTTTATGCAGCATGGCTTGAGGCCATGCTTTTTGTTGTTTGCGTTTTTATACAGGTTTTCTTGCCAGATACAAAACCAGCGTATCCTGGTACACGATCCTGTCTCCTGCTTCCAGCACCGCCTGATGCAGTCCGCCAAAAAAACGGCTCCTGTGCGGCTCGGGTATCGTCATATGGTCGCAATGAGTACCGCAGTAACCCACATATTCCTCGGCGTTGAATACCCGGCTGTCCCGGTATTCCCGTTTCTCGAAATCCATAAAGCCGTACCGGGGCGCATTTTCGTATCCGAATCCCCTCTGGATGTAGGGTATATCCGGCTTGAAGTGCTGCGAATACACCTGCTGGATCCGGTCATACAGCTGCCCATTGGCAGCTTTGAGATCTTCTCGGGTCAACATCATGGCCAGCGTGCCGCCGGGTTTGAGCAGCATGTATGTTTTGCAAAAAGCAATCTCTTCCGGAATCCATTGGATAGTGGCCGCAGAGTAGACCAGATCAAACTGCCTTTCACCAAAATCATGGGTGATGAAATCATCATGGACGATACTGAAATTTGGATATGCTCCGTACTTTTCCCGCATCTTTTCCGTCAGGTTTTCCCCAAGCTCTATGGCATAATAATCGCAGCCCGTATTCAGCACCGGATCCGTTGCCTGACCGGTTCCGGGGCCGATCTCCAGCGCAGAGCGTCCCGGGCCCAGCTTCGCATAGGCAATCAGATCCCGAAACAGCTCCGGGCTGTAACGGGGCCTGTAACGGTCAAATTGCTGGGGGATGGTATCAAAAATTTCCCTCAGTTCCATAAAAAGCTCCTTATTCCATGCGGAACCAATGAACGCCCGCCTCAAGGCACTGGGAAAAATACTGCAGCTGTCCGATCTGATCCTCCAGCTCGTCCACTTTTTCCTGGGCCTCGTCCCGTTCCGTTTCCATATCGTCGGTCAGGGTGTCCCGATCCTCGAAAAGCTCATCCTCGTAATAGGAATATTCGTCGCCGGAATCCGCCTCATCGATGATGCTTTCCAGCCGATCCACCCTCTCTTCCAGGGCTTCCTTCCAGTTTTCAAGGCGGAGCACCGCATTATCCACCGTTTCCTTGCGGCTGATGATGGCGGCCACGATTCCTTCCCGTACCTCCGGCAGCAAATTCTGAATCAGCGTCATCTGCCCATTGTGAAGCACCATCATCCCCTGCGCACTGAAACATACCGCATAGCCGTCCCGACCATCCGTGCAGGTCACCGGGCTCAGATACCGTTCCATCTCCCAATATTCCATCATTTACTCCTCCTTTGTAAATTCCGGGAAAATTCAGTCCATGTGCCGGAAAACAAACTCCCGCACCACTTCCCCGAAGTAATTTCTGCCGTTGTCGGCGCAGCGGTCATGGTACTGGCAATGCCCGCTGTCCGGCACCACCTTGAGTTCTGCAAGGCTGCCCTTGCCGAAATGCTTCAGCGTGGATAGCAGCAGCATGGTCTGCTCATAGCGGTTTTCCATGTCATTGTCCGCAACGATCACCAGCATCGGTGCATAGCGGCCATGCTCCTCCACAAAGTACAGTGGCGCCGCCTCATCCACAATGACCCGCCGGGTATCCAGTCCCCGTTCCCGCAGCACATTGTAATGGGTGGTAGGCTGACCGGCGTCCATCACATAGCCGGCAACTTCATCTGTGGTAATGCCATATTTTGCCAGGTAGCGGCTGTCAAAGCACAGCATCTGGGTGATATACCCGCCAGCCGAGCTTCCGCCCACGAAGATCTTTTCCACCCTGCCATACTGGCCCGCATTGCGAAAAACCCAGGCGACTGCGGCGGCTGCATCCTCCAGAAAATCCGGAAACCTGGCCCCGGGATACATGCGGTAGTTTGCGCTGGCCACTGCAACGCCTGCTTGCACAAGTTCCGGAATAAACGCTTCGTCGGCCTTGTCGCCTGCTTCCAGACCTCCGCCATGAAAAAACACAAACACCGGAAAACTTTCCTTCTCCGGCAGCCACAGATCCAGTTTCTGTGCTTCCAAGCCCTTTTCGCAATATGCAATGTCCAGATATTTTTTCATCCGTATCTCCTCCTGCGGAAAAAGAGCCGCCCCCAACAGGGTAGCGGCTCAAAAACCGGCATTTTACTCAGCCTTCAATCATGCGCTTGAGGGCTTCTTTGCCCTGCAGGCCCACGCTGCGTTGCACCTCTTCACCGCCCCTGAACACAATCAGGGTGGGAATGCTCATCACGCCGTATTTCATGCAGATGTCCTGAGCGTTATCCACATTCAGCTTGAAAAACTCCACCTGGGGCAGTTCCTCTGCCAGTCCCTCCAGAGTGGGGGCGATCATCTTGCAAGGGCCGCACCAGTCGGCGTAAAAATCCACCACCACGGTTGATGCCTTGCTGAGTACATCCTGCTGAAAAGCTTCAGCTGTCGTTTGTCTGACTGCCATATACGATTCCTCCTTAAAAATCTTTCCAATGAAATATTACCCGTTTGAGCCAAAAGCAAAACCAAAAAACTGCCTTTTTTGATATTTATTCTTTCAGTCCCTCACTCATGAGGCTGATGCGATAGGCAAACATAATATCGCTGGATGAAAAGCGCTGATAAAAATGCCGCTTGATCCTCTCCATCACCATATGCCCCGTATCATCGTTCACCGTAGGCAGCAAAAGGCAATACTGGTTGGACGAAAAGCGGGATACCGTATCACCCCTGCGCAGATGGCTGCAAAGCACTTCGCCAAGACCCCGCATCACTTCTTCCAGCCGGAAGGGCTGCAACGGCCGCCCGTCTGCGCCGGTAATCATGATCATAGCGATATACATGCTTGCATTCAGCCGTTTCAGGTTTCTCATCTGGAGGTTGTACACTTCCCGGAACACGGAATAGCTGCATTCAAAAGCGCCGTGGGTTTCGCCGTACTGGTTCAGTTCCTTTCGCACGCCGTCCAGATCCATCTCCAGCGAGTCGTTGCTCTGCATGATCTGGTTATAGAAATTCTGTATGCTTTTGGGCGGCTGCTGTTCCAGGTACTGACTGTGCAGGTTGGTCACATGCTTATACTGAGTGGTGGCTTCATTAGTGCGGTTCAGCTTCACCAGTGCCTGCATCAGCTCCAGATGCAGCTGCTCATTGAAAGGATCTTTTTCCAGTGCAAAGCGGCAGTGCTCCACCACCTTTTCATGCTCGCCGTTTTCCCTGAGCAGCCTCACCATGCGGCACACCGTTTCCATATACTGGTCATGGCACAAAACGCCCGCCGCCAGGAGCATCTCGCTCTGAAGTTGATTTTTCAAAAGTTCCCCTATATAGAGGCTTTGCAATCTGCGGAATTTCCGCCGGTAATCATCATTCAGCTGCGGGCAATCCTTCAGCACCGAAACCAGCTCCCGGAACTCCATCAGATCCACCCAGATACCTTCGCCAGGCTGGAAGTAATACCCGCCTCTGCTTGCGCCGATGCAATTGCCCAGACCGTCCGCAATCTGGTTAAGGGAAGAGCGCAGCCTGCTTACCAGCGTTTTCAGTGCACTTTCCGGGTTCACGCCTTCCTTTTCGTTCCATACCTGCTCAATCAGCTGTTCGTTTGGCACAACAGAGGGATACAGCACCACAAGATGTACAAGCAGCGAGAGTCCTTTTTTTGATTTTGCGACGATCTCTTCTACCGGCTCGCCATTTACGGACATGCGAAAACCGCCGAACATTCTCACCAGAATCTGATCAGCCATTTATTTCACCAACGTTCAGGAAGTACTGTTTCCATTAGTATATCAATTTTCCGTCCGCTTCGCAAGGTTCCGCTGCAAAAATCTCTTTCCCGAGAGAAGAATTAACAGCGTATTTTGCCTCTGCCGGGTCAAAATAGCCATGAACCCACGCAAGGAGGTGAAAAGCAATGGCAAATCAAAGCAGCGGCCGCAGCAACCAGACCACCGTACCCGAAGCCCGTGCTGCCCTGGACAACATGAAATACGAGATCGCCCGGGAACTGGGCATCAATCTCAAGCAGGGCTACAACGGCGACCTCAGCTCCCGTGAAAATGGCTATGTAGGCGGCTACATGGTGAAAAGAATGATCGAGCACGCCGAACGCCAGATGGCAGGTCAGAACGGAAAAGCTACCCGATAAGCAATTATTCTATGAGGTGAAAAATTATGTATCAGAACCAGAACCAGAATCAGAACAATTCCAGCAGCAACAACTCCAACAACAAGGGTGCCATGGTTCCCGAAGCCAAGCAGGCCCTGAACAACATGAAGTACGAAATCGCCAACGAACTTGGCATCAACCTCAAGCAGGGCTACAACGGCGACCTGCCCAGCCGCCAGGCCGGCTATATCGGCGGTTACATGGTAAAGCGCCTCATCGAGCAGGCAGAGCGTGCCATGAGCGGCTCCCAGAAGTAAAACCCATACAAAAAGCCGGGGCGGTTGCTCCGGCTTTTTTCATTATAATTCCTGCTTCTTCCCGCATTCAGTAGAACCGAAGCAGCCTTTCATTTATTTCGTCAATGTTCTCTTTGTGCTTTTTCAATACCGAGTATAACTCTATTCTGCCAATTTCCTCTTTGTCGCACCGGTTTTCTTCAATTGTGCGGAGTGCATCCTCCGGCAAAGTGATGCCGTACAGGCCGCCAAACTCTTCGTGCCAATCCTTTACCCAGTAATCCGGCGGCATATAATAATGCACGACTCCCAAATACTCAAAATCGGCTCCGCAAATACCCAGTTCTTCCTTGCATTCCCGTCTGATACATTTCCTGAGGCTCTCGCCCTTTTCAAGGCGACCGCCGAATGTTTCCCAGTCGCTTCGCCATTTATGGTATCCCAGCAAATAATCGTTGCCTGTTTTCACAATAGCCAGAACGTGATTGATTTCCGGATACTTCCGAAAGGCGTCCTCTTCGTTCACATCGATTTTTTCCAGTATTTCTGCACCACTCCGTGCCCTGAAAAGCATCCAATTGCCCCCTTCCGGTTGTGCCCACGGCCCAAATGCCTGCATGGACCATTATTCACATCACCAGCGTCTCCCGACCTGTCTTAGCAGCGATACGCTCCGCCATTTCCGTCAGCGTCTGCCTGCTTGGCGCATCCGTTCCGCCTGAAGCATCCATTCCAAGACGGGTTCTTTTGGACAAGCCGATATTATGGTAAGGTTCCAGGTGAATCTGCCTGAGATGGTGCAGCGCACTGGCCTGCGCCACAATGCCCGCCTCGTGCTCCGGATCAATATTCACCCCGGGAATCATGGGACAGCGCAGGACGATTTCTGCGCCGCTTGCATCCAGACGATGGAGGTTTTCAAGGATCGGCTGCTGGCTCACGCCGGTATAACGCCGATGGAGCTCTTCCCCCGTAACCTTATAATCATATAGAAACAGATCCACATAAGGGCGGATAGCCATCAGCCTGTCAGGGAGACAATATCCGCTGGTTTCCATGCATACATGAAGCCCCTGCGCCCTGGCAGCCCGGGCAAAAGCAAGGGCAAATTCCGCCTGAGCCATAGGTTCGCCTCCGCTGAGCGTAACGCCTCCGCCGGACGAACGATAGAAGGGCATATCCTCCAGCACTTCCTCCAACACCTGCCCCACCGTCATAGTGGTGCCTGCCATTTCCAGAGCACCTGCCGGGCATGCAGCAACACAGCTGCCGCATGCAATGCATTTTTCCCGCCACCTCTGCTCGAGAGCCCGCAGGCCTTCCAGCCCATGGGGACATGCAGCCACGCAGGCGCCGCAGCCTGCGCAGCGTTCCGCATAGGCCATCACCTGCGGCAGGGAAGAATAGGACTCCGGGTTGTGGCACCAGTTGCACCGGAGGGGACAGCCCTTCAAAAACACCACCGTGCGTATGCCCGGCCCGTCACTGACGGAAAAGTGCTGAATGTCGAATACAATTCCTTTCACAGATGCATCCTGCATAATTCCATCATCCTTCGTAAAGGTTTCGGGCAATGATCTCTTCCTGCACCTCCGGCGTAAGCGCCACAAAATAGGCAGACAATCCGCAGATGCGCACGATCAGCTGCCGGTGTTTTTCCGGATGCGCTCGTGCATCCAGCAGTTCCTCCTGGGAAACCACATTGGGCTGCAGCGTGGGGCAGCCGTAATCGCCGCAAGCACGGATAAAGGCAGCAAACAGCGCAGGGGTCATGTGGCTGGTCAGGGGCAGCTTTACATCCAACACGCAGCTGCCGCCGCCGCAAGCAGTAAAATCCACCCGCTGCATGGATTTGACCGGTTCCGTCACATCCCGGATGGGTTGCAGCTGTCCGGGTGCTGCGCCGGGGCTGATAAGATCAAAAGCCTTGCGCCCGTCAGGGGTTGCACGCAGCACCCGGGCAAAGGATTCAAAATGGTAATACACAAACAGGCTGGGGATGTGCATGCCGCCCCGCTCGTTTCTGCGCCTTTTGAGCCGCTGTGCAATGCGGCGGAGGAAATCGTTGGCAAGCTGATCCGCTTCCTTGTGATTGTGACCGTATTTTGGCGCAGCGACGGCTTTCCTGTGCAGTTCCTCCCAACCCTCCCAGTTGGCGGAAAGGGCCGCAATAAGTTCCTTCATGGTGCAGGCCTTATCATCGTACACCAGTTTTTTGATGGCATACAGGGAGTCTGCCACCGTGCCGAGGCCGGTAAGGGAAATGGTGGAAAAGTTGTAGCGTGCGCCGCCGGAGGTATAATCCCTGCCGTTGTCAATGCAGCCCTTCTGCGTGACGGAAAACAGCGGGCATACCAGGGCATCCTTAAGGATGTGCTGGCGCATGTTCCGCTGATCGATCACGATGCTGAAAAAATGATCCATGGCATCGATAAACTGCCGGATGAAATCACCGAAGGATTCCGCCTCTTCAAATACCGGCACAAAATCTGCAGAATCACCGTCCGGGCAAAGGAACAGATCCATCACCCGGGGCATGGAGGCATAAAACGCCACGCCTTCCGTGTGTCCGCAGCCCTCGATCATGGTTTCCTGGCAGCCGCCGCTTACATACAGCCGGGCATCCTTCTCTGCCACGCCGCTGCCCATCAGGCCCCGGATGATCACATCGTCGTTGATCATTACAAAATTGTTGTGTCCCGCCAGGATCGCCTCGCCTGCCACCTCCAGATATTCCGTGGGCGACTGGGCATTGTAGCGGCAGTTCAGCTTGGGATTCACCAGTCCCAGCCGATGATGCTCCCGGATAAACAGCCGGGTAACTGCATTGTAAACCGGCAGTCCCTCTTCATCGCAGCCGCCCAGCTGGATGCAGGTGCTGGTTTCCGGCCAGGAAGCGTTATGCAGATCGAATTTGATATCCGTATGCAGCATCCAGATGCCAACCAGTTCCCTGGCTTCTTCCTCCGTAAGCCGTCCTTCCGTCAGATCCTTTTCATACAGGGGCCCAAGGAGCCTGTCCACATGGCCCAGCTGAGATACGCCGATGCCTTCCAGCGTAGCCACAGCCTCCCGGGTAAACAACAGCATGCTCAGGCCTTCCGCAAAGGTTTGCGGAGGTTGTGCCGGGATGCGTCTGGTAATATCGGCCATCATTTTCAGGTATTTTTGCTGTTTTTCGTCTTCGGTGGTTTCCAGAAGCTGCGATGCCTTTTCGCCGAATCTTTCCGCAATGCGGCAAAGAGCCTGGCAGCTTTCCGCCGCCGCACGGCAGAAGTCGGCAGCTTCTCCTTCCGCTGTTTCCGCAGCAGCTTTGGCCTTTTCCTCAAGCCCCCGTACGCCCAGCCGGAACAATTCCGTATATCCCAAGGTGTGATGATCGCCGTCAAAGGTGTTCTGCGCCTGACAGAGGCCCAGTGTTTCCATATCATAGATACGGTTCGCCACAGCTTCCAGCCGCAGCAAAATGGGATGCTCCCTGTGGAGCTCCCTTTCTCTGTACGCCCGCACATACCCGGCAGGGCAAAGGCTGCTCAGGCCCCAGGAATCTGCCTCCCGAAGGCCCATTTCAAAAAAGAAAGGATTTTCTGCAAAAATCACCGGTTCAAAATGCTCCGCCATCAGGCTGTGCAGCCTGCTTTTCAGCAGCACCGAGGGTGTATGCGGGTTTTCAGCGACAAACGCATCCATACCGTCCGTAATCTTTTTCCGGATGGCAAGAAATTTTTCATGGGTGTCACGATCTGCCATTTCCCCGTTTTTCAGGATCGTTTTTTCATAGTAGGCGCCAAGGCTTTTCCTTTGGTTTTCCAGCATGGTGTTGCCTCCTTCAGCCGCCCATGGCTGTGCGGTATTCTTTTCCCGGCAAGATACAGCCACATTGTGTTTTTAATGCCAGGAACCAAATCAAATATGGATTGTAATTTTTTGATTCGCTCTTCATCCTCCTTACTCCTGTTTTTCTGCAAAAAGCAATTACAACAAATGCAGAGCCCTGGTTCATTTATCAAAATCAAACAGCTTCGGCGCTTTATTACTCAGTCCCAGATAAAACAATCTCGCCTCTATTGCCTTCACGGTCCGCCCAAAATGTTTGGCCATCTCTTCCGTGGTGTAGTTTTTTCCCACCATCCAGAGCAGTTCCCGGGTATCCTTCTCCGTCCACTGCGGCGGCTCCCCGCCATGCTCCAGCCCCGCTTTTTCCAGGCGGCAACGGATGGCCAAAGGCGTACGGCCCAGCGTCTCCGCCAGTTCCTCCACCGTGGTTCCATTATGCCATGCCATTATCAGCCACTCGCTGTCCACCCTCGACCAGGGCTTACCCGCATTGCACGGCCTGTCGTTCTCCGGTTTTTCCGGCGTTTCTTCCTCTGCGGACCTTTTCAGTCCCAGCATGTCCAGCTGATGCTCCACGCCACGCCGTCTGCGCTGCAGCAGCACACATATTTCATCTATATCCATCCCCTGCCGGAAAAGCTCTGCCAGCTGCCGGCTGTCCTTCTCCGTCCAGGGCCTGCCGGCATTGAGGCTTCCGTTTCGTCTGTACCATCTGGCATCAATATCCGAGGGCGCATCTTCCCGGGAGGCTCCGGCTTCCATGGCCATCACAGCCGAATGCAGTGCCCGCATAACCTCCGGCTCGCAACACACATGATTACGCCCGAGCACTTGCCCTGTTACCGGATTGACTCCATCCAGCAACTTCTTGATGATATCGATTGCTTCAAAGCGTTTCATATTCTTTGTCCCTTCTTTACTTTTCAGATTTAAGACAGCAGAAAAAGATTCGATTACCGCACGTTTTTTCGCAATCAGTATAGCATATGAAACCCCTTTTCCACAATACGCCCCGTACACCGAGCAAATATTCCGCCGCTTCCCGCAGGCAAAAAAACGCCAGCCTCCAAAAAGAGGCTGACATTTTCATCAAAAACCTTTTCAAAACCCACGGCGCAGATCATTTTAACGGCAAAACCAGTGATTGTCCTTCCCTGCAAATCTGCCGCATCTTTCCATCCCGTATCAGGTACGCCTCGCCATACAGCGTGGTCATTCCGTCTTCGATCATTATATAGCTTCCATCGTTAATCGCAATGATATCATGGCCCATACTGTCGGCAAAAGTGATATCCTCTATAAGCCGCATTCCGTCCAGCCAGTCATCCTTCAGGCTCTGATAATGGGGAAAAATATTGACTTCCGTTATACCAAGTCCCGTTATCCAGCGTTGAAAGAGCGGATCTGTTGCCTCGCCGTCCAGCTCGGGCCCGGCATAAACCACATCAGCACAATTCATGGATCCGGCGCTCATGGCAACAACCAGGCCCTGGTATCCGGATAACCATTCCCTGAGCCCCAGCCGTTTCATAAAACGATTCTGGGTAGGCACATGGCCTCCGGCAAGCAGAAGCACATCCACATTCGCCGTCTTCCTCAGGGCGGCAGGATTCCTGTCATCGCAGCTTTCAATGGAAGAAATGCTCAGCCCACTCATGGGGAGGGCTTCCCTCAGGCAGGCCAGCACGCTGTCGTTCCTTGCATCGTCAGCGGGATCAGCGCTGATGATCACAACCCTTGCTTCGGGCCTCCAGATGGCCTGCAGCCGTTCCAGCTGGCCATTTTCCTGTATCAGCAAACAGGGTTCCCATTTCCCGTTCACCTTGCAGGAGCCGCCCAAAGAGCTTGTCAGCATTGCTTTCAAAAAAACATCTCCTCCATACCGTTTCGCCCTCATCTTAGCATGATTCTGCCTATAAAACAAGCCGTCCCGAGGTTTGGGAAATTCCAGTCCCTCCAGATGCATTCCTGTTTTCTTTTGCACCTGTTTGTCGTATAATATCACAACAAGTCAGACGGGAACACAGCATCGCCCCGTTCCGGAGGCGCAATCTGCTGCTGTTTTTTCTGCCATCATTTTATTACAAGGAGTGCAGCGCTCTATGAACCATCCTCTCATCGGCATTTCCGGCAGCATCACCAAGGACGAAAAACAGCATTTTCTTTTGCGATGCTACATGCAGCGGCTGACGGAAAACGGGGCCATTCCCCTTCTGTTGAGTTCCGACATGGATGATGACCAGATCGGGCAATGCGCACGGCAGCTGGACGGGCTGATGCTTGCAGGGGGCAACGATATCGCCCCCTCCCTTTACGGCCATGAGCCCATTCCCCAGTTGGGCGAGGTCAATCCCCTGCGGGACCAATTGGAAATGAAGCTGATCCCTGCTTTTCTCAGGGAAAAGAAACCCATCCTGGGCATTTGCCGTGGCATTCAGGCCCTGAATGTAGCCATGGGCGGCAGCCTGTACCAGGATCTGCCCGCTCAATATGAAGCAATCTCCGTTGGCGCCTCACCCCTCTGCCATTCCCAGCCGGAGCCCTATGAGCACCCTTGCCATCAGGTAAGCGTAACGCCCGGCAGTCTGCTTGGCCGCATCGTTGGTGAAACCACTCTTTCCGTCAACTCCATGCACCACCAGGCCGTCTGGCAGGCTGCCCCTGGGCTTCAGGTATGTGCCCGTGCCACAGACGGTGTGGTGGAAGGGGTGGAAGCGCCTGGCCTGCCCTTTGTTCTGGCAGTGCAATGGCACCCGGAAAGATTAACGGATACCCCCTCCCGCCGCCTTTTCGCCGCTTTCGCCGATGCAGCCCGTGAAAAAACCTGCTAAATTCTTCAAAAAAAGCTGTTTTCTTTCTTGACACAGACGCATGCCTTTGGTAAAATAAACGTTGGCATCAATAGACTCCGCCAGCCCCGGATTGCTATTGAACACAGCGGAAGTTTGCTGACCATCAAACACCGCACCACTTACACACAGTTCCGAAGGAGGACACCACCTTGAATACGTACATGGCCAAAGCCGCTGACGTACAGCGTAAATGGTACGTCGTGGATGCGGAAGGCGTTGTGCTGGGCCGTCTTGCCAGCCAGGTCGCCGCTATCCTGCGCGGAAAGAACAAGCCTACCTATACCCCCCATGTGGACACCGGCGACTATGTTATCATCCTCAACGCTGACAAGATCGTCCTGACCGGCAAGAAGCTGGACCAGAAGGTCTACTACCATCACACCGGTTACGTCGGCGGCCTGAAGGAAACCGTATATCGCCGCCTCATCGCCGAGAAGCCCGAATTCGCCGTGAAGAAGGCCATCATCGGCATGCTGCCCAAGGGACCCCTGGGCCGCAAAATGGCTAAGAAGCTGAAAGTATACGCCGGTTCCGAGCATGAGCATGCTGCTCAGAAGCCCGAAACCCTGGTGATCAAGTAATAGGACACGGAAGGAGATAAAGTAAAATGGCAAAAGTTGAGTACAATGCCGTTGGCCGTCGTAAGAAGGCCATCGCCCGTGTCCGTCTGGTCGCCGGCGACGGTAAGATTCTGATCAATAAGCGTGAGCTTGACAACTACTTCGGTCTGGAGACCCTGAAGATGACCGTCCGTCAGCCCCTGGAACTGACCAAGGCTGGCGCCGATATGGACATCCTGGTCAACGTGACCGGCGGCGGTTTGACCGGTCAGGCCGGTGCTATCCGTCACGGTATCAGCCGCGTGCTGTGCAAGGCCAACCCCGACCTGCGTGACGCCCTGAAGAAGGCTGGCTTCCTCACCCGCGATCCTCGTATGAAGGAACGTAAGAAGTATGGTCTGAAGGCCGCCCGTCGTGCCCCCCAGTTCAGCAAGCGCTGATCTCAATCGCAAATCATTCAAAGCCCTGGAATCTTTTCGGTTCCGGGGTTTTTCTTTTTATTCTCTTTCCACTCCGCACAGGAGGATTTACAATAATGAACCGTTTTGTTTACAAGTTGTTGCAGCATTGCCTCCTCTCGTTATGATATCATTTTTGAGGACATGTCCATAACAAGGGTCTGTAATACCAATGACAAAGACAGGAGTGTTTTCTTATGAAAAGATGTATCACTTGCTTGATCGCATGCCTGACTCTGATCCTCTCGATGGCCTTCCATCCCCCTGCAGCAATGGCGGCTATAAACGAAGCGGCTTTTTCTCTCCTTCCGGAGGATAGCATTGCGGTTTTCATTTCGCCCGAAGACAACAATCAGCCCAGAATCATCTACGCCATTTACGGAATCACCAAGGACGACGAAGCTTTATCTCTCAGCGTAAGGCAGATCTCCACCGATCCCCGTTTGACCATCTATAAAGAAGACGTCGCCAATATGGATGAGCAGGCTATCCGGCTTGAAAACGCCTTTACCAGCGATCAGCCCATCGTTGGCAGCTATTGCAGCGTGCAAATTGAAAAAATACCTGATGGTAATGAAGCCTGGGATAAATGGTGTTCTCCCTCGGAAGGAAAAATCGTCCCCCATGGTTACTATATGGATGAAACTTTCTTTTTTCCGTTGGACCAGCTGGAAGGCAGCGATAACTCCCTCACGCTCAGAATCAGTTACAATTGCATCACAGCCCCAGGCACACTGTATTCGCTCCCTCTCTGCCTTTTTACCCTCGATATTGCAGATTACCTGAATCCCGTTACAATGCCTGCTCTGAGCCGCCTGGACACCGCTCTCCTTCCCGAAGATACCATTGCTGTCCTTTCTTCCCCGCCGGATAACGACCATCCTGCCGTCATCTACGCCATTCACGGCATCAGCAAAGATGACGAAACCATGTCTGTTGGCATAAGGCAGATCTCCACCGATCCGCAACTGCTGATCTATGAAGAGGACGTAGACAATGTAGACGAGCAGAATATCCGGTATGCGAATGAGTTTTCCGCAGATGACCCCATTATTGGCAGTTATTGCGAAGCGGTGGTCGAAAACGATCGCAGCAGCGAGGATATCCGGGGCAGATGGTTTTATTACCAGCAGAACAGCTGCATGCGCCATGGTTACTACATGGATGAAACGTTCCTTTTTCTTTTGAGCGAGCTGGGAAACATTGATGAAAAGATCATTTTAGACTTGAATTACAATTGCATTCCCATTCCTGCCACCCTGGGCGGTCACAATCTCTGCCATATGACCATTGATATTGTGGATTATCTGAAATAAACTCCAGGGGCATTGCAAAACGGAAAGGAAGTTTTGACTTATGAAGAAAAACTGCATTCGCACCTTCTTTTGCCTGGGCTTGCTCATCACATTGCTCCTGCCGCCGCCTGTTGCAATGGCAGGGACAAGAACATTGGATCTGTCACTCATCCCAGAGGATACCATTGCGATCTTCCTGTCTCCGGAAAAGGAGGGTCAGCCAAGAATTGTTTATGTGCTCCACGACATCGCGAAGGATGAGGAGTTTTTGTATGTCAACGTACGGCAGATCTGCACGGATCCGCAATTGGTGGTCTATGATGATTACGCAAGTAATGTAAGTGAGCTACACATCAGGCAAACGAACGAGTTTACCAGAGATACCCCCATTGTTGGCAGTTATTGCGAAGCGCTCATTCTGAAAGATCCTGCTGCGGAAGATTTTCACGATCACTGGTGCACCCAGCGGCGTGGGCATATCAGTCCTAATGGTTACTATATGGACGAACGAATGGATTTCAAGTTGTCGGAACTGAAGGATATGGAAAGCCCGATTGTGTTGGTGCTTCGTTATTTCTGTAATCCGCTTCCGGGCGATTCAAGCAATCGTAAAATCTGCGAAATAACGATTGATCTTTCTGATTACCTGAAATAACCGTATCAGGATGCGCTTTTTCAAATACTGCCTTGAGGATTCAAAAAGTACAAACAGCTCCCTGTCACCAAATTTGATGGCAGGGAAATTTTTTGTCCTTAATCAGTTGAATGGGGCCGAACAGAAAACCGTCTGCTGTGCGGGAGGGAGGACCACCATCGATACAGAATACTACGCATACAGTTTTCTTTCACTTTTTTTGCACGAAAGGTGAACTTCAAATGCGCCGTATATGCTCCGTGCTCTGCTGCCTTTTCCTGTTGACCGCCTGTCTCCCTCAGGCTACCGCCAGCGGCCGGGAACCCTTGTGACCCCGGACGCAGACAGTTTTCCCTGTGCCCTATGGCACAGTTTTTTTCACGGCAAAATATCACCTGCCGGTTGAGCACGTTCTCTGCTTCGGTTATTGTACATTTTCCTCCCTCGTGCTACCATAACATCGCAGACGGGCCCGTCTCCGCATTCAACCACAGGAGGAAATAATCATGCACATCGGCAAGAAAATAAAACAACTGCGCACAAAAGCCGGATACACCCAGGAGCAGCTGGCCCACCGGCTCAACATCAGTCCTCAATCGGTTTCCAAATGGGAAAACGCCTCCTCCATGCCCGATATTACGCTGCTGCCCAAAATAGCGGAACTGTTTGGCGTAAGCATCGACGAGCTTTTCGACCTGACCCGGGAGGAAAAGCTGAACCGTATTGAAAACCGCATGGATATTGAAGAAGAACTCTCCCCGGATGTTTTCAGCGAATTTGAAACCTATTTGCATCAAAAGACCGCCGCAGATACTGACCTGCGTTCTCTCAGCCTGCTGGCACATTTGTACCACCACCGCATGGAAGCGGATGGAAAGAAGGTCAGCCAGATTGCACGCAGGGTCACACTCGCCGCCCCGGATAACAAGGATTGCCAGTGGCTGCTGCAAAAAAGCGAAGGCGCCACCAGCTGGGACTGGAATGTGGCCAACCATTCTTCTGTGATCGATTTTTATTTCCAGCTGGTCAAGGATCACCCGTCCAGCTGCATTTCCTGGTATTACCTCATTGACAATCTTCTGGCAGACAGGCGCACAGAAGAGGCTGCGCAATGCCTCAAAAAAATCAGCGCACTTCCCACCCATAAGCCTTTCATGATCGACGTCTACAAGGCGCATATCGCCCTGCAGGAAGGCCACAGCGACCAGGCCGAAGCCATCATCCGGGATGCTGCCGACCGTTATGCGGAAAACAGCGGCTTTCTTTACGAAGCAGCTCAATTCTACGCTAAATCCTGCCAGTACGATAAAGCCCTCGGCTATTATGAGGCCTCTTATGCCCACGAAGCAAACCTCAAACCCCGTTACATCGATGCTCTGGATGCCATCGCCACCATTCACCAGATCAACGGGAATTACGCTATGGCTGCCGCCACCTGTGACCGCATACTGGACAACCTGAAAAACGAATGGGGGTTTACCGAGGAAACCAGCCTCGGCAAGGTCATGGAACGAAAGCAGCGACTTCTGGAGCGCATTTGACGTTTTTTCCGGCAGGGTCCCTTTCTTGTGCAATCCTCGGTTATACCCGTTCTTTCCCTTTCCGCCCATGTTATTCCATGGTATATTGATAGCGGAAAAGCGCTTTTACTACCCATGTGAAACGAGGAACAACCATGCCCATTAAAACCCCTTCCCGTGATATTTTCATCCGGCAGCTTATCGGCAATGACAACTTCACTCTGCCCGGCGGCACGCTGATACGGCACTTCAGCAACGAGCAGCTGGAGGCGCTCCTCCCCCATATTTTCGATGCCATTTTCAGAACTGCGGCTGCCGATATTTCTCACATCTGCGGCTATGGAGAATTCGACCAGAACAACCAGCCTCAGAATAAAAGCTGTGCAGATTTCATCCGGGAGGAATTCCGGGACGATCTGGACAACTACTGGTATCACTGGCGGGAGATGTTCAAAACCACCTCTCTGAACGAAGATTTCTTCAACCACATCTACTCTCATGCCCTGAAATACGCCCCCTATTGCGAGAACCAGCGTTATCTCACCAACGGCAACACCTATTTTGGAAACATCGTCGCCGACGGGGAAAAAATCGCCTTTACCGACTGGAGCCGGGCCGGCATCATGGATTTTATGATGGACTTTGTCTGCATGGATCTGCACAAACCATGGCTCAAAATCCCGGAACGGCTCTGGGTGTACGCAAACAAGCGCCACATCTCCCTGCCGGATTTCCATCAGCGTTTCCTGTGCATGGCTTATTTCCGGGGCCTTGGAAGCCTGCTGTGGCATACCTCCATTGAGGATGACGAATCCTGCCGCACCATCACCGTCTACCTCAACAAACTGGAACAGCGCATCTGGAAAATAGGAGCCGAACAATGAAGTACATCAATGCCGGAGAGATCCTTCCGGAAAGCCTGCTTGCAGAGCTGCAGAAATATGCCCCGGGAATGTTGCTGTATGTCCCCACTCCCGAAAAACCGAAGGCCTGGGGCGAAAACAGCGGCTTCCGGCAAAAGCTGCTGCGGCGCAACCGGATTATCCGCAGCCTGTACCAGGCCGGGAAAACCATATCCGAGCTGGCAGAGGATTTTTTTCTATCGGTGGATTCCATCAAAAAGATCGTGTACGGCAAGCAGGAATCGCTGCCGGTGTTTTCGCCGGACACTGCCTCTGCTGCCTCTTATTCCGAGGCGGGTATGGCGGAGGAATGGGTGCGACTTTTGCTGAAAACATGCTATGCTTCCGATTTACCCTTCGATAACTTGATCGTGACTGGCCTTGTGAAAATTCCTCTTCGGCTGATCAGGCAAGGTTTTGTTACAGCCGTTGGTCTTCCCGTCAATCCCGGCGAGCCTGTCGTTGTTACTTATCGCCAAAACGCATTCCGGGCGGATTTTCAGCCCGCCCTCCTGGCCGCACTGCTTCAGGAACGCCGCAACAGCTGCGACGCTATCATCCTTGTGGATAAGGAAGAATTTCCGGCTTTCTGGTCTGCCTTTGGCAAGCATTTTCCAGAGTCTTTCCACTGACCAAAGAAATTTTTTCCTTGCATATTTTCATCAAATGATGGATAATGTTTGTACTTACACAGCACAACTTCATTTCCCACCCCAATATGCAAGGAGGTTCCCCTATGAATCAGCATGTTCTTGTTACCGGCACCGGCCGGGAAATGGCCCTTGGCTTCAATTTTGTGCTCCGCTATCTGGAAAGGGGCGATTATGTGATCGCCACCGTGCGCAAGCCTTCTGAGGCGCTGGAAAACCTTAAGCAGAAGTATCCGGATACTCTCAGCGTGCTCACCATGGATATCGGCAGCACCGAATCCGTCAACGCCGCCGCCGAAGAGGCTGCCAAGCTCGTGCCCTGCATTGATCTCATCATCAACAACGCCGTCACCACCTCCCCGGATACCAACAAGGAGCTGGAGGATTTCAACCTGGACGATGTTTCCTGGGTGGTGGATGTTGACGCCGTCGGCCCGCTCCGTGTTATCAAGGCCTTTATGCCCCTGATGAAAAAATGCCCCGACACCGCCCTCATCGTAAATATCTCCTCCGAAGCAGGCAGCATCGGCAAGTGCTACCGCTCCACCTACATCGATTACGGCATGGCCAAAGCGGCCCTGAACATGGCCACAATGACCATGCACAACAAGTTCAAGGATGACCCCAAGCTGAACATCATCTGCGTGCATCCCGGCTGGATGCGCACCAATGTGGGCAATGCCAAAGCGCCCTTCGAGCCCTACGACCACGCCGAAACCATGCGCCTGATGTTCGAGGAAAAGCGTCACGACAAGGAAGGGCCTGTTTTCGTCACCTATTCCGGCGAGCAATATCCCTGGTAACACAGCCCATCAAAAAAGAGGCAAGGCTTTTGGTGGGAGGGTTCTTAAGGATGAATTTATCCTTCCAAGAAAAAGCGAGCATTTGGCAAATATACCGGATGCTCGTTTGCATATGGTACGCCAATATACGCAATGCACGGGTACCGTGCGTATAATTGCGCCCTCACCTAACAAGGGAAAGTGGGCTTTAGGCCTGCTCGACAAATTGGAATTTGACGCTCCGTCAAACTGAAAGTTATCTCTGACTTTTAAAATCCCAAGTTTATGATTTTTCATTTATTTTTTTCATAGAAAAAAAGTATCCACTTACTAATACGATATCCGAGGCAAGCCATGCTAAAATTTCTGTA
>SVGY01000027.1 GCA_015056145.1 Clostridiales bacterium
GCCCTAGCACGTCGATGGTACTTGGCTGGTGACGGCCCGGGAGAGTAGATCGCTGCCGCATTCCCTTTCCGGATCAGGTTTCTGATCCGGCTTTTTTGTGTATATTTTTATTGTAGTGTTTTCCCGGAGGCTGTGCTATAATACGGCTTAAGAAAATGCTGCATGAAATGAACCAGGCCGCTGCGTTCTATAATGGGATATTAAAGGGAGGTAAATAGTTATGAAAAGAACGGTTGGCATTATTCTGGTGCTGGTGGTGTTGCTGTGCGCATTTGCAACGGTAGCAGCAGAAGAAAAAATGTATCAGTTTCCAGAATTGGGATTACAGATGAGCCTGACGCAAGAACAGGTAGCCATGGGGCTGAGCGTCGTTTGCGAAAATGATATTGTTGCTGTGTTTTTCCAGGATACGGAAGGGGCCACGGCCGGCATGGCAATTGTTGAGGCTGTACCTGCAGAAGTTTATAATGGGCAGGATCTCGCAATTGTTGAACAGTATAACATGAGAGGCCTTGGCGTAAATGAAGGCTACGGTTATTATCTTTTCAGCATCAACAATTTTCCTGATGCAGTGTCTTACCTGAACGAGAGTATGGGCGAGGAATATGTGGCATCCATCAAACCCTATATGGAAAGAAATAAAGAAGAATGGGACAAGGCCATTGCAGAGATTCCTTCCATCATTGAGACGATTTCCTTCATCCCTGTGGAAAAAGCCGAGCAAACAGTTGCGCCCTTTACTGCTACGGATATCTACGGCAATACCGTAACCAATGAGATTTTTGCTCAGGCCGATCTAACCGTGGTCAATATCTGGGGCACTTTCTGCGGCCCCTGCATCAACGAGATGCCAGAGCTGGGTCAGTGGAGCCGTGAAATGCCCGAAAATGTGCAGATAATTGGCCTGGTTTCAGATATTTACAATCCGGATGATACTTCTACTATCGAAAGCGCTCGTTCCATCGTTGAGGCAACCGGGGCTGATTTTGTGCATTTGATTCCTGCTGAAGGGCTTTGGGATCTTTTGAGCATCTCTCCCTATGTACCTACGACCATCTTTGTGGATTCCACAGGCAGGTTGGTGGGCGAGCCGGTCATAGGAGCCTATGTGGCCCAGTACAAGCAATTTGTGGAGGAGTATCTCAGTGGCCTGGAAAAGTAAGCTTCTTTGGCAGATTTTGCTGGGTATAACCGCATTAACTTTCCTCATTATCGGCATATCCCGGGGTGAGGTAAGAACGGTTTTTGACAAGGCTGTACGCATCTGCCTTGAATGCATTGGGCTTGGGTGATGAAAATGAAGATGGGATTGAAAAGAAAGCTGATTCAAATCGCCGCCTTCGGACTCAGTAATCTTCATGCAGGCAATCTGGGCAAGGGGAAAATCTATACAGGTACCTGGAAAAACTTTTGCAATCCAGGTCTGCATTGCTACTCCTGCCCCGCTGCCACAACCGCTTGCCCGATAGGTGCTTTGCAAGCGGTTACGGGATCGATGAAATTTGATTTCAGCTTTTATGTTGTGGGCTTTTTGCTGGCGGTTGGCGTGGTTCTTGGACGATTTGTCTGCGGATTTCTATGCCCTTTTGGGCTGGTGCAGGATCTGCTGCATAAAATTCCCCTCCCAAAGCTTCGCCTGCCCCGATGGATGAAATACATAAAATATGTTGTGCTGATCGTATTTGTTGTTCTGATGCCCGTCGTGGTGGTGAACATCGTGGGCATGGGGGATCCCGCCTTCTGCAAGTACATCTGCCCCTCAGGGATGCTGTTTGGTGCAATCCCGTTGATGAGTGCGGATGAAGCCCTTCGGGGTGTTGCTGGAAATCTTTTCCTGTGGAAAAGCATCGTTCTGGCGGCGGTCATCATTGGCAGTATTTTGATTTTCCGTTTTTTCTGCAAGCTGCTGTGCCCACTGGGAGCGATTTACGGCCTTTTGAACAAAGTGAGCCTGTACAGCCTGAAGGTGGATGAAAACAAATGCATCCATTGCGGAAAGTGTGCTTCTGTCTGTCTGATGGATGTGAACCCGGTGAAAGCGCCAAATTCTGCGGAGTGCATTCGTTGTGGAGCTTGCAGGGAGGCATGCCCCACAGGGGCCATTTCCATTGGCTTTGGCTTAAAAAAGAGGGAAGCGGTTCCGGAAGCCGCTGGCTGTGCCGGTCATTGTTCGGGATGCGGTCAAAATTGTCCTAATGCAGGAAAATAAACGATTTCGGAGAAAGCCGATGCAGAATTTACTTATCTGCATCGGTTTTTTTACTGTGAAGATATGAAAGAATCTAATATATCTCAGAAATGAATAAATCAAATTGAAAAAAGGATGCTTCTCTGATAAAATAAACCGAAGAACCTGAAAAACCTTATCATTACAGAAAGAAGGTACAGGAAAAATGAGGGATCAGGTCAAAATTTTTGCATTTACCGACGAAGCGGGAAATACCCTTGAGCAGCAAATGAATGCAATGAAGCGCAACGGTCTTCATGGCATGGAGATGCGGTTTATCAACGGCCATAATGTTTCTGCTCTCCCTCTGGAACAGGCCAGGGAAATCAAAAAGGTACTGGATGGAGAAGGACTCACCGTATGGTCTTTGGGTTCTCCCATCGGAAAGATCGGCATTCGGGATGATTTTGCACCCCATCTTGATCAGTTCAAATATATACTGGATGTGGCATATACGTTGCAGGCAGAAAACGTCCGCATGTTCTCCTTCTACATGGAAGGCGACAAGGATCCTGCCATCTTCCGGGATGAGGTGCTGGAACGCCTGGCAAAGCTGCTGGAGGCGGCAAAAGGGAGTAATATCAATCTTTGCCACGAAAATGAAAAGGGCATTTACGGCGATAACGCTGCCCGCTGTGCAGATATTCTGTCGCAGTTGCCAGAACTGAAAGCAGTTTTTGACCCGGCTAATTTTGTGCAGTGCGGGCAGGATACCCTGGAAGCCTGGCAGCTTCTGGCTGACCGTATTCACTATATGCACATCAAGGATGCCCTGGAGGATGGCTCTGTAGTGCCCGCAGGCTGTGGCAACGGTCATGTGCCGGAAATCGTGGCAGAGTATATTGCCCGTGGCGGCAGAGCCCTTTCGGTGGAACCCCACCTGCAGGTGTTCAAAGGTCTGGATACCCTCGAGGCAGAGGGCCAGCGTACCAAGCTGGGTAAGTATGAATATCCGGATGCAGATACCGCTTTTGATGCTGCGTGCAGCGCCATCAAAGCCATTGTGGAAAAAATATAAGGAGGTCAGCTGACCATGAGCGAGAAAATCAGACTGGGAATCATCGGTATCGGCAATATGGGCTCCGGCCATATGAGAAACGTTGTGGAGGGCAATTGCCCCGATTTTGAAGTAGCCGCAGTTGCAGATGTCAACCCCGACCGGCTGCGCTGGGCTGAAGAGTTTACAAAGGGAAAAGTTGCCACTTATGACGATGCCATTGCCATGCTGGACAGCGGAAAAATCGATGCCTGCATCGTCAGCGTGCCTCATTACGATCACCCCACCTATGCCATTGAGTGCATGAAACGGGGAATTCACGTCATGGTGGAAAAGCCCGCTGGCGTATATACCAAACAGGTTCGCCTGATGAATGAAGAAGCCGACCGTCACCCCGAGGTGGTTTTCGGCATGATGTTCAATCAGCGCACCAATCATGTGTACCGCAAAATGCGTGAACTGGTGCAGAGCGGCAAATATGGCAAGCTCCGCCGTGTCAACTGGATCATTACGGACTGGTACCGTCCCCAGGCCTATTACGATTCCGGCAACTGGCGTGCCACCTGGAGCGGCGAGGGCGGCGGCGTGCTTTTGAACCAGTGCCCCCATCAGCTGGATCTGCTCCAGTGGATCTGCGGCATGCCGGAAAGCGTGCACAGCCATTTGCATATGGGCCTGTGGCATGATATCGAGGTGGAGGATGACGTGACCACCTATCTTGAATATCCCGGCGGAGCTACCGGCGTTTTTGTGACCACTACCGGCGATGCACACGGCACCAACCGCTTTGAGGTGCAGATGGAAAAAGCCCGGATTATCGTTACTTACGACGGACTGTCCCTTCTGGAATACGATGTCAGCGAGCCCCAGTGGAGCAGCACCAACAAGGAGCCCTTTGCCTCCATGCCCGCCCAGGAAGTCAAGGTGGAAACCGATGGCAAGAATCCCCAGCATATCGGTGTGCTCAACGCCTGGGCCGGTGCCATCCTCCGGGGAGAACCCATGGTGGCAGACGGCCGTGAAGGCATCAATGGCCTGACATTGTCCAACGCCATGCACCTGTCCCATTTCCTTGGCCAGAAGGTGACGCTGCCGCTGGATGAGGATCTCTACGAGGCTGAACTGATGAAGCGTGTGGCAACCTCCCGCCGGAAAACCAACGTCCGTGAAGTAGTGGCCGATACCCGGGGTACCTACGGGAAAATCTAACAGGAAAAGAAGTGTGTACCATGGTCAGAACGGCCGTGATCGGATTTGGCAATATGGGTTCGGCCCATGTGGCGGCCATCTCCCAGGGAAAAATTGAAGGCCTCAGCCTCTATGGCGTGTGCGACGTGGCACCCTTGCGCCGTGAAGCCTGCCGTGAAAAATATCCCACTGCCAAGCTGTATGAAAATTATCAGCAGGTATTGGACGATTCCTTGGTGGAGGCCGTCATCATCGCAACGCCGCATCCCTTTCATGCGGATATCGCCATGGCGGCTCTCCGTGCCGGAAAGCATGTACTGGTGGAAAAACCCGTTGATGTTGCTGTCAGCAAGGCGATGCGCCTCAATGAAGTGGCGGCAGAGTGCGACCGGGTCTTTGCCCTGATGCTGAACCAGCGTACCGACCCCATTTTTCAGAAAGCAAGGCAGATGATCCAGTCCGGGGAGCTGGGAGAGATCCGCCGCAGCGTGTGGGTGATTACAAATTGGTACCGCACTCAGCATTACTACGATTCTGCTACCTGGCGTGCCACCTGGAAAGGCGAAGGCGGCGGCGTGCTGCTCAACCAGGCGCCCCACAACCTGGATCTGTGGCAGTGGATCTGCGGCATGCCGGTTTCCCTGAGGGCGTTCTGCAACGTGGCTAAGTACCATCGTATCGAGGTGGAGGACGATGTAACCATCCTTGCCCACTATGAGAATGGCGGCGAGGGCGTATTCATCACATCCACCGGCGAATATCCAGGCACCAACCGGTTGGAGATCACAGGCGACCGGGGCAAACTGGTACTGGAAAACGGCGTCCTGCACCATTGGAAGCTTGCCCAGAGTGAAAAAGAATTCCGTTTTGAATCGGAAGAGAATTTTGCGCACATCCCCATGGAATATTCGGAATACAAGCCGGAAACCCAGGGCGCAGGTCATGCGGGCATATTGCAGAACTTTGCGGACGCCATCCTCCACGGAGAGAAACTGCTCTCCCCCGGTCAGGAGGGAATCAAGGAACTGTCCATCTCCAATGCAGCCTATCTGTCCCAGTGGAACGGCAACAAGGAAATTCCCATTCCCTTTGAGCCTGCGCTCTTTGATGAATTTCTGAAGGAGCGCATCAGGGATTCCGCAGAACGGGACCGGTCAGGAAGCAACAATCCGCTCTATGAAGGCTACAGCGAACGCTGGCAGGTAAACTGGTAAGCGGTAGCCGTCCGGTATTCATTATCAAAAAGAAAAAGGAACAGGCCCTTCCTGTGTGGACGCACGGAAGGGCCTGTTTTGTGTTTTTTGTCGTACCGGAATGTTATGCCTCTGTCACCATAACGCCAAAAGGTGATAGCAACTGTCTGCCTTGCAGTACTTCGCCTGTGAACAGGGAGCGCATTTCTTTTTTCAGGGTGATTTCCTGGGGCGCGCTGAGGTAGTTGAGAAGGAAGAGCCACCGCTTTCCGTCCTTTTCTCGCAGTACCATCTCCACATGCTCCGGTGCCTCGGCCAGGGAGGCGAAGATGTTCTCTGCACCAGCGTATTTCAAAAGGGGCAGAGTGTTGTTTTTGGTAAATGTGCTTCCCCAGTGCAATACACGGCCCCTGCCGAGACGGTTCACCACCAGTGCGGCTTCGCCACGGTAGTAGCTTTCCTCGTAGGCGGCGATGGCGTTTCCTTCCCCGATGGGGGTGAGGATATCGTTGAAAATAGGGGCTTCCAGCCGGTTGCCATCCAGCATGGCGTAGTTTTCCGGCTCGGCAAAGCTGGTGAGGGTGAAATCATGAATATCACTGCCGGTAAGGGGCTGCAAAAGCCCGGGCTGGGGCACCATGACGCATTTGCCATTCATGTCCTTGTAGCCGCTGCGGCAACCGATGATCAGCGTGCCGCCATTTTCCACATACCGGCGGAGGATTGCTGCACGTTCCTCATCTATGAGGGTGGGGTGAGGGTAAAGGGCCACGGGATGCTTCATCAGTTCTTCTTCCGCATTGGGCTGCCCCATGAAAACGGTGTTGTAGGGCATGTGGCCATGGGCGGAAGCCTCGAAAATGCCGTCATGGCTCGCTTGCTGCACCCGTGAGTGCCAGTGGTCGATGGACGTATCCCACTCGTTGTCGTAATCCTTCAGGAGGGCAAAGGAAGCCTTGAAATCAGAGCCGCAAAGGGCATCAAGAGCTTTGAGCATTTTGCCGAATTCGGTTACTTCCTTCAGTTTGCGGTTATCCCGGCTATCGTAATCCAGAATGCCATGCCAGTAAATCTCCGTGCCGAAGGTGCAGGTACGCCAGCGGAAGAAGGAGATGAAGTCGGCACCATGGGCGACGCTCTGCATGGCCCAGAGGGTCAGCTGGCCAGGCCGGGGCGCTGGTGCTTCCAGACGGGTGGTCCAGCCGTTGGCACCGGATTGCTGCTCCATAATGCCAAAATGGGGGCAGATGGAACGTACATCCGTCAGTTTGAGGGATGTCCATTGGTCCCGCAGTTCGCCTTCCGGGGTGGGATTGTCCAGACCAAAGGCAAAATTGGGATAGGAATCATGAGTGAAGAAATCCAGGGATTCCCGTGTCATGCTGTGGTTGTCCAGATTGGCAAAGGTACCGTTGGTGGTGATAAAATCTCCGGGTTTAATGTAGCGGCGCAGAATATCCGCCTGTAGCTTGCAGTAACTGCGTGTGCTGTGGGAAATAAAACGGATATATTCCAGATGGAAGTGGGGATTGATGGCGCCTGTCAAAGTGGGCCGGGGCACATAAATCTGTTCCCAGCGGGTGTAGGTCTGATTCCAGAAGGTGGTGCCCAGAGCCTGGTTGAGGCGCTCCAGGGTACCGTAACGCTCCCGGAGGTATTCCCGGAAGGCCAGCGTATCCGCCTCGGAGTAATACACGCAGCTTTCGCAGTTGAGCTCATTATGAATCTGCCAGCCAATAACAGCGGGATGAGAGGCATACTGCTGCGCCAGTTTTTCCACAATACGGGCGGTAAAACGGCGGTATACCGGCGAATTGTAATTGTGATGGCCCCTTCCGCCGTGGCGGTAGGGAACGCCGTCCTTGTTGCAGTTGAGCACTTCGGGGTATTTCTCCGTCAGCCATGCAGGCGGCGTTGCAGTGGGTGTACCAAAGATCACCTTCATGCCGGTTTTTTTGCACAGATCAAGAAAGTCCTGGAAAAAATCGAAGGTGAATACATCTTCTTCGGGCTCGAAGAAATTCCATGCAAATTCGGCTACCCGGACTACCGTAATGCCCGCTTTCTGCATGCGTTCAAGGTCGCTCTGCCACATCTCCCGGGGCCAGTGCTCCGGATAATAGCAGGTACCCATGGTCATCTCTTTCCATTGCTGGGCCATGATTCAGGGCTCCTTTTCGTGATGATAGAAAGAAAAGGTCAAAAATGGAGACCATTCATGACCTTTTCAGAAAAACTTATTTAACCTTGTTTCCGTCGATGAATACAGCCTTTACCTCGGTGCTTACCTCAAAGGGGCAACCATCTGTAATGACGATATCTGCATCCTTGCCCACTTCCAGCGAACCCACCCGGTCAGCCACCATGGCGTGCTCCGCAGGGTTGATGGTGATGGCCTTCAGTGCATCAAAGGGATCCATGCCTGCCTTCACCGCAAGACCTGCGCAAAGGGGCAGGTATTTCTGGGGGATGACGGGCGCATCGGTGATGATGGACACATGGCAGCCAGCCTTGGCCAGCACGCCGGGAGTCTCCCAGCTCTTGTTGCGCAGTTCAAACTTGGTGGCATGGGTCAGCGTGGGGCCAACAGCCAGCATCACGTTTTCCTTTGCCAGTTCCTCGGGAACCAGATGACCTTCGGTGACGTGCTCAAGGGTGATGTTTACGTCAAATTCCCTGGCGATACGCAGGGCAGTGAAGAAGTCGTCAGCCTGATGGGCATGGGCCTTCAGAGGGATCTCCTTGCGCATGACGGGCAGCATGGCGTTGAGCTTCATATCAAAAGCAGGACGCTTTTCTGCATCATCCCCGGCACGTTCCAGCTTCTGCTGATATTCCCGGGCCTTGAAGAGCATCTCACGAAGCTTTGCAGCGGTGGACATACGGCAGCTGTTGCCCTTTTCACGGTAGCAGCGCTTGGGGTTTTCGCCAAAGGCGCATTTCATGGCAACCTCGGCCTTGATGACCATATCATCCACCCGGACGCCCACAGGCTTGTAGGCAGCGAAGGTGCCGCCCAGCACATTGGCGCTGCCGGGGCCGGCGCACAGGGTGGTAACGCCAGCTTCACGGGCTTCCACAAGGGTTTCGTCCCGGGGTTCAATGGCATCGATGCCACGAAGCTGGCAGGCAATGATATCGCCCATTTCGTTGTAATCGGCACCTTCGTAGCCGATGCCGTAGCCGTGCAGGCCGGTATGGCAATGGGCTTCCACGAAGCCAGGGTATACCTCCAGGCCGGAAGCGTCGAACACTTCTGCTTCGTCGCACTGGATGTTCTCTTCAATTTTGACGATATTGCCATCCTCAACCAGAATATCGGCAGTGAAGGGATCACGCACTACGGCGTTGTGGATGAGACCGTTTTTGATAAGAAGCATGAGATTGTTTCCTCCTTTGCAAAGTACGTCAAGCGGGGCAGCACACGCCTGCCACCGGGACATATATGGTTTGTTATGGATGATTATACGCTATTTTGGACGGAGAGTAAAGCGGGGAAAGAAAGCATCACGCCCTGAACACGTCCAGCACGTCATCACCCTCGGGCACAAAGGCGATGAAATCTTCCAGTTCTGCATGAACGGATACGGTCTGTCCGCCCTCGTACACGCTGCCATCCTTGGTCAGCACCCAGCGTCCCCCGGGCAGATACACATCCCGTGATGTCTGTCCCCGTTCCATGATGGGCGCAAAGAGAATGCTGCCGCCAAACATGTACTGGTCAGAAAGCTGGTAGCATTTTTCATCATCCGGGTACTGGTAGAACATGGGGCGCATCAGAGGCAAGCCTTTTTGTGAGGCTTCCTCCGTGAGGGCAAGAATATAGGGCCGCAGTTTGTTGCGCAGATGGATCAGCTTTTCAATGATAGGATAGGCTCTGTCGCCAAAACGCCAGATCTCGTTGGGGCCGCCGGTGGGCTCGATGATGCCTGGGTTGCGCACGGGAGTGCCGGGAATCCGCTGCCTGGAGCCATGCAGACGCATGATGGGACTGAAAAGTCCAAACTGGAACCAGCGTACGATCAGTTCCCGGAAGTCATCGCTCTGGGTGTCCGCAAAGAGAAAACCACCAATATCGCTGTTCCACCAGGGAATACCGCACACCGCCATGGAAAGACCGCTGACAACGCTCTGGCGGAGGGCCTGCCAGGTGGAGGGGATATCGCCATTCCATACAGCAGAACCGAAACGCTGACTGCCGGGGTAGGCTGCCCGTGTCAGCAGGATGATTTTGTCCTCGCCAGCGTTTTTCAGCCCCTCGTAGAACATTTTGGAGTAGTAATAGGGGTAGAGCATGGCGGTCTGAGCTCCGTTGCCCTTGTAAAAATGCAGGTGCCAGAACTGCTGGGGATGTACTTCCGGTTCCGCTTCATCCAGCCAGAAATTGTGAATGCCCTTGTCGTAATAGTTGTGTTTTACGATATCCCAGACATATTTCTGTGTTTCAGGATTGGTGGAGTCGAAGAAAGTTTGCTGGCCATAGAAGGAAAAGGTGCCATACTGCCCGGTTTCGGTGCGCACCAGCATACCGGCATCGTTCATATGACGGAAGTTTTCGCTGTTGGGGTTGATGGTAGGCCAGATGGAAACGATGGGCTGGATGCCAAGCTCCTTCAGTTCCCGGCACATGCCTTCCGGATCGGGCCAGTATTTGGGATCAAACTTCCATTCGCCCTGCTCTGTCCAGTGGAAATAGTCAATGACAATAGCCGATACGGGAATGCCGTGCCGCACATATTCCCGGGCGACGCTCAGCAGTTCTTCCTGGTCTTCGTAGCGCAGCTTGCATTGCCAGAACCCGGCGGCCCATTCAGGCATGGCAGGCGCATAGCCGGTCAGGTCGCAGTAGGTTTTCGCCACATCAGCAGGGGTATTTCCGACAAAGACAAGATAATCCACCTGATAAGTGCTGTCTGCACACCAGAGGGTATGGTTTTTGGTGGCCTCGCAGCGGCCGGGGGCGGGGTTATTCCACAGAAAGCCATAGCCAAGGGAGGAATACAGATAGGGCAATGTGGATTTTGTGTTGTAATGCAGCAGATCGTAGGCGCCGCCCTTGCGGTCGAACCAGTCCTGCTGCTCCTGGCCCAGGCCGTAGAGATGCTCGCCTTCGTTGCTTTCAAAAATGACGGTGGAACGATAGTGGTCGCCCTCTGTATGGGAAAAATTGCCCATAGGGTCGCCTTCCTGGCGGCTCCGGAGGATTTCTTTGCCTTTGCGCAGATAGGTAACCCGTGCATTGTTCCAGGGATTGCCGTCAGCGATTTTCAGAGTCAGGTCGCCGTTGACAAGGGTGGCGGTATTTTCCTCAAGAGTGATGGTGTACTGCGCAGGCAATGCATCCAGCAACGTCCATTTTTCGTCACTGATGACGCTGTTGCGGGTAGAACGGCAGCGAATGCAGCCGGGACCGTAAGGTTCGTATACGGAAACGCTGTTATGCAGCCGCACGGTAATCCTGTTTTCGCTGATGGTAATCATGGCGGTGTTCCTTTCGGTATGAGGCGTTTTTGTTGATTATACGCTCTTTTTCTGTAGGAGTAAAGGGGAGGGAAAGTGAGGGGATAAAGAAAGACTAATAATACTTGATATTTGTTTGCAAGGAATGTAAAATATGACAAACACACAATGGGAGGGCCGGGTATGGCTAATATGACGGAAATCAGCCGGACAATGGCGCAAAACGCATTCAGGGCAAAAACAACCGATGAAGCCATTTCGATTTTGCGGGAAAATGCTCAGTTTCGTACGCTGAAGGATATCTTGACCGCTGCTGACCCGCAGCATGATTCCGAAAAAGAATTGAAAAAACGAATTGTTGAAAAGTTGGTTCTTCATCATCCGGATAAAAAACAGGAGTCTCTTGAACGTAATGTCCGCAACTGGTTTTCTGGCAGGGTCAGAACCATCAGCAGGGAAATGGCTTTTGAGCTGTGCCTGGTACTGGAGCTTTCTTTGGAAGAAGCAAACCGTTTTATGATGCGGGTTACGGAGGAAGCCATTCATTGGTGCAATCCCGAGGAAATCGTCTGGGGATATGCCATTGTCCATAAACTGAGTTATGAAGAGACAATGAATCTGATTGCTGAGACTAAAAAAATTCTGCCGGAAGGTTCCTTTGGAAACGATTCCAAAAACGTGTACACTCATTTGGTCCGCAGCGAAGTACTTCAACAGTTGCAGAACACACCGGAGCAGCTTCTTTCCTATATCGCTGAAAACAAAGACAGGTGGGGTGCATATCACAACACCGCCTACGATCTTTTTGATAAATACATGCGGCTTTTGCAAAATGCAACCACTGACACCGGCGAGTTCGAGTTGCGCAAGGAGCAGTATGAAAAGCAGAAAAAAAGAGATGCAGAAGCAAAAATGGATGATGCTCTGTCGGTGGAAGACATTCTGGACACCTATTTTTTCCGGAAATGCGTGGAATCAACGACGGAAATGAGCATTCTTCAGCGCAGCATCCGCATGAATTGGCCGGACGAATCCACCCTGTCAAAAATGAAAAACCGAGCGCCCAATGCAGACGTTTCCCGCAAAGTGCTGATTTTGCTGTTTCTGGCAACCAATGGGGATTCTTCGGAATTCCAGATGGAGGACGATGAGGAATTCGATGAACGCCGTACCAGGGACCGGGTGTTCAGGGATCTTTATCTCCGCCTGAACCGTATGCTGAGCCGCTGCGGCTTTCAAACGCTGGATCCCCGCAGTCCCTTTGACTGGATGATTCTTTTCTGTATCTGCGCAGAGGATATCTGGGAAACGGATCGCCGTCTGGAAGAGGTTCTGTCCGGCTTGTTTCCCGTTTCTGAGGAGTCCGGAAACGAAATAAAAGAATAATAATGCAAAGATGCTATCCTGTTCGCGAAACAAAATTTGCAATGGGAGGTAAGACAATGTGACCGTGCGAAGAGAACTTTCACAGGGGCATGTGCTGGAGTTTCCCGGTATGCAGTGCCATGTTGGAGAAGTGTTGGGCATGGGTTCCAACGCTATCGTATATAAAGGCTGGTATTACGATCGGCTGCACCATCAGGAAAAGCACCATGTACTGATCAAGGAACTGTTTCCTTTCCATCCGCAGGGGCTGATCTATCGTGATGAAAAAAACCATATTTGTCTGAAGAACGATCATGCTTCCGGACACTTTCAGCTTCATAGGGAAAGCTTTGAAGCAGGCAACAGAATTCATCTGCGCCTGCTTGAAAATGCACCGGAAAGCCTTGGTGCAAATTTTAATTCCTATGAACTCAACGGTACTTTGTACTCCATACTTGGATGCTCCGGCGGCAGGAGTCTGGAAGAAGAATTGACGCTGCATTCTGCCGGGGATGATCTGAGAAGATATGCTGTACTGATGCTGCGGCTGCTGGATGCCCTGGAGGCATTTCATGAGAATGGCTATCTGCATTTGGATATCAGCCCGGACAATATTCTGCTTATCGGAAAAAAGAACGACGAACGCATGCTGTTGATCGATTACAACAGCGCTCGGCGAATCGCCGAGGATGAAACGCTCTATTTGAGCTGCAAACCCGGTTACTCTGCACCGGAACTGGAAATGGGGGACTATGAGGTTATCTGCGCAGCGTCGGATCTTTATTCCGTAACGGCGGTGTTTTTTCGCTGCATAATGGGGAGAGCGCTGGCTATTGAAGAAACGCTGAATTCCGCTGCTCTGGATTTGAATGATAGCGCTTGCCTGTGCAACGCTCCCCAGACGGTGCAGTGGCAGGTGAGATCCATTCTGCGCAAGGGCCTGTGCAATATTGTGGAGGATCGTTATCAGACCATTGACGCAATGCGCAAAGATCTGAATGAATTGATCCAGCGCATCGACTGTGTTGGTGTGACGCATTGGGCGCTCTGGGAAACCGGCAGACGTAGCGTAGAAACCCTGATCCGACAGAATCCCTCGCTTCAGTACATCAAAAAAGAAAACGAAATGTATCCCATCCGAATGGAGTTCAAAGGCAAAAGGATGGATCTGTCCCTTTTCCTTGAAGAGTTACTGTCGGACAAAGGTGCATCCACATTGACGGTATCCAAAGGCGGCATGGGAAAAACCACCCTGCTTCTGAAAACGGTTTTGATGCAAAACCGTCGCTATGCAGCGAACCAGACCGCCGCCTTTTACGTTTCTCTCAGCGGATGGAGGGAAGGGGACCGGGCGTTTATCCGGGAGCAGATGCTGAAACATCTGCATTTCAACAATGGCACCACTACTTTTTTCAATGCGCTCCATGAACTGGAACAGTTGCTGGACCGGAAATTGCGCTCCCAGGGGAAGGAAAAACCCGTGGTACTGCTTTTGCTGGATGGGCTTAACGAAGCGCAGGGAGACCTGAAGCCACTGTATGACGAAATCCGGATGCTGTCCCAGATGCAGGGCGTAAGAATGATTGTTTCATCACGCAGCGATGCGCCGGAGCTTGCTTTGGCAGACAGCAGCCTGCTGAGCCTCAGCTCTGCGGATGTGGAGAAAGCTGCCGCCCAAAAGGGCGTGCTGTTGCCAAGGGATGAGGCAATGCTTGAATTGCTGAAGACGCCGCTGATTTTGAGCATCTTTCTGAAGGCCTCGGAAAACTGTCAGCAGGTCAATATCCAAAGCCAGAACGAGCTGCTGGAAGCCTATCTGGAATCCCTTTACGAGAAGGAAGTGGATCGCCTTCCGGAAAATGCTGCTGAAAGATGGCAGGTGGATGTTGCTCTTCACTATGTGCTTCCTGCCATTGCAGCAAGAACCGTCAAAACCGGGCATGCCCTCAGGGAAGAAGAAATGCTGAAAGTGGTTCGGGACTGCTATCGGGTTATTTCCTCTCCTTATTTGCAAAAGGCATTTCCGCAATGGATTGGCCGAAGCCGGGACGTTCTCGGCCAGGCTGAAAACGCCGGGGAATGGTATGGCGTGATGGTGCATGATCTTCTGTGGCAGCAGCTGGGTTTGCTGATCCGTGATGGTCAAAACGGCTACCGGGTTTTCCATCAGACCATCAGCGAATGGCTGACAGAAAAGCATCAAAGCAATCGCCAGACTATTTTGAAGAAAAAGTGGATCAGAACGATGGCTATAGCGGCAATTGCCTCATTTCTTGGCACGGCAGCATGGTTCTTTCTATGGCATCCCTATATACAACCGTTGATTAACAAGCTACAGCCAGAACAAAGCGCCGTAATGTACCCAAAGGAAGAAACAAAAGAACTTCTTTCCAGCGCCATGAACAGATGTTTTACCGCTAAGGCAGTAAACGAAAATATGCGCCAGGTTCTCGGTTATGTCAGAAGTGATCCTACAAAGTTTGATGAGTCGGCAGCTTCTTTGCTTGAGGACTATAAAGATTCTGCCATAAACAGGGAAACGAATGCCGGGATTTATCTGGGAATATTTGAAGGCTTTGAGGATGAGGAAAGGTACCCTCAGGAAGCCATCATGCCCTGGTCGGGACACGATTATCCCATCAATGGCTTTCGGGCCCTTGCTCTCATGCCAGAAGAGTTGGAAGAAAAATACTGCACTTATCTGGAAGTGCTGATTTGGCTCAGAACGAAGGATAAGTTGTTCGCTGTTTATGGCGAGGAGTATGTAGCTGATTTCGAGACACTGGTCAACGCTGATGAGCAATGGATCCTGGGAACTTACGCATGGCTCATTGAACCGGAAATGACCGTGATGGCGAATACGGATCATGAGATGTATTACGAGCTCAGAAAATACTTCAAGGCCTCGGACTCCATGAAAAAACCGGCTGATGCGGATGCGGATTTGATTGCTCTGGAGAATGAGAGGACAACGGCACTGAAAAACCTGGATACTTCTGCGGTTATGCAGGAATACAACAAATGTCACGAGGGAGGGAAACCGCAACCATGAAAGGTCTGAGAAAAATTCTATCTATGATGAAAAACAACAAATGTCACGAGGGAGGGAAACTGTAACCATGAAAGGTCTGAGAATAATTCTATGCGTATTGCTTCTGACGTGTTCGCTTACCGCTGTGTATGCGGAAACCACGCCTTCCTTGACTGCTGCGGAGGAAAAACTGCTTTTTGTTTGGGAAACCAATCTTGCAAAAACGCAGGATATTTATCAGCATATCTTCTGGGCGCTGGATTATGTTGATGCCTGGACCGAAAGCCGCAGCTGGCAGGATCTAGCCTGCGCAAGAACGGCGTGCATGCTGGTTTGCGGTTATATTGACGAGTTGGAGCCTCCGCAGCTGACCCTCAGCTCCGAGGAAATCGTTGAGCTGAATGAAAAGGGTTACAATGTGGAAATACTGGAAAGCTACGGTGCTGAAGTGGGATTGGCAAAGCAGATGCAGCAGACCATCCGCATCATCCTTGTTCCTCTGCTGGAGGAGGACGCTTTCTATGCAATTAGCATGGAATCAGTGGTTGACATGTCCTCTGCCATGCGTCAGGAGCTTCTGGTATATTGCCAATACGAACAGCTTGCCACCAATGCGTTGATGCTGCCCATGTTCAGTCCGGAGGAAGCAGAAGTATTCTGGCAGAGAATGAAGGACACCTATCCAGTGCTTTTCTTTGCTGATTCTGCATGGAGCGATGACGAAGCGGCCCTGGAAGATGCGAATGCGTCCCTTGATTTTGACATTGTAATCACTGCTGAGCAAAGAAAAGAATCCAGAGAGAAGATTATCATGACGGATCTTGAGGACGGTCTTCTTCCGGAACTGATAGAAATATCCGGCTTGCCTGCCGGTCTGCCTGTGCCAGTGTGGTATGATTCTGTTTCTGCCGAATATCTGAGCTATGGCCTTCAGGAGGATGGTACTGTGATCTATCCTGCCTGCGGCGATGACCTTACCCCGGAAGTCTGCTATGAAATGGTGCAGCAGCCCGATATCTCTCTGGAACAGGTGGAAGCCTATGTGGAGCTGCTGAATCCCGATCGGCTCAAACAAAAGGGGAACACTTGGGTTTTCCTGACGGAAGATGGGAAAGGTGTGCAGATTTCCTGGCAGGATCAACAGGTGCAATTCCTGTTCCTGGAAGATACTTCTTCCTTTATGCCCTACGAAATCTACTTTGACTGATGTGGGCAATAAAAAACCGAACCGCCAGACAAGCGGTTCGGTTTTTTATGTTGTTGGCATATGCTACACAATTTGATACAATGCAACGCAGTCAAGTGGAGCGTTGCATTCGTTAAATTACCGTTTTTTTTTGTTGGCAAGAGGCAAAACGTATAAAATATTTTATTATTTCAACTATTCAAAAAACTCCGTTGTTATAGGATCACTAATGCACAAGCGAACAGCTTCTATTTGATCGTGTTCCAGTTCAACCCCGTCTCCCCACATATAACGGTTATGCGCACTACCCAAACCTGTATATCCATGAGGGTCATCTACAACAACTGAAACATGGTCGATATCTTTACCTCCAATCATAATGCAACGATACCATACATGTTTATAGCAAACAACAAAACATGCTGCGTAGATAGCCTCTATTGCATTTTTGTGTACGAACTGGTTGCCAAGCATATAAATATCTTGTTCTTTACTATTTAAAGGCTTGCGCACCTTGTACAAATTCCCATTATACAAAGCCAGAGGATTAAAATCCCCATGTTCACCAATAAGATACATTTCTTCCTTGGCGATGTCTCTATACCGGACAATCTCTATCGGAATACCTTTCCAAGGTCTTTTGTAGCGATTCGTCACATAACATTTTGTCCTAATTCCTTGCGCTATTAAGTCTCCAAGACTTTTTAGATCATGCCATTGTGAGGGTTCTCCGAATCCTACGCCAAAGGAATCGGTTGTCTGCTGGTTTTTATCCAAAATATTTCCTCCGTATACGAAATAGTTTATACTCTAATCATACAGCATAATTTAGCAGATGCAAGAACTATTCCAAAATAAAAGATGACCTACCCTTGCTGATACCATTGTATCAAATAAGGGTAGGTATTATGGTGCGGGAAACAGGACTTGAACCTGCAAGTTCGTACGAACACATGAACCTGAATCATGCGCGTCTGCCAATTCCGCCATTCCCGCATAGGTGGTGCCGAAGGCGGGACTTGAACCCGCACGGTATCGCTACCAACGGATTTTGAGTCCGTCACGTCTGCCATTCCATCACTTCGGCACGGTGCGGAAAAAATTATAGCATATTCCCAGGGGGATTGCAAGGGTTTGATTTTGAAATTCATTTCGGGCAAAAATCAGAAATGGAAAATCCTCCCGCAGGGACAGCGGGAGGATTGTGAAGTGAAAAGGATTACTGTGCCCGGACAAAATTGACGGGAAGCCAGCCACGGACTACGCCGATGCTGCTAGGGAATTCGGCAAAGACCCAACCGTTTTCTTCAAAAAATACGGTGATGGCAAGGCCGCTGGGCAGATTGGCTTCTTTCAGATCATCAAAATGATTTCCGGGGCCAAAGCGTGCGGTTACACCATTGGTGAGCACTGCACTGTAACCGGTAAGGGTAACGCTGGGAATGCTGTACAGGTGGGTGAAGTATTTTCTGGGCAGGTAGAGCCTGCGAACGGGAACTGTTTCGTAGTAAAGCTCCGCATAAACGTAATTGCCTTCAGTGAAGAAAGCGTAGCAGCGGGTAATTTTATAATCCAGATATGCGCCGGCACCGGCGTAGGTGCCGGAAGGGCCGCACCGGGACTGGAAACGCTCGCTGTCCGGGATGGACTGCAGCGTTGCCTGGGTGGCGATATAGGTGCTCGTGGGCCAGGGCGCTGTGCTGCTATTTTGCACGGGAGCGGAATCGGGAGTATAGGAAGCACTGTCGAAGCCGGAAAGATCGATGGTTCTGCCGCTGTCGATCCAGTTTCCGGAACCGTTCTTGGTAAAGATGTGGCCGATGTCGGAGTTCACACGAGAGATATTTACGGTCCAATCGATGATGGTGCCGAAGGTGGAATGGGAAATGGTCTGGCTGACACAGTTGCCATCATCATCGATAATCATAACGCCGAAAACGTCTGCAGCGGGCGTGGTGACGGTCTGTGTGGCAGCAAATGCAATAACGGGAACAAGTGTGAGCAAAAGTGCGAAGAAAAGCATCTTGGAAATACGCATACGAACCTCCTGTATATAGTTTTTTCTTTAATTATAGTACGTTTAAAATGATGGGTCAAGAAGTAAAGAAAATATTTACATTTTATGAAAATTTTCCTGAATTGTTTAGCGCAATATGCGGCAATCAGTATGCAAGGTCGCAAAAAGAGGGCTGAAGGGAAAAAACGAAGTTTTATTTTACCCTGCGCACAGCCAGCAGCCGGGGTGGATGGTTGGGCTGGTTGAGGTATGTTTTCAGCAGAGCGTCATACTTTTTAGGGTCAAGCTGTGCGGCCCAGCCGAGCAGCGCCTCCAGTTCCCGCTGGCCCTCTTCGTGGCCGGGATAAATGCAGATGGTGAGGAGCCCGTCTTTTTTCAGCAGAGTAAGGGCGGCATCTGCGGCTTGCAGCGTGGTTTCCCTGAGGGTGGTTACCTGATGCTCTGCGCCGGGCAGCCAGCCCAGGTTGAACATAATAACGTCGGCAGCAACAGGTACATGCTGGGCCATGTGCTCGTGACCGATACAGAACAGATCAGCCCGCTGACGCATTCCTGCCTGGGCAAGCGCAAAAGAGGTATTGTCCACAGCCTGCTTTTGTACGTCAAAGGCATATACATGACCGTTTTGTCCCACCTGCCGGCACAGCCACAGGGTGTCGTGGCCGTTGCCCATGGTGGCATCCACCGCTATGGCTCCATCGTACAGGGCTGCGCTGATCATCTCCTGGGCCCAGAAACGGGCAGAGCGAAAATCGTTTGCCATAAAGCTATCTCTCCTTTGCTTTGCTTCGGAAACCTGATTATAGCCCCCGGGGGGCGGGAAGTCAACCGGAAATGGCCTAAAAGGCGGGAATGCTTGACACTGAACCGGCTCTTTTGCTCCCCGGATGTTTTTTCTTTCATGACTTTTCGGGAATGAGTTGCGAAAAATGGAGCAATCATGTATAATTACCATGACTTGTTGTGCGCAGGCGGACAGGTCGGCAAGTGGACGTTATTCGCTGCGCAAGGAGGTTTATATCAAATGGAATGCAAGATCAAGAACGACATTGGTACGATCTTCATCACCGAAGAGGTAATGCTGAAGGTTGTGGGCTATGCAACGCTGGAGTGCTACGGCATCGTGGCCATGTCCTCCAAGCGCGCCAAGGATGGCCTTGTTCAGTGGCTTGGCAGGGAGAACCTTTCCAAGGGCGTCCAGATTCGCATGGTGGATGATATGCTGGACGTGGATCTGTTCATTATCGTGGAATACGGTACTTCCATCGCCGAAGTCTGCAAGACTATCGTGCAGACGGTACGCTATAAGCTGGAAAGCATGACCGGCGTTAAGGTACGCCGTGTCAACATCTCCGTGGAAGGCATCCGAGTGTAATTACGTGCGCATCAGGAGGAATTCACTTTGATACAGGCAAAAACGATCGATGGCGTGTTGCTGCGTGATATGGTTGTAGCAGGCGCTGCATTGCTGGAGAGAAACAGGGAAGCGGTGGATGCGCTGAACGTATTCCCCGTACCCGATGGCGACACCGGAACCAATATGAGCCTCACGATGTCTTCCGCTACCCGTGAGGTGAACCAGAAAGAATACCTGAATGCAGGCGAGGCTGCTGCAGCCGTTGCCAAGGGAGCGCTCAAGGGTGCCCGTGGCAACAGCGGTGTTATTACCTCGCAGCTTTTCCGTGGTTTCAGCCGTGCGCTGAAGGAAGTGGAGCGTATTACGCCCACTCAGTTTGCCGCTGCCCTCCAAAAGGGTGCAGAAACTGCCTATAAGGCCGTTATGAAGCCCAAGGAAGGCACCATCCTCACCGTGGCCCGTGTTATCGCTGAGGAAGCCGTAAAGCAGGCTGAAAAGACCCCCGATGATTACGAAGCCCTGTTTACCAACATCCTTACCACCGGCGAAGCCATCCTGAAGAAAACTCAGGAAATGCTGCCTGCTCTTACTCAGGCCGGCGTTGTGGACGCAGGCGGCCGTGGCCTTCTGCTGATCTACATGGGTTATGCTGCTGTTTTGCGTGGCGAGGAACTGCCCGATGCCGCCATGGGTGCTGAGGGAGAAGAAAGCAAGGCAGAGGATCACCTCACCTGCGATCTTAACTACATCTATTCCACCGAGTTTGGTGTGGAAAAACTGTTCCCGGATATCGTGGAGGAGGATATCGATTCCCTCCGCCGCCGTCTCAACCGTATTGGCGATTTTGTCCGGGTCAGCGGCGATCTGTCTGCTGTGAAGGTTCATGTGCATACCAACGAGCCTGGCAAGGCCCTGGAATTCGGCCTCAGCCTTGGCGAACTGGTCAACCTGAACATCGAGAACATCGCTCAGCTGCGCCGTGCCGATGAACCTCAGCCCGAGGCAGAGCCTCAGAAACCCGCTGAACCGCCCAAGGAAATGGGCATGGTGGCTGTATCTCTGGGCGAAGGCTTCAATAAGATTTTCCATGATCTTACTGTGGATCAGGTCGTGGAAGGCGGTCAGACCATGAACCCCAGCATCGAGGATATCTTCGAGGCCGTGGAAAAGGTTAATGCAAAGAACGTGTTTGTGTTGCCCAATAACGGCAACGTGATCCTGGCTGCTCAGCAGGCTGCCAAGCTCTGTGAGGATAAGACGGTTTTCGTGATCCCCACCAAAAATGCTCCCATGGGCATCGCCGCTGCCATTGCCTGCCAGCCTGAGGCTGCCGCTGAGGAAAACGCCGCCCGCATGGAAGAGGCCGCCCAGCGTGTGCGCACTGCCTCCGTTACCTACGCCGTCCGTGATACTGATCTGGATGACCTCCATATTCACGAGGGCGATATCATCGGCCTGTACAATGGCAAGATCGATATCGTAGGCAACGATGTGCAGCAAGTGGCCCGTGACCTGATGCAGAAGATCGTCACCGAAGATGATGAGCTGATCACCGTCTACTATGGCAAGGATGTGCAGGAAGCGGATGCCCAGGCCCTCACCGACGAGCTGGCTGAAGCATACGATGATTGCGATGTGGAAATGCAGAACGGTGGACAGCCTCTGTACTACTATCTGATTTCTGTGGAGTAATTATGGAACTTTCCGCCCTTCATGGTATCGGAAAAAAAAGACTGGATTCTTTACACGCAGCGGGGATTATCTCGTTGCGTGATCTTTTGTTTGCCGTTCCCCAAAAGTACCGGGATGCCTCTGCTGCCGTAAAGGTAGCCGAGGCCCGGGCAGGGGAGCGGCAATGTTTTTCCCTGCTTCGTCTGGGAGAAGCAAAACTGGCCCGCTTCAAAGGCAAGCTTACCCGTGTAACCTGTACCTTCGTGGATGACAGCGGAATGATTGCAGGCTGCTGGTTCAATCAGCCCTGGATGAAGGAAAATCTGAACCGGGGCACCCGCTTTTTGCTGTATGGACTGGTGGAAAACCGGGGCGGCAAGATGCAGCTGATGAATGCCAGCTTGGAAAAGGAAAACCGCATTGTGCCCATATACAGGCCCATTGAGGGGGTATCTCAACGGGTGCATGAAACCATAGTGCGGGAAGCCCTTGAGAAGGTGGAAGAACTTTGCCCGGAAACCTTGCCGGAAAGCCTTCTTCAGGAATATGGACTGTGGGGCTTGAGCCGGGCCATCCGCTGCCTGCATGCTCCCGAATCCATGGAGGATGTGGCGCAGGCAAGGCGGCGCTTTGCCTTTGAACAGATGTTGATTTATCAGGTAAGTGTGCGGATGGTGCGGCAGCTGCGCAGAAGCGGCATGCCACTGAATTGTCCCATGGAAAAACAGAATGCATTCTGGGATTCCATGCCCTTCAGACCCACTGAAGCCCAGCAACGTACCCTTGCTGAAATCGCCGCAGACATGGAAAAAGACCGTGCTATGGCCCGTATGGTGCAGGGCGATGTGGGCAGCGGTAAAACGGCCGTTGCCATGGGCGCAATGCTTCTTTGTGCAGAGAACGGCTGCCAGAGTGCCCTGATGGCCCCGACGGAGATCCTGGCCCGGCAGCACTATGAAAGCATGAGGGGCTTTTTCCAGAGCAAGGGCTTTACCTGCGGCCTGCTTACGGGCGCAATGCCTGCTGCGGAAAGGCGTGCGGCGCTTCGTGCCATTGAGGATGGCAGCTGGCAGATTGTAGTGGGAACCCATGCCCTGATCGGCAAAACGGTGAAGTTTGCCAGGCTGCGCCTTTGCATCACTGACGAGCAGCACCGTTTCGGCGTAGCCCAGCGCACAGCCCTTCTGGAAAAGGGCGAAGAGCAGGAAAATTCGCCCCATCTGTTGGTCATGTCTGCAACGCCTATTCCCCGTTCCCTGGCGCTGATCATGTTCGGAGATCTGGATCTGAGCATTATAGACCAGCTTCCTCCGGGACGCACGCCGGTAAAGACCCGTATTGTTCCCGACGGGAAGCGGGAGGATATGTACGGCTTCCTGCGCAAAGAACTGGACGAAGGCAGGCAGGCATATATCGTCTGTCCGCTGGTGGAGGATTCTGAGGAAGGCGACAGCTTGCGTTCCGTAAAGAAGCACGCCATGGAGCTCACCAGCGGCGAGCTTAAGGATTATTCGCTGGGCCTTACTTATGGTACACAGTCCCTGCTGGAAAAGCAGGAGACGCTCCGGGCCTTTGCAGCAGGAGAGCTGCAGGTACTGGTGGCTACTACTGTTATCGAAGTGGGCGTCAATGTGCCCAATGCCTCGGTGATGATCATCGAGGATGCGGATCGTTATGGCCTTGCTCAGCTACATCAGCTGAGGGGCCGGGTGGGCCGTGGCAGCAACCAGAGCTGGTGCTTCCTGCTGGCGCAGCCCAATGAACGTCTCCGGGCGCTGGTATCCACAGGTGATGGTTTTGAGATCGCCCGGGCAGACCTGGAACAGCGTGGCCCCGGCGAGCTGCTTGGAACCCGTCAGCATGGCGAAAGCCTTCTGCCGGGCGGCAGGGCAGCATACGGCACCATGCAGGATCTCTACGAGGCCAGCCAGTGCGCCGAAACCCTTTGCACAGACCCCGCCCGCAAACGGGAATGGGAGATGGTTTCCGAACTGGCAAAGGATGTGATCCGGCAGCTGAACAGCCGTGTATCCATCAGCTGAGCAAGGTTGAAAATACGGGTTGTATCGTGTAAAATATTGTTGAGGTGAAGGATTGTGCATATCGTGCTCTATGAGCCGGAAATACCGCAGAATACGGGCAATATCGCCCGCACCTGCGCCGCCACCGGCTCCATGCTCCATTTGATCAAGCCCCTGGGTTTTTCGCTGGAGGACAAATATTTGAAGCGGGCGGGGCTGGATTATTGGAAGATGATGCATTACGAGGTTCACGAAAATTTCGAGGAATTGCTTGAAAAATATCCCGCTGCCAAGATGCATTTTCTTTCCACCAAGGCGCCCCGCTGTTATTCCGAGGCCACCTTCGGCCCTGACGATTTTCTTGTGTTTGGCCGGGAGACTCGTGGCCTGCCGGAAAGCCTGCTGAGCCGGGTGTACGACCGCTGCCTGCGCATCCCCATGGTGCCGGGAGCCCGAAGCCTGAACCTGAGCAACTCCGTGGCCATCGTGCTTTACGAAGCGCTGCGTTCCCAGGGGTTTGCAGGAATGGATCAGCAGGGCAGCCTGACGGGCCGGGAAGATGAAGCACAGCCCTGGATGGATTATGTGTGATGATTCGTTGACTGTGTGGGAAAGGATGTGAAACCCATGGAGGATCAAACCAGAGTATACGATTTTTCGGCAGAGATTCCCGAAGAGGAAGCCTTTGAACTGGATGATGTGCTGGAACCTTACACTCCCATGGAGGAGCCGGAGCATGTTCATTACCAGGAAGATGCAGCCTACACCCGTGAGACCCCTGAAGATTTCGACACCTTTGCCGGGGGGGAAGAGTACTACGATGAATATGGTGATGATTATTCCGACGAGCAGGAAGCCGCAGACCGGGAAGGCAAGGTACGCACGGCCATGAACGTTTTCAACAGCTTCAGTGTGCTGGCCGGCGTGTTTGTGATTCTGATCCTCCTGGCCATGCTGGTCAGCCTTGGTTCCTGGCTGAAAAGGGATATTCTCCATTCCCTCACCCTTTTGCAGGGCGGCATACAGTAAGTCCCCTGCGCTGGCATAACCGGGCCAGTCCATGGAAAACTAACAGGGAATAGCTTTTTGGAGGCGGCAAGAATGAAAAGCATGCTCCAGTTCAGACGGGACTGCACGGCCTTTTTTCAGGCATTGTCAGAGGACGGGCAAAGCCCGCTGGTTTTTGGCGATGGCCTGGAAAACCGTCCGGTGCTGATGCTCATCGGTGAGGCTCCCGGCGAGCAGGAGGCTTTGCAGGGCAAGCCTTTTGTGGGCAAGGCGGGCAAGAACCTGGCCCGCTTTCTGGAAACCCTGGAGCTGCGCCGGGAAGAGATATACATCAGCAATGTGGTCAAGTTCCGGCCCACCAAGGCAGGCGCTTCCGGCCGCAGGGTCAACCGTCCGCCGACCCGGGAAGAAAGGGAATTGTTTACCCCCTGGCTGATGAAGGAAATCGCCATCGTTAAGCCCGATGCACTGGTCACCCTGGGCAACGTCGCCCTGCAGGCCTTTGTGAAGGACACCATTGGCAATCTGCATGGCGCATGGCAGCGTGCGGTGGTGGCTCCGCCGGAAAAAAAGGCCTTTACGCTGCCACTGTTTCCCTTGTATCATCCCGCATCCGTTATCTACAACCGTGCCCTTACCGCCGTCTATGAAGAGGATCTGCTCAGGCTCCGGGAAACCCTGCGTGTAAAATCGAACGCCGGGAATGACGATTGAGACCGCCGGGTGATGGTTGGAGCGATTTTTTGTGACACGGCATCCCCCTTGTGCTATGATAGCATCATCAGCCGGAGCCTTTTCCGGAAGAGGAGGATTATATTATGGGAACCTTTATTATTGAAAACCTTCCGATTTTGGTTTGCTTTTTGTGCGGACTTGGTCTTTTGATTGCGGAAGTGTTCATGCCCGGTTTCGGACTTCCGGGTATCGGCGGCATCATCCTGGAAGGCGCAGCCATTTATTTTGCCTACCGGACCCACGGCAGCCTTGCCGCACTGATCATTACGGTGATCATCCTGGCGGTGATTGCGGTTGTTATCGGCCTGGCGCTGCGCTCCGCCAAAAACGGCAAGCTTGCAAAATCCGATATTATTCTGACCAACGAAGAATCCTCTGAGCAGGGTTACAGCGCAACCAAGGAAATGCAGTACTTCGTTGGCCGTGAAGGAGTGGCCAAAACTCCTCTGCGCCCCGCAGGCATTGCGGACTTTGACGGCGTAAGGCTCAGTGTGGTATCCGACGGGGAATATATCCCCAAGGATTCCAAGGTTGTGGTGGACCATGTGGAGGGCGCCAAAGTAGTGGTAAAGCTTTGCGCCTGAGCATAACACATATCATTGGGGACTTATTGATATCTTAAGGAGGAAAAGAACAAATGAATACCTTGTTTGCTTTGAGTGACGCATTTCTGGATTTAATGGACAATGGCGGTGCTGCAAAAGAAACCGCTACAAACCAAAACCCCGGCGTATGGATCTTCGTAATCCTGGCCATTGCACTGATTGCAGTGCTGATCTTCCTGCGCTTTGTACCCCTGGGCCTGTGGATCACCGCCCTGTCTTCCGGTGTGCATGTAAGCATCGGCTCCCTGGTGGGTATGCGTCTGCGCCGTATCCAGCCCAGAATGCTGGTCAACCCCCTCATTAAGGCCCGGAAGGCCGGCCTGGATGTAACGCTGCCCATGCTGGAAACCCACTATCTGGCTGGCGGTAACGTGGACAAGGTGATCAACGCCCTGATCGCTGCTCAGCGTTCCAATATCGAGCTGCCCTTTGAGAAGGCTTCCGCCATCGACCTGGCTGGCCGTGATGTGCTGCAGGCAGTGCAGATGAGCGTTACCCCCAAGGTTATCGAAACCCCTGTTGTAGCTGCCATCGCCAAGGATGGTATCGAGCTGCGTGCCAAGGCCCGTGTGACCGTGCGCACCAACATTGAACGTCTGGTGGGCGGCTCCGGCGAGGAAACCATCATCGCCCGTGTTGGTGAAGGTATCGTTACCACCGTTGGTTCCAGCGAAACCCATAAGCAGGTTCTGGAGAACCCCGACCTCATCAGCCAGACCGTGCTGAACAAGGGCCTTGACGCCGGTACTGCTTACGAGATCCTTTCCATTGATATTGCTGACGTGGACGTTGGCCGCAACGTAGGCGCCCAGCTGCAGATGGATCAGGCAGAAGCCGACCGCCGCATTGCTCAGGCCCGCGCTGAAGAACGCCGTGCCATGGCTGTGGCCCACGAGCAGGAAATGCGTGCCGCCGTTCAGGAAAAGCGTGCTCAGGTTGTGGAAGCCGAGGCCGAAGTACCCCGTGCCATGGCTGCCGCCCTGCGTGAAGGCAAGATCGGCGTGATGGATTACTATCAGCTGAAGAACCTGGAAGCCGATACCAGCATGCGTGACGGTATCGCCCGTGCCAGCGCTCCTGCCAACGCTCCTGCCAGCACCGCTGGAAGCGAAAAGCGTTAATCGCCTCATCGCAAGAAAGGGGGCAAACCCTTGGATACACTGATTACCCTGGCACTGATCGCCTTTGCACTCAGTAAGCTGTTTTCAAAGTCGAAAAAGCAGACTAAAAAGACTCACCCCGTCCGAAAGAACAGCAGCGCATGGAATACACTGGAAGAAATGTTCAGTGCAGAGAGCAGCGCCCCCGCTGCCTCTGCCCATAGGACGGTTCAGCGTCCCGCACCCTACCGTGCACCTGCAACGGAAACATCTATGAATCAGCCGCAGCGTAGCGCATCCCTGGAGGGCACAAGCCTGCAGCGCAGCTTTGTCTCCCAGTTGGGCGAGCATAGCGGCGAAGGACGTTCCCGTTACGGCACCGGCCAGTCTGGCAGCTTGCAGACAGCCAGCACCGAAGGCATGGATTACTGCGACCCCAGCCTGGGCCACGATGACCACAGCACTGGTTGCGATGTGCATGACGCAATGGATGCCCTCGACCAGTTTGAAAATCCTGACATTCCCACGCTGGATTTGAGCTGGAACAGAGACAGCATCGTCCGGGCAGTGGTAATGCAAGAAATTCTGACCCGGCCTTCGGAACGTATCATTAGGAGAGGATAAACAATGGATGACCTGCGTGTTTTGATTGCGGACGACGATCCGGGCATGCGCCTTGTGCTGCGCAAGATATTGGGCAAGGTGGAGGGCTTCACGCTGATCGGCGAAGCGCAGGATGGCAAAGCAGCTCTTGAAATGGCGGATACGCTCCGGCCAGATATCCTTTTCCTTGATGTGGAAATGCCGGAAATGACGGGCATTGAATGTGCCCGGGTGGTGCAGGATATGAACCCTGCAACTATCATCATTTTCGCTACGGCTCATGATACCTATATGGGCGACGCTTTTGAAGTGTATGCCTTCGACTACATGGTGAAGCCCTTCAAGGTGGAGCGGGTAATGCAAACCCTGCTGCGTGCCCGGGACGTACTGTCCCGGCGTATGCCGCCGGAGGAAAGCAAGAAGATCCCTGCTGCCTCTCCGGTGATCAAGGGGCGCATGATGCTCCATCACAGAGGCGGCATCAGCTTTGTAGATCTCAACGACATTCTTCTGGTACAGCGAGAGGACCGCACCACGGTGATCTACACCGCAGACGGCGGTCGGTACGTCACCAGCGATTCCCTCAGCGATATGGAGCAAAGGCTTCCTCAGGATGCCTTCTTCCGCTGCCATAAGAGCTACATCATCAACCTCAACCACATCAAGGATATCTCCCCCTATGGACGCTGGACTTATGTGGTAAGGCTGGAGGGCATCAAACAGGATGCGCTGATCACCCACGAAAAGTATGACGAGCTGGAAAATATGTTCCGCTGATTGTAAAATGTGGTTTTTCCGCCGGAAGGCTTGCTCCTTCCGGCGGTTTTTTGTATGATGTGGGGGAGAGGCAGGTGCTTTTTTTGGCCACATGGATCACCCATCTGCGTGTTGCAGGCAAACTGTACGAGGCTTTTCCTCAGCTTGACGGGGAAGCGTTTATGGTGGGCAATATTGCCCCGGACAGCGGCGAGCCCAATGAGGACTGGTCGAGCTTTACCCCTTCCACCGAGGTATCCCATTTTGACGAGGGATACCATCGCTTTTCGGGCGCAGAGCGATTTGCGGGACAATACCTGCAAAAAGAACAGCGGGCAAAGTACGACCTGCAGGAACTCTCTTTTTACACAGGATATTGGTGCCACCTGATGACGGATGCATTGTGGCGTAAAAATATCGTTCTGCCAAGCCAGGAAAAGTTCAGCTTCCTGTTTGAGAATGATCCCAAAGGAGCTTTCGGGGTATTGAAGAAGGATTGGTATGATCTTGATTTTCTATTTCTCAAGCATAATCCCGGCTTTGACGCCTGGCGTATTTACAGTGGAGCGGAAGGATTTTGCAACAGGTATCTGAATTTTTTCTCTGAATCCGCCTTTGAAAACAAGCGGCGGTACATAACCGGCTTTTACGGTGCAGGCAGAGATGGACTGGAACGGGAATACCCCTATCTGGATCAGGCGACGGTGGAATGGTTTGTGAAGGAAACTGTACGGAACACCAGAGAAGGTTTGTTCGGAAATTTGCGTTAAAACAGGATAAAACTGGCTCATTTTCTTATGTCAACACCAAAAAACACGAACAATAATTTGATATTAATTTTTTAAAATCGGTTTTTGATATTGCATTCCGGGATGAACCGCTGTATAATGAGACCCGTACAATATCCCGAGTTAATTACGATGTATTGGAGGAAGAAAAAATGGCTGAAATCGTACGCCCTGAATCCATGGCACGCATCACCACTCCCGAGCTGGCACAGGCATTCATTGACGAGCAGATCGACGCCCTGCGCAAGCAGATCGGCGACAAGAAGGTTCTGCTGGCTCTGTCCGGCGGCGTTGACTCTTCCGTAGTAGCCGCACTTTTGATCAAGGCAGTAGGCAAGCAGCTGCTCTCCGTTCACGTCAACCATGGTCTCATGCGCAAAGGCGAAAGCGAACAGGTTATCGAAGTGTTCCGCAATCAGCTGGATGCCAACCTGATCTATGTGGACGCCACCGACCGGTTCCTTGACCTGCTGGCAGGTGTATCCGACCCCGAGCAGAAGCGCAAGATTATCGGCAACGAGTTTATCAACGTATTTGCCGAAGAAGCCCGCAAGGAAGACGGCATTTCCTTCCTGGCCCAGGGCACCATTTACCCCGACATCATCGAAAGCAAGGGTGTTAAGGCTCACCACAACGTTGGCGGCCTTCCCGACGACCTGAAGGACAAGTTCGAGCTTGTGGAGCCCCTGATGCTGCTTTACAAGGATGAGGTGCGCATGGTTGGCGTACAGCTTGGCCTGCCTGCCGAGATGGTCTACCGTCAGCCCTTCCCTGGCCCCGGCCTGGGCGTGCGCTGCCTTGGCGCTATTACCCGCGACCGTCTCCACGCCCTGCGTGAGGCAGATGCCATCCTCCGTGAAGAGTTTGACCTGTGCGGCCTCGCCTCCAAGGTATGGCAGTACTTCATCGCCGTTCCCGACATCAAGAGCGTGGGCGTCCGTGACGGCAAGCGCTACGAAGGTTGGCCCGCCATCATCCGTGCGGTTAACACCGTGGATGCCATGACCGCCACCATCGAAGAAGTACCCTACACTGTCCTGCACAAGATCACCGCCCGCATCACCGCCGAGGTGGAAGGCATCAATCGCGTGCTGATGGATCTGACTCCCAAGCCTGTTGGGACGATTGAGTGGGAATAATGCAAGAAATGGTATAGCCTAATAGCATCAATGGTTTCAGACTTTCTGAAGTGATAGCGATACCATTCTGATACTATTTGATGATGGTTCCGACATGTCGGTAATCGAATATGAAGATGCCCTCCGGAACGGTGCGTTTCGGAGGGTGTTTTTGGATAAAGAAAACCACCGGCTCTGCCGGTGGAGGTTAAAGCTTAAGCTATGCAAAGAAATCCTCCGATGGTACACTGATAACGACCTGGCAGTCGAGAAAGCGAACAAAGGAGGATTTATCATTG
>SVGY01000006.1:0-89989 GCA_015056145.1 Clostridiales bacterium
TCTTCAACGGCTATCGTCCCCAGTTCTATTTCCGCACCACCGACGTTACCGGCGACATCAAGCTGCCCGAAGGCGTGGAAATGGTTATGCCCGGCGATAACATCGACATGGAAATCAACCTGATCACTCCCATCGCCATCGAGCAGGGCCTCCGCTTCGCTATCCGTGAAGGCGGCCGCACCGTTGGCTCCGGCGTTGTTGCCAGCGTGATCGAGTAATCCACTTACAAAAAGCAACCCAGCAAAAGCCGGGTTGCTTTTTCTTTTCCCAATGAAAGGACAATTTATGGAATACCAACTCATCACCCCCAGCCTGCTCCCCGCTGTAGCCTCTGCCATGGGCGCAGCCTACTCCGAAGAACCCTGGAACGAGAATTGGGCCGAAGACAGGGCCCTGCGGCGCATTAAGGCCATATTGCAGGGCTACGAAGCTATGGGCCTTGCTGCCCTGGAGGACGGCAAAGTGATCGGCGCTGCGCTCGGCTTTGTGGATCCCTATGCCGACGAGGATTTTTTCTTCCTTTCAGAGCTGTTTGTCATCCCCGAGAGGAAAAAGCAAGGAGTGGGCAAAGCGCTGGTTCACGAGCTGGAAGCACGGTTGAAAGAGCGGAACATCTCTGTTTTGCAGCTTATCTCCATTCCCTACAATCATCCCTTCTACGGCAAGACCGGCATGGAACAGGACAGCGTAGCGGTGATGTACAAGCGTATGGACGGCTGACAGCAGCGCAGAAGGGTGGCATCTCATGAAGCCTTATTTTCTTGCCAGCATCTGTAAAAACGGAATTTTGGGCGGCGGCCTCATTGCGGAGGAAAGCGCTCTGCATTACCGCACCAACAAATTGACCGTACCGCCTGAGATCCGGCATATCATCATGCCTTACGACCACATCCTCTCGGCCTGCCCGGGATGGCTCCTCTGTTTTCCTACCCTGTCCCTGACCATGAAGGATGGTGCACAATGGAAATATGTGGTTTTTGGCCGCAGGCGGCTGATGAAGCTGCTTAGGCAACGGGTTCCCGGCCTTGGCAAAGGCTGATGCAAAAGAAGGATGCGGATATCCGCACCCTTCTTTTTTTCTTGCGTCATTTGATTACAGGTTCTTGAGGAACTGCTCGCCCAGGCCGTATTTCTCCACCACAAAGTCCAGGTCCTTGTCGCCACGGCCGGACAGGGTGACCAGAATGGAGCCGGTGTTGTGCTCCTTGGCGTAGCGCATGGCATAGGCCAAAGCGTGGGAACTTTCCACGGCGGGGATGATGCCTTCCAGGCGGCACAGCAGGTAGAAGGCTTCCATAGCCTCTTCATCGGAAACGGTGACGTAGTTGATACGGCCTGCATCCCGGAGGAAAGCGTGCTCAGGGCCGGTGGCAGGATAGTCCAGGCCGCTGGCGATGGAATATACCGGCAGAGGTTCGCCCTGCTCGTCCTGCAGCAGATAGCTTTCAAAGCCGTGGAGGATGCCCTTGGTGCCATAAGCCATGGTAGCGGCATGGTCGCCGATGCCTTCGCCACGTCCCAGGGGCTCTACGCCGTAAATTTCCACGGGGTCGCCCAGGAAGGGCACGAAGGTGCCGATGGAGTTGGAGCCGCCGCCCACGCAGGCAGTAACTGCATCAGGCAGGATACCGGTCATTTCCACAAACTGTTCACGGGCTTCCTGACCCACGATCATCTGGAAATCACGCACCATCTTGGGGAAGGGGTGGGGGCCCACAGCAGAACCGATGCAGTAAATGGCATCCTTGTATTCCTTCATGTAGCCCTCAAAGGCGGCGTCAACGGCTTCCTTCAGGGTCTTCAGGCCGTGGGTCACGGGAATTACGTTGGCACCCAGCAGCTTCATGCGGGTCACATTGGGGGCCTGCTTGGCAATGTCCACCTCGCCCATGTACACATCGCACTCCATGCCGAAGTATGCAGCGGCAGTGGCGATGGCAACGCCATGCTGGCCAGCGCCGGTTTCGGCGATGAGCTTCTTCTTGCCCATGTACTTTGCCAGAAGACCCTCGCCCATGCAGTGGTTCAGCTTGTGAGCGCCGGTATGGTTCAGATCTTCACGCTTGAGGTAGATCTGGCACTTGCCCAGCTTGTTGGAAAGCCGTTCGCAATGGTACACGGGGGTGGGACGGCCCTGGAACTCCCGGCGGATACGGCGCAGCTCACTGATGAACTGTGCGCTGTGGCAGATGGTTTCGTAGGCGTCGTCAATCTCCTTAAAGGCGGGCATCAGTTCCGGGGGCAGATACTGGCCGCCAAATTCGCCGAAACGTCCGTCGGCTGTGGGGTACTGCTTCAGATAGCTGTCAAAGTCACGATAGGTCATCTTTTTCATATTGGTTCACCCATTCGCAGTGTTGGCTGCGTCCTTTCTCTTTTTGTTTTTTGTGGGCCGATACAGAAAAAGCCCCGCCGTGAATAAAACACGACAAGGGCGAATTATCATTTCGCGGTGCCACCTTGTTTTCCCGTTTGACCGGGCTTCGCAGGAATGCCAACACATTCCCGGCGCTGTAACGGGCGCCCCCGTTGCGGAATACTCGGCCGATGCCTTTCCCCACACCCTCGATGGTCCATTTACCGCACCGTTTCCTGCGAAGTTCCCAGCATCCTTCGCTCTCTGGGAGGTCGTAAGCGGCTTGATCTCCATCTCATCGGTTTGTGTATGGATGGATTATAGCATTCAGCCGGACAGCTTGTCAACGACGAAAAAGTTTTCTTTCGGTTTTTTCGTTCCTGCAAACGGTTTCCAAACCGGGGCCTGTGTGATATAATCAGGTTAATCGATTTCGTTAATACTTGTTAGGAGGATGAAGCATGACTTTCAACGATTTCCATTTCCGCAGCGAGGTGCTTGGATTGCATGTGAGCGCATATGTGCTTCTGCCCGATATTTCCGTACTGGAACAGGAGGCCAAGCCCCTGCCCACCCTATACCTGCTGCATGGCCTCAGCGACGATCATACCCGCTGGATGCGCCAGACCCGCATTGAGCAATATGCAGAAAAATACCGCATCGCCATCGTAATGCCGGCAGTAGCCCGTTCCTTCTACACGGATATGGACAGCGGCGCAGGCAAATACTTCACCTTCGTCAGCGAAGAGCTTCCCCGAGTGATGGAAAGCTACTTCCCCCTGAGCAAGAAGCGGGAGGACCGCTTTGCAGCCGGCCTCTCCATGGGCGGCTATGGAGCCATGAAACTGGGTCTCCGTCTGCCCGACCGTTACGGTGCCATTGCCAGCCTTTCCGGCGCTCTGGAAATGGAGCGGGATTATCACCGGCCCCGTGGCGGCGGCGAAGCAGAGTTCGTCCATGAACTCAACGGCATCTTCGGCAGCGAGGAAGAGCTCCTTTCCAGCGATAACAACCTGAGCCTTGTGGCGGAAAAGCTGGATTGCAAAAAGGCCCCCAGAATGTATGTCGCCTGCGGAGACAAGGATTTCCTTATCGAATACAACCGCCACTTTGTAAAAACCTTCGGCCAGAAATTCGGCATCCACTATGAGGAAGTTCCCGGCGAGGCCCACACCTGGCCCTTCTGGGATCAGCAAATCGAAAAGGTACTCCGCTGGCTGAACGTACCGGAAGCGAAATAAAATGGCAAACAAGGCAAGTAAAAGCAACGTGAAAAAACTCACCGCCATGGAGCGGCTCCTGAAAGAAGGCTTCTTTGACAGCAAGGAGGCGGCCCTGCCCTTCCTTATGAGCGGCGCAGTGTACTGTGGCGGCACAAAAGTGCTCAACGGCGGGCAAAAGGTGGATCCCGCCCTGCCTATGTATGTGCGTGGCCTTGACGAGCGCTATGTGGGCAAAGGCGGCTACAAGCTGGAAGGGGCCCTTAAGGATTTTGGCGTAAATGCCGAGGGACGCATCTGCATCGACGCAGGTGCCTGCACCGGCGGTTTTACGGACTGCCTCGTGCAGAAAGGCGCAAAGACCGTCTATGCGGTGGAAGTGGGCTTTGGCCAGCTGGCTGGCAAGCTGCAACAAAATCCCGCCGTGGTCAACCTGGAAAAAACCAATCTCGGCGATGAAAAACTGCTTTCCCTGGATCCCAGGCCCGACCTTGGCAGCATGGATCTGAGCTATCTTTCCATAGAGAAAGCCGCTCCTCTGTACCGTGCCATCATGGGCGGCAAAGGCGAAGTGCTCTGCCTTGTGAAACCTCTTTTTGAGGTGGAGGATGCCGAGGCCCGCCGCACCGGCGAGATCCGCCCCGACCAGTACCTGCCTGTGCTCGAGAAGCTCATCGCAGTACTGAACAGCCAGGAAGGCACCTCCGTCAGGAATGTTACCTACAGCCCCGTCACCGGTAACAACGGCACCCACGAGTTTTTCCTCCATGTGGTGTTCGGGGATGATTCCCCTGCACCGGATCTGGCAGAAAAAGCCGCTGCCTGTGTTGAGAAGGTACTTTCCCTGCCCAGATATCATAAGGGCTGAGCTACCCACAGCCACAACAGGAGCGGCACGTTCCGTCCCTGATATTTTTCTTTCCCGCCGGGAAGAAACCTCCCTTATCCCCCGTTATGTTAGCAAAGACACTTCTTACCAAGGAGGGGCAGCACATGAAATCTTCCCTGAAAAAATCTCTGGCAGCGGCGCTCGTTTTTCTCCTCTGCCTTGCTCTGATGCAATCCGCCCTGGCGGAAAGCTTCGGCGTTATTTCCGGCACCAACAATCTGAACCTGCGCTCTCAGGGAAGTTCTTCCAGCAGCTGGCTGGGTTCCTATCCCCGGGGAACCTGGGTGAGGATCATCGGCAGCCAGAACAATTTCTATCAAGTGGTCCTCCCTGATGGGAGCACCGGTTACATGAGCAAAAACTACATCGACACCACCGGCGATGTTTGGCAGACCCGACGGGTAGCCGTCGTAACCAACCAGAACGGCGGCGCTTTCCTGAACCTGCGTCAGCAGCCCAATTACAATGCAACCGTGCTGGGCATCCTCTACAACGGCGTGCCCCTGCTCATCACCGGCGATTACAACGGCTGGTATCAGGTGGAACTGAACGGCCAGATTGGCTATGTACGTCAGGAATACGTCACTGTGCAAAACAGTGTGGCATCCAGCAAAGTTGCCACCATCAAAACCCCCAACAACTCCGCACTGAACCTGCGCACAGGCCCCGGCACCCAGTACCCCATACAGCGTCAGTTCTACGGCGATCAGTATGTGATGGTGCTGGCGGAAGGCAACGGTTGGTGGCGTGTGGCCGCAACCGACGGCTACGGCTTCCATGTTGGCTTTATGGACAGTTCCTTCCTCACTGCCGGCCTGAACAGTGCCAAAGACGTCGCTGCCCGGGATGGCGGCGGCGCTGCCGGAAACGGCTATGCCGTAGTCAACAACCCCAGATCCACCCAGACCCTGAACCTGCGTATGTATTCCTCCACTGCCTCCCAGGCCATCGCCCAGCTGCGCAATGGCACCCGTCTCTGGGTAGACGAACAGGGCACGGAATGGTGCCGGGTCACAGTTCAGTCCACAGGCCAGAGCGGCTACGTCATGACCAAATACATCAAGCTCAACAATCTGCCAAACAAGCCCACCCGCAAGGTGGTTCACCCCAGCGGCAGTTACGTCAACCTGCGTGCTACGCCGGATCTCGCCTACGGTCAGGTTCTGGCCCGGGTGCCTTCCGCCAGGCAGGTAACCATTCTGGTGCCCGGTTCGGACTGGTGCAAGGTAAGCTATAACGGCACCACCGGCTACATGCTCTCCTGCTTCCTGCAAAAGTAAGACTTTTGGCCGCTTTCTGCCACAGGCTGCCCATCAGGCTTATCATCATTATCGCCAGCATTTCATAGCTGCACATCAGGTACAGCTCCCCTTTCTCCATCAGACACACCAGGGGCGTGCCTGCCGGCGCCACCCTCAGAAACAGGTAATTGCTGCCGATTATCGGGTTGATCAGCCAGACACACCACAAATACACGCTGCCCAGAAGAAAGGCTCTCCTGCCGCTTACGGGCAGCGTTTTGTTTTTCAGAAACACAAACAGTCCGACGCACAGGATGAGCCCATGCACCCGGTTAAAATGCGAAGCCATTAAAGGCGGCCTGCTTGATGCAATCACCGCCGGAAAAACCAGCGCAAGCAATGCACAGGGCATACCGATATACAGGCTCAGTTCATAGATCCAGCCTTGCTTCTGCCACACCAGGATCAGGCTGAGCGCCGCCATCATGCCGCAGATATGCAGCGGCAGACCTGTAGCCACATTCAAAAGGCCATCCTGCCACAGCAGAAACAGCTGCCCCGCCATACTCAGGCACAGCCCGAGGCACATCACCGCTGCCGCCGCCAGCCTTCGCCGGGGCAGTCTGGCCCCGTATACTGCCAGCATCAGCCAGGGTATCATCGCCGCAAATCCCATTATCATCCCTCCCGTCAAATTGTGCTCCTTCCTCCGTCGGGCCATGTATGTGCATGAAAAAAACCTCCCTGCTCCATACTGGTCAGAGAGGTGATAATATGATCGGTTTTCTGTTTTCCATCCTTGCAGGCGCAGCCATGAGCGTGCAGGGCGTTATGAACACCCGCTTACAGGACCGGCTGGGCCTGTTTGAAGCCAATGCCTTTGTTCAGGGCACAGCCTTTGCGCTGTCCCTTATCGTAATGTGGATCTTCGGCAAGGGCGACTGGAAAGCCCTGGCAACTGTCCCCAAATGGAATTTGCTGGGCGGTGCATTGGGGCTGGTGATCACTGTTACGGTCATGCTCTCCATCAAGGGGCTCAACCCCACCGTGGCCATATCCACCATTCTGATCGCCCAGTTGCTGGTGGCTGCGGCCATAGAATACTTCGGCTGGATGGGGCAGGAAAAAGCCGCCTTTGCACTGAAGCAATGGCTAGGCCTTGCCTTGATGCTGGGCGGCGTTGTTTTGTTCAAGTGGAAATAAGGATCATTCCTCTTCCCCGGTGGTAAAGTTGAGGATCCGGTTGGTGGTGGTCTCCAGGTTGCCCACGGCCTCCGTAAGGCGATTCAGGGGTTCGTTAACCTTCTGGCCGGTGGCGAGGCATACCTCGTAACTGTCGATAATTCCGTAAATTTCCTCAAAGGTGACAGCGGGATACAGCCGGCCCACCTCGCCGTACATGCTTACGCTGAGCTCGTTGATCACTTCAATGCCATGCACATGCTGCCTCACACGGCTCAAAACGGAGGATGTGCTTGTAGCGCCCAGGCGGCTCAGGCTGTTTACGGCAGAGCTGGCTGCCTGCATTTCACTGCGGATAACACGGTTGCGCTGGGTTTCAAAATTGGCGTTGCTCAGGCCGCCTATGCCGGTGGAACGCATGATGAGAAACGCCAGCAGCACCAGCCCGATAATCACCAGAATGGGTACAAAGCGTTTGAAGCTGTTCTGGGAACGGTTATATTTTACGGGGGAACGCATCATGGCTTCTGTCTCCTTTGCTGTGTAAAGGTTTGCGCATCTTTATTATACCACAGCAAGGGACGGAAAGCAAAACACACTCTCAGCGCCTTATTTCATATAGTTCCCGTAGCGCTCTGCAAACTGCTCGTACTCATCCCTGTCGGTAATCCACACGATCACCCATGCTTCCTTTATGCCAAGCCTACGGTATGCCTCCCAGCGGGTGTTGCCGTCGTTGAGCTCAAACTCGCCCACGGTCTTCCCCTCCGGGATCAGGTAATGAACAGTCAGCGGACAGATATCCGGCGTGCAGGGAATGATCTCCATCAATTCTTTCACATGGTTTTCCCACACCTCCGGATGAATGCGGTATTTCATATCTTCTTCCGGGCCGGTGCAGCGCCAAAAAAGGCTCAGGGGCATTTTTACGGGCCCAAGAAAATACCTGTCTACAATTTTCAGTCCGTCGGAGAAGGGCTTGTTGTGCCCGTCGGAAAGCAGATACGCATGCACCCACTCCTCCAGCCTGCCCTGCCGTGCCCATTCCTTTGCAGAGGAAAGCGAAGGTTTATATTCCATCTTCATTGACTCCTTTCTGTTATACACAATCCTTCTAATGGATTCCGAGGAGAGATGAAACCTTTGCGCCAGGTGGTCCACGGGTTCTCCCAGTGCAAAAAGTGCCCGAATCTCGCTGTTCCTCTCCCGGAGGTACTCTCTGTATCCGCTGGCAGACCCCCACTCCCGCTTGCGTTCCCGTGCGGGGATGTACACTACCTTGCCGGAGATGTACTTCTGCACCTGTTTCAGAAGCGCCTCCGGCAAAAGATCCCGGGCGTTTTCGTATTTCATCATCCTGCCTCCTTTCCTTTGCATTATATCAAGGGCGACGGGGCTTTTTCTATTGCCAGAATGGCTGACAACCGTTTTTGCCATACGCCTGTACCAAAACGTCCCCGCAGCGCAAAAAGGCTGCGGGGACGCATGTTCCGGCATATGTTACTGGATTTCGATATCGCTGGTGCAGTGGGGGCACTTGACGGCTTCCTTGTCCACTTCACCCTTGCAGAAGGGGCACTTGCGGGGTTCTTCCTTGGGAGCCTCTTCCTTCTTGGGCAGGATCTTGCTCATCAGCTTTACAATGAGGAATACGCAGAAGGCGATGATGAGGAAGTTGAACACGTTCTGCAGGAATGCGCCATAGTTCAGGGTGCCCACGCCGGCAGCCTTGGCGGCTTCGATGGAGGCGTATTCGCCGAACTTCAGGTTAAGAGGAATGAACAGGCCGCTGAGGTTTACACCGCCGGTGATCAGACCGATCACGGGCATCAGCAGGTCGTTAACAACAGAGGATACGATGGTGGAGAAGGCTCCGCCGATCATAACACCGACTGCCAGCTCCAGAATATTGCCCCGGGAGCAGAATTCCTTGAATTCATTGATAAGCTTTTTCATGAGAAAGACCTTCCTTTTTCTCTTTATCTGGGGATAAACCGTCATGGTTTATTATAAAAAACTGCTTTTGCCTTGTCAAGGCGAAGGGCCAGATTTGTTCCCGGTTTGACAGTCCTCCTCCCCCGTGCTATACTCCCCTTGCCCCATGCGGGCCCTGAGGAGGTGCCTATACTTTGAACTTTGCATCCTGCGCCCACAGCCATACCACTTACTGTGATGGAAAAAGCACGCCGGAGGAAATGCTGGCGGCTGCCCGGGAACTTGGCTTTGTAAGCCTCGGCTTTTCCGGCCATGCTTATCAGGCCTTCGACCCGGATTATTCCATGAGCCTGGAAACCCAGCAGCAATACAAAACCCATCTGCGCCAGCTGCAGAGGCAATGCTTTGATACCAAAGGCAGCCCCCGCATCTGGGTGGGGCTTGAGGAAGACGGCCTTGCGCCCCATGGCCAGCGCATGAGAAACCGTCAGGATTTTGATTACATTGTGGTTTCCACCCATTACCTCACCACGGATTTTGAGGGACGCTCCGTCTATGTGGACGGCGAGCCTCAATTGCTTCGCCGCTATGTGGACAAAGTGCTGGACGGCGATATGCTGGCCATGGTGCGCCAATACTACGACCTGCATGTGGCGGCGCTGCTTTCCGCAAAGGTAGATATCATCGGGCATTTTGACCTTGTGCGCAAATTTGCCATCTCCCATCAGCTTTTTGACGAGACCAGCCCCGCATACCGCCACCTTGCCCTGGACGCTCTGGAGCGTGCCTTCCCCTGCGGCGGCGTTTTGGAGATCAACACCGGCGCCATGGCACGAGGCCGCCGGGAAGACCCATACCCCACCCAGGAGCTGCTGGGAGCTTGGCGGGAAATGGGCGGCAACATTACGATCACCTCGGATTGTCATGAGGCCTCCAAGCTGGACTACGGCTACGATGCTGCTATCCAGCTTGCCAAGAACAGCGGGTTTACAAAGGCGCTGCGGCTGGGTAGGAAGAGGGAGTTGTTTGAAGAGGTTGATTTGTAAACCTTTGTTTATCAGATCCACGATTTGTTTTCTGAAAACCCCCAAAAAAACGACTTTGTGCGAAAAGGAAAGCGGCGACTGTGATGTCCTTCCTACGCCGAGCAATGCGCCATCGAAAACGGTATTCTCTACATTGCCCAGCAAATCGTAAAAATCTTTCCGCCGTGCGGCAGCCCTCCGCTGCTGTGCGGCTTTTTGTGGATTTTTTGCATAAACGTTTGACATAAAATATATTGGGAGTATAATAAAGATAATAGTTGAATAAAAAACTAAAAAATACATTACATTATAATATAAGAAAGGAAGAAATTGCATGAAAAAGAAGTTGGCTGCTATACTATCCCTCTTGACGATCGCGATGATCCTGCTGACAGGATTTGTTAAAATGCCGAAAGCGGAGGCGGAAGTAACGGAATCAGAAGTTTATTCTGAAAACGGCTATTCTTATATCGTGCTGAAGGACGGCACGGCGGAGATCGTCGGCTATGATGGTTCTTTGACCGATGAGATCATAATTCCCGATACCCTTGGCGGGAAGAACGTGACGAGTATCGGTGATGGTGCTTTTAAAAAACGGATTAAAGTAACGATCATTATTCCTGACTCGGTTGTTTCCCTCAAAGGCAATCCTTTCCATAATGAAGATGGCGAGAATGTGCATCAGCCGTTTGTTCAAGTTTCCGACTCGCATCCTACGCTTAAAGTGGTAGATGGCGTGCTGTTCGACACAAAAGAAAATCGACTGGTGTCCTATCCTAGCCGTTTAAAGGGTTCCCAATATGATATTCCGGAAGGAACAAAGATCATTGGTGATTATGCTTTCGGCGACGCCGAAATTGAAAGCCTCTATATTCCGGACAGCGTTACGACCATTGGAAATTTTGCTTTTGCTAAATGTGATTTAGATAGTATTTTTATTCCGGATGGCGTTACCAATATCGGCAATAATCCGTTCCTTTCTTTCGATGATACGGATTGCATTCAGTTTACCGCTTCCCATCCCACACTTACGGTAAAAGACGGCGTTTTGTTTGATAAAAATGAGAAACGGCTTATTTGGCATCCAAAAGAATTAGATAATACTACCTACACAGTTCCGGAGGGAACAAAAATTATCGGTGGTGGCGCATTCGAAAATTGTTATCCATCACTTGAAAATCTCATCCTTCCAGATAGCATAATAAACATCGGTGATCGTGCATTTCGCAGATGTAATTTTTCGACCATCATTATTCCCGAAAAAGTAGAAACGATAGGGAATTGTGCGTTTGCTTACTGTTCTAAGCTGGAAAGTGTTACCATTCCGGACAGCGTGACATATCTTGGCGCTGGAGCGTTTGACAACTGTGAGTCCTTAACAAGCGTTGCTATTAATGGAAATGTGAAATCCATCGAAGAAAGAGCATTCGCATATTGCTACAACCTGGAAACCGTCAATATTCCTGACGGTGTAACAAGCATTGGAAATAGTGCCTTTTACTTCTGCAATTCACTTAAAAGCATCACCATTCCGGATAGTGTAACCTCTATCGGTTATTCCGCCTTCACTTACTGCGTTTCACTTAAAAGCATCACCATTCCGGATAGTGTAACCTCTATCGGTCGTGGCGCATTTAGCGGCTGCGAATCACTAGAAAGCATCACCATTCCGGATAGTGTAACCTCTATCGGTGATTACGCCTTCCAAAGCTGCGAATCACTAGAAAGCCTCACCATTCCGGATAGTGTAACCTCTATCGGTGATGACACCTTCCGCAACTGCGAATCACTAGAAAGCATCACCATTCCGGATAGTGTAACCTCTATCGGTGATGAGGCCTTCAGCTGGTGCAGTTCACTAGAAAGCCTCACCATTCCAAAAAGTGTAACCTCTATCGGTAATGGCGCCTTCTCCTACTGTTCCGACCTCACCCTATCCGTCCATCCCGGCTCCTACGCCGAGCAATACGCCATCGAAAACGAACTTTCCTATCAGGTCATCCAGTAAACCTCAAAATCCTTCCCGCCGTGAAGCCGCACTCCGCTGCCTCACGGCGGTTTTTTGTTGCTGCTCCCATTCCAAAACATTGACAGTTCGGGCTGTTTCTCCTATAATATTTTTTTGTGGAACCGCTTCGGCGGATGTGCCACCAAAGCTGAAAAACAGGAGCGAATCTTATGAAGACTTATCATTCCGCCGAATTGCGCACCATGTTCCAGAAGTTCTTTCAGGATCACGGTCATGCTATGATCTCCGGTGCTTCCGTTATTCCGGAAAACGATCCTACCGTGCTGTTCACCACCGCCGGTATGCATCCGCTGGTTCCCTACCTCATGGGTCAAAAGCATCCTGCCGGCACTCGCCTGACTGACGTGCAGAAGTGCATCCGCACCGGCGATATCGAGGATGTTGGCGACGCCAGCCATTGCACCTTCTTTGAAATGCTGGGCAACTGGTCCCTGGGCGATTACTTCAAGCAGGAAATGATCCCCTGGAGCTGGGAATTCCTCACCAGTGAAAAGTATCTGGGCCTGCCCAAGGAAAAGCTGGCCTTCTCCGTGTTTGCCGGCGATGAGGATTGCCCTCGTGATGAGGAATCCGCTCAGCTGTGGCGTGATTGCGGCGCTCTGCCGGATCATATCTTCTTCCTGCCCAAGGAAAACAACTGGTGGGGTCCTGCCGGTCTGACCGGCCCCTGCGGTCCCGACACCGAAATGTTCATCATCACCGATAAGGAGCCCTGCGGCCCCGATTGCTCTCCTGCCTGCTCCTGCGGCCGTTACCTGGAAATCTGGAACGACGTGTTCATGCAGTACAACAAGCAGCAGGACGGTACCTTTGTCCCCCTGAGCCAGAAGAACGTGGATACCGGCATGGGTCTGGAGCGTACCATCTGCGTGCTCAACGGCAAAAAGAGCGTTTACGAAACCGACCTTTTCGAGCGCATCCTTGCCAAGATCGCCGAGCTTTCCGGCAAGACCTACGGCAGCGATGAGGAGACCACCAAGGCCTTCCGTATCATCAGCGACCATATGCGCACCTCCACCTTCATCATGGGCGACGACCGTGGCGTAAGCCCCGCCAACGTTGACCAGGGTTATGTGCTTCGCCGCCTGATCCGCCGCGCTGTGCGTTACGGCATGGCCATCGGTATGCCTGAAGGCTTCACCGGCGAGATCGCCAAGGTGATCATCGACCAGTACCAGGATGTATATCCCGAACTCAAGCGCAACGAAGGCTTTGTGCTGGAGCAGCTGTCTCTGGAAGAAGGCCGCTTTGCAAAGACCCTGCGTCAGGGCGAAAAGGAATTTGACAAGTTCTACAACAACGTAAAGAACACCAAGGCTCTGCTGGAGAGCATCCTTGCCGCCGAGGACAGCGTGGCCCTGGCCCAGGAGCTGGCCCAGACCAAGAAGCTGCGTCCCTCTCCCGACATGATGCCCATCATCGAGGCTGCCAAGGCTGGCGATAAGGATGCCCTCGCCGCCGCCGTGAACGCCCGTATGGAAAACCTGTCCGTCATGGACGGCCGCAGCGCCTTCAAGCTGTACGACACCTTCGGCTTCCCCATCGAAATGACCATGGAGCTGGCCGCCGAAAAGGGCCTCACCGTGGATGAAGCCGCCTTCGCCGAGCGCTTCAAGCAGCATCAGGCCACCTCTCAGGCTGGTTCCGAGCAGCGCTTCAAGGGCGGTCTTGCTGACCACAGCGCCCAGACTGCCCGCCTGCATACCGCCACCCATCTGCTGCATGCCGCCCTGCGCAAGGTTCTGGGCGACGAAGTGGCTCAGAAGGGCTCCAACATTACCGCCGAGCGTCTCCGCTTCGACTTCTCCTTCGGCCGCAAGATGACCGCCGAGGAGATCGCCGAGGTCGAAAAGCTCGTCAACGAAGCCATCCAGGCAGCCGCCACCGTCACCTGCAATGAAATGACCGTTGCCGAGGCTAAGGAGCAGGGCGCCATCGGCCTGTTCGAGAGCAAATACGGCGAGCAGGTCAAGGTGTATACCATGGGCCAGTTCAGCAAGGAAATCTGCGGCGGCCCCCATGCCGTGAATACCGGCGACCTCAAGAGCTTCAAGATCAAGAAGGAAGAAAGCAGCTCCGCCGGCGTGCGCCGCATCAAGGCCGTTATCGGCACCAAGGCCGAAGACGAAAGCGAAACCCTGTAAAAATTCCAGCGCAGGCATGGAGCGTCATGCCTGCGCTTTTGGCTTTATTCCAGTTTCCGATCATTCATCAAGGAGGCTAACGCCCATGAAAAAAGTTTCTCTTCTTCTTGCTGCACTGCTTGTTGTGCTGTGCATGATGCCTGCCGCTTCCCTTGCCGAGAACCTTATCTTTGGCGATATCGACGGCGAAGTGCTTGATTTTGACGCCTTTACCCTGACCCTTTCCAATGGCGATATTTGCCAGATGGGCGAAAAGCAGCACGGTGCGCTTTGGGCTACTATCTATCCCGAGTATGATCCCAGTTCCCAAACCCATCCCAATATGAACATTATCTGGTCCATGCTTCCGCTTCTGCCTGAACTCCCCGACAATGAAGCTGATATGCAGGCCTTCTCTGCCACCACCGCCGAAGACACTGCCGCTCAGGTTGCCGAAATGGGCATTCCCTGCACAGTAATTTCCGCCACTGTTCTGGATAATATGGTAATAAACGGCGTGGAATTCCGTGGCATTCAGCATATCTCCAACTGGGATTACACTGAATACAGCCAGGGTGCCATTGGCGAAATGCAGCTGACCACCACCCAGTTCTTTGCAGATTTCCCCGAAGGCGGTTACGTTTTCACCCTCACTTCCTATGATGTTCCCCACATGAATGCCATGATGGAAATCCTTGAGACCATCATGCCGAAAAACTGATTCTTTCCTTTGCAACCCTCTTCATATCCAGGAGGTAACACCGGATGAAAAAGCTTGCCACCTTGTTTTCCCTTTTCCTGCTGCTTGCCGGCATGATTCCCACGGCTGCTGCCGCCGGAATCGTGACAGTTCAGGAAGAAGCCTGCGCCCTGGATCTGGACACCTTCACTCTGACCCTGTCCAGCGGCGACGTCTACCAGACCGGCACCAAGGATGACGCTGCCCTGATGCTTGCCATCATTCCCGCTTATGATCCTTCTGCCCTCTACCAGGGAAGCATAAGCGTGTGCTGGCTGGAACCGGACACCTATGCTCTTTTTCCCACCGACGATGACGGTCTTCTTGCCTTTGCCAGTGCCAATGGCAATGATTCCGCCGAGCAGGTGACCCAGTCCGGCATACCCTGCACCATGCTCTCCTGCCAGGTTCTGGACAACGTGACCATAGACGGCGTGGAATTTATGGTGGTGGAACACATTTCCCTTTGGGATTATTCCAGCATCACCGGTGGCCAGCTTGGTGAGCTGCAGGTTCGCAGCACGCAGTTCATTGCTTCTTTTGCAGACGGCGGCTATGTCTTCGCCCTCAATTCCTATTCCGACGAAGAGTATCAATCTCTCCTGTCCGTAATGAACACCTTCGACCTGAAAGACTGACCACATTCACATAACAGCGCCCCTTCACAGCCATGCTGCAGAAGGGACGCTGTTTTTCATATTTTGAAAGTGTAAAAGCTGCCTTCGGATGTTTCACAATCCGGCCTTTCCCGGAAAGCTGGCCGTTTCAGGCGACCAGGAAGGTCTTAGCTTATCCCTTCCCCTTCAGCTTTCTGACCGTCGTATAGGCCAGCACCGGCAAACACAGTAGGCACAGTATGCCAACCACCCGTACCAGCCAGTCCGGCAGGGCCAGCCAGCCTGCCCCGCCGCATACGCTCACAAGGCCGCACACGCCCAGCACTATCAGCGATATACCCCACCAAACCAAATTGCCATCTTTCTTTTTCATGTTTCTCCTCCTTTCGCTGTGTCAGCGATTCTCTACCGGGGTAATCACCGGCTTGCCTTCTTTATCCAGGAGCACGGTCATGCCGCCTGCATATCCGCTGCCGTGAAATACATAGTTTACACCGGTTTCCTTATCCACCCAGATCTCGATATAGCTGATCTTTCCCTGAGTATATACTACTTCAAACCGTTCATTCTTTGCCATTTTCATTTTCCTCTTTCTTTTCATTTTGATTTTTGCTTGCCGGCGCAAGGGCCATTACCACTGCCACCGCCACACCCATGGCAATCCACGGCAGGGCAGCCGACAGAAATTCAGACGTCCATGTCATTTACTTATTTCCTTCCATAGCATTTATCCGCTGTTTTACGGAAACCGATGAAAATGCACACAAGCGCTACAAGTGCAACGATTATTGCGACCCAGTCCGGCATTACCACCACAAAGCGATCCACCACCAGCAGGCATGCCAGCATCAGCAGGCCGATATAGGTGAAAACAGAGCTTTTTCCCTTCCGCATTTCATTCACTCCTTACTCGTAAAGGCTGCCGTCATTTTCCAGCTTTTCCTTTTTTCTGATCACGCTGATGAGTCCCTTAACAAAGTATACTTCAAGCCAGCATCCCAACACTGCCACAAGGGCGTTGGGCCACAGGCCGTATTTTACTGCAACGTACAGGTTGGGAACGAAGGCCACCAGCATCATCACGCAGCAGAAAATCATCAGTGGGATGAACCGCTTGACGTACTTCAGCCGGGATTCCCGGTCAGAGAACAGATCAAATGCCCCGTCCGCCCTCTTTTTGCGGAAGCATACCCAGTTCTTCATATTGCCGATATGCTCTGCGCCGGTTTCCTCCACAAAGCGGATGTACTGCTGGCTTTCCGGATGACTCGGCCAGTGAGGCAGCATTTCCATACGCACGGTGTACTCACCGGGCTGAGTGTCCTCAAAATCATACCAGCCAATACCATAGGCTGCGAGGGTCTTGCCCTTTTCGGCCATTTCGTTAAGCCAGGCTTCTTCCTCTTCAAACTCCCAGGCCATATATATTTTGCGCACTCTCTCCCTCATTGCTGTTCCTCCTGTCCGCTCAAAATCTTTCTTCCGTTGGCTGCCAGCTCTTCCAGCCGGTTGATTTCGTCCTCCAGAACTGCCTTGCCAAGATTGGTGATGACGTACTGTTTTTTGTTACGGTTGTCCAGCTCTCCCGCCAGCGCCTCAATCCAGCCCTTATCCAGCAGATTGGTAATGGCTCCGTACAGGGTACCCGCCGCCAGCCGGATCCGGCCCCGGGACAGCTGCTCCGTGTTTTGCATAATTCCGTAGCCGTGCATGGGCTTTACCAGGGACAGCAGTATATAAAAGACTCCTTCGGTAAGTGCAGGTGATGGCATTGTGTCTATCTCCTTTCTAAACTTGGTTCCATTGTATCTTCGTGCCACGATATATCGGTCGGAAGATATATCGCATTTACGATATATCGTTCGACGATATGATTATATCGGCAGACGATACTCTTGTCAATACCCTTTTTCCAATTTTTGATATTTTTATGTTGTTATGTATCAAAAACGTGCAAATTCGCCCTTTCCAGCATTTCAGCATAAAACCCCTTCGGTTTCAAACCACTGGTATTCTGGTATAATTATAGCGTAACAACTTACCGATACCTTTCATAGCAAGGAGAGATACTATGGCTTGCATTGTTAACGTAGTAAACGGCCCACTCCCTCAGCAGGAAATCGACGCCTACATTGCCCGGGCCACCGAAAAATATGGCCGGGAACCCCAGAAGATGGATATCACCGTCTGCGGCGACGAAGTAGAACTTCATTACGACTTTGGACACAAGCCCTTCCACCGCATCCGCCGTATTACCGGATACCTGGTAGGTACCCTGGACCGCTTCAACAACGGCAAGCGTGCCGAGGAAAAAGACCGGGTGAAGCACGGCGTGGCCGGATAAGCCCCGTCCCCCTGTCGCATATATTTGCGCAAGGGGGACTTTCTTTTTCCCAAAAAGCCCTTGCATTCAGGCCAGAAACAGGGTATAATCCTTTCCATGGCAACGATCGTGAAACCCGAAGCCATCCCATGTGAAGAGAGCAGCCGGAAGGTGCAAGGCTGCCATGGACGCTTCCTTTCCATCACGGGAGCCACCCGGCGACGAGCCGGGCGGGTGCGCCCGCTACAGCGCAGAAAAGTGAAGGCATTTTGCCTTAAGTCGGGTGGCACCGCGGAGTTCGCTTCTCTCCGTCCCTGAGACCAATGGTCTTTAGGGGCGTTTTCTATTATCATAAAGGAGGACACACACATGCTTGATATCAAGCGCATCCGTCAGAATCCCCAGGAATTGATCGACGCCCTGAAGGCTCGCAACAAGGATATCTCTCTGGACGACTTCCTTGCAAAGGACGAGGAACGCCGTACGCTGCTCAGTGCCGTGGAAGAAAAGAAGGCCCTGCGCAACTCCACCTCCAAAAAGATCGGCGAGGCCAAGAAGCGTGGCGCAGACGCCGCCGAGACCGAAGCCATCATGGCTGAAATGCGTGCTTTGGGCGACGAGATTGCCGCAATGGACGCCAAGGTTGCCGAGCTGGACGATGCCATGAACCTCTTCCTGATGAGCGTTCCCAACTTCCCCAATGCCTCCGTGCCCGTAGGCAAGGACGACAAGGACAATGTGGAACTGCGCCGCTGGGGCACTCCCCGCCAGTTTGACTGGGAACCCAAGCCCCATTGGGACATCGGCACCGATCTGAAGATCCTCGATTTTGACACCGCCGCCAAGATCTCCGGCGCCCGCTTTACCATCTATCGTGGTTTGGGTTCCCGTCTGGAGCGTTCCGTCATCAACTTCTTCCTCAATACCCATGTGGAGGCTGGTTTTGACGAAGTTTATCCCCCCTACATGGTCACCCGCAGCACCATGACCGGCACCGGCCAGCTGCCCAAGTTTGAGGAAGACGCTTACAAGGTGGACCAGGATACCTTCCTCATTCCCACCGCCGAAGTACCCGTTACCAACATGTACCGTGACATGATCCTGGACGGTGCACAGCTGCCCATCCGTCATTGCGCCTATTCCAGCTGCTTCCGTGCCGAGGCCGGCAGCGCCGGACGTGATACCCGTGGTCTGATTCGTCAGCACCAGTTCAACAAGGTGGAGCTGGTTAAGATTGCCAAGCCCGACCAGAGCTACGATGAGCTGGAAACCATGACCGAAGCCGCCGAACGTGTGCTGCAGCTGCTGGGTTTGCCCTATCGTGTAGTGACCCTCTGCACCGGCGATATGGGCTTCAGCGCCGCCAAGACCTACGATATTGAAGTGTGGATGCCCTCCTACAACCGCTATGTGGAGATCTCCAGCTGCTCCAACTGCGAGGACTTCCAGGCCCGCCGTGCAGGCATCCGTTTCCGCGACAATCCCAAGGACAAGCCCCAGTTTGCCCACACCCTCAACGGCAGCGGCGTAGCCGTGGGCCGCACCGTAGCCGCCATTCTGGAAAACTACCAGAACGACGACGGCAGCGTAACCGTTCCCGAAGCGCTGCGTCCTTACATGGGCTGCGATGTGATCAAGTAAAGCCTTTTACAGGACTGAAGAATTTCTCCTTCAGTCCTGTTTTTTCCCGCAAGCAACAAATGCCAGACCGCAATGCAGTCTGGCATTTTCCATTATCAGTTGACTATATCATTTTTCCATCTTCTACCCGAACCGCAACCTGCCATTGGTCCTCATATACAATACCGCCGATGAAGTTTGTATAAACCACATCGTACTCTTTTCCGTACTTATCCAGCAAAGCGAGTACGGGTTCCAGTTTCAGCTGCATTTCTTCTGTAGTTTCACACTTGAAAAACGTGATCACCCGCTCGTGGTTCTTGCAGGGTTCAGGCTCCGGAAGATTATCCTTGAACCATTGATCAATGGCAATGAACATTTCTTTTTCCCTGTCATCCAGCCTTCCATCCCTTATCAGATTCCAGCCAAGGCTGAACACACCTTTGGGGTACTGAGTGATATATGAATTTTCCCTTCCCTGGATCCTCATATACAAAAATTTCATATACACCCCTCCTTTTCAAAGTCAGCTTTGGCTTTCCAGCAGACCCATTTCCACCAGTTTTTTCATAACCGCTGTCTGGCTGCGCTGGTGATTGGTTGCCATAGCGGCGTAAGTGGTGTTTCGTTCAAATTCCTTGCGGAGTATTTCTTCCTCCCGGGCTGTCCACGGGGTGGAACTTTTCTTTTTTCCAGGGAGCATCACCGGTGCAGGGTCATCGGCAAATTGTTCCATGGCTTCGTTGGGCTCCATTCCATCCCGGAGCACCGAAAGAAACAGTTCGCCGAACTGTTCCTGCTTTGCCTGACCCACTCCGGAGATATTCAGAAAATCGTCCATGGTTTTGGGGCGTTTTTTCACCATATCCCGCAGCGATGCGTCGGAGAATACCACAAAGGCCGGCACATGTTTCCGGGCCGCCACAAGGGTACGCAGCGTGCGCAGGTTTTCAAACATGGCCCCTTCCCAGCCGGTCAGCTCCGGCAGCTTTTCACGGCGGCGTTCCATCTTCACCGATTCCCGCTTTACACTGGGGACCATTCTGCGGCCATTGCCCGTATCCACCTCAAACTCCATGCCTTCGCACACCGAACAATTGTCGCAGTTTTCAGGAGCGTTCATTTCTCCGAAATACCGCAGTAAAAACCGCCTCAGGCAGCCCTTGCAGGTGGCGTAATAGGTCATCTGTTTGAGGCGTTCCAGATCCCTTTTTTGAATCTCCGCCCGTTCTGACTCACTCAACTCCGGATTCTCTTCGCTGTGCTCGATCATCCACTTGGCGGTAATCACATCCTGACCACTGTAGAGCAGCAGACATTCCGCCGGATCTCCGTCACGGCCTGCACGGCCCGCTTCCTGATAGTAGCTTTCCAAATTTTTGGGCATATTGTAATGCACCACAAAGCGCACGTCGCCCTTGTCAATGCCCATGCCAAAAGCGTTGGTAGCCACCATGATCCTGACACGGTCAAACTTGAAATGATCCTGGTTCTGCCGCCTTTCCGTATCGCTGAGGCCTGCATGATAGCGGGTGGCGGAATAGCCTGCATCGTTGAGCCAATCGCATACCTGCTCCACATTTTTCCGGGTGGAGCAGTAAACGATGCCGCAGCTGTCCTTGCCCATATCGTCCAGAAACCGGTACAGCATCATCAGCTTGTTGCTTGGTTTCAACGACATGAAACGGAGATTGGGACGGTTATATCCTGTAGTGGTGCAAAAAGGCTCCCTCAGTTCCAGCATGCGGATGATATCCTGCCTTACCTGCATGGTGGCGGTAGCTGTAAAAGCGCCCACCGGAGGCCTGCGGTCAAGGCTGCGCAGAAAGCCCGCAATGTGCAGATAGCTGGGCCGGAAGTCCTGCCCCCATTGAGATACGCAGTGAGCCTCATCCACCGCCACAAGGGAAATATCCGCCTCCCTTGCAAACTCCACAAACTGCGGTGTCTCCAGGCGTTCCGGAGCCACATAGATAATTTTGTAGGCGCCGTTTCTTGCCCGGCGAATGGCCTCCTGCTGCTGGCCCGGAGTCAGGCTGGAGTTGATATATGCTGCCGCTACGCCCGATGCTTTCAGCGCCATGACCTGATCCTTCATCAGGGCGATCAGCGGCGATATCACCAGCGTAATTCCTTGCAGCAACAAAGCGGGCAGCTGATAGCAGATGGATTTGCCCGCACCGGTGGGCATTACGCCCAGGGTGTCATGTCCGCTCATCAGCGCCCGTATCAGGTTCTCCTGCCCGTCCCGGAAGGACTCATGGCCGAAGAATGTTTTCAGCTTTTGTGTCAGTTCATCCACGATCAGTAAATGTAAGCCAGCACGATGCCGCCCATGTTGTCAAAGCTTGCCTGGAAACCAACAGCGGTGTTGGTCATGGGCAGGGAGAAGCTGGTCATGTATTCATCCTCGCAGGGAATGCGGTAAATTTCGTAACGCAGTGCGCCGTCCTCATACACCCGCAGATAGGGATGCTCCATCAGGAATTCCACATATTCCTCCAGGCAGTAATCCATGGCCCGCATCACAGCGGCATGGGGCTTGCCCACATAGCGGAAAAGATTCATCCTGCTGGAAATGCCGGTTTTGTAGGTCTTGCTTTCCCAGCTGGAGTTGGGGAAATCCTCTACCGGGAAACGGAAGATGATGCCGTACTTCCAGCTGTTTTCAATAAACCACTGGCCCCGCTCCGATTCGGAGAACTTGCCCAGGTTCTCACCGCTCTTGTAAAGGTCCATACGGAAAGAGAAGCCGGTCTCGTACTCGCTGGTGCCGGGGTAGTTAACTTCCTTCTTGGCCTGAGCCATAAGGATATCGCCGGAAAAATCGTCGCTGAGTTCGGCCATCTTGTTTTCAAACATTTCCCGCTGTTCGTCATTGGAGCGGTAGCCCTCACGCACCAGATAGCTGTCAAAACCTGCGGTTTCCGCATCGGTAATCATGGTGGAAAGGGCATCGTATGCGGCGGGGAAAAGCCGCACGGAGCTGTCGTCCACCTGGATTTTGTATCCGCTGGCGGAGCCAACGCTCACCAGGGTTTCGTAATTATAGTCCGAAGGCACAGAATGCCAGGGGTTGATCAGCATCATGCCGCCCAAAAGCAGATCGCCACGGGAAAGGGTCACATCCCGGGTGTTTTCCGGCACAGCCTTCTTGCCCATGTCCTCCACACGCCAGGTGCTGCCTTCCAGGGTACGCTCCCATACAGGAAGGTCTTCTGCTTCCTCGCCGCTGTTCATGGGGTCGCTGAAGCCGCCGGCGTTGTTGCGCCGTTCGTTCAGCTCGGTATTGTACTGAATCTCAGCCTGTTCGTTGAGGTTGTCAATTTCCGTACGCTTTGCCTGAATATCTTTGCCAATGGCAGCATTGCAAAGGTTGTAAGCCACAAAGCACACAACCGCCAGCGCCGCCAGTATGCCGGTCAGGCGCAGAAGGATGCGGTAAGGATCCTTCTTGAGCTTATGCACGGAATAATTGGAATTGATCCGCATGGAGATTCACCTCTCTCAGTATTGTGCGGAGTGGGATCATCACAGCAGCTTGCCGATCACCTCGTAAAGATGTTCCAGCTCCTCGGTGCTGCTATAGGATAGAACGATCTTGCCCTTCTTTTCATTGCCAGTAAGGGTGGTTTTCAGGCCCAGCGCTTCCCTGAGGGAATTTTGCAGACTGTTGAGCTCCGGTGCCAGTTCCTTGGCGGGCGCTTTGGTCACGGGCTTCTTTTCTGTGGCAGCAGTGTCCTGCTTGGCCAGCTCTTCCAGTTTGCGCACGGAATAGCCTTCCGTTGCGCATTCACGGGCAAGCCTCACCTGCTTATCGGTGTCCTCCAGGCCGGCCAGCACACGGGCATGGCCTGCGCTCAGTGCGCCGCTTGCCACAAGGCCCAGCGCTTCCTCGGGCAGATTGAGCAGGCGAAGGGTATTGGCGATCACCGGGCGGCTCTTGCCCAGCTTTTTTGCCACCTGTTCCTGGGTGTAGCCGCATTCCTTCATCAGGGAACGAATGGCGTTGGCTTCTTCCACAGGGTTCAGATCCTGCCGCTGCACGTTTTCGATGAGGGCGGCGGCCATCTGCTGCTCGGTGGTCATGCTGCGTACGATGCATGGCACCGTTGCAAGCCCGGCAAGGCGGGATGCACGGAAGCGGCGCTCGCCGGCCACAATGCTGAAACGGGTACCGTTTTCCACCACCAGTATGGGAGAAAGCACGCCGGCAGCTTTGATGCTCTCTGCCAGCTGTTCCAGGGCTTCCCTGTCAAACTCCTTGCGGGGCTGTTCGGTATTGGGATCGATATCGTCAATGGAAATATCCCTGACGACAGTCTGAAGAATCTCGTCATTTTGGGGCAGAAGGACATCCAGTCCCCGGCCCAGTCCTGCTCGTTTCATCCTGATGCTCCTTACGACCGGTTCGGTCTTTTATCGGTTGCGGCGAATCAGCTCCTGCGCCAGCTGGCGGTAGCTTTCAGCGCCCTGACTGCGGGGATCGTACAAATGAATGGGCACGCCGTGGCTGGGAGCCTCGCCCAGACGGACGTTGCGGGGGATGGCCACGGGGAACACCTTATCCTTGAAGTGCTTCTTTACGGATTCCACCACCTGGATGCTCAGGTTGGTACGGCCGTCAAACATGGTAAGCAGCACGCCCTCGATATCCAGCCCGGGGTTGATGGACTGGCGTGCACGGTTGATGGTATTCATCAGGCTGGTAACGCCTTCCAGTGCGTAGTATTCGCACTGAATGGGAATCAATACACGCTGGCAGGCAGCCAGTGCATTCAGGGTCAGCAGGCCCAGGGAGGGCGGGCAGTCCACGAAGATGAAGTCGTATTCGTTTTCAATGCCCCGCAGCACGGTTTTCAGCCGGTATTCACGCTGATCCATATCCACCAGTTCCAGTTCTGCGCCGGCAAGGCGGATATCTGCAGGCAGCACGGACAGGCCCTTGATAGCCGAAGGGCAGATAGCAGCAGCCACGGGCGCACGGCCCATGAGCACCTCGTACACGGAGGCGGAGCCTGCACGGAGGCTCAGGCCGCTGGTGGAGTTGCCCTGGGGGTCCAGGTCAATCAGCAGTACTTTCTTGCCCGCATCGGCCAGGCAGGCGGTCAGGTTGATGGCGGTGGTGGTTTTGCCCACGCCGCCTTTCTGATTGGTTATGGCGATCATTTTACCCATTTCGATTCACTCATCCTTTGTTGTAGGCAGATCCGTATCAGAAGATCAGGCTGACGTCGGGGTCACCGGTCTCGTCGCATTCTTCCAGAATGTTGCTCTCCGGCGGTGCGTTGAGGCGGATCAGTTCGTAAGCAAGCTGTTCCTCCTCGTTGCCGCCACGCTGGGCAAAGTCCTCCATGGCCTGCTGGTATTCCACGGTGAACTCCTCCAGGCAGAGGTTGTTAAGCGTCATGTACTGGGCCACTTCCTTGCCCACATAGCGGTAGTGCCAGGGCTCGTACTTGATGCCGGTAATATCTTCCTTATCCTTGGGGTAACGGAGCACGAAGCCGAAGGATGCGGCGTTTTCCAGCATCCACTGAGCTTCGGGAGTGTTGGCAAAGCCTTCATTCATGGCCTTGTCGCGGTAGGTATAATCCAGGATATCGGCACACAGGCCGGTCTGATGTTCGCTGGCGCCGGGCATGGCAACATAGCCATCATCCACGCCATTGTTTCGTTCCAGACGGTTGTAGTAGGAGGTTGCCTGGGTGCCGTAGGAGCGGTATGCGCTTTCCAGGTACAGCGTCATGCCCTTCTCGTATTCCACGGTTTTGATCTCCTGGGTGCCGTCGCTGTGGGTGTACACATAATCGTAGCTGGTTACGGTGGAGGCAGCTTCAAACATCAGTGCAAGGGCCTTGCCAGCTTCCTCTTCCAGGTACCAGGTGGTGGAGCTGGTGCGCTTGAGCTTGTTCATCTTCATAGGCACCTGGGGTTCATAATCCTCGCCCAGCTTGTTGTCCTTATTCACCAGCAGCAGCCAGGGAGACTTGAGGGAAGTCAGGGACACGCCGTAGGTCCATTTCACTTCCGGTGCGCCGGCAGAGGCAGCAGGCTGGAGAGCGCTTTCCTCTGCTACGGGAGCGGCCTCCTCCTCTGCGGGTTCGGTTTCGGCAGATTCGTCCTGACCGGCTTCTTCGGCAGCATCTTCCTGACCAGCTTCTTCAGCGGGTGCGGCATAGCCCTCGCCATAGTGCTCGTCCATTACGGAAACGCTGCCTTCCGCTTCGTTAGGATCCATGTATTCTCCCCATTCCCCGTCGGGATCGTCCAGGTTTTCGGACAGAGCGGGGCTGACGCAACCGATCAGCAGCGTCGCCATCATCAATACGCAGAGCAGTTTCTTCATGGGAGCACCTCATTCGTAGTAAGTTGGATCAGGTAATCATATAGTTCCAGTTTGTAATGGGACATGTACGTCTCCATAGGGAGGCCGGATCGGAAAATGGCCTCTGCATGAGGTATTCCCACATATCTGATATGCCAGGGTTCGTAATCGTAGCCGGTTATATCCTCATAACCCAGCGGGTAGCGCACGATAAAACCGTATTTATGAGCATTGGCATATACCCACTTGCCTTCAGGGGTTTCCCCAAAGCGGGCCGAGAGGCTGGAATCATTCCGGGTGGAAAGGTCCATGGCCAATGCCAGCTGATGTTCGCTGGTACCGGGGCGGGCCACCAGCCTGTCGGCTTCCTTTTCGCTGCCGGTATTCTTCACCTTTCGGGCATAGATGGTGGATTGCTTTGAATAGCTGCGGTAACCGGATACGGTGGACAGGCGGATGCCATCTGCCCTGGCCCCTTCAAAAAGCTGCTCAAGGGCCAAAGCCGCATCGTCCCTCATCTGCTGGGACATGCCCACGGTTTCCGTGGTACGAATGGGCGCAGGAACATATTTTTCGCTGAGGGCGTGCTGACGGTTCACCAGAAAAAGGGTGCCGTCTATATCCTTATCGGGCATAGCGGTTTCCATACTGCCTGTCATAAGGCCGGCAGCCGCTATTACGATCGTAAGAAATCTTTCCAACAGCATGTTTCCGTTCACCCCTTCGCTTTATTGTATCATTTTTGTAATATTAGCGCAACTATTTTATTTCTTCCTGCAAAAGCCTTGCTCCTTCTTTGCAGGCGAAATTGATCTGTTCTTTTTCTGCACGCCAGCGCAGTATCACACCCTCGTTCACATGTTCCTGGGAAAGCACGCTGCCCAGCCTGCGCAGGCGGTCGGTAAGGGCGTACTTATCAAAGGGGATCAGCAGGCTTACTTCTTCCGTTCCTGCGTCCAGTTCCTCCTCGATGCGGCTGAGCAGTTCATCAAGGCCCTGGCCGGTCACAGCGCTGATATGCACTGCGCCGGGCAGCACATCTTCGCCGGGGGCCAGCAGGTCGCATTTGTTCAGGGCGTCGATACGGGGGGCTTCCGTTGCACCCAGGCTGTCCAGCACTTCCTCCACGGTGATGTGACGGGAATGCAGCTCCGGGTCAGCGCTGTCGCTGACCAACACCAACACATCCGCCAGTTTTGCTTCTTCCAGCGTGGCATGGAAAGCCTCCACCACCTCGTGGGGCAGTTTACGGATGAAGCCTACCGTATCCACCAGCAGGGCCTTGGTGCCGTGAGGCAGTTCCACCGGGCGGCTGACGCTGTCCAGGGTAGCAAAGAGCTGGTTCATCACATACACATCCGAACCGGTCAAACGATTGAAAAGGGTCGATTTTCCTGCGTTGGTATAACCCACCAGCGCCACCACGGGCACGCCGCCCTTTTCACGGCTCTGCCTGCGCAGGCTGCGCTGTTTTTCCAGCTGATCCAGCTCACGGCGCAGATCCGTCAATCTTTCCCGGATGCGGCGGCGGCTCACTTCCAGCTTACTTTCGCCGGGGCCTCTGGTACCGATGCCGCCCGCAAGACGGCTCAGGATCAGGCCCTGACCCAGAAGGCGCTGGCTGCGGTACTTCAGCTGGGCCATTTCCACCTGCAGCTTGCCCTCCCGGGTTTTGGCCCGGGCCGCAAAGATATCCAGAATCAGCGCCGTACGGTCGACGACCTTTACCCGGAGCACCTCTTCCAGGTTTTTCTGCATCATGCCGGAAAGCACTTCATCAAAGATCACCAGGTCTGCCCCGCAGGCCTGTACCCGCAGTGCCAGTTCCTCTGCCTTGCCCCTTCCGATGCAGAAGGCGGAATCCGGAGAAGGCCGCTTCTGCAACACCCGAAGGATGCACTCTGCGCCTGCGGTTTTGGCAAGTTCCTCCAGCTCGTCCAGGGATTTCTCGCTCTCGATGCCAACCAGCACCGCCTTCTCAGGGCCTTTTTCCAGATCGGGTTCCTTTGCCTCGTAGGCCTGATCTGCCATGAGGATATGCTCCATCCAATCCTCCTGAGGCAGCCTGCGGGCATTGACCAGCTCTGTGCGCACATAGCCCTCGGGGGCGGCCACATCCAAAAAGGCGCACTGAGCGCTGGTAGCCCTGCCATCCTCGCTTACGCCGATGGCGCACATGGCATCAAAGCGCATGCTCAGAAGGGCGCTGAGATCCACATCGCTGAGCTGGCCGGATCCGGAGGGGTGAGTATGAATGCAGCGGATCATACTCAGCCGCTTCTGGCTGCGTCTGAGCCGCAGATCCGGCAGATCAATGGCGTCGTTGCGCCCGATAAACACATCCGCCACCTCGCCGTAGCGGGTGATGTACAGGGCAATCTCCCGGTTCATCTGGGCGGAATAGCGGCACAGCATCTCCACCAGCTCGGGCATTACAAAGCAATCCGGCTCCAGCTGGGCCTCGTAGCAAAGCTTCAGTTCATCCAGCGTACTTTTGCGCACGCCCTCAATATTTCCATGAATATCCGGCATAATATACTCCTTTCGGATGCGATCCTGACCATTCAGCTTCTCAGGCTTCTCAATTCCGCAACGATGGCGGGCAGCACCTCAAGCACCCGGTCGATTTCTTCGTCTGTATTATCTCCACTGAGGGAAAGGCGCAGGCTGCCTTTGGCCTCTTCTTCATCAAGGCCCATGGCCCTGAGCACATGGCTGGACTCCAGGCTGCCGCTGGTACAGGCCGAACCTGCGGAAGCAGCAATCCCGGCCAGGTCCAGCCGCATCAGCAGGCTTTCCCCTTCCACTCCGGGAAAGCATATGTTCACGTTGCCCGGCAGCCGTTTTTCAGGATGCCCGTTAAGGCGGCAGTTTTCCACCCGAGCCATCAGGCCGGCAATGAGCCTGTTTCGCATTTTCTCAAGCCTTGCTGCTGTTTCCGGGCGATTTGCCTCTGCCAGCCGGAGCGCTTCGCCCATGCCCACAATGGCCGGCACATTCTCCGTGCCTGCCCGGAGCGCCTTTTCCTGTGCGCCCCCGGTAATAAGCGGGGCAATGCGCACTCCTTTTCGCACATACAGTGCGCCCACGCCTTTGGGACCGTGGAATTTATGCCCCGACAGGCTGAGAAGATCCACATTCCAGGCCTTCACATCAATGGGAAGGCTCCCGGCAGCCTGAACCGCATCGGTATGGAAAAGCACCCCTGCAGCCCTTGCAATGCAGCCAATTTCCTGAACCGGCTGGAGGGTTCCCACTTCATTATTGGCAGCCATTACGGAGATCAGTGCAGTATCGGGTCTGATGGCTTCCCGCACAGCTTCTGCGCTCACCTGGCCAAAGCCGTCCACCGGCAGGCGTGTCACCTGCCAGCCCTGTTTTTCCAGGTCGTCCAGCGTATGGAGTATCGCATGATGCTCCACGCTGCTGGTAATCACATGCTTTTTGTTCTCGCCAATCAAGGGCAGAAGAACGCCCCGCAGGGCCCAGTTATCGCTTTCGCTGCCGCCGGCGGTAAAAAACACTTCTCCTGCCTCTGCCCCTATGGCCTGCGCCACCTTCTGACGGGCTTTTTCCACCCCACGGCGCACTTTCCTGCCTTCGGTGTGGATGGAGCTGGGGTTGCCATAATGCTCCGCAAAATACGGCAGCATTTCCTCCAACGCTTCCCCAGAAAGGGCCGTGGTTGCAGCGTTATCCATATATATACGGGCCATACTCATATCGCTCGCTCCTTCTTGCCCCCGGAGAGGTTCGTCTCTCTGCGCCGGGCTATGCCTGTTCACGGGTGACATTATACCATATTTTTCTATGTTTTATCCCACGATTGACAGTTTTGTTTCCAGATGCTATACTTCATCTAAATGGTACTGTAAAAAACAAACGATCCCAACAGGCATCATTGCACACGAACCGCAAAGGAGAGATTTACTTATGAAAAAATCCATGTTCTGGATTGTTGCCCTGCTGCTGTGCCTCCTCATCGGTACCGCCAGCGCTTCCGTCGAACAGGCCGGCCCCGAAGTCTGCTATTCCTACAGCAGCTCTGAAGACGGCAGCAACCCCAGCGTTTACTTCCTCGTGGAGGTTGTAAATAACGGCAGCAGCGCCGTTGCCCTGGACTACGATTCCACTTTTTCCATCTACGATGCTTCCGGCGTAGAGCTGGACAACGACAACCTGGCCATGCTCCCCGAAACCCTCCAGCCCGGCCAGAAGGGTTATGTGTACGGCGAGATCTACGCCAAGATTGATAACTCCAGCGTTATCAGCTCCTACAAGTTCAATCTCGTTACCGACACCAGCCCCCTCTACAGAGTGGATCTTTACGAAGGCGAAGCCGTTCCCGAAGACGACGACGTTTATGTTCGTTTTACCAACAACACCTCCGAAACCCTCTGGGATACCTACGGCTACATCGTTGCACTGGACGCTCAGGGCCGCCCCCTGTACATCAACGATACCATCGCATACCAGGTCGGCATTCCCACTGGCCAGAGCCTTGAATACCCCATGTTCTTCAACAGCGGCCTGCGGGACTTCCTCACCGAAAACGGCATGGCTCCCGCCAGCTACGAGGCCGGCGTGTTCATTCACGAAATCGACTTTTGACCGGCATTTTGACGAAGGAGGATATATACTATGAAAAAAAGGTTTTTTGCAATTCTTCTGGCTGTAATGCTGGTTCTGGGCATGTCCCTCACCGCCTCTGCCGATGAATACAACTGGGAAATCGGTATCTGCACCAAAATTACCATCAACAGCACCGATACCCCCACCGTGTACATCGCAGGTTCCTTTGTAAACAACGACAGCGTCGCCCTTTCCCCCAGCACCGGCACTGCCAAGCTCTATGATGCCTCCGATAACCTTCTCTACGAAGGCAGCGTATACTGCATCCCCAGCGTGGTACAGCCCGGCGAGAGAGCCTACTTCAGCATCGATGTCCGCACTTCCAACTTCACCAACCCCGATGCCAAGGTAGACGATTACACCTTCGACTTTGAGCCTTACAAGACCAGCTACATCTCCTACGAGCGGGTCAGCGCCAGCGTGGAAATCGGCACTGAGCTGGACAGCATCTACGGTTATCCCGTTACCCTCTCCATCACCAACAACACCGGCGCTCCCATGGAAGATTTCAACATTGCCAGCGTCTTCATCGATAACAGCGATGGTGAACCCATCTTCGTTTCCGACACTGATTACATCTACAACCGCATTCCCGTTGGCAGCACCATTCTGTTCAACACCTACATTCCCGAAGCTGTTCTGAACCTGATCAACGAACAGATCCCCAACCACTCCGTGGAAGCTTTGGTATACGTTTCCAAATAATTATTTCCAACACCAGCAACGCTGGAAGCCCGGTTTACGGGTTTCCAGCTTCTGCTTTTTATGAGGTTTATTATGGATATCAACAAATTTCTGGATATTCTCCACACCGCTGAACGCCTCAAGGATACTACCCGGCACTGCACTACTTCCGGCGGCCGCCTGGAAAGCGTCGCCGAGCACAGCTGGCGCATTACCCTGATGGCCTTCTTCCTTCGGGATGAATTTCCCGAAGCGGACATGGACAAGGTCATCCGCATGTGCCTGATCCACGATCTGGGCGAATGCTTTACCGGCGATATACCTACCTTTCTGAAAAATGCAGACCACGAGGCAAGGGAGGAGCAGCTCCTTGCACACTGGGTGGCCTCCATGCCCCAGCCCTACAGGGATGAAATGACCGCCCTCTACGCCGAGATGGCCTCCCTCGAAACCGCCGAATCCAAAATATACAAGGCTCTTGACAACCTGGAAGCCGTGTTGCAGCACAACGAATCGCCCCTTGACACCTGGTCTGAGAATGAATACACCCTCAACCTCACCTACGGCAACGACAAGGTCGCCTTCTCGCCCTACCTCACCGCCCTGCGCACGCAGCTCCGCAAGGACAGCGAGGAGAAGATCCGTCTGGGATGAAGAGGCAGCATCTCTCACCGCCGCATTTCCCTGCCGGGAGCCTTCTTTTCTTCTGTGTCAGAAGAAAAGAAGCAAAAGAAGACCGCATTTGCACACAAACCAGCATACAAAAAGAGACTACCGCATATCGGCAGTCTCTTTCCCTACATAATGCCTTTTCCCATACACGCTTTTCGGGAGGGTGCGGGAGGGGGCTTTTCCCGGGGAAAAGCCTTCTCCCGCCTTAACTGCCTCACCTCTCCTCCCCCCGCATTTCCCTGCCGGGAGCCTTCTTTTCTTCTGTGTCAGAAGAAAAGAAGCAAAAGAAGACCGCATTTGCATACAAACCAGCATACAAAAAGAGACTACCGCAAACCGGCAGTCTCTTTCCCTACATAATGCCTTTTCCCATGTACGCTTTTCGGGAGGGTGCGGGAGGGGGCTTTTCCCGGGGAAAAGCCTTCTCCCGCCTTACCCCCGCACTTCTTCACTCAAAGCAAATCAACACGGCCTGTAGGCCTTTGAAAAAATCCTGTACGTCCTTTCCGCTGCGGCTGTTCAGGGCGTCGATGGGTAGAGAGATCAGTAGGGTTCCGTCAGCGTCGATGGCGTATTGCCAGCCGCCGTCGATGTTTTCCGGCGCAGTGGGCATAATCACCCGGTCGCCGGCCAGCAGCAGCGTAGCGCTTTCACCGAAGGAATCCTTGCTGCGGAAGATGCGGTAGCCCTTCGTCCACAAATCTTTTTCCAGTTCGTAGGTAGTTTTGGCTACGGATACCGCATGATAATTCATGGGCTGAGCCTGCGCCAGAAGATCGCTGGTACTCTTGTAGGTGAGCGTCTGGCTCTGGTTTGCCAGATTGCCGCCAACAGAAAGCTGGCACTGAATGGTAACGGGCTCTTGCGATACCGCCAGATAGTTTTGCCTGCACTCAGTTCCGTTCACCAGCAGAACATACTTCTGGTCAGGATCAGCCAGCAGGGGCTCGAAATAAATGCGGTCGCCAAACTTTTCTGCTGCAAGGCCCTCCAGCAGCATTTCCCCGCCCGGATGAAAATCGTCATTCTTTGGAGAAATTCCCGCATAGCGGTAGGCGTATTGCTGGCCGAAAACAGCATCGTAACTGAGCAGGTCATAGGTCTCATCCCGATGGTTTCCGTCCTGCCGCAGCTTCTCCACATGGTGGAAGAAAGGATCATCATTGATGCCAAGGGTTTCCAGCACATAAGGCATCAGCTGATAGGCATACATATCCTCGTTTCCCGCAAGGTCGTCCTGATTGCTCCAGATAAAGTAGGGCACCCGATGTACCTCATCGCCAGAAAGCGGAATCCCCAATTCTTCGTATACGTCTCTTCCGAAGGGCGGCAGATGATCGCTGAAGTATACCACCACCACCGGTTCAGGATACTCTTCCAGCTGCGTGATCCAGTTTTCCAGGGCTTTATCCGTTTCACGGAGAAGATAGCAATAGTTGGCCAGGTTCAGCTCTGCGGTGGCAGAAAAAGAGTTGGAAAAGGGCGTATCTGCGCCGTATTTCTTCCGGAAATCCGAATAGGTGTAGCCGCCGTGGTTCTGCATGGTAATCAGGAAAATGAAATCCCGTTCATCTGTGCGGCTCATCTGCGCAAGGGCAGAGTCAAAATGATCCTGATCGCTGACATATGTTCCCCTGATGGTAAAATGACGATTGGACGTATCGGTGGTCATAAGGCTGTTGAAACCAAGCTGTGCATGATTGCGGAAGCGGTTGTAGTACACTCCTTCATGCCAGTGAATGGCGCTGGCCCTGTAGCCCTTGCCCCGCAGAATGCTGGCAACGCTGTTAACAGGCGGCAGGCCCATGGTATAGGGATTGCAGGAATACCGGGAACATATGCCGGTAAGCACCTCAAACTCGGTTTCGCTGGTACCTCCGCCCACTTTGGGCACGTTGATCGTACCGGTGATGCACCGGGGCATCAGTTCCTGGTAAAAGGGCATGAGGGTATCGGTAAAATCCACATATCGGGACAGCGTCGGCTGATCCACAAATGATTCGCCCAGCACGAGGATAATGTTGGGCTTGTAGGCGGCACGGGTTGCACTTTTCTCGCCCTCAATGGCCTGATAGGCTTCCTCCACGCTTTGCTGGCTGTAGTTCTCCGCCCTGCTGCTCAGCCGCAGTTTTTCCGCTGCAACGGCAGTATACAGGCAACCCTTGTGCTCCGCCTGGTGAATCAGATCCAAGCGTTCTATTCCGGCAGGCGTCTGAAACCGGAACAGCATCGGAGTAGCGATTACCAGCACAAGCCCCACAAGGGCTTTCCACCACTCCGTTTTTTCCGTTTTGGTTCTGATAAAAATGCAGCCAGCGGCAATAAACAGCACAGCGATCACGCCAGCCGCCACAAAAGCCCAGATGTTGATGTTGAATCCGCTGCCCTCCATAACGTTCATAGCTTCGCTGAGCTGTGTGACATCCGTGATAAGCACAGGCTCCAGCCGGAAGGCCATCTTGTAATGGTTGCTCAAACCGAGCATTGCGCACAAAAAGCACAGGATCGTATACAGAATCATCTGCACACGGTGGCTGCGGAACACATACAGCAAACAACAGATACCCACAAACAAAAGCCAGGTAAGAAAAAACGGCAGGGGCTCACGCAGCATCCAGCCCAAAGCCCTCAGGGCATCCATGCGGACAAGCGATTCCAAAATAAATACCGGCAAAAAGCCTGCGCTCAAAAGAATCAGCAGTTTTTGCCACCCTTTTTTCACGGCGATACACCTTCTTATTTCCTTACAGAATCAAATCTTTTATATTCTATCATAAACTGATAAAATGTACAAGAAACGGAAACCTTCCCAGGGCCACAGCAAAAAACCAGTCCCGGTATGGTTCCGGAACTGGTTGATTTCATTTTGATCCATCCGCATCAGCAGCACAGTGTCTGAAGCGCTTCCTCCATAATTCCCAGCGAGCGTTCTCTTTCCGCTGCGATCCGCTCGTGCACGGCGGCAAAATCCACAGGCGGGGGCAGCAAACCGTCGTTTTCGGTCTTGAGACAGTCGCCGATCTGCATGATGTTCAAAAGCTGAGCGATCTTGGTATCGCACTGCTCCCGGGAAAAAACGCAGAAGGGCGTATTGTGCTGTACCGCAAAAATCATGCCATGGTAGGAATTGGTCACCATGAAGGCCGCATGCTTCACCAGGGAAAGGAACTGCTCTACTCCTGCCTCGTAGAACATGCGGTGACGCTTGGCGTTTTCTGCCCGGAGGCTGATCTCCACGATCTTCCAGCCGTTTTTGGCTGCCATTTCCTCTGCGTAGGCCTCCATAGCCGGGTTGTAGCGGCGGGCATACATCAGCAGATATTTACCCTCTTCCTGAGGCTCTGCGGTAATGGGGGCATAGCTTTCCGGTGGCAGAAGCAGCGTGGGGTCGATCACTTGCGTCACCGGCACATTTGTGTGGGCCTTCACATAGGGCACCATGCCTTCTTCCCGCAGGGCGATGTAACGGAAGTTGCTCAGCCGCTGATTGAGCAAGGGATACTGCTCCTCCGTGAATTTCGCATCACCGAAGCTGGCTGCAAAGGCTACGCTGTTGCCCTTCATGGAGGGATAGTTGGCATAGTAACCATCGTCAAAGCCGAATTCGTTTACGCAGAAAATAGTATCGCTGCCGCAAAGGAAGCCGTCGATGTGGTCGTTTTCTACACACTGGTCAAAATTGCGGGAGGTATACTTGCCCTGGGTAACGGCGCATTCCGTGCGATAAAACCGGTTGAACTCGTCGTAGTTTTTCCGGATGGCAGGCAGCGTCAATTCGCAGAGGCGGCGTGCCTCCGGATCCTTGTCCCACATGTTTTTCATGGGGTTAAGAGTATCCTTGTCCGCAAGGATGTCCGGGCAGTAATCCACCATTTTGGCCTGCCAGCGGCCCTTGCCCAGGGCGTTCACCGCCTGCTGCATGGCCCAGGACTGCAATGCAGAGCCATAATTGGTAAAATTGCAGTACAGATTATAACTGATGATTCCGAAGGTGGCGGGGGTTTTCATCCTTAAAGTTCTCCCTTTCCTTTTCGGTCCATTGGATTGGCTCAGCTTTTCTTTCGCTGGGCGGTATGGGCCGCCACCCGCTTGTCTTCCGGCGGGGGAGTCATGTAATCGCCATACTGGCGGGTAAGCATTTCGTCGTAATGGGAACTTACGCTGAGCGCCGTATCCTCAAAGGGCACATCCACGCAGGTCAGCGTATACTCCACCGGCCATACACGATGCAGCACCCGGAAATCGCCGTCGGGCACATGCACCAGCGAACCATTTCCCCGGTTCCACCGGTCAGCAATACGACGGTACCAGCCCAGTTTCCATTTTTTGGGAAACAGACGGCCCAGGGCATAGGTTCCCATAAGCAGCGGGCGATACTTGGCAGGATAGGCGGAATAATCCACCTTGTCCTTGAGCATGCCCTGCAGGGTCTTGAGGGCAAACACCTTCAGCTTGAACCCCATACCAGAGCCCTTTACATCCGCATAATGGAACAGATCAATAAAGGGAATCTCGCCGTTGATGGGTTCCCGGGGCACCACCCGGGGCACCCAGGTATCGGTGAGGGTAACGGTATAGCGCTGGCTTTCCTCCGGGAAAACCTTCAGGAACCGATCCCAGTCCTCTTTTGGGAAAGCAATATCCAGGTCGTCATCCCAGGGAATGAAACCCTGATGGCGGATGGCCCCCAGCATGGTGCCGCCTGCAAGGGTGTAGCGGATTTCCTTTTCCCGGCAGACCCGGTCCACTTCCTTCATCATGTCAAGAAGTGTTTTCTGTATTTCCTCAAGCCCGTAGGCATTGTCCGTAAGGGGCATGGCTGTATCCTTTCCCGCCTTCCTCAGTCGAAGGGGATGTACTTGTTGTTTTTGAACATTTCCGCAATGATCAGGTACCTGGGATGGCCCTGCCGCCAGCCTTCTGCGGTGGGATGGTCAATGGCGGTGTAATTGATCTGGCAATTGGGCAACGCTTCCTGCAGACGGGCGATGTCTTCCTCGCTGATGGGATTGCCGCCCAGCCAGAGCCTCTCCAGCTTGGTCAGGCCCAAAAGGGGCGTAATATCGCTGACGTTGCATTTGCCGATGTGCAGGTCGATCAGTTCGGTGCAGTTGGCCAGGGGGCTCAGATCGGTGATCTCGTTATTGATCAGCTCCAGGTACTGCAGATCCGTCTGATTGGCCAGGGGGGAGATATCGGTCAGGTCGTTGTCTGCCACGATAAGCACCTTCAGCTTGGGCAGGTCGTTGAGGAATTCCAGACTGGTGGCGGAATTATGGCCGATATCCAGGCCCAGCAGATCCTGGCAGTACCGCAGGGAGGCGAAATCTTCCTCGGTATAGCGGTTTTTGGTATAGCTGGCATGCTTGGTACAAAAGGCGGTAATGTCCGTCCGGAGGGCATGATTGGCCATTTTCACCTTGCAGTTGATCTTTTCAATATTGGGATAGCGCAGGTACAGCTCATCCAGCTCCTCTGCGGTAAACACGCGGCCCCAGGTGGTCACGGTTTTGGCATTGGGCAGAAGGTCCAGCGCATCGGTCAGGGTGGAAAGCTCCTCATACTTGGTGTGACTCAGGTCCACATCCACCGTATCCCAGCTGACGGTACGTTTGCCCACCCTGATGTGATACTGGATGGTTTTGTCCGGGAAGGTTTCCAGCAGGGTGTGTATATCCGCAGGTTTCAGGCTCATGTTGATCTCGATCACCGAGCATTCGGAGTTTTCGATCACTTTTATAAGCTCTTTCATCTTGTAGGATTTCTTGATGACCAGCTTGTCCGATTCCTCGCCAAGGGTCAGAAGGGGCAGCATCAAAAGGATGCAAAGAAGAACGGCCACTGTTTTCCGAAGCATATTGCGCCTCCTGAATCTACATAATTGTCCATTAAAAATACTATCACAACTTTGCAGCAAAGTCCATACGGAACGCCAAAAACCCCCGTCCGCCACAATTGACAAACCCTGCGGCGGGTGCTATCCTTCCATTTGTATCTACTTTTTTATTTGCCTATTCCAAATACCGATGAATTGGAGCGGATCATCCTTGTCCAGCAAAAGCCGTACCGTACGATTTGTGCAGAACTTTCTCTCCACGGGGCTTTACCAGGTAACCGCCATGATTATGGGCTTCATCACCCCCCGGCTGATGATTCTCCATTACGGTTCCGAAGTAAATGGCCTCATCGTTTCCGTCACCTCTTTTCTGACCTACTTCAAAATGGTGGAGGCAGGTCTGGCTGCGGCGGCTATCGCTGCCCTTTACAAGCCCCTGGCAGAAAAGGACCATGCCACCGTAAGCGGCGTGGTTTCCGCAGCCCGCAGGCTTTACAACAAGGCCGGCTGGCTGTTTTCCGCCATGACCATCCTTTTTGCCTTTGTGTACCCCTTTGTGGTGCCTGTAACAAATGCAGAAGGCGTTTCCATGACTCACTTCAGCGAAATGCTGCTGATCATGGCCATGGGCATTTCCGGCGCACTGGAATTTTTCACCCTGTCCCGCTACCGGGTGCTGCTCACCGCCGACCAGAAAACCTATGTGGTATCCCTGGCAAGCATGGCTTCCCTGCTGCTGAACACCGCCATTCTGGTGGCGCTGCCCTTCCTGGGGGCGGACGTGATCACCGTTCGCTTTGCCGCTTCTCTTACCATTCTGGTGCGCTCCGTACTGCTCAACCGCTACACTGCCCGCAATTATCCTGAAGTGGATGCCAAGGTGCCGCCGGTGAAGGGCGCCATCCGCAGCCACTGGGATGCACTGCTCTTTGAGCTGACCAATGTATTCCAGCAGGGCGCAGGCGTTATTCTGGTTTCCCTTATCACCCGGGACGCCGGTCTGCTCAGCGCCTACGGCCTGTACCACATGGTTACCGAAGGCCTCTGGGGTATCCTCAAAATGGGTACCACCGGTATCTATTCCATCTTCGGCAATCTGCTGGTAAGCGAAAACAAGGATACCTTCCGCAAGGCTTACCGGGACTTTGAAAGCCTGTATCACTTCATTTGCTGCATTCTCTTCGGTGTGGCCGCCATCCTCATTGTGCCTTTTGTAAACCTTTACACCCACGGCGTTCACGATGCGGAGTACAATCTGCCCCTCATCGGCATGCTCATCATCGCCGAGGCCCTTACCAATCAGGGCAAGATCCCCCTCAACCTGATGATTTCCTCCAGCGGCCGTTTCCGGGAAGTGCGTGGCCACTGCATTCTCCAGATCATCGTCACCTCTGTGGCAGGCACGGTGCTGGGCCTTCTTGGGCTCCGCATCAGCCCGGTGATGTCCGTGGCGGGCATCCTTACAGGCGTCATTCTGGGCAACCTGTGCCGTATCATCTGCAAGCTTTCCTTCGTGCCGGCAAACATCACCGGCGTGCCCTGGCAGGAAAGCCTCCTGCGCATTGTGCGCATGTTTGTCACTGTTGCCCTAATCGCCGCCCCCTGCCTGCTCTTTGTCAATCCGCCCCAGCGTTTCTTTACCTGGTTTATGTACGCTGCTGTACTGGTGATTTATGCCGCCATTATCTCCCTTGCCTCTACCTGGCTTTTCGACCGCAAAGCCTTCCATTCTCTCTTTGGCAGGGCAAAGGCAATTGCCGCCAGCTTTATCCATCCCCATACAAACAACCGTCAGGAGGACTGAACCATGCGTTTTGATCAGCGTCAGAATTTTGAACCCCGTCCCTGCACCATTCAGACCGGCTTTGTGGAAACCGCTGCTGGCAGCTGCCTCATCTCCACCGGTAAGACCCGGGTCATCTGCACCGCCAGCGTGGAGGAAGGCGTACCGCCTTTCCTGCGTGGCCAGAACCGTGGCTGGGTCACCGCCGAGTATGCCATGCTGCCCGCCTCCACCTCCCAGCGAAAAAAGCGGGACGGCATCAAGAAGGACGGCCGCAGCGTGGAGATCCAGCGGCTCATCGGCCGCAGCCTCCGCCAGGCAGTGGATTTTGAAAAGCTGGGCGAGAGAACCATCACCCTGGACTGCGACGTGCTTACCGCTGACGGCGGCACCCGCACCGCCAGCATCACCGGTGCCTATGTAGCGCTGGTGATGGCTGTAAACAAGCTGATGAAAGACGGCCTCATCACTGAAAACCCCATTATCTCCCAGGTGGCTGCCATCAGCGCCGGCATCGTGGAGGATGAAGCCTTGCTGGATCTGTGCTACATTGAGGATTCCAACGCCCAGGCCGACATGAACTTTGTGATGAACCACCGTGGCGAATTTATCGAGCTGCAGGGCACCGGCGAAGGTCGTGCCTTTACCAATGCCGAGTTGAACAAACTGCTCAGCGCCGGCCGCAAGGGTGTGCGCAACCTGATGAAAGCACAGCGGGAAGCCCTCTGCGGATGTGGCGATCATCTCCTGCCCCTGCCCCAGCTGGTGGTGGCCACCGGCAACCAGCACAAACTCAAGGAGCTCACCGACCTGCTGAGCGGCGTATGCCTGCCCGTTTCCATGAAATCCGTGGGCTTTGATGAGGACATCATGGAAAACGGCTCCACCTTTGAAGAAAACGCCATCATCAAGGCCGAAGCCGTCATGCGTGCCACCGGCCTGCCTGCCATTGCGGATGACAGCGGCCTTTCCGTGGATGCCCTCGGCGGCGCTCCCGGCATCTACAGCGCCCGCTATGCCGGCGATCATGGCAACGATGAAGAAAACAACCAGCTCCTTCTGAAGAACATGGAAGGTGTGGAGGATCGTACCTGCCGCTTCGTATGCGCCATGGCGCTGGCTCTGCCCGGCGAAAAGACCCAGGTATTCCGGGGCGAAGCTGTGGGCCAGCTTCTGCATGAGTACGCAGGCTCCAGCGGTTTTGGCTATGATCCCCTGTTCCTCTACGAAACCGGCGAAACCTTTGCCCAAATGACCGAGCAGCAAAAGAACGCCGTATCCCACCGTTTCCGTGCGGTTCAGCTTCTGCGCACCGAATTGGAGAAGATATTCTGATGAAACGTGTGATTGCTGTATCCGACTCCCATGGCATGGAGCAGCGGCTCCGCAACGTGCTTTTTGCCATTCAGGAGAAGAGCCCTGCTGATGTGGTGGTTTTCCTGGGCGATGGTCTCCGGGAATGGGAAACCGTCTCCCAGGAATTGCGCCTGGCCCATCCCGGGATCAAGCTGTACGGAGTCAAGGGCAACAACGATATGACCGCCTTCGGGCCGGATCTGGCCGAGTTCAAGGTAAACGGCGTTACCTTCATCGCCTGTCACGGGCACCGTTACGGTGTGAAGATAACCCTTGACCGGCTGGAGGTGGAGGCTGTATCCAGGGAGGCCAAAGTCGCCCTCTACGGGCATACCCACATTGCCGATATCACCAACTATTTCAGTTGTTGCTTCGTAAATCCCGGTTCCATTTCCGGCTGGGGCAGTTTTGCGCCCGTAGCTGCCGAGGTGCTGGTGGATGAAAAACAGAAGGTCTGCGCCCGCATCATCAACGCCGACGAAATCGGCCTGTAATCAAAGGGAGCTGTCACAGCAAACTTCGCTGCATCAGCTCCCTTTTCTTTCTGAAAGGAGGCCTTCCTGTGGGCCACAAAATCATCCTCTGCGGCGGCAACGGTGCCGGCAAAACTACCCTGGGCAAAGCTCTGGCCTCTGCCACCGGCTGGCCCTTCCGGGATGTGGAGGATTATTATTTTCCTGAAACCCATGCGGACTACAAATTCAGCACATGCCGCAGTTCCCAGGAGGTATCCCGGCTGCTGAAAGCCGACCTTGAAGCCCATGAAAACCTGATTTTCGCTTCCGTTCGCTGCAAAGCAGATGTGGATGTATCCAATCTGTTCACCTGCGCCGTTTTGGTCCAGACCCCCAGAGAAATCCGCATGCAGCGTGTGCATCAGCGGTCTTTTCAGAAATTTGGCCAGAGAATGCTGGAAGGCGGAGATCTGTTTGTGCAGGAGAAAGCCTTTTTCGACATGGTCAAGGGCCGCAGCGAAGATTACGTTTCTCAGTGGCTCAGCGGCCTGTCGCTGCCTGTGCTCAGGGTGGATGGAACAGCTCCTCCGCAGGAAAACATCGGGCGGATCCTTCAGTTCCTGAAAGAATCGGAATAATTTTTCACTTTCTTCATCCCGATTCCTTCGCTATACTGAAAAAGAGTTTTTTCGGAGGGGATACCATGGCTTTTGATTTCAAAAAAGAATACAAAGAATACTATCTTCCCAAAACCAAACCAGAGCTTATCCATCTGCCGCCCTGCAGCTATATTGCTGTCCGTGGTCAGGGCGACCCGAACGAAGAGGGCGGCGCATATCAGAAAGCGCTGAATATACTCTATGCCGTTGCCTACACCATCAGAATGAGCCACAAAACCGATCATCGCATCGACGGTTTCTATGAATATATGGTTCCTCCGCTGGAGGGCTTCTGGTGGCAGGAAGGGATCTGTGGCGTTGATTACAGCTCCAAGGCTGATTTTCACTGGATCTCCGCAATCCGCCTGCCGGACTTTGTTACCCGGAAAGATTTTGACTGGGCTGTGGAGACGGCCTCCGCAAAAAAGAAGCTGGACTGCTCCTCAGCTGAAATGCTGACATTGCAGGAAGGCCTGTGTGTGCAGATGCTCCATATAGGCCCTTACGACGAGGAACCCGCCACCGTGCAACAGATGGATGACTTCCTTGCCGGGAGTGGCTACACCAACGATATCAGCGATGACCGGCTCCATCACGAGATATACCTCTCCGATCCCCGCAAAACCCCTCCCGAAAAACGCAAAACCGTTATCCGTCACCCCATCCGAAGAATATAAACACCCCCAGTAAGGGAGCTGGAATGGCAAGTTCCAACCTTTGCCCTGCAACATGCAAATAGCGAAAACGTAAGCCTTGGATTGCAGCTTTGTGTGCTGCCGTGACAGAATGAAAGCGACAACCTTGAATTTGACGGAGGAAACCATGTTAAGGGATTACGAGATAGATAAACCTGTCCTTGAAACGGATAGATTGATTATTCGCACGCTTAACGATCACGACGTGGCTGATTTAAAAGAGTGGCTGGGGAGAGATGAAATCTATACCTATTGGGGACGAAAAGCAAGCAAGAACGAGAAAAATCCCGAACTTTTGTTCATTGATCCCCGCCCTTGGGTGAAAAGGAAGCCTTCACCAGATTTTGACTGGGGGATTGTCTTGAAGAAAACAAATTCTGTTATTGGAATGATTGCAGTATTTGATATCCAGAATTCAAGGATGGGTGATATTGCGTATCGTATTCATCCTGAATATTGGAATATGGGAATTGCTACAGAAGCACTAAGGGAAGTGGTACGGTTCATATTTGAAAATACAGAAATAGAGCGGCTGAATGGGCGTGTTGATGTTAGGAATATTGCTTCAAATAAGGTCCTCGAGCGGTGTGGTTTCATAAAAGAAGGGACAATCCGACAAGGCAAAATGGTTTCGGTCTATTGTGACTATAACATTTACGGTATGCTTAGAGAAGACTATGCAAAGATAGACTAAATGCGTTCATCGTCAACAATTTGCCGAGCAGACGAAGCACCTCTTTCCCATCGTTTCAGGAAAGCGAAAATATACGCACCATTCCGGTGCATTGCGTTTACATAAGGACATGAACAAACGAGCATCTGAACGAAGGATGCTCGTTTGTTCTCTCTTGGATAAATTGTTCCTTAAAGAACCCTCCCGCCGCCGGAAGCTTTTCCCCAGCGGCGGGAGTAAATTTCAGCCCGTGCTTACCACACAAAGGGGATCAGGCGATATTTCACTTTATCACAATATTCGGTATATCCTTCAAGCCCCTCCGCAAGAACCCTTTCCTCATTGAGGATCCGTTTTCTGATGATGAGCGGATACGTCAGCATGATCACAAAACTGATGGCGGAACCCAGCACCAGCGGCATGGACAGAAACAATATCAGCGTGACCGCATACATGGGATGGCGGACGATTCCATAGAGGCCCGTATCGATCACCTTCTGGTTTTCCTGCACCTCCACCGTCCGGGACAGATATGCGTTTTCCCGCAGCACTTCCGCATACAGGCCATAGCTCACAAGGAACAAAGCGGCCCCCACCCAGCTGACCCAGCCGGGAAGCAACACCCAGCCATAGCGGTGGTTCAGGCCTGCCAACACGAACGCCGCAAGGAACATCAGCCCGCTCAGTTTTACCACCAGCTGTTGCTCGCCCTGCTTTTCCTTTGCGCCGAGCCTTTTTTTCAAAAGCTGCGGGCTTTTGATCATCATCACGATCCCTGCGCCAAACATGGGAATGAACAGTATGCCCATCAGCAGCCATCCCTGCCAGTAATCAAACCCTCCTGCGGGAAGAAATATCAACGCACCCACCAGCACAACGCCCAGCGCAAACTTGATCATCGCCTCTGCGAACAGCTTCTTCGTCAATCCCATCGCCCCTTTCTGTTCTGTTTTCATTATACATGCACGCACAAAAAGCACAAGAGCTATTGTCCCAAATGTCATTTTGGGCCCGCAAAACCGGAGGATGCCAATGGGCCATTGTGCGCTTTTATGTAATTATGTTGATGGCCATTTTTGCCAGCTTCCCTCTCCCTCCCAAATAAAAAAAGGACTGCCGCAATAACCTGCAACAGTCCATAAGTATTTTCCCTTCTGCACTTTCGCACGCAAAATGTGCTTTTCCTCTGCCTCTTTATTTCAAATGGAATAAGCGAGAGCAACGCTGTCAGCCTTCTGCCGCCTCATTCTTTGCGGCGTTTTTTGCTTTCCTGCTTCTCTTGCTGAAAAGGAAGCTGCGGAAGAGGATCACGTTCATCACAAGGAAAAACAGAATCAGGATGATCAGCGTCAGCACGGGCTTCACCGGGGCAAGGGTGGCCAACAGCATCAGCGGAAAGCCGAACACAATGGCGGGGAAGTTCTGATATACCATATTGTCGGCGGCGGGAGTCTTGAAATCACCGTCGATTTCACGCAGCAGAATAATGCCGGTGGAGGCCGTGCCGGTGAGCATGCCGTACATGGTAAGGAACTGTTCCTCCTGATATTCAGGGAAAAGTTTCCGTGCCACAAAGTGATTGTATACATAAGTAATCACAAGGCCCACAACACCCATGATGAGGATCACGCCCCAGGAATCCTTCAGGATACCGAAACGGATGGCTGCAATGCCTGCCACCACCATCAGGTCGTAGAAAAAGTTGCTGGCACGGGTCATCAGGAAGGGGTTGACGTATTCCTTTTTGAGGACGCCCAGCTTTTTGAACCAGCCCATCACCAGCTTGATCAGGGTGGCAGCCAGCACGCCCAGCAGGAAGTTGAAGCCGAAAATGACGGATTTCATGCCCGGCAGCACAAGGCCCAGCAGATACATCAGGAAGAAGGTAAGCATGTAGGCCGCAGCGATAAGGGCAATCTGTATAGTCAGCTTATCGATGCTTTCCTGCATGGGGATCTCGTTTTCGGACTGGATATCCGCAGCGGAAAGGACTTCGTTATCCTTGGCCCGGTTGAGGATCCGGCCCTTCTTTTTTAGGATGTTGAGGTGAATTACGCCGCCGATGCTGGCGCTGAGGAAGCCCAGAGCTGCAATGGTAAGGCCGAAGCTCTTGCCGCCCACAAAGCCGAAATCGTTTTCAAAGATGCCGCCGTAGTTCAGGGCCTGACCGGTACCCTGACCGTAGCCGAAGGGCAGCAGTATACCGGCTGCAACAAAGAAATCCTTCATCACCAATACGGCGATCATGGAAATGACAAGGCCGAACACCGCCTGCAAAAGATAGGTGGCTACGGTGGTCACACCGGTATTGAAGATCTCGGTGGTGCGCTTTTTGGTCATTTTGCTGCCGGAGGGCTTGAATGCGGAAGCGATGAAGCCCAGCGCCAGGCAGTGATAGGTAAGCATTTCCAGAGTAGCGGTGCCGTTTTCGCCAAAGAAAGGAGTATCAAACATTACCTGGCCCGTAACGGCTTTATAAATGGCAGCCACAATAATCAAAAGCCCGCCGCCCAGCACAGAGATGGGGATCAGCGAATTGCGAAGAAAGGGAATGGACCGGCGCAGCACATTCGCCGCCAGAAGGCTTACCAGAAGTACTGCGATCACGTTAAAAGAACCCCATACATTAAAGTCCCAAAAATTCTCCATGTACATCACCTTTCTGAATGTTCTTGCAGCGATAGCAGATATTGACGTATTTCAACGCATTGAAGTGCTTATCGCCCTTGAACTGGTATACCTTTCCACCGTGGTACAGGTTCAGCTTGTTTCGGCCCAGTACCGCTGCGGCCGTTATTTCCGCAAAGGGCAGGATCAGGGGATCGCCGCCGTCTTCGTCGATGGCTACCCGGTCGCCATAGAGGCGAATGTGGGCATCCTTGCGCAGCAGCTCCTTGCGCTTGTATACAATCACCTCAGACAGGTTTGCCCGGTCCTCAAAAAGGGGCTTTTGCACATCGGCGGTCACATCCAGCGCATTGACAAACTTCTTCTGATAATCGTACCACTGGGCGACAAATTCAAAGGGAAAATCACAATCTTTGCCGGTGATGCGCTTATCCTCGCCGTAGAGAATGGTTTTTCCGCAGCTGAGGCAACGGCTCTCCGCCCCTTTGCTTTCAAACTTGGCAAGGCCGCAGAAGGGGCATACATACATCGCCCGCTCCAGATATTCTGCCCGCTTCTTTGAGCGGAACAGACCATCTGCGCAGTCCTCATTTACCTGAAGGCCGGTAACGATCCTTTCAAGCAGTTCATCGTTGGTCATGTTTTCGTATTCCCCGGGAAGGATCACTTCGCTCACATAGGAACGCATCCTGCCCCTGCGCACGCCGTCGCTCCACCTGGGCTGCACGCCGTAACCCCCTTCGATGCGGTAGAGGGCGATGGGCATTTTCATCATCCGGGCAAGGGATGCAATGGCGGGGCTCATGTACTCGGTACGCCCGCTATAGGTACGGTTGCCCTCGGGAGCAATGGCAATGGAGCCCCCTTCCCGGCTGACCCGGATGCAGTTTTTCACAGCAGCCACGTCGCCGGTCTGCTTCTTGATGGGGATGGGGTTCACCAGCCAACGGATCAGAGAAGATACAAAACCGTTGGAAAAGATGTCCTCCGTTGCCACATAGTACACCGGCCCCTTGAAGCTGATGCCGAGAAAGAACTGGTCAAAGGTGGTCTGGTGGTTATAGAGAATCAGGTAGGGGCGTTTTTCCTGCTGCCTGAAGGGTTCTGCTTTCACGCCGTATACCAGTCTGCAATAAGGTCTCAGAACAAACCGTACGATTCCCGTTACAACCTTGTGACGGAATTTGATCCATTTTGTTTTTTTCTTTTTCATTGGCACCTCCCACAGTCGCCGGGGCGTAGTAAAAGAGCGACTATCTACAATTGAGAATAATCCTCACAGGTTGATTTGTCAACAGAAAATCGGTGAAAATTGGGCAAAGGAAGAATACGCAACAGCGCATCTTTTCACAGATTTGCAGTCTTCTTTCTTGCAATGTACCCGACTGCGTGATACAATAAAACAAACCAAGTAAAAAAATATACTGTTTCAGGAAAGGGTGTTATGCCTTTATGAAAAAGCGCAATTACAAACGGTTTTTTGCATTGCTTCTTGCTGTGATGATGATTTTCTCCCTCACGGCCTGCAACTCGCCGCAAGCCCAATACGAAAAGGCGGATTCCCTGCTGGCAAAAGGGGAATATGCCAAGGCAGCAGAAGCCTTTGACGCTCTTGGCAGCTACAGCGATGCCTCCCGAATGGCTCTGTACTGCCGAGCTTTCATTGCCGGTGAGGAGGGCGAATTCCAGAAAGCTGCCACTGCCTTTTCCCTCCTTTCGGATATCAAGGACAGCGCCCTGCTGGCGGACTATTACACCGCACGCAGCCTGGAGGAACAGGGCGGCGCAGAAACCGACGTGGAAAAATGGTATCAGGCCGAAGGCTGGGTGCCTTATTACGATGCATACGAGCTTTATACGAAGCTGTCTCTGTTCCGGGACAGCGATATCCGGGCAGAGGCATGCCGCAGTACTGTGTACAATCAGGCCACAGCCTTGGCAGATGCCGGCAAATACAACGAGGCTGCCATCCTGATGGGAACCATGGGCAGCTATAATGATGCGGAAAAACGCAGCCTGTATTATTCTGCCTGCTACTGCGAGCAGCAGCAGGATTATACCGGAGCATACAGCCTCTTTGCTTCCCTGGAAACATACGAAGATGCGGCCACCCGTGCCCAGGCCATCCTTGCAGCAGAATATGCCCAGGGCGAAGGGGAACTGGAAGCCGGCAAATACGAAGATGCCTATGCCACCTTTACATGGCTTGACCAGAACGCCGCCTATGCTCACCAAAACGGAAACGCCTCCGTCCGTGCTCAGGAAAGCGCCTATCTTCGTGGCGAACAACTGCTGACCCAGCCGGAACCCGCCTTTGCGCAGGCAAGAGAATGGTTTGCCCTTTGCGGCGAATATGCCCCGGAAAACAAGGCGTCTGCCACAGAGCGCATTAAGGAAAGCTGGTATTTGCAGGGCGAGAGCTTTCTTTACGGCCCGGAACCGGATTTTGTCAGCGCAGCAGCAGCCCTGGAGCAGGCTGGAGATTATCCCGGTGCTTCCACCCGCATCAATGCCTACTGGTACCAGCTGGGCATAGAAAGAATGTATGCCGATACTCCCGATTTTGAAGGGGCCAGAGCTGCCTTTGAAACCGCAGACGGATTTGCGCCCGAAGGGGAACCTACGCCGGATGTACGCATCATGGAAAGCTGGTATCTGCAAGGACTCCTTTTCGGAGAAAACAACGACTATGTGAACGCCATGCTCCTTTTGCACAAAAACCCGAACTTCAGAGATACACCGGAAAACATCGAGCATCTGCGCTCCAAGTTTCCCGGAGCTGTGGACGCTGGCATTTCCCACCTTGTGGCCCTTCGTTCTGACGGCACCGTCATCACCAAGGGTCTCAACGACTTCGGAAAGTGCTTAACGGAAAAATGGAAGGACATTCTTTTCATCGCAGCAGGCCACTTCCATACCGTCGGCCTGAAGACTGACGGCACGGTGATTGCCACGGGCTCCAACAAATTCGGCCAGTGCAATGTGCAAGGCTGGAGTGAAATCATTGAATTATCCGCAGGCAAGTATCATACCGTGGCTCTGCGCTCCGATGGTACCGTGGTAGCCGCGGGCATGAACACCTACGGCCAGTGCGATGTGGGTAGCTGGACGGATATCGTCCAGATATCTGCAGGAGAAAACCACACCGTGGGCCTGCGGGCCGATGGTACCGTGGTAGCTGTGGGCCTTAATACTGACGGGCAGTGTGACGTGGATGGCTGGACGGACGTAGTTGCCATTTCTGCAGGCCTGAAACACACCGTGGCCCTGAAAACCGACGGCACTGCCATGGCCGTTGGCCGGAACGCCTACGGGCAGTGCAATGTGAATGACTTTAAAAACCTCATTGCCATTGATGCAGGCAATGCCCATACCGTGGGCCTGACCGCCGACGGCACCGTGGTTGCCACAGGCGACAACTTATACGATCAGCTTGCCGTGGATGACTGGACAGACATTGTGGCTGTTTCCGCAGGGGGATGGTACACCATCGGTCTCAAGCCGGACGGAACGCTGGTCGCCGTGGGAAACAACTATTATCTTCAGTGCGAGATTACCGACTGGCAGCTGAACGTAAACTGAGCCACTTGCTTTCTCTTCTTTTCTTTTGTGTCAAAAGAAAAGAAGCAAAAGAAAACCACATTTTTGCGGCCCTCCTGCTTCCTTTCCGATATACGCTTTTCGGATGGTTGTGGGAGGGTCTTTTTCACGGGGAAAAGCATTCTCCCTCCTTTGCCATGCCGGACTTCCTCTCGCTTTTTTCTCTTCTTTTCTTTTGTGTCAAAAGAAAAGAAGCAAAAGAAAACCGCTTTTTGCGGCCCTCCTGCTTCCTTTCCGATATACGCTTTTCGGATGGTTGTGGGAGGGTCTTTTTCCCGGAGAAAAGCATTCTCCCTCCTTTGCCATGCCGGACTTCCTCTCGCTTTTTTCTCTTCTTTTCTTTTGTGTCAAAAGAAAAGAAGCAAAAGAAAACCGCATTTTTGCGTCCTTTTGCTTCTGTCCAATACACGCTTTTCGGGTGGGTGTGGGAGGGTGCTTTTCCCGGGGAAAAGCATTCTCCCACTTTTGCCATGCCAAACTTCCACTCGCTTTTTTCTCTTCTTTTCTTTTGTGTCAAGAGAAAAGAAGCAAAAGAAAACCGCATTTTTGCGGCCTTTTGCTTCTGTCCAATACACGCTTTTCGGGTGGGTGTGGGAGGGTCTTTTTCCCGGGGAAAAGCATTCTCCCATCTTTGCCATGCCGGACTTCCTCTCGCTTTTTTCTCTTCTTTTCTTTTGTGTCAAGAGAAAAGAAGCAAAAGAAAACCGCATTTTTGCGGCCTTTTGCTTCTGTCCAATACACGCTTTTCGGGTGGGTGTGGGAGGGTCTTTTTCCCGGGGAAAAGCATTCTCCCATCTTTGCCATGCCGGACTTCCTCTCGCTTTTTTCTCTTCTTTTCTTTTGTGTCAAAAGAAAAGAAGCAAAAGAAAACCGCATTTTTGCGTCCTTTTGCTTCTGTCCAATACACGCTTTTCGGGTGGGTGTGGGAGGGTGCTTTTCCCGGGGAAAAGCATTCTCCCACTTCTGTCCCGGCAAATCGTATCTTGCTGTGCGTCCGTCAGCAATCAAAATCACAGAGCACATCCACCATTTCCACGCCGTATAGCCGGAAAAGTTCCAGAGCTTCCGGGCCGATGCGCTCGCCGGAGACTGCAATGGGGATAGCCGGCGGACAGGACACCGTCGGTGCGCCGCAGATGCAGCCCAGGGATTCTTCGGCAGGCACGAGGCGATGTGGAGCAAAAAGCGCCTCCCGAATAGATATCGCCTGTTGGCCGCAGGCCAGCGGCAGCTGACGGGGCCGTGCCACAGGACGATCGTTCTCGCCGAGGGCGCAGACGAAACGCTCCAGCTGAGAAGGATCATTGTTCGGCGTCAGCATCAACACAAGGAAATCCTCATCCGCATACTCGCATTCCATGCCCTGACTGCGCAGGCGGTCCGCCAGCGTTTTTCCGGCAAGTCCCTGAGGCATCCGCAGGGTAATGCGCAGCGGATCGCTGCTTTGCACCTGCCAGCCTGCGTCCGCAAGTTTTCGGCGGCAGCCCTCCATATCGGCAACGCAGCGTGCAAGCTGCCGGGGATAATCATCTGCCAAAAGCGCATTGCAGCCATCCAGCGAAGCCATGATCAGGTAGGAGGGGCTGGTGGATCCAAACAGCGCCATAGCTCCCTTGGCATCCGCAGCCAGGCTTTCCGGTGCATTGCTGCTGATGTGAAGATAGGCAGCGCCCGTTAGCGCCGGCAGAGTTTTGTGGGCAGAATCGCAGCACATGTCAGCCCCCAGATCCAGCGGATGCAAGGAAGGGCTCAGAAAATGCAAATATGCCCCATGGGCGTTATCCACAAGCAGCAGGGTGCCGTACCGGTGACAGATTTCCGCCAGGGCCGTCACATCCGCCATGCCGCCCAGATAATCCGGGCTGGTAAGGTACACCGCCGCAGGAGGCGCCTCCAATTGGGAAAGAACCTCCTCCAGCTGACGGGCTGAAACCGGGCAGCCGCAGAGGGAACCGCTTTCCTCGGGCCAGAGCCACTGCACCTGCATATCCAGCAGGGCCGCAGCGTGTACAAAGGCCCTGTGCACATTCCGGGCGGCCACCACCAGAGGCGATGTACCCCGGGCACGATGGGTCAGGGCAAGATACAGCATCGCCCGGATGCACTGACTGGAACCTTCCGTGGAATAGAGGGTGCGTCGGCTGCCAAAAAGAGCAGAAGCATTTTGTTCGCTCCGGGCAATGATGCCCTGTGCCTCATAGAGAGCGTCAGCGCCCTGTACTTCCGTAATATCCAGGGCCTCGCAGCCGAGCAGACCCTGGCCCTTATGGCCGGGCATGTGAAAGCGCGCCGTGCCGGAAGCGGCATAGCGGCGCACAAAATCCAGAATGGGTGTATCCATTATTCTTCCTCGCAGGCAGCTTCCTCGGCGGCCTTCATCATGATGGCGCATTCAATGCGTTTCTTGAACAGCTCGCAGCCTGCCTCATACACGCCGAGGATGCTTCCGGTGGCATGGTAGGCATTGGCGGCGCAGCCGCCGGAGCAGTACAGCTTGGCCCAGCAGTCGGCGCATTCCTTGCGTGCATAGGCATTGCAGGCCCGGAATTTTTCCCGGAGGCCTGTATTGGTAACGCCTTTCCACACATCGCCCAGCTTGTATTCTTCCTCGCCCACAAACTGGTGGCAGGGGTAAAGATCGCCCCAGGGCGTTACTGCCATGTACTCGGTGCCGGAGCCGCAGCCGGATATGCGCTTGTAGATGCAGGGGCCTTCGGTGAGATCCAGCATGTAGTGGTAGAAGGTAATGGGCTTGCCCAGCTTTTTGCGGCGGAGCATATCGATGGCCAGCACCTCGTACTGCTTCTTGACCACCTCAAGATCTTCAGGCGTAAGAGCGGCGGGATCGTCCGGCGCACAGACCACCGGTTCCATGCTCAGTTCCGTAAAGCCCAGATCCGCCATATGGAAAACGTCGTTGGTGAAGTCCGGATTGGCGTGGGTGAAGGTGCCCCGCATGTAGTAATCCTTGCCGCCACGGGCCGCCACCATCTTCTGGAACTTGGGAACGATTCGGTCATAGCTGCCGTTGCCCAGGTAGTCCACACGGGTGCGGTCGTTTATCTCCTTGCGGCCGTCCAGGGAAAGCACCACATTGCTCATTTCCCGGTTGGCAAAATCAATCACGTCATCGTCGATGAGCATGCCGTTGGTGGTCAGGGTAAAGCGGAAATTCTTGCCACGCTCCTTTTCCACACTGCGTGCATACTCAACCAGCTGCTTCACCACATCCCAGTTCATCAGCGGCTCGCCGCCAAAGAAATCCACTTCCAGATTGCGCCTTGTGCCGGAATGATCCATCAGGAAATCCAGCGCCTGCTTGCCCACCTCAAAGCTCATCAGCGCCCGGTCGCCATGGTACTTGCCCTGGCTGGCAAAGCAGTATGCGCAGTTAAGGTTGCAGGTGTGGGCAACGTGCAGGCACAGAGCCTTCACCACGTCGCCGGAGCGCTCCTTGAAGGTGCCGGACATATCCGCAAAGGTGTCGGGCGTATACAGCTTTCCGGCAGCAATAAGGCCCTTTACATCCTCGATGCAAAGGCGCACTTCTTCCTCGGTAACGTCTTCCCGGTGGCCGTATTTGGCCATCATTTCCGCAACGATCTCCTCTGCGGTTTTTTCCTGGATCATGGCGATGATATCGTAGGCCACCTCATCCACCACATGGATAGAGCCGGAACAGGAATCCAGCACGATGTTGTAGCCGTTAAGCTGATACTGGTGTACCATAATTGGTCGTTCCTCCGTTATGTAAAATAAAAGGCGCCGCCTGAAACGGCGGCACCCATGGGCTGCAATAGCTTACTTGTCAGCCTTTTCGCACTTCTGGTTTGCAACACCGCAGCTGGTCTTGCAAGCGGACTGGCAGGAAGTCTGGCATTCGCCGCAGCCGCCCTTCTTGGCGCTTTCGCAGAGGTTACGGGTTTCAAGAGTCTTAATTCTTTTCATGGTAGGATCTCCATTCTTCATAACAGAATATGATGGGACGCTGCCGCACTACGCAAAACACCGCCACAAGACAAAAAAATCTTATCACATGAGCATTGCAAAGTCAAGTAATTCCTTAACCGGCCCGAAAAGCTTTACAGAAACAGAACCGGGGAGTATAATTATATTTGTTTTGCAAGACAAAAAAAGTATATGGGAGGCGGCGTTTATGCCACTGCTGGATCAGGAAGCAAAGAGGATTCTGGAAGAACGTTTTTCCAGTGACAACATCATGGCTCTCGCCACGCTTGACGACGGAGAGCCTGCCGTGCGCTATGTGAACGTATACTACGAGGCTGGTTCCTTTTATTCCATTACCTATGCCCTGTCCGGCAAAATGCAACAGATCGCCCGGAATCCTTCCGTGGCCCTCGCCGGAGAATGGTTCACCGCCAAGGGCCAGGGCGAAAATCTCGGGTGGTTCGGCCTTGACAAAAACCGCTGTCTCGCCGAAAAACTGCGCTCTGCCTTCCATCAGTGGATCGACAACGGCCACAATGATTTCAACGACCAAAACACCATCATCCTTCGCATCCGCCTGAAAAGCGGCGTACTGTTTTCCAACGGCCGCCGGTTTGAGCTGGAGTTTGATGACGAGTGAGACGGTGATGGCTGTGATGGCGGGAGGAGGCTTTTCCCCGGGAAAAGCCCCCTCCCGCACCCTCCCGAAAAGCGTATATGGAGAAGAGGTATTATGTGTAGGAAGAAACTGCCGTTTTGCGACAGTTCCTTTTTTTGCGTCATTCCCTGCACACAAATGTGGTCTTCTTTTGCTTCTTTTCTTCTGACACAGAAGAAAAGAAGGCCCCCGGCAGGGCCTGCGGCGACTACATGCAGTGGCGGCAGGCAGGAAAAGGAACTGCCGTTTTGCGACAGTCCCTTTTTTTGCGTCATTCCCTGCACACAAATGTGGTCTTCTTTTGCTTCTTTTCTTCTGACACAGAAGAAAAGAAGGCCCCCGGCAGGGCCTGCGGCGACTACATGCAGTGGCGACAGGCAGGAAAAGGAACTGCCGTTTTGCGACAGTCCCTTTTTTTGCGTCATTCCCTGCATACAAATGCGGTCTTCTTTTGCTTCTTTTCTTCTGACACAGAAGAAAAGAAGGCCCCGTCACCGTCCTTACCGGTTCACCTCCGGGTTGTCGGTGCGCATCAGGATGTAATCCACGCTGACACCGTAAAAATCTGCCAATTTGATTAGGGATTCCGCCGGGGGCAAGCGCAGCCCGTTTTCGTATTTGGAAAGAAGCGCCTGGGCGATGCCGGTGTGCTTTTCCACTTCTGTTTGTGCAAGACCCCGGTCCTTGCGGAGTGTACGAAGATGATTGGACATACGATCCCTCCTGAGAACATCAGATAAATATAACGATGCGTCATAAGACTAAAATTGACGAAAAAAACAGAAAGAGTACAAAATAAGCACATACAGCCATGGGGAACCGGGCATGGTGGTTGGAGGCCGTGCCCCTGTGTACAACAGCATCATAGTTTATGAAGCGAAAAAAAGGGTCGCCCTCCAGGCGACTTTTTTCCATGAAACGGTAATCTGTGTAAAAAAACAGAATCAGCATGATTCATACTTCTCATGGAAAAGGCGACAATGACAGGCTTTCGCCCTCAGAGAAAAGGAATGCTGTGTTCGTGGCTGCATTGTTTTTTTCTGTTGGAAAGAGTATGATTCAATCAGGTAAATCCTCCCTGCAAAGGAGCGTGGCAAATGTGAAACGCACACTGACCCTCGCATTGTTGCTTGCCCTGCTTGTGACCGGGGCAGCCGCCAGCGTGCAGAGCAACGAATATCTGGAAGTGGCCCTGACCATGCTGGAAGAGGGGAATCTTTTCCTTTATCAGTATAATTTCCTGGGAGATAATCTCATTGGTCACCGGCTGCCGCTGGGCATGCCCTATTTCTTTGCAGGAGTCAACGAGAACGCTGCTTTGCGGGTAAGGGTGTGCGTGCAGGAATCGAGCTACTACAAGCCAGGCAGACAGTACCTCTATGGGCTTGACTGCAAGGGTTTTACCCGCTGGGTACAGCGGGAGGTGGGCGTTGAGGAACACGCCCCCCTGTCCGACCTGCTCTACCAGTGCCGTAACGACCAGTTGCTGGAGGGGCGGCCCGCAGTGGAGTGGCCGACGTTTTTCGAGCCCGGCGATCTGCTGGTGGTGGATCATGGCCCCAATCATGTGTTGATGTACATCGGCACCCCGGAAGAGTACGGTCTCACTGCCGAGAATGCCCCGGAGATCGCCGCATATCTGAATTATCCCCTGTTCATCCACTGCGGCTACAACCCGTTTTATCATGACCGCTACAAGGATTACATCAAAGAAAAAGGATACCGCAGCTGCCTGCCTCCGGACGGAGGGGTGACGGTATCCATCGTGGGTATGGAGGAAGCCCCCCACAGCCGGGTAGACTTCCATCGGGATTTTACATACTTCATGGTGTGGGATCAGCCGCTGCCGATATTCTCGCTGAAGGAGTGCAGCCGCATGGCATGGATTCCTCATCAGGATCCCTGATCAGATCAGGCTGGTCCAGTCGCAGTTTTCGCCAAGGATGCGGGCCACCTCTTCCATGCCCTCTGCATCACCCTGGTCGAAACGCTCCTTTTCAGGGCTGTCCAGGTCAAGGACTGCCACAATCCGGCCGCCGGCCCTCACAGGCACCACCAGTTCGCTGTTGGATGCGCCGTCGCAGGCGATATGTCCGGGAAAAAGATGCACATCCGGCACGAGCTGGGTTCTGTTTTCCTTTGCAGCAGCGCCGCACACACCCCGTTCATAGGGAATGCGAATGCAGGCCGGTTTGCCCTGAAAGGGCCCCAGCAAAAGTTCGCTGCCGGTATTGATATAGAAACCCGCCCAGTTGAGCCGATCCATGTGCTGATAGATCAGCGCACTGAGATTGGCCATGTTGGGCAGGGGTTCGGGCACATTTTCCATCAGGGCGGCAAGCTCCTGCTTCATTTGGGTGTAGAGTGCCTGTTGTGCTTCGGTCATGGTGTTTCCTCCCGGTTGGTGAATGGATGCGCCTATTATACCACAGCAATGGAAAACTGTACAAATACATTGATCATAGCTATAATGATGCTGGGTACATATACCCATTCCATGGAAAGAAGGGAATTTGTTTGACCATTTCAAGCAAACGGGAACAGGCACGGCGCAAAAACCTGAATCCCGGACAAATCCTGGCGCTCGGTTTTCTTGTACTGATTGTGGTGGGCGGTCTTTTGCTGACGCTGCCTGCCTGTTCTGCTACCGGTCAGTCTCTGGGGCTGCTCAAGGGCATGTTTACAGCCACCTCTGCGGTGTGCGTCACGGGCCTTACCCTGATTGAGGCAGGCGTTGACCTGAGCCCCCTTGGCCAGGGTGTGCTCCTTGCGCTGATCCAGGTGGGTGGCCTTGGATTTATGGCTTTTGCCTCCCTGGGCATGGTGCTGCTCGGCAGGAAAATTTCCCTGCGGGGACGGCTTCTGCTGGGCGAGGCCATGAACCAGAGCAACATGAAGGGCATGGTACGCCTGAGCCTGTGGTTTTTCCTCATGGCGCTGGCAATCGAGCTGGCAGGGGCAGCGGTGCTCTCCATCCGGTTCATTCCCCGCTACGGCGTGGGCAAGGGCATCTGGATGAGCATTTTTACCGCCATCAGCGCCTTCTGCAATGCCGGTTTTGACCTGTTCGGCCAGTACAACAGCGTCATCAGTATGCAAGGCGACCCCACGGTGATCATCACCCTGACACTGCTTATCCTCTTTGGTGGCATGGGCTTTGCGGTGATCCTTGAGCTGCTGAGCCTTGGCAGAGGCAACCGCCGGCTGTCCCTCCATGCCAAGCTGGTGTTGATTATGAATGCCGTGCTGCTTTTCGGCGGTGCACTGATGGTGTACCTGCTGGAATACAGCAATCCCGCCACCCTTGCCGCCGAGGGCATGACCGGCACGGACAAAGTGACCAACGCCTTCATGCAGTCCATGACCTGCCGCACCGCAGGCTTTGCCAGCATCGACCAGGGCGCCATGAAACCCGCCACCAAGATGCTGAGTTGCTTTTTGATGTTTGTGGGCGCTTCACCTGCATCCACCGGCGGCGGTATCAAGACCACCACCCTTGCCGTTTCCCTGCTGATGATCTGGTCGGTGATCCGGGGCCGGGAGCACATCACCCTCTTTGGCAAGGAGGTGTCCCAGGACACAGCCAGGCGAGCCGTTGCGCTGATGTTCATCGCACTGGCCTTCGCCCTGGTGGTAACCACCGCCATTGTCATCCTGGAGGACAGTCATGGCTTTGATACGCTGGATCTTGGCTACGAAACCATCTCCGCCATTACCACCACGGGTCTCAGCGCCATGGGCACCGGCAACCTGCGGGTATCCTCCCAGATTTTGCTGATGCCTCTGATGTACCTGGGCCGTGTGGGCCCCCTGACCCTGGCCGTTGCACTGGCCCACCGTGCAAACAGCCGTGTGCAGAACCGGGTCCGTCATCCGGAAGAAAACGTTATGATCGGTTGATTTTTGTCAATGCCGTTTTGATTTGAAAGGAAGGAAAAAATTATGAAGACCAAGCAGTATCTGGTAGTGGGTCTGGGCCGTTTCGGCACCAGCGTTGCAATGAGCCTGGCGGAACAGGGCATGGAGGTGCTGGCAGTAGACTCCAATAAGGAACACATCGACGACATCGCCCCCTTTGTAACAGAGGCTGTGCAGATGGATGTGACCGACGAAGAAGCATTGGCCTCTCTGGATGTGCCCAGCTTTGACGGTGCCATTGTTTCCATCGGCACCGATACCCGTGCCAGCATTCTGGTATGCGTACTGCTCAAGGAACTGGGCGTTCCTTACCTGGTAGCCAAGGCCAACGACGACCTGCACGCCAAAGTGCTTACCAAGATCGGCGTGGACAGGGTGGTATTCCCGGAACGGGATATGGGCGCAAGGCTGGCCCGGTCCATCGTGAGCCCGTCGGTACTGGAGCTGATGAGCCTCAGCGATGATTACCAGATCATGGAACTGCTCCTGCCGGAAAGCTGGGAGGGCAAGAGCCTGAAGACCCTTGACGTGCGCCGCAAGTACGGGGTGAACATCATCGCCGTGAACCGGAACGACCTGTTCATGGTATCCCCTGCGCCGGATATGCCTCTGGAAAAGGACGATACCCTGCTGGTGCTGGGCAAGACCCATGATGTGGAAAGCCTGAAGGGTTGAGCATAAACAGTTCCGCCTGAGCATAGGCATGGACAGGCTGCAAAATGAAACCATCACAGGAAGGGATGCTGAATCATGGAAAACAGACCGACGAACCCCTTTGACCTGCCGGTATGCCAGCCGGTGGATTTTGCCGGCAATGAACATGGTCTTCTCCTGATGCACGGCTTCACCGGCAGTCCCGCCCACATGCGCAAGCTGGCGGACGCCGTTGTGGAAAAAGGATATACCGTCAAATCCATCTGCCTGCCTGGCCACGGAACCACCGAGGAGGACATGGCCAAAGCCAGCTGGCAGCAGTGGCTGCAGGCCGCCCGGGAGGCCACGCTGGATTTGATGAACCGCTGCAAAACCGTTACTGTATGCGGCCTTTCCATGGGCGGCGTACTGGCTTTGCTGGTGGCGGAGCAGATGAAAGTGGATGCATGCATTCCCATTGCAGCGCCTGTTTACACCAAAAACAGGCTGCTCTTTATGGCCGGGGCCGCAGCGCCCTTTATCAAACGCATCGCCTGGGGCGGCAATCCGCAGCGCTTTACCCTGATGGATGAAAACTACAATTACGGCTATTCCGGCTTCCCCACCGCCAAGGGTGTAGATCTCCACAAGCTTATCAAGCAGGCCCGGAAGAACCTTTTTGCCATCCAGTGCCCGGTGCTGGCGGTGCAGTCCGATGCGGATGAAACCATCTGGGAAGGCAGCGCCGATTACATCATCAGCAATATATCAAGCCGGCACAAATGGAAGCTGGAGCTCCACGGTGTGCCTCATGTATGCACCATCACCCGGGAAACCCCTGCCATTGTGGAAGGTATCCTCCGGGTGCTTGAACATGTGGCCCGAGCCTGACAGGAAAAGAAGAATCACACTATATGGTGGATTTTTCAGGCAAAAAACACAAGATGTCGATTTCGTAACAAAAATGTTTCAAACTCTTTACAAGTCAAGAAAAATCTGCTATCATTTGCAATGGATAATAGCAGTATAAGGGAAGGTAGCATCGGTTGCCTTTATTGCTATACGCTTTGTTAATGGAGGGATATTTACATGAAGAAGCTCGTCAGCGTACTTCTGGTGGCTGTGCTTCTGGCCGGCATGATGCCCGTGATGGGCGCAGCCGTGGCTGAGGACAGCTATGCCGTTGTAAACAGCGGCAACGAGTTCGGCGTTCGTCTCCGTCTCGGCCCCGGAACCACTTACGACATTATGAACACGCTGCCCAGCGGCACCACCGTGACCATTCTGGAGTCCGGCACCGTCTGGAGCCGCATTCAGGCTGGTACCCAGGTCGGCTATATGATGAGCAAGTTCCTCGTCTCCGGCGGCACCACCAGCTCTTTCAAGGTGGAAACCAAGGCCACCGTGTACGCAGGCAACGGTCTGCGCACCTGGCTGCGCTCTTCCGCCAACGGTAAGCGTCTTGGCCTGTACAGCGACGGTACCCCCGTCAGCGTGATCACCAAGGGCGATACCTGGTCCAAGATCATGATCGGCTCCAGCGTGGGCTACATGATGACCAAATACCTCAAGTTCGGCGGCAGCGGCTCCTCCGCTCCCAGCACTTCCACCCAGGCTCCCGCCCCTGTGCTGACGGATATCACCAGCCTCACGCTGAACTATCCCTACCCCCTGGTAGGCGATACCCTCAAGCCCATCCTTACCCCTGCCAATGCAACCTGCCTCTACGCATGGGAAGTGCTCAACGACGACGGCTCCGTGCTGCGCTCTCTGGGCACCAACCCCGTATGCACTCTGGGGCAAGATCTTCTGGGCAGCAAGATCCGCCTTACCATCACCGGCACCGGCGATTTTGAAGGCGAGATTCTTTCCGTAATCAGCCAGCCCGTTACCGCCGGCGAAGAGCTGACCGGCGTTGTTATCCGCAACAACACCGCTCCGGAAAGCAAGGCTCCCGCCATCGGCGATGTGCTGGAGGCTGTTACTGCGCCTTCTTCTGCCAATGTGACCTATTCCTGGCGCATCTCCGGCGAAGAAAAGAGCACCGGCTCCACCTACACCGTAAAAGAAGCCGACAAGGGCAAGAAGATCCAGCTGTATGTTAAGGCTGAGTCTCCCTTCACCGGCGAAGCAGTGAGCGCCTACACCGGCAAGGTGACCAAGGCTCCCGAAATTACCGGCGTAACCATGAGCACCAATTCCCCCGTGGTGGGCAAGGCCATCACTGCAAGCCCCGTTCCCTCCACCGTAACCGCTACCTACACCTGGTATGTGGACGGCGTGGCCAAGACCACTGCCTCCAAATATACTCCCACCGCCCGTGATCTTGGCAAGAAGATCACCGTCAAGGCTGTGGACGCCAACGGCATCAGCGCTATCGGCGAGGCCGAGCAGCCCGTTTCCGATGCCCTGATCAGCTCCGTTTCCATCAACAACGCCTCCCCTGCTGTGGGCGAAGTGCTGACGGCTACCGTCAAGCCCGCCGCAGCCAACAAGGATGGCCTTGTAACCTTCACCTGGTATGTGGATGACGCCCCTGTAACTCCCTCCGGCTGCGATTACAATCAGTACATCGTTGCCGCTGCCGACCAGGGCAAGCGCATCTACGTTGTGGCAGAAGGCGACGGCACCTACGGCGGCAAGGCAACCAGCGGCACCACCAAGGCTGTAACGGAAATGACCAAGCTTCTTGGCGTAAAGCTGGATACCACCACCCCCGTGCTGGACGCTACCATCACCGCTACTGTGACCCCCTCCAGCGCCAATGACAGCGGCAATCTGGTATTTGTGTGGTACAAGAACAACGTTCCCTTTGCCACCACCACCAGCCGCACCAGCCCCGCTATGACCGAGCAGGAAGTTGGCAAGAAGATTTCTGTGCGTGTCAGCGGCAGCACCCCCTACTATGGCGAAGTGGAAAGCACCCAGACCAACGCCGTCAAGGGCGAAGGCCAGGTTGCTCTCAGCGGCCTTGTGGTCGTTACCGAAGGCGCACAGCATGACGCTACCGCCTACCAGCCCCGCATCGGTGAAACCCTCACCGCTGTAGTCAAGCCCGCCAGCGCCGCCAGCAAAGTGACCTACTCCTGGTTCCTGGGCGATACCTGGCTGGCAGAAGGCGAAACCTTCACCGTGCCTGAAAAGGTAAACGGCAAGAGCACCGCAGGCAAGTCCCTGAAGGTTATTGCCCGCGACCTTACCGGCCTTTATACCGGCAAGATCACCGTGACCACCGCTACCATTTATGCTCCCGCCAAGAAGGATAAGCCTCTGAACATCGATCTGAGCCTGATCGTTCCCAAGGCTGGCGAGCTGCCCATTTCCAGCATCTCCGGCGATAACTACACCGCCACCATCAAGTGGGATGCCCCCATGGATTCCTTCGGCCGCTTCAAGAAGGATACCGATTACACCGCCACCATTTCCGTAAAGCCTGCCACCAAGTATTATGTGGACAAAAACAAGATCAACGCTCCTGACAGCAACAGCTTCAGCCAGATTGACCTTACCACCATCAAGGCAAGCTACTCCGTGGCCGGCGACGCACCTGTGAGCATCTACTCCATCACCGGTCTGGAAGCTCCTGTGGTGGGCGCAACCCCCGATAACACCATCAACTCCACCAGCCAGTTTGTTGGCTACAGCGTCAAGTGGACCGACGCCGACGGCAATGCCGTAAGCACCTTCAAGGCCGGCGAGATCTACACCGCCGAGATCGTCCTTGAAAAGCTGGAAGGCTATACCTTCGATGCCGATGTCATCCTCAACGCCGTCGACAGCTCCCTGTTCAGCGTTGCCGGTGCCAGCAAGGCAGTGCTTACCGGTGTGAACACCGGCAGCGATCACGCCGTGATCAAGGCCACCTTCGATGCCGCCTCCACCGAGACCAAGGTAATCCTCAGCGTGGACCGCAGCAGCGTGGGCGTTGGCTCCTCCGCCAAGCTGGTGCAGTGCGAGGCTTACCTGACCAACTACGCCGGCGAGCAGTCCGACCTGAAGTGGGCCTGGACCGTGGATGGCGCCACCAGCGCTGATACCAAGATCGATTCCACCGGCCTGTTGACCATTGGCAAGGATGAAGCCCAGGGCAGCACCCTGCGCATCACCGCCAGCGTCAAGATGGACGGCAAGAACTATGACGCCAGCGCTTCCATCGCCACCACCGCTGAAGGCGCTACCGACAGCAGCGTGATCACCGTTTCCTTCGTCACCTTCCCCGGCAGCGTGGATGTGGGCGGCAACGCCACCTTCGCAGCCCGTGTGGACGGTGCCAAGGACGAGACCATCCTCTGGAGCATCAACAGCAGCACTTCCACCATCAACACTGCTGGTGTGCTGACCGTATCCAAGGACGAAACCGCTGACGTGATCACCGTTACCGCCACCTCCAAGGCACACCCCGACAAGACCGCCGTGGCCGGTATCCGCATCATCTATCCTGATGCCGTGGCTGATCCCACCCTCAGCTTCTCCTCTACCGTTTCCACCGCAGCTCCCGGAACCCAGATCAACATCGGCGCAGATCTGACTGCTCCCGATCAGACCGATTACAAGAGCAAGATCAAGTTCGTGGCCGGCGGCGATGCTGAAATCAGCCTCAAGAACAACGGCGACGGCACCTGCACCATCACCGTGGGCAGCAGCGCCAAGGACGGCGACGTGGTAACCGTTTCCGCCAGCTATGTGACCACCTCCGGCAAGACCCTGAGCATCTCCACCAACTTCGTGGTGGTTGTGCCCGAGGGAGACATGGTATCTATCACTCCCGCATCTGCCAACCTCTATCAGGGCCAGCAGTACACCCTTACCGCTGAAACCCTGGACGGCAGCACTGTGACCTGGTCCAGCGAGGACGATACCATCGCCACCGTTGATCCCGATACCGGTCTGGTGACCGCTTCTGACAGCAAGGTGGGCAGCGTGAAGATCATCGCAACCTCCACGCTCTCCGGCGCAAAGGCAGAAGCCACCATTACCGTAAGCGTAAAGCGTACCATGGATGTAAGCGGCAGCAATACTTCCGCCACCGCCACCTTCACCGGTTTCGATACTGCGCCCGAAGTAAGCTGGTCTACCAGTGATTCTTCCGTGGCCACCATCGATTCCACCGGTGCCATTACGCTGACCCCCGGTGAAACCGAGATGACCGTTTCCATTATCGGAAGCGCCACCTATGATGGCATTACCTACAGCGACAGCTACACCATCACGGTTCCCGCCGCTCCGTAAGGAAATCATCACAAACCCATGCCCTGCAAGGCTTCAGCCCTGCAGGGCTTTTCTTGTACAGGGCAAGCTTTTCTGCCCGGCACCGGGTGTAGGATTCCATATGAAAAGCGCAGCTGCTACCGTTACAGGAACGGCAAACAACTGCGCTTTTCATATGCAAGATCTGATTCGTGTTTCTATTCAGCCGATGGCTTTCTTCATTTCCTGAACGATGGACAGGGCAGCGCTGCCCTTGGCGTCACGGAGCAGGGTCTGCGCCATAGCATCAAGACGGCTGGGATGGTTCATGAGCCCAATGCAGGCATCTGCGACTTCCCGGGGTGTATCGCCGCTGACTGCCATGCCTTGATTGGTAAAGTATCGAAGATTGCCTGACTCGCATCCGGCTACTGCGTTCACAAAAACCATGGGGACGGCGGCGGCCATGGCCTCGGAAGTGCTCAATCCACCAGGTTTGGTCAGGAACAAATCCGAAGCTGCCAACAGGCCGGGCATGTTCTGTTCAAAACCTCGGATATGGACCCGGGACTGGAAGGCATATTCCTGTTTCAGCGCCCGGCGCAATTCTTCATTGGTGCCGCAAACCACTGTAATCTCCCAGGCAGGAGGCAGAGAAGGGACGATCATCCGGAGAATTTCCGCAACAGGGCCGCAGCCCATACTTCCGCAGACCACCAGCAGATGCCTGCATTCCGGCGACAAACCGACGGAAACTTTAGCATGCCGCTTATCTGCAACCGGTACAAATGCCGCCCGGACAGGGATACCATAAGGCCGCAGTTTTTCTTCGTCGATCCCGGCAGAGAGAAAATCTTCGGTCAATGACGGGTGAGGAATGAAATACAGCTCCAGATCCGTGCCATTCACGCCGGGGGTACAGGAGTAATCCGTAGCTACAAAGGCGGAGCAAGGGGAAAGCTTTTCTTTCTGAAGGGCAGATGTGAGGATCATGGCAGCAAGCACATGGGTGCAAAACACGCCATCATAGCCGCCTTGACGGATACAGCGTCCTACGGCCTTGCTGCCCAGGCTCATGACTCGGTAGATGAGATGCCTTGGCGCAAATAGCCTGGGATGCTTTTCCAGAAAACGATAGCCGGCATCTGAACGCCCGGGCCTTTTGCGGTAGGTTCGATCGTGAGAACGGGCGATCATCCGGGAAAGCCTTTGAGATACCAAGGCAAACACATCCGTAATATCACACTGACAGCCGCAGAGGGATGCAGCCTCCCGAAGGGCACTGGCACAGGAGTTGTGGCCCTGACCTGTGTTGGCGCTCAGAACGAGTAGCTTCATAGTGCACCTCTCTCAACGGACGGGGCGGGTCCCAATACATCCTCCGCCATGGAGAGCAGCTGACCGTGCAGGCTGTCCACCAGCTTGCCGCATTCCTCAGAGGCCTTGCCCGTGCCGTAGCGTACCGGCTGGCCGAAACGAAGGCTGCGATGCTTTTTATCCACATAAACGGGGCAGAAAAGCGCATTTCCTCCGGTTTTTCTGCGGTAGTATTCGCCAATGAGCGCAAAACTGCGGAAAAAATCCGTGACCCAGCCCTTGGAATACTTGGGCAGGGCCGTTTCCGGGAAAAGAACGATATTCTCACCCTGGGTCATCGCCTGCACCGAATCCTCAATGGCATGCATCTGTTTTGCCAGGTTGTCGTGATATACGGCGATGGGCTGAAAGCGGCGAATGACCCTTTCAACTGCCGGTGCCACAAAGCCAAGAACCCGACGTGCGCCTTTTTCGGAAAGAAATGGGAAGGTGTGTTGAAACCCGATGATCATTTTATCGATGCTGTCCGTAGCGTTGACAACGATGCTGTTGACCCATACACGGTAGCTCATCGGCAGGGAGAGCGCAATGGAAGCAGGGCCGAATAGCTCGTAATGATTGCACACAAAAACCACCGGTTCTTTCAGCTGTTGGATGGAGTCGGGCACCTTACATCTGCAGCCGAAAAAAGGCTTGAGGGTATAGCCCAGCACACGCATGCCAAAAGTCTGAAAGCCGTTGCGCTTGTAAAGAGGTTTGATGATCTCCACTTTTGCACACCTCCTGAATCAGGCGGGATCGTTATTTTTTGCCTGGTCTGCCTTGCGGATCAGCGAATGGTTTCTGATAAGATACAGCGCACAGGAAAGAAGCATCATCCCTGCGCAGAGCAAAATCAGCCATCGGGAAACGGAAACAGGTACCCTCTGCCAGAAAAGATGAACCAACATAACACCATACAGAAAAACCGTGGTGGCCTTTCCGTGCCATACGGCGCCATATACCTTGCCGGTTCTGCGGATCACCTCAAGGCTGCTCAGCCCCACGACCATCTCCTTGAGGAAGAGCAGGATAAAAGGCAGCAGCATCAGCGGATACCGATTGATGAGGCAAAAAAGCACAAAAGCCTGTGTCAGCTTGTCCGCAATGGGATCCAGCGCCTTTCCCAGGTCGCTGGTCATATTGCATTTTCTGGCAATGATTCCGTCGGCTATATCGGTTGCACCGGAAAGAAGAAGCAAAAGCGCTGTGAGGAGAGCATTCTGCTTTTTCAGATATACCCAGAGAATCAATGGGATCAGAGCGATCCTGAGGAGGGAAAGAAGGTTGGGAACGGTGAAAATGCCATTGATTTCTTTTGAAGGCCGGGATTTCATGGACAAATGCCTCCTGTATTTTTTTGGAGCATAAGTATTGTATTTGCAAAAAAGAAACTGAAAAGAAACTTGGAAAAACCTGCATCCAGGCCCTCGCAGGCCCCAAAAGGTTGACGTTTTCCCCGGAAGCGATATATAATAGCCATACGTTAAGGCAGGAAGGGAGGCAGCTATGTGAAGGACAGCGACTGGTTTGTACCGGCAGGTCTTCTGCTCTTTGCGGCGCTCCTTTTAAGCTGCCTGGTATGCGGCCCGGAAGCCGAACCCCCGGCGCAGCCTTCTATACCGGAAAAAATCCAATTTGCCTCTCTTCAGGCTCCCTGTTCCGAACCCGGCGGAGTTCCCGGAGGGGATTGCATTCCGGATTTTCGTCTCAGGGTGCAGAGGCAGCTTGAGGAAGAAAAAGAACCGCTCCCCTCGGTGACCGGCGATTCCAACGGCAGGGTTCTGTGGGGCTCCGCATATCTGAAATGCGCTTACATGCTGTTCCGCCAGAGCGTAGCAGCCGGCTGAAAAGGCATCATCAGTACGGAAACACTCTCAACATCATTTTTGGAAGGATGGTTGACAAAGAATGAAAGTCAGCAATCGCCGCAAGGCAACGCTCAGCAAGCGGACAAGCTCCGTCATTGCGCTGTGCGTGGTACTGGTCATTACTGTGGCCCTTGGTTTTCTGGGCCTGAACGGCTGCAAGCTGGATAAGGACGGCGAATACCGTCTGCTGAACTGGCTGCCCACCACCGATGCAGAAAACTGGCCCAAGCCCATTTCTCTGGGGCTTGACCTGCGGGGCGGCATGTATGTGGAATACGAAGCTACCATGAGCGACGAACTGAAAGCCCAGGGGCTGGACTATGACATGCTGCTGGAATCCACCATGAACATCATGCAGGACCGTATCAGCGAAAAGGCCAGCGAAGCCACCGTTACCCGGCTGGGCAGCAACGGCATCCGTGTGGAGATCCCCGATGTGACCGATCCTGCCGCTGTGCTGGAGCTGATCGGCACCCCTGCCAAGCTGGAGTTCCTGGACCCCGATGGCAATGTATTTATGGATGGTTCCTACCTGCAGACCGCTTCCCGCTCTGTGGATGAGGACGGCAAACCCTGCATCGTTTTCCTTCTCAACAAGGAAGGCGAGAAGCTCTTTGGCGATATGACCGCCGCCAACATCGGCAAAGTGATCAGCATTCGCCTTGACGGCATGACCCTTATGGAGCCCACCATCAACGAGCCCATCTACGGCGGTCAGGTACAGATCACCGGCGATTTTGAGGCAGAGCAGTGCGAGAACTACGCCCTTCAGCTGCAAAGCGGCGCACTGCCCCTGGACCTGCGTCAGGACAAGCTGGACACCATCTCCGCCACCCTTGGCGACGATGCTCTCGTTACCAGCGTGAAAGCCGCCATCATCGGCATCGGTATCGTTATGCTGATCATGCTGCTGCGCTACCGTCTGTGCGGTCTCGTGGCTGACTGGGCCCTTTGCCTGTACATCATCATTCTGTTCCTGCTGCTGGCCGTGGTGCCCAGCATTCAGCTGACCCTGCCCGGCATCGCCGGTATCATTCTGGGCATCGGTATGGCCGTGGATGCCAACGTGGTTATCTTCGAGCGCATCAAGGAAGAAGTGCGTCAGGGCCGGCCCATGATCCACGCCGTTCGTATCGGCTTTAAGAACGCCATGAGCGCCATTATCGACGCAAACGTGACCACCATCATCGCCTCCTTCGTGCTGATGATCTTCGGCACCGGCTCCGTACAGGGCTTTGCCGTAACGCTGCTTCTGAGCGTTATTACCAGCATGCTTTCCGCCATCCTCATCACCCGGTTCCTGCTGATGCGCTTTGTGCGTATCTGGAAAAACCCTTCCCTGTATGTTGCGGCTGCAAAGCCTGCGGCGGATTCCATTCCTGAGGAGGCGAAGTGATCATGAAAATGCAGAAACGTGCTGTTGTATGCCTGTGCATTTCGCTGGCCATTATGCTGGTGGCAGGGGTATTGAGCCTTTGCGGCCTCGGCATCAACTACGGCCTGGATTTTGCAGGCGGCCTGAACCTTACCTATAACATGAACGAGACCTTCTCCCAGGAGGATGTGAAGGCAATCCTCAACGAGCAGGGCCTCACCGATTTCAGCGTTTCCACCCTCGGCGACGAGAAAACCACCCTGCAGATTCGCCTGCCCAAGCTGGGCGACGAGGAAATTCAAACCGTAAAAACCAGCATTGGCGATGCCCTGAAAGAAAAATATCCCAATGTTGATATCAACAACACCAACGACAGCTATGTGGGCCCCGTAGCAGGCGCAACGCTGGTGAAGAACGCCATCTTCAGCGTGCTGCTGGCTTCTGTGCTGATGCTGATCTACATCGCCTTCCGTTTCGACCTCTACAGCGGTATTGCGGCTGTATTCGGTCTGCTCCATGACGTGCTGATTATGCTCAGCGCCATGGTACTTCTCCGAAATGTGGTACAGGTGAATTCCTCTTTCATCGCCGCCATGCTGACCATTGTGGGATACTCCATCAATAACACCATCGTTATTTTCGACCGTATCCGTGAGAACAACAAAAAGGCTGATTATTCCGGCATGAGCCGCAGCGAAGTGGTAAGTGTTTCCGTGAAAGAAAGCCTTGGCCGTACCATCTTTACCACCCTGACCACCCTTGTGACCATCGTCGTACTGTATGTACTGGGCGTGGATGCCATTCAGGAGTTCTGTTTGCCGATCATTGTGGGCATTCTGGCGGGCGCCTTCAGCGCCAACCTGATCAATGGCTATGTGTGGGCAGCCCTGGAGGATCACCGCCTTGCAGGCAGCTCCAAGGGCAAGGCCAAAAAGGCCTGATCAAGGCAACAAAAAAACGGCTCACGGACAGGATTCGTGGGCCGTTTTCTTTTCCAGGAAAGGAAGTGAGGATATGAAACTTGTCTTTATCATGGGCGACGCCGCCAGCGGCAAAATGACCGTCGGGCAAGAATTATGCAAGCGTACCGGGCTGCGGCTCCAGCATAACCACATGACCATCGAGCCGGTGCTGGAAATCTTCGGCTATTTCCACAGCAAAGCCATCAGCCGCATCCGTGACGTGATCTTTGAGGAATTTGCAGCCACAGATCTCAAAGGCATGGTGTTCACCTACATGATGGCCTTCAACTTTCCCAGCGAGTGGGAAGCGCTGGAACACATCAAATCCTTCTTTGAACCCTACGGCACAGAGTTTTATTATGTGGAGCTGGATGCCCCCCTCGAGGTACGCCTTCAGAGAAACCGTACAGAAAACCGCCTGAAGCACAAGGCATCCAAGCGGGATGTGGAACTCTCCGACCAGCGGCTGATCCGGGATTCGGAGAAGTACCGCTGCATCAGCTATGAGGGCGAAGTGCCTTTTGAAAACTATCTGAGAATCGATAACAGCAGCATCACCGCAGAGGAAGCTGCCGAGAAGATCATCCAGCGATTTCCGGAGCTGCTGGAGGGGTAAGGCTCAGGGGCAGATATCCTTCTGCCTCCCGCAGGTCATGTGTCACCAGGAACAGCGTCCGTCCGGCGGAAAGTTCCTCCACCACGGCCTGCACCTGCTTGCGGGTTTGCTCATCAAGGCCCTTGTAGGGTTCGTCCAGATAGAGAATCTCGTACCCGGCGATAAGGGCCCGGGCGATGGCCACCCGCCGTTTCATGCCTCCGCTGTATTCGCTCACCGGCTGGGAAAGGCTCTCCTCCTCAATGCCCAGCCGCATAAGCAATGCGTTGGCTTCCCCCGGAGCGATATCCGCCACATAGCGCAAATTCTGCGCCGCATTCATCCAGCTCAGCAACCGGTCTTCCTGGAAGACGACGCTGGGCTGTTTTTTTGTAAAATCGCTCGCATCGCCGCTGCGGGGTTTCAGCAGGCCCATCAAGACCCGCAGCAAAGTGGTTTTTCCGCTGCCGCTGGGGCCGGAGATCACATAGCGACGCCCGGTTTCAACAGAGAAGCTCAGCCCTCCGATAACCTCCTTGCCCTCAAACGCTGCATGCAGATCGGTCAGGTTAAGGGTTTCGGAGGGAAGGGCTTTGGAAGCCTCTGCCCTGAGCAGCGCAGGTTGCGCCTCTTTGGATGCTTCTTTTGGCACTGCGGGCTTTTTCAGCCACTTTTCCAGGCAGGAAAGAAAAAGCTTCAGCAGCTTTTCGCAAACGACGCTCAAAAGAACCACGGTCATGGTCCATGCAAAGAGATCCGCCGTTTCCAGATAAATCTTGGAATTGTAAAGCCTTTCGCCGATAGAGCCTCTGGGGGTGCCGATCACCTCCGCAGCGATGCCGCTCTTCCAGCACAGGCCAATAGCAATGCTCAGTCCGGAATGCAGGTAGGGTGCCAGCGATGGCAGGTACAGGGCCCGCAGTTGCTTGCCGAAGGGAACGCGGAACAGCCGGGACATTTCGATAAGTTGTGAGTCGGTACTTTTGAGGCCGGTGAGGGCATTGCTGTAGATTACCGGGAAGCCCAGCAGCAGGCTGATCAGCGTGGAAAGATTGTGCTTGGTAACCCACAGCAGGGCCAGAATCACAAAGGAAGCCACGGGAATGGCCTTGACGGTGGCGGTGAGGGGCATCAGCAGCTGCTCCATCCACCGGAATCGATAGCTGAGTATGGCAAAGCTAACGCCCAGTAAGGCGCCCAGCAGAAAGCCCATCAGAATATGGGTAAGAGAATAGGCCACCGATTGCCAGAACGAGGCTTCTCCCATTAGCTGCAAAAGCCGGTGGGCCGCAGTCAGCGGCGACACCAGCAGCAAAGATTGATCCACCAGCCGGGCCAGCGCCTCCCAGACAAGAAGCCAGAAGGCGGCGGCCCAGAGGGGAAAGCCTTTGAAAGGCTTACTTTTCATAATAGAATGCATCGCCGGGCAGGGTTCCGCCTACAGCCTGAGGGTTCTGGTCATGGAGAACCTTCAGGTAACCGGAGAGCATTTCTTTCATTTCTGCCCCGTCGATGTATACGATCTGGCAATAGGGCAGGGCCTTTGCGGCCACGGCTTCGGGAACGATGTCAAAGGAAGCGATCAGCTTGGCGGCCTCTTCGGGGTTGGCGTTGACATAATCCACGCTGGCGGCGTAGCTGGTCATGAAAGCAGCCACTTCTTCCGGATGGGCGGCGGCATAATCGGTGCGCACCACCATAACGCCGGTGATCAGTGCGCTGGGGTTTTCCTGGCCCTCCTGGAGCTTGGCCCATTCGGTGTTCAGGTCAAGAGCCATGCGGATGCCTTCCTGCTTCATCATGGCAGTGGTCAGGAAGGGCTGGGGCAGCATAGCCACAGAGCCTTCGTTGGCCAGCAGGGCAGTGAGGCACTCGGTATGCTCGGAACGGAAGTCGATGGTCACGTCCTTGGCAGGATCCAGGCCATTGGCGGAAAGGATGAAATTCAGCGCATATTCAGGGGTTGCACCCTGGCCGCTGGTGTAGATGGTCTTGCCACGGAGATCCTCCACGGAATGGATGGTATCGCCGTTTTCCACGATGTACAGAACGCCCATGGTGTTCACAGCCAGAACCTGCACCTTGCCCTCGGTTTTATTATAGAGCACGGATGCCAGATTGGCGGGCACGGCGGCGATGTCCACCTCGCCCTTGATCAGCATGGGGCCGATCTCGTCCACAGCGCCCACTACCTGAAAATCGTAGTTGGCAGCTTCGTCGGTCATCATTTTGGTCAGGCCCATGGCGGTGGGGCCCTTCAGGGCAACCACACGGGGCAGGGCGGGTTCGGTTTCAGCATAGCTGAGGGTGAGGGTGAGCATCATGGCCAATACAAGCATAAAAGAAAGCAGTTTTCTCATGGAACATTTACTCCTGTTCTGATTTTTGTTTTTTGGTAGCTGTGGCGCTCTTTACCTGTACGCCCCTGAGGTTGCCCAGGCGGCCTGTAAGTGCGCCAAGCTGGTCGTTGGTGCCCCGCACGATAAGGCAGATGACGGATTGACCGTTGTCGTGACCCGGCAGGCCCATGCGCCCCTGGATGATCTCCCCGAAGGAAGAAAGAAGCTGATTCACCTGAGGGGCAGCGGTTCTGTCCTCAATGACAATGCCCACAAAGCCAAGGCGTTCGCTGTTCATGACGGTGCTCCTTTGTGTTTCTTTTCACCATAAAAGCCGCAGGGCGCAGCAAAAAATGTGCTGTGTCTACGGCCATGAATATGTATTTCCGGGCATAGTGCCTTCCTCCTTCCCCGTCCTGGATGATGGTTTCCCCGCATCCTCAACATGGAATTTGTGTGTATCCTGCCTCAGGCTCACGATGCCGCTTACCCTTGGCAGTGATAGTATACCCGTATATTTGCTTTTTGAAAAGAGATTTTCTCTGGAAAAACTGTTTTTGTTTCAGCAAAGAAATGCAAAGGCTTGCGCCGCCGTTATTTCTGTGTTACTCTTTTTTTGCATTTCTTGACGGCGGAGGTGTGTTCCTTGCATCCGGGAAAGAAACCGGGCGTATTGTTTGCGGTTCTGGCGGCCGTGTTCTATGCACTGAACTCTCCTGTATCCAAGCTGCTTTTGGGAAGCATACCCCCTGCAATGATGGCGGCTTTTCTGTACCTTGGCGCAGGGCTTGGCATGGCGTTGATACAGCCCATCCTGAATCGGAGGCAAAACGCCCCTCAGGAAGAGCGGCTGACCCGCAGGGAACTGCCCTGGACCCTTATGATGATCGTACTGGATATTGCAGCGCCCATTTCCCTCATGCTGGGTATCAACCTGACCTCCGCAGCTACAGCTTCCCTTCTGAACAATTTTGAGATCGTTACCACATCGCTGATCGCCCTTCTGTTTTTCCGGGAAAGAATCTCAGGCAAGCTCTGGCTGGGCATCGGGCTGGTGACGCTTTCTGCTTTTCTGCTCTCTATGGAGGACATCAGCGGCTTTACGCTCAGCCCGGGTGCTCTGTTTGTTTTGCTGGCATGCCTTTGCTGGGGCCTCGAAAACAACTGTACCCGCAGGCTTTCCTCCAAAAATCCGGTGCAGATTGTGGTCATCAAGGGCATTTTTTCCGGATTGGGAGCCCTGATCGTGGCTTTTTTATCCGGCGAGAATCTGCCCGCACTTTGGAGGATACTGCCGGCGCTCTGTCTGGGTTTTGTGGCCTATGGGCTTTCCATAGTGTGCTATATTTACGCCCAGCGGGAACTGGGGGCCGCCAAAACCAGCGCCTATTACGCCATTGCACCGTTTATCGGCGTTCTGCTTTCCCTGGTGATTTTCCTGGAACTGCCCTCCCCCTGGTTTTTTACAGCGCTGGTGATCATGATTCTGGGCACATGGCTGGTCACGGCAGCCGACTGCGCTGAATGATGCTTTTGCTTTACGTTGGCAATTATTTATGATATTGTATACTGGCTGGACCAAACCAAAGAGGAAGGATGAACGGGATGCGCCGACTTATTTCCATATTGCTGATGCTTTGCCTGCTTGCGCCCTGCGCAGCTTTTGCCCAGGAGGAACAGCCCGCCGGGAAGCATGATTCCTGGCCCGAAATATTCAAGGTGGAATACAAAACAAGCGATCGCAAGGAAGACAACAATCGCTATTATGTATACAAGGAATACCTCATCACCACCAACGAAACCGTCAACGAAGAGATCCGCAGCATTGTGGACGATTACGATGCACAGCTGTTTCCCCAAATGCAGCCCGACGGGGACAAGAACGCCAAGCGCAACAGCCGTCTGGACATTGAAGTGATCCACTATTTCACCGGTGACAGCTGGGTCAGCACCCTGACCGAAGCCCGCATCAGCTACAAGCGGCAGCAGGTCAGCTGTGATTTCACCACCCGAACCTATGATCTGGAATCCGGAGAACGCATCCTGCTTACGGATATCTTTCCGGAGGACAGCCCCGCCTGGGATCTTCTGGCGCAGCGGGTTCAGGAGCATCTTTCCAGCCTGTTTCCGGAGGATCCCCGCAATCCGGAGGCAATAGAGCAGCTCTGCAGCCGGGAGGCATTGGAAAATGTCGATTTTACCCTGAGCGGAATGGAGCTTACCCTGCACTATCAGGCCAAAACGGTATACCCTGACCGGCCGGTGATGATGCATGTGCGCTTCTTTTACGATGAACTGTGGGACTATATGACCCCTGAAGCACGCATCCAGACCGACAACACCGATTACAAAATGGTGGCCATTACCTGCGACGATGGCCCCTCCTACGGCCCCACCAACAACACGCTGGTCAATTATCGCCATTACGGTGCAAGAGTCACTTACTTCACCGTGGGTACCCGTGTGAACGGCAATCCGGACATCCTTATGCGTCAGTTTGACCAGAACCACATCATTGCCAGCCATTCCTACGACCACTGGTCCGGTTATACGCTGGACAACCCCGGTATGCGTGCCCAGCTCAACAAGCACAACGAACTGCTTATCAGCCTGGTGGGCGAGCCTGTAACCATGTTCCGGGCTCCCGGCGGAACCTACCCGCCCTGGGTCGAGGCAGAGATTGGCGTGCCCATCATTCAGTGGAGCGTGGACAGCTACGATTACACTGGAAAAAGCGCCAAACGCATCTTCTATTCCATCCGCAACAACACCATCGACGGCGATATCATCCTGCTCCACGACAGCGGCAAAATCATGTACAAGGCCATTCCTATCTACGCCGACTGGCTCAGAAAAAACGGCTTTATGATGGTCACCGTGGAGGAACTGGCCCGCATCAACGGCATCATCATGCAGCCCAACGTTGTTTACCACAAACTCTTTGAAGGCGACTGGAGCAAGCGCAACGACAGCAATATTTGAGGTGTGATGGTACGTTTAAGGCGGGAGAAGGCTTTTCCCCGGGAAAAGCCCCCTCCCGCACCCTCCCGAAAAGCGTACATGGGAAAGGGCATTATGTAGGGAAAGAGACTGCCGATATGCTGTAGTCTCTTTTTGTATGCTGGTTTCTATGCAAATGCGGTCTTCTTTTGCTTCTTTTCTTCTGACACAGAAGAAAAGAAGGCCCCCGGCAGGGAAATGCGGGGAGAGAAATGCGGGGGTAAGGCGGGAGAAGGCTTTTCCCCGGGAAAAGCCCCCTCCCGCACCCTCCCGAAAAGCGTATATGGGAAAAGGCATTATGTACGGAAAGAGACTGCCGATTTGTGGTAGTCTCTTTTTGTATGCTGGTTTCTATGCAAATGCGGTCTTCTTTTGCTTCTTTTCTTCTGACACAGAAGAAAAGAAGGCCCCCGGCAGGGAAATGCGGGGGTAAAGAAGTGCGGGGTTAAGGCGGGAGAAGGCTTTTCCCCGGGAAAAGCCCCCTCCCGCACCCTCCCGAAAAGCGTGTATGGGAAAAGGGCATTATGTAGGGAAAGAGACTGCCGGTTTGTGGTAGTCTCTTTTTGTATGCTGGATTGTGTGCAAATGCGGTCTTCTTTTGCTTCTTTTCTTCTGACACAGAAGAAAAGAAGGCCCCCGGCAGGGCGATCGCCTTACGCCAGGCGCAGCCGGTATCCGCACTTGTACACGGTTTCGATCCAGTCTTCGCCCATCTTTTTGCGAAGACGCTGTACATGCACGTCCACGGTACGGGTTTCGCCAATACTCTGATAGCCCCAGGCCTCCCGCAGGAGGGTTTCCCGGCTGACGGGTGCATCCGGGTTTTCCATCAGAGCCAGAAGCAGCGCCATCTCCTGGGCTGTCAGTTCCACCCTGCGCCCGTTGAGAGTGACTACCTGCGTATCTGCATCCACATGCAATTCCCGTTTGGCGGAAGGCTCGCCCATCAGCTGACGGATCAGCTCCAGAAGCATTTTCTGGCCAACAGGCCATACTGCCACCTGAGAACGCCCACCGTAGAGCGCCTGCAGATGGCTGCTCATGCTCCTGTCACCAGTGATGAACAGCACGGGGCAGTTCAGCTCCATGCCTGCCTCCAGGAGAGGGCGGCAGCTGGTCCACTTCATGGATGCATCCATGATCATCAGCGGATTTTCCTCCGCCTTAGCTGCTGTGCGCAGTTCTTTCTGATCGCTGCAAAGCTTTGCTTCGTATTTTCCCTTATTCAAGGAATCGCAGAGCTTATGAGCGATCTGCCGGTTTTCGGAAAAAATCAAAATCGTTGCCATGCGATCACCTCACATTTATTATGACGAATATAGATGGCAATTTGTTGCATAAATTTTGAAGAAATTGAAAACCCTCTGTTCATCCCTTGTCATTGCCCAAATTTGACACCCTGGCCGGTCTGTTGATATACTTAGTATGCTTTTATAGCGCCATCCCCGAAAGGAGGCGACGCACCATGGCCAAATCCAAACAATCCCCCTTCCAGCTGTGGAAGCAGCGTCTTGATGACAATACCCGGTCCGAAGTGTTGGATTTTTTCCGGGAAGTACGCCAGCACATTACTTTGCCCCGCAAGGAACGGGACTCCCTCATTGCCGATTTTGAAAAAGCTCTTCTTTGGTATGCAGGCAAGGGAGTATCCCCGGAAGAGAGCATGCAACTTATTGCCCCGGAAAATCTGGGCGGTTTTTATGCCAGGCCCTCGGTTTTGTGGTATCCGCTGGACGATGCCGCAAAGATCTATCCCCTGTCCATGAAGCATGGGCAAATGGCTGTATTCCGTCTTTCTGCAAGCCTGCTGGAGCCTGTAAGCCCAGAGCTTTTGCAAATGGCCCTGAACTTCACCATCCGGCGTTTTCCCTGCTTTGCCACCACTGTAAAGAAAGGCTTTTTCTGGCACTATCTCAACGCCACAAAGCGCCGCTACATTGCGGAGCCGGAGCGGGATCTGCCCGTCAAACCCCTGAAGATTTCCAGCAGCGGTTCCCAGTCCTTCCGTGTGCTGTATTACGAAAACCGGATCAGTGTGGAATACTTCCACATCCTCACCGACGCCTCCGGCGGCATGCATTTCCTCAAAACCCTTGTGGCGGAATATCTGCGCCTTTTAGGCATACAGTCCAGCCCGGGGTACGGCGTGCTGGATATCAACGAGATCCCCGACCCGGAGGAAAGCTCCAACGCTTTTCTTGCCGCCGACCGCAAGGGACAGGCTTCCGGCCTTACCGACCGCATCGCTCTGCAGATGGGTGGTCGCCTTTCGCTGATCCGGCCGGCGAGGGTGGTGCAGTTCCGCATGTCTGCCAGCAATCTTCTGGAAACCGCCCGTCGCCGCAATGCGACCATCTCCGAATATATTCTGGCTGTAATGTTCCTTGCTGCCCGCCGTGCCACCGATGAAACCAAGGGTTCCTTCAATATGCAGGTGCCCGTGAATATGCGCAAATTCTATCCCACCAAAAGCCTGCGCAATTTCTCCATGTATTGCGGCGTACGCCTCTCCCTGGATGATATCCATGACATCGACGGTATCCTGCCGGAGATTTCCCGCCAGCTGAAGGAAAAATCCGCTCTGGAGCCCATGACGCAAATGATCCATTCCTCCACCCGGCTGGTCAGCTCCGTGCGGTGCATTCCCCTGTTTATCAAAGGGCCCATTGCCAGCGCCATCTATGGTTTTCTGGGGGACAAGATCTTCACTTCCACCCTCAGCAATCTGGGCGTGGTAGAAATGCCCCCGGAGCTCAGCCCCATGATTCGGGATATGGAGTTCATCCTTGGCACGGCCGTCACAAACCGTTCCGGTATCGGCATGGTCACCTTCGGCGATACCTCCATGCTCAGCATTACCAAGCTCACCTCAGACCCCACCTTTGAAGAAGCCTTCTATGCGCTGCTCACTCAGGATGGCGTTCGTGTTGAGGTAGAAGGGAGTATTCCCTATGAAGATTAAAAACACATTTCCTACCCCCCGCAAGCAGACCCTGCAACTGCATCATGTGCTGCGCTGGGTACGATGGCCCTTCGGTGCAGCGGTAGTGATATGCCCGCTTGTGAACCTGTTTACCGGAAAGCCCTGGTGGAGCGCAGTGGTGCTTTGGGGCCTGTGGATCCTCTGGACGAATCTCTTCAATCCTGCCATGGTGGACTACAACCGGGTCAGCCAGTGCATCCGCCTGATATTTCAAGGTGTCATCCTGCAAATCCTCATTGACGTGCTCATTGCCCCGGGTTGGATTTTCAACGTTGCGCCCATCTTCTGTTTCGGAGGACTCATTGTGGCAGGCGTTCTGTTCTTTTCGGATTTTCACCGTCAGCGGCACAATATGATGCCCCTGATGCTGCTTTCCATCGGCTGCCTTGTGGCCGCCGTTGTGGGCCTTTCCATTCCCACGCCTGCCTGGACGTGGACCATTATCGTGCTGGGATCCCTTGCTCTGGCTATGCTCATTGCCTGCATCGCCACCACCGGCAAGGACTTTTTCCGCATCATCCACAAGTTTTTCCATATCAAATAAGGAGCCTCTATGCTTGAAGTTGTAGCCGCCATTCTGAAACGGGATGACCGTATTCTCATCTGCCAGCGCCCTGCCCACAAAGCCCGGGCACTCCAATGGGAGTTCCCCGGCGGCAAGGTGGAAAGCGGCGAAACCCGTGAGGAAGCCCTCATCCGGGAATGCCGGGAAGAGCTGGATATCTGCCTTAAGCCCGAATCCATCTTTACTGAAGTAACCCACCAATACCCCGATCTGACGGTGCACCTGACTTTCTTCCTGTGCAGCCTTCCCAGCGGAGAACCCCGTGCCCTGGAACACCATCAGATACGCTGGGCGACTCCGGAGGAGTTTTCTTCCGTGGACTTCTGCCCGGCAGATAAAGGGGTCGCCGATCTCATCTGCCGGAAAACCGGGAAAAAATAAGCCCGTTTCTTTTCTGTACGGCTTGTTGTTTCCCGGTTATTGCGTTACAATAGGATGCAGAATGATAATTCAATCATCAAGGAGGAACCATCCATGAGCGATACCCTTAAGCTGCGCAAGGATCTGCCCGAATCCGTCAAGTGGCAGCCCAGCCATATTTATGCCACCCAACAGGATTGGGAAGACGATTTCGCCTTCATCAAGGAAAAAACGGCCCAGCTGGCCGCCTGCGCCGGCACCCTCAAGAACGGCCGTGATACTGTCCTTTCCACCCTGAAAATGTATGCAGAGGCCGGCGAACATCTCAGCCGTCTGTACACCTACGCCTCCACCAATCTCAACAGCGATAACTCCGACAGCTTCTATCAGGGCCTGTTTGCCCGCACCCAGGGCCTCTATGCCCAGTTCATCGCTGCCGTTGCTTTCCTGCAGCCCGAACTGCTCAAGCTGCCCAAAAAGGATCTGAAGGCCTACGCTGCCGACGAAGCCTTTGCCGATTTTGATACCATGCTTCAGGATGTGGAACGCATGCGTCCCCACACCCTCTCCACCGAAATGGAAACCCTGCTGGCCGGCGCTCACGAGGTGCTGGATGCACCCGGCAACATCTACGACATGCTTACCGATGTGGATATGAGCCTTGGTAAGGTGAAGGACGAAAACGGCAAGCTGGTGGAGCTGACCCATGCCCGCTTCGGCTCCATGCTGGAAAGCAAGGACCGCACCGTGCGCAAAGCCGCCTACGAGCGCATGATGAAAGCCTATGCCGCCTATGGCTCCACCTTTGCCGCCAGCTACTCTGCCAATGTCAAGGGCGACGTGTTCACTGCCCGTGCCCACAAGTACGGCTCTGCCCGGGAAGCTGCCCTCTACCCCGACGATATTCCCGTTTCCGTATACGATAACCTGCTCAAGGCTGTACACGATGCCATTCCCACTCTGAATGCCTATTGCGGCCTCCGCAAGCAGGCCTTCGACCTGCCCACCGTGCATATGTATGACCTTTATGCCCCCATGGAGAAGGGCTTTGATACCAAGCTCACCTTCGACGAGGCTTACGACCTGCTGCTGGAAGCAGTTGCACCCCTGGGCAAGGATTACCAGGAGGTCGTCCGTTCTGCCAAGACCGGCGGCTGGATCGATGTATACGAGACCCCCAACAAAACCACCGGTGCCTACTCCAACGGTGGTGCCTATGGCGTGCATCCTTATGTTCTGCTGAACTTCCGCCCCGAGCTGGATGGTCTGCTTACCCTTGCCCACGAAATGGGCCACGCCATGCACAGCTACTATTCCAACAAGACCCAGCCCTTCGCCAAGAGCGATTACACCATTTTCGTTGCTGAAGTGGCCTCCACCTGCAATGAAGTGCTCACCATCCAGTACCTGCGCAAGAAGTACGAAGGCAACAAGGCTGCCCAGATGGCCCTCATTGGCCGCCTGCTGGAAGGCTTCCGCACCACCGTATTCCGCCAGACCATGTTTGCCGAATTTGAAATGAAGGCCCACGCCATGGAGGAAGCCGGTCAGCCCCTGACCCGTGAGACCCTCAGCGCCATGTACTACGACCTGAACAAGCAGTACTACGGCGGCGGCTGCCGTGTGGACAAGGTGGTGGAAAACGAGTGGATGCGCATCCCCCACTTCTATCGTTCCTTCTATGTGTACAAATATGCTACCGGTTTCTGTGCAGCCGTTGCCCTGGCCGACCGGGTGCTCAACGGCGGCGAGGAGGCCGTTGCTGCCTACCGTAAGTTCCTTACCCTCGGCGGCAGCATGAGCCCCATCGAGGAATTGAAGGTGGCCGGTGTGGATATGTCCACGCCTCAGCCCGTGGAGGCTGCACTGGACTTCTTTGCAAGCCAGCTGGCAGATTTCTCCGAAATGATGGATTGATCCTTTCCCATACAAAGAGACCGGATATTTATCCGGCCTCTTTTTTTGTAGAAAAAAACAGCGCAGGGTGCAGGGGGATCATCCCCCTGCCGGGCGTGGGCAGAGCCCACATTCCTTGTGCCGCAGCACTTTCAAGAAAGCACGGCAAGCACCGAAGGTGCAAGAAGTGCGGATTTGACTGTCAAGAATGAGGTGTTTCGACAAGCTGAGACCGGATATTTATCCGGCCTCTTTTTTGCAGAAAAAAACAGCGCAGGGTGCAGGGGGATCATCCCCCTGCCGGGCGTGGGCAGAGCCCACATTCCTAGTGCCGCAGCACTTTCAAGAAAGCACGGCGAGCACCGAAGGTGCAAGAAGTGCGGATTTGACCGTCAAGAATGAGGTGTTTCGACAAGCTGAGACCGGATATTTATCCAGCCTCTTTTTTGCAGAAAAAAAGCGCAGGGTGCAGGGGGATCATCCCCCTGCCGGGCGTGGGCAGAGCCCACATTCCTTGTGCCGCAGCACTTTCAAGAAGGCACGGCGAGCACCAAAGGTGCAAGAAGTTCGGATTTGACCGTCAAGAATGAGGTATTTCGACAAGCTGGGACCGGATATTTATCCAGCCTCATACTGTCAAAAAAGAGCAGGGTGCAGGGGGATCATCCCCCTGCCGGGCGTGGGCAGAGCCCACATTCCTTGTGCCGCAGCACTTTCAAGAAGGCACGGCAAACACCAAAGGTGCAAGAAGTGCGGATTTGACTGTCAAGAATGAGGTGTTTCGACAAGCTGGGACCGGATATTTATCCGGCCTCTTTTTTTGCAGAAAAAAACAGCGCAGAGTTTTTTCTCTGCGCTGTTTTGATAGTATATTACAGACGGTTGATGATGTGATAAAGTTCTTCGTCGAAGGTGCGGGGCATTTCCAGGGCTTCTTCAATAGCCATGTTGAATACCTTGCCATCCCTTACGCCGATGCACTGATTGGTTTGGCCTTTTTCCAGCAGTTCCACCGCATGACGGCCAAACTGGAAGGCCAGTACGTTATCGCAGGCAGTGGGCAGGCCGCCACGCTGGGTGTAACCCACCACAGTGGCACGCACCTCTGCGCCGCCGCACTTGATTTTCAAAAGCTGGGCAAGATGCTCCACGGTGATGTCTTCATCGTCGTACACCTTGATGCCGTTATCCCGCAGCATGGTACGCCAGTCGAAGGGCTTCATCTTGGCAAAGCAGTTTTCGCAGATGATCAGCGTAGCGCTGGTGTTTCCTCTCTCGATTTGACGGTTCAGGCGGGCAGCGTAGGAATCAATATCCCACTCCATCTCCGGCACGATGAGCATTTCAGCGCCGGTAGCCATGGCGGTACGCATGCCGATATCGCCGCAGTGGCGGCCCATTACCTGCACAATAGCGGGGCGGTCATGGCTGCGGCTGGTGGCCTTTACGGCGATCACTGCATCCATACAGGTATTAACAGCGGTATCATAACCAAGAGTGGCCTCGGTATAGGCAAGATCATTGTCGATGGTGCCGGGGATGCACACGCAGCTGATGCCGTTGCGGGAAAGTGCACGGGCACCCTTATAGCTGCCGTCGCCGCCTACGACCACCACGGAAGTGATGCCAAGGGCACGCAGATTGTTAGCGCCGATTTTCTGATATTCTTCTTGAACAAATTCATCACAGCGTGCAGTATGCAGGAAAGTACCGGGCTGACCCAGATATTCACGAACCTTTCTTGCGGTCAGTTCTACAATATCGGGTTCCAGGGCTTTCCAGTCTGCCTCCGTCAGCTGCTCAGGATCGGAAATCTTGCTCACATCAAACTTGCTGTCCTTCAGCAGTACGCCGTCGTAGCCACCCTTGATGCCCACAACTTTGTAACCCTTAGAGCGTGCAAAAGAGACAACGGAGATAACCGCAGCATTCATGCCGGGTGCGTCGCCGCCGCTGGTGAGAATTCCGATGATCTTGCTCATAGTGTCACGACTCCTCTATTTATGCTCCTTCGGACATTTTTTCCTTTTTTTCGGAAAAAGCATCCACATATCAGTATATCATACCAAAAAAAATTCGCAAGCCTCTTTATTGAAAAAAGGCTTACGAAAAACAGTTTTCGATATATCCAAATGAATTATTCATCCTCCGCAACGCTACCCACATGGCGCAGGTATGCCGTGGGGCTCATGCCCACCACATGTTTGAACTGCTTGGAAAAATGATAGGGGTCGGACATGCCGATCTCCACGCCCGTATCCTTCACGCTCATTCCGTTGCGCAAGAGGGTCTTGGCACGCTCCATCTTCTGGAACTGCAAATACCCCAGGGGCGGGATGCCCAGTTCTACTGTGAAGCGTTTACGGAACGCCTCCACGGGCATGCGGCTGATGGCGGCCATTTCCGCAAGGCTGAAGGATTCCTTGTACTGGCACTGACGCATGGCGTCCACCACCCGGGCGATTTCATGGCTGAGCACTGCGCTGGTGGCCACGCTATGCCCCTTGTGGGCGGCGATAATGCCCCAGAGCAGCTGGGCCAGCTGGAAGCTTGCATCGGACGTGCCGCTGTGCCTGACCAACACCTGAACAATCTGCCGGATGAGCAAAATCTGGCTGGGCAAAATGCCTTGCTTGGCGGGTACCCGGTTGTGGGCATTGATCTGTCGGAGCAATGTAGCGGTCAGGGGCCCGTCCAGAGTAAACCACAAAAGCCTGCAATCCTTTGCATTCAGCAGGCGGCAGCCTTCTGTGCCCGCAGGGATCATCACGCTTTCGCCCTTCAAAAGAGGCCAGCAGTGTTCGCCAAAAGCAAACTGCAGGTCGCCCTCATCCGCCACCAGAAGTGTCGGATAGCCAAGAGACTCTATTACATATTCCTGCTGGGAAAGCATTGCGCTGCCAGCATGCTTGATCCACACGCCGCTTTTCTCCACCAGCATGGCAGGATAGTGAATACCCTGCACAAATACGCCGGAATCGTTTTCATCGGCTCGTTTGGAAACAAAACGAAGTCCCTCCACAACACCCCTCCTTTTTGGCGCTTTTTTTACCACATCAGACATTTTAACACGTTATATTTTTTTGTCAATGAATAACAATTGTTTATCAATTGTTTTTTATCAAAAGCCGGTCAGCATACACTGACCGGCCTCAAATGCTTATTTTTCGCCGTCTCTTCCCGCTTCTTCCGGATACCAGAGATGGTACTGCTGGTGATTGCGCAGGGCTCCCAGCATACTCTCCTCAATATTGGGATAACGCTTGGCAAGCTCCTGAATAAGTTCCTTCATTTCCTGCCGCTTGGTATAGCCGTTGGCGGGACAGGGGTTATGCAGAATGGGCATTTCCAGCTTGCGCTGCATATGTATCACATGCTTTTCCGGTACAAAGGCCATGGGACGAATCACGGTGATATCCATACGGCTCATGTAGGTTTTGGGATGGAATGTGTGCAGCCGTCCCTCAAAAAGCAGGCTCATCAGCAGGGTTTCCAGCACATCCTCCCGGTTATGGCCCAGAGCCAGCTTGTTGCAACCCAGCTCCTTGGCCCGCTCGCACAGCATAGCCCGGCGCATCTTGGCGCAAAGGGCACAGGGATGCTTATCCTTGCGGATCTCGAAGAGGATCTCATACAGATCTGTATGGTCGATCTGAATGGGCACGTTCAGCTTTTCCGCATATGCCCGTATTGCGGAGGTATCCGGCGGTTCCTTGCCGGTGGTGAGCATGATGGCGTGCAGGGTAAAGTCGTCATGGCGTACATAGCGGTACAGGCTCAGGGCGTGCATAAGCAACATACTGTCCTTGCCGCCGCTGACGCCTACCGCCACCTTATCCCCAGGGGCAAACAGGCTGTATTCCTCGTCGCAGCGGCGAATGCTGCCAAGGGTCGTTTTCACTGGCTTCTTCCTCTCTTAGCGGGGAGTGATGCCCACCCAGTAACGGTCGGGGCGCTCCGGGTAAGTATCCCTGTGCAGCTTGACCCGATCCACTTCCTGCCCGTCGATATAGGTTACAAGATAAGTCTCCACCACATAACCATCCCGGCCGGTGGAGTATTTCTTGGTCTCATCCTGATAGATTACATAGGTGGCGGTTTCGTCTTCCTTCAGTTCTGGCTCCAGGGGCTTGGGCAGTGTCTCGATGGTTTTGCTTTCCAGCATGTAGCTGACGTTTTCCAGGGACGGGCCGTAAATGCGCACCTCGCACAGCTTGCTGCGCCCGTTGGAGGAGGTGATCACATGGGCGGAAATATAGATATCACCGCCGGTATCGTTGGTAAAGGTGAAGTCGATTTCCCGGCCTCGGGTATCGCTCACCGTTGCGTCCATGCCCATCTGGGTGTAGCTGACAGGATTGGAGTGGGCTTCCCGGTGATTGATCTTCAGGCCAGCCTGCACCGCTGCCAGGTACACCGTTGTACTTGCCTGGCACACGCCGCCGCCCCAGCCCAGAATCTCCTGACCGTAGGCATATTCGATGGCCTGATGGAATCCGTTCTGTTCATTGCGGCGGCCAACCAGCTTGTTAAAGGAAAACTTCTTACCGTTTTCCAGCCGGAGGCCATTGATCTTTGAAAATGCCACTTCGATATTGGCGGTACGCTCCGGGGTGGAATCACTGGAAATGGGCGTTACGGCACGATAGCGAAGTTCCACGGACTTTTGCAGCTTTTCCACCGTGATCTCCGGCACGATGGGGGTCAGCTCCAGCATTACCTCGCCGCTGGTGAAGGTGTTCACCATGCCGAGGATCTCCTCCTTAACGGCTGTAATATCCAGATACTGGCCGTATACTTCCGGCTGGAAGGTGAAGGGGTTATACATGTCATCCGGGTTAAAGGATACCAGCGCCGCATTCTGCGCCGGGCGGTAGGCTGCCGTCTGCAAGGTGGTAAGGATGGTATCGATGGGGGCAGTATCGGCGCTCTGCTCCGCACTGGAAAAACTGTAAGTAGTGGTTTTTGCCACCCGGATTTCGTCCCGGAGCTGGAACATATTCTTGGGGTTCTGGGGATCCACATTATGCCCCACAGCCCAGGCGGCTTCCAGCGCCGCCGTGGGGTCGAAGGAAATGCCCAGCATATCTGCAGTGATATCCTTGTATTCACCGGCTGCGTTCTTCAGGCGCACATACCATGCATTTCGCTTGGTGTTCACCTGCTGCCACACAGCGTTGTAACCTTCCTCCCAGGTCATGCCGTCCAGGCAGAGACCATCCACATACACATTGGGGAGGAATACATCAGCGTAGGGCTCCACTTCTTTTTGCACGGTCCAGAAATAGCCTCCCACACCAAGACCTGCCAGCACCAGCAAAAAAAGCAGGCACTTGATCAGTTGCCATTTCAGCGAGCGCTTCTTCCCTGGTTTTTCCGAAGGCTTATCCTGACGGGTGTTTTCGCCGCCATTATGCCCGGAAGAAGAACGCCGGCGAACTGCATCTGGCTGTGCAGAGCGGGACTGTGGCGGCTGCCAGCCCTGCTGCGGACCGGGCGCATACCAGTTCTGCTGAGGCTGACCATATGCCGGCCGGTTATTGCGATCCGGCCCCTGGTTTTGTGGTACATAACCCTGACTGTACATACCGTACACCCACCATTTCTGAAGTGATACCAAAGGAGTGATTTCAATCTTTACTGTTGATCACGAAGCTGGATAAGCTTTTCCGTATCTTCCCGCCAGTTGCGCCAGCCCGGGGGCATGCGGCCCATACTGATGGAGGAATTGGCTTCGCCGTGATAATCGCTGCCGCCTGTAACCAGCAGGTTTCGCCTTCTGGCCCAGCTTTCCAGCTGAACGCCCTGGCGGCCTGTGCTGGACGGATGCCATGCTTCGATGCCCATCAGGCCATTGGCCGCCAGCTCTTCCATCAGCGCAAGGCGGGCTTCTTCCGTCATTCTCAGCCGCATAGGGTGTGCCAGTACGGGCAATGCCCCGGCATGCCGCAGCAAACGCACGCCCTCCACTGCGCTGAGTTTTTCCATGGGTTCATAGCCGGGCCGCCCTACATCCAGATAGCGATCAAACACCTGCTGCATGGTATTGACCACTCCGGCAGCAATCAGCTCTCTGGCCAGGTGCGCCCTTCCCGTACCGGGAATCAGCAGCCGGGCACGGGCCTCTTGTGTAAAAACGATGCCCAGTCCCTCAAGCCTGCCGATCATTTTTTCCATCCGGGCAAGGCGACGGTTCCGGGCCGCCTCCATTTCCGAAAGGAGCAACCGGTTTTCCGCATCCACATGGTAACCCAGCAGGTGAATATTGGCTTCTGCCCCGCAGCTCAGCTCCACACAGCGGATGAGCCGCACCGGATTTTCCCCGGCATCTTCCCCGATGGCGTCTTCCATCGCCTTCAGGCCTGCCACGGTATCGTGGTCGCAGAGGGCAATGGTTTCGAGGCGGAGCTTCCGGGCCTTAGAAACCAGCTCCGCGGGCGTATGCAAGCCGTCGGAAAAACTGCTGTGCATATGCAGATCTACGGAATAGCTGATCAGTCGGCCCATGCCTCCGCCTCCATAATTATCTTAATTGTCTTCAGGCTCCAGGAAAGCGTCCTGATCTTCCTCCGGCTTTACAGCCTGCTGAACATATTCAGGATCGAAAGCCCGTTCTTCTTCCGGCTCCACAGAGGGGTCTGCCACCATCTGCTCAGCCTCGGTCATGGGGGGCAATTCTTCGCCCCGCATCACGGTTTCAAATTCCGCACGGTTCAGAGTATCACGCTCCAGCAGGGATTCAGCCACTGCCGTCAGCTTGTCCTGATGATCCCGAAGCAGCTGAATGGCACGCTGGTAGCACTTTTCCATCAGGTTCTTTACAGCCCGGTCGATGGCAGCTGCGCTTTCTTCGCTGTATTCACGGCTCTGGCCGAATTCCATGCCGACGAACACTTCCTGATCGCTGCCCAGGTACATGGTGCCCAGTTCCTCGCTCATACCGAACTGGGTAATCATACGGCGGCAAAGGTCGGTAGCACGCTTCAGGTCGCTGGAGGAACCGGTATAGATATCATCCAGGCACACTTCCTCGGCGGCATGTCCGCCAAGGGCCATGGTGATGATGCCTAGCAGAGCGGTACGGCTCAAGTTATCGTTTTCCTCATTGGGCAGGCTCAGGGTATGGCCCGCAGCCTGGCCACGGGGCACGATGGTCACCAGATGCACATCGTCGCATTCCGGCAGCAAATTTGCGATCACAGCATGGCCTGCCTCGTGATAGGCCGTCATCTTGCGATCCTTGGGCGTTACCTTGTGGCTCTTCTTTTCCGGGCCCATCTGTACACGGGCGATAGCGTCCACCAGTTCCTGCTGGCCAATTTCCTTTTTATGGCGGCGCACGGACAGAATGGCGGCCTCGTTCATCACATTGGCCAGGTCTGCACCGGCAGAGTAGGGCATGCGCTTGGCCACGTTTTCAAAATCAACATCCTTGGCCAGCTTCTTGCCTTTGCTGTGCACCTTGAGGATCTCCACACGGCCCTCAAGGTCGGGATAATTCACCGTTACCTGGCGGTCAAAGCGACCGGGGCGCAGCAGGGCCGGGTCCAGGATATCCCGGCGGTTGGTGGCGGCCATGACGATAACATTCTCGTTATTGGTAAAGCCATCCATTTCCACCAGCAGCTGGTTCAGGGTCTGCTCACGCTCATCGTGTCCGCCGCCCAGGCCTGCACCACGGTGGCGGCCCACAGCGTCAATCTCGTCAATAAAAATGATGGAAGGGGCTGCCTTCTTGGCCTGATCGAACAGGTCACGCACACGGCTTGCACCCACGCCCACGAACATTTCCACAAAGTCGGAACCGGAAATGGAAAAGAAAGGAGCGCTGGCCTCACCGGCTACAGCCTTTGCCAGCAACGTTTTACCGGTACCGGGAGGGCCCACCAGCAAAACGCCCTTGGGAATCTTGGCACCCATATCGGTATAGGCTTTGGGGTTCTTGAGGAACTCCACCATTTCCTGCAATTCTTCCTTCTCCTCCTTGGCGCCTGCCACGTCCTTGAAGGTAACAGGGTTCTTGGAGGGGTCGCTCATCTGAGCACGGCTCTTGCCAAAGTTCATCACCTTGCTGTTGCCGCCGCCCTGACGGAAAATCAGGAAGTAGAAAAGCAGTCCGGTCATGCCCATCATCAAAAGGAAGGGCAGCAATTCCACATACCAGGGAGTTTCCACCGGCGCACGGTATTCCACCGTAAAGGGCAGATCATTCACGCTTACCTCTTCCAGCGGCTTGCCGGCCTTGGTGGCGGTCATCTGCCGGACGGTTTCGATAAAGTCCGTACCGATGGTGGTTTCAAAATCATAACCCCGTTCGGGGAAATCCTTTTCGGCAACCTTGCCGTTCTTATAAAGACCTACCAGAGAGGTGCCACGGATGGCCACGGCCTTCACGTTGTCCTCCCGAATTGAGGTAAGCAGTTCCGGATATTCGATCCGGGGATCCTTTGCTCCGCTGAGCCCGCCGTTTAGCAAAAGAGCGATCAGCAGGAACACGCCCAGGAGCACTACATATCCCCACAGCCCATGAGACTTTTTCTTCAAAGTTCTTGTCCTCCTTGAAACTGAAGCACCACCGTGCTTTTTGTACGTCAAAACAGCCGCAGAACCGCAGCTAAATTATTATATCATAGCTGCAGGTGAAAACACAAAGGTTTTCCTTCAAATAATGGAAATGTTTGCGATTCTGTCATATTCTTTTCTTTTCTGAGAAAAGAAAAGAATCAAAAGAAAAGCGCTATTTTCTTGACGGTTTACCATGTATACTTCTATTTACAGCGTGCTAATTCCATCAGCTTATTCCTTTTCTGAGAAAAGAAAAGAATCAAAAGAAAAGCGCTATTTGGCTGACTATTTGCCATGTATACTTCTATTTGCAGCGTGCTAATTCCATCAACTTATTCCTTTTCTGAGAAAAGAATCAAAAGAAAAGCGCTATTTGGCTGACTATTTGCCATGTATACTTCTATTTGCAGCGTGCTAATTCCATCAACTTATTCCTTTTCTGAGAAAAGAATCAAAAGAAAAGCGCTATTTGGCTGAC
>SVGY01000006.1:89999-127029 GCA_015056145.1 Clostridiales bacterium
AGAATCAAAAGAAAAGCGCTATTTGGCTGACTATTTGCCATGTATACTTCTATTTGCAGCGTGCTAATTCCATCAACTTATTCCTTTTCTGAGAAAAGAATCAAAAGAAAAGCGCTATTTGGCTGACCATTTGCCATGTGTACCTCTATTTGCAGCGTGCTAATTCCATCAGCTTATTCCTTTTTGAGAAAAGAAAAGAATCAAAAGAAAAGCGCTATTTTCTTGACGGTTTACCATGTGTCCTTCTATTTACAGCGTGCTAATTCCATCAGCTTATTCCTTTTCTGAGAAAAGAATCAAAAGAAAAGCGCTTTTTTTCTTGGCGGGATTCCATGCACAGCCCTTTCACAGCAAGCAAAATCCGGGCCCGTCTTATCAAGACAGACCCGGCTTGTCGTTTTTTCTCCGGTTTTTATTTTTTCATCAGTTTCACCAGCACAGCCTTCTGGGCGTGGAGCCGGTTTTCTGCTTCCTCGAAGATTTCATCCGCATGGGCTTCCAGTACATCCTCGGTGATTTCCTCGCCACGGTGGGCCGGCAGGCAGTGCAGCACCATGCAGCCCTCATTGGTCAGGGCCATGCGTGCGGCATTCACCTGATAATCCGCAAACACCTTCTGGCGTTCCTTGGCCTCTTCCTCCTGGCCCATGCTGGCCCATACGTCGGTATATACCACGTCGGAATCCTTCACCATGGCGTCGATATCGGAGGAGCATTCAAACTGGCCATTTTCCTTTGCCCACTTCATCAGTTCCGCGTCGGGCTGATACTCCTCAGGGCAGGCGATAGCCACCTTCATGCCCATCTTGATGCAACCGGCGATCAGGGAGTTAGCCATGTTGTTGCCGTCACCCACGAAGCAGAGCTTCAGCCCTTCCAGCTTGCCCTTCTTTTCCCGGATGGTCTCAAGGTCTGCCAGCACCTGGCAGGGATGAGCGTAGTCCGTCAGGCCATTGATAATCGGAATGGAGCCGTACTTTGCCAGGTCTTCTACTTCCTGCTGGGCAAAGGTGCGGATCATGATTCCGTCCAGATAGCGGCTCAGCACCCGGGCGGTATCCTGCACCGGTTCGCCCCGGCCAATCTGCAGATCCCGGCTGGACAGGAACAGCGCATTGCCGCCCAGCTGGTACATGCCGGTCTCAAAGCTGACACGGGTACGGGTAGAAGACTTCTGGAAGATCATACCAAGGGTTTTTCCCTTGAGAATGGGTTCATCATTGCCCTGCTTATGTTTGGCCTTCAGTTCGTCAGCCAGGTCAAGGATGGCGGTAATCTCCTCCTTGGTCAGATCGGACAGTTTCAACAGATGATTCATATCAAACACTCCTTTCTCTACTTTTCTTTTGAGTCAAAAGAAAAGTAGCAAAAGAAAACCACATTTTGCTCTTCTGTTTCTTCAAAGGGACATCAGCAAAAGAAAACCACATTATTTTCCTATTTTCCAGGGCTCGCTGCCCCCATCCCCGCTCCATTTGCGCTTTTCGGGAGGGTGCGGGAGGGGGCTTTTCCCGGGGAAAAGCCTTCTCCCGCCATCATCACCCGCAGAAAAAACAAAGGAGGGGGACGAAGCACGTCCCCCTTGCCTGTGTATCTTACTTCAGCTTGTCACCCAGCAGCATGGTGCGTGCGGCGATAGGCAGGCCGAACAGGTTGATGAATCCGGCGCTGTCCTTCTGGTCGTACACATGGTCTTCGCCGAAGGTAGCGATCTCCTCGCTGTACAGGGAGTAGGGAGAGGTAACGCCGGCGTTGATGATGTTACCCTTGTAGAGCTTCAGCTTCACATCGCCGGTAACGGTCTTCTGGGTTTCGCTGACGAAGGCTGCGAGGGCCTCACGCAGGGGAGTGAACCACTGGCCGAAGTACACCAGCTCTGCATAACGGTTGGCGATGAGCTCCTTGTAATGGGCGGTATCACGATCCAGGCACAGGGTTTCCAGCACCTGATGAGCCCGGTAGAGGATAGTTCCGCCGGGGGTTTCGTACACGCCACGGCTCTTCATGCCCACCAGACGGTTTTCCACCAGGTCGCACAGGCCACAGCCGTTTTCGCCGCCGATCTTGTTGAGGTATTCCAGCATTTCCACGGGCTTCATAGCCTTGCCATCCACCATGGTGGGGATACCCTTTTCAAAATGCAGGGTCACATAGGTGGGCTTATCGGGGGCCATTTCAGGGCTGACGCCCATTTCCAGGAAGCCGGGCTTGTTGTACTGGGGTTCGTTGGCAGGGTCTTCCAGGTCCAGGCCCTCGTGGCTCAGGTGCCAGAGGTTCTTGTCCTTGGAGTAGTTGGTTTCACGGTTGATCTTCAGGGGAATGTTGTGAGCCTCGGCGTAGTCGATTTCCTCGTCACGGCTCTTGATATCCCACTCACGCCAGGGAGCAATGATAGCCAGTTCAGGAGCGAAGGCCTTGATGGTCAGCTCGAAACGAACCTGGTCGTTGCCCTTGCCGGTGCAGCCGTGGCAGATGGCATCGGCGCCTTCAGCCTTGGCGATTTCAACAATGCGCTTGGCAATGATGGGGCGGGCGAAGCTGGTGCCCAGCAGATATTCGCCTTCATACACAGCGCCGGCCTGCATGGTGGGGTAAATGTAATCGGTGATGAATTCTTCTTTGAGGTCCTCGATATAGAGCTTGCTTGCGCCGGTCTTAATGGCCTTCTCCTCCAGGCCGTCCAGCTCGGTGCCCTGGCCCACGTCGCCAGAAACGGCGATCACTTCGCAGTTGTTGTAGTTTTCCTTCAGCCAGGGAATAATGATAGAGGTGTCCAGACCGCCGGAGTAGGCGAGAACAACCTTCTTGATGTCTTTCTTGGACTTAACAGCCATGGTCAGTGCCTCCTTGAATGTTTATGCACATATTATGCATATTATACACATGAATGTCAAGGGGGAAATTGTATTTTTTTCAAAAAAAATCACATTTTCTTTTCCTTGCATTTTTCATGCGCTTTCCCGCAATGCAACTGCATGTTCCCGGCGCAGGCTGCATAGGCTTGCACCATCAAGGAAGGGAGGCGAATTGCCGTGCGTCGTTCAGGTTTGCTTGGCGCTTTGCTGACCACGCTGCTTTTGACCTTTTTGATGCCGGGCCTGTGGCGCAGCTTCTTTACAGGCGATCACAACCGCATGGATGAAAGCCTCCGGCCGCCGCAGACCCGCACCCTCACCCTTTGGATCACAGGCCGGGACGCATATGACGAAAAGCTGCTGAGCCGACTTCTCTCCGCCTACGAGAAGGCCAATCCGGGCCTGCGGATCTACCTGCGCAGGGCGGACGCAGCCGATTTGCTGGCAGAAACCGCCGTCCTTCCCGATGGCGTGTTTTATGGCGTGGGAGATATACCCCTGCCGGAGGAATGCCTGCAGCCGTTGAGCCTGCCCGCATCCAAAACAAACGAATCCTTTTCCGCAGGCAAAAGCTGCGGCGTTCTGTACGGCGTGCCCCTGTGGTATGCACCCGGCGTTATCAGCCTGCCCATGGAATGGATTTACGAAGAGGGCGGCGTTACCAAAAACGGCGGCGAATCTTTTTTCGGCAAAAGCACGCCACCGCCTCCCGAAGATATTTCGCTGGCCAAGGCAGAAAATCTGCCCTGGGATCAGCTCCTTGTCCCCGCACAAATATACCTTCGGCCAGGGGTGTGCCTTATGCAGGCATTGCATTACTGCCCCGAAGCCCGTCGGGAGGAGCTGGCCGCCCTTTGGGACAGCCCTTGCGTTGCATCCGTCCCGAACATCGCCCGGTTCTGGAGTTACCCCCAGCACCTGGCAGCCAGCCGCAAAGAGGCCTTGCTGGCGCTGCCCCTGACCCCCGGTGTCAGCGACCAGGTACGCTTTTTCTCGCTTTGCAGGGAAAACGCCGATGCCATGGGTCTTTTGACCTTCCTGCAGTCTCCCGGACACAGTACAGCCCTGGAGGAAAGCGGCTTCTTGCCTGTTCTCGCCACAGGAGAGTCCCAGGACGGTTTTCTTGCAGAGTATCTGAGGCAGAATCCCGGCACAGTCTTTTTCCCCAACGCCTTCGCCCACACCGCCGAAGAGCTGGACAGCCTTTGCTCTGACGCATTCCGGCGCAGAGAGGATCCCGTGACGGCGCTCCTCCGGCTCAGATAAACGTATAAATCCCCCGCACGGCTTCCATACTAAGCGTGTACAAAAACCTTCGGAGGCGATCAATATGACCCGGATAACCACTCATCATCCCCGAAGCGGCTGGCAGAAGGATGAGATCGATTTACTGTTTGAATCCGTACGGAATGCGGACGAGGAAGGCCGTTCCCTGCGCGAGGTATTCACCGATGTAGGGCAGCGTCTCCAGCGCAAACCCAACAGCATACGCAACTATTACTACGCCCGCATCCGGGAGATGCCCGAGCTTTCCGCAAGGCAGGCTCCCTTCCGTGCCTTTCAGCCAGAGGAAGTTCACCAGCTGCTCAGGCAGGTGCTCATAGGCCGGGGCAGCGGCGAAAGCGTCCGGGCATGCGTAACAAGGCTTGCAGACGGAGATCGCTCCCTGATGCTGCGTTACCAGAACAAATACCGCTCCATTCTCAAAAACAGGCCGGAAATGCTCCTTTCCATTGCCGATGAGCTGCGGCAGGAAGGGCTGCCCTGCCCGGAAAATGTGGTGGAATATCGCCGGTATGGCGTCTCCTCCACTCCGGCGCAGCCTGTTGGCGGCTTTGATGACCTGACCCATTTCCCTGCATTTTCACAGTTGATGCAGGACCTGCGCCAGCTGGCATTCGAGGTAAAAAACAGCGCAACCCTTTCTGCCGATCTTGGCGAGGGAGAATTATGGCACACCCGCTTTATGGACGCCCGTCAGGAAGCGGACCGCCTCCGGGTGGAAGTGGATCTGCTGAAAATGGCTCTGGAGGACGAGCGGGAAGGCCGCAAAGACATCCTTCTGTGCGATCATATTCCCGAAGCCTGATTTCCACTCCGGCGGGAGCGCAAAGCCGCTTCTGCATAAAAAAGACCGCTGCATATGCAACGGTCTTTTGGAATTATGCGGTTATGCCCGATCATTTGCCTTCCAGGGCTTCGAGGATGACTTCTGCTACCTGCTGAGCGGTGGCTGCATCAACCTTCTTGTAGGAGACGCACTGGCTGGCCATGGCGCTATTCAGCTGACTGTCGGTTACAACGTTGGTCAGGGTGCTTTCGGTCATCAGGCCAAAGCGGGTTACGGGATCAAAGTAAACCAGCAGCACGTCCCGGGAATTCTCCTTGCGGTATGCAACCAGCAGGCTGTTGCTGTCGGAAATGCCAACGTAGGAATAAGCAACCTTGTAATCGGTAATGTCGGCGGTCACATCATCGGAAAGGATCATGTCCATGGGCAGCAGGGTAGCCACGATGGCAACCTTCATATCGTCGGTCATCCAGCCTGCAGCGTCGGTGATCCCGAACTTGTCCTGCATACCCAGGGTCAGGGTAGGCTCAAAGATGATGTAATTGTTTTCCTCGGCACAGGCAAAACTGCACAGGCTCAGAACGGTAACCAGAACCAACGCCAAAGCAACCAGTTTCTTCATGGTGATTTTCCTCTTTTCGTTGTTTTTTCATCTGTTCGCTTTACGGAATTCAGGTTGTGCAAAAGCGGAATACGGTCAGCGCCGAAGCAAGTGCAAAACAATTCCCTTTTAGATGATGGTTTAAGTATAGCATACATCGACATAAAAAAACATTACTTTTTTTAAAAAAAGACAGAAGTTACTGTAACAATTCAAAATCCCGCTTCCTCAACAAATAAATATCTCCATTCCGGAAAGAATGGAGATACGCTGTTTTTTGTTTTCAGGAAAAAGTTACCCGCATCACTGCCCTGCAAACTGCTGCATAATATAGGTGACCGCATCGTAATCGGTCTTGTTGACATTGGTATCGCACAGCTGGGTCATGACCGCCGTAAGGAGCTCGTCGTTAGGCACGGAATCCAGGGACAGGATTTTGCCGCCTACCTCCCCGGTTGCCTGATCGAACATCAGCTCAAGCACAGTATTATCCATAACACTGGGGTACATAACCAGGTTCTTCCCTTCCAGGGTCAGGCCCACATAGGCATTCTGGGGGTAATATTTTCCTGCTTCCAGCGCAAAGTCTTCGGTTTCGTAAGCATCCATCAGCAGCATAATAGCGATAAATGCGATGGTTTCCCGATCTTCCATCCACTGGGCGGACTCGGTGATCTCCAGTACTGACTGGGCCGTGGTGATCCAGCCGTTACCCAGGATGACGAATTCACTGTCCTCCGTTCCTTCGTCTGCGGGGGCTTCAGTTTCTTCAGTTCCCTGGACGGCAGGGGTTTCTGCTGCCACGGGTTCCTCCGCAAAAGCCGCTGCGCCAAAAGCCATGCAGATGCACATAAGGAGTGCCAGTACTTTTTTCATATTGATTTCGTCCTTTCAGTTCCGTATTTTCATATCTGACTTAACAGGCTAATAACCTACAAAAAATATACCACAGATGCGCTGAAACACAAGCAAAATCCAGCAAAAGAACATCTGTGGCAAATACGGCCTCAGGCCGCCGTTTTTTCCTTTTTCGGGGACAGATCCCTCTTGCGGTTCAAAAAAGCCGTAAGGGCGGTGAAGCTCATCACCGCCGCCTCCACCAGCGTAACCATGGGATTTCCGTCCAGGAGCAGCAACGGTATGCGGATATTCATCACCCCTGCAAAGCGAAGCCCCTGCAAAAGCAGCAACAGTGCAAAGAAACCCGCTCCTCCGTACATCCACGGTGTAAGGCCGTTGGAGTAGCTCCTCAGCCCGGCAGCAGGCAGGGCCAGCGCCAGCAGAATACCCAGCAGAAGCCCCTTGAGCATCAGCGACAGAAAATGCTCTGCATTCATAAGGCCATCCAGCCAGCGATAAATCCACAAAAGCACCAGGCACATCAGCGCAGGCAGGAAAGCGGCGGTCAGCTTACGGAGCAGCATTTTTCTTTTCCTCCTCAAGAAGGCGCAGGGTTTCCCGGCGTTCTTTATCGGTCATCTCAGCCTTTTCAAACATATCGGGCCGCATGCGGGCGGTTACCAGCAGAGATTGCTGCCTGCGCCAGGCCTTGATGTGGGCATGGTTTCCGTTCAGAAGCACCTCCGGCACCTCCGCCCCCTCAAATTCCCGGGGGCGGGTATACTGAGGATACTCCAACAGGCCGTCAGAAAAGCTTTCCTCGCCGGTGCTTTCCTCGCTGCCCAGCACTCCGGGCACATAGCGGGATACCGCATCGCATACCGCCATAGCAGCCAGTTCGCCGCCGGTGAGCACGAAATCGCCCAGAGACAATTCCTCGTCCACCACTGCATCGATGGCCCGCTGATCCACGCCCTCGTAATGGCCGCACAGCAGGATGAGGCCATCCTCCTTGGCCAGTTCCCGAACCTTATCCTGAGTAAGCGCTTTCCCCCGGGGGCTCATGTAAAGGCATTTGCCGTTGTAGCCTTCGCTGCGCAGCTTCCGTACCGCATCGCAGATGGGCTGTGCCAGCATTACCATGCCAGCGCCGCCGCCAAAGGGATAATCATCGGTGTTTTTGTGCTTCAGTGTGCTGAAAGGCCGGATGTCTACCGGGCTGATATCCACCAGTCCCTCCTTGCGGGCACGGCCCAGAATGCTGGAATTCAGCACACTGTCAAACATCTCGGGGAATATAGTCAGAACGGCTATCTTCATATACGGCCACCTCGTCCAGTTTGCTTTCGTTGAGCACAATGATACCCTCATCCAGATCCATGGAACTGATCACCGCCTCAATAGCCGGGAACATCATCTCCCCCTTGGGGGTTTTCACAACAAACACATCCGTGCCGCCAGGGGTGAGCACCTCTTTCAGGGTGCCGATTCCCTGCCCTTTGGTATCCACCACCTTTGCGCCCAGAATATCCGCAATGAAGAACTGATTGTCTTCCAGCTCCAGCGCATTGTCCCGGTCCACATACAGCATAGCGCCACGGAGGGTCTCGGCGGCGTTGCGGTCCTCGTATCCTGCCAGCTTCAGGTACACGTCCTCACCCTGTACCCGGCATTTTTCAATGGCGAGAACCTCGTAACCCTTATCCGTCTTGCGGAGCACTTCCTCCAGCAGTTCAAACCGGTAGGGATCGTCCGTATAGTGACGAAGCTTTACCTCGCCCTTGATGCCCTGCGGACGGACGATTTCGCCAACCAGAAGATGGGTCTGTTTCATATTTTTCTCCTTGTCTGCTTGTCTTTTTTCGGGAGAGTGCGGGAGGATGCTTTTTTCCGGGAAAAGCACCCTCCCGCACTCTCCCGAAAAGCGCACATCTGCATAAATGCCCACGGAAACCGGGCTTTTCTTTCGGGTCTTTTCTCAGAAAAGAAAAGAACGGGGACGCCCGGAAAAGCGTCCGCCGTCCGTTATTGAATTTCCACAAAGACGGGCTTTGCGTCCTTGGCGGTAGCTGCACGCACCACGGCACGGATGGCCTTGGCGATACGGCCCTGCTTGCCGATAACCTTGCCCATATCTTCGGGAGCCACATGAAGCTCCAGAATGGTAGCTTCGGGGCCCACGGTTTCCTCGACAGTCACAGCGTCCTTATTGTCCACCAGAGACCGTGCGACGAATTCAACGAGTTCTTTCATGGATCTCAGCCCTCGATGATGCCGCTCTTCTTCAGCAGAACCTTCACAGTGTCAGTGGGCTGAGCACCGTTCTTGAGCCACTTCTTGGCCAGGTCGGCATCGATTTTGATGGTAGCGTTTTCGGTCATGGGATCGTAGTAGCCGATCTCCTCGATGAAGCGGCCGTCACGGGGAGCACGCTCGTCAGCAACAACAACACGATAGAAAGGCTTTTTCTTCATACCCATTCTCTTCAGACGAATCTTAACCATTGTGTGTTTCCTCCTGATAATCCAATAGTGGATGATTATTTATCTGAAAATCACATTTGTGACTTGTCAGCAGTGATCTGTGCGCCTCAGAAAGGCAGGCGCATTTTGCCCTTGCGCATAAACTTGCCGCTGGTCATGCGCTTCATCATATCCTTGGCCTGCTCAAACTGGCGGATCAAGGCGTTCACATCCTGCACGGTGGTGCCGCTGCCGGCGGCGATACGCTTGCGGCGGCTGGCGTTGAGGATGCCGGGGTTGCGGCGTTCCCGGGGGGTCATGCTGCGGATGATGGCTTCCGGCTTCTTCATGGCATCCTCGTCAATGTCGGCCTCCTGCACCTTGGCGCCCATGCCGGGCAGCATGCTGAGCATGGACTGGATACCGCCCATTTTTTTCATCTGCTGCATCTGGTCGAGGAAATCTTCCAGGGTAAGCTCGGTGGGCTTGCGCTTGGCGAGCTTTTCCACTTCCTTCTCATCAAAGGCTTCCTGCGCCTTTTCGATGAGGGTCATCACGTCGCCCATGCCCAGAATGCGGCTGGCCATGCGGTCGGGATAGAAGGGCTCGATATCGCTGAGCTTTTCGCCGGTACCGCTGAACTTGATGGGCTTGCCCACCACAGCCTTGATGGAAAGGGCTGCACCGCCACGGGTGTCGCCGTCCAGCTTGGTGAGGATAACGCCGTCAATGCCCAAGTCGCTGTCGAAGGTTTTGGCCACGTTGACGGCTTCCTGACCGGTCATGGCATCCACCACGAAGAGGATTTCCTGGGGCTTGATCTCCGCCTTGATACGGCGAAGCTCTTCCATCAGTTCGGTATCGATCTGCAGACGTCCGGCGGTGTCGATGATGAGCACGTCCCGGGCATAGTCCCGGCAATACTCGATGGCTTCCTTTGCGGTTTTCACCGGATCCTGCGTGCCCTTTTCAAATACGGGCACATCGATCTGCTTGCCCACTACCTGCAGCTGCTTGATAGCGGCAGGACGGTAGATGTCGCAGGCGGCGAGGCAGGGTTTCTTGCCCTGCTTGCGCAGGTGATTGGCCAGTTTGCCGGCCATGGTGGTTTTACCGGCGCCCTGCAGGCCGCAGAGCATGTAAATGGTGGGCACGGAGGAAGACCAGGTAAGGCGGGCATTTTCGGTGCCCATGAGGGCGGTCATTTCCTCGTTGACGATCTTGAGCACCTGCTGGGAAGGGGTCAGGGATTCCAGAACCTTCTGGCCCATGCAGCGTTCGCTGACCTTCTTGCAGAAATCCTTTACCACCAGATAGTTTACGTCGGCTTCCAGAAGCGCCATGCGCACTTCCCGCATGCCTTCCTTGATGGACTGCTCGTTGAGCTTGCCCCGCCCCGTCAGCCGGGAGAGCGCGCCGGAAAGCTTGGATGTAAGTCCTTCAAATGCCATGTGCGTCCTCCTCCTGGGTGATAATTGTCTGAATCATTTCCTGAGCCTGACGTGCCAGCGACGGCGCCTGATCCGGCCGGGTCTGGGCGTCGCTAAGAAGACTGCTTACTTCGTTCAGCTCCCGGAGCATTCTTTTCATGCGTCCGGCTGCGCCAAGGGCTGCCTCGTAGCTGCGAAGCTTTTCGGCGGAACGGGTGATCAGCTCGTGTACGTTCTGGCGGCTGACATTCAGCTGCTGGGCGATCTCTCCCAGGGAGAGGTCCTCCATATAATGCAGCTCCAGCGCCTGGCGCTGCCTTTCCGTCAGCAGGCCGCCGTAGAAGGCGCACAGCGTACCGATCTCCACGCTGCTCAGCAGCCGGTCTTCCGGGGATTTCATCTGGCTCAAGGGAAAAACTCCTTTTGGCCTGTCAAGGGTTTTGTCTTGACAAAGCTTTATCATTATACAGGCGGCAAGGATGCTTGTCAAGGGATTTTTCTTGACATTTCCCTTTTCTTTCCCTCCCGGATGTCCTCTTCACAAAAAATCCAAACAATATGCCCTTGCGCTGCAAATCCACCCTCGACAAATGAATAATTTCGTATATAATGTAATTTGTTCAAAATTATCCTTTTGGACATACATCTCAATTCAGGAGGCACCCTTTCATGAATGTTCGTACCCGTTTTGCACCCAGCCCCACCGGCTATCTCCACCTGGGCGGCCTGCGTACCGCCCTGTACACCTGGCTGTTCGCCCGGAAGAACGAAGGCAAGTTCATCCTGCGCATCGAAGACACCGATCAGGAGCGTGAAGTGGAAGGCGCTGTGGAGCTGATCTACAAGAGCATGCATGAAGCGGGCCTTGATTATGACGAGGGCCCCGATGTAGGCGGCAATTTCGGCCCCTATATCCAGACCCAGCGCCGGGATCTCTACCTGCCCTACGCCATGGAGCTGGTGGAGAAAGGCGCTGCCTACCCCTGTTTCTGCACCAAGGAGGAGCTTCAGGAGCGCCGTGACGCCGCCACCAAGGACGGCGGCCAGTGGAAATACGACAAGCACTGCCTGAACATCCCCAGGGAGGAGGCCCTCCGCCGCATGCAGGCCGGCGAGCCCTTCGTCATCCGCCAGAACGTGCCCACCACCGGCACCGCCAGCTTTGACGACGCTCTCTACGGCCATGTGGAAGCCCCCTGCGACACCTTGGATGACAACGTGCTCATCAAGCAGGACGGCCTGCCCACCTACAACTTCGCCAACGTTATCGATGACCATCTCATGGGCATCACCCATGTTATGAGAGGCACCGAGTACCTCAGCTCCACCCCCAAGTACAACCTGCTTTACGAGGCTTTTGGCTGGGACAAGCCCACCTACATCCACTTAAGCCCCGTCATGAAGGATTCCACCCGCAAGCTTTCCAAGCGCTACGGCGATCCCAGCTTTGAGGATCTGCTGGCCCAGGGCTATGTGAAGGATGCCATCATCAACTTCATCGCCCTGCTGGGCTGGTGCCCGGATGTGAAAACCTACGGCGAGAAGGAATTCTTCACCATGGACGAGCTGGTGGAAGCCTTCGATCTCTCCGGCCTGAGCAAGTCCCCCGCCATCTTCAACACCGAAAAGTTGATCTGGTTCAACCACGAGTACATCAGCCGCATGCCCGTTGAGGAGTACCAGAAGATGGCCACGCCCTGGTTTGACCAGGTACTTGGCGGCAAGAACATGGACTATGCCATGCTTTCCAGCCTGATGCATACCCGTACCGAAATCTTCAGCCGGGTACCCGATCAGATCCGTTTCCTGGCCGAACTGCCTGAGTACGACATCGCCATCTACACCCACAAGAAGATGAAGACCGATGCCGCCGTCAGCCTGAAGGCGCTGGAACTGGCGCTGCCTGCTCTGGAGGCCCTGGAGGACTTCAGCGAAGAGAACGTCAAGACTGTACTGATGGATTTGGCAGCAAAGAATGAAATGAAAAACGGTCAGATCATGTGGCCCGTCCGCATCGCAATCTCCGGCCTTGCCTCCACTCCCGGCGGCGCCACTGAGATCGCTTACCTGCTGGGCAAGGAGGAGACCCTCCGCCGCATGCGTCTTGGCATCGAAATGCTGAAGAAATCCGTCTGAAGGAGGTAAATATATATGGAATACCCCGTTTACAATCCCGCCGCCATTGAGAAAAAATGGCAGAAATACTGGGAAGAAAACAACACCTTCGCCACCGATGTATGGGATTTTTCCAAGCCTAAGTATTATGTGCTGGATATGTTCCCCTATCCCTCCGGCGTAGGCCTGCACGCAGGCCATCCCGAGGGCTACACCGCCACGGATATCATGTCCCGCATGAAGCGCATGCAGGGCTACAACGTGCTGCATCCCATGGGTTACGACTCCTTCGGCCTGCCTGCAGAGCAGTACGCCGTGGATACCGGCAATCATCCCGACGGTTTCACCCAGAAGAACATCGCCACTTTCTCCGGACAGCTCAAGGAATTGGGCTTTGACTATGACTGGTCCAAAGTCATTGCAACTTCCGACCCCGATTTCTACAAATGGACCCAGTGGATCTTCAAGAAGCTCTACGAGGCCGGTTATGCCCGTCGTATCGAGATGCCCGTGAACTGGTGCGAAGAGCTGGGCACCGTGCTGGCCAATGACGAGGTCATCGACGGCAAGTCCGAGCGTGGCGGCTATCCTGTTGTAAAGAAAATGATGATGCAGTGGGTTATCGACCAGCCTGCCTTTGCTGAAAAGCTGCTGGAAGGCCTGGACGATATCGACTGGCCCGAATCCACCAAGGAGATCCAGCGCAACTGGATCGGCAAGTCCACCGGCGTGGAAGTGGACTTCAAGCTGGTGGGCGGCGGTGAATTCTCCATCTACACCACCTGCATCGAAACCATCTACGGCATCACCTTCATGGTGCTGGCTCCCGACGGCAAGATTACCGAGTCCCTGCTGGACCGTGTGGAAAACCGTGCCGAGGTGGAAGCCTACATCAAAGAGGCTGCCAGCAAGAGCGAAATCGACCGCACCGATGCCACCAAGACCAAGACCGGTTGCCCCCTGAAGGGCGTTTATGCCATCAACCCCGTCAACGGCAAGGAAGTTCCCGTTTTCATCGGCGACTTCGTTCTGGGCAACTATGGCACCGGCGCCGTTATGGCCGTTCCCAGCCACGATCAGCGTGACTTTGAATATGCCGTTGTGCACAACATTCCCATGGTCCAGGTTATCGAAGGCCGGGACGTTTCCCAGTGCGCCTTTGAAAAGCAGGATTATCTGGGCAAGGGATGCAAACTGATCAACTCCGAGGAATTCTCCGGCTTGACCGTTGAGGAAGCCAAGGAAGCCATCACCAGCAAGCTGGAAGCCATGGGCGTTGCCCGCCGCAAGGTGAACTATCATTTCCGTGAGTGGATCTTTGCCCGTCAGCGTTACTGGGGCGAGCCCGTTCCCTGCGTTTATACCGACGATGGCGAAACCGTATTCCTGTCCGACGAAGAACTGCCCCTGATCCTTCCCGTGCTGGAGGACTACAAGGGCCGTGGCGGCAAAGCTCCCCTGGAGAACGCCGAGGAGTGGAAGCACTACGATCACAACGGCGTCAAGGGCATCCGTGAAACCTCCACCATGCCCGGTTCTGCCGGTTCTTCCTGGTACTATCTGCGCTACATCGATCCCAAGAACGACAAGCAGTTCTGCGATCCTGAGCTGATGAATCACTGGATGCCCGTTGACCTGTACGTTGGCGGCCCCGAGCACGCTGTAGGCCACCTGATTTATTCCCGTATCTGGAACCGCTTCCTGTACGACCAGGGCCTTTCCCCCGTAAAGGAGCCCTTCAAGAAGCTGGTGCATCAGGGCATGATCCTCGGTGAAAACGGCATCAAGATGGGCAAGCGTTTCCCCGAATTCGTAGTCAATCCCAGCGATATCGTCCGTGAATACGGCGCCGATACCCTCCGTCTCTACGAAATGTTCATGGGCCCGCTGGAAGTGTCCAAGCCCTGGTCCTCCACTGCAGTGGCCGGCGCAAAGAAGTTCATCAACCGTGTATGGAATTTCTTCACCGTGCCCGAAAACCTCACCGACAGCGACGACGGCAAGCTGACCAAGATCTACCATCAGACCGTCAAAAAAGTCACTTCCGACTTTGAGACCCTTGGCTTCAATACCGCCATTGCCCAGATGATGACCTTCATCAACGAAGTGTACAAGAACGGCTCCTGCCCCAGGGAGTACGCCGAGGGCTTCGTCAAGATGATGAGCTGCATCACCCCCCATGTGGGCGAGGAAATCTGGCAGCAGATGGGCCACAACAACACCATTGCCTACGAAGCATGGCCCACCTACTCCGAGGAAAAGTGCAAGGACACCGAAGTGGAGATCGCCCTGCAGGTGGCCGGCAAGGTCAAGGCCCGCATTATGATCCCCGCAGACATGTCCCGTGAAACCGCCGAGAAGGAGCTGCCTCAGCATCCTGAAGTACAGCGTTTGGTTGGCGACAAGCAGATTGCAAAGCTGATCTTCGTTCCCGGCCGTCTGTGCAACCTGATCCTCAAATAATCACACTTTCTGCGCCCATGAGGAGTCATTGCCGCATGGGCGCTATTCTCTTCTTTTCTTTTGAGTCAAAAGAAAAGAAGCAAAAGAAAACCGCTATCATCTTTATCGGTACTTTGTTTTTTCCCGTTGCATCCCCACCCCCGCACGGTCTTTTGTGTCAAAAAAAAAGATGCAAAAGAAAACCGCTATCACCTTTATCGGTACTTTGTTTTTTCCCGTTGCATCTCCGCCCCCGCACGGTCTTTTGTGCCAAAAGAATAGAAGCAAAAGAAAACCGCTATCATCTTTATCGATACTCCGGTTTTTCCATTGCATCTCCACCCCTGGCCTTTCCCCTTTTCACGCTTTTCGGGTGGGTCCGGGAGGGGGCTTTTCCCGGGGAAAAGCCTCCTCCCGCCTCTCCCTCATCCTCTCTCATCCGCTCTCGTCCTCTCCCTCGTATTCCCCACCACCGTAAGGAGGATCCCTCATGACTCAGCAAAACCCGTTGCTCTTTGCTGTCGGGCCCGTTGCCATGTTTCCGGAAACGCTGCGTATTGGTTCCCAGCCTCTGCCCTATTTTCGTACTGGCGAGTTTTCTCAGTTGGTGTTAGGTGCAGAAGCGGATTATCTGCGCCTTTTGAATGCCCCGGATGGAAGCAGGGCCGTTTTTCTTTCCTCATCGGGCACCGGCGGCATGGATGCCATGGTCAGCTGCATTCTGGGCCCGGAGGATAAGGCGCTGGTCATCGACGGCGGCGGCTTCGGCCACCGCTTTGTGGAGCTGTGCCGGTTTTATGGCGTGGCCCACGAAGTGTTGACCCTCGAACCCGGCCAGGCCTTGCAGCCCGGAATGCTGGATGAAGTCTGCATGGATGGTTTCACCGCCCTGCTTGTGAACCTGCATGAGACCTCTACGGGAACGCTGTATGATCTGAACATGCTGAGCGCCTTTTGCAAAAAGCACGGCCTTCTCCTGATGATCGATGCAGTAAGCGCCTTCCTTTGCGATGAGCTGGATATGGCTGCCAGCGGCGCTGATGTGGTGCTCACAGCCTCCCAGAAAGCCCTTGCCTGTGCGCCAGGCATGGCATTGCTTGCGCTGAGCCAGCGTGCCCAGGCAAAAATACACGCAACGCCCCAGCGGAATTATTATCTCAATCTTGTTTCTGCGCTGGATAACGGCCTGCGTGGGCAGCCGCCCTTCACCCTTGCGGAAAGCGTAATGCTCCAGGTGGCCCAAAGGCTGCGCAGCCTGCAAAATGGCGGCATGGAGGCAGAACGTCAGCGCATGCGGGAAAACGCATCCTTCTTCCGGGATGAAATTCTGAAGCGGCCCTTTGCCCTCTTCTCCCAAAATCCTGCTCTGGGCTGCACTGCACTGGCTGTGCCGGAAGGAGTATCCGCCCATGAACTGTTCCTTGTTCTGAAGGACGAATACAACATCTGCGTCTGCCCCAATGGAGGTGCACTGCGGGACAAGGTGTTCCGGGTCGGGCACATGGGCAACCTCGACCGGGAAAGCTACCTCCACCTTCTTGATGCAATTGACGACCTGAAAAGGAGGAATCTCCTGTGAAATGTTTGATCCTTGCCGCCGGACGGGGCACCCGCATCAGCCGCTACCTTGGCGGCGCTCCCAAATGCACTGTGGATATCGGCGGCGTACCGCTGATCCGCCGCACAGTGCAGGCCCTGCGCAGGGAAGGCGTTGGGGACATCGCCCTGTGCGTAGGCTACCAGCAGGAAAGCATCCGTCAGGCTTTGGAAGGCCTTGATGTGCAATACTTCTTCAACCCCTTTTACGATGTTACCAACTCCATCGCCTCCTGCTGGTTTGCCCGGGAATTTTTGCAGGGCGACGACCTGATGATCATGAACGGCGACGTTTTTCTGGAAGACGCCCTTCTCAGCCGCATCATGGCCGAAAGCCGCAGTCCCGTTATGTTCGCCGACCCCAGCCGCAAGGAAGAGGCTGACTATAAGTTCTTCTATCCAGACGGCCTTTTGAAAAAATACGGCAAAGAGCTTACCGGCGATGACATCACAGGCGAATATGTGGGCGTTGCAAAATTCCACAAGGATGAAATGCCGGCCTTCGTTTCTCATCTGGAAGAAATGATTATGAACAGCCGTCATTCTGTCTGGTGGGAAAACGTACTGTATGAAAACCTTGACCGCCGCCCCGTGCACATTGTCAATACCGATGGCCTTTTCTGGGCCGAGGTGGATTATGTGGAGGATTACGAGCGCATTCTTGCATTTGTTGGCGCAAAGCCCTTCCTTGGCAACGGCGAGCATTGACTGCCCCTGTATTCCCGGCATTCATTTCAGAGGTGAAACTTGATGCAGCCCATCACTATCACACCCTATAACGGCCTTGAGCCGCATCAGCTGGAGGCGCTCTACAGAAGCGTGGGCTGGACCAGCTATTTTCGCCGCCCCGGTCTTTTGGCAGAGGCATATGCCCGATCCCTCAAAGCATTTGCTGCCTGGGATGGCCCCCGGCTTGTTGGGGTTGTCCGTGCCGTGGGCGACGGCGTGTCCATTCTCTACATTCAGGACTTGATCGTCCACCCGGAGTATCAGCGAAGGGGCATCGGTTCCCGGCTGATCTCCGAAATGCTGAAGTGCTACCCGGACGTAAACCAGACTGTGCTCCTGACGGATAACACCGACAATACCGTCCCCTTTTACGAGGCCATTGGTTTTTGCAAGGTGGAGGCTGTAGGCTGCTGTTCCTTTATCCGGCTTAATGAATACTACGGCTGAAATCATTCCCTGCATACAACAAACCCTCCCCGCTTTCCTTTGCGGGGAGGGTTTGCTTCATTCAGCCGGAAAACCGGCATGGTGCCATCAGTACAGGTACTTCAGGCTCATCAGAATGTCATTGAGGAAGATGGCGTAAGCGGGATCGATCTTGCCATCGTCGCCGCCCAGCATCATCAGGTCAACCTCACGCAGGGCGCCATCAGCGTCAACACCCGCGTACACGATGTACATGATCTTGCGGTTATTGCAGGTGACAGCATAGGTCATGGAGGCGTGGTTCAGCTCGCACAGCTGGGTGATGTGGCTGTTATCCAGCGCATCGGCCCGGCCATAGCGTTCTTCCAGCTGGCCGCAGATATCTTCCTCCAGAAGAAGGAAATCGTTTGCAGTGATGGTGGCGTATACCGGGTCATCCTGGTAGGCGATCTGCCATGCAAGGCCGTGCTCCGGAATGGACAGGAGGGTATAGGGTACTTCGTACATCTGCTGCTGGAAACGGTCGAAGATATCGCCGCCATTGGGATAGGCTTCCTCCCAGCGGCTGCGCTCAGCGATCACTTCTGCAGCCGTGCTGTCCGGGGTAATGGCCACTGCACCTTCGGGCAGCCAGATGTAAAAACGTCCGTCGGGATCGTAGTAGCACCAGGGATTGACCATCTCCGCAGATTCAAAGGCGGGCATCTCCACCCCGGGAATATCGTTGGAGGCAGCATCGGAGTTGAAGAAGAAGATGTTGTTGACACCGCTGTTTTCAGGTGCCGGGCTGGGGGTGGCCTGCAGAATATCGCCGCCGTTGCTGAAGATCAGGCCATGGGAATCGCTTACGTTTGGTTCGTCTTCCCCTTCCGAATCAAAGTTGTTCCAGAAATCTGCATACTCATCCACAGGGGCTGCGGTGGGCAGGATTACCAGTTCGGAAAGTTCTTCATTGCCGGCATCAGCGCCGCCTTGGCCACCTTCACCCAGGAAGGAAAAGGTTCCCTGCAGTTCCCGGAGGGCCGTCAGGTCGCTCTGGAGCAGGGGGATGTTGGCAGTGACGGTTTCCACGGGGTACACTGCCCAGGACTCAAACATATCGTAGCCGTCGTAGAAGACCACGCCTTCCATGATCAGCGTCAGGCTGGGATCGCTCACGGGAACCATTTCCGTATTGATGCACAGGGCATCAAAGCCGTAGCGGGTTTCCAGGGAAGCGCAGGAAATATCCCGGTTGATGCTTACGGCATCCTGACCCATTCCGGCGGCAACGCTGTCCCAATTGTTGTAGAGATCCTGCACGGTGCCGTGGTTTTCATCGGTGTAGCAGGCAACGCTCAAAAGCACACGGCCATTGGGCATGGCGAAAATATGCACATTGGACTCGGTGTTGGCATCGGTCATTACGTCGTACATGCCTTCCAGACCCTCGGGGGCAAGGTCACGGCTGAAGTCGCTCAGGGAGTAGACCTCCACACCTTCGGGGCGGGAAAACGTGCACCACTGGACTTTCTCCCCGGCGTGCACCACACACAGAGACAGCGCCAGCACCAGCGCAAGCACAATAGCGGTAAATCGTTTCAATCGATATCCCTCGCTTTCAAAGAAATATTCAGGTTACACATGCCTTCCCAATAATTGTACCATGAAACCCACTTCCATTACAAATGATTTTCATGGTGAAAGATGTTTTTCCATGTAAAACTTTTGTCACACACTTGTAAAAAACACAAAACTTCGTTATACTATATGCTGACGAAATACGCACGGCCACCGGGCCGGTGAAAGATAACACAGTAAGGGGCGTGCCTTATGCTTAACCCACGGCAAATGATTGCAGCACTGAAACAGAATATCGGCAAGGTCATCGTCGGCAAGGACGAAGTGATCGAGCTTCTTTTGATTGCGCTGATGTGCAAGGGCCATGTGCTTCTGGAAGACGTGCCCGGCACCGGCAAGACCACCATGGTATCCGCCATGGCAAAATCGCTGGATTGCAGCTTCAACCGCATTCAGTTCACCCCGGACGTTGTTCCTTCCGACGTAACGGGCTTTACCATGGTCAATATGAAAACCGGCGAAATGGAATTCCATCCCGGTGCCATCATGTGCCAAATCGCCCTGGCTGACGAAATCAACCGTACCTCCCCCAAAACCCAGAGCGCCCTTCTGGAGGTCATGGAGGAATACCAGGTAACGGTGGACGGCCAGACCCACCCGCTGCCCAAGCCCTTTATGGTGCTTGCCACCCAGAACCCCACAGAGTTCGTGGGCACCTATCCCCTGCCCGAAGCCCAGATGGACCGTTTCTTCATCCGTATTTCCATGGGTTATCCCACCCTGGAGGAGGAAATGGCCGTTCTGGAACGTTTCTCCGGCACGGAAAAGCCCCAGTCCCAGCTGAGGCCCGTCTGTTCTGCCCAGAATGTTATCGACCTGCAAGGCCTTGTGGGCACAGTGTACTGCTCCAAGGAAGTGCGCCATTATGTGGCTTCCATCGCTGCCATGACCCGTACCCATCCCAGCCTGCAACTGGGCGTATCCACCCGTGGCGCCATTGCGCTGATCCGTGGCGCACAGGCCTGCGCACTGCTGAACGAGCGTGATTATGTGCTGCCGGAGGATGTGCAGCGTATGGTACTGCCCGTGCTGGCTCACCGCATCATGCCCAACGCAGAAGCCAAAATGAAAAATATCTCTGCCGAGCGCATTCTTATTGCTGTTGTTGAAAACGTACCCGTTCCGCTGCGCCTTTCCTGAGGCATTTTTTCCATCACGCTGAGAAAGGAGCTGCCGGCCGGGGATGAAAAAAGCAAACCTTACCATGAGCATTCTCTTTGGGTTTTTCCTCTTTTCCGCCCTTTCCATGGGAAACAGGGTGTACTTTGTGCTGGCTACCATTATCTTTCTGGCGTGGATCTTTGCTCTGGTCAGCGTCCGCCTGGCTGAAAAAACCGTCAAGGTCAGCAACGCCCTCAGCGGCCAGAAGGTAAACCGTGGCGAAGTGGTCAGCATGGATATCGCCGTCAGCCACCGTGGTTTTTTGCCCATTGCCCCCATCAAGCTGCACATGCGTGCCACCAGCAATACTCCCGCCGGTGTAATCTATCTTACACAGCTGGGCAAACGCCGCCAGCGTGTTACCCACAAATTTGCAGCAGACCATGTGGGCGCAATGTTTCCCGGCGTAGAAAGCTATGAAGTGAGCGATGTTTTCGGTTTTTTCAAGCGCAAACATCAGCCTGTTATTGAAGGACAGGAACTTCTTGTACTGCCTGTGCCCTTTGAGGTGGAGCCCCTCACCTTTGCCGCCGGCGATATGGGCGTGGAAACCATGAAGCGGGCCATGGAAGATCCCACTACCCCCAGTGATTTCCGCAACTATCAAGTGGGCGACCCGCTGAAGCGCATCCACTGGAAAATGAGCGCCCGCAAGCAGACCCTCATGGTTCGCCAGTTTGAAGAACCCGCCCTGCCCGACGCCCTTGTTATGCTGGATACCTCGCCGCCGCACCTTGGCACCGGTGTTCCTGAGGAGCACGCAGCCTACCTCAAGGACGCATTGCTGGAAACCGCCGCATCTGTTGTATCCTGCCAGATACGGCTGGATAATCAGGTGCGTCTGCCCCTGGTGGGCGATCGTCCCATGGAGTATTCCAGCACCATGGGTCTGCCCGTTCTTTTGGACGAGCTGGCACGCTGTACCTTCAACGAAACAGAGCGTTTTGAACGTGTGCTGATGATGCAGATGGGCGAATTGCGCAAAATCGGCGCAGTGGTTATCATCACCACCAGGCTTTCCTCTGCGGTGGTGGATCTGATCATCCGCATGAAGCGCATGGGCCCTAACGTCCGCCTGTACTTTGTCACCTTCCGTACCGACCACCCGGAGCGCAATCTTCTGGTGGCCCGTCTGCAACAGGGCGGCATTGAGGTGAACTATGTATCCCCCTCCAATGTTAAGCCGCCCTCCCAGGAAACCAAAACCTGATCCATAGCCATACACCTTCCAACGAAAGGAGACCAAGGCATGCAGAAATCCCCCGTCCTTCAGAACGAACGCCTTTCCCGCCTGCTGACCAGCCTCCTTTTGTGTTTCGGCGTGCTCTGGCCTCTGCTTTTCGCCCTGAAGGTTCAAAACATGATCCTGCCCGCTTCGCTGGTTTCTGCGGCGGTGGTGGGCCTGCTGGTTCTGCAGGGCGTGAGCACTAAAATGCGCCTTATTTCTGCCGGGCTTGGTGTCCTTGGCATTATTCTTCTTTTCTTCTTCCCAAAGGGCGGCCTTTTTGTCAGCATCGGTGAAACCATTAAGGCTGTCGCCCTTTACCTCAACGGTGTCACCTCAGCAACGCTTCTGTTTGCATCCCGCATCGGCGTGGTTCTGGCTATTTTCTCTGCTCTGCTGGCCTACGCCTTTTCCGCACGCAGCATGGGTTTTATTCCTGCGCTGCTGATGGTGGCTCTTGTAATGTTCGGCCTTTGGAGCATGGGCCAGCACAGTTTTATGTGGTACGCAGCCCCCGCCCTCATTGCCGTCCTGCTGCTGATCTCCCAGGCCTCCCACGAGCGCAGCAATCTTTTCCAGGTACTGCCCATGGCCGCCTTGCTGGTGGTGCTTGGCATGCTCATTGCCCCCGGCGAAAACGTGGTTCTGCCCAAGCTGCATGAAAAAGCCATGGAGCTTAAACAAACCATCACCGACTATCTTTTCTTTTCTGATTCCCGTAAAATATTCAGCCTGAACGATTACGGTTTCTATCCCAACGGCAAGTCCCAACTGGGTGGCGCAGTGGAACCCGGCACCAATCCGGTCATGACGGTGAAAACCGACCGCAAACTGCTTCTCAGGGGCGTCACCAAGGATACCTACACCGGGCGCAGTTGGACCGGCGCAAGTATGGAGCGCCGCTGCCTTTATATCAACCCCCGCTGGAGCAGTCTCAGACGCAGCGTTTTCCTGGAGGATATGCCTGCAAAATCTGTGCTGAGCGCAACCACCCTGCTGGATCAGCAGGCAGTAACCGTACAGATTCAGAGCCTTGATCCCGAAAAATCCGCTTCTACCCTCTTCGTGCCCGTCAGCGTGCGCAGCCTCACCACCTATGGCAGCATGGTGCCCTATTTCAATGAGAGCAGCGAGCTTTTCATCACCCGCAACCTTGTGGCCGGCGATGGTTACACCGTTTTTGCGCCGGTCATCGAAGGCGGCGACAGCGCACTGGGCGCACTTATCAACGCAGCTCCCGAGCGTGACGATTACTATCAGAGCATCCATGCCAAATACACGGTTCTGCCCGAGCACCTCAGCAGCCAGCAGTTCATGTGGGATGATCTGAACACTCTGCTCGCCGATTTTGCCACTCCCTATGACAAGGCCTGCGCCATTCAGCGTGATTTGCAACGGCGTTACGGCTATACCCTCACCCCGGAGGATACGCCCGAGGATCAGGACTTCGTCACCCACTTCCTCTATGTGGGCAAAAAGGGCTACTGCACTTACTTTGCTTCCGCCATGACGGTACAGTGCCGCATGGCCGGTCTGCCCGCAAGGTATGTGGAAGGTTTCATTGCCGAACCGGAAGAAGACGGTTTTGCTTACGTTACCGAAAAGAATGCCCATGCGTGGACAGAAGTATATTTTAAGGGCTTTGGCTGGGTTCCTTTTGACCCCACCCCCCTGCAGCGTGCTGCCAGCGACAGCAACGAGCCGGACCCGACGCCCACGCCTACCCCGGAACCCACGCCTACTCCCCCGCCCCCGGAGGAGGACGAGCCTGAACCCACCCCGCCGCCAGAGGATGATCCTCTGCCGGAGGACCAGCCCGAAACTCCCCCGCCCCCGGAGGACGAACCCCTTCCCGATGATAAAGAACAGCCCCACCGGCCTATGCTTTGGATTCTTCTGCTGATCCTCCTGCTGCTGGCGGCGCTGGCTGTATGGCTCTGGCAGCACACGCCCGACCAGGTGGCCAAACGCAAGACAGAGATTCAGGACAAGGTGTTTGTTTACGGCAACGCCTGCAACACCGTTCTTATGATTCGTGGCTGTACACTGCGCAAGGGCGAAACTCCCCTCCGCTATGCCCGCAGGCTCGACAAGCAGAAAGCTCTCCCGGTGCAGATCCTTCCCCTGTGGCGCAGCCTGGCCCTGTCCAATTACAGCCGGATGAAACCTGGCGAAAAACAGGTGGATGCAGCCCGCAGCACATGGCGTGGTCTGTTTGCACCCCAGAGCATCTGGACAAAACTCCGCTTCCTTCTCAAGGCTGGCTTCAGCAAAAACTGTTATCGCAGCCTTGATACCCAGCTTGTGCATCAGGAGGCTCCCAGTCCCTTTGGCAAGTACAGGGACAGCATCGCCAAAGCCGCCGGAAAGAGCAACAAAAAGCGTGGCGATAAATCCGCTTCAGCATCCAATGCCACAAAGCCCGGCAGCGCACCTCATCCCATGGATGAGCCCCAGCAGGCAGGCAACTCGCCGGTTCCTTTGCCCCCGCCTGAACCTCCTGCCGCTATGGCTCCCCCGTCTCCCCAATCCGTGACGCCTGCTGTTCCTGCGGCCCCCCAGGAGCCTGCACCCGCACCGAATCCCACTGTGCCCCAGGAACAAACTCAAACCAGCCCCGCACCTCAGCGCAGGCGGCGCAGATCATCCCCGTAAAAACTGACCCCGAAGGAATGCCTTGATCCGGCTCCTTCGGGGTTTTTCTGTAACATTCTGTTTACCTCATCCTGTACGGCTATGCAGGAATATCATCCACCGGCGGCGAATTTATACAGGAATTACTTTTGTTCACACCGAGAGGTATTACCGCCATGATTCGTCGTACCGCCTGCCTGATTGCCCGGGACAACGACCCCTGCCGCAATCTTGCCATCGAGAAGCACCTGATGGATACCCTTCCGGACAGCACTGCCATTCTTTTTTTGTACCAGAACCGGCAGTCTTTTGTGGTTGGAAGAAATCAGAACCCCTGGTTTGAGTGCCAGGTGGAAAGCTTCCTGGAAAATGGCGGCATCATCACACGCAGGCTTTCCGGCGGCCCTGCCGGTTATCAGGATATGGGTACCCTCAACTTCAGCATCATCCTTCCCAAAAGAGAGTTTGATGCTGTCCGCCAGTTGCAGCTGCTGGCCCAGGTTGCAGGTTGCTTCGGCATCCGTTGCGATTCCACCTCCAGCGCATTTCTCCGCAGCGGCGGCAGGCTTTTCTGTCAGAGCAACTTTTTCAAGGAAGGCTCTGTGGCGCTTCATCATGGCAGCTTTCATATCAGCACGGATCTTTACGCCATGGCTCAATGCTTCAGGCAGGATCATACCCACTCCAGCGGTCAGCCCGCATGCATGAATATGCAGGAAACATCCACAGATATTACCGTGGCAGATGTTGAGCAATGCTTGTTCCATGGCTTTTCCGCCTTTTATCGTTCCGAGCCTGCTTGGCTTGACGAGCAGATGATGGATCAGAATTCCATCCAATCCTATTCTCGCAACTTCGCAGCACCGGAATGGATCTATCCCTCCAAAATGGACTACGATTTTTCCATTTCCGAGCGTTTTCCCTGGGGCAGCGTTTCCGTACTCCTGCGCCGGGAAGGCGGTATTATCCGGGAGGCCAGGATTTTTTCCGATGCAATGGAAGCGGCCCTGTTCTTTCCCATTGAACAGAGCCTTGTTGGTTGCCCCTTCCTTATCGGGGCCATCAATACCCGTTTCTCCCAAAAGCTGGAATTGATCAGCGACCCTCGCCTTTTGCAGATTGCAGGCGATGTATGCACGCTTCTTTGCGGGCGCATCCGTGCCCAGGACCGTGCCGGCAGTCAGGAAGAATAAACTCCATTACAACCCACAGCGCCCAACGGAAGGATACTGCATTATGGATTATCTGATTTTCTGTCTGGATATTGTCGGTACCATTTCCTTTGCCATCAGTGGAGCTATGACAGGCCTTAAGAAGAATATGGATATTTTCGGTGTATGCATGCTGGGCGTCACCACGGCGGTCGGCGGCGGCATCGTCCGGGATCTGCTGCTGGGCATAACGCCGCCCACGGCACTGGTAAACCCTCGAAATGTTTTTCTGGCCATTGTGGTTTCGGTAATCCTGTTTTTCCCCTTTGTACGCCGCTTCCTTCTCAGGCACCATGTCTATGACCGGCTCCTTCTCCTTGCAGACTCTGCCGGTCTTGGGCTTTTCACGGTGTACGGCATGCGTGTGGCGGTGCTGGCGGGCTTTAATTCAAACGCTTTCCTGCTGGTATTTGTGGGCGTTATTACCGGTGTGGGCGGCGGTGTGATCCGTGATCTTTTTGCCGGTGACCGGCCCTATATTTTCGTTAAGCATATTTATGCATGCGCCGCCATTGCCGGGGCATTGCTTTGCCTGTGGCTTTGGCCTGTTATCGGCCTTGACTGGGCAATGATCGCTGGAATGGCTGTCACCATTGTTATTCGCCTGTTGTCTGCAAAGTATCGCTGGAGCCTTCCCCGGGCCCGGGAAACGGAGTAACCGCTTCGCTGCCAACCAGCAGAAGCCCCATGGCATAAACCAGGTATACATCCCTGCTGTAAAAAGATGTACCAAATGTACTCAGCATCAGGAGCGCCGCCCCCATCAGCACAAGATGGGGAAACATGGTGCTCTTTTTTGCGCCTTTCCAGAGGCCCTGCTGCATTATGCCGATCATAATTCCCACCAAAGCCGTACCAACAACACCCATCCCAGAAAGCAGATCCAGCAGCTCGCTGTGCTGGCTCAACTGTTTTTCTGCCGTAAAAAGAGTGCCGATAACGGGGGACGCCTTGAATCCTTCCCATGCAAGCACATAATGATCAAGGCGGTTTCCGGTGGCAATGCTGGTTCCCTGAAGCATTTTCAGCAATCTGCGCAGATTATTGCGCATTTCCCGCATTTTCAGTTTGTCGGCGCTCCAGATGCCCAGGGAAACAATGGGTTCTCTGAGCAAAAAGATAATCACAAGGGACAAAAGCCCGATCAGAAGCGATGTGCCAAGCTTTATCCGGAATATTTTCCTGACGGCCAGGGCAGTGAGTTCCACCACCAGCACAATTGCAGCATACACCATTGCATATGTATACTGGCTCATGACGATCATCACCAGCACAAGGGCAAGAAAACCGAGATATCCCACCCTTTTCCATCCCTTTGATGCATGAATCCCCACGCAAAGCAGGGGGATCGCCATTACCGCTGCATACACAAAATCATATCCACCAATATTCCGCAGCATCAGTTTGCGGGCCGTTTCGGGGTCTGTGGCTCCGCTGCCCAGCATACGGGGATAAGTATGGAACAGCTTTTTCACCGTGAGGCCCTGGCACATCCAGCCGATGGTGGTCAGTGTGGTGATGAGCATCATGGCAATGAGCACTATTTTTGCATAACGCCAGAGCGTTTTGTCTTCCTTGCGAAGTGCATAGGAAGCAAAGATCAGCGGATACCACAGCATCAGGTTCTGGGCATAGAATCCCGGCAACGAGGCGCCGCCCCGCTGGAGAAAAACATACAGCACCAGGGGCATCGCCAAAGCGCAGGCTCCCTGCACAATCAGCAGCTTCCAATGGGCTTTCCACTCCTCCGCATCCAGAAGAAGGCCTGCCACAAAAAGAGCCACCGCCGCTGCGCCGCATATTGCACCCCCAAGGGTCTGCACCGCCGGCAGCAATAGCCAGAAGCTGTACAGCAGCATGCTTGCGCTGCACAGCCGGAGTGATGCTTTTTCTTTATTCAAAACAGGCTTCTTCATTAGTCTGCCCCCTGCTTTCATATTTTACTGAAAAAAGTCTATCAAAAAAGCCTTTCGCTGTCAACGAAAGGCCTTTTTGTCATTCACTCCTCCACGGGAGGGATCATGTTTGGAATGGGTTCCTTTTTTTCACCATTGTGTTTTGTAACCTGCGCCCTGTATTGGTTGGGGGCGATGTTACGCTGTGCCACAAAAGCCCGGTGGAACGTGCGGGGATTACCATAGCCGCACATATAGGCGATCTCCGATATGGAGATGTTGGTATCCCTCAGCAGCGAACAGGCTTTGCTGACCCGCAGCGAGTTGATGTGCTGCCGGAAACTGACATGCAATCTTTGGGAAAAGATATGCGACAGGTGAATCCTGCTGATGCCCAGCGCATGGGCCGTGCTTTCCAGGGAAAGAGGCTCGGTGAAGTGCTCCGCAATATAGTTGAGCACCTGATAGATCAGATTGGGCTGCGCATTCTTGTCCAGGGGCTGCATATCCAACCTGGCAAACACATAGGAGAGAAACAGATGCAGATAACCGGTTTTCAGCGGCTCGATCTCCGCCTCGGAAAGGGTTTGAAGGTGACGAATGATCTGCCGGAGCTCCGGTGCCTGCTCCTTTGGCGAAATGAACAGGTTACACGGCAGCATGGTACGGAAGTTTCTGCTGAACTCGGGGATGATATCCGGACGGAAGATCCAGGTAAGGCCCTCGATATCGTCGGAAACTTCGTCATAACTGTGGGGAACCGCTGGGAAAATCAGCACTATATCGCCGGGAAACATTTCCCGCCTCATACCGGCGACGGTCAACTGCAGCGTACCCGCAGTAACGCACACGATTTCAGCCTCATCATGAACATGAGACGGAAAGGGATGGTCGCAGATATAACTTACAGTAACGTCTTCGGTGCGACGTTCGTAGAACATCAAGAGGGACATGGTAGGTAACCTGCCTTTCCCGGTGATAGTGTAATAATCAGCCCTTTACGCCGCCCAGCACCATGCCGGTAACGAAGTAGCGCTGCAGGAAGGGATAAACCACCAGAATCGGCACAGCAGATACAACGGTGGTAGCGCAGCGAACGGTGATAGGCGTGGTCTTGCTGGCGTGGGCCAGAGCGTCAGCGGTGGCGTTGGCGGAGTTGGCGCTCTGGGTGGAGGTGGCCAACTTCATCTTCAGCAGGTACTGCAGGGTATGCAGATACTTCTTGCCGCCGTTGTACAGCTGGGTGTCAAACCACTGGTTCCATGCACCTACAGCCACAAACAGGGCAACGGTGGCCAGCACGGGGGTGCACAGGGGGAAGATGATCTGCCAGAAGATACGCAGGTCATTAGCGCCGTCAATACGTGCGGATTCCACCAGCGCCTCGGGAAGGCCGATGATGTAGGTACGGATAACGATCATATTGAAGCAGCTGAACATGGTGGGAATGATGTAAACCCAGAAGGTACCGTCCAGGTTCAGCGTTCTGGAGATCAGCAGGAAGTTGGGGATCAGACCAGCGTTGACGTACATGGTCATAACCACAGTCAGGGTGATGAACTTGCCAAGCACATATTCCTTGCGGCTCAGGGAAAAGGCCAGCATGGAGGTGAACAGCAGGTTCAGCAGGGTGGTGATCACCGTACGGGCAACGGAGATGCCAAATGCGTTATAGGTCAGCTCGTCGGAGAGCAGGTCGGCGTAAGCCTTGGTGCTGAAAACACGGGGCCAGAGGCCGATGCCGCCACGAACGGCGTCAATACCATCGTTGAAGGAAATGGCTACGGTATTCAGTACCGGGTAAAGGGTAATGAACATCAGCAGGCAGAGAATAATGGTATTAACAATCGGGAAAACGATATCCCGTTTCTGGCTTTTTCTTTTATTCAATGTAATAGCGGGTGCAGTCACTGGATATCCCTCCCTTACAGCAAAGTTTCTTCATCCAGGGCCTTCGCAATGAAGTTGGCGCCAAAGAGAAGAATGATACCAACAACGCTCTTGAACATACCGGCTGCAATAGCACGGCCATATTTATTATTACCAATACCATAGTTCATAACAAAAACGTCGATGGTCTGAGAACGATCAAGAACCTGAGCGTTGCCGAGCAAGTACTGGATTTCAAAACCAGCCTCCATCAAGTGACCGATGTTCATGATCAAAAGAACCACGAAGGTGGACTTGATGCCGGGCAACGTAACGTGAAGAATACGGCGGAAACGGCCTGCGCCGTCGATAGCTGCCGCTTCATAAAGAGTGGGGTCGATAGAGGTCATGGTGGAAATGTAGATGATGGAGTTCCAGCCTACTTCCTTCCACACATTGATTACGCCCACGAGGCCCCAGAAGTACTTCTTATCACCAAGCCAGTAGACGGTGTCCTTCGTCAGACCGAGCGTCTTGAGAACATGGTTGACAGGACCATTGTAGGCAAAAATTTCCTGAGCCATGGATACTACGATTACCATACTCAAGAAGTGAGGCAGATAGGTAACGGTCTGCACCGTACGCTTGAAGCCCTTATTGCGGACTTCGTTAAGGAGAATTGCCAGGAGTACTGCGGACAGCGTGCCCAGCACAAGGTTGATGGTGCTCATGGCCAGGGTGTTCCAGATACTCTGGATGAAGTCGTCACGGCCAAAGAGCCACTGGAAGTTGCCAAGACCAATCCAGTCTGCGCCGGTTTTGATGGTTTTGGTATCCAGGTTTTCAAAAGCATAGCGCCAGCCCCACAGGGGGTAGTAGTTAAAGAACAGAACATACAAAAGCACAGGAACAGACATCAGCAGCAGGTATTTCTGCTCCCAAAGTTTGTTCCAGATGCTCTTCTTTCTGGAAGTCTGACCCGGTATATTCTGAGTTACCGCCGTCATCGTTGTGTACCCCTTTCCGAAAAAACTATGGGGAGAGAAGAGTCTCTCCCCATAGCGTTGAAAGAATTAGATTACTTGGTGGCCAGTTCCACGAGCTTCAGAACTTCAGCCTGCATGAACTCAGTGTAAATCTGAGCGCTGGGGGTGATTTCAGCAACGAAAGCATCCCAGTTGGCATCGAATTCTGCATCGTCGGCGCTCATGATGATCTTGGGCAGCCACTGATCCTGGATGAGGAGGTAGTCATCGTAGTCATCCTGGATGGGAGCCTTGTCGATCTGCCAAGCTTCTCCGTAGGGAGCCAGCTCGATGGGAGCGTTGAAGAAGTCAGCGGGCTTCTTGTAGCCGTAGGCAGTCAGGAATTCCTTGTCGTAGTCGCTCATCAGAGCGAAGTAGTTTTCATCCTGATCGGCGGGAGCCCAGGCGTTGCCGTCATCCATGGTGCCCTGCTTCTTGGGAGCGGATTCCCAGATGGCCAGAGCCTGGTTGGCTTTCTTCCAGGTAGCGTCGGAGCGGACGTTGTACTGCTCAGCAGTCATCAGCATACGGCCGTTTTCTACATAGTAGTCTTCGCCTTCAATACCCCACTGCAGGATCTTCTGCCATTCGTCGGACAGCAGAGCCTCGAACAGGGCGATCATGCGCTCAGGATCTTCGCAGCTGGTGGAGATACCGAAGCCACGATCCTTGTTGGGCACAGCGCCGTTGAGGTAGTGCTCTTCGATAACGCCGAAGCCGTAGGACTCGTCATAAACGAGGGGCAGAGCGATGTAGGTGTTCTTGTACATACCGGCGGTTTCCAGAGCGGCGGTGGCGGTGCCGAAGTCCCAGGTCTGGTCGAACATACCCAGAACGGTGCCGCTGGACAGCTTGGCGATGTACTGGTCATAGGTCATAACGAAGGTGTCGGGGTTGATGAGGCCCTTCTTGTAAGCTTCGTTCAGCTTCTTGTAGTAGGGCTTTGCATAGGGCTTGTCGATGAAGGTTTCGGTTTCGTAGTTGCCGGAATTCACGTTGATCAGCACTTCACCGTCGTTGGGGCGGCCCATCAGGTGCTGAACGGGGTTGATCAGGCAGAAGTGACGCCAGTCTTCGCACAGGATGGCGAAGCCTTCGTAAGCGGCGCCGTTTTCATCGGTGGGGTTAGCAGCGATGAAGCGCTCGATCAGATCGAAGTACTGATCCAGGGTCTTGATCTGGGGATAGTTGTCCCAAGCCAGAACCTGCTTCTGGATGAAGAAAGCGGGGCCGTTGCAGGCCATCTGGATCTGAGCGTTGTAGTGGATGCCGTAGTTGGGGATGATGAACAGTTCGCCGTTCTCATTGACCAGCTGGGGCAGCAGATCCTTGATGTGGTTGTAGAGGTTGGGGGTGCCTTCCTCGGTGATGTAGGGCATGAGGTCGATCAGGGCGCCGGCGTTGATCAGGGTCTCAGCAGAGTTGCCGCCGTCGAACAGATCGGGATACTCTTCGTTAGCCAGCTTGGTGCCCAGGGTTTCGTCCAGGTCGCCGGCCAGGAACTCGATTTCGAACTTGATGCCAAATTCTTCTTCGATCATTTTGTAGATCTTGTTGTCGCTGTCGGGCTGATCGCCGGGATCGCCACGGAACACGGTGACAACGATGGGCTCTTCGGTCTCAGCCAGGGCGATGGAAGCCATGGACAGGATCATGGACAGAGCCAGCAGCAATGCTACCAGTTTACGCATGTTGATAGTCCTCCTTATACTTTCTGGGAACTTCTTTCCCATTTACGACAATTGTAAACAACCTTAAAAAACGTCTCAACGCTGTTTTGTCTCAACTTTCGGACAAAAGTATCCTTCTTTTTGTCGAAATCGGTCTGTTTTTTAGCACTCCATATGTCAAAAAGTCCGATATTCCAATTAAGTAATCGGTTAAGTTGTTAATTTGTACGAAAATAAGTACATGAAATAAAAAACACACATCATGTCAATAATCCTGTACACCAGAAAAACAGCCCGCCCCTTTCCCTAAAACGTTTTCAAAAGGACTGCAAACCCAGAAAAATCCAGGTTTCTTCTATCACATTTCCCCGGTTGTCCCTATTTTGAACCCGGTTTTCGCATAAAAAAAATGTCATTTTTTAAGATTGTTTTTTTGTCCACCCGGCAAAAACAAAATGTCAGGACAAAACGTATATTCCGATGTCTGCCCTGTCCGACCTCTCCCTTTTTTGCATTTTCCGCATGCTGTGATAGAATAAAAAACGCCGCATGCCGGCGTTATACAGTCTTCAACATCCGCAAATTCCAGGAGGCCTTATCATGTCTTATATAGAAAAAAACTCCCAGATATGGGATAAGCGCTCGGAGAACAACGATATCTGGTCTGTTGCTGTTTCCAGCGACAAAGTGAATCTTGCCAGGGAAGGCGTCTGGAGCATCGTGTTGACCCCGTCCAGGCCCGTGCCTGCCAGCTGGTTTCCCAAAAAGTTGGAAGGAAAAAAGATTCTTTGCCTTGCGGGGGGCGGCGGGCAGCAAGGGCCCATCCTTGCGGCAGCAGGAGCAGATGTAACTGTATTTGACAACAGCAGGGTGCAGCTCATGAAGGATCAGTTTGTTGCCCAACGGGATCATCTCCCCCTCCGTACCGTGCAGGGCAACATGCAGGATCTGTCCGTTTTTGATGATGAAATATTTGATTGTATCGTGCATCCCTGGTCCAATGGATATATCGACAACGTGCGCCCCGTGTGGAAGGAATGCGCCCGGGTTCTTAAGAAAAACGGCTTGCTTCTGGCAGGGTTTGGAAATCCCATCAGCAGCATCTTCAACGTGGGCAAGTTTGAAAGAGGAATATTGCAGGTGGAAAACCGCATTCCCTATGCCGATATCGACCATCTGGACGACCCGGAAACCAGGGCCATCGCAGAAGCGGACGGCTTTTACTGGAGCCACACGCTGGAAGACCAGATACAGGGCCAGACAGATGCAGGCTTTGCCATTGTGGATTTCTACGAGGATATTGGCGGATGCGCGCTGGATCAGTACATCAACTCTTCCATTGCCACAAAGGCCATCAAGCTGGGTGATACCGGCTGGGAATGAACGTACAAAGGCGCACTAACCTTCCGCCCGGAAAGGCGGTGGGCAAGTGCGCTTCTGTTTATGTTATTCAGTTTTTCACAATTCTATGCGCCTGTCTGTCACATGGTCAAGAAACATCCGGTCATGTTCCACCAAAAGCATGGTGGGGCTTGCCTGAAGCAGCAGTTCCTCAATCTGCCGTCTGCTGAGCACGTCGATGTAATTCAGGGGTTCATCCCACAGATAGAGGTGTGCAGGTTTTGCCAGGCTTGCCGCCAGCAGCAGTTTCTTTTTCTGGCCGTCGCTGTAGCCTTCCAGGGGCAGATCAAACTGCTCCCGTCCCAGGCCCAGATTGCGCAGTATAGCTTTCAGCAGGCTCTCGTCCAGCTGATTGTAACGAATGTATTCCCTCAGGCTTCCCCTGAGAAAATCCGTTTCCTGGGGCACATAGGAAAGGATCAGCCCGTTGGGCATGCGCAGTGTCCCCTTCAGCGCCCCGGATACCCCTGCGATGGTTTTGAGGATGCTGCTTTTGCCACAGCCGTTGGCCCCCGTCAATGCCACCCGTTCCCCCTGCCTGAGGGTGAAAGCAATATTTTCCAGCAGCACCGAATCCCCATAGGCCACAAAACCGTTTTCCACCGTAACCAGTTCCTTTTTGGGGTGACTCAGCGTGGTGATTTTCAAATCGCCCACGGACTCAACATCGTGAAGAAGCTCCCTTTTTTCATCTAGCGCCCTCTCCCGGCGGCGCAGGGTGTTTTTGGCCCGTTTCATCATGGCGGCGCTTCTTGCGCCAACATAACCCCTGTCCGTTATGGCCGCCTCGCTTTCCGGCACATGGAATTTATCCTTTTCCGTACGGGAAGCAAAGGCTGCGGCCTGCCGGGCGCTTTCGGACAGGCGGGCGATATCCTGTTTCAGTTCACTGTTCCGCTTCAGTTCATATGCGTTGCGACGGTCGAACTGTTCCTGCCAGCTGTCATAGTCGCCCTGTACCACCTCAAAGCCCGTACGGTTGATGCTCAGCACATGGTCGATACACTCATTGAGAAAGGCACGGTCATGGCTCACCAGCAAAAAACCGTCCTTGCGCCGCAGATACCGGGCCACCGCCTGCCTGCCGTTCAGATCCAGATGATTGGTAGGCTCATCAATGAGGGGATACACGTCCTCCCGGGTGAACAGGGCGCAGAGCAGCGCCTTGGTCTGCTCGCCACGGCTCAGGGTGGAGAAGGCCCGGTAGAGCACATCCTCCCGCAATTCCAGCTGATTCATCTCCCACATCAGCTTCCACATCGGCTCCCCGCCGGATGCCGCTTCCATTACATCCAGGGTCATTTCGTCAGAATCCTCCACCGGGTAGGGAAAATACACCGGCACGAGGGGCAGCTGAATGGTTCCCCCATGGGGATATGTGCCGCACATTAGCCGCAGCAGCGTGGTCTTGCCCCGGCCATTGCGCCCCGTAAGGCCCAGCCGCCAGCCCGTATCCAGCTCCACGCTCCAGCCGGGAAACACCGGCTCGGCGCTGCCGTCGTAGGTAAAATTCAGATTCTGAATGGAAATTCGCATAAAGAAAAAACCTCCTTCGCAAGGGGAAGGGGCAGAAAATGCGGGCATGTTTTCCCGATGGCAGGTTTGCCAGGTTTCTCCGGCAACACCAAAAGAAAAAACAACAGGAAAAATCCGTAGATTTCACCTGCCGTCAGCTATGTTTTACACCGGCCGACGGATGCGCCCCCTGCTGCCACAGCAAAGCAGACCTTCCAAAATATACAGAAGGTTTCCGCTTATGCCCTTCCCGTAAATCATGGGATACCGGCAGCATTACTTGCGCATCCTGTCACTCCGTTTCTATATAAAATGCGGGGATGGAATCTCTCCATCCCCTGCATTATAGCAAGCCTTTATTCTCCTGTCAACGCATCAGTTCAGGATGATGATCTTCAGGGCATGCAGCGGGCCCTCGCCGCCACGGCTTCCGCCGTAGTACACAGTTACCCGGTCGCCCTCGCCAAGGAAATCGGCTGCATTCACGCTGGTGCTGGCAGTCTCCTCGGAGGAAGCGATGGTTTCGGTGGATGCCTCTGCTTCGGCGGCGGGCTGTTCGTCGGTTTCGTCAGCATCAGGGGCAGATTCTTCAGCATCCGTTGCGGTTTCTTCCTCGCCGGCAGTTTCGGCGGTTTCCTCAGCAGGCTGAGTTTCTTCTTCGGCTACATTCTCCGCAGGTTCTTCTGCGGCAGTTTCCTCCTGGGCAGTTTCTTCCTCTGCAGCGGGGGTCTGTTCAGGTTCTTCCTGGGCGGATTCACCGAAAGCTTCCACGCCTGCATAGAGTACTTCTTCCTCGGTTGCAGCCTCCACCTCTTCAGTGGCCTCGGTCTGATGGAGCTTGCTGTAGCGGGTCTGGGCGCTGGTGGCAATTTCCAGCTGTGCGCCGTCTTCCAGCGTCAGCATAAAGCCGTTTTCCGTCATTTCACCAACGGTACCATTCACTTCAGGCAGCACCAGCTCCCGGGCAGACACCCGTGCGGGATAGCTCAGCGCCATGATGCCGTCATAGTATACGGTAACATTCATACCGGGCAATACATTGGAAGAAAGATTCTCCACATACACCCATACTTCGCCCTGCTCGGGTACCTCGATGGCCAGCATATTCTCCGTCATGCTCTCCAGCACAACACCCTCCAGCTTGTAGCTGACAATGCGGTCCGCATGGGCCTGCGGGGGAATGCTGCGGGTCAGGCGGCCGTCAAAGGTAACCAGAACATAATCACCTTCCTGAACGCCGTCCTCAATGGCATCGCCTTCCATTACGGTGGTTTCATCCACATTGCACAGTACCTGACCCAGGTTTACATCATTCATAATGAAGCCGCCGTCCACCATGAGGGTTACATAACCCTGCAATTCCTGCAGATATCCGCCCTCGGAGGCCATGCCGGAAAAGGGCAGTACCATGGCGGTCATAATTGCGGTAAAAAGTGAAAACCATTTTTTACGGTTCATAGTTCGTTCCTCCTTGTTATTGGGGCTTACATACAAAAAGACGATACGCCCGCCGGTTTTGTTCCCGGAAAATTATTTCTTTTCCATAACCCCGCTCCCCTGCAAATGTATACATGTGGAAAGTGCATAAATCCCTTGAAAATAATCCTGCATAATGCTATACTTATTTCAGAACTTCCCTGATTACAAAGGGAAAAAATTAAAGGAGGAAACATTCATTATGAAGAAGTTTCTTGCTACTCTTCTGGCTCTCGTGATGGTTTTCGCCTGCACCGCCAGCTTTGCTGAAGCTGTGGATCCCGAAACCATTCCCGACGAGTGCGTATCCGAAAACGGCGTGTATGAACTCGCCTTCGTTACTGACGTTGGTCAGCTGAAGGACAAGTCCTTCAACCAGGGCACCTGGAACGGCGTTAAGGCTTATGCCGCCGCCAATGGCCTGACCTACAAGTACTATCAGCCCGCCAACGGCGACCAGGCTACTGATGACGACCGCTACGACGCCATGAAGGCTGCCTGCGATGGCGGCGCCAAGGTTGTTGTGTGCGCCGGCTTCATGCAGGCTGCCGCTCTGGAAAAGGCCGCTACCGAGTACCCCGATGTTAAGTTCGTGTTCATCGACGGCTGGCAGCTGGGCCTTGCCAACGTTGCCCCCATCGCCTTCATGGAAGAGCAGAGCGGCTACCTGGCCGGCTATGCCATCGTGAAGGAAGGCTTCACCAAGCTGGGCTTCATGGGTGGCGGCGGCGGCACCAACCCCGCTTGCTGCCGTTACGGCT
>SVGY01000007.1 GCA_015056145.1 Clostridiales bacterium
GGAAGATGATCCTATGGCGAGAAAGCTGATGGAGATCTTTATCAGCACAAGCCCCAATTACCACCTGCTGCCCTCGCTGGACAGTGCAGCCATGGCAGAGCTTTACTGCATGACCAACCGGGTGGATATGATCCTGATGGATGTATGCACCGCCATGGATGCCAACGGTATCGAGGTGGCGGAAAAACTGAAGCAGCTCTATCCGCAAACCAAGATCATCATCATCACCAGTCAGCCGGAGTACAGCTACATTGCCCACGCCCGAAAGATCGGGGTGGACAGCTTCTGGTACAAGGAACCTACCGCCGAGGCGTTGCTCAAGATCATGGATCGTACCATGGCAGGGGAATCCATCTACCCGGATTCCGCACCCATCACCCGTCTTGGTGCGGCCCTCAGCAACGATTTTACAGAGCGGGAGCTGGAGGTGCTCAGGGAACTGGTAAGCGGCAAGACTGACGCTGCCATTGCCGAGACCCTTTGTCTTTCCGTTACCCGGGTCAAGCAGCACATTCTCCGTATCCGGGAAAAGACCCAGTTTGCCAACCGTACAGAACTGGCGGTCCGAGCCAGGGAGAGCGGGCTGGTGATCGGGGAGTACCGGGGGGAATGAAACAAAGAACGCTGTGCTATGGTGCACAGCGCTCTTTGTTTTACAGGGACCCGATATATATAGAAAGCGGGATGCCAGCACAATGATGGCATCCCGCTTTTTGTTATTCGCCTCTTCGTCTGGGGGTGATCGCCCTGATCTCCTCTTCTGTGAAGAAAACAAATAATCCGAACCCTTTTCCGATGAGGAATAAGTGGTTCGGATTATTTGCTGTTGGTGCGGGAAACAGGACTTGAATTCAATGTCGTTCAGCAACTACACCATATATTGTACAACGTGGTTTTTGCAAAGTGCAATATATGGTGTTTTTGTATCATCCTGTACAACACAGTAAAGCTGTTTCAGAAGCTGTAAAGGGTATTTTGAAGGGTGGAAATCATCGATAATTATGTATCGTTCTCGTTTGTTGCAATAATATCAAAAGCATCTAAATACTTTAGTGGTGCTATGCGACGTGCCCGATAAATAATAGAATCCATCCGATATGGTGCGGAAGCAATAGCCTTTGCAACATCAGGAAAAAATATTGTCAGATTTGTTCCGCCGGGTACAAATGAGCTGTTAAAAGCGATACCATCAAATCCGAGTGTTTTGACATATTCAGCAATAAATTGTGTAGGTATATAATCAACTGCATCCTTGCAAGGTCTGGAAAAAGCATGAATAATCTGATTGATCTTTGCTTGTTCCTCGGTCATTTCATCAGAGTATGTAACATGCGTAAAATCGGCCAATTTTATATCCTTGAGCAACTGAATTTTAGCCACGCTGATATGGTCAAATATTCTCGGTCGGGTTTCTCCGATTGCTGTTATAATTTCTTTTGCAGCATAAAGATATACGATACGTTCAGGATTTGCACGTCCCGCAGAAACGACAACTGCTGGAGGAACATATGAATTTTTTTCATCGTACCCTTCAAATGCGCCCCACTCTTCATTGTGAATAAATTTAACAATGCCTGTATTTTCTGCATCTTGCTTATCATAATCAATAACTCTGGCACGATACAGAATTGTCCCACTGCCTAGGTGAGCAACATGTGTGTGTAGATAATCCCGTAAAAACAGAAGCAAGGGATGACTTGGATGAAACCGATTGTGGTATATGACTTCATCTGCAAAAGATGACCAAAACTGTGATGCAACTTTATCGATACGATCTCGTTCATTATAGTCCACATATCTCATCTCCTTTCGCATTTCTTCTATAATTTCAAGTTGGCAAAGCTTGTAGCTATTCCCTGATGAGACAGGTGCCTTTCAAAATCCTCTCTGGCAATGCCGTGATCAATATCGGTGTGCCTTTTAAGAATTTCCTTCATATACACCAATCGCAATTTTACATATGTTTATCCTCCGATTTCTGATTATCAATTACTGATATAACATTATAGCACAATTTCACTTGTCACAACAAGTTCCACATGATATAATTAATTTGGATATTGATGTTCACATGGAGGATTGCTATGAATCGAAATGCAATCAGCCTTTTTTCATCGTCTGGCATTGGTGATTTAGGGCTTCATGCAAACGGTATAAATACCGTTATCGCTTGTGAGCTTTTGAGCGAACGCATGAATCTTTTTAGTCATAATAATTCGAACACAAAGTGTTTCTGCGGTGATATTTGGGCTTTGAAGGATGAAATCGTCGAATACTACAATAATCAATTCGATGAGCCACCGTTCCTTATTTTGGCAACGCCCCCCTGTCAGGGGATGTCTTCAAATGGAATGGGCAAAATGTTGAGCGATTACCGAAAAGGTTTGCGTCCGAAAATGGATGAACGAAACCGCTTAATAATGCCTGCTGTTGATATCGTGATTGAATTGCGTCCGGAATGGGTAATCTTTGAGAATGTTGCCAACATGGAAAATACCATGATTCTGGATGACGAAGGAAAACTTGTCAAAATTCTTGATTATGTACACGGCAAAGTCGAACATGAGTATATCATGTGTCATGAGGTTATTGACTGTGTTGATTACGGAGTTCCCCAGCATCGGCGTCGTTTACTAACAATTCTTACGCGAACAGAAGCAGGTAAGAGATATTACAACCAACATAAAACACTCTTGCCGCTGGCATCACACAGCAAAGAAATGTCTTTGTTCACAGAAGAATGGGTGACTGTTCGCAAAGCAATTGGTCAGTTTCCACCATTGAGGGCAGAAAAGGGCAAGAATGCATGCAAAGCATTTCATCCGCTGCATAGGGTTCCTTTGCTGGATGATAAGAAACTATTCTGGATGGATAACACACCCGAAGGTGCTACAGCATTTAATAATCAGTGTATCAACCCTTCTTGCATGTATCAAGGGAACAGCAATCATGGTGCCCGCCATAACAAGGACGGAATCAATCAATCCCTGACTGACACCCCTTTGTATTGTCAAAAATGCGGTGCACTTCTTCCTCGTCCCTATGTCGAAGACAAGGATGGCACTCGGCGTTTGATGAAGGGTTTTGTTAGTGCATATAAGCGCATGTGTTGGGATGAACCTGCAAGCACGCTTACACAAAATTTCCAATATGCTTGTTCTGACAACAAAGTACATCCGGATCAAAGCCGTGTTCTTTCTCTTTATGAAGCGCTTGTTCTGCAAACAATTGCGCAATATGAGTACTCGTTTGTTGTCGACGGAAAAACGGTTTCTGACGGTCTTATCAGAGATACTATCGGAGAAAGCGTTCCCCCTCTTGTAATTGATAAGGTTGTAAAAAACATACTCTCAATTCAATAAAGCTAAAGACACATGCGCTGCAAATGCACATGTGCCTCATTTTTTTATCGACGGATTCTTCCAATCCATTTTGCTCGGCTAAATGCAGTTAGATATGCGTCGTCATCAATAACCGCAATCCAGCCCTTACACATTTTTGTTACGCCACCTGTATTCATGATCGAAACGCTAGTGGTTCGTCCTCCACCATCTTTAGGTTGCACAATCTTGCCCCAGTCATCCTCGGTCAGATCATTACGATAGAAGCATGCCGCAATCGCAGGGACTTCATTAATGAAATCCCAGAAAACCGCAAGAAGATTATTCGTTTCTCTATGGTGTGCTTTCCAATCGAACGAATTCATGAGAAAAATGCGTTGTTCACCGATCAACGGCTTGGCGCGGACGCTTGCTGATGGTGTGCTTCCACATGTTGCCTTTACCTCGATACCGCCATAACGATAGGGGCTGAATAACGCTTTATCACGCGGATAGCGTTTCCCGTCCCGATCTTCGTAGAGCGTACGGAAATAACGCAGGCGTTCAGGGGTATCAATTGCCAACAAATCAGGATAACCATCCTGATGCAGATTTGAGGTCAAATTCCCATCAGAAAAACGCATAATACTTTTTGCAAAGTATTCGCCAACAATACCGCTTAGGTTGCGCATTCCAAGGGCTTCAAAAATGTTTATGTCAAACTCCTGTGTCTGTTCATGTAGTGCATAAAGTGCATTGTTGCAGAAATTGATTGCCTCAACAACAGCTTCGTTCGTTATCATGATACGCCCGTCATAAACGACATGATTATGAGGGTTGACAAGATAATCAAATTCATTCATTTGTATCGTCCTCCTCAATTAATAACAGATAGGGTTTAATGCCTAACGCATCAGATATGCGCTGGATGTTCTCTAAAGAAATGCTACGCCTATAGCACTCAACTGCGCTGATATAGGTTCGATGAAGTCCGCACATTTCTGCAAAACGCTCCTGAGATATGCCTTGCAAGGTGCGATACTTGCGTACATTGGAACCGAAGACCTTCACAATATCCATACAATCACCCAATAATATGTTCGCATTATGGATACAATAAGTCTACAGACAATAAGTCACATGCATCTGTTGCCGCTTACAGTAGAGCGCAATATCCCCTTTATACCCCTCAAACATGTCCACGCTCGTAATATTCCACAAAACGCCGTTGTAGCGTATCACATGCGCAGTCGTGACATCATTTCGCCAGTTGGTCGTGAACAGCACTTCTTCCTGCATGTGTTCAGCGTTGGCGGTGTGATACTCCCTGCCGGACAGATGGCGGAAGTATGCCCACACAGGCGGGCAGATCGATTCCAGCGTTTCGACTGCATAGCCGTTTTCGTTGATGACCGACTGCACCGCCAGTATTTCGATTTTCTTGTCTTTCAGCTTCATCAGATCGCCCCCGTAAATTCATTGTAGTGTTCATACAGGCCCACATAGCAGTCCAGCAGCGCCGCCGTGCCGTCAATGCGCTGTTTCGGCGACTGGTTCTTCACGGGCACGATGTTTCCGTTGCGGTCGGTCTGTATGCCCGTGTTAGTCAGACACCATTTCAGAATGGGAATGTTGTCATAGTTCACCCGGTGGGTCTGCAAGTCTGTGCACGGCATCGGTATCGTCAGGGACAGCGTTTTTGCGCCCTGTATGCAGCACACCATGGTGAATTCCTGCATCTGCATTTCCTCCATAAAATACCAGACGGAATAACTATCATAACTCACCTATGCCGATAACCGTTTATTTTCCTTCACTATCTTTGCGTCGCATCGGAATAGCAATCACAATATACAAAGCGAGATGCCAGCACAATGATGGCATCCCGTTTTTTGCTATTCTCCCCTTCGTCTGGGGGTAATCGCCCTGATCTCTTCTTCTGTGAAGAAAACAAATAATCCGAACCCTTTTCCGATCAGGAATAAGTGGTTCGGATTATTTGCTGTTGGTGCGGGAAACAGGACTTGAACCTGCAAGTTCGTACGAACACATGAACCTGAATCATGCGCGTCTGCCAATTCCGCCATTCCCGCATTTGCCTTCTCGACGGATAAGAAGGACTTTTGGTGGGCAGGGGTGGATTCGAACCACCGAAGTCTGCGACGGCAGATTTACAGTCTGCTCCCTTTGGCCACTCGGGAACCTACCCATGTTTCAAGGCAAAGCCTTGAGTTGGAGCCGGCGAAGGGACTTGAACCCCCAACCTGCTGATTACAAATCAGCTGCTCTGCCAATTGAGCTACACCGGCAATTGCCCAGGCAGAGTAATGGCGACCAAGAAGGGGCTCGAACCCTCGACCTCCAGCGTGACAGGCTGGCATTCTAACCAACTGAACTACTTGGCCATACTGCTGGTGGGCCTTCAGGGACTTGAACCCCGGACCAACCGGTTATGAGCCGGCCGCTCTAACCAACTGAGCTAAAGGCCCTAACGATTGGGGGGAAGATGGTGACTCCTAGGGGATTCGAACCCCTGTAGCCGCCGTGAAAGGGCGGTGTCTTAACCACTTGACCAAGGAGCCACATGTGAGTGAGAAATCTGGTCGGGGTGAAGGGATTCGAACCCCCGGCCCCATGCTCCCAAAGCACGTGCGCTACCAGACTGCGCTACACCCCGTCGATGAAGTGCCCACACAGGCGACGGTGATTATTGTACTCATAATCCGTTTTTTTGTCAAGGGGTTTTTTGAAAAAAATTTCGAGAATTTTGACCGGGTTAAAAATCGTAGAAAATTGAAAGGATTCCGACGTTTGTAAGCTGAAAAATCCATGAGGAACAGAGAAAAGGGAAAATCGTCCGAAATATGGTTGCGTTTTTTCATGTGGAAAGCACAAGGAAAAAAGAAAAAAACAGTGGAAAAAAGGAGGATAACATGTGGAAAATGTTACAGAACCATTACGTTGTGGGCAGGACAGCGTCCCTATCCCTGGACGAACAGTAACAATATTTAGTATTGACTAAGAGGGGAAGACACAATATAATGGTGTAGGTCAAATAACATGTCGAATGTTGTCATGCAAAAAATGACGGAACTGTAAAAGAAAAAGGAGCCAGGGTATCATGATCACTTCCATCAAAAAAAGGGATGGCCGCGTAACTCCCTTCGATCAGGCAAAAATCGAACAGGCTATTTCTCACTGCTTCATGGCCACAGGCAGCCAGAAGAGCGAAGAAACAGCACACGAGCTAGCCAACATCGTGGTGGCTCAGCTGGAGAACAACGAATCCATCCCTTCCGTACCTACCGTTGAGCAGGTACAGGATGTGGTGGAGAAAGTGCTCATTGAGCGGGGCTTTGTCCGCTCTGCAAAGGCCTATATTCTGTACCGTGCGGAGCGCAGCCGTGTGCGCGAAATGAGCACCCGGCTCATGAAAACCTTCGAGGATATTGCCTCCAAGGATGCCATCGACAGCGATATCAAGCGTGAAAACGCCAACATCAATGGCGATACCGCCATGGGCGCTATGCTGAAGTTCGGCAGCGAAGGCTCCAAGCAGTACTATGAAATGAACGTGTTGGATCCCCGTTTTTCCCAGGCTCACCGGGAAGGCGAGATCCACATTCACGATCTGGACTTCTACACCCTTACCACCACCTGCTGCCAGATCGACCTGCTGGATCTGTTCAAAAACGGTTTTTCCACCGGACACGGCGTCCTCAGAGAGCCTAACGATATTTACAGCTACTCCGCCCTGGCCTGCATTGCCATTCAGGCCAACCAGAACGACCAGCACGGCGGCCAGAGCATTGTAAACTTTGATTACGGCATGGCTCCCGGCGTAAAGAAGACCTACCGCAAGCGCTTCCGTGACAACCTGTCCCGGGCGCTGGAACTGCTGGCTGGCCTTGAAGATGCCCAGGCACAGGCCCAGCGGATCACCGAGGAAATGGGCGAGGATGTAACTCTCGGAGCCACTCCTGAAGCGGATCGCCGCCTGATGGCGCTGGTGGGCGAACTGATGCCCCGCAGCCCCGAAAGCGAACTGACCCGTATTGTGGATTTTGTCCGTGAGCATGCTGAGAAGGAAACCGAAAAGGCCACCTATCAGGCCATGGAAGCCCTGATCCACAACCTGAATACCATGAACAGCCGTGCCGGCGCACAGGTGCCCTTCTCCTCCATCAACTATGGCATGGATACCTCTCCCGAGGGCCGCATGGTCATGCGCAATGTGCTGCTTGCAACGGAAGCCGGTCTGGGCAACGGCGAAACGCCCATTTTCCCCATCCAGATCTTCCGCGTGAAGGAAGGCGTCAGCTTTAACCCCGGCGATCCCAACTACGACCTGTACCGTCTGGCCATCCGCACCAGTGCCAAGCGTCTGTTCCCCAACTTCAGCTTCATCGATGCTCCCTTCAACAAGAAATATTATGTGGAAGGCCGTCCTGAAACCGAAATCGCCTACATGGGCTGCCGTACCCGTGTTATCGGCAACGTGCACGATCCGGAACGGGAAATCTGCCCCCGCCGTGGTAACCTCAGCTTCACTTCCATCAACCTGCCCCGTATTGCCATCAAGGCAAAGGGTGATATCGGCTGGTTCTTTGAGGAGCTGGAACGCCTGCTGAACCTGGTGCACGACCAGCTGCTGGAACGCCTGGAGATTATCTCCAACAAGAAGGTTTACAACTTCCCCTTCCTGATGGGCGAAGGCGTGTGGATCGATTCTGAAAAGCTGAACTGGAACGACACCGTGCGGGAAGTGCTCAAGCACGGCACCCTGTCCATCGGTTTCATCGGCCTGGCAGAGGCATTGGTGGCTTTGCGTGGCGAGCACCACGGCAAGGATCCCAACAGCCAGAATCTCGGCCTTGAAATCGTTGGCTTTATCCGTAAATACTGCGATGACTGCAGCCAGCGTGAAAAGCTGAACTTCACCTGCCTGGGCACCCCTGCCGAAGGCCTCAGTGGCCGCTTTGTTCGCATTGACCGTGAAAAGTACGGCAGCATCCCCGGTGTTACCGACCGGGAATACTACACCAACTCTTTCCATGTACCGGTGTACTATCCCATCAGCGCTTTTGAAAAGATTGCCCTGGAGGCCCCCTATCATGCGCTGACCAATGCCGGTCACATCAGCTACATCGAAATGGATGGCGATCCCAGCAAGAATCTGGACGCCTTTGAAAAGGTCGTTCGCTACATGCACGATCAGGGCATCGGCTACGGCTCCATCAACCACCCCGTTGACCGTGACCCGCTGTGCGGCTACAACGGCATCATCGGCGATACCTGCCCCAAGTGCGGCCGCACCGAGGAAGGACATGCCTTTGAACGCATCCGCCGCATCACTGGATACCTGGTGGGCAATCTCGATCGCTTCAACAATGCAAAGCGTGCCGAGGAATCCCAGCGTGTGAAGCACGGCATCTGATAATCATTACCACAAGTGAAAACGCCTCTTTCCGTACAGAATGCTCAAGGAAGCATTGAGGGAAAGAGGCGTTTTTTATGGGAAGAAAACCGGGCCGGTGGAAACGGCTGACGGGCTGGATTATCAGCCTGATGATGGTGGGCAGCTTCTACACGCCCCAGGCGGAGGCGCTGAGGCAGCTGCCACAACAGATGGTAATAGCGGCAGGCCAGGAAGCTGCGCTGGAACTGCCCTTTCCGCTGACGGCCCGCAGGACGGAACCTGACAGGACTGCGGCATCGGATATAGGGGAGAAACTGTCCGGAACCGGCGGGGAGGAGACAACCCTTACCGTAAGCCTTTTTGGTCTGCTGCCCCTGAAAAAGGTAAACGTGGATATACGGGAGGATCTCCGTCTTTATCCGGGCGGCATGGCGGTTGGTGTGGCACTAAAGACGCAGGGCGTGCTTGTGGTAGGCACCAGCGATCTGACAAATGCTTACAGTCCGGCCCGTTTGGCAGGGGTGAAGGCAGGAGATATCATCACCGAAGTGAACGGCAAACCGGTGACCAGCACCGGAGAATTGACGGAACTGGTATCCAGGCAGGGCAGCAAGGCACTGCTCCTTACTGTTCAGCGGGGCCAGAATCAGTTGCAGCTGACGCTGGAACCACAGAAGGACGGGGCCACCGGTTCCTACCGAATCGGCGCATGGGTACGGGATTCCACCGCTGGCGTGGGCACCATGTCCTTTTACGGGGAGGTGGAGGAAGGCCAGGGGATCCGTTACGGGGCGCTGGGCCATGCCATCACAGATGCAGACACCCAGCAGGTGCTGACGGTATCCGACGGAGAGGTCATGAAGGCGGAAGTGGTGGACGTGCGCAAGGGGCAGGCAGGTTTGCCCGGCGAACTGAAGGGCAGCTTTTTGCAGGAGCACGCCGTAATGGGCAACATCCGGCTGAACAACCAATACGGCATCTACGGCGTCCTGCAGGATGTGCCGGAACATCCCCTGTACCCGGAAGGCCTGCCCATTGGCAGGAAGGACGCCGTTCACACCGGAAAAGCCACCATTCTGTGTACCGTGGATACCTCCGGCATGAAGGAATACGAAATCGAGATCGTGGAAGTGGCAAGGCAGAGCGAACCGGCCCAGCGCAGCATGATCCTCCGGGTGACGGACGAAAGGCTGCTGCAAAAAACCGGCGGCATCGTTCAGGGCATGAGCGGCAGCCCAATTTTGCAGGATGGCAGGATCATCGGGGCGGTGACGCATGTGTTCGTAAATGACCCCACCATGGGCTACGGCTTGTTCGTTGAATGGATGATCGGGGAGAGCGGGAAAATATGAACGGAGGCCGAAAGGCCTCTCTGGCTGTCAAAAAATGCGCAGGGTGCAGGGGGATCATCCCCCTGCCGGGTGTGGGCAGAGCCCACATTCCTTGTGCCGCAGCACTTTCAAGAAAGCACAGCGAGCACCGAAGGTGCAAGATTTGCGGCTTTGACTGACAAGAATGAGTTTTTTCGACAAGCTGGGAGGCCGAAAGGCCTCTTTTTTGTGTGCAGAATGTGATATGATGAACTAAATTACGTTTCGTCTTTAGAAAAAATATGTTAGAATGGATTTTGTCATTATAATAAATTCTGATGAAGAAACCATGTTCCTAATGCAAGAAATGTATGAGGAGGAGAAATGATGAAACGATTTGCCATATTAGTTTTTGTGCTAGCGTTATTGTTCGTTGAAAATATTTGCGCAGAAGAGATTGATTATGGTTTTTATTTGCCGGACGGATACAGCATTAAAAAAAGCCCCAAGATTGATTATGCATCATTAACAGATGATCCGGATGCTTTGCTGGTGATGGAAACGGTTCATGATTGGTATTTAAAGGATACATGGCGAAAAAAACATTTTGACAGACAAGAACTAGTTCTGTTTGTATCACCCTATATATTTCAAAAAACTGAGAGCGAGAATAGCAAAGAAATTTTTTGCGTTTGTACAATAGATGAATATGGCTTGGTGCAAGATAGCAATGGAAACGAATACTTTATTTCTGGATATAGTAGATTTTATGCCTTTGATTTGTTGTATGTGCGTAACGAGAACAATTGGGAAATAGAAAGAATACGGCTACCTGAAAGTCAAGAAGAACTTTTGCAAGGCTTCGGTGTTGGAACTCAAGGCGTTAATGGCGTATCAGATGGAATGATTTTCACTTTGTCCGAAGCGAATTACAATGACTATATAAAGGAAAATATTGTGCGTTATTTAAATGAAAACGGATTGATGGATGTATCAATTGTTGAGTTTGATTACTTCGAATAAGGCGACATTGTGGACGCACAATAGTAGGCTTCGCACTTTACAATATGGGCACATCAGGACGGCACAGGCAATGAAAGCCGCAGCACCTTGATTACAGCGAAGTCCTGTTCGGCGTAGTGGATGTCGTCGTTATCATCCAGACCTTCCAGAACAGCTACAATGAAATCGGACAGGTAACAACTGTAAAAAACGGCGAAGGAACAATCACATACCAGTACAACCAGCAGGGACATCTTATCTCCGTGACGAATGTGAACGGTGACGTAGTTTTCTATACCTATGATGAATACGACAATAAAACCTCCATGACATACCCGGACGGCCGTAATGATGCAGATGTATTCCTAGAAATAAAAAATAACCCAATAGAATTCAGACTTTTTGATTTGGTTTATTTGAATTATGAAGATGATGATGCTCATGTTATGCTTATTACAGGTTTTGATGAAAAGGGCGAACCGCTTCTGTCTGGAAATACAAATGACCGGATTGCTCTCCCGTTTGAGGATGCGGTAAAAACATATGACGATGTCAGAATTGTTCGAATAAATATGCCATGAAGATGAAGGAGAAACAAAATGAAAATGTCTTTTGTGCACATAATTTTCTTGATATTACTTGTTGTATGGTACGCTTTTTTGCCATCAACAAGTCAGGCCGATGAAGAATGGTTTTGGTGTGTTGACTCGTGGCGCACTATGCCTGTGAAGACAAGCTTTTTTCAAAGGTTTGACTATTATCCAGAAATGGATGAAGTTATTGCTGAAAAGGCAAAAAATTCGGAATATCAGCTCGTGTGGTTGTTGGGATGGATTGTCGTTCCAGAAGCATGGTGTGATAATGATTTCTTTTTTTGCTCGTTTAATTGGTCGAATGCTTCGGTACCATACTATCTTAATACGATCCCTTATATTCAGGAGTGTAAAGATGGGACTAAAAAAGAAGGGATGATGTGGCTCAGAATGGCTATGCAGTTGTGTATCCCTTCAGAAGTTGAAGAAGAAGATGCTATTGAACATTGTTTTATGCAGTTAAAACCTCAACTGCAACTATATATAGACAATAATCCGTTAGTAGGAGCTGAACCCGTTGCTCCTTCCGTTGCAGCTGAAGCATTCTTTTTGAAATGGGAAGGCGAGGAGTATTTGCTTAGAAAGCCTTGTGAAATGAAACCAAATGATTTTTCATTATTCCAGCAAAATGAAAACCAATCTCCATCTTTGGTTCTTCTTGGAATGGAAAAAAGCAAGGAAGAAACTAATCCCTTTCTTCCAGACTATAGTCCGTGGACTATTTCCTTTGAGATCAGTTCTTCATCAGAACAGAAACAATATAAATGGTTACATGTTTCTTCATATGCAGTAGATCAGTTCGGGCTTTTTAATACTAAGAATTTCTATTTTTTTGAAGAAGGCGATAGAAAGACATTGACTAATAAGATCGACTTGACCACGACTGCCTTAGATCCCAGAACAAAGAGTCAAGATATTTTAGAAAGGGCTCGTAGAGAACAGGTTAAGATATTGGTTTTTTCGGAACCTCTTATGATACAAAACGGATATTTTGGAACGTTTGCAACAGTATACGATGGAATCTACGATTTTCCACTTGAATATGCTGCTGACTAAATGATATCATGGTGAGCTTATCTTTGGAAGACGCTCTAGGCAATGCCGTAACCTACACCTACACACCCGAAGGCTGGCTCAGCTCCGTCACCAAGGCAGACGGCACCGTCATGACCTTTGAGTATGACAAAACCGGCAACCTGCTCGCCCAGAACACCGGCGAAAACCAGGGCATAGAAAACAGCTACAACGAAATCGGACAGGTAACAACTGTAAAAAACGGCGAAGGAACAATCACATACCAGTACAACCAGCAGGGACATCTTATCTCCGTGACGAATGTGAACGGCTCACCAGTTAGCCTCAATCCGGGCCGCCTCAGGGGCGCAGTGTACCGTGTACCGTTTTTCCCTTAAACACACGCAAAAAAGACACATGGAAAAATCCAGGTGTCTTTTTTGATTATTTACATGATTGTCATTAAAACCCGGCTTTCCGGATCGCATCCACCAGATTTCTGCCGTACAGTTCCATTCCGAGGCAGTTTGGATGCAGATTGTCCAGAAAATACTCCGGCAGATGCGGCACCAGCGTGAAGCCGTCCACAACGGTTACGTTGGAGTACTGCCCGGCGATCTTCTTCACATTTTCGCAGAAACGCACAAGCACATCATGCTCTTCGGGCCGATCGCCACGCCAAAGGGGGGTGACGCAGAGCACCGGCGTATCGCCGTAGACATTCTTAAGGCATTGGTAATATTCTTCCACTGCCTCCATGGTTTCGCTGCCGAACTGATTGGTACCCATGGCGATGATGATTTTGTCCGGCTGGTAGCCCTCCATGGCGGTCATGGTATTCTTGTCGTACACATAGCCTCCGATACCCTGATTGAGGATATTGTAGTTCAGCAGGCGGTTGGCGACGCTCACATAGGTATGGGAGGAGCGCAGCGGGCCGTAACCCTGGGTGATGGAATCGCCGATCCAGAGCACCTTCTCGCCCTTGACAGCGGGCGTGTAATCTGCGTTGATTTCAAAGTTCCGCACCAGAACGGTGGCATCTGCAGGCAGATAAATGATGATCTGCTTTTCGCCCTCTTCCATGTCAAAGGAAAGTGTGCCTTCCTCGGCAATTTCCTTCACATAGTGAATGGTGTGGGCAAGTCCGTTCACATACAGCTCCACCGTATCCTCCGAACCCTTCCAGATGAATTTGTAGCCGAAAGAGATCCTGGTGGCGGTGGTGGTAAGTTCAAGGGTTTTTGCGCTGGTGGCAAAGCTTCTGTCGTACCAGAAGGTAACGGGGGAATTGCGGAAATAGTCCATCTGTTTTTCGTCGTACTGATAGGCTTGCAGATAGCCGTCCGGGGTTTCTTCAAAGCGGAGAGCGCCGAAGTAGATGGATTTGAGCTGATCGTTGGTAAGAAGCATGGGGTGGCCTCCTTGCGTTAACGTATGCAGCCAGTATATCGTTTTTTTGGAGGAAAGGCAATCGCCAAATGGAGGCGGATTTGTGGACATTGTACGTCATCATCACAACTCATTTCCCTGGGGAACGCCCCGTGCCTTCAACTGAACATGCATCGAAAAAACTTTTCATGTGTAAACAAAGGATAAACCGGCGATAAGTAGCAAAACCACAGTGCCCTGTGCTATACTGTTCAGGACATCTGCAAATGTCAACGATTTTTCCCGGAGGTATACCATGCTGCTCACCGCAGAAAATATCCAAAAAAATTACGGCATGAAGCAACTGCTGGATGGGGTGACGCTCTATCTGAATGCAGGCGAACGCATTGGCCTGATCGGCGTTAACGGCACCGGAAAGAGCACTTTTCTGAAAATCCTCGCAGGCATTGAGGATCCTGATTCAGGCCGGCTGACCCGGGATCCCAACGTGCAGATTTCCTATTTGCCGCAGGTTCCGGTGATGGATGACAACCTGACCGTTTTGGAACAGGTTTTTGCGGGGCACCCAGCGGAGTTCCGTCATCTGAACGAATACGAAGCCAAAGCCACGCTCAGCAAGCTGGGCATCGTCGATTTCGAGCAGAAGATCGGGCAGCTCTCCGGCGGGCAGCGCAAGCGTGTGGCGCTGGCCACGGTTTTTGTGCATCCTGCGGATGTGCTGATTCTGGACGAACCCACCAACCATCTTGACGCAGAAATGGTCACCTGGCTGGAGGAGAAACTGTCCAAATTCACCGGCGGTCTTGTTATGATCACCCACGACCGTTATTTTCTCGAAAACGTGGTGACTCGCATTGCAGAATTGTCCTTTGGCAAAATGTATTTTTACGATGCAAACTATTCTAAATATCTGGAATTGAAAGCCCAGCGGCTGGAAATGGATCAGGCATCCGAACGCAAGCGCCAGGCCCTTCTGAGAAGGGAAACTGAATGGATCATGCGAGGCTGCCGTGCTCGTTCCACCAAAAGCACGGAGCGCATCGCCCGCTATGAGGCCCTGAAAGCACAGGAAGCGCCACAAACCGGCAGCACGGTTTCCATCACCTCCGCCGCTTCTCGGCTGGGACGCAAAACCGTTGAGCTGGATCATGTTTCCAAGGCGTACGCTGGTCGTACCATCATCCGGGATTTTTCCTACACTCTGCTCAGGGATGACCGGGTAGGCATCATTGGCCGCAACGGCGCAGGCAAGTCCACCCTGCTGAATATGATCTCCGGTGAACTTTTGCCCGATAGCGGAACGGTTGATTTTGGCGGAACCGTACGCATTGGCTACTTCACGCAGGAAGGACGGGAGCTGAATCCCAACCAGCGTCCCTATGACTACATCCATGAGGTGGCTTCCGAGGTTCACACCAAGGAAGGCCGCATTTCTGCCACGCAAATGATGGAGCGGTTCCTCTTCCCCTCCGACCTGCAGTTTTCCACCATAGGCCGGCTCTCCGGCGGTGAACGGCGCCGCCTGTACCTGCTGGGCATCTTGATGAGTGCGCCCAACATTCTTTTGCTGGATGAGCCTACCAACGACCTGGACGTGGAAACGCTGACCATCCTGGAGGATTATCTCTCCGAGTTCCCGGGGGCGGTGGTCGCTGTTTCTCACGACCGCTATTTTCTTGACAAGATTGCCACATCCATTCTGGAAGTGCAGGGTGACGGAACCGTACGCCGCACCATGGGCGGCTATTCCGACTGGCTGCTTCTTCGGGAAATGGACGAAAAACCGCCGGTTCCCAAGGAGCACCGTGAATCACGGGAAAAACGCACCGATCGTCCCCAGAAGCTGAAGTTTTCCTTCAAGGAGCAGCGGGAGTACGATACCATCGATCAGGATATTGCCGATCTGGAAGCACGCATTTCAGACTGTGATGCACAAATCAGTAAGAACGCCAGTGATTATGTCCGCTTGCAGGAGCTCATGGAGGAAAAAGCCGCACTGGAGGCTCAGCTGGAAGAGAAGACGGAGCGCTGGGTTTATTTGTACGATCTCGCTGAACGTATTGCCGAGCAGGAGACTAAGAAGGGGGGAGCGTAGAGAACTCCTTGCTGTCAATTGACAGTTTCGGGCCCCTGGATACCACTCGTCTGTTTGTAAAGCCATATTACAGGGAATACAAAACTCCACTGGAAATATACGAGGCAAAATGCATTAGGGTTTTCGACAAACGCTATAGGTTAAATCACCTATAACATGTTATTCTCGTGGGAACATCCAAAAGATACAGGCCCTCAACCCCTGCTCTTCCGTAAAGAAGGGCAGGTTTTTTGCGGACGACGGGTAATGATTTGTTATAAATGAAGACAAAAAAGAAAGCATTTGTGTAATGGCGATAAAGTTGACGCAACTTGCGGAGGGTGCTATAATTTATCTGAATGCACAAAATGAACGATATATAGTCCGGCTGAGGCATCATAATCATACGTCCCAAGCGGCAGAAAAGCGGGGTTGTATATGAAAGAGCAAAAGCAAACGGCACCCAGAAAAAAAGAAAATATGCGGAGGAACAAAAATACGACGGTTGGGAACAATGCGTCGCTGCCCAGCTTGCAGAATTTTTTCCGCATCACCCAGAAGGTGCTCGAGGAACAGCCTGGGAAGCAATTTGTCATTATCCATTGGGATATTGACAGTTTTAAGGTGTTCAATAATCTTTACGGCACCGAGTCTGGAGATAAACTGCTCAGCGAGATCGCCCGGCGGTGCGCACTGCTGAAAAAGCAGAATCCGCATGTGATCAGCTATGGTTACATGGGCGCTGACCATTTCCTTTTGTGCTGGGATGGCGAGCATTTTGAACCGGAAGAAGCGTGGAAAACCATCAGCGCAATGGTGCAGGCCTCCTTCCCGGAATTCACTTTTTCCGTAAAGTGTGGCCTGAGAAAGCTGGACAGCAATATGGAAGTGAGCGCTGCCTGCGAGCAGGCGCTGCTTGCGTTGCGTTCCATCAAGGGTAGCTATGATGTGAATTTCGTCTGGTACGACGAAAAAATGCTGGAAATCCGTCTCAAGGAGATCGAAATCACTTCCACAATGAAGGCTGCCCTGAAACGGGGCGATTTTGTGCCTTATTTCCAACCTCAGTATAATCACCTTACCGGCGAAATGATCGGCATGGAGGCTCTGGCACGCTGGATTCATCCGGAAAAAGGCCTGCTTTCGCCTGCAGTTTTTATTCCCGTTTTTGAACGCACCGGCTTTATTTTCGAGATGGATAAATGTATCTGGGAAAAGGCCTGCGCCTGCCTGCGCCGCTGGATGGATGCCGGGCTAAATCCGCCGCCCCTGTCGGTGAATGTGTCCCGCAAATCCCTGTATCATCCCGGGTTTATTCCCAGCTTGAACAGGGTGGTGGAACGATATCGTATCGACACGGATATGCTCCATTTGGAAATAACAGAATCTGCCTATATGGAAAACAAAGAGCAGCTGCTCAGTATCATCGCAAGGCTTCATGACCTTGGTTTCCGGGTGGAAATGGACGATTTCGGAAGCGGTTTTTCTTCCCTGAATTTTTTGAAGGACGTTCCGGTGGATCTGATCAAACTGGATACGGAATTCCTTTCCATGAAAAACGGCAACCGGGGCAAGGGCGGCAACATCCTCAGCTCCGTTATCCGCCTGGCCCATGGCATCAATCTGGATATAATCGCCGAGGGCGTGGAGGATAAGCATCAGGCCGATCTGCTCAAGAGCCTGGGCTGTATGGACATGCAGGGCTATTATTTTGCCCGCCCCATGACGGAAGCCCAGCTTACGGACCTGCTTAGTACAGGGCAGGTGGCCAGCCGTAAAACAGAACCCGAGGACAAGGGTGTGGATATGGCGGTGGATTTTCTGGACGATACCACCCAGAGCGCCCTTTTGTTCAACAGCTTTGTGGGCGGCGCGGCTATACTGGAATACCGGGGCGATACTGCCGCCATACTGCGCATGAACGACAAATTTTTCGATGTGCTGGGCGTAGGCGCAGAGGAATACCGGGAACAGCAATTGAGGGTAATGGAATCCTTCACCCCGGAGACCAGAGCCGCCTACAGAGAAATGCTGGAAAGCGCCATCCGTACCGGCGATGAGGCGGAGTGCGAAAGCTGCTCCCTGAACCTGTGCTCCAATAAGGGGCCGGTATGGATCCATAACCGGGTGCGATTCCTGGCCCGGAAAGTGGACAGCTATCTGTTCTACCTGGCGGTGGAAAACATCACCCACAAAAAGAAGCTGGAGGAAAATAACCGCCAGTTGATCCGTCAGCTGGATGAAAAAATGCAGATGCAGGCCAAAATGCTGGATAATATTCCTGCGGCGGTGGCGCTTTTCCGTATCCGGGAGGGCAGGATGGTCTGCGATCATCTGAGCCGGGGCGCAAGGGAATTGCTGGCCTTTGGCGCAGATGCACGGGATGATATGGACGTCCTCCGCCACATGGAGCGGATGACCATGCAGGGTACTCAGGAGCTTGACCGGGAGATAAAAAGGACCCTGGAGGGCAACCCCATTCCCATCAACCATGACCTTTGTATCCGCACTGCGGAGGGCCAGGAACACTGGCTTAACCTGAGCGCTGCGCCTCATTATGACGAGGACGGCCAGCTTTGCTATTTCGGCATCTATACCGATGTGACCGAGCGCAAACGCAGCGAGATTATGCGCCGGCTCAGGGAAGCAGAGTACCGCAGCGTGGTGCGCCTGTGCCGCAAGGTTATCTGCCGCTACAGCCTGAAGAACGGAAGCATCTCCATGATGGAGGAATCCGCAAAGCTGATGGGCCTGCCTCCCTGCGTGGAAAACGGCCCAGAAGCCTTTGTTGCAAACGGAAATATTCTTGAGGAATCCCAGCAGGAATGGCGGGACGTTTTCGCAGCGATCAACGCCGGGCAGGAGAAGGGACACCTGGAAGAGCTGGGTATGCGTTACCACGACGGCAGCGTGCATTGGTACACCATGCAGTATACCTGCGTGCGGGTGGATAACGAGCGGCTGGATAATGTAACCCTGGCTTTTGAAGATATTACCGAAGAGCATCTGAAGGAGCGGGAGAAGACCTTTGAATATGCAGCCATGTTTAAAGCGCTGCACCGTGTCTATCCCATGACCATTGCCTGCAACCTTACCCAGAACAGCTTCTATGTGCTGGAAAACGAGAACTACATCCATCACAATATGGGCCGCAGCGGAGCGAGGGGCAACTTTGACGACTTGATCGTCCGAGGGCTGGACAGCCTTCCGCTGGAGGAACGCAAACAGTTTATGCAGACTTTCGGCAGAGAGGGCCTGCTGAACCGATTTGCAGCCGGCGAGGATACCATCGAGCTGGAACACCACCAGTACGATGATCAGGGCAAGCTGCACTGGGTGAAAACCACGGTGCTTCGGATCGATAACCCCAATAACGACGATATTCTGGAACTGACCATGGGCCAATGCATCGACAGCCGCAAAGCGGATGAAGAACGGCTCAAGGAAGAACTGAACGCAGCTTCCACCATACTGACCATCAGCGAAAAAGAGGCGGAGGTGCGTGTGGCTCTGTCCAGGCGTGGCCGTTCCATCTGCCGCTATGACTGGAATGGAAGGGTGCTGACCCTGCCCAGGGAATATGCGGGGCAGCATGGCTTCCCCCAAAGCTTTACCATGAAGGACACCAGGAGCGATGTGGCCGTGAAGCGTGCAAAGCAGCGTGTGGGGCTGTACCTCGGCCTGCGCAAGGCGCTTCTTCGGGGAGATATCACCGGTCAGGAGGAAATATCCTACCTGAACGACGAAGGCCGGGAATGCTGGGAAAAGGCTGAGTTCATCACCCTCTTTGATGCGGAGCGAAATCCTGTGCGTTCGCTCATCGCCCTTGAGGATACCACCGCCGAGCATCAGAGGAAAGAAACCAGCGAAGAGATTCCTTTCAGTGTACACATCCTGCGCCTGGTGGCAGAGCATTCCGGACGACTGGTGTACTATCTGGATCTGGAAAGCGGTACCATCCGGGCCCTGGATAAGGAAGAATGCAGGAAAGTAGGCTTGCCTGCCAGCATGAAGACCAACGCCACCTTCCTTTACCGCCGCATTTCCGTGGCAAGCGGCGATACGGTGGATGCCATGGTGGAGAAGATACGCCAGGGCGTGCCCCGGGGCGAAATGAAAGCTCAGATCCGGAGAAGGGATAATCGGCAGCAATGGTTCGATATCCACTATTCCACCATCTGGAATGACCAAAGCAATGTTATAGGCGCCATCATCTCCCTTCTGGATGTGACCCAGCTGCACCGGCAGGAAATTGCCTACGAGCGCTATCAGCTTGCCATGGATGAAGCACGGCAGCAGGGCATGTTCTACCTTGAGGTGGATCTGACCTCCGACCAGGTGGATCATGCAGGCGGAAGCCTTCTGGGCGATTCGGAAAAGGAGTGGCTGAACCACAAGAATTATTCCCATGTGCTGGAAATGCTGATACGGGATCTGTTTACCGACGAAAACCGGGAACAGGCAAGAAGAACTTTCGCCAGAGAAAACCTTCTGGGCATATTTGGCCAGGAGAGCCTTCCGGAAAACGACTGGCAGGTTATCTTCCCGACAAAGAAGGTGCGGCACTGGCTGCGCATTGCGGTGGAGCTGCTGCAGGATTCCTTTACGGGTCACATCCGTGCATTTATCACCATGAATGACGTAACGGCGGAAAAAGAAGCCTTCCTGCAGGTACAGCGCCGTGCGGAGCTGGATGGACTTACTGGCGCATACAACCGTGCGTCGGTGGAGGCCATGGTGAACAAGTCTCTCCAGGAAAACAACGAAGGCCTGGCAGCGTTGATTTTGCTGGATCTGGACGACCTGAAGGTTATCAATGACCGCTACGGACACCAGCAGGGAGACTATGTGCTGCGCAAAATTTCCGAAATTATGATGGAACACTTTGATTCCACCGATCTGGTGGGACGTGTGGGCGGCGACGAGTTTGTTGCATTCCTGCCCCGTGTGGCCAGCGAAGCGGTGCTGCGGCGTTCCATCCAGTCGCTGATGGATAAATTCCTTCATATCAACCTGGGCGAAAACGATGAGTATCAGGTACATTGCAGCGCCGGCTGCGCCATGGCTTTGCCCGGCAAGGAAGATTTCGGCAGCCTGTACCGCAACGCCGACCTTGCCCTGTACCACATCAAACGCAATGGCAAGAACGACTACGTCCTCTTCACCCCGGAGATGCTGGAGGAAGGCTTCCAGTATCATGGCCACCGGGAAGTAACGCTGAAGGATAAGCGGCTGTTCTCCACCGAGGAGCTGAGTTCCTTCCTGAGCATGATTGCGGAATTGTATCCCATGGTGCTTTCCATGAATTTGAGCCGCAATACTCTCTACCTTATGGAAGCAAGGCAGTTTATCAATTCCTCTCTGCCTAAATACGGATCGCTCAGCGATTTCCTGAATTCCTACCGCAAAACCGTGAAGGAGGAAAACTGGGTAAATGTGACGGAGGGCGAAAACCCCCGTGCCCAGCTGATGAACGCTTACCGCCAGGGCAAGAGGCGGCTTGCATTCCTGGACCAGCAGGAGGACGACGCAGGTCGGCTGCGCCGGGTGGAAACCAACCTGCTGATGTACGAAAACAGCAAAGGGGAAATCTGCGGGTTTGCTCTGATGCGTCCTCTGGATGAACCGGAACAGAAAAACGGAAGGGAATAAAGTATATGAACCAGATCATTCAGTCTCTTTTGGACAGGAAGTCCGTCCGTGTGTTTGAAGAAAAATCCATCCCGGAGGAGGAGAAAAAGCTGATCCTCCGTGCGGCCATGGAGGCACCCACCGCCGGGAACCAGCAGCTGTATACCATTTTGGATATTACGGACCAGAGCCTCAAGGATAAGCTGGTGGACAGCTGCGATCATCAACCCTTCATCGGCAAGGCTCCCATGGTGCTGATTTTCTGCGCTGATGTGCAGAAATGGCTGGATGCCTTTGAAGAGGCTGGCTCTGAACCTCGCAAGCCCGGCGCAGGCGACCTGCTGCTTGCCATTGAGGATACCATGATCGCTGCTCAGAACGCAGTCGTAGCTGCGGAAAGCCTGGGGATCGGTTCCTGCTATATCGGCGATATTCTGGAAAATAAGGAGTTCCATCAGGAACTGTTCCATCTGCCCCGGTATGTGCTGCCCATCGGCATGCTGGTGTTTGGCTACCCCACCCAGCAGCAGAAGGAGCGCCAGAAGCCACAGCGCTGCGCCCTGGAGGATGTTGTTCAGGAGAATGTATACCGTCGCCGCAACGGCGAAGAACTGCGCCGCATGTTTGACCATCGGGTGGGGCAGCAGGGCTTTGACCAGTGGATGCTTGCCTTCTGCAACCGTAAGTACAACTCCGATTTCTCCCGGGAAATGAGCCGTTCTGCCGCCGCCTATGTGGAGGAATGGCTGAAGGATTAAGAGAACCGGATGTTTGCAAAAAACGAATAAAAACAAAACCCAGCGCCGGAGATTGAGCCGGACGCTGGGTTTGTTGTTCAGGGAAATTTGTTCGGGAGCGTTTTTTGTGGATGGCTTTTGCTTGCGAAAGGTATGCCAGGGAAATATTACTTTTCCAGAACCAAGGCAAAGCCGCCGTTTACGCTCAGGGGAATGGTGATGCTGTCGCCCTTCTTCACCTTGAAGGTGCTGATTTTCATGGCGTGCATGTCATGCTGGTGATGTGCGGGTCGCTGGCTCATGTTCTCCAGTGCTGTCACCATAGCCGCATCGGGAGCAGGCAGGGCGCCTTCCGCCACATCAAAGGGCCGCTCGTCGCTGAGATCATCGGCGTACAGGGTGGCGGAATACTCTGCGCCTTCCTCGAGGAAATCGAAGGTGAGAGCACTGTTGCGGGGCCGCCGTGCACAGATTCCGGCTACATACCACTCATCTGCCTTTCTGCGGGCCATGGTTACAAAGGAGCCGGGCCAGGCTTCCAGCACCCGGGTTTCATCCCAGGCGGCAGGTACCTTGCTCAGGAAGGGCCTTGCGGGATGGTTCAGCACCACTTCCGCTCCTTCGCCGATATGCAGGATGTAGCTGGTGAAAATGACGGTCAGCGCCGTCTGGTGGGCATCGGTGGTGCCGGTAAGGTAGGTGTTGTAGCATACCGGGGTGTAGTCCATGGGGCCCATGGCGTTGCGGGTGAAAGGCAGCGTGCAGTTGTGGGCTGCATCAGGGCCGCCGGGCAGGAATGTGGAGAAGTTTTGCAGGTATTCGCCGCCCATAACCGCTTCCCGGGTCATCACATGGGGCCATGTGCGGCTTTCGCCTGCGGGTTTCATGCAGCCGTGGAAATTCAGCATCAGCTTATGCTTGGCGGCGATTTCAGCCAGATAGTCATACTGCTTTACCCGGTGTGCGCCATCGCTTTCAAAGAAGTCGATCTTTACGCCTACTACACCCCAGCTTGCCCACAGGCTCAGCTTTTCTTCGGCGATTTCCGGCGAGCGGATGGCGGCGCTGTGCTCCCAGATCCAGATCTTTACGCCTTTGGATTCGGCGTATTTTACCAGGTCGGGGATATCCACCGTGCCGGGCCAGCCGCCATCGGCCAGATAGTAATCAAAGCCCATAGCGGCTGCATAATCCACATATTCTTTGCAGCGTTTGGGATCCTTGGTGGAATCGTTTTCCGTCATCCAGCTCCAGGCGGAAGTGCCGGGGCGGATAAAGGAAGGATCCTCCACAATGGAGGGCGGGTTCAGGTTTTCCAGAGTGTTGGAGGTGGCGATATCGTTCAGATCGCCGCAGAGCACCACACGCCAGGGGGTCTTCAGCGGCAGGACGGTTTCCGTGGGGCCCAGTTGGTCGGGAGCCTGACGGAGCATCAGCGTCATGGGCGCATCGGCGGAGGAGCAGAGGGTGCTGCTGCCATAATCGCCGAATACGGCGGCCTCTGCATAGAGGGCCCAAAGCCCTGCGCCGCAATCCACCAGAACGGGGAAGGCCAGATTGTTCTGAGCCATGTCGCAGGCAGGGATGGGGTGATAGTGATCCTCGTAGGAGAAAACGTACTTCATTCCATATACCTGTCCGGCGGTTTTTGGAATGGCAAAGCCGGTATTTTCACGGGTTACGGCACATTTTCCTTCGCCCTCCACCAGCAATCGCAGGGCTGCGCCGTCGTCATAGGCTCGGGCTTCCACGGTGAGTACGCCCTCTGCGTTCTTCCATTGAAGGGTCAGCGTGTTGGCATGGTTGCGGCAGGAGCTTTTCTTGAAGGCGGGAATCTGATAGGTTTCATCGATGATTCCCCGGTTTTCCCCGGCAAAGGAAAAGCCGTCCACAAGGCTGCGATGCTCAAGGATGATCCCCAGCGGAGAATCCTCCGTGATGACAACGCCGTTCTTTTGAACATTCCAGAAGAGTTTGCCCTCTTTCAGGGCGATTTGAAGCTGCACATGACCGCTGGGCGAGTGCACAGAAAAACGGGACATATTCCGGGCCTCCCTTTGTGGTTTTTGTTGATGTGGGTATAGAGTAGCATATTTTGCCAAAGAAGACAACGGCACCGGATGAAAATGCCCTGAAAAAACCATAGCGCAGTATACGCCATGGATGTAATGCAGAAAAAATACTGATTTTGTGCCTTTATATTACCATATTTTGAGGAATTATTCAAGTCTTGTAATGTTTGCAGCGTGGGTGTATTAAGAATTGTAAGCAAAAAGGAGGTCATGATTTATGGAAGGAAAAACAGCTGGAATGATGCGGCGCTTCAGGGAACTGGGAGGGGAGGAAAGGTATCGGCAATTCAGAAAACAGCTGGCCAATGAGATAAACGCTCTGGAGATTCCGGGCGTGCCTGAAGTGGATATCCTGGAAGAGATGCAGGGGAGCGACATTCCCCGGGAATATGCACTGTGCTGCGGAGAAAAGTACAGCCTGCTTAGAAAAGACGGGGAATATTTCGGGGCCCGTGTAACGGGCGGTTTCGATGGAATGAGCCAGTATTTGCTCCTGGCGGGGATGGATTTCCTTCTGGTGGCAGAGCTTGGCCCGGCGGGCACGCTTCCTGAACTGATGCTGTGGAAAAGACGCTGAACAGAAAGATGCCCCGGGAATGCTGACAATTCCCGGGGCAAGATCACGCTGATCAATCCTCCACCCGGAGGGCCACTTCCAGCGCCACCTCGATCATATTGCGCAGAGTGGTCTGGCGTTCTTCGGGACTCATGCAGCGGCTGTCGTCGCCGATGATGTCCGATACGGTAAGGATACCCAGCGCACGTTTGTGGGCATAGGCGGCGTTCATGTACAGGGCGGAGCACTCCATTTCCACGCCCAGCACGCCCATGGAAAGCCATTTGTCAAAGGCCTCCGGATTGGCACGGTAGAAGCAGTCGCTGGCAAGGATGTTGCCCACACGCACGTTCAGCTTCTTTTCTTCGGCCACCTTGTCCGCCAGTTTCAAAAGGCCGTAATCGCAGATGGGGGCGAAGGTTCCGGGCAGATTGTACTGGGCAGCATAGTTGCTGTCGGTGCAGGCGCCCTGGGCGAAGATCACGTCGCCCAGCTGCAGCGTGGTATCCAGGCCGCCGATAGAGCCTACCCGGATGATATTATCCACATCGTAGAAATTGAAAAGCTCGTAGGTGTAAATGCCAATGGACGGAATGCCCATGCCGTGGCCCATGACGGATACCTTCTTGCCCTTGTAGGTGCCGGTGTAGCCCAGCATGCCCCGGGTCTCGTTGAAGCATACAGCATCGGTAAGGAAGTTTTCTGCGATCCATTTGGCCCTGAGCGGGTCGCCGGGCATCAGGACGGTTTTTGCGATCTGGCCCTTTTCGGCGGTGTTGTGTGGCGTCATGATTGATCCCTCCTGTATATATGTGCCGGAGCAGCCGGCCTTTGTTTCATGCCTATATCATAGCAGGAAAAAGGGAAAAAATCCATGGGTATTTTTCCGAACGTTCGTTACAATTTTTCGTGGTAATATTCGACATAATGTGGTATACTATAAAAGTTCATGATTCAAGATTGCAAGGAGGCGAGCGCCATGGACAAGATCAAACGCAATGAGCGCATGGCGGCGCTGACCAAATGGCTTACGGAATCCCCCAACAGGATCTTTACCCTGTCCCATTTCTGTGAGCAGTTTGGTTCGGCCAAATCCACCCTCAGCGAGGATATCGATATCCTGCGCAGAACCTTTGAAACCTTCGGCCTTGGCAAGCTGGAAACCGTTACCGGTGCAGCGGGCGGGGTACGCTATCGCCCTTCCATCAGCCCGGAGGATACAGTCGCTTTTCTCAGCGGGCTGGCCGGGGAGCTTTCCACCCCCAGCCGCTTTCTGCCCGGCGGATTTCTGTATCTGGGCGATATACTGAGCATGCATGATATCGTTACCAAAATGGGAACCATTATTGCAGAGCAGTTTTATGATGCAGAGCCGGATTTTGTCCTCACCATGGAAACCAAAGGCATCCCGGTGGCGCTGATGGCGTCCCATGCGCTGGGCGTGCCGCTGGTTATCGCCCGGCATTCCAGCAAGGTGTACGAAGGCTCTGCAGTGCATATCAACTATGTTTCCGGCACCGACAAGCACATCGATACCATGAGCCTGAGCCGCCGTGCGGTGAAGCCTGGGCAGAAGGCCCTTATTGTGGATGATTTTGTGAAGGCCGGCGGCACCGCCAAGGGTATGTGCGACCTGATGACGGAGTTTGAGGTGGAAGTGGTGGGCACTGCCTTTGTGGTGGCCACGGAAAATCCGGTGAAAAAGTGCATCAGCGGAGAGAAAGCCTTGCTGACCATGAATGTGGATGCGGATGATCCGGGCACCCTCAGCCTGAGACCTTCGGACTGGGTAATGGAAATGGTGGATAAATAAGCCTGTTGCACAAGCGTATAAAGGAGTGTAGGCAATGAAGTATGCATGGATTACCGAGGCGGGCAAGTTTGCCCACAGCATGAACCTGCTGGGAAAGCCCTGCCGTTATTATGTGGAGAAAACCCTGAAAAACATCGGCTTTGATCTGATGGAAACCCCTGCTTCTTTTGAGGTGAAGGGAGCGGACATGGTGGTTGCCATCCGGGAGGATGCAGTGTGCATGGACGGCGAGTTTCTGACTGACCTGTTGACGGAAGCAGACGCCATCCCCTTCCTTGTGCCGGATCTGGAAGAGGGAAAGCCCCTGGCTTTCCTGATGAACGGCAATGTGTTCAACAAGCTGATCAAGGGCAAGGATGCATTGCCCGCACTGGATTGCCTGATGGAGGATGTGAAGAAGGCTGGATTCTCTGTCCATACCATGGGCGAGGATGAGGTGGATCTGGAGTGTATGCCGATCACCGATGGCAACACATATCAGTTTGCTTTCACCGCCGTCAATGATGAAAACATCGGCCGTCACATGGAAAACGGCGTGGTGTTCCTTAATGCAGACAACACCATCGTAGAACCCGATGTGGAAATCGGTGAGGGCACCATCGTTTATCCCGGCAATATCCTGCAGGGCAATACCCGCATTGGTCAGGGCTGCACCCTCTACCCCAACAACCGCATGAACAATGCGGTGGTGGGCGACTATGTGACCGTGGAAAGCAGCATTCTGCTGGATTGCTCCGTGGGCGAGCGCACCACAGTGGGTCCTTACGCTTATCTGCGGCCCAAGGCCAATATCGGCAACGGCTGCCGTATTGGCGATTTTGTGGAGATCAAGAATTCCAACATTGATGACGGCACCAAGGTGAGCCATCTGGCCTATGTGGGCGACAGCGACCTGGGCAAGGGCATCAACGTCAGCTGCGGTGTTGTGTTCAGCAATTACGACGGAAAGACCAAGAACCGCTGCGTAGTGGAGGATAATGCGTTCCTTGGCTGCAACTGTAACCTGGTGGCCCCGGTGCATGTGGGAAGGAATGCGTATCTGGCAGCAGGTTCCACTGTAGTGGAAAATGTGCCGGAAGATGCACTGCTGATCGCCAGGGCCCGGGGAACCATCAAGGATGGCTGGGTCAAGCGGCGCAAGGAAGCTGGAAAGCTTTGATTTTTGAAGACCTGCTGCACGGGTGTGCGGCAGGTTTTTTGATATATGCGTTTTGTAAGGCCGCTGGCATGTGGAGGGCGGGTTGGCTGTTGCTGTGTTTGCCCGGCAACTTGCATCCCGCCGCATTTCATGCTACAATAGCAAAGCTTCAGCGGGGGTGGCCTTGAGCCATCTCCGCCAAACGTGTTTTCCATGAAATTGTCGCTATTTCCCGAAAGGAGAGGCATTATGTACTTGATTGTTGGGCTTGGCAACCCGGGGCAGCAGTATGCCCATACCCGCCACAACGTGGGCTTTGACGTGATGGAAAAGCTGGCCGGAAAGCTGCAAGTGACCATTGGCCGGGAAAAGGATTATTCCACCATCGGGGAAACCTTTTTTGCAGGGCAGAAGGTGATTCTGGCGCTTCCGCAGACCTATATGAACCTTAGCGGCCTTGCGGTAAAGGAATTGATGGATTACTACAAGATCCCCCCGGAAAACCTTTGCGTGATCTATGATGATATCGACCTTGCCCAGGGGGCGCTGCGCATCCGGGCATCCGGCAGCGCAGGCACCCATAACGGCATGCGTTCCATCGTGGGTGAGACCGGGCTGGAGGATTTTCCCCGTATCCGGGTGGGCGTGGGTCAGCGCGCACTGGGCTGGCAGCTGGCAGATTGGGTGCTGAGCCGCTATCAGACCCCCGAGGAACAGGAAGCAGCCGACAAAGCCTATGATCTTGCGGCTGATGCAGTGCTGGAATATATCCAGAACGGTATTCAGAGCGCTATGACCAAGTACAATACGAAGAAGCCCAAAAAGGAAAAACCGAAAAAGCAGGAGGAAAGGCCGGCGGCGGATGAGACAAAGCAGCCGGAGGAAACCGCAGCGGCGGAGACGGATGCCCCTCAGACCCCTGCTCCCTGAAATCATCCGTGCTTTATGACCATGAAATGAAGAAAAGGAGTCATCCATGAACGAAGGTCTTTTCAGCGCCTACGAAAGCCAGGAGGAATGGAAAAAACTGCTCAGCCTCGTCAACGCCCCGGGCTGCACCGCTCTTTCCGATGTTGCGGAAGGGGAACGGCCCTTTTTGGCTGCTGCCCTGAACCGCCGTACCGGACGGCCGGTGGTGTTGGTTTGCCCCACGGAACTGGCTGCTCAGCGTTACGCTCAGGATATTTTCCGGCTTACAGGCCGGGAGTGCGGAGTGTTGCCGCCACGGGATATCCAGTTCAGCCGTGCCGCTTCCAGCCGGGAGAGTACATGGCAGCGCATCCGCACCCTTGACCGGCTGTGCAGCCGGGATGTGGGCATTTTGTGCCTGAGTCTGGAAAGCCTGCTGGACCGGTGCGTCAGCCCGAAACGCTTTCGGGAAAGCTGTTTGGAGCTGTCCGAAGGACTGTCGCTTTCGCCGGAAGAGCTGATGGAAAGGCTGATGATGAGCGGCTATGAGCGGGTCAGCATGGTGGAAGGCTGCGGTCAGTGCGCTATGCGTGGCTCCATTGTGGATGTGTTTCCGCCCAACGAGACACATGCCCTCAGAATCGAATATTTCGATATTGAGATCGACTCTATCCGCCGGTTTGACCCCATCAGTCAGCGCAGCATCGACCGGGTGAAGAGCGCCTGCCTGGCGCCCGCCACGGAGTGCCTCATCACCGACCGGGAGCAGGCAGCAGAACGCCTCCGGGAGGCCATTGAGGAGGGCTGTGCCGCAAATGCTCCGGAAGAAACGTTTTCCCTTCTGCCCGAACTCAGCCAGATTCCCGCAGGGGAAGAAGACGACGAGCTGCTTCCTTCGCTGGAAAGCTTCTTTGTTACACTGGATGCTATGGAACTGGCAGAGGATATGCTCAATGGCAAGGTGGCACCTCAGCCCGAAGACGCAGCGCCTGCAAAAACCATTAAGGAAAGCCGCAGCACAGCGGAATACAAGCGCCATCTGGATGACGTGGACAGGGTGCTGGCAGGTCATACCATCCGAACGGCTCCCATGTGGATGAATGTGCTTTGCGAAGAAACCGTCACCGCTCTTGAGTATCTGGATCGGCCCATTGTGCTGTGCGAGCGGCCGGATCAGTATGCGGGCATCCTCAAAACCCTGACGGAAGAATTCAACGAAACCTTTGAAGAAGCACGTCTCAGGGGTGATGCTTTCCAAAAACAGCTGGAGCTGCGCTTTGATTATGACAGCCTGCTGGCGGACTGGCAGCAGCGCCCCGCCGTTATCCTCACCGACCTGATGAAGGGCATGGGGCGAATGAAGCCCACGGAGGTCATTACATTCGGCTCCAAAACGCCCATGCCTTACCAGAACCAGATTGGGGCGCTGTGCAAGGATATCGCCCAGTGGAAGGAGCAGAACTGCGCCATCATCCTGCTGACCGGCGGTGAAAACCGTGGCCAGCGCCTTAAGCGTGCGCTGGAGGAAAATGGCATTGCTTCCGTATATTGCGATACGCTGGACGGCAATATCATCCTCCGGGAAGTGATTTTGCTGCCGGTAAGCTATTCCAAGGGTTTTTTGCATCCGGAGGCGCATCTGTGCGTTGTCAGCGATACGGATATCTTCGGCTCTGCATACCATCGTGCCAAGAAAAAACAGAATGCTGGCGAGCGCATCGCCAGCTTTACCGACCTGAAAACCGGCGACTATGTGGTGCACGAGCTTCACGGCGTGGGTATATATCAGGGCGTAATGCAAATGACGGACTCCGGCGTGAAGCGGGATTATCTGGTAATCCACTACGCTGGCAACGATAAGCTCTATGTGCCTGCAGATCAGTTTGACCGGGTGCAGAAGTTCATTGGCGCAGAGCATACGCTGCCCAAGCTGAACCGCATCGGAGGCGGCGAGTGGGAACGCCAGAAGAGCAAAGTGAAGGCGGGACTTAAGAAGCTGGCCTTTGACCTGGTGGAACTCTACGCCCGCCGGGCCAAAACACCCGGCTATGCCTTCAGCCCGGACAACCCCTGGCGGCAGGAATTTGAAGATGCCTTCCCTTACGAGCTTACCGCCGATCAGGCTCAATCCATCGCCCAGATCGAGGCGGATATGGAAAGCCCTCACAACATGGACCGCCTGCTTTGTGGCGACGTGGGCTATGGCAAAACCGAGGTGGCTCTCCGGGCGGCATTCAAGGCCGTGGTGGAAGGCAAGCAGGTGGCCATCCTGGCCCCGACTACCATTTTGGTGCAGCAGCACTTTAATACCATCAAGAAACGCTTTTCCGGTTTCCCTGCAAGGATGGATATGCTCTGCCGCTTCCGCACCGCCGCCGAACAGAAAAAAATCCTGGAAGAACTCAAAGAGGGCGAGCTGGATATCATTATCGGCACCCATCGCTTGCTGGGCAAGGATGTGAAATTCAAGGATCTTGGCCTGCTTATTGTGGACGAGGAGCAGCGTTTTGGCGTCAGCCACAAGGAAAGCATCAAGAACATGAAGGAAAAGGTGGACGTGCTTACCCTTTCCGCCACGCCCATTCCCCGTACCCTGCACATGAGCATGGTGGGCATCCGTGATATGAGCCTCTTGGAAACGCCGCCGGAAGAACGCCTGCCGGTAAAAACCTATGTGATGGAGTACAATGACGGCATCATCCGTGAGGCCATCCGCCGGGAGATGCAGCGCAACGGACAGGTGTACTTCCTCTACAACCGGGTGCGTTCCATCGAGCAGATGCGTCAGCGGCTTAAGGCCCTTGTACCGGAAGCCCGCATCGGTATAGCCCATGGGCAGATGAGGGAAAATGCGCTGGAGGATGTAATGCTGGACTTCTACGCCGGGGCATATGATGTGCTGCTGTGTACCACCATTGTGGAAAGCGGCCTGGACGTGCCCGAGGCCAACACCCTCATTGTGTTTGATGCAGATCATTTCGGCCTGAGCCAGCTGTACCAGATCCGTGGCCGGGTAGGCCGGAGCAATCGCCAAGCCTACGCTTACTTTACGCTGCGTGCCAACAAGACCCTCAACGAAACCGCTCAGAAGCGCCTCAATGCCATTCAGGAATTTACCGAGTTTGGAGCAGGTTACCGCATCGCTATGCGAGACCTGGAGATCCGTGGCGCCGGCGATGTGCTGGGGCCTCAGCAGAGTGGCCATCTCAGCGCAGTGGGCTATGATATGTATGTCAAGCTCATCGAACAGGTCGTGGGTGAGGCCCGGGGCGTGGAACAGGTTCCCGAGCTGGATACACGGGTGGAGCTGCATATTGATGCGTATCTCCCGGAGGAATATGTGGATAACGAGCAACTGCGTGTGGAGGTGTACAAGCGCATCGCCATGGTATCCGACGAGGAAAGCCGCATGGCCATCGAGGATGAGCTTATCGACCGCTTTGGCGATATTCCACGCCCGGTGGAAAACCTCATCCGCATTGCGCAGCTCAGGGGCGCAACCCGCAAGCTGGGCGTGAGCCACCTGTTTTTGCGGCCTGACGGCTTGCATTTCAGACTGGATGAGAAGCATATGCCGGAGCTAAATCTGCTCTTTGAGGCTGTATCCCGTACAGACGAGCGGTTCCGGTTCGATATGGGGAAAGCCCCGGGGCTGGTGTTGGCGCAGCGGGGCTTCACTGCAGAAAATGCCCTTAAGGAAGCCATTCCCCTGATGGAAAAGGTGCTGGAAGAAATACAGACCCTCAGCAAAGAGAAAACCCCGTCCGGAAATGAAGACGCTGTGAAGAAATGATGAATTCCAGAAGGTTGCGCTTGTGTTTCCTGGGAAAATACTGTAAAATAACAAGTATGAAATATGCGATGGACATGTTTCATGATCAGAACAATGGGAGGAAAGAAAAATGAGCCTTATCAATACCATTAAGAATCTTTTTGGGGGCAACCTGGAAGGCAAGATCGGCGACCTGCTGACTGGCCTCATTGACAAGATCAAGCCCCTGATCGCCGAGGGCAAGATTGGCGATCTGCTCAAGGGCGCCGTAGAGAATTTTGGCGACCTGGGACAGAAGCTCAAGGACATTCTGGCTAAGATCACCGGCGCTTCCAAGGAAGAAAAGGCCGACCTGATCGCTGAGAAGAATAATATCATTGCCGACGTAAAAACCCGGGGTATGGCTGTGGTGGAAGCAGCCGGTGAGGAAGAGAATCTGCCCGATACCGTAAAGCAGATGGCGGGCAAGGTAAGCAAACTGCTGGGCAAGCTGTAATCTTTTTCCTGTACCATCACCATACTGAAATGGCCCCGGTGAATGCCGGGGTCTTTTTGTATCTTTATCTGAACGAAAACCGAAAGGAGAGAGGAATATGAAAATAGGTATCCTGTGCGCAGGGGATACGGAGGTGGCTCCTTTTCTGCCGTTGATTGAAGAAAGCACCATAACGGAGAAGGCCATGCTGAAATTCTATGAGGGCAGAATTGGCGGAGTGGAAACCGTTGTGCTGTTTTCCGGCGTGTGTAAGGTGAATGCAGCCATCGCTGCCCAGATCATGCTGGATACATTTCATGTGGATGCCATTATCAATGCGGGTACCGCCGGGGGGATGCATCCGGAGGTGAAGATATTCGACACCGTTATTTCCACGGAGGCAGTGTATCATGATGTGGATGAAGGGATCCTGACGGAGTTTCATCCCTGGATGGACAGCGTGTATTTCAGGGCTGATGAAAAGCTTCTGGAACTGTCACACAGGGCTGCTGATAGACTGCGGATGGAAGGAGATATCTGGTGGGGCCGTATGGCTACCGGAGAAGCCTTTGTTTCCGACGAGGCCAGAAAAGCCATCAATGAGAAGTATTCGCCCCTGTCCGTGGACATGGAAACCGCTGCCATTGCCCATGTGTGCTATGTGAACCGTAAGCCCTTCATAGCTGTCAGATGCATTACGGATAACGCAGACCACGACGGCGCTCAATGCTTTGAAAGAAACTGCGAAAAGGCTTCTGCCATCGCAAAAGACGTGACCCTGGCAATGCTCAGCGAACTGGCGGGCATGGCGCAGTGCTGAAGATGCCGCAGGGTGTACTCTTTCCTTCCTTTGGGGCAGGAAAGAGGATTTCTTGCGGTTTTCCTTGACATTCCTCCCTTCTACAGTGCATAATAAAGAAACCTGCTGAAATGGCGGAATGGCAGACGCCGGAGACTTAAAATCTCCCGCCCTATGGGCGTGCGGGTTCGAGTCCCGCTTTCAGCACCAGCGCAGCAATCCCGTCGAGGCATCGGCGGGATTTTGCGTATTTTCAGGAGGGCTGCATGGATTTTTGTTTTGCCTTTGCGGATAAAAGGGAAATACCCGCATTGCTTCCATCCCTGTATGATATGTACTGGGACAACATGACGGCAAGCCTTCCCGATCAGCGTTTTTCGGAGCAAGACAAAGCTCAGTGGCTCAGCCGGGTCGGTCGGGCGCTTACAGCAGGCAGACGCCAGCTCGTGCTCATGAGCCATTCGGGAAGGCTGGCAGGTTTCTTTTGGTACTATGTAAAGGATCATTCCCTCATGATGGAAGAGATTCAGATCCGCAGGGAATATCAAGGCAAAGGGCTGTTTCGTTGCTTTTTCCGGTGGTTGCTTTTGCAGCTTCCGGATAATATCCGCTGGGTGGAGGCCTATGCCCACAGGAACAATCACAAATCCCGGCGCATTCTGGAGTATCTGGGCCTGCGGGAAGATGAGGGCGGATTCGGGGAGGAATATGTGCATTATCAAGGCCGCTATGCCCTGCTGGCAGAGCGGATCGCCCAAAAAGAAGGAGAGAGAGGGAAAATGGAACGAATTTTTCTTACGGAACCTGCGCCGCAGTATGCGGAGGATATCTGGCAGCTGCGGCAGGAAATACTGGACTGCCCCGACGAAGACCAGTTTGCAGGATGCGGAAACCTGGCGGAGTGCAAGTCGGCCCAGGAATGGATTGATACGGTGCGCCTGGGCAGCGACGCCGCTACCTGCCCGGAAGGACGCGTACCCTCCAATATTTATCTGGCCATCCGGGAACGGGATGGACGCATCGTGGGGGTGGCAGATCTCCGGCATCATATTGATCATCCCATTCTTGGCACCTGGGGCGGCCATACTGGCTATTATGTGCGGCCCACCGAACGGCGCAAGGGATATGCCACGGAAATACTGAGACTTAATCTGGAAAAGTTCCGGCAGAGAGGGATTCGCCGGGTGATGATCACCTGCAGCGTTGATAATGCCGCCAGCGAGAAAGTGATCCTTGCCAATGGCGGCGTGTTTGAAAAGAAAGTGCCCGGGGATGGCACCATCATCAAGCGGTATTGGGTGACACTGTGATGGACAGGCTGGCAAGAGCAGGCTTGATTTTGCCTCTGCCGGAAAGGAAATGAAGATGAATCAGACATATTTGCCTGCGTCGTTGAAGATTTTGGTGCAGGGACATGAATGCACCCGTGATGCAGTAGGCCTTTCCGGGTCGGAAGTGTGGCTGTATGAAGACAGGGTGCTGAAGATCCGCCCGGAATCAAGGGAATCCGTTACGGAGCACAGGATGCTCTGCTGGTTGGAGGGCAGGCTGCCCGCACCCCGGTGCCTGTACCACAGCGTGGAAGACAGCAAGGATTACCTGCTGATGAGCCGCATTCCGGGCAAAATGGTGTGCGATGAGGAATATATGCGGCAGGAAAATGGCCGGAGGGCCGTGGCTATGATGGCAGAAGGGCTGAAACGGCTTTGGCAGGTGGATGTGGAGCAATGCCCCTGCCAGCAACGGCTGCCCCAAACGCTGTCTGTGGCAGAGGAACGCATCCGTAGTGGCCAGGTATCCGTGGAGGATGCCACGCCTGGAGTTTTTGGCCCAGGCGGATTTGAAAATCCCTGGGCATTGCTCGCCTGGCTCCGGGAAAATCAGCCGGAGGAAGAATTGGTTTTTTCTCACGGCGATTATTGCCTGCCCAATATGTTCTTTGAGCAAGGAAAGCTTTCCGGCTATATCGACCTTGGCAATGCCGGCGTGGCCGACCGCTGGGAAGATATCACCATGGCGCACCGCAGCCTCCGGAACAACTTTGGCGGAGTGTTTGGCGGCAAGGTATACGAGGGCTTTGATCCGGACTGGCTCTTTGAGGCGTTGGGCATGCCGAAGGATGAAAAGAAATTCCGGTACTACGATCTGCTCCATGAATTGTATTGACGCAGAAATGCAGTTTAGATATTCTGACGAACAATAATCAGAAATAGGCCGGAACCGAAGGAGGGAATTCTGTGCGCAATAGAAGTATGGCTTTGGTTGTGCGGGAAGACCGAATCCTGATGATAAAAACCCGTCGGTTCAACAGATGGGAACTTCCCGGCGGTGGAATGGAGACGGGTGAAACTGCGGAGGAAGCTGCCCTGAGGGAACTGAAAGAAGAGTGCGGTTTGGAAGGTACGGTTATCCGGCCATTAAACACACTGCATTGCAAGGATGGCAGCAGGGAATTTGTATTCCTGGTCGATGTCTCACGGGAACAGGAAGCGGTAGCAGGAACGGACCCGGAGATTCCTGAAGGCGAAAAACAATCGATTGAAAAGGCGGACTGGAAAAAGCTTGATGAACTCAGCGAAAAAGACAGGGCCTTTTTATGGGCCTATGGATTGCTGGAAGTAGATGGTTATCTTGAACATGTATTAAGCTGGGGAGACGAAATAAGCTATCCGCACGGTTAGGCGGGTTGGTCTGCGCCTGTGCAAAACATGAAAAGCCGGCCTGTGTTCAGTCACAGACCGGCTTAACTGTTTTTCTTTCATGCCGGGATAAACCGGCGTTTTTTTATTTCTGCACTTCTTCGATAAGGGCAAGCACTGCATCGGTGCCGTCCTTGACGGGGTAATCCTCAAGAGCTTTCAGCAGAACCTGCTTTTCTTCCAGCAGCTTGAGCAGGGCGTCCCGCAGGGTTTCGGGGGTCATGTTCTCCTGGAACAGAACCCGGGCAAGGCCTTGCTTCTGGTAGCTCTTGGCGTTTTCGATCTGGTCGCCACGGCTGGCCCCGAGGGGATAGGGCACCAGCAGCATGGGCTTGTGCAGGGCCAGAAGCTCGCTGAGGGTGTTGCTGCCTGCGCGGCTCAGCACAATATCCGCCACCGCCAGCGCATCCGGCATTTCAGCAGAGAGGAATTCCTTTTGGCAGTAACCTTTGGTATCCATCAGGCTTTCGTCCAGATTGCCCTTGCCGCACAGATGCAGCACATCCATATGGGGCAGGAGTTCCGGAAGGGCCTTGCGCAGGGCGGCGTTGACGCTTTGTGCGCCAAGGCTGCCGCCGGTCATGGTAAGAACGGGCTTGGACCCGTCAAAGCCGGCAAGGGCAAGGCCTGCGGCACGGCTGCCCTGAAACAGCTCCGGGCGAAGAGGCGTGCCGGTGAATACGCCTTTTTTGCCAAGGGTTTCGGCGCATTCGGGGAAGGTGGTGGCCACCTTTTTTGCAAATTTGGAGGAGATGCGGTTGGCCAGGCCGGGAGTCAGGTCACTTTCGTGGCATACGGCAGGCACACGGCACAGCCATGCGCCGATAACCACCGGCACGCTGACAAATCCGCCTTTGGAAAACAACACGTCCGGCTTCAGTTTGCGCATCAGGTTCATGCTCTGAAATGCGCCGTAGATGACCCGGAAGGGATCGGTGAAGTTCTGCAGACTGAAATAACGGCGCAGTTTGCCACTTTTTACGCAATGGTAGGTTATGCCCGGAATGGCAGAGATCATTTGATGCTCAATGCCGTTTTCCGTGCCGATGTAATGGATTTCATATCCAGCTTCCTTCAGCCGGGGGATGAGGCTCAGGTGAGGGGTGACGTGACCGGCTGTACCGCCGCCGGTCAATACGATGCGCTTTGCCATAGGGCTACCTCCGATGATGGTGGACGCAGCCGAACTGCGCCCTTATACCGGATAGTATACCATACCCGGACGGATTATGCGATACCCCTTTCAGCCAATGCGCTTCAGTTCCAGGTTGAGGCGGCTCAGAATGCGTTTTTCCAGCCGTGAAATATAGCTTTGAGAGATGCCCAGCAGATCCGCCACTTCCTTCTGGGTGCGTTCCCGTTGGCCTCCCAGCCCAAAACGCAGCATGATGATTTGCTTTTCCCGGGGATTCAGGTGGCTCAGGGCATCACGAAGAATATCCCTTTCGATTTCCTTGTCCAGATTGACGGAAACGGTGTCGGGACGGGTGCCCAGCACGTCGCTCAGCAGCAGTTCGTTGCCGTCCCAGTCGGTTTTCAGGGGCTCGTCCAGGCTCACCTCCATGCGCAGCTTGCTGGATTTGCGCAGGAACATGAGAATTTCGTTTTCGATGCAGCGGCTGGCATAGGTGGCCATCTTGATTTTTTTGTCCGCATCAAAGGTACCCACAGCCTTGATGAGCCCGATGGTGCCGATGGAAATGAGATCTTCCAGAGGAATGCCAGTGTTTTCAAAGCGTCGGGAGATGAACACCACCAGCCGCAGATTATGCTCGATGAGGGTGGAGCGTGCTTCCTCGTCGTTGTTTTTCAGCCGACGGGTCAGGGCACGTTCTTGCTCAATATCCAGCGGCGGGGGAAGGGGATCGGGCCCGCCGATGTAAAACAGTTCCTGGGGAAAAAGCCGCATCAGCAGCCGCCTGAAGGCATGCTGGAAAGAGTCCGGGGATGATTTCATATTGGCAACACTCCCTTCATTGGTTTGGCGATGGTTCAAAGGGGAATTCCTGCGCAGTCAGGCGGAGCTTCTCCCGCAAAGCCTGTCAGCACGCCGGATGGAACAAGAGCTTGAAATCCGCTGTAGTCCGGGCCTGCAACGGCCACCATAACCCTGACGGAGGTCTTTTTGCCGTCCGCATACAGGCAGCATTTTTCCGGGCGGAACAGGGGCATCAGGCATCCGCCGGCGGCAGTGCGCACTTTCAGCAGCCGGAAACCTTCGGGCAGCTGCTGGCGCTGGTACCATAATATCAACCTGGGCTCCATGCGGGCAGCAGCCCCGAGGGGAGCCACAATGACCCGCAGCCCCGTAACGGGGTCCCGGAGAAGATTGCCGCTGTCCAGCATGGCAGGCAGGACCAGATTTTTGTTTTTCCAGCAAAGTTCCAACTGGCGCAGGTTTTCCCCCTGCAGAGGCGTAAGCCTGATCAGCAGCCACAAAAGCAGCTGTGTTCCGAGGGAAAGAAGAAGCGTCCACGGGACTCCCGGGCTGAAGCGTATAAAAAGGGCGGCGGTGCCTGCGGACAGGGCAAGGCTGGCCGCAGCCATGGCCAGCATGCGCAGATGCTTCTTCACGCCGCCCCTGCCGTAGCATAGCCGAAGCTGAGCAGAGGGCGCCATCAGCCAGAGGGGCGAAGGAAAGAGACAGAATCCCAGAGAGCAAAATCCACCTAACAGCGAGGCCGTCAGCAGCCGCAGGGGGGAGGGGGTGGAAACGCCTGCCATTTTTCCGCCCAGAAGTAAGGCACACAGGCAAAAGCAACTGTTCACAATGATGAATGCTTCTCCCTGCAAGGTTTTCCACCTCCCAGCCCACTCTCTCAACCGGTTTTGAGTATACCTGTTTTCGGCGGGGAGAAGTGTCGAAAAGGGCTGCAAAGGATGCCGAAAAGTGCTGCTTCTGCGCCTGATGAAAATGTATTCGGTTGTCCACATTTCTATTCCTGAAACAAAAAAGGCAGCCTCAGCGCTTGCCGAAGCTGTCCTTGAACCAATTTTGCAGTTTTACATTCAGCTTTTTGCTTTCCCGCTGGGCGATGGCCGCATCCAGCGCAAGGGAACGGTACTCCCGATTGTCCGGGCTGTGCCGGATGGCCCTGCGGAAGGAAATCTCGGCTTCTTCATAACGCCGGAGGCCCATGAGGATTTTGCCGTTGAGGATGAACCAGCCTTCGTCCTGAGCGTCTGCCCGGTTCAGCTGCCGGAGGGCGCTTTCCAGGTTGCCCTGATCCAACAACCGTTGGGCAAAATGCTTTGCCTCTTCCTGAGAGATCATGTTAAAGCCCACCTTGTGCTGGGAGAGGATCTTCAGGGCTTCCTCGTAGGCGAGGTTCAGCCGGATCAGCTCCTCCTGGGCTTTGCTGCGTTTCTCCTCGTCGGAGAACTGGTCGGGATGACATTCCTTGACCCTGAGCCGGTAAGCGGACCGTACCGCTTCCGCATCTGCGCCGGGTCCGACGCCCAGCACTTCAAAAGGACTGTGTCCGTACAGGTTCGCCACCTCCCCTATGCGAAAATGGGGTTTATGTCAAAGCTTTTCCCGGCGGATATCTGCGCCCAGGGAGCGCAGCTTTTCCTCGATGCGCTCGTATCCACGATCGATAAAAGAGGTCTCGTAGATTTCCGTAACGCCTTTTGCCATAAGGCCTGCTACTACCAGCGCAGCGCCGGCACGCAGGTCGGTAACGGTAACAGGTGCGCCGTACATTTCCTCCACGCCCTCGATAAGCACGGTGCGGTCCATCAGCTTGATTTTTGCGCCCATGCGCCGCAATTCGTCCAGGTGTTTAAACCGCTGCTCAAAGATGGTCTCGCTGACGGTGGAGGTACCATTTGCCATGCACAGAAGGGCTGTCATGGGCTGCTGCAGGTCGGTGGGGAAACCAGGATAAACCTGGGTTTTGACGTTTACGGCACGCTGTACGGTTTGGGGTTGGATACGGATGCTGTCGTCGTTTTCCGTCACTTTGATGCCCATTTCCAAAAGCTTGGCGGTAAGGGCCTCCATGTGGGTGGGAATGCAGCCGCGGATGGTTACATCGCCACGGGTTGCAGCGGCGGCGATCATCAGTGTACCGGTTTCGATCTGGTCGGGAATGACGGTGTAGGTGCAGCCATGCAGCTCTTTTACGCCACGGACGCGGATAACATCCGTGCCGGCGCCTTTTACCTTGGCGCCCATGCTGTTAAGGAAGTTTGCCAGGTCCACGATGTGGGGTTCCTTGGCGGCGTTGTAAATAACGGTGGTACCCTCTGCACGGGCGGCCGCCAGCATCACGTTGATGGTTCCGCCAACGGTGACCATATCAAAAAACACGTCATTGCCGGTGAGCCGCTCGGTTTTGGCGTACACTACGCCGCCCCGGTCGTCAATCTGGCAACCCAGCGCCTGAAAACCTTTCAGATGCTGGTCGATAGGCCGGGATGCAAAATCGCACCCACCAGGATAGGCCACTTCAGCCTTGCCGCAGCGGCCCAGCAAAGCGCCCAGCAGATAGTAGCTGGCACGGAGCCGGCGGGTCTGGGAATAATCCACCTGATATCCCGTGGAGCCGGAAGCGTCGATGGTCATGTGGCTGCCGGCAACGTAATCAACCTTTGCACCCAGCAGGCGGAGAATGTCCACCAGCGCATGTACATCCGCAATGTCGGGCAGATTCTCTATGGTGCAGGGCTCATTGCAAAGGAGCGCTGCAGGAATGACAGCAACAGCGGTGTTTTTACCGCCGCTTACCGTGATTTCACCCATGAGAGGGATGCCGCCTGTGATGAGCATTTTGTCTTTATGTGCCATAAAACCGGCCTGCGTAAGGCCGTCCTCACCTCGTTTCAAAGCGTTGGGGGCAAAAGCCCGTCCATTGCAACATAGAAACCTCAAGTTATTATACACTTTTTTTCATATGTTGGCAAGCAGAGGAAGGCAAGCCCTCAGAACAGAGTGAAGCGGCTTTGCTTTTTCTTTCGTCATGTGCTATACTGCTTAAGACTGACCCCTTCGGAATGGAAAATAAGCTAAGGGAGGCCTTTCCATTGAGCGATATTATCAAGGCGATCATTGTAGCCGTTGCGGCATACCTGCTGGGATGCATTTCCACAGGTACCATCATTTCCAACAAGAAAGGCGTGAATATCCGCAACGCCGGCAGCAAGAATACGGGTGCAAGCAATGTGCTGCGGGTGCTTGGCGTGAAGGCGGGTATTGTTACTTTCCTTGGAGATTTTTTCAAGGCAGCCCTTGCATGCCTTATCGGCCAGCTGTTGCTGCCCCGGGCTTTCGGCGTGGACGGCTTTGGCCGTATTCTCGCAGGCCTGTTTGTGATTTTGGGCCATAACTGGCCGGTGTTTTTCGGATTCAAGGGCGGCAAGGGCGTGGCCTGCTCCACCGCCGTGCTGGTGTGCGTGGATTTTTTTCCCGGCCTGATTGCCATCGTTCTTTGCGTGCTGGTTATCTGGCTTACCCGGTTTATCAGCCTTGGCAGCATGGTGATGCTCACTGTGTTTATGATCCTGACGCTGGTACTGCATTGGGGTCAATGGGTGCTGTGCACTTTCAGCGTGATCATCTGGGCGCTGTGCGTATGGCGTCACCGTGCCAATATCCAGCGGTTGTTGGCAGGCACGGAGAACAAAATCGGAAACAGGGTTGCGCCGGCAGAAGAAACAAAAGGAAATAAAGATTGATTTTTTTGGAAACGGGTACTTGACAAGGTTCGATTTTGGTAGTAATATCTTAGCGGTTAGTAAATACTAACCGTTTTTTTGAAGGAAGTGTTAGTCTCAGCTAACAATTCCTTCTGATGAAGTCTGCGATAAGGAGAGGCTGGAATGATTATGGATCTGCGTACTGTTGAAGAAGGCAAGGAGTACATTATCCGTGAAATCGCAACGGATGACGAGGAGCTTAATTCGTTTTTGTTTTCGTTGGGATGCTACAGTGGCGAGCCCATCACTGTAATCAGCAGAAAACGTCGTGGCTGCGTGATCGCCGTCAAGGACGGACGCTATTCTATTGATGATCAGCTGGCAGAAGCCATCGTGGTGTAAAGTTAACGCCGCAGACGGCCAACAGGCCGTTTTCTTTTCCAATGAGGTTAGATGATGCTAACTGCCGAAGGCTGAGGCTGAAGGCGTGTGCATAGAGGTAAGGAGGATATTTCATGAGAATTGCTTTGACTGGTAATCCCAACAGCGGCAAAACAACCATGTACAATGCGTTGACAGGCCGCAATGAACGGGTTGGCAACTGGGCCGGCGTTACCGTTGAAAAGAAGGAATTTCCCATCAAGAAAGCCTACACCGATGGGCGTGAAGATGTTGTTGCCGTCGATTTGCCCGGCGCATACTCCATGTCTCCCTTCACTTCCGAGGAAAGCATCACTTCCCGGTATGTGCAGGACGAAAATCCTGATGTGATTGTGAACATTGTGGATGCAACCAATCTCAGCCGCAGCCTTTTCTTTACAACGCAGCTGCTGGAATTGGGCGTACCCGTTGTGGTAGCCCTGAACAAGGCCGATGTGAACGAAAAGAAGCAGACGGAAATCAAAGTAAGTTCTTTGAGTGGGAAACTGGGTTGCCCTGTGGTGGAAACCACTTCCACCACAGGCGAAGGCCTGAAGGAAATTGTTGGTGAAGCCATGGCTGCAGCTGGCAAGGAACAAGCCGCTCCCTATACGCAGGGCGATATTGATCTGACCAGTAAAGCTGCCGTGGAAGCTGCCGACCGTCAGCGCTTCCAGTTCGTAAACGGTGTGGTGAGCGAGGTGGAAACCCGCAAAGTCCTCACCAGAGACAAGAACGTTCAGGACAACATCGACGCCGTGCTGACGCACCCTGTTCTGGGACTTGTCATCTTTGCGGCAGTAATGTTCCTTGTGTTCCACATTTCCCAGTCCGATGGACCGCTGGGCCTTGGTGTATGGCTGGCCGACACTCTTGTAGGCTGGATTGAAACCTTTCAGGGCTGGGTTGGCGGCCTGATGGCAGATGCGCATCCCCTGCTGTATGCGCTGGTCGTGGATGGCGTGATCGGCGGCGTTGGTGCCGTTGTTGGGTTCCTGCCGCTGGTTATGGTAATGTACTTTCTCATTGCGCTGCTGGAAGACTGTGGCTATATGGCCCGTGCCTCGGTTGTGCTTGATCCCATCTTTAAGAAAGTAGGCCTTTCCGGTAAGTCGGTTATTCCCTTTGTGATCGGTACCGGATGCGCTATTCCGGGCGTTATGGCCTGCCGAACCATTCGCAATGAACGTGAACGCCGTGCCACGGCCATGCTGACTCCCTTCATGCCCTGCGGCGCAAAGCTGCCGGTAATTGCTCTGTTTGCAGGCGCTTTCTTTGAAGATGCCAGCTGGGTTGGTACGCTGATGTATTTCGTAGGTATCTTGCTGATTTTCCTTGGCGCATTGCTCATTAACCTTATTACCGGTCATAAGAACCGCAAGTCCTTCTTCATCATTGAGCTGCCTGAATACAAATGGCCCAGCCTGAAGCGGGCTTTCGTATCCATGTGCAGCCGTGGCTGGGCTTATATCGTCAAAGCCGCCACCATTATCCTTCTTTGCAACACTGCTGTGCAGATCATGCAGTCTTTCACCTGGAGCTTCCAGGTGGCCGAAACGGCAGAGAGCTCTATTCTGGCATCCATTGCCCATCCGTTTGCCTATGTGCTGCTGCCCATCGTGGGTGTGCTTAGCTGGCAGCTGGCAGCAGCGGCGGTGACAGGCTTCATTGCCAAGGAGAATGTTGTGGGAACGCTGGCTGTGTGCTTCGTTGGCCTTGAGAACCTTATCGATACCGAAGAACTGGCCCTGATGGAGGGCGCCGGTGCGGAGGTTGCTACCGTGTTTGCCATTACCAAAGTCGCCGCCCTGGCCTATCTGATGTTTAACCTTTATACTCCTCCCTGCTTTGCAGCCATCGGTGCCATGAATTCTGAAATGAAGGATAAAAAGTGGCTGTGGGGCGGCATCGGGTTCCAGCTGTGCACTGGCTTTACGCTGGGCTATCTGGTGTATCAGATCGGTACTTTGATTACCACCGGTTCCGTGGGTGCAGGTTTCCTGCCCGGCTTGATTGCCGTGCTGGCTATTGCTGCGGTGATCGTAAACATTATTGTAAAGACCAACCAGAACCTCAAGAAGGAATACGAGCTGAAGGCTCAAGCCTGAAGAAAGAATTCGCCATATTTTTGCGAGGAGTGAAACAAGATGACAAATGCGATCGTGATTCTGGTGCTGCTGGCCGTGCTTGGCTCCGCTGCCGCCTATCTTGTTAAGGCAAAGAAAAGCGGCGTAAAGTGTATCGGCTGCCCCGATGGCTGCAAGGGTTGCAAGGGCGGTTGCTCCTGCAATCAATGATGCGGACAAACAAACCCGTTTCCCGGAAACTCTCCTGGGAAACGGGTTTGTTATATTTGCCGGGCGAAGATCACTCAGCAGGATTGTCACCAATGGAATCGGTGACGCTGACTGTCACCTTGCGGTCGTAGCAGGCGAAAACCGCATTGATGTGGTCTTGCGGCAGACGGGGCGTCAGCAGGCTGACCACAGGCACGATGATCAGTCCGGCCAGCATGCAGAAAACGCCGGCGTTGATGGGGGACTGAAGCAGCGTGGGGAAAAGATCCCTGAAGAAGATGTTGCCAAGCATGATCACCGTGGAGAAAAGGAAGCTGAACCAAACGGAGGCGGGAGTGGCTCTATTCCAGTACAGGCCGTAGAGGAAGGGGGCAAGGAATGCGCCGGCCAGAGCGCCCCAGCTTACGCCCATCAGCTGGGCGATAAAGGTAACGTTGGATTTGTACTGGATCAGCGCCAGCACCACGGAAATCAGGATGAACACCACAATGAGGGCACGCATGGTAAGCAGCTGTTTCTTTTCGTCCATATCCTTCACAACGGTTCCCTTGATGAAGTCCAGGGTGAGGGTGGAGGAGGATGTCAGCACCAGGGAGGAAAGGGTGGACATGGAAGCAGAAAGCACCAGTACCACCACCACTGCGATCAGGAAAGGAGAAAGCCCGGAAAGCATAGTGGGAATAATGGCATCGTAGGTTTGGGTGGCTACGTCCACCTGATCGGCGTAGAGCCGGCCAAAGCCGCCAAGGAAGTAACATCCGCCTGCCACTACGGCAGCGAACAGCGTGGAAATAACCATGCCTTTGTTGATGGAGTTTTCGCTCTTGATGGCATAGAACTTCTGCACCATCTGGGGGAGGCCCCAGGTGCCCAGCGAGGTGAGCAGGACCACACCCAGCAAATTGATAGGATCGGGCCCAAAGAAGGAAGCAAAGATGCCGGGCGTTTCGGAAACGGAGGGGTCGGATACCTGTCCCAGCTTGTTGAGGGCCTCCATAAAGCCGCCCTGAATATTCAGCACGGCGGCAATCACTGCCACAATGCCCACCAGCATAATGATTCCCTGAATGAAATCGTTGATGGCGGTGGCCATATATCCTCCGGCGATGACGTAAATGGCGGTAAGGATAGCCATGGCGATAACGCATACGCTGTAATCGATGTTGAACGCCATGCCGAAAAGACGGCTGAGGCCATTGTAGAGGGAAGCGGTGTAGGGGATCAGGAAAATGAAGATGATGGCAGAAGCTGCGATTTTCAGGGAAGGACGGTTATAGCGCCGCTCAAAGAACTGCGGCATGGTGGAACTGTCCAGATGCTGGGTCATGATCCGGGTGCGTCTGCCAAGACAGGCCCACGCCATCAGGGAGCCCAGAAGGGCATTGCCGATGCCGGCCCATGTGGCGGCGATGCCATACTTCCAGCCGAACTGGCCAGCATATCCCACAAAAACCACCGCAGAGAAATAGGATGTACCATAGGCAAAGGCGGTAAGCCAAGGCCCTACGCTGCGACCGCCCAGAACGAAACCGTTCACGTCTGTGGCATGCTTGCGGCAGTAGAGGCCGATGCCGATAGTCATCCCGAAGAAGAGTGCCAGCATTGCAATTTTGATAAAGAGATCCATGGAAAAAAACTCCTTCCGTACTTCAGAAACTACATGGGGCGATTATAGCATACGCAGCAAGAACTGCCAAGGAAGGACAACGATTGTTTCCAAAAGAGAACAATTGTGCATAAAAATGCAGCCCCGGAGGGCTGCATAATCATGGATGGTCAATTTCTTCCATTTCGCAGGGAATATTGTTTTCCAGGCAATAATCATGGATGGCGACGGTGTATTCGCCTGCATGGCCATAGTAGCCGTCGGCCTGAAAGGTCTCATCGAACCAGGGGCTGCCTTCCGCAGAAAGAATGGTCTGATTTCCGTCGCTGAGGATGGTGTAGCTTTGTACGACTCCATCCACGGTGCAGGTGATTTTTGTGGTGGTGAGCCGGGCTTCTTCTGCGGCTTTCTGGAAGGTAAGCAGCTTGCTGGCAAGGGTCACCAGCAGAATGATCACCGCCAAACCAATCAGCAGGCCCAGAAGAATTTTTTTGATCAGCTGGAGGGCTCGCTTGCGGTTTCGGGCCTGCATGGCGAGGTTTTCATTGAGAATGGCCAGCTGATTTGCGATTTCGGAGGTGTTGGGCTCTTCGGCAGGTTCGGTTTTTTCCCCGGCTGCATCGGGACTGCTGGTTTTGCTAAGCAGTTCGCCGGGAGATACCTCCAGTACTTCTGCCAGCTTTTCCAGCATTTCGGCATCGGGTACGGACAAGCCTTTTTCCCATTTGGATACGGTCTGTCGTACCACGTTGAGCTGCAACGCCAGCGTTTCCTGTGAATAACCTTTTTGCTTGCGGTAGTTTTTGATGTTTTCACCAATCATTGAGGGGGACCTCCTTGCTGTGTATTCGTTGCCATCATAGCCACTGCTCCTGCCGTTGCGCAAGCAACGCAAAGTAACATGGCTGGAAAATGTTGTTCGGTAAGAAAAATCAGCAATCGGAGAGCGGCGGGGCCATTTCCTTCAGGGCTTTTTTAAACTGGAAGGAGAACAGGATGGCGGTGAAAATAACGGCCAGAATATCCGCCACAGGTTCTGCCATAAACACGCCGGTGGTGGGATTGGCTACAAGATGAGGCATGATGTAGATCAGGGGAATCAGCAGCACAAACTTGCGCATCACGGCTACAATGATGGAGTTGACCGCCTTGCCCAGAGAGGTGAAAGCCATCTGGCAAGCAATCTGTATGCCGAAAATGCCAATGCCGCCAAGGTAAATCCTCAGCATGGGAGAGGCGAAACGAATCAGCTCTTCATCGGGGGTAAAGATTCCCACAAAAACATGGGGGATCAGGGTGATAACACCCCACAGCAGCAGGGAGTAGGTAAGGCAGGTGATCAGCAGCAGCCGGAAGGCTTTTTTGACACGGGCCTCATTTTTTGCGCCGTAGTTGTAGCTGAGGATGGGCTGCGCTCCCTGGGCCACGCCCTGCATGGGCAGCATGGCAAACTGCATTACGCTGCTCAGAATGGTCATGGTTCCCACGGCAATATCGCCGCCATAGCGTAAAAGGGACGAATTGAAGCAAACGGAAATAACGCTTTCACTTGCCTGCATCACAAAGGCCGCCGCACCCAGGGCAATACAGGGGAGGATGATCCGGGCCTGAAGGCGCAGGTTTTCCCTGCGGATTTTCAGCAGGGTCTTTTTGCCTGAAAGGAAGGCCAGAATCCACAGACAGGAGATAAACTGAGAAAGTATGGTAGCAAGGGCAGCGCCCTCCACACCCATGCCAAGGACGAAAATAAAGACAGGATCCAGCACGATATTGCTCACTGCGCCGATCACCACGGACATCATGGCTACAGAGGTAAAACCCTGAGCGGTGATGAACGTGTTCATGCCCAGCGTAAGCTGAACAAACAGGGTGCCCATTGCATAGATATTCATGTAATCTGTAGCGTAGCCGATGGTGTTTTCGCTGGCACCGAAGGCGAGAAGAAGGTCCTCGTTCCATATCAGCAGCACGGCGGTGATCGCCAGGGAAACGATCAGCTGCAGGCTGAAGCAGTTTCCCAGCGTCTTTTCGGCAGAGGCATTGTCCTGCCTGCCCATAAAGATGGAGGCCCGGGGTGCGCCTCCGGAGCTGACCAGCGCCGCAAAGGCGGCCACCAGCATGATCAGCGGCATGCACACGCCAACGCCCGTGAGGGCAAGGCTTCCGTCGCCGGGCATGTGGCCGATGTAGATTCTGTCCACGATGTTGTAGAGCATGTTGATAAGCTGCGCCACCACGGTGGGGATGGACAGCCGGACAAGCAGTTTTCCAATGGGCTGGGTGCCCAGAAACTCGTTTTTGTTATTCATGGAGCTTTGGTCCTTTCCTGATGGATGCAAATAAAAAACCGGCAGGGAACAGAGCCCTGCCGGTGATGGGATTCGGATGCTTATTCGCCGGCGATGAACAGAACACCCAGCGTGCCGGGGCCGCAGTGGCTGGAAATAACGCCGCCGGCCCGGGTGACCAGGATCTCGTCAAAACGGGCAAGACCTTCCAGATAGGTGCGCACGGACTGGATCACTTCCTCGTCGCAGCCGGAGTGGGTAATAAAGACCCGGTCCGTCTTCGCCTTGAGCAGATCAGCCTCCATATCCTCCGCATAGTGGAGGATGATGCGGTTCATTTTGCCCCGGTATTTTTTGTCGGGGGACATCTTGCCGCCGCTGACCACGATTCTGGGGTGCAGCTTCAGGGCACCGCCAAGGAGTGCCGCCATGCCGGAGCAGCGGCCGCCACGGTGCAGATAGGTAAGCGTATCCACAACGAAGCTGGCCCGTACCAGGGGCTTCAGCTCTTCGATACGGGAAGTGACCTCAGCGGCGGTTTTGCCTTCCTGGGCCATGACTGCTGCTTCGATAACCTGCAGACCAACGCCGGTGGAAAGATTGGCGGAATCGATGATGGTGATGCGATCCTCTGCCTTGAGGGACTTTGCAGCCAGACGCATGGAGTTGATGGAACTGGACATGCTTTCGGAAATGGCAAAGCAGATCACTTCGTCGCCGTTGTCGATGTAGGTTTTGAAGAAGGACGCAGCCTGTTCCACAGAGCAGGCGGAGGTCTTGGGGGTGGTGTTGTGCTCATCGGACCAGGCATAGATTTCGTCAGGGCCGATATCCTTTCCATCCTGGAAGGATTCTTCGCCAAGAACGATGTTCAGGGGCAAAATGCCGATATCGTAGCGATCCAGAAGTTCCCTGGAAAGGTCACAGGTGCTGTCAGACACGATTTTAAGCATAACGGTTCTCCTTTGCAGATGGTCGCTGTAGGCAGGGATACACAGGAAACAGTATACCGGATAAAGATAAACCGAAAAGAAACAGGATAATGAATGAAGAGAGAAACTCTTCCCGCAGCATCCCAACCATACTATTATGATGCAAATCGACAAGAAAATCAAGTGTCAGAAATAATTTGACAGCCCATTTCCTGCAAAGGAAAAGCACCCTGGCAAATGGAATTGGCATTTTTCAGGGTGCAGAGTAGAGATTTTTCAGTTGGGCTTTGCCGTAGGCAATGCGGTGCCGCACGGAGCGGGTGCTGATTTTCAGTATCCGGGCGATTTGTCCGGTGCTGTATCCGTACACATAGGCCAGAAGCAGGGGCTTACGGTATCTTTCTTCGATGGAAGCAAGGAGGTTTTCCAGCAGCCAGCGGTTCATGCTCAGCTCGCTGACATCCAGCGGCTGTACAGGGACAGGCGGAGGCAGCTCTTTCAGGATGGCCCTCTGATTGCTGCGCTGACGCAAGAAGTACAGGCATTCGTTGAGAAGAATCCGGTTGAACCAGGAAGTGCAGGCGTATGGCGTGCGCAGGCGTTCAATTTGGTTCCAGGCCTTCAGACAGGCAGTCTGCATTATATCCTGCGCATCGGAAAGGCTGCCAAGAAGGTTGCGGGCACGAAGGAGATAAAAGTCGTAATGCTCTGCAAACAACTTGTGGAGCATGTCCAGGCTCTCCGGGTTGGCCTGTGGGCGGGGATGAACCTTCTGCATAAAAAGCCTCCTTCCTCATTACATGACATTCTTCGACATAAATGAGTACAAGAAGCAGGAAAACATTACAATCTATCTGGGGCAATTTCTTAAAATATCCAAAAAAGCCTGCAGAAGCAATACTTCTGCAGGCGTGAAACAGCAGGTTTTCTATTCGGGCTTTTCGATACGGGTGATTTGCAGGATCACCGGCTGAGTTCCCGGAAGCACGGTGCCGTTCCGGTCGATGACGATGGTGTTTGCGCAGATGGCATCCACCACTTCAATGCCGGAAACAACCTTGCCGAAGGCGGCATACTGGCCGTCCAGATGAGGCGCATCCTGATGCATGATGAAGAACTGAGAACTGGCGCTGTCAGGATTGGCGGAGCGAGCCATGGACAGCACACCCCGAACATGGGCAATATCGTTCTTAACGCCGTTGGCAGCAAACTCGCCCTTGATGGTTTCTTCGGAACCACCCATGCCGTTGCCCAGCGGGTCGCCTCCCTGAATCATGAAACCGCTGATGATGCGATGGAAGGTGAGATTGTTGTAAAAACCGGAATCCACCAGCTTGAGAAAGTTTTCCACGGTGATGGGAGCTACGTCAGGGTAAAGCTCCGCCACGATGGAGCCATAATCCTGGATATCGATCTGGATATAGACGGGTTCAGCCTTGCTGCAGGCGGTGGTGAAGGTCAGCATGGAAACCAGCAGCAGGACAGTTAACAGACGACGGGAAAGGTTTTTCATGAAAATACCTCCGGTTTGTGGATTGTCTTACTCGGCGGGGGCGGGAGTGGGGGTGGTGAGGTCGGCAGCCTCATCGCCGGGAATCCAGGGCATGAGGAAGCAATTGACATAGAAATTGCACTTTTTGCCGCCTACCTTGGCCGTGGGGATAACGTAGTTGAAGCAGTCGCTTTCTTCCCGGTTGCGGTCGGCTTCGGGAATCTCGAAAAGGTTCTCTTCGGGATTTTCCGCAAGGCTGTCGTAATCGTGAACGTACATCTTCACCCGGTCGGACATGTTGCCCTCAATGGTGGTGATGCGGTAGCGGCCGTTGCCCAGTTCCTGAACATCGTACACCAGACCCACATGAATGGTGAGATTGTAGGAGCAGCCGTACACCAGCAGATAGCCGGGCTGGGGAATTTTGGTGGAACGGTTCATGATCTGGTAGCCACGCAGCAGCTTGCCAACGCTGGCTTCCTTAACATGCATGATTCCCTGGGCAGGATACATGCGGTCTTCGCTTTCTTTGGCCTTATCCTTGAAAAACTCCAGCTCCTCCATGGGCACGCCGCATTCCAGCATACACCAGGTAATGAAGCCGCCGCACCAGCCAAAGCCAACGCCCTTGCCACGCCATTCGGTATATTTGTTTACTTCTTTCAGGGTAGCGCCGTCCAGCTCTTCCCACTGGGCATAGGCCAGGTTGAGCACATTCTGAATCATTTCAGGGGGCTGAACGGGCTGGGCGGAAATATCCACCGGGGGAGGGGTGGGGGTAGCATCGGCGGCAAAGGCCGTGGGGATAACAAGGCAAAGCATCAATGCGATGGAAAGAATCCGTTTCAGCATGGGGATTACTCCTTTCGTAGGGTGAAATACACTTTGTTTATCATAACACTTTCCGATGAAAATGGAAAGTTCCCTGCAAAGATTTGTTAAAGCTGTAAATAGAACCGGCACGGAAAAAAGGATCCGCCCGGGCTGCATGCTTGCAGTTTCCGGGCGGAGCGAGGGTTACTTGCTGCTGCATCCATCGGGCTGGCAGTTCTGGCCGTTGTTTGTAACGGAGCCATTCTGCCGGCTGTTTTTAGCGTTGCTGTCCGTGGTCTGCTTGTTCTGGGTCTGCCTGTTGGTCTTATCCACCATGCGATCACCTCCCCGCAGAAGGATATTCTTCCCGGCGGCAGGGAAAGAATGCTGGAAACGTCATCCTGCATTGCAAATGGCCGCCGGGAGGGATATAATGTTGGAAGCGGCGAAGAAATGCGTACGCAACCAAATGGAAATGAGGCACGACCATGAATGTAAAAATCGTTACTCTGGTGGAAAATACGGCCTTCAACCCGGAACTGAGCCCCAAGCACGGCCTCAGCTTTTATGTGGAAACGCCCCGGCATAAGCTGCTTTTTGATGTGGGGCCCAACGAATTTTTCTACGAAAATGCAAAAAAACTGGGCATCGATCTTTCTGAGGTGGATACGGTGATCCTCTCCCATGGCCATTATGACCACGGCGGCGGATTGGAAACCTTCTTTGCCGTCAACGACCATGCAAAGGTGTATATCCGCAAGTCCGCCTTTGTACCGCATTACAGCCAATCGACCGATTTTCAGAGGTATATTGGTCTTGAAAAAGATATGATGGAGAACGGGCGCTTCCTTTTTACGGAGGACGTGACGGAAATCGACGAAGAGCTTTTCCTGTTTTCCGCAGTGGAACCGTCGGAGGTGCCCTCCCAGTCCAACAGCGCCCTTAAGATGGAAAAGGATGGTCAGATTGTACAGGACGATTTTGCCCACGAGCAGAATCTGATCCTGACAGCGGGCAAGGAAAAGATACTGATGGCTGGCTGCTCTCATGCCGGCATCGGGCGGATTCAGTCAAAGGCAGCGGGTTTCATTGGCAGGGCCCCGGACCGGGTCATCGGCGGGTTCCATCTTTACAACCCCTCTGCGATGAAATACGAAAGCGATCAGGTGATCGACGAAACGGTGCAGGAGCTCCTGCCCACCAGCAGCCGTTATTACACCTGCCACTGCACGGGCCAGAAGGCCTTTGACCGCATGAAGGAACAATTGGGCGACCGGCTCCAATACATGGGTACCGGTTCTGTGCTTTTGATCGGAGAATAAATGTGCATAAAAAACCGGAGAATGAGTTGGCTCATTCTCCGGTTTTTCTTGTATCCAGCAGCATGTTCCTGGTAAGGCTCACAAAGCCGCTTTTTTCATACAGGGGCCTGCCCATATCCGAAGCGCTGAGCATGATTACTCCATAGCCACGTTCTCCGGCCTTCCGGATAAGCCGGTTCAGCATTTCCCGGGCCACACCCTGCCGCCGGTGGGATGGTTCCACATACATACTGGTAATGTAAGCGTTTTTCCCTTCCGGGTTGAAGGTGGAAGGTACGGAATCGTAATAGAAGATGACTCCTGTGCCGATGCATACGCCCCGGAACTCCGCAAGGATCGCATCGCATTGCCCTGCGGAAAGGGCACGTTCAAAGTAAGAATGGCAGTTTTCTTTGATGACGGCATAGTTTTCTTCTGTTCCGCTGAGGTTCATAAACCGAAGTCGCATGGAAACCAACAGGTTGACATCTTCGGCGGCGGCAAAGCGATACTCCATGACGAGGGCTCCTTTCGGGAGGGATTGCTATACTTTTTCGGATTCATTATACCCTAACCCCGGGGGATGCTCAACAGGCGCTACCTTAGCCGGGAACAAAAGAAAGAATATGCACGTTTTGCATGCCTGATGTGAGCACAAATGATGTAATCTTGCAATGGAATGGCCGAAGAAGCAATTGTTTTTTTGTTGAACATAATGTGTAAATATTCAGAAAATGTGAATAAACCTATTGACAGCCTCTTCCGAATATGGTAATTTGCCAAGGTAACATTCCGATTCTGTTTTCAGAAAGGCGCAGAGAGCGCCGAAAGGGAGGCTGACAGCCATGGCAAAGGTATTCATCGACGGCAGCGCAGGCACCACGGGCCTTGAGATCCATCAGCGGCTGAAGGAGAGGAGCGATATTCAGCTTCTTCAGATCTCTGAAGAATTGCGAAAGGATCCCGCCGAGCGCAAGCGACTGATGAACGAAGCAGACGTGGTTTTCCTCTGCCTGCCCGATCAGGCAGCCATCGAGGCCGCAGCGCTGGTGGATAACCCCGACACCTGCATCATCGATGCATCCACGGCCCACCGCACCAATCCGGAATGGACTTACGGCTTTGCGGAGCTGGGGCTTGAGGAAGAGATTGCAAAGGCAAAACGCATCGCAAATCCCGGCTGCCACGCCACCGGATTTATCAGCATTGTATATCCGCTGGTGAAAAGCGGGCTTCTGGACAAGGATGCACTGCTTACCTGTGTCAGCCTTACGGGCTATACCGGCGGCGGCAAGAAGATGATCGCTGATTACGAAGCGGAGGATAAGCCTGCCCAGCTGTGCAGCCCCGCACTGTATGCCGTGGGCCAGAGCCACAAGCATCTGCCGGAAATGATGAAGGTATGCGGTATAGAGAACGCTCCGGTATTCTGCCCCGTGGTGGATGATTATGCAAGGGGCATGGCAACGACTGTGATGCTGCACAAAGGCCAGCTCGCAAGGGAAGCATCCCTTCAGGATATCTGGCAGACCCTTGCGGATTTCTACAAGGGCCGCAAACTGGTTGCCGTTCGGGAAAAGGATGCGCCTGCAGGCAGCATCTATGCCAATACCCGGGCTGGGCTGGATTCCCTCGAGATCATCGTAAACGGCAACGACGACCGCATCACCATCACCGCACTGTTTGACAACCTGGGCAAGGGCGCATCCGGCGCCGCCATCCAGAACATGAATATCGCCCTTGGTGTGGAGGAAACCACCGGGCTGAATGTATAAGGGGGAGCCAATAATGAAAATGATCTCTGGCGGCGTTTGTGCCGCACAAGGCTTCAGCGCCGGCGGCATCCATATGGGCGTCAAGACCCATGCCACCTGGAAGAAAGACGTGGCGCTGATCGTGTCCGACTGCACCTGTTCCGCTGCGGCGGTGTATACCAAAAACAAGGTGAAGGCAGCCCATATCTATGTGGACATGGATCACCTGAGCAACGGCACTGCACGGGCTGCTGTTATCAACAGCGGCAACGCCAATGCCTGCGCCCCTCACGGCGAGGAGAACGCCATCCGCATGTGTGCCGCCGTGGCCAAAGAAGTAGGTTGCGATGTGAAGGACGTTGTGGCTGCTTCCACCGGCGTTATTGGCCAGACGCTGAATATCGCCGCCATCGAGGCAGGTATGCCGGAATTGTATAAATCCCTTTCTGCGGGGGAAGACGGCTCCGATGCAGCGGCCCATGCCATTATGACCACGGATACCGTCATTAAGGAGGCGGCAGTGGAGACCACTGTGGGCGGAAAAACCGTGCGCATGGGCGGCATTGCCAAGGGCAGCGGAATGATCCATCCCAATATGGGCACCATGCTCTGCTTCCTGACCACCGACTGCGCCATTTCCCCTGCGATGATCAAGGAAGCCCTGCTGGAGACGGTAAACGTCAGCTTCAACCGTATCAGTGTGGATGGAGATACCTCCACCAATGATACCTGCTGCGTCATGGCCAACGGTATGGCCGGCAACGCCATCATCACGGAAAAGAACGCTGACTATGCTGCCCTTGTGCAGGCCCTCCGGGAACTGTGCATCAAGCTGGCGATTGCCATGGCGGCTGACGGCGAGGGCGCTAAGCACCTTATCACCTGCACCGTGAATAACGCAGAGACTGAAGCCAAGGCAGAGACCATCTCCAAGGCCGTTATCTGCTCCACCCTTACCAAAGCGGCCATCTTTGGCTGCGATGCCAACTGGGGCCGTGTGCTCTGCGCCATGGGCTATTCCGGCGAGGATTTTGATCCCACGAAGGTGTCTGTCTGGTTTGAAAGCAAGGCCGGCAGCATTCTGGTGTGCAAGGATGGCGAAGGCCTGGAGTTCGACGAGGATCTCGCCAAGGCCATTCTTACCGAGCATGATGTGGTGATCCGCATCGATCTTGGCGAGGGCAGCGAAAGCTGTACTTGCTGGGGTTGCGATATTACCTATGACTACATCAAGATCAACGGAGATTACAGAACATGAAAGATCATTTCACCAATGCGCAGCGGGCCGAGGTATTGACCCAGGCGCTGCCCTATATTCAGAAATATAACGGAAAAGTGGTCGTCATCAAATACGGCGGCAATGCCATGATCGATGAGCAGCTTAAGCAGCAGGTCATGGAGGATATTGTGCTCCTGTGGCTTATCGGCATCAAGGTGGTTCTGGTGCACGGCGGAGGCCCTGAAATTACTGAACTGATGCAGAAGCTTGGCAAAAAGAGCGAGTTTGTGGATGGTCTCCGGGTGACCGATAAGGAGACTGTGGATATTGTCCAGATGGTGCTGGCAGGCAAGGTGAACAAAACCCTCGTGGCCCTTTTGGAAAAGCACGGCGGCAATGCCATGGGTATTTCCGGCATGGACGGCAAGCTGATCCAGGCTACCATGAAGGATCCCAAGCTGGGCTATGTGGGCAAGATCACCAAGGTGAATATCCAGCCCATTGCAGATCTTCTGGAAAAAGGCTACATCCCCGTGGTTTCCACCCTTGGCTATGACAAGGAAGGCAACATTTACAACATCAACGGCGATACCGCTGCCGCCTGGATTGCCGGCGCACTGGGCGCAAAGCGCCTGATCATGATGACGGACGTGGCTGGCATCCTGCGGGATAAGGAAGATCCGGATTCTTTGATTCCTTCTATTTCTATCCCGGAAGCAGAAAAACTGTTTGAGGAAAAGGTCATTGCCGGCGGAATGATCCCCAAGGTGCAGTGCTGCATCGAGGCCATCAACGCAGGCGTGCAGAAGGTGATCATCATGGATGGCCGGGTACCTCATTCCATCCTCATGGAGCTGCTTACAGACGAGGGCGCAGGCACCATGGTTACGGGAGGCGACAAGTAATGAGCAGCCTGAAAGAACAGGACAAAGCATACGTTGCAGGTACATATGCCAGGTTTCCGGTAGAGATCCATTCCGGCAAGGGTTCCATTGTAAAGGATGAAACCGGTAAGGAATATATCGATATGGGCAGTGGTATCGGCGTAACAGCCTTCGGCATTGCAGATGATGCATGGCAGCAGGCCGTTGTGCAGCAGCTTGGCAAGGTGCAGCATATGTCCAATTTGTACTATACCTCGCCCTGTGCGGAACTGGCGCAGCTTCTCTGCCAGCGCACCGGCATGAAGAAGGTGTTTTTTGCCAACTCCGGTGCGGAAGCCAACGAGTGCGCCATAAAAGTGGCAAGAAAGTACGCAGCCCAGAAGAAGGGCCCGGAATATTCCACCATTATTACCCTGAAAAACAGCTTCCACGGGCGGACCCTTACCACACTGGCCGCCACGGGACAGGAGCATTACCACGAACTGTTCCAGCCCCTGACCCCCGGCTTTGTGCATTGCGAAGCAGGTGATCTCGCCGGGCTGGAAGCGCTGGTAAAGGAATACAAGGTGGCAGGCCTCCTCATGGAGGTGATCCAGGGCGAGGGCGGCGTGATTGCGCTGGATCCCGATTTTGTAAAGGGCGCAGCAAAGCTGGCGCAGGAGTACGATTTCCTCCTGATGGTGGACGAGGTGCAGACGGGCAACGGCCGCACCGGTAAGCTCTATGGTTACATGAACTACGGCATCCAGCCTGATGTGGTCACTACCGCCAAGGGTCTGGGCGGTGGACTGCCCATCGGTGCGGCCATTTTGGGAGAAAAGGCGCAGGATGTACTGGGATTCGGTGACCATGGTTCCACCTACGGCGGCAACCCTGTATGCTGTGCTGGCGCTATCAGCGTTTTGAGCCGCATGGATGACGCTTTCCTTGCGGAAGTGGAAGCAAAGGGCAAGTGGATTTTTGAGACGCTTAAAGGTGCAAAGGGTATTTTGTCCGTCAGCGGCATGGGTCTGATGGTGGGCATTGAAACCGTGGGCAATGCGGGCGAAATCGTTCGTGAATGCCTTAATAAGGGCGTATTGTGCCTGACTGCCAAGACTAAGGTGCGCCTGCTGCCTGCCCTGAACATCCCTATGGATGTGCTGAAGAAGGCCGTGGAGATGGTGAAGGAAGTTTGCGCCGCGAAGGCGTGACGTGTATAAAAAGGCCATCCGGTTTTTGCCGGATGGCCTTTGCCTGTTGAGTGTTTTTTAGTTGCTTCCCCAATATCCGGTGGATTTGGGCTGACGAATGCGGCTTACTTCCTGAACACGGACGGTACCCAGGCCAGTGATGCTTACCTGATACTTTTTTCCGGGAGTAACTTCCACCTTCGGTTTGCCGAAGCAGCCGCTCATTTTGACGGTGACGGTCATGGGTTCCTTGCATTCAAAGGAAATGGTGTCGCCCTGACGGCATTCGGCCAGCGTGTTCCCATATGCATCGAAAACAGCGCATTTGTTGTTGAAAATCTGACCGGACACGCAGTCAAAGCCCATTTCAACCATGTATGCATCGGCGGGTGCTGCGATGGGATTGCCGCATCTGGGGCAAGCGACTGCCTTGTCGGATACTTCGGTACCGCATTCGGGACAATTGATAAGAGCCATAGAAAGTACCTCTCTTTCGTAAATGGGTGTTTTTTTGTGTACAGTTAGCGTACTCGATTGCGTATATTATAAACCCGGCACAACGGAAATGTCAACAGAAATTTCGCAGCTGAGTAACGTGGGCCGGTACATCCATTCTGGCGCTTTTCTGGGAAATATGGTAGACTGAATATATCAATGAATAACACTGTCCCGAAAGGATTGAAGATTTTGCTTTTTTATCATGTGATATCGGACAAACCCAAGGCTTTGGGAGAATGTTTCCGGGTGGATGAAGAACATCCCAACGGTGTGTATGAACGGGTACAGGCTCAGATGGAAAACGTGCGGGACATTTATGCAAATCCCGAAAAATATAAGGATACTGAGTTGACACACAGCGTGGATGTGGCCCTGAGGGAACTGGCGCTGGAAAAAGTGCGGAAAGAAAGGTATCCGCAGTATCCTTCCCGCATGGCGGCGCTGTATGTATCAGGCACCTGCAAGGAAGCTGAGCAGTGGGCGGAGTATTTTGCAGGGCTGGGGCGGCCCACCTATGCTGTGGCAAAAATAGAAGTGGATGGAAAAGTTTTTTGCGGCGATGCCTACAAATGCTTTGATGGCGGGGTTTCCGAGGAGGAGAACCTCCGTCAGGCGGAGATATACTGGCAAAACAACGAAAACGAAGACGGTTCGCCGCCCATTGTGGAAATACTGGTGGATGGTAATATCCGGATCGTTGAAATAATGAAGGAAATCAATGCCAATATCTGAAAAGGCGTTTTCTTCGGAAATAAAAAACCGCTGCATGGCGCAAAACCATGCAGCGGTCAGCTTGTCGAAAAACCTCATTCTTGTCAGTCAAAGCCGCAAATCTTGCACCTTTGGTGCTCGCTGTGCTTTCTTGAAAGTGCTGCGGCACAAGGAATGTGGGCTCTGCCCACACCCGGCAGGGGGATGATCCCCCTGCACCCTGCGCATTTTTTGACAGCCAGACCGCTGCATGGCGCAAAACCATGCAGCGGTTTTTCTATGGGAACTGCGGCTAAGGTGTCAGCCCCGGTTCTGGCTTAGTTCAGGCCTTCCTGAGTGTAGCCGATGAGGCCCTCCACAGGGAAGTGGGCGATGTAGGTGCGGCCACGGGTCAGAACCAGCTCGTTGCCCTTGTCATCGAAGAATACGGTGGGGGAAGTTTCGCTTTCCCGTACCCAGTAGCCGGGAATGTAGCGGCCGCCGATGAAGATATCGGCATTGCCCTTGCCCACAGCCTGCATTACGGGCATGATCTTGTTGCCGTGTGCGTATTCGTAGGTAACACGCTGGATGATAACGTTGGAGAAGCTCATCTGCTCCATGTCATCCTCGTTGCGGTCCGCATCCATGTAGGTCATGTAGGGCACGGGGCCGCTGTAGCGCAGGTAGAGGTTGTCGTTCTCGTCGTAGTACAGGTGGGAGATCCATTCCTCATGGCCCCAGTCCATATGGATACCGTATGCGGTTTCATAGCCGCCGTCCAGATAGGCGCAGGTATCGGAGAACAGGAAGGGATGGGGTTCGGCGACGGTGGTTTCGGGAATGGTGTTGCGCAGGCCGATGACGTCGATATTTACGTTGTCGGCAGAGCTGATGCCGCTGATGCGGTACCAGAAATCGTTGTATTTGTTGGTGCCGGCCAGGTCGAACACAACGCCCTTCTCGGTGGCGCCAAGACGCTTGAACTCGGCGTGGATGTTGTTATCGTCCACTTCGGGACCGCCGTGGAATACAAGGCCGCCCATCCACTCTTCACGAAGCAGAACGTGGCCGATACGGGCGGAACGAACCGGGCCCAGGGTCTGGGGTTCGTCGTCGGCAAAGCTGTCGCTGATGACGAAGGTGATACGGGTCTGGCCGGTGCGGTAGAGGATGCCTTCGTAAACGATATCCGCATACTGGCCGCCCCAGGGAGCACGTTCGCCAACGCCGGCGGTAACGGTTTTCTTGGTCTTGCCGGTATCGGGATCTTCATACTTTGTGGCGTAGCTGGGGTTGCTGATCTGCACCAGCATGGGCAGGTAAAGCAGCCCGTCCTTCAGGGGCTGGCCGGTGGTGGTGCTTTCGCCGGGAATAACGGGGTTCACTGCCAGATCCGCTTCGTTATAGGGAACTTCACGATCGGGAGTGTTCTGCAGGGTGGTCATGTTTTCAACTTCCATGGTGTACTTTGCGCCCCTGTCATCGGCCAGAGCAGAGACCATGGAGGTCAGCATGGCGGCGATCAGCAGAACGGAAAGGAATTTCTTCATGGGATTGCCTCCTTCGGTATGCGCCCGGGCGGGCACACTTGAGTGTACAAAGATAAAAAAATTATAGCATCTGCCCCGGAACGTGTCAATGAAATAAGTACCCCACCGGCAGGGGGGAAAGAAAGTTTTTACATTGACCAAAAGGGCAAACTGTGGGTCTTCTGCCTGTTTTGCTTGACTTTGGACGGGAAACAGGGCATAATGACAACGGCCTTTTTTATTTCTGGAAAGGCAAAACAAGGCAGAGGAGGGGGTACCATGCATCATTTGATCACCGGTGTGGAACCGGATTCTGCTGCGCTCAGAGCAGGTTTTTGTGCAGGCGACCTCCTTGTAAATATCGACGGGCGGGAAATCATCGACGAGATTGATTATCAGGCTTTTATTGCATCGGCCCGGCTCACTGCGGAAATCCTCCGGGACGGAAAGCCTATGCGCATCCGGGTGCGCAAGGAGGAATATGAACCGCTGGGCCTTCATTTTGGCGAAAGCATGACCCTCTCGCCCCGTACCTGCCGCAACAAGTGCGTGTTCTGCTTCATCGACCAGATGCCGCCGAAGCTGCGAGAAACCTTGTATGTAAAGGATGACGACTGGCGCTATTCCCTCATGATGGGCAATTTTGTGACCCTGACCAATGTGGACGAAGCGGAGTTTCAGCGGATCATCGACCGTCACGCTTCGCCGCTGTACATCAGCGTGCACGCCACAGAGCCGGAACTGCGCTGCCGCATGATGAACAACCGCTTTGCAGGCAATATTATGGAAAGGTTGACACGGCTGAAGGAGGCGGGCATCCGCTTCCATTGCCAGATCGTGGTCTGCCCGGGCTGGAACGACGGGGAAATGCTGATGAAGACCCTGCGGGATCTGCGCTCGCTGGCACCTGCCGCCCAGACGGTGGCCATGGTGCCGGTGGGACTGACGAAATTCCGGGATGGCCTTGCTCCGCTCCGGCCCTTTACCGGGGAAGAGGCCCGGCAGCTTTTGCAGATGATCGTTCCCTTTCAGGAAGAATGCCGCCGGGAACTGGGAACTACGTTTGCCTTCCCCAGCGACGAGTTTTTCTGCCTGGCAGGGGAAGAGATTCCGCCGGAAGAATGGTATGAGGATTTTCCCCAGATCGAAAACGGCGTGGGTCTGCTCCGCCGTATGGAAACGGAAATGGAGGATGCAGCCGCCTTCGACGATGAAGCGCCCTTCGCAGGAAGCTGCAAATGGGTGCTGCCTACCGGTGTAAGCGCAGCCCCTCACCTGAGACGGCTTATCGACCGCTTTGCGCCCCAGGGTGTCAAGGTGAAGGTACTGCCGGTACAGAACCGCTTTTTTGGCCAGACCGTTACCGTCACGGGGCTGCTTACCGGCGGGGATATCCTTGCGGCCCTGAAGGAGGCAGACCTGGGCGATGCGGAGGAGATCCTCCTGTGCAAAGTGACCCTGCGCCACGAAGGCGACCTGTTCCTGGACGATATGTCCATCGATGAATTCCGGGAGAAAGCCCCGCTGCCGGTTCGCCTTGCAGATTGCGACGGGCAGGCACTGTACGATATTTTGAATGGTAGAAGCGGCGTTTGACCGACCGCAAAGGAGGAAATTATGGCAAAGCCCCTTGTAGCCATTGTTGGACGGCCCAACGTTGGCAAATCCACTTTCTTTAATAAAATGGCCGGACGGCGTATTTCCATCGTGGAGGATATTCCCGGCGTGACCCGTGACCGTGTGTACTGCGACGTGGAGTGGATGGGCCGCCGCTTCAGCATGGTGGACACAGGCGGCCTTGATATGCGCAGCGAGGATGTGCTGCTGAGCCAGATGCGCCGCCAGGCGGAGATCGCCATGGATACCGCTGATGTGATCTGCTTTTTCTGCGACGGGCGTACCGGCCTTACCCCGGATGATGAGGACATCTGCAACTATCTGCGCAAGACCCACAAGCCGTTGATTCTTGTGGTGAACAAGATGGATCATGCCGGCCTGAACGATCAGCTGTACGAATACTACAATCTTGGCCTTGGCGAGCCTATGGCCATCAGCTCCACCAACATGCTGGGCCTTGGCGACCTGCTGGAAGCCATCGTCAACCAGCTGCCTCCGCCCGATGAGGATGAGCAGGAGGAAGAGGAGCATGTGATCCAGCTGGCGCTGGTAGGACGACCCAACGTGGGAAAGAGCTCCCTGTCCAACAAGCTGCTGGGTCAGGAGCGCACCATGGTCAGCGATATTCCCGGCACTACCCGTGATGCCATTGATACGCTGTTCGTGGATGAAGACGGCACCCGTTTCAATATCATCGATACCGCCGGCATGCGCAAGAAGAAAGCGGTGGAGGATGAAACGCTGGAGAGATACTCAGTACTGCGTTCCATTGCCGCCATTGATCGATGCGATGTGGCGCTGCTGCTCATTGATGCCCAGGTGGGCGTAACGGAGCAGGATACCAAGGTGGCAGGACTGATTCTCAATTCCGGCAAGGCTGTCATTGTGGTGGTGAACAAGTGGGACGCCATCGAGAAGGACACCAACACCATGGAGAAAATGCGCAAAAAGATCCTGGAAGACCTGAAGTTCATGAGCTATGCTCCGGTACTGTTCCTTTCCGCACTGACGGGCCAGAGGGTCAATCAGGTGCTGGGCGCAGTGAAGGAAGCCTATGCACAGTATTCCAAGCGCATCCCTACCGGCGTGCTCAACGAGGCCCTGGCCGATGCCCAGATCAGCCTTCAGCCCCCGTCCTCCGGCGGCCGCCGCCTGAAGATTTACTACGCCACCCAGCAGAGCGTCTGCCCGCCTACGTTCGTGCTGTTTATCAATCATGAAGAGCTGATGCACTTTGCCTACCAGCGATATCTGGAAAACTCCTTCCGCAAGAGCTTCGGCTTTGAGGGCACACCCATCCGCTTTATTCTCAGAGAAAAACAGCAGAAAGACTGATGCTTTGAGCAATCGCAGAGAAAACACTGCGATTGCTTTTTTGTACTTCTTTTGGCGGGTTGCTTTTTGGAAGAAGAACGCCCTCCCCCAGGGGAAGGCGTTCTCTGGCTGTCAAAAAATGCGCAGGGTGCAGGGGGATCATCCCCCTGCCGGGTGTGGGCAGAGCCCACATTCCTTGTGCCGCAGCACTTTCAAGAAAGCACAGCGAGCACCGAAGGTGCAAGATTTGCGGCTTTGACTGACAAGAATGAGGTTTTTCGACAAGCTGAGAACGCCTTCCCCCTCCAGGGAAAGGCGTTCTTCTTGCAGTCTGAGACGGCTGTATTGTTTATTTCTTCATTCCGCCGATAACAGCCCCGGCAATGCCGCCACCGGCGATTCCCATGGCGATGTCGCTGAGGTAGGCGGTAAAAGGCAGCTTTTGTCCGGAAAGCAGCGCATAGAGCACCACTCCCAGCAGCATGTAGATGAGGCCGACCAGTGCGCCGTACAGCATGCCCTTTTCGCCGCCCCGCCCCACGGCCACATATACGCCCGTGAAAATGGACGCCAGTTTGATGAGCTGGTTGATCACCCGGATAACACCGTCTGAGGGCTTGAGCCACTGCATCAGCAGGGCAAAGATGAGCACGCAGACCAGTGTGACGCCGATGGCGGTGAACAGCCCCCGGAAAACATTGGCGGCAGCGGTGTGTTGCCTGCGCCGGGAACGCCTGCGGATGGGCCGTTTTGCAGCAGGTGTGGAATATGCGGCCATAGAAAAAACCTCCCTTGATTGCTTTGGTTGATACCTATGCAGTCAGGAGAGGTTTTATGCAGGAAAAATCAGACCAGCAGCTCGCTGTCGTTTTCCACGGTGATCTCTTCTACGTTGCGGATGGCCCAGCGGGCAACGACCATGTGGGCATCCTGCTTGCCGACGGCCAGCTCGATGCTGTCCTCACGCAGGCCGGTGATGGTGCCGTAGATGCCGCCGATGGTGCAGATGCGGTCGCCAACCTTAAGAGAATCGAGCATTTCCTTAACTTTCTTGCTCTTCTTCCGTTCGGGGCGGATGATGAGGAAGTAGAAAACGGCGATCATGGCCACGATGGGCAGCAGCATGCCGATGATGCCGCCGACAGGGCTCACTTCTTCGGGAATACTGGTGGCGCTGGGATCCACATTGACGGTTTCGCTAAGGGCCAGAAGATTGAGAATGTTCATTGGAAAATAACCCCTTTCATAGTAGGTAGGCTGATTATAACAAATCCCTGTGAAAAGAACAAGAGGAAAACAAGTTTCCGGGATCAGTCGTCATTTTCTTCTTCCGGGATATGAGTATAGTTTGGCAGCATAATGCTGTCCGCATACCATTGCTGGATTTCCCAGGTTTCACCGTCGGTGATCATAACCAGCGGCTGGCGGGAGGTGAAGAGAACGGGGCAGTCCCGCTTGGCAAGGAAGTCCTTTTGCAGCTTGGTGCTCTTGCTGGTGGGGCCGTTGGAGGCAAAGCACAGCTCCGGGGATGCGGCGTTGTACATTTCTTTTGCCAGGCCGCAGGTGCCGTGGTGGGGCAGCTTCAGGATGTCGGAATCCCAGGCGTCCCAGTATTCCTCAGCCATTTTTCGCTGGGCGGTCAGGCCGATATCGGCAGTGAAGAGCACGCTGCGCTCGCCGTACTGAACGTGTACCACCAGGGAAAGGTCGTTGGTATTCTTGCTTTTTCTGTAGCGGTAGGTATCGATCTTGGCGTTGCCAAGGGGCAGGGGTTCGCCGGCGGTGTATTCTCTGACGGGGATGCCGAGTTCCGCCAGGTTGCGCATGATGCGGCGCTGGGTTGCATCGTATTTCAGAGGAAATACGGTGAGGAATTCGTCGGCAGGGACGGCTGCCAGCAGGTCCGGGAAGCCGTCGATGTGGTCACGGTGAGGATGGGTGTTGAGGGCATAGCGCAGCCGGGTGATTCCCAGACCGTCCAAAAGGCGGATGAGCAGATCCGGCGTGGGATCCCGGCCGGTGGCGGCGCAGTCCAAAACCATGGCTTCGCCGTCAGCCACGATGAGGTAGCAATCCTGTGCACCCACGGGGATGCAGTAAATCTGCAGGCTGTTGTCCAGCTCCCAGAAGGACATAACGTCGTCGGTTTCATACTGAACGATTACGGATTCGGCAGGAACAGCCTCTCCGCTGTCTTCTCCCAGGGCAAAGACGGGCAGGCTGAAAAATATGCACAATACCATAAGGAAAGCCATTATACGCAGTTTGGCGGTGTTCATCGGCAGTATACGCTCCTGTTGTGATATGTGGAAACCTTGATTATTGTAAACTAACTCAAAAACTCTTGTCAAGAATATAGAAGGAAATAACCGGGAAAAGTTCAAATAAACCTTGACATTGGCGGTGGATTATGATAAATTTTGTGGGTGAGCCGCTCAAGCGGGGTTTTGAAGTGCGCAAATGTGCCACCCAAGCGCTTGGCGAGTATGTATCAGGAGGTGCTTGAACCATGTACGCAGTGATCGTATCCGGTGGCAAGCAGTACCGTGTGTCCCAGGGGGACGTAATCTATGTGGAGAAACTGGATCAGGAAGTAGATTCCACCGTCAGCTTCGACGTGCTGATGATGGGCAATGACGAAGGCGTTCAGGTGGGAACTCCCGTCCTGGAAGGCGCCAAGGTCGAAGGCAAGGTCGTTGCTCAGGTTAAGGGCGAGAAGATCATGATCTACAAGTACAAGAGCAAGAAGAACTATCATCGCCGTGCCGGTCATCGTCAGACCTACACCAAGGTGGAAATCACCGCTATCGGCTAATGACCATCGTTACCGTACAGCGGTATGAGGACGGCATCCGCAGCATTGCGGTAAGCGGCCATTCCGGCTACGCCGAGGCTGGCAGCGACATCGTGTGCGCAGCGGCAAGCGTACTCATTACCACATGCGCAAACGCCCTTGAAACCGTGGCAAATGTGCAGCCTGTTGTATACGAAAATGAGAAGCGTGCGGAAATCCGTATCACTCTTCCGGAAGGGCTTGACCCCGAACGGCTTTACGACAGCCAGATCATTCTGAAAAGCATCCTGCAGGGCTACAGGGACATTGCGCAGGAATACCCTAAATTCCTGAAAATCAATGATGGGAGGACATCATCATGTTGAAGCTGAATCTTCAGTTTTTCGCTCATAAAAAAGGTATGGGCTCTACCCGTAACGGTCGCGAAAGCGAAAGCAAACGCCTCGGACCCAAGCGTGCCGACGGTCAGTTCTCTCTGGCCGGTAACATTCTGGTTCGCCAGCGTGGCACTCATATCCATCCCGGTGTAAACGTGGGCATTGGCAGCGACGATACCCTGTACGCCAAGGTGGACGGCATTGTGCGCTTCGAGCGTCTGGGCCGCGACAAGAAGCAGGTCAGCGTGTATCCCGTGGAAACCGCTGCTGCTCAGTAATCGCATCTCCGAAGGGCGGCTGCTTTGCATGCAGCCGCCCTTCTTCCATTTTTGTTTCGAGGCGGGATGTACCAATGATTGGAACGCTGATCAACTGTGCCGCCATTGTGGCCGGTTCCCTGCTGGGGATGCTTTTCCGCAAGGGCATGAACAAGCGCATTTCCGATACGGTAATGCAGGGTGTGGGCCTGTGCGTGATGCTCATCGGCCTGAAGGGCGCCCTGGAAACCAAAAACACGCTGCTGATGATTCTTTCCATCGTTATCGGCGGCGTGGCGGGGTCGCTGATCGACATCGATGAAAAGATGAACCGGCTGGGGGCTTTTGCCCAGCGCAAACTGAGCCGGGAGGGTGAAGACAATACATTCGCCCAGGGCTTTGTGACCGCCAGCCTGGTGTACTGCGTTGGCGCAATGGCTGTAGTGGGCGCACTGGACAGCGGTATCCGGGGCGATCACTCCACGCTGATTGCCAAGGCGGCGCTGGACGGCATTACCGCCATTGTATTTGCCAGTTCGTTGGGGATCGGCGTGATGCTTTCCGCTGTGCCGGTGCTGATTTATCAGGGCGCCATTGCCCTGCTGGGCACTGCCATTGCACCGCTGCTTTCCGATATCGTGGTGCTGGAAATGAGCGCCGTAGGCGGATTGCTCATCGTGGGCATCGGCGTGAATATGCTGCTCAATGAAAAAATCAAGGTGGCGAATCTGCTGCCTGCAATATTGATTCCCTTTATTTACTATCCGCTGTACAATCTGATTATGGGGTGAAAAGTATGGAATCCATTATTCGTGATCCTAATCTGGCGCAGGAAGGTAACCGCAAGATCGACTGGGTTGAAAAACACATGCCCGTACTTTGCGGCATCAAGGAAGAATTCCGTCGTGAGCAGCCCTTCAAGGGCATGAAAGTGACCGTCAGCGTTCACCTGGAAGCAAAGACCGCCTATCTGGCCTGCGTGCTCAAGGAAGGCGGCGCTGAGGTGTACGCCACCGGTTCCAACCCCCTGTCCACCCAGGATGATGTGTGCGCAGGTCTGGCCAGCCGGGGAATTACCGTGCTGGCAACCCATGGCTGCACCATGGAAGAATACCACGACTATCTGTGCAAGGCATTGAGCGTAAAGCCTGACGTGATTGTGGACGACGGCGGCGACATGGTTTCCATTCTTCATGAGGAACATCCCGAGTGGGCCGTGAACCTGCGTGGCGGCTGCGAGGAAACCACCACCGGCATCATTCGTCTCCGGAACCGTGCCAAGGCCGGAAAACTGAATTTCCCTATGTTCAATATCAACGATGCGGACTGCAAGCATCTGTTTGACAATCGCTACGGCACCGGCCAGAGCGTCTGGGACGGCCTTATGCGCACCACCAACCTTGTGGTGGCAGGCACCACTGCTGTTGTAGCCGGTTACGGCTGGTGCGGCAAGGGTGTTGCCATGCGTGCCAAGGGCCTTGGCGCAAAGGTTATTGTGACGGAAGTGGATCCTGTGAAGGCCATCGAAGCCGTAATGGACGGTTTTGAAGTGATGCCCATGGACAAGGCCGCCGAAAAGGGCGACTGGTTCATTACCGTTACCGGATGCGACGGTGTTATTACTGCTGACCATATGCTGAAGATGAAGGAAGGCGCAATCCTTTCCAACGCCGGACATTTCGACGTGGAGGTGGATGTTGCCGGCTTGCGTGAGGTGGCTGTGGAACGCCGCACCGTGCGCAAGAATATTGAGGGATATCTGCTGCCCAACGGCAAAACCGTGTACCTCATCGGCGAAGGCCGCCTGGTGAACCTGGCTGCCGGCGATGGTCATCCTGCGGAGATCATGGACATGAGCTTTGCCCTGCAGGCGGAGTGCGCACGCCGCATGGCCGAGAAGGGCAGGGAACTGAAGGTGGATCTGCATTCCGTGCCGGTGGATATTGACCAGAAAGTGGCTCTGAGCAAACTGAGCTCCCTGGGCGTTGAAATCGATACCCTCACCGAGGAACAGAAAATCTACCTGGGCCTGTAAAAACAATGCACAGAAGGAACCCAACTGTGCTATAATAGAAAAAACAAAAATGCATATGCGAAAGGAATGATCCCTATGAAGCGTAGAATCGGTATTCTTACCAGCGGCGGCGACTGCCCCGGCCTGAACGCCGCCATCCGTGGCGTGGCCCGTGCGGCTTATGAGCTATTCGACGCTGAAATCGTCGGTATCCGCAACGGTTACGGCGGACTGATCGAAGGCGAATATCAGGAAATGAGCAAGAAGCAGTTTTCCGGCATCCTGACCCTTGGCGGAACCATTCTGGGAACCAGCCGTACTCCTTTCCGCAATATGCGGGTGATCGAGGATAACGGTGTGGACAAGGTCGCCGCCATGAAGAAGACCTACAAGGATCTGAAGCTGGATTGCCTTGTAACCCTCGGCGGCAACGGCACCCACAAAACCGCCAACCTGCTCAGCCAGGAAGGCCTTAACGTGATCGGCCTGCCCAAGACTATCGATAACGATATCTACGGCACCGATTTCACCTTCGGTTTCCACACCGCTGTGGATATCGCCACCGATGTGATTGATCGCATTCACACCACTGCCGCCAGCCATGGACGCTGCATGGTTATTGAAATTATGGGTAACAAGGCCGGCTGGCTGACCCTGTACAGCGGCGTTGCAGGCGGTGCAGATGTGATCCTGCTGCCGGAGATCCCCTATGATATCGAAAAGGTCGCCGAGACGGTGGAACGCCGTGCCAAGAAGAAAAAGGCTTTCTCCATTCTGGCCGTTGCTGAAGGCGCAATGACCAGGGAAGAGGCCAAGATGAAGAAGAAGGAACGGGAGGCCCTCCGTGCCACCCAGCCCTGCATCTCTGCCCGTATTGCCAAGGAACTGACTGAGCTGGTGGGCGTGGAAGCCCGCAGCGTGGTGCCCGGCCATATTCAGCGTGGCGGCAGTCCCAGCGCATATGACCGTGTGCTGTCTACCCAGTTTGGCGTGCATGCTGCCCAGCTGATCAAAGAAGGCCATTTTGGCGTGACCGTGGCTCTTAAGGGCAACCAGATCGTCCATAATGACCTGAAGGATATTGCCGGCGTTCCCAAGCCCGTGCCTCAGGATGATACCGTGGTGGTCACTGCCCGCAACATGGGTATCAACATGGGCGACTGATTTATCGGCTGATTACAATTTGATTTGTGTACAGAAGATGGATGTCCAGGCATCCGGGAGGCTGTATACATAAACAAAGAAGCACCCGTTTTTTCGGGTGCTTCAGCTTGTCGGAAAACCTCATTCTTGTCAGTCAAAGCCGCAAATCTTGCACCTTCGGTGCTCGTTGTGCTTTCTTGAAAGTGCTGCGGCACAAGGAATGTGGGCTCTGCCCACACCCGGCAGGGGGATGATCCCCCTGCACCCTGCGCATTTTTTGACAGCCAGAAGCACCCGTTTTTTCGGGTGCTTCTTTGCGTTGCCGGAAAATCAGGAAAAATGATTGATCCATGCGGAGCCGAGGTGGCACAGCGTAAAAAAACCGATAGGGATCAACGCAATCCAGCATCGCTGATGCATGGCCCAGAAGCCAAAGGCAAAACAGGGCGGAAGCGTCATAAGAAGAATAACCGGCCATGCGACAATGTCTGCGTAATACAGCCCCCAGCCTGCATAATACAGTACCGTGCACAGGAGGCAGCAAAGAAGCATGGGCCCCAGGGAAAGCCCTCGCCGTCCTTTGTTAAGAAAAGTTGTGAGCAGAAAGAGAAATATCACCTGGCAAAACGTGCCGATTCCATCCAGTACGGGCGTGAGGGATTCGCTGCGCAAAACATCGTTCGGGGCAGGAATGGCCAGCCAAAGCCATGTCGGAATCATTATCAGCAGAAAAAGAATCAGGGCCCAAAAATCAAACCCCATACGGTATTGGCGAAACATCAGGTTCCCTCCTGGCATTCAGTAATGGATTCAGTATAGGCGAATAAAGCATCTGTTACAAGTATTTTTGTTCCAAAATGGAAGAAAATGGAAGATGGCGTCGTTTGTATAGACGGTACACGAGGAAACCCTGTCGTAATTCTGTTACAAATTGAAACTTTTGGGGTATTTTGTTGACAGAATATGACAGGGCATGTATACTGCAAACTGTACTACATGTACTAATACAGCTGTATAAGTAAACATGAAGGGAGGAAGGCACATGTTCCTTGTAAACCCCAAAAGCAAGCAGCCCATTTACGAGCAGCTTGTGGAACAACTCCGCCGGCAGCTGGTACTGGGCGGCATGGAAGCCGGAGCGGCTATGCCCTCGGTAAGGCAGCTTGCCACCGAACTGGGCATCAATCCCAATACCATCCAGAAAGCATACCGCAGAATGGAGGAAGAAGGTATGATCGAATCCGTACCCGGAAGGGGCAGCTTTGTGACGGAAAACCTTGCGCTCATTGTGGAAAAACAGCGCAGGGACCAATTGGACAAAACACGGCAGACACTCGCAATTTGCAGGGAGATGGGTCTTGGCAAGGAAGATATACTCATCCTCGTTGAGAACGCCTACAAGGAGGGAGACAATTGTTGATCATAGATCGGGTAAAGAAAAGTTTCGGCATGAAAAAGGCCATCGATAATCTTTCGCTGCGGCTGGAGGAAGGGCATATTTTCGGCATGCTGGGCACCAACGGCGCAGGTAAATCCACCCTGTTGAGGGTGATGAGCGGCATCCTTGAAGCGGATGAAGGCACGGTGCTTCTGGATGGCATGCCGGTGTATGAAAACCCTCCGGCCAAAAGGCAGATATGCTATTTGAGCGACGAGCCCGCCTTTCTGCCCAACGCCAGCATTGCAGAAATGGGACGCATGCAGGCAGCCTATTATCCGGACTTTGACCTGTCAAAGCTGAAGGATTTGTGCAAGAGATTTACCCTTCCCATGAACGAACGCATCACAAGCTTTTCCAAGGGCACCCAGAAACGGGCGCAGATCTGCCTTGGCCTTGCACTCAATCCCAAGGTGCTGCTCTGCGACGAAACCTTCGATGGCCTGGATCCCGTTATGCGGGACAGTTTCAAAAAGGTACTCAGCCAGGAAACCATCGACCGGGGACTGATTACCGTTCTGGCGGGCCATAACCAGCAGGAAATGGAGGATATCTGCGACAGCGTTGGTTTCATCCACGAAGGAAAGCTGGTTTGCTCCGGCGATCTGGATACCATGCTGGGCGATGTGCACCGGGTACAGCTGATCCCCTCCCGGGATATGGCTGACGAAGACTTCGCTCCTTTCCGCCCCCTCAGGCTGCAGCGGCAGGGCAAGTTGTGCATGCTGACGCTCCGGGGCGATGACGAGCAGCTCAGCGCAGAACTGCAGAAGCTGAATCCGCTGTTTATGGAGTTCCTGCCCCTCTCCCTGGAGGAGATATTTATTCTGGAAATGGAGGATCGTGGATATGCGAAGCAATAACCCGAATGCTACCCATTTTCTTTTGAGACGCAATTTGTTCATTGGCGTTGTGGTTTTTTTGGTGGTGTTTTTCACTTTGCCTATGTGGGGCCTTTCCCATATACCGGAAATGAAGAAAGACATCCAGCTATACTATCCCCCGGAAGAAATGGCACGGAGTTTTTCCGAACTGGTCAGCAGCCGTGCCATTCACAGCATAGACCTGGAGACCCGTTGCATTCTTTTCGGAGGATTGGGTTTCCTTACGGCAATCATGCTTTTCCGTCATTTGTTCAGCCGCAAGCAGGGCATGCTGCATGCGTCTCTGCCTGAGAAACGGGAAAAGGATTATCTGCGCAGATTGCTTGGATACCTGGTGCTGGGGCTTGGCCCGGTGGTGCTGAACTATGTGCTCTATTTGCTCATTGTGTTGGCAAATGGCTTGATTGCCTATGTGGACTGGGGCTACCTGCTTGGCCATATGGGCATGATGCTGCTGGTGAACGTGTATGGCTTTGCGGTGGGCGTGCTTTCCAGCGTGCTGACGGGCACCTGGTGGGCGGCATTGCTGGCCGGAACTGTGCTGGTGGTGGGTTTTGAGGGCCTGTCTCTGGTGTGGCACACCCTTGCCGGCAAGTATCTTCATACCTATGTGGATTACGGCTACAGCAATGCTCTGAAAACGTTTTCACCTACCTGCACCCTCTACAAGGGTGTGTATAAGCCCGGTGAAGCCAGGTTGTTGCCCGGGTTGATCTCCTGCGTGCTGTGCTTTGGCGCAGGGTTGTATCTGTACCGCATTCGCAGGACGGAAGCCACCGAGCGCACCCTCGCCTTTGACTGGCTTCATGCGGTGATGGGCTTTGTTCTGCCGGTGATGGGCGGCAGCCTTATGGGCGTGATTCTGATGTATTCCTTTGCATCGGAAACCGGCTTGGTGCTTGGCTTGACCCTGGGAACCCTGTTGACCTTTTGGGTATGCAGGATGGTATTCAATCAGCGGTTCTGCGGCATTCTCCGGCAGTGGTATCTGCCTGTGGCGGCTGTGATTGTGCTGCTGCTTTGCCTCGGTGCGCTCCACACAGATGTCATGGGTTACGATCATTATCTGCCCCAGAGGGATGAAGTGCGTTCCATTACCTACCAGCCAATTGGATATCGGGACAGCGATGAAACCATCACCCTTTCCAGCCCTGATGCACTGGATGCAGCCTATGCCTGGTGCGAGATGATGCGCGGTGAAGTGGATGGCATGGAAAACGGCCTTGATCAGGCGTATTTGGCCGTTACCGATAGCTGCGTGCTGGTGACCTATCAGCTGGAAAACCGTACCGTGGTGCGCCGCTATCCCAACCAGGACATTCGCAACGATGCACAGCCCTGCCTCCAGGCCATCATCGAAAGCGACGATTACCGCCGCAGCCTGATTGCCGATTACCACCTGGAGGACGGCAGCGTCCGGTACCTGTATATGAATTGCAATGCTCCCTTTGGCGAAAGGGAATTGTTCTATGACAAATTCGGAGTATTGCCTGACCTGAACCTGAACCGCAGCGAAGATCCTCAAAAGATGGATAAAATCCTTCTTGCCCTGAGGGACGATGTGGAGGACCGCAGCTTTTCCGATAAGAAGAAGAGGGAAATCTTTACCCTGGACCTGTCCTTCCACAATGAGGAAACCGGCGAGGATGGATACATCAACGTGCCTATTTTCGCAGGGGATGAGAATGTGCTGAAGGCGATCTTCGGCAATAAGGCGGTTAATGTGACGGATTATCTTACCGGCGGATATGCGGCGGATGAAAATATTATCGTGCTGCAGGCTACCATGCCCATCAGCCGTGCGGAACTCCAGCGTTCGGGCATATCGTCTTTTGAAATGGAGTATGAGGTTACGGAGGCATCCAGTCCGGAAGAAGCCGTGGAATGGGTCAGAGGTGCACAGCACAGCGGCCAGCACCGGCGCTATTTCATGCCGGATTATGAGGAACAGAGCTACAGCTATATCTACATCTATGATATCGAAAGGCTGAAGCAGTACCAGGCATCCGGAGATAACTTCCAGATTCCCGAGGACCATGCCCAGATGGTGAACGACAGGAACATTCCCATCACCACGACGCTCCACTGCATCGGCAAGTAATTCCCCCCAAAAAAACATTGCCTGCCCGCAAACCAGAAAGGCTGCGGGCAGGCTTTTTGTATGAAGTTATCGTGGCTGCCGTCTGCGGTCAATGAGCAGAAGCACCATCACCGTCATATCATCCCGGGGCACGCCTCCGGAGGCCAGCAAAGCATTGCGTACGAGCGCATCTGCCATGCGCTGGGGGTCGGTAAAGAGGCTTTCTTCAAGGGCCTTTTTCATTTGCGCATCGTCGGAAAAGGCTTCCGCAATACCGTCGCTCATAAGAACGAGGATATCGCCGTTGTGCAGCTGGCAGCGGATGTCTGTGGGGCGGGCTTCTTCCACCACGCCCAGGGGCAGGGAAGAGGAGTCCACTTTTTTGACATGATTGCCCCGGATGATCCAGGAGGGGCATGCGCCCAGCTTTTCCATGAATACCTCGCCGGTCCAGAGGTTGATATCCGCCAGATCCACGGTGGAAAACTCTTCCGGATTTTCCTGCATGCCAAGCATGATGCCGTTTACCGCAACGATGGCCTGCTTGCGGGTATATCCGGACTGGAGCAGGAGCAAAAGAAGCTCAAGGGTTTTCTGGCTCTGGGCATTGGCCCGCACGCCGTGTCCCATGCCGTCGCAGAGAACCATCAGCAGGCGGCCTCCGTCGCAGCGTTTGTATATGCAACTGTCGCCGCATATTTCCTCGTCCTCGCTGCCGGGCTTTTGCCCTGCGTTTACGGAGGCTGTGCCAATGCTGGCGTTGTACAGGGGTACTTCCTCCAGCTCGATATGTCCTTTTTCACAATGGGATATGGCAAGACTGATTTCGTTTTCGGCTTCCAGTCGGCGGAAAAGTTGCTTCAGTGGCTTCTGCACGGGCAGCATGGCCTCGGCTTGCAGGGCGGCCTGCAGATGGCCGTCCACCCGTCTGGCGTACAAAAGCCGGGCCGGAATGCGCATTTCCTCAAGAGCGGTGCGGATGACGTGGGCCGCTTCCAGGTCGCTGAAGCTCTCTCCGGCAGCCAGGGTTTCCAGGTCGCCCAGGGTGCACATGGTGGCAGCCAGGTGGGTCAGGGTCAGATCCCGCTGGAACTGCATGCGCCTTTGTGCGGTTTCCCTTTTTTTAAGGGAAACGAGGGTCTCCCGGGCGGCACGGTCAATGGCCTCTGTTCGCAAGCAGCCCTGCTGGCTGAGCGCAGGCAGATTATCCTCCTGAATGGATTCCCCACGGCTGGACATGTCCATCATGGTTTCCATCAGTTTCTGGGTGCGTGCCCGGCTCCGGCCCCAGCACATTTCCCGGTTGGAACAGTCCTGACACAGCCGGTAGCCCAGCTCGGCGCCTTGATCCGCCAAAGGGCTTTCCAGCGGCGGCAGGGCCTTTGCCACGCTGTAGATGGATGTGCGCAGATGGCTGATGTAATCAGTGAGGAAGGCGTTTTCCATGGAGGAACTTCTCAGGGGATCGCCGGAGAGCAGTTCCTCGGCTTTTTCCCGGATATCATGGCTCAGAAGAAAGCAGAAAAGGGAACCTGTCAGCACCGCAGCCCAGCTGAGGGCAGGTTTGGCCAGAGGCATGACGAAAAAAGCAAGGAAATCAGCTATTACGGCTGCGGGGATCACCAATACACGCCAGCGGCGCAGTGGCGGAAGGCCGCAGAAAAGGCCCACCATGGTCAGGCTGAAGGCAATGCGGCTGTCATGGCCGCCAAAGGCCAGTGCAATGCCGCAGAAAAGGCCGCCGGCAATTCCCTTGAGGCAGCCGGTGAGGGAGGCTATCAGCACTGTTGAGAAAACAGCCGCCAGCTGCCCCAGGTTGAGGCCGAAAAGCTGAAAGTATCCCAGTGCGGATATCATCATCAGGCAGAGAAAAAAGGCCGCAGGTCTGCTTTGCGGTCGGCGGAGGGTTTCCTCAGGCAGGTCGAAACTGCGCCGGAAAAACAGGGCCGTCAACATACCCACAGGCACCGCAGCCCAGCACAGGAGCACGTTCATAGGGTCGCCCTGAAAGAGACTCCATAGCGCCCGGGGCAGCAGGGCAGCCCCGGCAAGGAAGGCGGTTTCGGCTCCGGGGCCGGGTCGGGCCGTGCGCAAAAGCAGCCACAGAAGGCTGAAGCCTGCATAGTGCCACAAATCCGGCTCCAGTCCCCAAAGCAGCCGCAAAAGCAGCGACAGGCCCATACCCGCAAGTGAAAAGAAGGAACTTTTTCCCGGGAAAGCCAGCAGAAGCGCCACTGCAAAAGGAGAAGGGATCCCGAGCCACTTTACAAAGGGAGCAAGAAAAAAACAGGCGCAAGTTGCAAGCGGTTTTGCGGAACAGCACAGCGTCACCCAGCTCCACTGAAAAAGGCCGGTTAGCGCTTCTAAAAAGGTTTTGCGCCGTTTTTCAGGCGTGGCCGTATTCTGAAGGGGCGCATTTGTCATGATCTTCACCTCCCGGCGTGTATCAGCGATAATCAGCCAGCAGTATACCGGGCCTTTGCAGGGCGCACCGTCGAAGCAAAACGCAAAATTTGTCCGATGCAGGCTGGAAAAAGCGAAAGAACCCATTCGACAAAGAAAGCGGAAATCCGTTGCAGGAAAAGGAAAAGCTTTGGGGGAACAGATAGAAAAAACGAAAGAGGGAGGCCATTATGCGTCTGATGATCGTGGTGGACGGGCAAAAACTGGGTGACAGACTGATGGAAGCTTTTTTTGCAGCCGGTGAAAGTTGGCAGCCGGAACTGGTTTTCTCGCCGGAACAAGCACGGAAGCAACTGATGCAAAGCCTTTGGCAGGGGCTGATTTTACAGGGAGTGGAAGGAAAGGCGCTGGGCAACCGTCTGCTCAGGGAAGGCCCGTCATGCCCGCCGGTGACGCTGTTTCTTTGGGAAGAAGGCAGCGCAAAACCTGCTTTTGCAGATTGCAGCGTGTCTGCAAATTCCAGCCCCTCAGCCATGGCAAAGATAATGGAAATCATGATAAAAAAGCCGCTGCCAACGCTGGCTGCGGCTCGCCGGGAGGAATGCTCCCGGATGGTGTGCGGTTTTCTTGAACAGTTGGGTATGGAGCCCTTCTGCAAGGGGTGGAATTACGCCCGCTGGTGCCTGGAAAGATGCGTGCCATCGCCGATGGGCGAGAAGCTTTCCATGCAGACGCTTTACGATGAATGTGCAAGATGCTTTTCCACCACCGGGGCTGCCGTGGAGCGGTGCCTCAGGACGGCGGTGGAAAACGTTTTCACCATGGGCAACCTCAGCGGGACGGAACGGTTTTACGGGGGCAGCGTGGACCCTGAAAGAGGCAAGCCTACCAACCGGGCCTTTCTTGTGCAGGGAGTTAGGCAGATCCGCTTACTCCTTGACAGTGCTGCGCTCGGTAAAAAGCAGTGACAGGCACCACAGACCCGCTGCGCCGATGATGGTGTACAGAATGCGGCTGATGATGGCTGCCTGGCCGCCGAAGAGCCATGCCACCAGATCGAACTGGAATACGCCCACCAGCGCCCAGTTGATGGCGCCCAGAATGACCAGCGCCAGGGAGATTTTATCTACCATGGGTTTCCCTCCTTACTTAAAGCCGTTGCGGCTTTTTATGCAGTTTGTCCGGCGGAGGGCGGTTCTATGCGGCTATCAGAGAAAACAGGCTCGGGGAGAGCTGCCCTGCCATACCCACTTTTTTGGCCAGGGTTCATTTTCGGGAAGAAGGAGCACCTTGCCTGTGGGCAGGTCGGAGAGAAGGATGCGGCCTTTTTTCTGGGAAAGCTCCATGCACAGCGCTCCGGCGGGTTCGTTCCACAAGATTTGCCCTGTGAGAAGACTGATGCGCAAAAGCCCATCGGGTGTGCTGATGAGTGCGCTGACCCCGTCCGGGCATACCTGCAGCGTTCCTGGCAGCCCGGGCAGACGTAAAAGCTCCCGTGGCCTGCGCTTTCCCTTAGGGAGAATGCAGATTACGGTCTGGATATCGTATCCTTCCGCTGCGCAGACTAAAACCAGTCCGTTTTTCCAGTAAGCTGCTCCAAAGCAGGGATGCCGGGTATGGATGCGCCAGGAGGGCACCAGATCCGGCAAAGAGAAAATGAGCGCCTCGTTTTCTGCACCGCCTGCCACCAGGATCTCCTGTCCCGAAGGGCTGAGCATCATGCTGCGGGGAAACACGCCTGCGGGCGCTGCGTAGGAAAGCTGCCCCGTGCCAAGATGCACGGCGTGCACCATATCCGCCTCTGCGCTGAGTATGTACAGCCACCTGCCGCAGGGGGAAGGGCAGAGGGCCGAGACTCCCGGGGGAGCAGGAAACTTCATCTCCTGCCGGAGTTTTTTTCTGTGGATGAGATGGCAGCTTCGGGTTTTTTCGCAGACAAGGATGATCTTTCCCGGGCACAGGGCGGACATGCAGGGACATTCTGCCTCTGTTGGGATGAGAAGGGGCGGATCTTCTCCCCGAATCAGAAAGGCACCCCGTGACGGATCCGCAATAAGCATATTCATGGCATCGCTCCTTTGGCTGGAGGGCTTATTGATTCCAGAGTATGCAAAAATGGGGAAATGGTTTTTCCCCGCAGAAAATGGCAGGAAAAAGGAAAAGAATGTCGAATGCTGTTAAGTGCCATTATTATGGTGTAATGAAGGGAAGGATTATTTTGCATTATAAAACCAACGGAACCTGCTCCCGGGCCATCGACCTGGAAATTGAAAACGACGTTATCACTGCATGTGCCTTTGAAGGCGGTTGCCGGGGCAATACCCAGGGCCTTGCCAAAGTAGTGGTGGGCCAGAACGCAAAGGAGATCATGGAGCGCCTTCGGGGCATCGAATGCCGGGGGAATACCTCCTGCCCCGACCAGCTGAGCCGTGCTATCGAAAAATATTATCAGCAGAACGCACAGTAAGGAGTATATGGTTTGGATACACAGCCAATGAAATTTAAGGATGCGGCAGACCTGAGCCCGGAAATCCTGAAAGCCGTGGAAGCCATGGGTTTTTCGGAAATGACCCCGGTGCAGCAGCAGACCCTGCCGCTGATGATGGAGGGCCGGGACGTTATTGCCATCGCTCCTACAGGTACCGGCAAAACCTGCGCCTTCGGTATTCCTATGCTGGAATACGTCAATCTGCAGGATTCCCGGGTGCAGGAGCTGGTTCTGGCCCCTACCCGTGAATTGAGCCTGCAGATCACCGAGGAGCTCAAAGCCCTCTCCCGCTTCATTCCCGGCGTGCGCATCGCCTGCCTTTACGGCGGCCAGCCCATTGCCAGGCAGATGAACCAGCTGAACAAAAAACCGCAGATCGTGGTTGCCACCCCCGGCCGCCTGCTGGACCATATGAACCGGGGAAACATCCGCCTGAATGCGGTACATACCATGGTGCTGGATGAGGCTGACGAAATGCTCAACATGGGCTTTGTGAAGGACGTGACCAGAATTATCGAAGCCACGCCCAATGACCGGGAACTGGTTCTCTTCTCCGCCACCACCAATCAGGATGTTATGACCATTGCATGGAAGTACCAGAACGAGCCGGTGGAGGTGCGCATTGAAGCCACCAAGGAGAACCGGCCCCAGATTACCCAGTACGTTATCGAAACCACCCGGGAGGAGAAGTACGAAAATCTGCTCTACCTACTGGACAGCGATGCCTACCAGCGGGTGATGGTTTTCATCAACACCAAGGACATGACCCAGCGCATTTGCAAGCGCCTGAAGGATGCAGGTTATCCTGCGGACTGCCTCCACGGCGATATGCGCCAATCCGCCCGCAATGATGTGATGAGCAAGTTCCGCAAGGGCAAATTCCAGATCCTCCTGGCCACTGACGTGGCTGCCCGGGGCATCGACGTGGACGATGTGGAGGCTGTTATCAATTACGACCTGCCTAATGAAAACGAGTACTATCTCCACCGCATTGGACGAACGGGCCGGGCCAAGCGGCACGGCGTGGCCTTTACGCTGCTTACCTACACCGAATCCGTCCGCTTTGACGAGATCCTGAAATACATCATGGCAAAGCCCATCGCCCTTAAGTTTGACGACATGGGCATCCTTGTAAACGAAAAGCAGACCCCATTCTTTGAGAATATGTAACCAATATACGGAGGCGATTACACATGGGCATCATTCCATCCCGCAATCTGGAAGAACAACGCCGGGAAGAAAACGGCATCGTGTACTTTGACCGGGGAACCATTGAGGGCAGAGACGGCCGAAAGTACGACCGCTACGCCATCCAGACTCACTTTGTAGCTGTGGGCGAAAGCCAGAAGGAACTGGTGGACAAGTATGTGGCTCCCCTGTATCAGGAGGGCGATATCCTCAGCTTTGGCGCAAAGGTGATGTGCATGTGCGTCAAGTCCGTCAAAACCCGGGAGGAAGTGAAACCCGGCTTCTGGGCTAAGCTGCTGTGGCGTTTTGCCGGCATCAACCATACCGGCGTGGGCGCCCATGAGCCTTATAAAATGCAGATGATCATTGATATCTGCGGCCTGCCCCGGGTGCTGCTGGCTGCTTTCCTCAGCGCCGTTACCAAGCCCTTCGGCGTGCACGGCGTGTTCTGGAAGGTGTGCGGACATGGCGTTGCCGGCATCGACGGCTTCTACGAGCGTTCCAGCTTCGATCTCTACCATGAGCTGGCCCTCATCAATCCCGAAAATCCCGATGAGCTTTGTGAAGAACTGGCCCAGCAGACCGGTATGCCCGTTGTACTGATGGATGCCAATGACATCCAGCGGGATCAGCTGGGCAAGAGCAGCAACATGCCCCTCACCGACGAGCAGCTGCAGGATGCCATGGCAGACAACCCCTCCGGACAGGGCGACGAGCTGACTCCCCTGATTTTGATCCGGCCTGTGAAGGAATAAATCAACCTGAAAATGTGAACAGCCCCGCAGCGGTTTGATGGCCTGCTGCGGGGTTGATTTTGCATTTGACAGAATTACTCGGCGGAGATGCGATCTGTTTCGGCTTCGGCGGGGACATCGGTTTCCTTGCCTGCTCCCAGTTTGCTAAAGAACTTGAAGGTGAGCGGCCATACGCAGCCTGCGAAAACCGTCATGCAGAAATAGCGGATGCCGTCGCCCAGATTATGCTCGCCGAAAATGGCCCGCATGGGGATCTTGAAGCCTTCCTTTACCGCAAGCACCAGCGCAAGCCCAAGCACAACCTTCAGAAGCTGTGCCCACCACTTGGCTTTCACTTCAAAACGGATATAGCGGTGCTCGATCTCAAAGGATAGCCACAGGCCTGCAAGGCAGCCCAGCATGGTATAGGCGTTTTTGGTGCCATGGCTCAGGTTGTGGGGATCGATATCCGCCGGGAAGGGGCACAGGAGCACATACAACAGATTGGCTACCGCCAGTCCGGTCATGACCCCGAAAAGGATGCGCAGGGTGCGTTCCTTTTCCGTAACCCTGTGGATGAGGGGATAGAGGCAGAAAACCATTGCGGCGGCAATGAGGATGGACACGCCCACGTCCTGCGGGGTATGCACGCCAAGGTACATACGGGAAAGGGCCACCAGTGCGGCGACGGCTACGCAGCCGATGCGAAGCCAGGTGTTTTTATTCCAGCGGGCAATGCCTCCAAAGAGGCCCACTGCGGTCTGCGTGTGGCCGCTGGGGAAGGAGTAGCCTGTGGCTTCAGCCCGTGCACTTTCCACGATGGTAAAACTCTCGTCCTGCACCCAGGGACGGGGGATGCGGCACAGCAGCTTGAGGAACTGGTTCACCACCGTGCCGATGAGGCCGATGCCCAGCAGATAATAGCCTTCCCGCTTGTTCAGACACCAGAAAATCAGAATGCCCAGAACGATGACGATGGTTTCCTCACCCAGATGGGTAATGGCAGAGAAAAGACTGTCCAGAAAAGGAGTACGGATGCTTTCCAGCCAACGCAGTATTGCCATGTGTCTACCTGCTTTCTTTGGTTTAATGGGGTTTGGTTCCTTGGGAATATTATACACGGAAACGCAGGAAGAACAAAGCATTTTGTTTTTCGGGAGGGGCATTTGTTGACAGAATGCAGAGAAGCGTGTATATTGAGAGTAAGAAAGAAAGGCAGGTGTGTATTGCTTATGAAACTTTTGTTGTTGGCAAAAACCGGAAGCAATGCTGCCTGTCGGGTCAAACAATATATGTGAGCCCCTGCGACTTTTTATGGCAGTAGAATATGCACTTCCGTTTTTGCGGGGTGCTTTTTTGTTGTTTTGAAAACGGAAAGGAAAGAAAAAATGGAGATACTGGATTTTACGAAGGAATGGATTGCCGAAGCGGAAGAACTGCTTGTAGAGAACTACAAAGAGGAAAAAGCTTGCGTGCCTTGCTTGCCGCAGATTACAGAGTGGCCGGAGCTTGGTCTGTTTGCACAAAACGGATTGGGCGTAGCGGCAGTGGAGGACGGGAAGCTTCTGGGATTCCTGGGCGGCTATGAACCGTTCAGACCGGTATACTGTACCCCTGATACAGCCGGAGTGTGGTCGCCGCTGCATGCTCATGGGGCCCGAAAAGAAAACCGGGTCGCCATTTACCGCAGGCTGTATCAGGCCGCTGGAGCAAAATGGGCGGCTGCAGGCGCTGCCAGCCATGCAGTGACCCTCTTTGCCCATGATGAACATGCAAGGGAAGCCTTCTTTATGTATGGGTTTGGAGCAAGGTGCACAGACCTTATGAGAAATGCAGAGCTGCGGCCCATGCCTGAAACTGCAAAGGGGATCCGATTTACTGAACTTCCGGGAGAACGCTCCGGCGAGCTGCGTTCTTTGCGCAAGGCATTGACAGAACACCTCTCGCAATCGCCTTGCTTTATGAAGCAACACCAGGAGGATGTGGAAAAGTGGCTGGACTGGAGGGAAAAGGATGCGCCAAGAATGTTTGCCGCCTTGAAAGAGGAAAGGCCGGTCGCCTATCTGGAAGTGGTGCCTCAGGGAAAAAACGGCGAAAATTTTATCAGCTGGCAGAAAGAAATGTGGAATATCTGCGGTGCCTACTGTTTGCCTGAGGAGCGGGGTGCGGGAACTGCCGCCGGAGTGCTGTGGTTTTTGGCAAGCACATTGGCAAAGGAAGGCGCAACTCATCTGGGAGTGGATTGCGAAACCATCAACCCTACAGCACTGGGCTTTTGGAAAAAACATTTTATGCCCTATACGTTCAGTGTGGTCAGGCGCATCGACGAAAACGCCCTGCTGCTTTAACCGGGACGGTTTTGGGGCGTGATGTAACAAAATAGTTCTTTGTTTTTTCCTTCGGGAGGGAACTCAGCTTGTCGAAAAACTTCATCTTTGTCAGTCAAAGCCGCACATCTTGTACATTCGATGTTCGCCATGCTTTCTTGAAAGTATTTAAGCACAAGGAATGTGGGCTCTGCCCACACCCGGCAGGGGGATGATCCCCTGCACCCTGCGCATTTTTTGACGGCTTGCGTTCCTTCCTTCGGGAGGGAACGTTTTTGTTGTGAATGTAAAAATTCTGACGGAAACCCGTCACCGAGCCGGGAATGCGTCCGCTGCGCTTGTCAAGCGTCGAAAGCTGTGATATTCTATAAGGTAAGATAAACAGGGGGAAAGAGGGTGCCGTTATGAAAAAACTCCGTAGGAAATGGAAGAATGCCATTGGCTTTGTTCTCTTTTTCTGTCTTGCCATAACTGCCGCCATGGCTTATTACATGTATTGCCTTGTGCCGGAGATTTACCGTGCAGACTATACTTTTTTTGCCCTGCCTGCCGGCGTCAGTACTGAAGAAAACGGCGGCGAGTTGACCCGCATGCTTGCACGGGACTGTGACCAGCTGCTGGCTACCCCGGACTTCCGTGAAAAAGTGATGGAAACCGCCCAGAGCGATGGAAGCGCAAGGCTGTATGTGAAGGGGAACGGACGCAGCCATACCATCCGCCTGACGGGCTGGGGCTATGATGCGGATATCCTGGGCGCCCTGGTGAACGCAGCAGGCGACGAGATGATGGCTCAGGCGGAAAGCGTGTTCCAGGCCACCGCCCTCAAAACCCTCACCCGGGCAGAAACACCTGCACAGGTTTGGAAGGTTTTCAAACCTGCTGCTGTGGCTGTTGCCTTTGTGGGATCCTTTGTGCTGTTTTCCCTGCTGGCGATGCTCTTTGGCACGGCTTCCCGCAGAATCCGCTATGGCAGGACCACTGCCGATCTGCCCCTGCCCTGTCTGGCCGGCATGTCCAGCCTTGCTCCGTCCATCCGCAAGCAGCAAAAGCCTGTGGATAAGGCGGGCAACCATGCACCCCTTTATGATGTGATCGACGAAAACAATGTGGTAAACCTGCAATCCCTCAGCGCACGCCTGAAGGCGCTGCAGCGGCGCAGGGGCTGCACCCTCACCATTACCGGTATGGAGAGGGATACGGACAGTGCAGCCATGGCTGTGCTGCTGGCTACGGAACTGGCGGTGGAGGGCTACGGCGTGCTGCTTGTGGAAATGGACAGCTATCAGCCCCGCATCGGAAGCCTCCTGCACCTCAGGGGCCAGGTGGACGTGCTGGATTGCATCGAGAGCCAGGATGCGTACTCTCATGCGATCCTCTCCACGGATGTGGACGGCATGTTCTTTGTGGATGCCTGCCACGAGCCCGGATTTGTGAGCCGCATCGCCGGAACGGAAGAGTTTTCCGCCTTTGTCCGGGATATTGCTCAGACTTTTCAGTATGTGATTATCCATGCACCCAGCTGCTCCCGCCGTAATGATGCCGCTCTGCTGGGACGGCTGACGGATCTGGTGCTGATGGTGGCAGATGACGGCAAACACAATGCGGACGAGATTGAAGCTGAAGCCCGCAGCCTCGGAAAATCTGTGAGACAGGTGGCAGGCTATGTGCTTTGCGATGTGCCGAAGGCCCGTGCAAAGCGCAGGGAATATTCCCGCCATGTTTTGCAGGCATAAGAGCTGCAACGAAGGAGGAAGAAACAAGTGGATCTGCTCAGAACCCTGCTGCTTTATATGACCCTTTTGTACACTTCGTCAGTACAGAGTATGCCGGATGTGGACGGGGTAATGGCTGCTATGGTAACGCCAACCCCGGAAATCGTTCAGCCTACGGCTACCCCTGTGCCCACCCCCAGCCCTACGCCCGTGCCCACGGTGGAAGTATCCGTCAATCCGGAATACAAAACCCTCAACATGGGCAGCAAGGGCGATGATGTGGTGCGCCTGCAGGAAACCCTGAAGCAGCACGGCTACTATAGCGGCGAAGTGGACGGCCGCTACGGCAACCAGACCCGTGTTGCGGTGGAGCTGTTCCAGTATTGCCACGGACTTTCTGCGGACGGTATTGCGGGCCGGCATACCCTGACGGTTCTCTACGACAGCAATCAGGTGCGGCCTGCCCCGACTCCTACCGGCACCCCTGAACCTCAGGTGACGGAAACCCCCGAGGAAACCCCTGCCCCTACGCTGGTGCCTACGGCTGCGCCCACGGAGACCCCTGCACCCACCGATACTCCCGCCCCCACAGCGGAGCCGGAGTTCCTCCCCATGGAAGGCTGGGTTATTCAGGTGGAGGGACAGGCAGCGCCGCTGGCGGTTTCTTCTGGAAGCGAAGGAGAGACGGCCGCTGTGGTGCCTTACAGCTACGGCGATCTGCTCTATGTGCCCCTGAAGGAAGTGCTGGAAAGCACCGGCATAACGGTTCTTTCTGCCGACATAGACAGCCCCGGTTATGCTTTTGCCCTTGGCAACAACATTTTCCTGCTCTCTTATGGCGCCGACCAGAACGGCAATCCCATCAACCTGGAAATTTTTAAGGATGAAGTCCGCCAACTGATGCCGGTGAGAGATATCCGTCTGGTGGATGAAATGCTGTATTTGCCCTGCGAAAGCATTACGGAGCTGATGGGAATCACTTTTGAAAAAGGCGACCAGCAGGTGCTCATTGTGAGAATGCCTTCGCCGCAAAACCAGTAACAGGAGATTTATGCCGTATCCGCTATGTATTCCCTTGGCGCAAAGCCTTGACAGTCCGCCCGTCGGGACTATAATAGTCAATGTGCTTTTTCAATAAGCGAAATTCATTTTCGGGTATGATGGCAGAAAGGAAGGACGAGAAAAATGAATGTACAAATGAATCTTACCACCACCCCCAAAGCAAAACCCACCGATGAAAGCAAGCTGGGTTTCGGTCATGTGTTTTCCGATCACATGCTGCTGATCAACTATACCGAGGGCAAGGGCTGGCACGACGCACGCATCGAGCCCTACGGAAACATCACCCTTGATCCCGCCTGCCAGGTGCTGCACTATGGTCAGGAGATTTTCGAGGGCCTCAAGTGCTACCGTACCCCCAAGGGCGAGTTCCAGCTGTTCCGTCCCCGGGCCAATTTCGAGCGTTTCGCCCGCTCTGCCGAGCGTATGGGCATGGCTCCCCTGCCTGTGGAGGACGGCCTGGATACTTTGCTCAAGCTGCTGAGCGTTGACAAGGAGTGGACTCCCCACGAGGAAGGCACTTCCCTGTACATCCGCCCCACCATGATCGCTACGGATGCATTCCTTGGCGTAAGCGCCTCCAAGACCTATCTGTACTATGTGCTGCTGTCTCCCTCCGGCGCATACTATTCCTCCGGCCTGGCCCCTGTGGGTATCTATGTGGAGGACAGCTATGTGCGTGCAGTCCGCGGCGGTATCGGCTTTGCCAAGACCGGCGGCAACTATGCGGCCAGTATTCTGGCAGGTGTAAAGGCCAAGTCAAACGGCTATGCCCAGGTGCTGTGGCTGGACGGCGTGCATCAGCGCTACATCGAAGAAGTGGGCGCAATGAATATGATGTTTGTCTATGATGACAAGAAGATCGTGACCCCCGCCCTCAACGGCAGCATTCTGCCCGGCATCACCCGTGACAGCGTGCTCCAGCTGGCAAAGAAGATGGGTTACGAGACTGAGGAAGTCCGCATGGATATCAACGATGTGACTGCCGATATCAAGGCCGGTCGTATCACCGAGGCTTTTGGTACCGGTACCGCCGCTGTGGTTTCCCCCGTCAGCAAGCTGTGCTTCAAGGGCGAGGAAATGCAGATTGGCGATGGAAGCATCGGCCACATCACCATGGATCTCTACAACACCCTTACCGGCATTCAGTTCGGCAAGATCGAGGATCCCATGGGCTGGGTAATGAAGGTTTAATCGATTATTTGAAAGGGAGGGCAAGCCGTGCTGAGAGAGGCTGCGTTTCATTCTGACCCCTGCGACATGACCATGAGCATGATGCGGGAAAAACAATATGAAGCCTGCGAACGGCGTCTGCTTGCTCATCCCCCTGTTGCCCTTTTTTCGGCGGAAGCCACGGATCTGGATGCACAGGCGCTCTACGAGCATTCCTATGCCTATCCGGGCCGATTGACCTGCCTTGTGACGCTGAAGGAACTGCGCAGGGATGTGCGGGCCCTTCTGCCGGTGGAAAGCCTGTACGTCAGCTTTGCCGAAAGGGAAATGCTGGAGCGCCTTATCCTTCACGAGGGCGAAATGGTCATGACGGACTGGGATGATATCGGCGCAGCCGAGTCGCTGGTGCGCAGGCTCTGGTGCGGATTCCGCACGGAAGGCAGCGACTGGATACTGACTTTGCCCAAGACGCTTATGGAACCCATCATGGCGGCGCTGAACCGTTCGGAAATGCTGGGCATTCGTGACAGGTGTTTCCGCTATGATGCCACCATTCACGGTCTTCTGTATCTGACGGGGCTTTTGCATGCCTCCCAGGCGCTGGACTTTTTCCTTACTCATGTGATGAGAGTGCCTTCGCCAAGGGCTGATGAAATCGGCAGGCGATACATGCAGGCTACTTTTGAGTACATCTCCGATGAAGCCGGGGATATGATCCTGCTGCATCCCGGGCTGGCCAACCCCTATCAGCTGGTGAAACGGCAGGAGCTGGGCGCAATGGGCGCCTTTGAAATGAGCCAGACCATGATGGCAGGCGGTATGAACGGCATTCTGCCGGAAGAAGCCCCCCTGCATGAAAAACTTTGTCTCAGTCTGAAAGGCGCTATGCGTCCGGATTACGACCTGAACGAAGCTGCTGAGGATCTGCGGATGCTGGCAAAGCAGGGTGTATCGCTGGAGGAAATGGAGGATGTGCTGTCCTCGCTGGTGGCAGTGCTGCCCACACCGGAAATGCTGGGGGCGCTGAAGCAGCTTTACGAGGGCACGCCCCGCTGGCTGGGACTGAAAGCTGCATTGGAGCATTGAAAAATGAAACTGTACACTTTTCACATTCCTGAGGATACGGCAGCGGGAAAACTGCTGCCGCTGGTAAGGCGCATGCTGCCGGAGCTTGATGCTAAAACGGTGCAGAAAGCCTTTGACTGCCGGGATGTGAAGCAGAATGGCAAAAGGATGGACAAGCATGCCATGCTGATTCCCGGGGCAGAGGTCAGGCTCTACACCCGGGAGGAGGCTGCGGCGGGCTTGTCCATTCCGTTTGTTTACGAGGATGAAAACATACTGATCGTGCACAAGCCGGCAGGAATCAGCTGCCAGAAGGATACAAAGGGCGGGTTGACCATTGGCGAGCTTGCTGCAAGGCAACTGGGCCTCTCTCAGCCTCTTAGGCCCTGCCACCGGCTGGACAACCAGACGGAAGGGCTGTTGATACTGGCAAAGACCGATGAGGCCCGGGAGGCCATGGAAGAAGCCTTCTATCACCGGAGGATACACAAGCAGTATCTGTGCATGGTAAAGGGGCATCCCAGCCCGGAACATGCGGTTTTGAGGGACTGGCTCATCAAGGATGAAAAGCTGGCGCAGGTCAAGATCGTTAAGCGGGAACAGCCCCGCAGCCTGCCTGTGGTCACGGAATACCAGGTTTTGGAGCAAAGGGGAGATGCAACCCTCGTGGAAATCACCCTGCATACGGGCCGTACCCATCAGATCAGGGCCCATATGGCCGCTATCGGGCATCCGCTTCTTGGGGATGACAAATACGGCAACAGGGACTTCAACAAACAAAAAAAGGCCAAAAGCCTGATGCTGTGCGCTGTGAGCCTTTCGTTCGATTTGACGGGCAGATGGTCGTATCTGAACCTGATCCATCCCCGGACGAAACCGTCTTTTTTGAAGGGGGACAAGTAATATGGCCGTACAGCTCATCGCCATGGATATGGACGGCACGCTGCTCAACAAGGCACAACAGATCACCCCGGCCACATTGGAAGCGCTGCGCCTTGCTCAAAAGAAAGGCGTGAAGCTGGCTATCTGTTCCGGACGCTGCGTCGGCGACAGCGGCCTTTTTGCGCTGAAATACGGCTTTGAGGATATGGCCATCCTTGGCCTCAATGGTGCATACTGCCTGGAAAATCCCCGGGCGGAGGCGTATGTGAACCACGTTATGGAAACCAAAACCGCAGAATACTGCTGGCAGCTTGCCCGCAGCGAAAAAATCACCATGGGCTGCTTTTTGCAGAATCAGATTGCCGTTTTCCAGGGAGATACGCCCAATGAGGATATTTTCTGGTGCGGCAGCTGGGGCAAGCGTCCGCTGGCACCGGTTTTTCTGGAGGGGGAAGAGGCCTTCTGGAATGCTTTTCAGCACGGGATGAACAAAATGGTGTTCATCGATGAGAACGGAACGAAACTGCCTCAATTGCAAAAACATCTGGAGACGCTGCCGCAGATCGATGTGACCGCTTCCTGGTGGAACAATCTGGAGTTGATGCCCCACGGCATTGAAAAGGGGCGGGCGGTGAAGGAGCTTGCTGAGAAGCTGCGCATCAGCCCCGAAAATGTGATGGCCATCGGCGACTATGACAACGACCTTGGCATGCTGCGCTATGCGGGTGTGAGCGTGGCTATGGAAAATGCATCAGAAAGCGTGAAAAAGTGCGCCCGCTATCACACTTTGTCCTGTGAAGAGGATGGCGTGGCAGAGGCTGTCCGGCGGTTTGTACTTTTTTCATAATCCGCCGAAAACTGTTGTGTTGCGCAAATCGATTTTTTCATGTATACTGATGGTGGAGACATATAATCCCCCCAATAAGGAGGAAAGAATATGAAGCTTATTATTGCTATCGTCCAGGATGAAGACGCTTCCCGTTTGATCAGCCAGCTGATGAATGACGGTTTTGGCGTGACCAAGCTGGCCACCACCGGCGGTTTCCTGCGTGCAGGCAACACCACCCTGCTGGTGGGTGTTGAGGATGACCGCTTCCAGGCCGCAATGGACCTGATCGAAAAGGTGTGCAAGAGCCGCAAACAGATCACGCCTTCTCCTTCCTCCATGGTGGGCATGCCCGGTTCCTACGCTCCCTATCCTATTGAGGTTATCGTGGGCGGCGCAACCGTGTTTGTACTGACCGTGGATCAATTTGTGAAACTCTGAGGAGACGGGACGGATTTTGAAACAGCAAACGCATTCGGCGGCCTGGCCTGTATTTACGGATTATGACCGCCTGAGCGCCGGCTGTCGGATTGCCATGCAGCAATTCCGCACCGGAGAAATGGTTCATGCATATTTGCTAACGGGTGCCCGGGGCCTTGGCAAGCGTACTTTTGCCAGGGTACTTGCCAGCACCCTGTTTTGCATGTCCGAACACAAGCCCTGTGGCCATTGCGAAGGCTGCCGCAGGGTATGGGACTGGAACGAGCCGGACGTTATCACCTTGTTTGCGGATGATGGCAAGCAAATTAAGGTAGACGAGGTGCGCGAAGTGATCCGCACGGTGGGCCAGCATTCCTTTGGCGCAGGGCACCGGGTGGTGCTTGTCGAGCCAGTGGAGAAGCTGACCCCCGGCGCACAGAACTGCCTTTTGAAAACCCTGGAAGAACCTATCAGCAATGTGGTCTTTATCCTGATGACCCACGAGCTGACTGCAACCCTTGGCACCATCGCTTCCCGCTGCGTACGGGTGAAAATGCAACCCTGGCCCGATGAAATACTGGGTCCCGTAATGGAGAAAATGGGGTATGATAAAAACCGCATCCCTTCGGCCCTTGGCCTGAGCGGCGGCAATATCGGCATGGCGCTGGAAAGCCTGGAGGATGCAGAGGGCGAAGAGGAAAGCCGCAGCTTTGCATTTAAAGTGCTGGCAAGCCAGACCGATGCAGATATTCTGGCCCTGTCCACCGCCCTCAAGGATGGCAAGGCAGATGCCGAGCAATACCTGACGGCGCTGGAAACCGCATTCCATCAGGTGCTGATGATGAAAGCAGGCCTGCTGCCCCGGGAAGCCCTTTCCAGATATCCGGAAAAATGGCTGGATATGGCGGCGGATGCAGGAGAAGATTCCCTGAACCGGCTTTTGGACGCTGTGTTCCTTGCCAGGCGGCGCAGAGCCGGGCAGGTGAACTGGCAGTCAACGCTGGATCAGTTAATGATGACGATATTGGAGGAACAGAAAACATGGCACAGATCGTAGGCGTTCGCTTCAAGAACGCCGGCAAGCTGTATTATTTTGACCCGGGCAAGCTCTGGCCTGCCGCCGGTGATTTTGTAATCGTGGAAACTGCCCGTGGCCTCGAATACGGACAGGTGATCACCGGTGTGAGACAGGTGGAGGAAGAAAGCCTCGTGACGCCTCTCAAGCCTGTGGTGCGTATTGCAAGCGAGCAGGATATCCGTCACGCTGCGGAAAACGCCGCCTTTGAAAAAGAAGCCTACGGCATTTGCCAGCAGAAGATCGGGGAACACAAGCTGGATATGAAACTAGTGGGCGTGGAGCAAACTTTTGATAATTCCAAGATCCTGTTCTATTTTACTGCTAACGGGCGTGTGGACTTCCGCTCCCTGGTGAAGGATCTGGCTACGGTATTCCATACCCGTATTGAGCTGCGGCAGATCGGCGTAAGGGACGAAGCCAAGATGCTTGGCGGCCTTGGCCCTTGCGGCCGGCCCATTTGCTGCGGCAGTTTCCTTGGAGATTTCCAGCCCGTCAGCATCAAAATGGCCAAGGAACAGAATCTTTCCCTCAACCCCACCAAGATCAGCGGCGTATGCGGCAGGCTTATGTGTTGCCTCAAATTTGAGGAAGACCATTACGAGGCCACCAGCAAGCGCATGCCCAAGATGGGTAAGGAAGTGGAATCCCCCGAGGGCAAGGGCACGGTGATCGACCTGAACATTCTGAAGGAAACCGTCACCATCCGCATTGTGAAGGGCGATTCTTCTGAAATCAAGGTTTTCCCCCTTGAGGAGCTCAAGTGGAACAAGCCCCAGCAGGAAGCCAATCGTGAAAAGGCGGAACAGAAAGAGACCAGGGAACCGAGAGAAAGCCGGGAGCCCGGCCAGGGCCGCAGCCGCAGTGCACGCCGACAGCCCGAGGAAGAACCCCTCGCTGAAGAACCTGTGGAGGAAAAAGCCGCCGAGCCCGAAAATGACTGGCGCAAGGCAATTGAACAGGCCCTGAAAGCCTCCCGGTAAAATGGTATTCCATATGCGGTAATGATTGTTTTTTGCTTGTGCATACTTGCAATAAGCCGCTATTCGTGATATGATTTCATTGTCAGCCGAAAGGCTGCCGCCACTACGACAGGAGGTAAACAACGATGGCATATGTAATTTCTGACGAGTGCCTCAGCTGCGGCGCTTGCGTTTCCGAATGCCCCGTGGACGCTATCAGCGAAGGCGATGGCAAGTTCGTGATCGACGCCGATAAGTGCATCGAGTGCGGTGCTTGCGCTGGTGCTTGCCCCGTTGGCGCTCCCGCTCAGGCCTAATTGAACGGAACAATAAAACAGGACGCATTGTGCGTCCTGTTTTTGTATGGGGATTTTGTCAGAAAGAGTGGGGGAAGGATACGGGCGTGTGAGCCATTTCATAACGCTTGTAGAGCGACTTGTATTGGTCGCTTTCCGCAAAGGCACGCAGCTCGTTTACCCGCATGCTCAGGAAGGGATGGCTCTGCCCCATGAGGGAAACATATTGCAGGCTTTTGTTCCAGAGAGACTGATCCTTTATGGCAGAATAATCCTCCGCCTGCTTCAGGTAGCTTTCCAGGTTCAGCTCGCCATATTTGGTTACGCCGCCGCCGGCCAGAATCTGCAGCGCCTCCAGCATGGGCTGGGGATCGCCAAGACAGATGGCAGCAGCCCGGTCACAGCTGAGCTCGCTCATGCGCATCCACTGGAAAAGAGGCAGCTTCAGCGGAGCAGACAAAAGGCCCAGGCCCAGAAGATCCGCTCCGGCGCCCAGAAGAAGATTGCCCAGTGTGTGGTACAGCACATGGTGACAGGCCACATGTGCCACCTCGTGGGCCAGCACTGCCCGGAGCTGGGCTTGCGTCATGGCGTTTACAAGGCCGGTGGTCACGGTAATGGATACGATGCTGTCGCCCTGGGTGTAGGCGTTGATGGCAGGGGTCTGCTCCAGATAAAATTCGGGCAGCTCCTTAACGCCCAGAGTCTCGCACAGGGGCGGCAGGAAGGCATAAAGGCTGGGCAGCTGGTCAGGGCCAAGGCGCACCTTGTTGGCAAGATTTACGCCCCGGAGCATGTTTTCCGTGAAGACCTTCATCACCGTTTTCAGGGCGATGGTAAAACCGGGGACGGCCTTCAACTCGTTGAGGGTTTTCTGGTCCTTGGGGTGAGTGTACTCGTCGGGCTTGAGAACAAACATGGCGGAAGGCCTCCTTTGCATGAAAAAAGGAAACAAAAGATATATACAGTATAGCGTAAACCGTCTTGCGCTGCAAGGGCAGGGCGCAAGGATGGAACAGGGCCGAAACTGTGAAAAAACTTTCACTGGGCGACGTTGAGAAAACATGGTATATTTAGCGGGGATACAAAGAAAAAACAGCATGAGCGGGGGATGAATATGCGTATCAGCTCAGAAATGGCAAGACGCTTTTTGCTTCTGAAACACGGCCTTCTGGGTCCGTATCGCTTCTCTGGCAAGGAGGGAGCGATGGCCTATGTGCGTCAGTGCGGATGCATACAGTTCGATCCCATAGATATTTGCGGTAAAAATGCGGAGCTGGTTTTGCATGCCCGTGTGAAGGGCTTTACAAAGCAAATGCTCTGGGAATTGCTGTACAGGGAGCGCAGGCTGGTGGATTATCCGGATAAAAATATGGCGATTTTTCCCGTGGAGGACTGGCCAAGCTTTGAACGCTTCCGTCAGGCAGCCCGGGAGGGTGGCAGCAGGTTTGAAGGGCTTGATGAACTGCTGGATAAAGCCCGGGAGCATATCCGCACAAACGGCCCGGCCAATGGTGATGAATTGCCCATTGATGGTAAGTTTTGGTGGAAATCCTCGGTGCACTGGTCAAACGGTAAAAATGCAGCCAGAGCGGCTCTGGAGCAGATGTATTCCACCGGCGAGATGATCATTCATCATAAGGAAGGCAGCAGAAAAAGCTACGATTTTGCATACAGGCACATTCCTGCGCACATCCTCAATGCGCCCGATCCTATGCCCATAGAGGAAGACCACCTGAAGTGGCGCATCCGGCGGCGTATTGGTGCGGTGGGGCTTATGTGGAACCGCCCCTCGGATACATGGCTGAATATCTGGGGCCTTACGGCAGAACAACGCACATGTGCCTTTGAAAGCCTGGAGGCAGAAGGAAGCATTTGCAGCCTGGAGGTGGAGGGAATCCGTGGAAAGCTGTATCACCTCTGCGAAGATGAAGCGTTGCTGCAACAGGTTCTTTCCGGCGAAAAGCTGAAAAGCCGCTGCGAGGTGATTGCGCCCCTGGATTGCCTGATGTGGGACAGAAAGCTGATCAAAGCGCTGTTCGGCTTTGAGTATTCCTGGGAGATATATACGCCGGAAGCCCGGCGCAAGTACGGTTATTATGTGCTGCCGCTGCTTTGGGGCGACCGGTTTATCGGCCGGGTGGAACCCGTAAGGGACAAGGGAAGTGGCACGCTTAAGATCAAAAACCTCTGGCTGGAGGACGGCGTAAAGAAAACAAAACAGATACAAAGCGCCCTGGAGGCATGCCTGAAACGGCTCGCTGCCTTGAATGGCCTTGAAAACGTAAGCTGGCAAAACCCTTCCGGCTTGTAAAAAACTGTGCTATAATAGCCCTGTTTTGATTTCCCTATTTTTGATACGGAGTTGATAGATTTGAGCAAGCTTTGGGCAGGACGTTTTGAAAAACCCACCAATGCACTTCTGGATGATTTTCAGTCCTCTATTCCTTTTGATCAGCGGCTTTTGCGCTGCGATGTGACCGGCTCCATTGCCCACGCCACCATGCTGGGCGAGCAGGGCATTATCTCACGGGAGGACTCGGAGCTCATCGTCAGTGGTTTGAAGGAAATCCTTGCCCAGTACGATGCGGGGCAGCTTGAAATTGACATGAGCGCCGAGGATGTGCACATGTTTGTGGAGGCCCTGCTGACCGAGCGCATCGGCGATGCAGGCAAGCGCCTGCACACGGGCCGCAGCCGCAACGATCAGGTGGCGCTGGATGTGCGCATGTACGCAAGGGAAGCCTGCCTTACCGTGAAGGGTCTTTTGATGAAGCTGCTTCACCTTGTGGCCGATCTTTCCAAAGAACACGCACAGACCATCATGGCTGGCTATACCCATTTGCAGAAGGCGCAGCCCGTAACGCTGGGTTTCCATCTGATGGCTTATTTCCAGATGTTCAAGCGGGATGTGGTTCGCTTTGAACATGCCTATGAGGCCGCCGACGTGATGCCCCTTGGCAGCGGTGCGCTGGCAGGCACCACCTATCCCCTGAACCGGCAGCGGGTGGCTGAACTGCTTGGTTTTTCCGAGGTGACGGACAACGCCATGGACGGCGTAAGCGACCGTGACTTTCTGCTGGACTTCCTCAGTGGAGCCAGCGTGTTGATGATGCACCTGAGCCGCTTCTGTGAAGAGCTGATCCTGTGGAGCAGCACCGAATTTGGCACCGCCGTGATGGACGACGGATTCGCCACCGGCTCCAGCATTATGCCCCAGAAGAAGAACCCTGACGCCTGCGAGCTGACCCGCGGCAAAACGGGCCGTGTCTACGGCGACCTGATGGCCCTCCTTACCGTGATGAAGGGCCTGCCTCTTGCCTATAACAAGGATATGCAGGAGGACAAGGAAGCCTTCTTTGATGCGTACGATACCATTCTCAAGTGCCTGCCCACCTTCACCGAGATGCTCCGCACTACCGCTTTCCGCAAGGAAAAACTCTACGAAAGCGCAGGCCTTGGCTTCACCAATGCCACCGACCTGGCAGACTATCTGGTGGGCAAAGGCGTTCCCTTCCGTGATGCTCATCATGTGAGCGGTTCTCTGGTGGGTAAGTGTGTCCGGGAAAACCGGGCTCTGTGTGATCTTACCCTTGAAGAGCTGAAAGAAGCCCATCCCTCTTTTGAAGAGGATATCTACACCGCCATTTCGTTGGAAAGCTGCGTCAACCGTCGCAGCCTCATCGGCGGTCCTGCTCCGGAAACCGTTCTGGGCAGCGTGGAACGTGGCCTTGAATGGCTGAAAAAACACGAATAAAGCCAGAAAAGGGACAGGAGCGGAAAGGTTTCTGTCCTTTTCTTATGATGCAAAAGAAGGCTGAAATCAGTGTGCGTGGTGATTCGGAACAAGAAAATACACGAGGAAGGAGCGTGTCTTTTTGATCAGGGAAGTGGAGGAAAAACACATCGCTCAATGCGTGAAGGTGATCCGGGAAAGCTTTTTAACGGTTGCGGAAAGGTTTGGTTTTACTGCGGAAAATGCGCCGCTGTTTACTGCCTTCGCAACAACGGATGATACGCTAAAACGGCATTTTGAACTGGAACACCGCCCCATGTATGCCTTTTTTGACGGGGATACCGTTGTAGGATACTATTCTCTTTTATTGCAGGCTGATGGTCTGTGCGAATTGAATCATTTATGCGTAAGCCCTGCTCACCGGGGAAAAGGCATTGGGGCTGAACTTCTGGAGCACGCATTTATGGCCGCCAAGGAACGGAATTGCCGAAAGATGAACATCGGTATCGTCGAGGAAAACAGGACGCTGAGAAAATGGTACGAATCCTTTGGTTTTGTGCACCTGGGCAGCAAAAAGCCAAAATCTCTGCCGTTTGTTTGTGGGTTCATGGAGAAGTGTTTGTAAATCAAACTATGGTATGTAAGGCAGGACCTCTGCCCTGATCACAGAATGCGGAGGCTTCGCCTTGCTTTTTTTATGTGCAGCAAGGCCTCCTTTGGCATGCTGCATCTTTTTTTTTGCGGTGGGTTGTGCTATACTGTAAAGTAACCTTTCTGTATAGAAATACAAACCCGGGAAAGGCATATGTAGAACGGAAGGAGCAACCCCCCGATGGCGATTTGGAATCCCGCTGTGGAGTGCGCTAAGCGAAGTGACATTGAGAAAATCCAGCTGGAAAGGCTGAAATGGAGCGTACAGCAGGCTTACGATAATGTACCCATGTACCGTGAAAAAATGGAAAAGGCGGGCGTAAAGCCCAGCGATATCAAGACTCTGAAGGATATTCAGAAGATCCCCCTCACCAGCAAGCTGGAGCTCAGGGAGCAGTATCCCTTCAAGCTGCTGGCTGTGCCCATGAAGCAAGTGGTTCGTATCCACGCTTCCAGCGGCACCACCGGCCAGCCCATCACCGGCTGCTACACCAAGGGCGATCTGGAAACCTGGGCAGAGTGCATCGCCCGTATTGCTACCGCCGGCGGCGTTACCGATGAGGATATCGCTCAGATCAGCTTCGGCTATGGTATGTTTACAGGCGCATTCGGCCTGCATTATGGTCTTGAGAAGATCGGCGCTTCCATCATCCCTATTTCCAGCGGCAATACGGAGAGGCAGATCAACATTATGCGGGATTTTGGCTCCACTGCGCTGATCGCTACCCCCAGCTATGCCATGTATCTGGCGGAAACTGCCCAGAAGATGGACATGCTTAAGGATATCAAGCTCAGAGTGGGCCTCTTTGGCGCAGAAGCCAGCACCTACGAAATGCAGAAGGAGCTGGAGCAGCGTTTTGGCATCCTGGTGACGGAAAACTACGGCCTTACCGAAGTGATGGGCCCCGGCGTTTCCGGCGAATGCGAATACAAAACCGGCATGCATATCAACGAGGACTGCTTCCTTGCGGAGATCATCGATCCGGATACCGAGGAAGTCCTTCCCCTGGGCGAGCAGGGCGAACTGGTGCTGACCACCCTTGCCAAGGAGGCTCAGCCCGCTATCCGTTACCGCACAAGGGATATCACCCGGCTCATCGAAGAGCCCTGCCCCTGTGGACGAACCAGCCTGCGCATGGAAAAAATCAAGGGACGCAGCGACGATATGCTCATCATCCGTGGCGTGAACGTGTTCCCCTCCCAGATTGAGAGCGTGCTCATCGGTCAGCAGGGAATCGGCCCCCATTACGAGATCGTGGTCACCAGAGAAAACTACACTGATCACCTGCAGGTGAAGGTGGAGCTGGTGGACGCTTCCCTCCTGGATCGCTATGGCGAACTGGAAGCCCTGCAGCGCAAGATCCGGAACGATCTGCATACGGTTCTTCAGCTTGGCGTGGAGGTAACGTTGGTTTCCCCCAACACCCTCAAGCGTTTTGAAGGCAAGGCCAAGCGTGTGACCGATTTGAGATAAACAAAGGAGCAAGTATATATGAGCGAGACCAGAATCAATCCCGCCGCTTTTGGCGCAATGCCTGAAAAGGAAAAAAGACTGATGCTGGGCAACGAAGCCGTTGCCTTTGGCGCATGGGAAGCCGGTGTGAAGGTGGTTGCCAGCTACCCCGGCACCCCTTCCACGGAGATCACCGAAGTGATTTCCAAGCTGCCCGATGTAAATGTACAGTGGGCCCCCAACGAAAAAGTGGCCGCTGAAGTGGCATTTGGTGCGGCTATGACCGGCGCACGTTCCCTGACCTGTATGAAGCATGTGGGCCTTAACGTGGCTGCCGACCCGGTATTCACCGCTGCCTATACCGGTGTGAACGGCGGCATGATCCTTGCCGTGGCGGATGATCCTGCCATGCATTCCAGTCAGAACGAACAGGACAGCCGCTATTATGCCAGGGCTGCCCATATCCCCATGCTGGAGCCGGCAGACAGCCAGGAATGCTCCGATTTTGTGAAGCTTGGTTACAGGATCAGCGAGGAACTGGACACTCCCGTGTTCCTGCGCCTGACCACCCGTATTGCCCATGCCCGCAGCGAAGTGGCCCTTGAACGCCGTGAGGACGTGCCTGTAAAGCCTTACGAAAAGAACGTCATGAAGAATGTCATGATGCCCGGCATGGCCAGGAAGCGTCATCTTCATGTGGAAAAGCGGGAGGAATTCCTTGCAAGGGCAGCCAACGAAATGCCCATCAACCGTGTGGAAATGCGGGACAGCAAGGTGGGCATCATCACCAGCGGCGCATGCTATCAGTATGTGCGGGAAGCGCTGCCTGAAGCCAGCACTCTCAAACTGGGCATGGTGTATCCCTTGCCCATGGAGCTGATCCGCAACTTTGCGTCCAAAGTGGAAAAGCTTATTGTGATTGAGGAACTGGAAGGCCTCATCGAGAAGGATATCGCCGCCGCCGGCATTCCGGTGGAAGGCAAGAAATACACCGGCATTCAGGGCGAGCTGAGCGTTGAGAAGCTCCGCAATATCTTCAGGGGAGAAGCGGTGCCGGAAGTGGAAGGCGCAAACGAGCTGCCTGCCCGTCCCCCGGTGCTGTGCCCCGGCTGCCCCCACCGTGGTGTGTTTTTCGTGCTGAATCGCCTGGGCCTCCGGGTTATGGGCGATATCGGCTGCTACACCCTTGCGGCCTTGCCGCCCCTTAACGCCATCGACGCATGCCTGTGCATGGGCGCAAGCATCGGCATGGCCAGCGGCGCAGAGCGTGCCAACGGCAAGGAGTTTTCCAAAAAGACCGTTGCAGTGCTTGGAGACAGTACCTTCATCCACAGCGGCATTACCGGCCTGGTGGATGCGGTGTACAACCAGGAAAGCATTACCGTGCTGATTCTGGACAACCGCATCACCGGTATGACCGGCCATCAGCAGAACCCTGCCACCGGTCTGGATATCCACAATCAGCCTGCGCCCCAGCTGAATCTGGAAAAGATGGTGGAGGCCTGCGGCGTTAACGATATTCAGGTGGTGGATCCCTTCGATCTGGCATCCATGCACAAGGCCGTCAGCGGCGCAGTGAGCCGGGATGAGGTGAGCGTGATCATCGCCCGTCGCCCCTGCGCACTGCTTAGTAAGCAGACCTGTCCGCCCCTGCGCATCGACGGCTGCAAAAACTGCGGCGCATGCATGAAGCTGTCCTGCCCTGCCATCGAGCGTGGCGAAAACGGCGTCAGCATCAATCCGGCCCTTTGCATCGGCTGCGGTATGTGCGCACAGGTATGTCCCTTTAAGGCCATCAAGAGCGGGGAGGAAGCATGATGAAAGCGAAGTTTGATTTGGTAATTGTTGGCGTTGGCGGCCAGGGCACCCTGCTGGCCAGCAAAATTCTGGGCCGCCTTGCCATGAATGCAGATCTGGGCGTGAAGGTGAGCGAGGTTCACGGCATGAGTCAGCGTGGCGGCAGCGTAATTACCCACGTCCGTGTGGGCGAGGAAGTTTTTGCACCCATGGTGCCGCTGGGCCAGGCGGATTATCTCCTCAGCTTTGAAATGCTGGAAGCCGCCCGTGCCGCTGCTTACCTCAAAAAGGACGGTATTGCCATCGTCAATACCCAGCGCATTTCCCCCATGCCTGTAGTGACCGGCGCAATGGCCTATCCGGAAAACCCGGAAAAACTGCTGGAAGGTCACCGGTTTGAAGCGACGGATGCTCTCAAAATGGCCATCGAGGCTGGTAATCAGAAGGCGCTGAACCTGGTGCTGCTGGGCATGTTGGCCCGCCATCTGGAATTCAGCAATGAAGAATGGTACGAGGCCATCGGTGCCTGCGTACCCCGCAAAACTCTCAGCGTGAACATTGCGGCCTTTGATATGGGCCGGATGCTTGCATAAAAAATTCGCAGGAAGAATGGAAGAAAGGTAGTTGATTGCGATGGAACACAAGTATTGGAACAAAACCATGGAAACCATGCCCCGGGAACAACTCCGGGCCATTCAGGACGAGCGCCTTCGGGATGTGGTGCGCCGCTGCTATGAGAATGTGCCCTTCTACCGGGATAAGATGCAAAAGCTGGGCATCACCCCCAAGGATATCCGGGGTGTATGCGATATTGAGCTTTTGCCCTTTACCGAAAAGCAGGATCTCCGGGACAACTACCCCTTCGGCATGTTTGCAGTGCCCACCAGCGAGATTGTTCGTATTCACGCTTCCAGCGGCACCACCGGCAAACCCACTGTGGCGGGCTACACCAGCGGCGACGTGGATCGCTGGGCAGAGCTGATGGCCCGTGCGCTGTACTGCGCTGGTGTGGGCAAGAACGACATCGTTCAGGTTGCCTACGGCTACGGCCTGTTCACTGGTGGCCTTGGCGCACACTACGGCGCAGAACGTGTGGGCGCAAGCACAATCCCCATCAGTGGTGGCAATACCGTCCGCCAGCTGCTGATGATGGAGGACTTTGGCAGCACCACGCTGATGTGCACACCTTCCTACGCCCTGAATATTGCAGAGGCCATGGTACGGGAGGGGATCACCCACGACCGTCTGAAGCTGAAGAGCGGCATTTTCGGCGCTGAACCCTGGACCGAGGAAATGCGCCAGCACATCGAGGAAAAATTGGGAATTGATGCACTGAACATCTATGGCCTCAGCGAGGTTATGGGCCCCGGCGTATCCATGGAATGCATGGCCAAGGACGGCATGCATATCTGGGAGGATCACTTCCTGCCCGAAGTGATCGGCGAGGATGGAAAGGGCTTGCCTTACGGCCAGCAGGGAGACCTGACCTTCACCACCCTTACCAAGCACGGCATGCCCCTGCTCCGTTACCGTACTCACGACCTGTGCGTGCTCACTGACGAACCCTGCGCCTGCGGACGTACCCATGTGCGCATGGGCCGCATCATGGGCCGCACCGACGATATGCTCATCATCCGTGGCGTGAATGTGTTCCCCAGCCAGATCGAGCATGCGCTGATGCAGGTGGAGGGCGTTTCTCCCCAGTACCACATTGTGGTGGACCGCATCGGCAACCTGGATACCATGGAAGTACAGGTGGAAATGAAGCCCGAAATGATGAGCGATACCGTGAAGGATATGGAAAGCCTCTCTGCAAAGATTCAGGCATCGGTGGCTGCCCACGCACTGGTAAACGCCAAGATCAAGCTGTGTCAGCCTGGCTCCCTGCCCCGCAGCGACGGCAAGGCCAAACGTGTTACCGACAACCGCAAACTGTAATAATTCCGGAAAAGAATTTGAGGAGGTAGAATTATGCACGTTAAGCAGATTTCCGTTTTTATCGAAAACACGCCCGGCAAGTTGGCCGCTTTTACCAAGCTTCTTGGCGAAAACGGCATTGACCTGGTCTCCCTCTCCGTGGCTGACACCACCAACTTCGGCATCCTCCGGGGCATCGTTGCGGATTACGAACGTGCTGTCCAGCTGATTGCCGATAATGGATATACCGTCAAGCTGACGGACGTGCTGGCTGTGAAGGTGCCGGATACCCCCGGCGGACTGGCTCAGGTTCTGGACGTGCTGGCTGAAAACAACATCGTTGTGGAATACCTGTACAGCTTTGTGCGCAGTGCAGGCAACCACGCTCTGATCATCTTCCGGGTGGATCAGCTGGAAGAGGCAGAGGTTATTCTGGAAAAGGCGGGAGTACAGATGCTCTCCCAGCAGGAAGTAAGGGGTCTGTGAGGCTGAATGCTGCGCAAAAATTTTGTAACCATTGATTTGGCGGCCATCCGCCACAACTATGCCCTGCAAAAGAAACTGGCCGGCCCGGATGTTGAGGTGATGGCCGTGGTGAAGGCTGATGCCTATGGACATGGCATGAGCGAAGCTGCGGACACCCTTTTCAGGGACGGCGTGCGTCATTTTGCAGTGGCACTGGCGGAGGAAGGAATCCAGCTGCGCAATAACGGTATTGAAGGGGAAATCCTGATTCTTGGCGCTGCCACGAAGGATGCGGCGGCTCAGGCCATCCGCTATGATTTGACCCAGACCGTATTCACCGTCGAGATGCTTTCCTTTCTGGAAAACGAGGCGGCAAAGCAGGATCGTCAGGCACTGGTGCATATCAAACTGGATACAGGCATGGGGCGCATCGGCCTGCGTACCGAAGAGGAGGCCCGGGAGCTCAATAAGCTCCTGGGCGCCTGCCCCCATGTGAAGGCTACGGGTATCTATACCCATTTTGCGGTGGCGGATGAGCCCCTTGATGGAGGGCAGCTCAATCCGTTCACCAGGGAACAGCTTCGCCGTTTTGAGCAGCTCAGGGGCTGCTTTGATTCGGCGCTGACTGCCCATGTGGCCAACAGCGCCATGGGTCTGCTGCAGCCCGGACAGTATCAGATGGTACGGCAGGGTATTTCCCTTTATGGTTATCCCCCTGTGGAAACCAACCTGGAATTCCGGCCTGCCTTGCGCTGGCAGACGGAGATCACCCATGTGAAGGATGTGTTTCCCGGCGACGCCATCGGTTACGGCTGCACCTTTGTGGCGGATAAGCCCATGCGCATCGCCACAGTGGCGGTGGGATACGGCGACGGCTATCACCGCTCAGCCAGCAACCGTGGCCATATGCTGGTGCATGGAAAGCGTGCGCCCATCGTGGGCAGGGTCTGCATGGACCAGACTATGGTGGATGTGACGGATATTCCCGGCGTAACTCCGGGAGATGAGGTTGTTCTCATCGGTGCGCAAGGAGAAGAATTCCTCTCTGCCGAGGAACTGGCAAGGGCTGCAGATACCATCAGTTATGAAGTGCTGCTGGCTATCAGCCTCCGTGTACCCAAGCAGTTTATTGGTCAGTGAGTTTTGCCGTGCCCCGTTTTTGAGGGCGGGAAGGAATAGATTACGATGAAGAAAGAAAATATAGAGATTGTAGAAAAGCCTTATCTAAAGGGAAGCTGGTACGGAAAGGACGCACTGAAGCTGATTCCCAAAAAGTTTTTCGGCATGCTGGGCATCGTGCTGCTGTATTTTCTCGGCGGATTGCTTTTGAACCTGGGAAGCCTTTTTGGAACCATCCTGCCCATGACCTGCCTGGTTGTGGTGGTGGCTGTGTACCAGTTCAATAAAGGGCAGGATCACGGCGCATCCGACGTGGCTTTTGGAGAAATTCTCTACGGCCAGCAGGAACAGGGTAAAAGCATTGTTCCAAGCGACCGGGAACGCTGCTACCATCCCTTCAAGGGCTTCTTTGTGGCGCTTTTGGCAGCTTTGCCCTTTGTGGTGGTGGCGGCAGTATACGCCTTTATGGCAAAAAAGGCCTACTATACCCTCGGTACGCTGCCATCCTTTATGGATGGGATGATGCAGCAGGACGAGTTTGCCGGTGCGCTGAACTACTATGTGCAGCGGGAACCTCTTGCGGCGCTGGATGTGCTGCGGGTCATTGTACGGGGAATGTGCATGCCCTTGATATCCGTGATGACGCAGCTGGGCGATAACGCAGTGCTGGTGGCCGAACGGCTCACGCCGCTGTTTTTGCTCATTGCGCCGCTGTGCTATGGATTTGGCTATTTTTCCGGTCCCTCCGTCCGCACCAAGATCAATACGGGAATCAAGATCGGTGTGGAGAAGAAGTTGAAAAAGCAGCGCAAGGAACGCCGCAAACGTCAGCGGAGCAATACGCCCGAAAGGTTGATCTGAGAATATGCGAATCATCGCAGGAACCGCCCGTGGAACTCAGCTTTTTGCGCCCAGGGGCATGGATACCCGTCCCACCACGGACAAGGTGAAGGAGTCCCTGTTTAATATGCTTCAGGGCGAAGTAGAGGAAGCCTCGGTGCTGGATCTGTTTTCCGGCAGCGGCGGGTTGGGGCTGGAATGCCTGAGCCGGGGTGCAGAGTGCGCCGTATTGGTGGATCAGTCCCGGGAGGCCATTGGCTGCATCCGCCGAAATGTGGACAAGCTTCGCTTCGGCGACAGATCCACGGTGCTGGCCATGGACTGGCAGAAGGCCGCAGGCCAGCTTGCAGCGCAGGGACGGCAGTTTGATCTGGTGTTTCTCGATCCGCCCTACCGCATGGATGACCTGCGGGATATGTGCGACCTGCTGGCAGCCAAAGGCCTGCTGGCAGAGGAGGCTCTGGTGGTATGGGAGCGCAAAAGCGGCTCGGACAAGCAGCTGTCTGCCAGGTTTAGCCTTATCAAGCAGCGGGAATACGGCGAAACGGAGATCTGTTTTTACCGATATTCTTTGGAGGAAAAAGCATGAGTCATAACGTGTGCGTCTATCCGGGAAGTTTCGACCCTGTTACCAAGGGCCATATGGATATTATCACCCGGGCGGCAAAGTTGTTTCCGGAGGTAGTGGTGGCCGTGCTCATCAATCCCGCCAAGGCCGGCAGTTTTACCGTGGAAAAACGGCTGAATATGCTCCGCAAGGCATGCGCTCATCTGGAAAACGTGCGTGTGGATCATTTTGACGGGCTCTTGGTGGATTATATGCACAAGACCGGCGCAAAGGTAGTGGTTCGTGGGCTGAGGGCTGTGTCGGATTTTGAAAACGAGTTCCAGATGGCACAGGTCAACCATCAGATGGCGCCTGATGTGGAAACGCTCTTTATGATGACCTCGCCGGAATGCGCTTACCTCAGTTCCAGTGTGGTGAGGGAGATTGCCCGTTTTGACGGGGATATTTCTGATTTTGTTCCACCCTGCATCCTCGAGGATGTAAAAAATACCTTAACCGGCAATAATCAGTGACTGTTTTGGAGGATTGAAAATGCAGGTGCAATCGGACGATATCAAGATTTTCGCAAGCAAGCTGGCGGACCTTGAGGAAATGGTCATGCAGGCAAAAAGGGTTCCCCTGAGCAATATGTGCATGGTGGACCGGGAAAGAACGCTGGGAATCATCAGCGATTTGATCCACAACTCTCCCAAGGTGTTCCAGCACTGCCAGGAGATCGTGGGGCAGGAAAGCGTTATCCTTGCTGAGGCCAACAAGAAGGCCCAGGCCACCATGGAGAGTGCATCCAAGCAGGCGGGTGGCATCGTCAGCGATGCCCGTCAGAAGGCCAACCATCGCATGCAGGAAGCGCAGAGCCAGTCCCAGGATGCGCTGAACAAGGCACAGATGCAGGCAGCAGCTATGATCCGGGAGGCCCAGGAAAATGCCCAGAATATGGTCAAGGATGCGGAAGCCCGGGCTGCGCATATGGTAAGCCAGCAGGAAATCGTTGCCCGTGCCACCATGGAGGCAGAGGAGTGCAGGCAGCAGGCCTCCGACCAGGTGGACAGGCTGTATGCGGATGTGTATCAGCATATTGACGATGTGCTGGCGCAAGTGGATCGTTCCCTCAGCGACAAGCTGACGGATATCCGCATGACCCGCCAGCAACTGGATCAGAGCATGCGCTGATCTGGCAGGACTTGTCACGGATGAACCCTTCCGTACGGGCCAAAATAGCGTTGTTGTAATACGCCGCTGGCTCGCAGGAGGGAACGCCATGACAAAAACAAAAATATCCTTAGGCGTTATCGCCGTCACGGTTCTGACGGTGGCAACGCTTTTTCTTTTGCCGTTGCCGCAGAAAATCACCGTGCGCACGGAAAGAGCGACCCGTGGTAGCCTTATGGATACGCTTTTGCTGGAAGGCGTGATGGGCTACGGGGAGGAAAGGCCATTTGTAAGCTTGCAGAACGGGATTATCCGCCGGGTATATGTGCACAAGGGTGACAAGGTGAAAAAGGGACAACTGCTGTTTTTGATGGATATGGAAGCAGAGGAAGCGGCCATGGCTATGGTAACGGCAGAAATCAACCGTCTGGACGGAATGGAAGATGCCCTTGGAGGGCTGCTGGCAAGCAGGCGCATGGAACTGAAGGCTCAGCAGGAGACGCTGAAAGCAAGCATCGGGGCCAAACAGATACGGGCAGAGAAGGATGGAGTAATGAGCCTTGTATGCTGCCGGGAAGGCGATATGATCACCCAGGGCACTGTGCTGGGCAGCATGCACGGCGAGGAGGCAGGGATATCAGCATACATCACAATGGAATTGGCTGCCCGGCTTGACGCAGGAACGCCTGCCTTTGTGCTGGATGAAAACGGAAAGCGTCTTGGTGTAGCGAGGCTTGAACATGTCAAAGCTCCAAAGCAGGAGGAAAGCACAGGGGTAATTGTACACCAGCTGTGGTTTTCCACGGAAGCGAAATGCGTGCCTGGAAAAAGGCTGACGCTGGAGGTGATCCGATCCCTGTGGGAGGATGAAGTGCTGGTACCCCTTGAAGCGGTGAGCAAGAAAAACGAGGTGTGGCTTGTGGAGGAGGGAAAGGCCCGCCCCGTGAAGGTGAGCCTGGAAAGACAAAGCGAGGGATATGTGGCAGTACCTGCTCAGCTGGAAGGAAAGCCGGTAATCCTGCGGCCTGACGAAAGCAAGCTTACACCCGGGGGAGCGGTGGAGGTGGAAATGCCATGAAGCTGAAGGATTTATGGAAAATCGGCGTGAGGAATATTTTTTCTTCGCCGATGCGTTCTTTGCTTACGGTGCTGGGTATCGCCATCGGCATAGGGGCCATACTGGCCGTATTCACACTGGGGGAGGCAGGACGCAACCAGGTACGGCAGGAGATGGGGCGTCTTGGCATAGACCGTGTCTGGCTTACGGCAGCAGGCGCTGAAAACCTTCGGCAGGGCGACGGAGCCTATCTTGAAGAGAAGCTGGGACTCGTGGCCACGGAGCAGGCATATATGCCGGTGGAGGTTGGCTGCGGGCAGAAAAGTGCGGCCGCAGTACTGCTGGCATGCAGCAAAGGATACCTGGATCTTGGCAGCGCAGTGCTGGTAAAGGGGCGTTGGCTGCTGCCGGGGGAATGGGAAACGGGCAGGAAGGTGCTCTTGGGGGAGAAACTTGCGAAAAAAACAGGAGCGGCTCCGGGGAAACTTGTGCATATATTGGGCCGGGGGATGGAGGTGGCAGGAATAATTCGCCTGGAGAGCGAAACAACTCAGGTGGATACCTCCATGGCAGTGTTTATGCCCATAGCCGTCTTTGGACAGCTGGCGGATCTTGCCGTGCAGGAGATCATCCTTTCGGTACCGGAAAGTATCATGCCGGAGGAAATAGCGGCTGATGCCAAAACATTGCTGAAAAACCGCAGGGGCGTTGTGGCCGCAGCTACTACCATGCAGGCCCAGATCGAAGCGGCGGACAGCGTTGTGACCGTGTTTGTGGATGTGTTGATGTGGGTTGCCATGATCTGCATTCTTGTGGGAGGTATCGGGGTGATGAACATTCTGCTGGTCAGCGTACGGGAAAGACGCAGGGAGATCGGCATTATGAAGGCGCTGGGAACCAGGCCGGGACTCATCTGCGGGCTTTTCCTGCTGGAGGCGTTGCTGTATGCGGTGGTGGGCGGCATTGCGGGTGTGGGCATGGGAATCGGCATTATTGCTGTTGCAGGCAACCATATCGGGCTGCGTACAGTGGTAAGGGCGGGCGACTGCCTTATGGTGGTTCTGGCAGCGATGATGGTAGGGCTCGCCTTCGGTGTATTGCCTGCCTGCCGGGCGTCCGCCATGAACCCCGTGGATGCGCTCAGGGATGAGTGAACTGCAGTTTTCGGCGCATTTTATTCCGGAGTGTACATCTTTCACAAAGGTTTTGCAGAAATTTGTGTAAACAGTCAATACCCTCCTTTTCGTTTTTCGTTTATAATGAGCGTACATGATCGGGCGGACTGTATAATATGCCGTCTGTTATGAACGAAAAGGAGGAAACCCCCAATGGCAAGTTTGTCTTTGAACCACATTTACAAGATCTACACCGGCAACGTGACCGCCGTAAGCGATTTCTGCCTGGAGATCGAAGATAAGGAATTCATCGTTCTGGTTGGCCCCTCTGGCTGCGGTAAGTCCACCACCCTGCGTATGGTGGCCGGTCTGGAAGAAATCTCCAGCGGCGATCTGTACATCGGCGACCGCCTGGTCAACGACGTTGCTCCCAAGGATCGCGACATCGCCATGGTGTTCCAGAACTACGCTCTGTACCCCCACATGACTGTGTATGACAACATGGCCTTCGGTCTGAAGCTGCGCAAGACCCCCAAGAACGAGATCAAGCAGCGTGTGGAAGAAGCCGCCCGCATCCTGGACATCGCTCACCTGCTCAACCGTAAGCCCAAGGCTCTGTCCGGCGGTCAGCGTCAGCGTGTTGCTCTGGGCCGTGCCATCGTTCGTGAGCCCAAGGTCTTCCTGTTCGACGAACCTCTGTCCAACTTGGACGCCAAGCTGCGTGTTGCCATGCGTACCGAGATCACCAAGCTGCACCAGCGTCTGCAGACCACCTTCATCTACGTTACCCACGACCAGACCGAAGCTATGACCATGGCTTCCCGTATCGTGGTTATGAAGGATGGTTTCATCCAGCAGGTTGATACCCCCCAGAACCTGTACGACTATCCCGCCAACCTGTTCGTCGCCGGCTTCATCGGCAGCCCCCAGATGAACTTCTTCAACGTTACCCTGCAGCGTGAAGGCAACGAAGTTGTGGCCGTGTTCGGCGATAACAAGATCGTTGTTCCCCAGTCCAAGCTGAGCAAATTCGTGGACGAGAGCTACATCGGCAAGGAAGTCTACATGGGCATCCGTCCCGAAGATATCGATGACAACGCCGAAGTGGTTGCCGCTTCCAGCGCCGTGGTCGATTGCAACGTCGAAGTTACCGAGCTCATGGGCTCCGAAACCTACCTGTACCTGTCCACCAGCGGCAAGGACGAGAACATCATCGCTCGCGTTGATCCCCGTACTGCAAGCCGTGCCGGCCAGAGCGTGAAGGTTGCCTTCGATGTGGAGCGCCTGCACTTCTTCGACAAGGACACCGAAGTTACCCTGCTGGGCCGCTAATCCATTGACCATTTTCGCCGAAGGAAGAAATTCCTTCGGCTTTTTTGTTACAAGTAGCCTATGTTCTTTCCCTGTACTCCAGGTGGAAAGGGAAAACAAAAATGAGGCGGAATAAAGGATTGTGGCTTTCCGAAAAAACGATGGACCAAAAAGCAGGATTTGACGAAAAGGCATAAAATAGGTATACTGAATATAGCATATGAATGAAGTATGCACGCAAACCCATAAACAGGAGGAAGAATGATGAAGAAGTTTGCTTCTCTGCTTGTTGCCCTGATGCTCGTCGCTCTGCTTGGCTGCACTGCCATGGCTGAGAGCGTTGCAACCGTATGGACCCTGACCACTATGTCCTTTCAGGGCGAGACCCTGAACGCCGCCGATGTGGGCATGTCCATGGTGTTTTACCTCAATGAAGACGGCACCGGAACTGCTCATGCCGGAAACGGTGAGGAAGACATTGATTCCACCGATTGCACCTGGTCTCAGAACGGCAATATCGTTACCCTGACCGTGGATGGCGAACCCGTTGATTTCACCCTGGTGGATGGCACACTGGTTGGTGAGCTGGATGGCATCACCATGACCTTGGTTCCCGGCGCTGCTGAGGCCGGCACCGTTGAGGAAGTACCGACGGTTGACGGCGAAATTACCCTTGAGTTTTTCAATGGCGAGTGGGACTGCGAAAAGGCTCTGTACAACGGTGTCACCATTCCGCTGTCTGCCGCTGGCGATTTGGCTGTTTCCATGACGATGGAAAACGGCGAGGGTTTCATGGTCATTACCGTTAATGGCGTGACTTATGACAGCATTGTGCATGGTGTTATTAAGGATGTTGTGCTGGTTGAAGGCGAGGCTGCTCAGACTGTTCTTGAGCTTACCGCTGATGAAGCAACCCTGTTCTCCGGCACCATCAACATGGTTCCCCAGGCTGATGGCTCCATCCAGTTCCTGGAAGCCAACTCCGGCGTTACCTTCATTCTGGAAAAGAATCTGGAAAACGATAAAGACTTCTGATAGAATCGGTTACATTGCGGGGCATGGCTGTGAAGCCATGTCCCGTTTTATAAAGAAGATGAAGTAGGTACAGATACGCCAAAGCAACGTTACGGCGGAAACAAAAGAAAGGACTGCTTTTTTATGAAAAAGAAAATTTTGACCCTGTGTGCCATGGTGGCAGTTATGCTTTTGCTTTGCAGCGGTGCGATGGCGCAGGAGGCTGTGGGATGCTGGGTGCTGGATCGTGCGGCCATGGGCAGTTTGGTGCTCAATACCAGCGAATTGGACATTGAAATGACCATGACTTTAAGCGAGGATGGTACCGGTAAGCTTTACGGCAACATGGAAGGCGAGGAAAACGAAGACGTTTGCACCTGGAGCCGCAGCGGCGATGTTATCACCGTTGTAGAAAACGGATACAGTTATGATTTTATCCTGGCAGGAAATGAACTGTCCGGGGAAGTGGACGGCATAACCCTGATTCTTGTAAAGCAGGACAGCCAGCCGGCAACCATTGGAAACATGTCCGTCAATATCGGAAACAGCATGGCTGGATTTGATGGGTACTGGTATAGCGGTCGGGCTTATTTTGACGGGCAGGAATTTGATCTGGATGAGCTGGGCACGCCCATGTGGTTCCGTTTGGAATCCGGGCGGGGCAGCATGACGGTGGTGGTAGGCGAAGATGATCAGGTTCAGGCAAACGTGACTGCCAGAATGTACGAAGCTTTCATTGCCGGCAGCGGCGGAGTAAAAACGGTGCTGGAACTGGTGAACGATGACGATGCCAGCGATGTGATGAAGTTTGTTGCCCAGGAAGAAGGAACGCTGCATTATTATGAAGAAACCAGCGGGGTAACCTTCGTGTTTGAACGGCGGCCGGAGGAATGAGCCGGGGAGAATAACAAAAAAGAGGCAGGGCAGTGAGGGTGATGGAAAGGAAGGAGTTATCCTTCACTTTACAACCCAAGAAATGCCGAAAGCAGCAAGCCCGCTAAGGCTTGCTGCTTTTTGTTCTGCGTGATAAAATGAAAGCGATAAATCTGAATTTTCTTAAGAGTTTTGAGTACACCTATTCTTACTAGTAATGATTGATAAACGATAGTATATATTTGAGAAGGAGGAATTTGTTTGTTGAAAAAGAGAATGACACAACCTCAGGATATGACATGTGGTACACCATGGAAACTAATTTTATTGTTTGCCGTTCCGCTTATTTTAGGGAATATTTTTCAAGAATTATATACTATTGTTGATACCAT
>SVGY01000008.1 GCA_015056145.1 Clostridiales bacterium
CGGAGAGATAGTATGAATCAGAAGGTAAGAATTTTAGAAGAACGAATTACAGCAGAAGAATATATAGACTTCTTGAAAAGAACGGATTTGGGTTCTCAATATCCAAAAGAGCGGTTCGTTGATAGAATTGCAAAATTGGTCGAGTCTGTTTCTATCAGCTTGGTCGCACGGAATGAATACGGAACGGTTGTCGGTGCTCTGTTTGGTTTAACAGACTTTTCCTACTGGTTATATGTAACAGATTTGGGAGTAGATAGAGCATACACGGGGCAGGGTATCGGCAGACAACTTATGAAAACAGCCCATGAAATTGCGGGCGGCGAAAAAGATATTGCGGTTTATTTGATTGCTAATGAGAACGCAGTTGGTTTCTATGAGAAACTTGGTATGAAGAAATCTGTAGACGTAATGCAGTATAACAAAGTCGAGTGGACAGAATTCGTAGTAGAATGACAAATTCCAATTTGTCGAGGAGACGAGAAATTCATTTCCCATTATGTAGGGAGAGCGCAATTATACGCACCGTTCCGGTGCATTGCGTTTCTACGGTTCGCAAACCGAATAGATAAGCATGCCGATCCATAAGCAAGCGAACATCCGAATGTCGGATGCTCGCTTGTTTGCTATTGGATAAATTGTTCCTTAAGAATCCTCCCACCAAGGGCGCATTTTTTTGTTTTCTTAAATGGGTTTTGCCGGTGCCGTGGGCCGCTGAGTTGACACGCCCATTTAAAGCCGATATAATGAAAACGTTGTTGAAAAAGAGAAGATTGGAGGGAAAAATATGATCAAAAAGCATCAACGTCTGATAAATCAGTTCAACGCACTGCTGGATGCAGTGGTCTTATTGCTGAGCTATCTTTTTTCCTCCTGGTTCTGGCTGGATATTATCAGGCATTCCCGTAAAAATATGGCGTATGTATCCGGCATTACCAGCAGCACGCTGTATGCCGCACTGATTTTTGCGGCATGGACAGTTTTTTTGCTCTGGTTGCTGCGGGTGTACCGCACAAGTCGTACCCGTCCTACCGGGCCGCAGATTGGGCGTATCCTTGCGGGCAATACGGTGGCATTGCTTATGGCGGCCTCTGCTTTGTATCTGTTCCGCCTTCAGGATTTTTCCCGGGGCGTTCTTCTGGTGTACTTTATTGTGAGCAATCTGCTCCTTGTGGTCAAAAAGTTGGTCACATGGAAAGTGCTGCGCTATATCCGTTCCAGGGGTCACAATCTCAAGCACATGATCGTGGTGGGCGGAGGAGAAATGGCTCAGAGATACGTTGCCAGTGTGGAAAAACGTCCCCTGCTGGGCATCCAGGTGGATGAATGCATCAAGCCGGATCAGGAAATGCTGGAAAAACTGGAAAATAGGCTCCATGGCGCAGGAATTGATGAGGTAATCATGGCGCTGGAACCGGATGAACTGGGCATGGTAATGGATGTGATCCGTGTCTGCGAAAAATGCGGCACAAAGCTGTGCGTTATCCCGTTCTACAACGACGTGATCCCTACCCGGCCCACCATTGACACCATCGGAAGGCTGAAACTGATCCAGCTGCGTACCACCCCCATGGACGAACCCATCAACGCCTTTGTTAAAAGAGGATTCGATTTTGTTGCCAGTCTGTTGCTTTTGATCCTTCTTTCGCCGCTGTTTTTGATTCTGGCCATCGCCATAAAGCTTTCCAGCCCGGGGCCCGTGTTTTTCAGGCAGGAGCGTATCGGACTGAATAAAAAGCCGTTCATCATGTACAAATTCCGCAGCATGAAGGTCAATGACGAGCAGGATACGGCATGGTCCTCCCAGAAAGATGACCGGCGTACCTGGCTGGGAGCGCTCCTGAGAAAAACCAGCCTGGACGAATTGCCTCAGCTGTTTAACACCCTCAAGGGCGATATGAGCATCGTGGGCCCAAGGCCGGAGATACCTTACTTTGTAGAACAATTCCGGGAAACGGTGCCCCTTTACATGGTCAAGTATCAGGTGCGGCCCGGCATAACCGGCTGGGCGCAGGTAAACGGCTACCGGGGTGATACCAGCATCCCGGCCCGGGTGGAGCATGACCTTTGGTATATCGAAAACTGGACTTTCTGGCTGGATATCAAAATCCTGCTTATGACGGTCTTTGGCGGAATGATCAACAATGAGACCCTTCAAAAGCCTGCCGAAGAACAGCTGGTCAGCCAGAAAACGGATGCATAAGGAAACGTGTCGGCTGCTTCCTGCGCTAAGATGGTATGCGCCCTGCCCCTCTTTCGGGGCAGGGTTTTGCTGTTTTTCCGGGCAAAGAAAAAGCCCGCCGGTTCTTAATTCGCCGGCGGGCTTTTTGTGTTATTCAATTCGGAGGATCAGGGTGAGGATGTTCTTCACGGCGACTTCCATGTGTTCGCGGGTCAGAACGCCTTTTTCCTTGGCAGCGAGCAGGCGCTGGGGATGACCACTGGCCATCTTCAGGTCGTTGCCTGCCTTGGCCTCCTTGTAGTGCTCGCCGTGGGTCCACCAGTCGGTGGTCACCATGCCGTCAAAGCCCCATTCGCCACGGAGCACGCCATTGAGCAGCGAGGCGTTTTCGGAAGCACGGTGGCCGTTGATGATGTTGTAGGAGGTCATAATGGCCCAGGGCTTAGCTTCCTTAACGATGATCTCAAACTGGCGGATGTAGATCTCACGGATGGCACGCTCGGAAGCACGGGAATCGCAGTTGCGGCGGTTGCTCTCCTTGTTGTTAAGGGCGAAGTGCTTGGGGGTTGCGGCAATGCGCTGGCTCTGGATGCCCCGTACAAGAGCGGCGGCCTGCTTGCCGCACAGCAGCGGATCCTCGGAGAAGTATTCAAAGTTGCGGCCGCAGAGGGGATTGCGGTGGATACACACGCCGGGGGTAAGCCACACGCCGATGTTGTTTTCCTTTACTTCCAGGGCGCCGGCTTCGCCGATGGCCTCGGCGACGGAAGGATCCCAGGTGCAGGCCAGCAGGGTGGCGCAGGGGAAGGCAGTGGTGGTAACGCCCACATGAGGCTGAATGCGCAGGCCTGCAGGGCCGTCGGCAGTCATGATGTTGGGAATTTCCCGGATGGGATTGTTGCCCAGGCCCCAGGTGTTGGCAACGCCGGTATTTGCCTGGCCGCCCATGAGATAGGCCAAATCTTCATCGGTCAGATCTTTGATGAAATCATCCAGAGAGATGCGGCCTTCTGCCACATCCACCAGCGTGCTGGGCTTGTTGCGGCCCCGGAAAGGAACAGGCTCGTAGCCCCGCACCGGAGGCAGACCCTCCAGAATTTCGTCGGTCATGGGCTCCAGATCGGTATAGCGGGGATCATTGGCCTCGCTGGTGGGAAGAGCCTCAAAACTGCCGTCGGAAAGCATGCGCCTTGCAAGGGAGGTGGGGGCCAGCTGGGTGGTGAGCTGGCAAACGATGCGGTCTTCTTCCAGCACAAGGCTGTTTTCGCAGGTAACGGTATTGCGCACACTGGTGCCAATATGGAAGGTATATTCGCCCTTTTCCAGCAGCCATGCAGACTTCTGCACCTTGCCCAGATCGTCATAGGAGGCCATTTCGCTCACGGGGAAGCGTACGATAACGGTTTCCTCCTCGCCGGGGTTCAAAAGCCGGGTCTTGCGGTAGCCGCCCAGTTCACGGGCAGGTTTGCCCAGCTTGCCCTGGGGCGCAGAGTAGTATACCTGCACAACTTCTTTGCCGGGCAGATAGCCGGTATTCATCACTTTTACAGAAGCGACGACCTCATTTCCCGCAATGACCACATTGTGGCCAGTCAGGGCAAAGTCGGTATAGGAAAGGCCGTATCCGAAGGGGTACACCACTTTATCCGCAGCGCCGGGAATGGTTTCAAAGTAGCGGTAGCCCACATAGATATCCTCGGTGTAATCCACATATTCGTCGGAAATGTAGAATTCATCGGCGCAGGGATAGCTGTCCAGATCACGGGCAAAGGTATCGGAAAGCTTGCCGGAGGGGTTGCCGATGCCCATGAGCAGTTCGGCAGTGGCGAGGCCGCCCTCCATGCCGCCCTGCCATGCCAGCAGCAGGGAACCAATGGCGGGATCCTCGGCAAAGCAGGCGGTTTCCACCATGCCACCGGTATTCAGCACCACCACCACGTTGGGGAAGGCTGCGCTGACCTTTTTCAGCATGGCACGCTCTGCGTGGGAGAGGTAGAAATCGCCATCCTCAAAGATTTCGTTGCAAATGTCGATAAGACGCTGATCCACGCCCAGATGTTTGTCGATCTTGTCAAAGGAGGACTTGCGGTCCCAGGCTTCTCCGGAGAAACGGCTGAAGGAGATGATGGCGGTATCGGTGAAGGCGCGGGCCTTGGTGAGCATATCGTCGGGCAACTCCGGCTCGGCGGTCATACCGGGCACCCGGCCGTCTGCGTACTGCTGGCGGATGTTTTCTTTGTAGAAATCCACTGTATCCGGGAAGATGGTTGCGGGATCCACAACCTGGCAAAGCCCGTCATAGAGGTTGCGGATGTAGGGCACGGTAACATCACCGCTGCCGCCGCCGCCCTTGACGTAGTCAATGGTGGCCTTGCCAAAAAGGGCGATACGGGCGCCCTTTTTCAGGGGCAGAAGATGGTTTTCGTTTTTCAGGAGCACCATGCCTTCCTTGGCTGCGTTCTTGGAAAGCTGGATGTGCTCAGGGCTGGCAGTAGCACGGCGGCCGTCCTTGCCCAGAGGGAGTACGGGCTGGAATTTGGAACGGGTCCAGTGATTCATAGTAGTCTCCTCCATGTGTATAGCGTTTTTTTGTTCCCCGCAATGGGATGCTTATTTTCGCCATCATTATAGAACATTTGTGACTTAATTACAATGGGAAAAACAGATTTTCGTAAAGGTTTTCGTAAAGAAAAATCAAGGGGTTGCGATCATGGCAAAAGAAGACCTCCTCTTCCCGTTGGAAAGAGGAGGCGATGATTATTTGCCAACCGAAATGCGGACAAAATAATCGGTTTCGTTTTCATGGTGGATGTACCCGCCGCATTTCAGCATGACGCGCAGGGAAGCGGGGTTATCCTTGTAACAGGAAAAGTAGATTTCATCATCCCGGAAATCCGGCAGGGAGACAAGCTCCCGAATAGCAAGCGCAAGGCCCTGTGTGGCAAACCCCTGCCCCCGGTGCTCGGGCAGAATGCCGAAGCCGATGTGGCCCGAACCGTTCCTGAGAAAATCGTTGAGCCGGGGCCGTAGCTTATAGTTGCCGATTATCTGCCCATCCTTCCACAGAAAGAAGTAGGTATCGGGCACATGGCCTTCGGGCAGGCCGATGCCTTGCGAATAGGCAATCCGCTGGGGAATGGCCTCACGGAGAAAGCGCGTCTTTTCCATGCCGACAAAGGGATTGAGGAAACCGTTTTCGCTGGGCATATGCTGGAAGAAGCGGTAGATTTCTTCTCCGTCTTCGGATGCCAGAGGTTTCAGAATAAGGGAAGAATTTATCATCAGTCTAGAAGCGTGGTGTACACGCTCTTGTAAGCATCCTTTCGCTCGTACTTCTCGGTGAAAAGACCGCCGTAGGGGCTGTTGAGGTTGTAGTTGTAGGTGCCCTTGGGTTCGTAGGGGATGTCGGTGAGGCCCCAGATGGTAACGCAGGTCAGGGGCTTGGATTCGCCGGAGTTCACTTCCTTGAAAATCTGGAACAGGTGGCCATAATACTCTGCATGTTTGGCAGCCTCATCGGGCTCAAAGTTGCGCACGGCCATTTCGGTAATCTGCACCTCAACACCAAGCTCTGCATAGGCCTGGATGGAAAGGCGGATGTTTTCCAGATGGCTGTCTTCCAGGCAGCCCTCCTGATAGCCGTAGCCGCCAATGTAGCCCTGCATGCCAACACCGTCCAGCAGCTTGCGGGGATTGCCGTTTTCGTCGGTGGCAAAGTTGTTGACGCTGTTTACCAGAGCGCAGATAGCTTCCCGCTTTTCCGGGAAGAAGGCATTATAATCGTTGTAGAACAGCTTGATATCTGCGCCAAGCTCGTCCACGGTGTTGCGGGCATAGAGGAAAGCGTACTCCACATAATCATCGCCCACATATTCGTAGAACAGGTTGGGTCCGCCGTTACGGGTGGTGCGCAGGTGACGGGGGTCGTCGTGGTTAAACTCGCCGGCATTGTCGCCCACGGCCTCGTTTACCACATCCCAGCAGTAAACAACGCCGGGGAACTTGGTTTCAAAGTGGGTGATCACATCGTGGATGTAGTACTCCATACGCTTGAGCATGGTTTCGCGGTCGGCCAGAGGCATGGCGGTATCGTAGCCTTCGTGGAAGAAAAAGTCGCTCATGTAGGCATCCCATACCAGCACATGGCCACGGACCTTGATGCCGTTTTCCTGAGCCCAGGCCACCATTTTGTCGGCCCAGAAATAGTTCATCACAGGCATGCCGTCCTTGGAAAGCTTGCAGCAGTTCTTGTCCAGAAGGGAATATGCCTTCATTTCATTGGTGGTGGTTACGGAGTTGAAATCGCCTTTGAGCATGTCGAGATAGGCGCTGTCGTTCATCTGATGGGCGCCGAATGCGCCACCCATCTTGAAGCCGTAGGGCTCGGCCAGTACATAAAGAGGAATGGTCATTTCTTCGCTTTCGGAAGCGAAGGCTCCGGCAGGGGCAGCAATGCCCAGGCAGAGCGCCAGAGCAAGGATGAGGGAAAGGGATCTTTTCATGAGGGAAGCCTCCTTGAGTGGTATTGCTTGAATGTATACAAGAATAGCAGACGGGGCAGGTCTTTGCAAGGCAAACCCTGAAAAAGATACGGACAAAAAACCGTCCCGTTTCCGGGACGGTGTAGCTTGTGGAAAAACCTCATTCTTGTCAGTCAAAGCCGCAAATCTTGCACCTTCGGTGCTTGCTGTGCTTTCTTGAAAGTGCTGCGGCACAAGGAATGTGGGCTCTGCCCACACCCGGCAGGGGGATCATCCCCCTGCACCCTGCGCATTTTTTTGACAGCCAGAACCGTCCCGTTTCCGGGACGGTGCAGATTATTCTGCGGCATCGTTTTCTGCCGGGGATTCTGCAGGCAGGTCCGATGCTTCGCCCTCTTCGGCGGGTTCTTCGGGCAGCGGCGAGATGACCACGGGATCAAGACCGATCATTTCGCTTACGGTAATGAATTCGTAGCCCTGGGCTTTCATCTCCGGCAGAACCACCTTCAGGCATTCATAATCCTTCGGAATGGTATGGAACAGAAGAATGGAACCGTTCTTGAATGCCTTCAGGCATTTCTGGGGGTTGGTCTGGCTCACGTCCCACAGAATGGCGTGCTCATAGCCGGCAGCCTTCGACGAGCGTACCACATGAATGTTGCTTTCGTTGCCGATACGGGTGTTGCCGTAGGGCGGTCGCATCACCTGCATGGGATAATGATAACCCAGCACCTCATCCAGACGGATTTGCACATCCGTCAGGGATTTGATGATATCCTCCCGGGTCATCTGGGGCAGGCTGTCGTGCCAGTAGCTGTGGTTGCCGATCTCGCAGTCGGACTCCGCAATGGCCCGCCACAGGTCGCGATCCTCATCCTTGAGCACATAGCCCAACGTAAAGAAGGTGATGGGCACATCCAGTTCCTGGCTGAGTTCAAAAATAGCTTGCAGCATTTCGGTATTGGCGCAGTCGTCCACGGTGATGCAGATTTTTTTCTGGCTGCGGTCGCCATTGCGCACGGTGAATTTGAACTCGGCTGCAAGGGCTGCACCGGTGGAAAATATCAGAATAAGGGCAAGAAACCATGCGGAAAACTTTTTCATGGGTGTTTCCTCCGTCTGTTGTGCAAAAGGCATTGTATACTCTGCAATCATACCGGAAACGGCAGAGGATTGTCAACATTGGCCTGTCAGGCTGCGGCCTCCTCGGGATTCTCCCGGCGGCCCAGCTCAGAATGGCGGTAGGCAATAAACAGCAGAAGGCTGCACATCACCCAGCCCATGGGGTAGCCCAGAGCGATCAGGTTCAGGCTGTTGCCGCAGATTTTGACAATATACAGGTATATCTGCCGGAAAAGCACAAAGGAGAACAGCATGATCATCATGGGAGCTTTGGCCTTGCCGATGCCTCTCAAAGCGCCTGCATAGGTCTGGTTGAAGCAGAGGGTGAAGTGGAAGGGCGCCATCAGTGTCACGAAGAGCTCGGAATAGTTGAGCACGTCTTCATCGGGGGAGATGAGGCTGGACAGGGGACGGGCAAAGATAATGATAATAGAGCTGAGCACAAGGGTGATGCTGACGGAGAGGATGATTGCCTTGTTGACGCCTTCTTTGGCCCGCTTCAGCTGCTTTGCGCCGTAATTCTGTCCCACAAAGGTGGTGGAAGCCAGCGCAATGGATTGCATGGGGATGGTCAGGAATGCATCAAGCTTGTTGCAGCTGGACCAGCCTGCCATGCATGCGGAGCCGAAATGGTTGACGTAGCTTTGCACGAAAATGTTGGAAAAAGAGGTGAGGGCCTGCTGGATGCCGCTGGGAAGACCCACGCCAAGGATCCGCCTGAGGGTGGAAAGATTCATGGACATTTCCTTCCAGCGGATGCCGTAGGGGGCCTTGTCCAGGGTCAGAACCACCAGCACCAGGATGGCGCTGATCAGCTGCGCCAGCAATGTGGCATAGCCAACGCCCGCAACGCCCCATCCAAAGGCGAGCACAAAAAGCAGATCCAGTACGGTGTTCAAAACGGCGGAAAAGATAAGAAAATACAGAGGCCGGCGGCTATCGCCCACAGCACGGAGCACGCTTGCGCCCGTGTTATAGAACAACAGGCCGGTAATGCCGAGGAAATAGATGCGCAGATAGGTGGTAGCCTCGGGCATTACATCATCGGGAGTGTTCTGCATTTTCAGAAGAGGTTCAACCAGAAGCACTCCCAGCAGCGTCAGCACTACGGAGAGAATGAAAGTAAGCATGATGGTGGTATGCACGGCAGCATGAAGGCCTTTTCTGTCCCTTGCGCCATAGCACTGGGATATGATAACGCTGGAACCGGTGGAAAGGCCTGCGGAAAAGCCCACCAGTGTGTTGATGATGCTGGATGTGCTGCCCACGGCTGCAAGGGCCTGCTTGTTTACAAACTGGCCGACGATGATGGAGTCCACCGTGTTGTACAGCTGCTGGAAAAGAAGCCCTACCATCATGGGCAAAGCAAATTGTATCAACTGATGCCAGATATTTCCCTGGGTCATATCTGCATCGTTACGCCGGATGTGTGCCGTATCAATCCCTCCCGTTTTGCCCTGTTGGCAACGTAAGTCAGCATAGCACAACGGATGGAGAAGGTCAATTTGTGTTTTGGTTTTTTAGTGGTCGGGATAATAGGTCTGGGGGAGCGCAGGCCTGGCTTGGGGGACAGACGCAGGCAAGGCTGGTTCGTCGGGTGTCTGCCTGCAGGTGGCGCAGATGAGCTCCGTAAGGAAGGACACAGAAGCGAGGTTCAGGCTGGATTCGCCGGTATTTGCACCGTTTTGGGCCGCAGGGTCCATTCTGCCGCAGAACAGGTTTACATTGCAAAGTCCGCTGAGGGATGTGGGTCCGCAGCAGGATATGGAAACCAGCTTTGCACCGGCATATTTGGCTTTTTCCGCAAGGCGGTACAGTTCCTCATCGGTGTTGCGGGTGGAAAGAAACACTACCAGATCTTCCCTGGATACATTCCGGAGCAGCAGCTCCTGTGTGTAGCCAACCTGTACGCTGCGCCCCATGCTGAATGTGCGCATGAAGGTTTGGCAGGCGCTGCAGGTAAGGGCCATGGAATCCCGGGAACCAAAGAAGTAAACTTCCCTGGCATTGTTTATCAGCTTGGAAACCTGGCGGAGGTTTTCCGGCCGCAGCAACTGCTTGGTACCCTGAATGGTGGTGCTGAAGGTGGAGTAGATGGTTTCGATGAGCTGGGAGGTTTCATCCAGTTCCATATTGGCCTCCGGATGAAGATGCGCCTCCTGGGCAATGGCAGAAGAGAGCTGAAGCCGGAAATCCTGGTATCCGCTCATGCCGACATGGCGGCAAAAGCGCATAATGCTGGTTTCACTGACGGAACAGCGGTAAGCCAGCTCTGTAATGGGCATGAAGATCACCTCATCGCCATGGGCAAGGACGTAATCTGCAACATGCCTGCCGGAAGGGGTAAGGGCGGGGTAAAGGGATCGGATGGTCGCCAGAATGTTTGAAACCATGGAAAAGACCTCGTTTCGTTTTGGATATTTAGTTTGGTTTACGCACATAAAATGCCTTCAGTAAATAAATGATGCTTATCGAGAAGAAAATGCCGAAAATTAGCATAAGAGATTTTTTTCTTTTTTCCCAACCAAAAAGGTAAAAATTTTCATACACTGAACCGTTTCTGGTGGAAGATCAAAACTTGTACAAAACAGGGCTTCGGTGTATAATAAAGTGCTAACATATGTCTATTTGCAAGTTTTTTTCAGGAAGGGAGGAGCCGCTATGAGAAAAACCGCAGCCTGGAGCCGCCATCTGGCTGGCCTTTTGGCGCTGCTGATGCTTGTATGCTCTTGCGGGCCCCTTTTTGCATCAGCACATGCAGAGGAAAATTCCGGCCCGCGCTATATTGCGCCTGAGCTGCCTAGCGATGCAGACCCCTACGATCCGGAACATCCCGAGGAACTGAGCCCCGACCAGCTTTATGCAAAATCCGCCATTCTGATTGAAGCCACTACCGGCGAGGTCATCTTTGAAAAGAATGCGGACGATATCATGTACCCGGCCTCCACCACCAAGATCATGACGGTGCTGCTGGGCATCATGATGGGCGATATGAACCAGGAAGTGGTAGCCTCCGAGTGGGCTGTAACGCTGGATGAGGGCGATTCCAAGATCGGCCTTTCCGCAGGCGAGACCATTATTTTCCGGGACTTGCTTTATGCCACCATGGTCAAGTCCGGTAACGATGGCGCAAGAATGATTGCCGAGACCATCTCCGGCGACGAGGCCGGCTTTGCGGAGCTGATGAACCAGGCTGCGCAGATGTACGGCTGTACCAATACTCATTTTGTCAACGCCAGCGGCTTGCCGGATGATAATCACTACACCACCGCCAGGGATATGGCAAAAATCGCCCGGGAAGCCATGCAGAACGAGACCTTTGCTTCCATTGCAGGCACCTATTCCTATTCGCTGCCCCGCAGCAACATCCGCAGGGCCACTGTGGTCACCGGTGCAAACAGCAGCTGGCTCAACCCCAACCAGGAAGATACCGAGAACAGTCCCTCCACTTTTTATCCCTATGCCACCGGTATCAAGACCGGTTTTGCCCAGGTGGCAGGCTACTGCTATGTGGGTGCCGCAGAGAGAGACGGCGTCAAGCTGATTTCCGTCGTGTTCTACACCACCAACTCGGGCCGCTGGAGCGACTCTAAAAAGCTGATGGAATACGGCTTCAGCCAGTTCGTCAGCATGACCCCTCAGGATCTGTATAATCAGAACCCTATCGTGCTGGAAACCACCGGTTTCTCGCTGGATGATGATAATCTGGGCCGCCTGCCGCTGGAAGTCAAGCCCCAGGCATCCACCCGCACGGTGCACATTGTGGCTACCAAGGCGGAAATGGAAACCATGTCCCGCAACTTGCGTCAGATCGTGCTCATTGAATACACCCGGGAAAACTTCGCCGCTCCCATTGAACAGGGCGAAGTGGTAGGCACCATGACTTACTACCCCGAAGACGGCGGCAGCGCTGTTGTGTACGATCTTGTGGCGGGCCGCAGCATTGCCAAGCGTGAAAATGCGCCCCTTACCCTTGAGGAGATCGAGGCGGCGGTCCGTGCGGATACCCGTCTTCTGCCGCCCCTGTCGGTGGAGCTGGTGCTGTTTTTCCTGATCCCCATTGCTGCCCTTGCGCTGGTGATATGGCTTATCCGCCGCATTTTCTTCCGCAAGCGCAAAAAGCGCAAGAGCCGCATCCCCAAGCCCAGACACCGTTATTTCCGTTAAGGTAAATTTGTGATTTGCAGGAAAGGAGGCCGGTCAATGATTGCGCAGGTTATTGTGGACGTGGTGCATACCAATGTGGACCGGCTCTTTTCCTACCTGATCCCCGAAGGCATGGAATTGGAAGCGGGCGTCCGGGTGGAGGTTCCCCTCGGAAAACGCCGGGTGGACGGCTTTGTGATTGATTTGACGGAGGAAGATGACCTGCCGGAGGATTTGCCTTTGCACAAGCTCAGGCCCGTGATCCGCAGGCTGGACGAATATCCGGCCCTTCTTCCTGCCCTGATCACCCTGGCAAGACAGCTGGCAGATGAAAACCATTGCCCCCTTTCGGAAACCCTCCGGCTGATGATCCCGGCGGCCATGCGCACGGGGCGCATCCAGCGCAAGCTGGAAACCGTGGCCCAGCTTTTGCCCGGTGTGGATGCCGAAAAAGAAGCTGCTGCCATGAAGCGGGCCCCCAAGCGTGCTATGCTGCTGCGGCTCTTATCCGATGGGCAGCCCCATGCTGTCAGCCAGCTGAGCCAGTTGGTGGCCAATCCCCGGGACGGGCTCAAACCCCTGCAGGAGCTTGGGCTGATTCAGCTTTGTGAACAGGAGGTGTTCCGCTCCCCTTATCAGGCGGAGGATGAGGAACGCAGCAGCGCACCGCCGCTGACTGCCGATCAGCAGGAAGCCCTTTGCGGCATGCTGCCCGCCCTCGAAAAGGGTGAAGGTGCGTTCCTGCTCCACGGCGTTACGGGCAGCGGCAAAACAGAGGTATACCTTGCCATGGCCAGCCGCACGCTGGAAATGGGCAAGGGCGCTATTATCCTCGTGCCGGAAATTGCTCTGACCCCGCAGATGGTGCGCTGGTTCCGCAACCGTTTCGGCCCGGCTACAGCAGTGCTTCACAGCCGCCTCACTGACGGCCAGCGCTACGATGAATGGCGGCGCATCCGGCTGGGCGAGGCCCGGGTGGTGGTGGGTGCAAGGTCTGCCATCTTTGCCCCGGTAGAGCGGCTGGGCCTGATCGTTATCGACGAGGAACATGAGCAGACTTATCTCAGCGACAAGTTTCCCCGTTATGACGCACGCCGGGTGGCAGCCCTGCGTTGCGCAAATGAAAAGGCCAGCCTGATACTGTCCAGTGCAACACCCAGTATCCTTTCCTTTGCCATGGCTCGCCGGGGGGATTACACCCTTGTGGAAATGCCCCGACGGGTGGGCAATCGCCCCCTGCCGGAGGTAACGGTGGTGGATATGCGCAAGGAGCTGGAGGCGGGCAACCGTTCCATTTTCAGCGCCCTGCTCATCCGGAAACTGAAGGCCTGCCTGGATAGCGGCAATCAGGCCATGCTGTTTTTAAACCGGAGGGGATACAACACTTTTGTCAGCTGCCGCAGTTGCGGCTATGTGGTCAAGTGCGCTCAATGCGATCTGTCTATGACCCTGCACCGCCATGGCGAGGATGATCCGGGCCAGCTCCGCTGCCACATGTGCGGTTCTGTACTGCCACCGCCCGAGACCTGCCCGGAATGCGGCAGCAAGTACATCCGCTATTTCGGCAGCGGTACCCAGCGGGTAGAAGAGGAAATGCACAAGCTTTTCCCGCAGGTGACTACCGTCCGCATGGACATTGATACCACCCGGGGCCGGGATGCTCACGCCAGGCTTCTGGAACAGTTCCGCAAAGGAAAGGCGCAGGTACTCATCGGTACCCAGATGATCGCCAAGGGGCTTGATTTTCCCAAGGTTACGCTGGTGGGCGTGGTGGCTGCGGACATGACGCTGAATCTGCCGGATTACCGGTCTGTGGAGCGTACCTTTCAGCTGGTCACTCAGGTGGCAGGCCGTGCCGGCAGGGCACAGTACCCCGGCGAGGTGGTGGTGCAGAGCTATAAGCCCGATCACCCCTGCATCGAGGCCGCTGCAAGGCAGGATTACCGGGCCTTCTTTGAAATGGAATTTTCAAGGCGGCGTGCGGGTCTCTATCCGCCCTTTACCATGCTGACCCGCCTTTTGGTGGAAAGCCCGGAGGAAAACTGCTGCAAGGAAACAGCTCAGCAGCTTTTTGAAGAGATGCAGCGCTATCTTGACGGCAATCCTGCACAGAAAAAGAAAACCCTGATGCTGCGCATGGACGAAGCCCCTGTAAAGCGTATCCGGGGGCAATACCGCTACCATGTGCTGATGAAGCTGTTCGATCATCCGGACGCAAGGCCCATACTCAGAAGGCTTTCGGAGCTTGCCGCCACAGAGAAAGACCGATGCCAGATCTACTGCGAGGTAAATCCGGCGACGATGATGTAAAAGGAGAGAATACCATGGCACTGAGAAAGATCGTGGAAATCGGAGATGCAAAACTGCGCAAGGTGTGCAAGCCCCAGGAGAAGTTTGACCAGCGGCTGCGCATCCTGCTGGATGATATGGCCCAGACCATGTACAAGGCCAACGGCGTAGGCCTTGCCGCACCCCAGATCGGCATTTTGCGCCGGGTGGTGGTAATCGATGTGGGGGATGGCCTCATCGAGCTGATCAACCCCGTCATTACCGAAACCGAAGGCAGCCAGAGCGGCCCCGAAGGCTGCCTCAGCGTGCCTGGCCGCAGCGGTATCGTGACCCGTCCCAACAAGCTGCATGTGAAGGCTCAGGATGCCCAGGGCAACGAGATCGAGTTTGACGCAGAGGAGTTCTTCGCCCGGGCAGTGTGCCACGAGCTGGATCATCTGGACGGTGTACTCTATGTGGACAAGATGGACGAGGAAATCTTCGATGATGACGAGGACGAAGAATACGAGGACGAAGAGGAATACGAGGAAGAAGACGAGGAGGACGAACAGTGAGGATCGTCTTTATGGGCACGCCGGATTTTTCCGTGCCGGTGCTGGAAGCTTTGATCGATAACGGTTACGATGTGGTTGGCGTATTTACTCAGCCCGACAAGCCCAAGGGCAGGGGTGGCAAGGTTCAGATGACCCCTGTGAAGGAATGTGCCCTCCGGCATGATATTCCTGTATTTCAGCCGGTAAAGATGCGCCTGGACGGCTTGGAGCCCCTGCGCAGCCTTAAGCCTGACCTGTGTGTTACCGCCGCCTTCGGGCAGATTCTTTCCGAGGAAGTGCTGGATGTGCCCCCCATGGGTACCGTGAACGTGCATACTTCCCTTCTGCCCCGTCACCGTGGTTCGGCCCCTGTGCAGTGGACCATTCTCCAGGGCGAGACCGTCACGGGAGTTACCACCATGTTCAGCGATGCCGGCATTGATACCGGCGATATGCTGCTCAGGAAAACCGTGGAGATTGGCCCGGAAGAAACCGCCGGCGAGCTGACGGAGCGGCTTTCCCATCTGGGCGCAGAACTGCTCATCGAGACCCTCCGCCGCATCGAAAAGGGCGATTGTCCCCGGGAAAAGCAGGATGAAAGCCAGATGACTTACGACAGCAAGATTACCAAGGAAATGGGCTTGATGGATTTTTCCGAAACCACTGCCCAGTGCCTTTGCCGTGTGAGGGCCATGAGCCCCTGGCCCTGTGCCTTTGTGCAAATGGGGGACAGCGTGATGAAAATCTGGAAAGCCCGAGCCGCCGAGGGTCATGGCCTTCCCGGAACAGTGCTCCTGGCCGACCGCAAAAAGGGACTGATCATCGCCACCGGCGACGGCGCCATGGAACTTGTGGAAATTCAGGCCCCCAACTCCAAACGAATGGAAGCGAAGGCTTATCTTCTGGGACATGCCATCCCAGAAGGCGGCCCCATTGAAGAGGTAAGGTTATGAGCGATATGAAGCGTGACAATTTTCAAAGGAACAGCCAGAAGCCTTATGGTAAGAAGCCTGCGGGCAACGGCCCCCGCAAGCCTGAAGGCAGGTACGCTCAGGGAAGGAGACCCGCTCCCCGCAACAACACCGCCGTCCCCCAGGGCCCCAATGCCAGAAAGATCGCTCTGGAGATCCTCACCAAGGTGCACAAGCAGGGTGCATTTGCAGGCCTGACCATCAACGACATGATGCCCAAAACCCTTATCAAGCCCGAGGATCGCCGCCTGGTGACAAACCTGGTGTACGGTACGCTGGAAAACCAGCTCAAGCTGGATTATGTTATTGAGCAGTTCACCGAGCACCCCGCTCGGGAAGAGATGCAGCAGGATATCCTGCGTATGGGCGCATATCAGATCCTGATGCTGGATCGCATCCCCGACAGCGCTGCAGTAAACGAATCTGTGAAGCTGGTAAAGCAGATGGGCATGGAATCCTCCGCAGGGTTCATCAACGCCGTTCTGCGCAACCTCATCCGCAAAAAGGAAGAGCTTGTGTGGCCCGACAGGGAGAATGATCCTGTTGAATGGCTCAGCATTGAATCCTCCACGCCTTCGTGGCTGGTGAAACGGCTTGTGGAGGCCTACGGGGATGAAGAGGCAGAAAAATTGCTCCTGTACCGGGAAAGCGCCCATCCTACGGTGATGCGGCCCAACATGACCAAGCTCAGCGATGCTGCTTTTGAAAAACTGCTGGAAAAGAAGGGCCTTTCCTTCACCCGTGGCGTTGCACCCCATGCCTATCTGGTGGGCGGGGCGGTGGATGCAGGCAGCGATCCCGATTTCCGTTCCGGTATGTATTCCATTCAGGGCCAAAGCAGTATTCTGGCTGCGGAAGCGGTGGAGGCAAAGCCCGGTATGCGCATTTTGGACGCCTGTGCTGCACCGGGAGGAAAATCCGCCTACCTGTGTGAAAAAATGCAGATGACGGGCCGTGTGTTTGCCTGGGAACTGCATGAACGCCGGGCGCAACTGCTGGATGGCGTAAAGCGCAGGCTCTCCCTGGATAACCTGAGGGTCACGGTCCGTGATGCTTCCAACTTCCGGGAAGATCTTGAAAACACGCTGGATGCGGTGCTGCTGGATGCGCCCTGCTCCGGTACGGGCGTTATGGCAGAAAAGCCGGATATCAAGCATCGCCTCAAAGAAGAGGACATCGCCGCCATTGCAGAAACCCAGAAGAAGATTTTGAACACCGTCTGTCGCTATGTGAAGGTTGGCGGCACGCTGGTGTATTCCACCTGCGCCATCCTGCCGGAGGAAAACCGCATGCAGGTAGAAGCTTTCCTTGAAAATCATCCTGAATATCAGCTGGAACTGCTGCCTCAGGGTATCCCCGAGGAACTGCGCAAAATGCAGGGCAGCTACGGCCTGCAGTTGCTTCCCCACCGGGATCATGTGGAAGGCTTCTTCATTGCCAGAATGCGGAGGGTACGCTGATGGCTGAGAAGACCATTCTGCTGGACAAAACCCCGGAAGAACTGGCCCAGTACCTGAAACAGGAAGGTCAGCCCGCCTTTCGTGCAAAGCAGCTGTACAGCTGGCTGCACAAGGGAGTGCCTTTTTCAGAAATGTCCAATCTGCCCAAGGCCTTCCGGGAAAAGCTGGGGGAGGAATGCTGGGATCTTCCCATGGAAATCCACGAGGTGTTTCCTTCCCAAAAGGATGATACCGTCAAATTTCTTTTCCGCTGCAAGGACGACCACATCATCGAGGGAGTCCTGATGCACTACCATTATGGCTACTCCCTGTGCATCTCCACCCAGATCGGCTGCAAAATGGGCTGCGCTTTCTGCGCCAGCACCCTCAACGGCTGCGTGCGGAATCTTTCCAGCGGCGAGATGCTTGCCGAGGTACTCCTTGCCAACCGCTACCTGGGCGACAAGGGCCATGTGGGCCATATCGTGCTTATGGGCAGCGGCGAGCCCATGGATAACTATGAGCACACTGTACGTTTCCTCCGGGCAGTGAACCACCCCGAGGGTCTTAATATCAGCCTGCGCAATATATCCGTCAGTACCTGCGGCCTTGCTCCCCAGATACGCAAATTGGCGGAGGAAAACCTGGGCATCACACTCAGCCTTTCCCTTCACGCTCCCAACGACGCCATCCGCAGGCAGATCATGCCCGTGGCTAACGCCTACACCCTGGAGGAAACCATGGACGCAGTCCGGGACTATGTCAAGAAAACGGGAAGACGTGTGGTGTTTGAATATGCGCTCATCGACCAGCTCAACAGCCGTCGGGAGCATGCGCTGGAGCTTGCCAGGCTGCTTCGGGAATTGCAGTGCCATGTGAACCTGATCCCCCTGAACCATGTGGACGAGCGCAGTTTGCAGCCTGCCAGCCCCAAAGCCGTGCAGGAGTTCCTGCATACGCTGGAGGAAAAGCATATCTCTGCCACCGTGCGCAGAGAAATGGGCTCGGATATCGGCGGCGCCTGCGGTCAGCTGCGCAGGCGGTACTTGCAATCGGGCAGCTGAATTGTTACTATGTGTGAAAGAGCGTTTTTTCCGGGACTCTTCCGGGGAAAACTGAGGGCCAAAAAGGAGAATTGCCATGAGGGTTTGCCAGAGAACGCATAAGGGTTTGGTGCGGGCGAATAATCAGGACAGCCTGCTGGTGGCGGATAAGCTGTACGGCGTAGCCGACGGCATGGGTGGCCATCGGGGCGGCGAAACGGCCAGCCGGATTGCGGTTGAGTCGGTCATAGCGGCGCTGAAAAACAAGACCCCGGGGGAAAGTGCCCTGCGCCTTGCAGTGGAGGCGGCAAACCGCCGTATCTACGAAACTGCCGCAGAGAATGAAAGCCTTCAGGGCATGGGGACTACCCTTACCTTCCTGTGGGAGGGAGAAGGAAAAGCACTTATCGCCCATGTGGGGGACAGCCGTGCCTACCGGCTCCGGGAAGGCAAGCTTGAGCAGCTTACGCTGGATCACAGCATGGTGGCGGAGCTTCTGCGCAACAATGTCATCACCCCGGAAATGGCCAAAACCCATCCTTATCGCAACATCATCACCCGGGCCGTGGGCATCGACCCCGTCGTGGAGGCCGATGTTATCCAAACGGAAGTAAAGCCCGGCGATCGCTGGCTGATGTGCTCCGATGGCCTTTACAATATGGTGGAGGATGCAAAAATCCATAAAACCCTTATGGAAATGGATGACGAAAAGGCCGCCGACCGGCTGATGGAAATGGCCCTGGAAAACGGCGGCACGGACAACATCACCATCGTCATCTGCCAAAGCGAGGTGGCTGAGGCATGATGAAAGGAATGCTCTTTGCGGACCGTTACAAGCTGGAGGAATTCATCGGCCAGGGCGGTATGAGCCTTGTGTACCGTGCTGTGGATATCCGTACCGGCCATAGCGTTGCGGTCAAGATTCTCAAAAGCGAATACAACAGCGACAAGGAATTCCTGGAACGGTTCCAGCGGGAGGCCCAGGCCGCCAGCATGATGAGCCACCACAACATCGTCAACCTTCTGGATGTGGGTGTAGAGGGGGAATACCGTTATCTGGTGCTGGAATACGTCAGCGGAAATACCCTGAAAGATATCATTCGCCAGAAGGGCCGCCTGACCTGGCAGACTTCCATACAGGTGGCGGTGCGCATCCTCAGCGCATTGCAGCATGCCCATGACAACGGCATTATCCACCGGGATATTAAGCCCCAGAATGTGCTTATCCATGCAGATGGCCATGTGAAGGTGGCGGATTTCGGCATTGCCCGGATGACCAACGCCTTTACCATCTCCAAGGGGGATACAGTGGTCGGTTCCGTGCACTATTCATCGCCGGAGCAGGCCTCCGGTACCGTGGTGGAGTTCCCCAGTGACCTGTACTCCACCGGCGTGGTCATGTACGAAATGCTTACCGGAAGGGTGCCCTTTGTGGGAGATACTCCCGTAGCCGTAGCCATGCAGCACCTCAACGATATGCCCCCGCCCATTGTGGATTTTGCGCCGGAAACCCCTGCGTCGGTCATTGCGGTGGTTATGAAAGCCATGGCCAAGAATCCCAAGGATCGCTTTCAGTCGGCCCGGGAGATGGCGGATGCCCTTTTACAGGCCAAGGCGGGCACACTGGATCCCGAGGTTTTGCTGACCCAATCCCGTGCAGCGGACGCACCTGCCCGGAAGAATACAAGGCACAGCAACGAAAACAAACACCCCAGCGGGAAGACCGCCCCCGTAAAGCGCAATACCCACCGAAAGAGGGCAAAGGCAGGATACGCTGTCCTCACAGCCTTGCTTACCGTCGCAGCCCTTGCACTGCTTACCTTCGGAGTGATCGCTATTTTCGATGAGGTGGCCAACCGGGTGCTTGCGCCGGATCTTTCCGACTGTACTGCCCAGGATGCTTCCAACATGGTCAAGCGGTCGGGGCTTATCTGGCAGCAGACCGATGTAAACAGCGATGTTATCCCTGCGGGGTACGTCATCAGCCAGATGCCTGAGGCTGATACCGCCATGCGTCAGGGCGACAGCATTCTCGTTACCGTCAGCCTTGGCCCTGCGCAGGAAACCATGCCCGATTACGTCGGCACCACCTATGAAACAGCCTCCACCAAGCTTCGGGACAAGGGCTTCACCATTACCGTGGTGCGCATTGTTTCCACCGAGCCCATCGGAACGGTGGTGCAGCAGAGTCCCAAGGGCGGCTCGCCCTATACCCCTGGCCAGGATGTGGAACTGACCCTTTCCGGCGGCAGCACCATCGTGCCCAACGTATCCGGCATGACGCTGGAGGAAGCACAGCAAACCCTTGGCCAGAGCGGCCTTGTGGCAGGCGACCCCCTCTATGCACCTGTGGAAGATTCTGCGCAGATCGGCAGGATCATCGCCCAGACCCCTGCGGCAGACACGCAGGCCATCGTCGAGGGCAAGGTGATCGTGACCATCGGTGTGGAGGATACTGCTGCCTTCCGTGGGGAAATCAGCTTTGAAATGGCTCCTTCGGAGGGGAACCGCACCATTCGTGTGGTGCTGGTGGAAAACCAGGGTGAAATGGAACAGCACAGCGAGGTCTATCCCGCCGGAAACAGCGGAACCGTTACCGTCCCGCTGAAGTCTGCATACGGTGGCAGCATGATCTGCCGCATCTATGTGGACAGCATGCTCTATCTGGAGCAAAGCGTGAATCTTGTCAAGGAGGAACCATAACCTTGGAGGAAATACGGGAAGGCGTTATTGTAAAAGGCGTGGGCGGTCTCTACTACGCCCGGGAGGGAAATGGCGATATCCATGTTTTGCGGGCGAAGGGCAAGTTCCGCAAGCAGCGCATCACCCCCACCGTGGGCGACCGCATCAGGCTGACCCCTGCCTTTGGGGATGAGCACGGCTGGGTAGAGGAGATTCTCCCCCGGGATAACGAGCTGATTCGGCCGCCTGTGGCCAATATCCGGTATATTCTTTTGGTGATCGCTCCGGAACCTCAGCCGGATTTTTCCCTGGTGGATACGCTGCTGATCATGGCTGCCAAGCAGAATATTCAGCCTGCCCTGGTGGTGAACAAGTGCGATCTTGATAAAGACGGACTGTATGAATCTGTCAGGCAGGAATATGCAGCGCTGGATATGCCCGTTATAGCGGTAAGCGCGGTGACAGGCCAGGGCATGGATACGCTGCGGGATCTGCTCCGGCAGGGAATATGCTGCTTTGCGGGGCAGTCGGGCGTAGGCAAGAGCACTTTGCTCAGCGCCGCCACCGGGCTGGAGCTCAAAACCGGCGAGATCAGCAAAAAGATCAGCCGGGGTCGTCACACCACCCGCCATGCGGAACTGATGTATCAGGGCGAATACCAGGTGCTGGATACCCCCGGCTTCAGCCTGCTGGAACTGTGGAACGGCATGGAACCCATAGAACTGAAGAACTACTACCCGGACTATGCCCCCTACGAAGGCCAGTGCCGCTTTGCCCCCTGCTATCATTATGCGGAGCCGGGCTGCGCCGTTCTGGAAGCCGCCAGGGAAGGCAAGCTGGGGCAGGAGAGACTGAATCGCTACCACCAGTTGCTGGAAAAAGTACGGGAAGCTTGGAGGAATCGGTATGACTAAAGTTGCTCCTTCCATTTTGGCGGCAGACCCGCTGAGAATGTACGAGGCTGCCTGCCTCATCCGGGATGCAGGCGCAGATGAACTGCATTTTGATGTGATGGACGGCCATTTTGTGCCCAATATCAGCTTCGGCCCTTCCTTGCTCAAAGCCATGAAAAAAGAGTTTGATCTGGTGGGAGATGTGCATCTTATGCTCACCGACCCCATAAAATATGTGGAGGCCTTTTCTAAGGCCGGTGCGGACAACATCACCATCCACCAGGAAGCCAACGACTTTGTGCCCTGCCTTGAAAAGATCCGTTCGCTGGGCATCCGTGCAGGCGCATCCCTGAAACCGGGCACCCCTGCCCAGAGCCTGCGGCAGGTATTGCCTCTGCTTGACCGGGTGCTTTTGATGACGGTGGAGCCTGGTTTTGGAGGCCAGAAGCTGATGCGTGATGTGCTGAAGAAGGCAGCGGAACTCCGGCTCATGGGCTTCCGGGGCGATATTCAGGCGGACGGAGGCATCAACGGCGAAAACGCTGCGGAGCTGGCGGAGGCTGGCATCGACACCCTGGTGATGGGCACAGCCTTCTTTGGCGCAGAGGATCCCGCCGGGCTTGTGAAAAAAGTGCATGCCCTCTGAGGAAAACGGGGCAAACTGTCTGTAAGGGAGGCTTCGGCCTTGCTGATTTGTGCGGACAGGAGGGCGGACTATGCCCAAAAAGAACAGGGAGCCGGAGAAAGAGGACAGAATTTCCCTGCTGATTCTCTACCCGGCCCGCAAAACCATGCGGCGCAGGCCTCTTCGGCACTGACGCCGGAAGATAGGATGAATAATTTGACTTTTGACGAAATGCATTTGCTACCGCAGCTTTTGACAGCCGTCAAAGCCTGCGGCTATTCGGAACCCACCCCTATCCAGCGGGAGGCGATACCGCCGCTGCTTGAGGGGCATGATCTTCTGGGATGCGCTCAGACAGGCACAGGAAAAACTGCCGCCTTTGCACTGCCTATTTTGCAGCTTTTGAATGCAAACCGTCCTGGAGATAAGGCGAAGCGGCCCATCCGTGCGCTGATTCTGACCCCCACCCGGGAGCTGGCGTTGCAGATTCAGGAAAATTTTGTGGCTTATGGCAAAAAACTGGCGCTTCGTTCCTGCGTCATTTTTGGCGGCGTGGGTCAGCAACCTCAGGTGGATCAGCTCAAGCGGGGCGTGGATATCCTGGTGGCAACTCCGGGACGGCTCAACGATCTTATCGGGCAGGGGTATATCTCCCTTGCGCAGCTGAATATTTTTGTGCTGGATGAGGCGGACCGTATGCTGGATATGGGCTTTATCCACGATGTGCGAAAGGTGATTGCTCTTTTGCCCCAAAAGCGGCAAACCCTTCTGTTTTCCGCTACCATGCCCGCCGAGGTAGAAAAGCTGGCGCTTAGTATCCTCAGAGAGCCGGTCACCGTGAAAGTGGATCCGGTTTCCAGTACGGTGGATACCATTCAGCAGAGCCTCTATATGGTGGATAAGCCTAACAAGAAGCGGCTTCTTGCCCATCTGCTGGCACAGCCGGAGGTGGAAAGCGCATTGGTCTTTACCCGCACGAAGCATGGGGCAGACCGTGTGGTGCGGGAGCTGAGCCGTGCCGGCATTCAGGCCCGTGCCATCCACGGCGACAAGAGCCAGAATGCCCGTCAGGAAGCTCTTTCCAGCTTCAAGACCGGCAAAATCCGTGTGCTGATCGCTACGGATATCGCTGCCAGAGGCATTGATATTGCAGGGCTTTCCCACGTTTTCAACTACGACCTGCCCAATGAGCCGGAAAGTTACGTCCACCGTATAGGCCGTACCGGGCGTGCGGGGCATGAGGGCGTGGCGGTAAGCTTTTGCTGCATTGATGAAATGAAGTGCCTCAGGGATATCGAAAAGCTTATCGGCAAAAAGCTTCCCCGTCTGGAAAGCCAGTGGCCCATGGAGGTTTTTACCGAGACCGTGAAACAGCCAAAGCCTTCCCGGGCAGAACGTCCGCTGCAGCAGAGCGGTCGGAAGCAGCAGGGAAAACCTGCCAGGGAGGAAAAGGCTCCTCAGGCCAGGCCGCAAAAGGAAACCAAAGAATCCGTTTCCCAGAAGGAAAAGCCTGCTGTGAAGGTGAAAAACAACCTTGCGGCAGCATCCCCTGTGAAAAAAACCCGTGAAAATAAGCTCCAGAATGCTACCGGTGATAACCGGGAAACCAAACGGAACAAAGATAAAAAGCCCGAAGCGGCACAGCCGGACGTCGCCCGGAAAGCAGGAAAGCGCAATCGCCTTCCGGAAATGGAAAAAAAGCCGGTTCCGGAAAAGAAGCAACCTCCAAAGACGGCGCAGAAGACAGAAAAAACTCATGCAGCCTTGCCGGAAATGCGCTCCACTCCGCTGGACAGGCCTGTTTCCCATAAAGCTGCACAGAATCCTTTCCTTCTGTTTATGGAGGATGAAAAGCCCGAAAGAAAACGGCCCGAGCCGGAGGAACCCTCCATGAGCTACGAGGAGTTTATGAAACAGCAGTCAAAGCAGCCCTCCCGCCTGTTTACCGGCAGCGACCGCCGCTGAATACACAAAAAGCAAAAGAGGCAAGGTGCGAAAGATGTATATTGCCGACCTGCACATCCATTCCAAATATTCCCGTGCCACCGCTGCGGATTGCGATGCGCCCCATCTGGACTTGTGGGCGCGCCGCAAGGGCATCGGTCTTATCGGCACGGGAGATTTTACCCATCCCCTGTGGCGAAGCGAGCTGATGAAACAGCTGGAGCCTGCGGAGGATGGGCTTTATCGTCTTCGGGAAGAATTTACCCTTCCGGCGGATACGGCAGGGGAATGTCCTGCCCCCAGGTTTGTTGTCAGTGGCGAGATCAGTACGATTTACTCCTCAGGCGGCAAGACCCGCAAGGTGCACCATGTGATCCTTCTGCCAGGCCTTGAGCAAGCAGAGGAACTATCCCACAGGCTGGAAGCCATCGGAAATCTTCACAGCGACGGGCGGCCCATTCTGGGCATGGACAGCCGGGATCTTCTCAAACTGACCATGGATACCTGCCCGGAAGCCGTCTTTATTCCGGCCCATATCTGGACGCCGCATTTTTCGCTGTTCGGAGCATTTTCCCAGTTTTCTTCCCTGGAGGAATGCTATGGCGATATGAGCTGCCACATTCATGCGCTGGAAACCGGCCTGAGTTCCGATCCGCCAATGAACCGCATGGTATCACAGCTGGACAGGTATACTCTCGTTTCCAATTCCGATGCGCATTCACCGGCCAAGCTGGGCAGAGAGGCCAATCTGCTGGATACGGAAATGCGCTATGCTGCCATGAAGCATGCCATTGAAACCGGCGAAGGCTTCCAGGGCACCATTGAGTTTTATCCCGAAGAGGGCAAATACCATCTGGATGGGCACAGAAATTGCCGAATTTGCCTGGAACCGGAGGAAACCCTTCGCCTTCAGGGCAGATGTCCTGCCTGCGGCAAAAAGCTGACGGTGGGGGTTTTGAACCGTGTCACGGAACTGGCGGACAGAAACGAACCCCTGCCCGGAGGCAAGCCCTTCGAGAGCCTCATGCCCCTGCCAGAACTTCTGGCAGACTGCATGGGAGCAAGCCCTGCCAGCAAGCGGGTGCAGAATGCATATCTGGCGCTTTTGAAACGCTACGGCAGCGAGTTTTTCATCCTTCGGCAGCTGCCTTTGGACCAAGTGGAAAAGAAGGAAGGCCTTGCCCTTGCGGAAGCTCTGCGCCGTCTCCGGGCCGGGAAGGTGATCCGTCAGGCAGGCTACGACGGGGAATACGGCAGGATCACCGTTTTTGAACCGGACGAGCTGGAAATGCTGGAAGGGCAGACCAGCCTGTTCCAGCTTGCGGGAATGAATCCGCCCAAAAAGAAAAAACCGGTATTTGATGTGCCTCTGACGGCGCCCATAGAACCAGAGGATGGGCCTGCCGCCCCGAAACCTTCGGGCCCGAATCCGGAACAGCAGTCTGCGGTGGAAAGCAGCGCCCGGATCACCGCAGTGGTGGCGGGGCCGGGAACAGGCAAAACCTTTACGCTGGTGGAACGTATCGCATATATGATCGGCGAAATGGGCATATCCTCCCGGCACATAACCGCCGTAACCTTTACAAGGCAGGCGGCGAGAGAAATGCTGGCCAGGTTGGAAGCACGGCTTGGAGCAAGGCAGGTGCGTGGTATTACTGTGGGTACTTTCCACGCCATCGCACTGAAAACCATTCCAACAAAGCCGGTCATCAGCCGGGAGAGCGCCAGGGCCCTTATGGAGGACATCCTGGTTCAGCGGGGGGCAGAAGCATCTGCTGCCCGCCAGCTGGAGGCCGTATCCCGGGCCAAAAACGGCATACCGTCGCCGGAACTTCTGCCCGGTGTAATGGAAGAATATGCAGAGCGGCTTGCACGGCTTGGCGTAAGAGATCTGGATGATATTCTTGTGGAGGCGCTTCATGCCGAGGGGGCAAACCAGCCCTGCATGAAGCATCTGCTGGTGGACGAATATCAGGATATCAACCCCCTGCAGCATCAGCTTACGGAGCGCTGGATGCAGGAGAGCCTCTTCGTGATCGGCGATCCCGATCAGTCCATATACGGTTTTCGTGGCGCAAATGCCCGCTGCTTTGAGTGGCTTTTAAAATCCCATCCGGATATGGAAAGCATCACCCTCAGGGAAAACTACCGTTCTTCTCCGGCGGTGCTGGAAGCCGCCCTTTCCGTCATCGGGCACAATTCTGGGGAGGCAAGGCTGTTGAAGGCTTTTCGGCCCGAGCAGGAGCCGGTGCGGCTGATGCAGGCAGATGATCCTTATTCCGAGGCGGTGTGGATTGCAAAGGAGATTGCAGCAATGACCGGCGGCGTGGATATGCTATCTGCCCATGGCAGGAGGGAACAGCGTCGCACTTATCGGGCCTTTTCCGATATTGCGGTTTTGTGCCGCACTCACCGGCAGCTGGAGACCATCGAACGCTGCCTTGTTCATGATGACATTTCCTGCACCGTAACGGGCCGGGAAGATTTTTGGCAGGATAAGAAAGTTCGGGGTCTGCTTGGCTTTTTCCGCTGGCTATGTCAGCCCCGGGATGCCGCATCCCTTGCTGAGGCATTGGACAGCCTGTGGAAATGTCCCCAGCCCCTGTGCCAGCGGGCCTGTGAAATGGCTTGCCGTGCGGATGTGTTCAGCCTGGATGCTGCAGGCGAGACGATGGAAGCCTGGGAAGTGCTGAGACCCTGGCTGAATGCAGTGGAAGAGCTGGCGCCTCAGCTCGCAAGGCAAAAACCCAGAAAACTGCTCGCCACCCTTCAGGAAAAAACATCCTGCACGGGCAAAAATATAGAGAAGCTTTTGAACGCTTCGGTGTTCCACAACCGCATGCAGGAATTTCTCCAGGATGTGGACGGAGGTCAGGAGGCAGACCGCATTCGTCAGGCCGCAGGCCAAATGCAGAGCGGAGCCGTCCGGCTGATGACCCTCCATGGCTCAAAGGGACTGGAATTCCCGGTTGTGTTTGTGGCAGGCGTGAACGCAGGCGACTTGCCCCTTCACCGTGAAAATGCTCCCTCCGACGAGGAGGAGGAACGCAGGCTCTTCTTCGTGGGCCTTACCCGTGCCCGGGACGAGCTGATCATCAGTTGCGGCGGGGAAAAATCGCCGCTTTTGGATGAACTGCCAGCATCTGTGAAAACGCAGCCCATCCGCTCCCGGAAACCCCAGGTGAAGGTGGAGCAGCTGAGCCTGTTCTGATATGGGCACCGCAGACCATTTGCGAAAGGAGAGTATTCCATAACAACATGAGCATTCAGGTTAAACTGCCTTTTTTCAACGCCCTGCGCATTGCGGACAGTGGTCAGTGCTTCCGCTGGCGCAATGCGGGGGAGGGCTGCTGGCGCATTCCCGCCTTTGGCAAGGTGCTGATTTTGCGGGAACTGGGCGGGGGAATGCTGGAGCTGGATGCCAAAAACACAGAATGGGAAGAACTCTGGCGGGACTATTTTGACGCAGACACGGATTACGAAGCGGTTACCGCCTCCATCCACAGGAAGGATGAGTATCTTCTCAGCGCAGCCGAAGCATCCCGGGGGATAAGGATCCTGCGGCAGCCCCTGTGGGAGACGGTGATCAGCTTCCTGGTGAGCCAGAACAATAACATCCCCCGCATCCGCAAAAACCTGACCGCCCTTTGCGGCGGTGAAGAGGCTCCCTTTCCCGGCCCGGAACAGGTGGCTGCCCTGACGGAGGAAAATCTCCGGCAGATGGGCATGGGATACCGTGCCCCCTATATCAAAAAAGCCGCCCTCAAATATTTGGAGGACGGCACGGAAAAGATGAGCTTTCCCACCTATGGGGATGCAAAGGCCTATTTTGAAAGCTATACAGGCATCGGGCCCAAGGTAGCGGACTGCATCAGCCTCTTCGGGTTGGGAAAAAAAGATGCGTTCCCCATGGATACATGGATGAAACGCATCGTTGCCCGCCATTATGGCGGAATTTTTCCCATCGGCAGGTACCCCGGCACAGCGGGGATCCTGCAGCAGTGGATGTTTTACTATGAACGGATGAGCGAAAATCAGCCCTGAAGGCCGGCTTCCTGACGCTCCATGTTTTCCACCACCACGTCGTAGATCTCGCCCAGGGAAGCGGCGTATTCCAGCAGCTGCCAGGGCTCGTTGGTATGGAAGTGAATCTTGATCAGGTCCTCGTCGCCCACGGCCAGCAGGCAGTCGCCCTTGAGGTTTTCGGTGATGTAATCGTTGATGGCGTCCTCGTCCAGATTGGTGCCTTCGATCAAAAGCTGAGTATCAAACTTGAATTCCAACATGATAGAAGATCTCCTTTCAAAAAAAATGATTCCGAATAACCATTTAGATTATACCGAAAATCCTCTTTCCTGGCAAGAGAAAATGCTTTTTGGCCTTGAATCGCTTAAATCTGAGAAAAGATTTTAAAATCATGGTTGACTAAGCAGCCGAACGGCGTTATAATAACTTCATAACTGCCGTAGTACGTTGTATACGATACTGAGGCAGACTGAGCGAGGGGAGGGATAACAGTGTCCGAGGTACGCATCCGCGAAAACGAATCCCTGGAAAGCGCTCTGAAGCGGTTCAAACGTCAATGTGCTCGCACGGGTGTTTTGGCAGAGGCTCGCAAGCGTGAGCATTATGAAAAGCCCAGCGTGAAACGCAAGAAGAAAGCAGAGGCTGCACGTAAGCGCAAGTACTGATTCAACATCAGGGAAAATCCGCCGCCCGGAAGGGTTATGGCGCCAAGGAATTATTTCCTCGAAAAGGCTGCATGGCTGAAAGGCTGTGCAGCTTTTTTCGTGCTGAAATCGGCTTGTTGTTTCGCTTTTTTCGTCTGCGTTTTCGCCCGAATTTTCGTTTAAAAACAAGTGTTTGTCATCTTGTGTTTTTTTTGTATATGTGATAAAATGCCACAAGTTACGCATCCCAGTGAACCCAGATCACTACCAATGGAAAATGCGAGGAATGCAGCTATGAGCAAAGAAAACGGATTTGTTCTTAATACCGGGTTGGGTTATTTTCAAAACCAGGGCGTTGATGTAATGGCCTTCAGTGATTTTTATCCCGCTGGCCACCAGAGCGGCGTGAGTATTCTTATGCACGGAAACCGTGTGGCCACCAACGGAGACCTGCGTTTTGAGCAGACTCCCGGCCAGTGGCAGCCCCTGCCCAAGCAGGGCGAACGCAAGCTGGATGAGGAAAACAATACCATCACCACCAGCCTGCATTATCCGGATATGGAATGCCACCTCAAAGGTTTCAATCCCCTGATTTATCCTGATTACGAGTTTGACTATCAGGTAAGCGTAAAGGGCGAAGGGGATGCCGTTGTGGTTACGGTTGACCTGGATAAGCCCATCCCCGAGGAATACCTGGGCAAAATGTGCTTTAATATGGAACTGTTCCCGGCGGCCCTTTTCGGCAAGCCCTGGATCATGGATAACAAGCAGGGCATTTTCCCCACTCAGCCCAACGGCCCCACCCTGAGCATGCCTTCCAACTACGACAAGACCGCCACCCTGAAGCCGGACACCGACAGACCTGCTATCCGGGAGATGCTCTCCGGAGACGGCAAGGGCTACAATCCCATGATTGCCGATGATATCATCGCCGAGCCCTATGCAGTAGGCCGCCGTTTTACCGTGCGCCCCGATGATCCCCTGAACCGCTTCACCGTGGAAAGCAAAACCGCCGATTTGAAGCTTTACGACGGCCGCATGAATCACAATAACGGCTGGTTCGTTATCAGCAGTGAGATCCCTGCTGGCGCAGCCAAGGCTGCCATTCAGTGGATTATCACTCCCAACCTTGTGCCCGAATGGCGTTATACCCCTGTGGTGCAGCTTTCTCAGGTGGGCTATATGCCTTCCCAGAGCAAGGTCGCCATTGTGGAAATGGACAAGCGGGAAGAAGCACGCAGCGAGATCCGTCTGTACCGCATCGGCGAAAAAGGTCCGAAACTGGTCAAAAGCGGTTTGGGCGAGGAATGGGGCACCTTCCTGCGCTACAACTACCTGCGTTTTGATTTTACCGACGTGACCGAAGAAGGCCTTTACAAGGTGTGCTACGGCGACAGTGAATCCTCTGTGTTCCGCATTGCCAGAGACGTTTACGACCGTGGGGTGTGGCAGCCGGTGCTGGAGTACTTCCTGCCGGTGCAGATGTGCCATATGAGGGTTAATGAAAAGTATCGTGTGTGGCATGACCTGTGCCATAATGATGACGCCCGCATGGCTCCTGTAAATTTCAACCATTACGACGGTTACGCTCAGGGCCCCTCCACCATGACCAAATATCAGCCCGGCGAGCATGTGCCCGGCCTGAATGTGGGCGGCTGGCACGATGCAGGCGATTTTGACCTGCGTGTGGAATCCCAGTCTGGCGAAAGCTACATCCTGGCGCTGGCATACGAGGCCTTCCATGTGGACTACGACGCCACCACCATTGATCAGAGCCGCAAGCTGGTGGAAATCCATCAGCCCGACGGCCGCAATGATATTTTGCAGCAGATCGAGCATGGCGCTCTCACTGTGGTGGGTGGCTACCGTGCGCTGGGCCGGCTGTATCGGGGTATTATCTGCGGCGATATGCGCCAGTATGTTCTCCTGGGCGATTCTGCAGCCATGACGGATAACCAGATCAGCAGCGATGATCGCTGGGTGTTCACCGAGAACAATCCTCCCCGTGAGCTTTCCACAGCAGCCCATCTGGCCGCTGTGAGCCGTGTGCTCAAGGGCTTCAATGACGAGCTTTCCGCCCAGTCCCTGCAGGCATCCCGGGAGTTGTTTGATGTGACCGATGCCGCTGTCAGCGAGCATGCACGCATGGCCAAGGTTCACGCTGCCTGCGAGTTGCTTATCACCACCAAAGAGGATAAGTACAAGGCCCATATTCTGGCAGAAAAGGACTTCATCTGCGAGAAGGCCAAGCATATCGGCTGGAACGTTGCCCGGGCCCTGAAGGATATCGGCGACAAAGCCTTCACTGCTGCTTTCCGAAACGCTCTCCTGCCGGTAAAGACAGAAATGGAGAAAATGAGCAATGAAACCCCCTATGGTATTCCTTACCGTCCCCGCATCTGGGGCGCAGGCTGGGAAGTGCAGCGGCTGGGCTACCAGTATTACTTCCTGCACAAGGCCTTCCCCGAGCTCTTTGGGCCGGAATTGATTTTCAGCTCCCTGAACTTCGTGCTGGGTTGCCATCCCGGTTCCAACACCGTCTCCTTTGCCTCCGGTGTGGGAGCCAAATCTGCCACCACTGCCTATGGCATGAACCGTGCGGATTTCTCCTATGTTCCCGGCGGCGTTATCTCCGGCACGGCGCTCATCCGCCCCGACTTCCCCGAGCTGCTCACCTGGCCCTTCCTGTGGCAGCAGACCGAGTATGTTCTCGGCGGCGGCTCCTCTTGCTACATGTTCCTTGTGCTGGCAGCGCAGCAGCTGCTGGGTAAGGAGTAATCGTTTCTGGATTATCTATCCATATTCCTGTGATAAAACCAGGACTGCCCGGCAAAATGCCGCCGGGGCAGTCCTGGTTTTTTATGGTTGGTTCCAGCCGGTATCAGTATTCCCGCAGGCCGGAAAAAGCTGGCTGATTGTTCATGCCCATATGGGGTTGAATGCCGGGAAATTCGTTTGCAGTTTCTTCCTTCATGGCGCTGAGACGGCTCACGCTTACTTCGTAAGCCACCTTGTTGAGGATGGTTCCATCCTGCAGTTGTTTTTGGTAATTGCGGCTCTGGAAACGTCCTACCAGCTGCACCTTGTCGCCTATTTTCAGCCCTGCGGCATAGCGTGCCGTACGGCCCCAGGTGATGCAGGGAATGTAGTCGCTCTTGCCATAGGAACGATTCACTGCCAGCATCAGGTCTGCAATTTCCCGGCCGAAGGGAGTGGTGCGGTAGCTGGGGGCCTTGCACAGTGCGCCGGTCAGCTGTACCCGGTTGGGGTTCTCCTCCTCATCCACCGGCAAAAGCCTCTGGGCAAAGGCGGTGATCAGCAGTCGCCCTGCACCTTCCACCACCTTGTTGTAGCTGCGCAGCTGTCCGTCCAGGCATAGCTCGCTGCCAGCGGTGATGGGTTCGTCAAGCAGCAGACGCTCGCTGAGGGTAATGGGCAGAAAATCCTCTGCGCCGCTGAGACGCGGCACTCTCAGAATGGTGGTGTAAAACTGTTCGCCAAACAGCTCGTGACCGAATTGCAGCGGCTGACATACCTGTCCCCGGAGATGGATGATGTTTCCTGTTTCTTCCATGTTTATCACCTCATTGATCTTGTGTTGGTTCGTTGGTCTTTACCGGATGCTGTTTTCCCTGAACGTCGATGGTGTACTCCCCTTCAAGAAGGAGCTGGCTTACCGGGATGATTTCAAACCCAAGCCCCTGATAGTACTGGATCACCGAAGGCAATGCGTTGACGATGTCGTTGGAATCGTTGTGGAAAAGGACGATATCGCCGTTATCCACTCGATGGGTACATTGCTTGATGATGTCCTCCGTGCCACGGTCCTTCCAGTCCAAACTGTCGATGCTCCACTGCACGGCCTCGTATCCCTCGGCCCGGCTGACCTGGATGACCCGGTTGTTGTAATCTCCATAGGGGGGACGGAACAGCGTGGGTCTTACGCCGGTTAGCTTTTCCACCCGGTCGGACATTATGCGCAGTTCGTCCCGGATGGCCTTTTCTGAAAGCTGGCTCATGTGAGGGTGGGTGTCGGAGTGGTTGCCGATCTCATGCCCCCGGGCAGCGATTTCCTTGACCATATCCGGATATTTTTCCACCCAGCCACCTACCAGAAAGAAGGTGGTCTTTACGTTGTATTTGTCCAGTATATCCAGTATGGCGATGGTTTTATCTGCCCCCCAGGAGGCATCGAAGCTGATGGCGATCTGTTTGTCCTGCTTTTCCACGCTGTAGATGGGCAGCTCCCGTTTGCCGGCCACCACTGCCACAGCGCTTTCGGCAGGGCTTGCCACATAGCACAGGGATACAGCCGCCAGACCCGCCAGAAGGCCTGCCTTTACTAAAATGCTTTTCCAGTTGCGGGAGACGGTTTTGGGTTTGCGGGGGGAAGAACTGGAGGATTCCTTTGGATCGGGGGAGCTTAGCTGCCGTCCTTTGGGGGTGAGCTTGAGGGGCTTGTTGCTCATGCCGGGCATCGCCGTCCTTTCGGAATAAGGGTTACGATGGAATGTATGTATAAAAAAAGGCCGGTAGAACCGGCGTTTTTCTTTTTCGGCAAAGGTGGTGCGGAAAGGGCAAAAGAAGCGGTTTTTGGCTTGGTTGCGTCAGCTTTTTCAGGATATGATTGCTGGTTGTTCTGTATTCATCGTACCTTTTTCGTTCCTTGTGCATCCATCAGGAACAGATAAGCACAAATCAAAAAGCCCTTCAGGAAGAAAAAGCTTCTTCCCGAAGGACGAAAAAATGAAATCAACCGTTGATGAGGTTTTCGGGCTTCTGGCCGGAAAATACCCGCAGGATCTGCCGACTGGCTTCGGCAGCCATATCGTAGCGGGTACCGGCGGTGTTGCTGCCGATGTGGGGAGTCAGGATGACGTTGTCCAGTGGCCAGAGGGCTGGGTTTACATTGGGTTCATCCGGGAAAACATCCAGGCCTGCGCCGGCGATGCTGCGGCGGTTCAGCGCATCCAGCAGGGCTGCTTCGTCAATGACGGGCCCACGGGCAGTGTTGATGAGGAAAGCGGTAGGTTTCATCAGGGCGATCATTTCCCTGTTGATGAGGCCACGGGTTTCCGGAGTGCTGGGGCAGTGAAGGCTGACAAAATCGGCCTGAGCCATCAGCTCTTCAAGAGACACCCGGATATCTCCCAGAGCATCCCGTTCCGGCTTGGGATTGCGGCTGTGGTAGAGTACCTTCATGCCCATAAGACGACCAAAATCTGCCACTTTGCCGCCGATGCGGCCCATGCCTACAATACCAAGCGTCGTCCCCTTAAGGGTGGTGCCCATGTTTTCGCCCATGCGGAAAAATTTCTGGCTGCCTTCCTGCCGCACGGCCTTGTCAAAGAAGGGCATCCTGCGGGCAAGGCCCAGCATGTGGGAGATGGCAACCTCAGCAGTGGCATCAGTGACGGTGTCCGGAATATTGCAGACCATCACGCCTGCTTTGGTGGCTGCAACCACATCGATGGAGTCGTAGCCTGCGCCATAGGCGCAAATGAGGCGCAGCTTGCCCGCTTTTTCGATCATGCCGGCCGGGAAGGCAGTGCAGGCAACAACAGCTTCTGCCTGGGGGAGAATGGCATCCAGCTCGCCCTCAGAAAAGAGGGTTCCCGGTGCAGGAATATGCAGGGTGTGACCGGCAAGAACTTTGTCAAAGCCTTCCCGGGGCACGCCGTAATTGATCAGAATATGGGCCATAGGGGGTCATTCCTTTCTGTGGGTGAGTCAGGCTGGAAACATAATAACAGCTTTTTTTCCGCCTGACAATACGGATGTTTTGCAATTCTTCACAACCCCTTTCGCATAATATTCTCTTCGTACCCCCATCCTACTGGAAAAGCGGTGTTGGAGGACTGTATCTTTATGGAAAATCAGATGTTCTGGCTGCAGGGAGATCAGAATATCCACCCCATATTAAGGGGGCGGAGAAATGCGGATGCCGTGGTGGTGGGCGGAGGGTTTGCCGGGCTGAACATTGCACTGTGGCTTTGCCGTGCAGGCCTGAGAGTGATCCTGCTGGAAGCGGAGACGCTTGGCAGCGGCGCATCCAGCAGGTGTCTTGGCAAAGTGAGTCTTCTGGGCGGTGTCAGCTACAGCCATCTGGAGCGCAGGCACGGACGGGAAGTGGCTGCGGCCTATGGGATCAGTCAACAGAACGCATTTACGGCTGTACGGGAGCTGGCAGCACAGCCGGGGGCGCAATGTGGCTGGATGGAAGAAGACGATCATCTGACCGCCATGTCAGCCGAGGAAGAAAGGCTTTTTGAGGAACAGCAAGCCATGGAAAGGGCTGGGGTTGCTGCCAGGCTGGAGAGGGCCACCCAGTCACCGATGCCGGCAGACTGTACCCTTACGATGCGGGATATGGCTCTGGTGCATCCTATGCGTTATCTGCGTTGGCTGGTTTTGCAGGGGGAAAAACTGGGGCTGAAAATATTTGAGCATTCCCGGGTCATTGCCATGGAGACCAACCTGGCCCTGACGGAGCGGGGCAGCGTGCTGGCGCCCTATATTGTGGTGGCCACAGGGTATCCCGTTGTAAATACGCCAGGCTGGTATTTTCTCCGGCTGATACAGAAGCAGGGCTGGCTGATGCCTCTTGGAGGCAGCGCCCCATTCAGTGGGATGTATGGAGACTGGCATGGGCGCTATGTGCTGAGGCGTTTGGGCAAGAGTATGCTGATGCAGGTAAACGGCGGCAGGGTAGGGGAGAAGCTGCTGTTTGATCCGGCGGAACACTATAAAACCCACTATGCGCCCTATCTGGATAATGCTCCTGCCACACAGCTCTACGGCGGCATAGACACCTATTCTGCAGACGGTCTGCCCTATATTGGTCCCTATGGAGCCAAAACGCCCAATATGTTTGTAGCCTGCGGCTTCGGGGGCAGAGGGATCATCGGCAGCATGCTGGCAGCCCAGAGCATCAGCGCAAGAGTGCTGGGGCTCACCAATGAGGGGGACAGCATATACTCCGGCCAGCGGCGGGGGGAGGGCATGCTGGCAGAGCAGGTGGAAGCGGGGCTTTCCATTGCCGGGCATTACCTTGGCAGCCTGCGGCATTTTCATGCGCCTTACTGCCCTCATATGGGCTGTAAACTGCGCTATCGCCCTAAAGAACGCATCTGGGAATGCCCCTGCCATGGTTCCCGTTTTGATGATATTGGTCGCATAAAAAACGCCCCTGCCACCCGGGATGCGGTCATCCGTTACAGGCGCAGGGGTTGAGCTTTACAGCATGGTGGCGAAACGGCGGCACCATACATATTTGGAGATGGCGCTGTTCTGTGCGCTGTGCACACAGGTGCAGAGCAAATCCCGGATATGGTTGGGCAGGAAGCGGTTGAATTTCACTTCCAGGATCAGTTCGTTGTGATCGAAGGGGGAAATGGTAGGCACGTTGGGGTTGAAGATATCCACAGAGCTGAGACCGGTGTGAAGCTGTTTATCAAAAGTGATGCGGACTTCTTCTGCGGGATGGAGGTACGCTTCACGAACGTAGTCCACCAGCACCATGGGCCGGAGATAGTTCAGCTTCATTTCCCGGAAGATATCCCGGAGGAGACCGGAACGGCTCTGCTCAAGGCCGGTGGGGTCACAGGCAATGAGCTGCTCGGCGAGCATCCGGGGAATCTTCACCGACCGCTTGGAAATCAGGGAACCCACCTTGGTCTTGCATTCCATCTTGATGACCTTGTCGGAAAAGTTGTAGATACGAATGCGGTATTTATCACGGTTTTTCACGCCGTCCAGCTTATCCACCAGAGCATCGTTGAAGATGGTGTCAAAGTACAGGGAACGGATATGATACTCGTTATTCTCATTGCCGAAGGGATCCCTTTCCAGCACTCTGTCCAACTGGCGGCTCAAAACTTCATATTCTATGGGGCTGATAAAAAACTTCAGCTCATGCCGAAGGGGCACGGAAATGGCCATTGGGCTTTTCCTCCTTTCCGGTGCATTTTACAGCACGGGGCATCAGGCGCCGATTTCACTCTGGCAGGCAACCAAGGTGGCGTCGTGCACGCCTTCGATATCCAGCATCCGGGTGACGATTTCGTGGCGTTCGCCAAGGCGCACTTCGTAGGTCATCTCAGCGCCGCCACGGGTGAGGGTCTTGGAGCGCAGCTTGTGGGATTTGACGCTGCGGCGAAGCTCGGCATTGATGGCGCCTTCAGCAAACTCCTCGTAATGCAGAACCAGCAGGTAAGCGTTGGTGGCGTTCATCTTCACGAAGGAAAGCACGAACAGCAAAACGGAAATGCACAGCACCACAATGAGGGCGGGAAGGTAGAGGCCTGCGCCCAGCAGGATGCCCATGGTCAGCGCCCAGAACATATAGGCGGTATCCAGCGGATCCTTCACGGCGGTACGGAAACGCACGATGGACAGCGCACCCACCATGCCCATGGAAAGAGCGATATCGCTCTTGATGCACATAACTACGGGGGTGGTGATGAGGGTGAGCATGATCAGCGTTACGGTAAAGGAGGGGCTGAAGAGTACGCCACGGTAGGTTTTGCGGTACACAAGGGCAATGATGAGGCCCACCAGGAAACCAAGGCCCAGGGCGGTGAACAGATCGCCGGGAACGATGGATTTAAACTGAGCGGCCAAACCGGTTCCGGTGGTGGTCGTGGCGGTGGTGGAGCTGGACATCAGCAGGGCAGAAGACATAGGATGGTTCCTCCTTCGTAAGATGGCTTATTGAATGATAGGCGTTTTTTGGTTGCTTGTCAATGTTAACCCCATTTTTTGCCGGGGGTGACGATGGATTCCGGCGGCAGCTCCGGCTTGGGGCCAAAGTAGAAGAGCATCTCGTCGTCGGAAAGCTCAAAGCGTTCCTGCACCATTTCGTAGAAGTAGGTGGGGCGTTTTCTGAGCACGTTGCGGGTGTAATCCAGACGTTCGTTCCAGTAGCGCATGGCGCCTTCCGGGGTGAGGGGCGAGTCCACGTTGATGGCCTTGTCGTTTTCCTCGGCCCAGCGGTTGAAGTGCATGCTCATTTCCGGTTCCAGGATACCGGCCATGGTGTTGAGCTCGTTTATCATGGTATCGGTGGTCATGAACTGGTAGATTTCGCCCAGACGGATGAGGAACTTGTGGCGCATTTCGTCGTTTTCCAGCAGCTTTCTGAGCAGGGTGTTGTTGATATTCATCTGACCTGCGCCGGTGGGCTTGAGGTAACTGGTGGGGCTGTCGAAGCCGGAACGAAAGAGGCCGTAGTCCGCATCGTAGAACAGCCATTTCCACTTGGAGCCTTCGGTTTTGAGGCGGTAGAAGCGGATGTTACCAGGGTCGGAGTTGCCGAAGAACATCTGGAAGGCCATGTAATCGAAGTAATTATCCACATCCACGTTATCCAGAATGTACTGAAGATCTTCGGGATTGTTGGCAGGGTCGGAGTTTTCCACCCGCTCAATCATGGCACGGTATTCCTTGCTGGTACCGAAGCAGACGGTTCTGCCGCTGGCTTCCAGCACGTCCATCTGGTCGGCATTCTCCAGACCGATGCCTTCGTGCTGGGCAATAAAGAAGCGGTCGGCACGTTCACGCATGTTGTAGTGGCCCCAGTAAACGCCGTTGAGGTACACAACAACAGGATTCCATGCCTGATGGATTACCGTGGAGGGAACTTCCGCCTGCTCGTTGAAGCGGTCGATGAGGCGGCCCTGCAGGCCGTCGTTGAGGCGGGTCCAGACGCAGTCGTTACCGCTGTTGCGCAAGACGAAGCTCCTGTACTGGACAAATTCCCGGTCCGGGAACAGGGCAGCGTCGAAATATTTTGCGCCGTATTTTGCCTTGGCCTTCACCTTGAAGGTTTTCTGAGGCATATCCAGCGAGTACTGGCCCTGCAGGCCGAATTCCATATCCTGATTGATCAGCTGCACGCCGTCCTTGGAGTACATCTCCACATGGCCGGGCTTGATGCCGATTTTCTCTTTGCTTTCCTTGTTGGCACGATAGACGGTGTTTTTGAAGGGGATACCCTTGGACTTGTCAACGTCTTCGCCTACGGTGAGCATGCCCAGTTCGGGATTCCAGAGGTTGTCCGGATCGGTGACAACGCTCACGATGGGGAAGGAGTGGTACAGGTTCATCAGGTAGGTCTGGGTGATGATTTCGCTGGGCTGGAGCCGTCCGCTGGTATCAAAGGCACGGATACGGATCACCGCCGTGGAGGAAATGCTGAACTCCGAACCGGGCACATACAGATCGCTTTGCTGGGTGGGCACGGTTCCGTCCAGCGTGTAGTATACCTGGGTATCCTTGGGCACGTCTACGGTAAGGGTCAGGGTTCCTTTATATTCGCCGCCCGGATGAGAAAAGGACGGATTGCTTGCATAGCCATAATAGCCGGTGCCGTTGGCAGCGCCGGGAGTAGGTTGGTCGTAGTAATAAAAGCCGGAATAGCCGTCGGTACGGCCGTAGCTGTGATCGGTGGGGATCAGGCTGAGAGGAAGCCGATCCAGCACCTTGCCGTTGGGGTCGCAGAATGTGGCGGTTTCGCCGCCTGCACGGGTCATGCTGAAATTGGTGTGGAGTTCCGTGTTGGAGGATAGATTGGTTCCGTCGCAGTAGATGATCTTGTATTCGCCGGGTTCGATGGTGGTGCCCGCCGGGAACTGCCACCGGCGGGGACGCTTCAGGCTGTCGCTGAGACCGTAGAAAGAAAGATCCACAGTCTCAGCGCTTGCGTTGTAAAGTTCGATATAGTCAACGGCGGTGCCGTTTTCGTCCAGGGTGGTCACATCGTTGGAGGCCATTACCTCGGTGATGTATACCTGGATGGGGTTGTATGCCCGGATAAGGTTGTCGGTCTGGCTCTGACCGGTGATATCGTTGGATGCACCGGGAGTGGACAATACGAAAAGCTGCAGGGTACCATCGGAAATCCGGCCATAGGAATAATCCGCAGGCACGTTTTCGATGCTTACACGGTCAACCATGCGGCCATATCCATCGCTGAGGACGATGGTTTCCCGCTCGGCGCTGACGGAGAAGTTGGTGTGGGGGATGCCGTTTTGCTGCAGCTTGTCCTTGCCGCTGCAGTACACCAGATAGTGTCCGCCTGCGGGAATGTAGGCCGATTCAGGAAAACGCCACTTCATGGGCTTATTTTCCTTGTCGCTGAGGTAGTAGCCCGAGAGGGAAATAGGCTGGTCGGTATTGTTTTTCAACTCGATCCAGTCCACGATCTCGCCGTCCTCATCGGGTATGCCCACCTTGGGATCGGGGCAGATCTCGTTGATGACCAGCGAACCGGCTTCGGTAGCGTTTGCGCTGCGGTAGGCCAAAAAGCCCTCCTCGCTGTTTTCGTAACCGGGAGAGTAGTAGGTGGTGGTTTCATAAGCACGCTCGCCGTCTGCATTGATGGAGGCAAGAATATAGCTGTTGTCAGCAGAAAGGGTGGGCACGCTCACCTCGTCGATGAGGTACATTTCCGGGTCGTACATATACAGATGAGCCCCGGCGGAGGAAATTTTGAACTTGCCGTGGAAGGGCTTGGAGGGATCCCGCTGGTGGCTGTCCGACGCAAAGATGATCACCCGTTCGCCGGCCTTGAGGGTATACTCGGGAAAGGCGAAGGTGAGGCGGTCGGTACGGTCGGTCAGCGTAATACCTTCCATATCAAGGTCTGCGCCGGTGCCGTTGAAAATCTCCAGCCAGTCGTAAAACTCGCCGTTTTCATCAGGCACGGCAGAGCTGTTGGCGCTCATGACCTCGCTGATAACGAGCCCGTCATACATGGAAGGACCCACATGGCGTCCCGGCTGTTTGGGTAAAATCAGGTACATGACGATGAGCACAGCGATAAACAGCAAAAACAGCGGAATGGTGGAAGCGGTGCGGGATTTGCGTTTTTTGGGCGTATAATCCCGAGTGGAACGCTGCCGGGGCTGCCTGGGCTGGTTTGGTACGTTATACTGCATGCATGAACCCCCTTTCGTTGGTTCCTTTTGGAAGATAAAGCGACAGTGCATGCTCCTGAAGGAGGCATACACAAACAGTATACCATAAACCGGACGGATTGCATACATCAAAACCTTCCAAAAGCCCGCCCGAGATGTAAAAAATCTGAAGAGAGCAACTGTCACGAAAGGCCTCTGCCGCAGTGCCGGCATGTTTTCAACCCGGAAGGGTCAACGCTTTCCCATGGCCTTATGCAGGAAAAAGGAAAGGAAGTGTAGAATAGATATATTTACGTTTTTTTCACCCTTTTCAAAGGAGGCTCAGGGATTATGTACAACGTAGGCGTGTATTTCGGCCGTTTTTTGCCCCCTCACAGAGGCCATCTTTATCAGATTATCGAGGCATCCACCAAGTGCAACAAGCTCATCGTGGTGATCTCCGACAATGCGGATCAGACCCGGGAACTGTGCAAGATGGATGGCCTGCCGGAGATATCCTATCGGCTGCGCAAACAGTGGCTTTCCCAGCAGGTGCAGGATATGCCCCATATTCAGGTCAGGGTGCTGGACGAAACGGATATCCCCCGTTACCCAGAGGGCTGGGAAATGTGGAGCCAGCGCATGCGGGAAGTGGTGGGCGAGCCCATCGATGCCTTCTTTGTGGGAGATCTGGAATACAGCGATACCCTCTCCAGCTTTTTTCCGGAAAGCCATGTGGTGCTCTTTGATCCCAAGCGCACCCGCTACCCCATTTCCGCCACGGATATCCGCAAGAGTATTTTGCCCAACTGGCACTATATTCTGGGCGCAGCACGCCCCTTCTTTTCCAAAAAGGTGCTGATCGCAGGCACCGAAAGCTGCGGCAAAACCACACTGACCAAGTGCCTGGCCAAGCTGTACAACACTTCCTGGTCTGAGGAAGTGGGCCGTTACTATGCCCGGGACTATCTGGGCAACGATGAGACCATTTATACCGACGAGGATTTCAGCCGTATTGCTCATTTGCAGTACGAGCAGGATTATCACGCCCTGCGCAGTTCCAACAAGGTATGTTTCTTTGATACGGACGCCACCTATACCGATTATTTCAGCGAGCTGTACATGGGCCACCGCAATGAACTGGTACAGAAATACATTGACGCATCCCGCTACGATGTGCTTCTCTACCTGCTGCCCGATGTGAAATGGGTGGCAGACGGCCAGCGCCTCAACGGGGACGAGGAGCGCCGAAAAATGCTCAACGACAGGCTCATCCAGATGTATAAAGAGCACGGCTTTGGCGATAAGCTCATCATCATCAGCGGCGATTATACCGAGCGGCTCAGGCAGGCGATCGGGATTGTGGACGGATTGCTGGAGGGTATCAAGCCCTGAAAGGAGAACACGATGAACATTCACAAATCTGCGGAAGATTATCTGGAAATGATCCTGATGCTTCAGAAGGAAAAGGGCTTTGCACGATCTGTGGATATTGCATTAAGCCTTTCCGTCAGCAAACCTTCCGTCAGCGTTGCCATGAAAAAGCTTCGTGAAAACGGATATATTCTGATGGATGCGGAAAACCTCATCACCCTCACCGAGCCCGGCCAGGCAATTGCAGAGCGGATGTACAGACGGCATACCGTACTGACGGAAATGTTGGTGCGCCTTGGCGTAAATGAGGTCACCGCCCGTGAAGATGCCTGCAAAATTGAGCATGATCTTTCCGATGAAAGCTTTGCCGCCATCGAAAAGCACATAAACCTATATCGCTGAGCTTTTTAAAGGAGCCTGATTACCGTGTCTGAACGTGCAGACAAAAAGGAGCTTTCCTACAACAACAGCATTACTGAGGGCGTGATCTGGAAACAGCTTCTTGCCTTCTTTTTTCCTATCCTGCTGGGTACCTTCTTCCAGCAATTGTATAACACGGCGGACGCCATTATCGTTGGCAAGTTTGTGGGCAAGGAATCCCTTGCGGCGGTGGGAGGCGCAACGGGTACCATCATCAATCTGCTGGTGGGCTTTTTTGTAGGCCTGTCCTCCGGTGCGTCGGTGATCATTGCCCAGTACTTCGGTGCAAGAAAAAATCAGGACGTGAGCAAGGCAGTGCATACCGCCGCCGCCCTGGCGATTGCGGCGGGGCTGTTCATGACGGTATTCAGCATTCTCTGCCTGCCGTATTTCCTTACCTGGATGGGTACTCCGCCTGAGATCATGCGCCCGGCAACTACTTACATCCGCATTTTTTCCCTGGGCATGCTGCCTTCGCTGATCTATAATATCGGATCGGGCATCCTCCGTGCCATCGGCGACAGCCGCAGGCCGCTGTTTTTCCTGATCTGCTCCTGCATGATGAACATCCTTCTGGACGTGCTGCTGGTGGTGGGCCTTGATATGGGCGTGGCAGGCGCTGCGCTGGCTACCATCCTTTCCCAGCTGACCAGCGCTGTTCTGGTGGTGGTCACTCTGATGCGCTCGCCCATGAACTACCAGCTCTTTCCCAAAAAGATACGCTTCCATGGGGAGATGCTGCGGGGCATCGTGCGCATTGGCCTGCCTGCGGGTCTGCAATCGGTGATGTACTCCATCTCCAATGTAATCATCCAGAGCGGAGTCAACTCCTTCGGTACCGATACCATGGCCGCCTGGACTGCCTATGGCAAGATCGACGGCCTTTTCTGGATGACCATTAACGCCTTTGGCATTGCCATTACCACCTTTTCCGGGCAGAACTTTGGCGCAGGCAAGTATGACCGCATGCGCCAGAGCGTGCGTACCTGCCTGAAGATGGCCTTTGCGACCACCATCGTTCTTTCCGGCGTACTGCTTCTGGGTGGAGGCTTCCTCCTGAAGATGTTCACCGATGATGCAAACGTGGTCAAGATCGGCCTTTCCATCATCCGGCTGCTGGTGCCCACCTATTTTACCTTTGTGTGCATCGAGGTGCTTTCCGGCGCAGTGCGGGGTACCGGCGATACGCTGGTTCCCACCATCATGACGCTGACCGGCGTATGCCTGATGCGGGTATTGTGGCTGTTCTTTGTGGTGCCTCATAACCGCACGCTGCCCATGGTACTGGTAAGCTATCCCCTTACATGGGCGCTGACGTCGGTGCTGTTTATTGTGTATTATCTTTCCGGCAGTTGGTTCCGGCGTGCGCTGAAGCGCAGGGAAGCCGCCGAAGAAGCTGCGTGAGGTGACGCCGGTGTACGAGTATTACAAGGGGCTGGTCATCCGGGAGGGAACCGGGGGCGTGGACGGCGCAAGGCTGAGAAAGCTGTACGAAGCTGTGGGATGGTGCGGCAGCAGCCTCCCCCTTTGGCAAAACGAAAAGTTTGAAATTGCCATGAAAAACTCCGCCTGGGCCTTTACCGTCTGGGACGGGGAGGAACTTGTGGGAATGGTTCGGGTAGTATCCGACAGGGTGATGGTTGCTTCCATACAGGATTTGATCCTGCTGGATGAGTACCGCCGCATGGGTCTGGGCAGAAAACTGGTGGAGAAGTGCCTTGCAAAACTGCCCAGCGGAAACTGGACGGCAAGAACCACGCCGGAAAATTATTCTTTTTATGAAAAATGCGGGTTTTCCATGCCCCGGGAAAACAACGCTACCATGGAATACGACGGTTATCGCCTGTCCAGAGCCACCAGGGGCAAGGAAGACCACTGACGGGGGTTAATATGGAAAAGGACTGGATATTTGCAGGGGAAGGGTACTCCTGCGATGTAAGAGTCGCTGCCGTGCTGGTGAAGGATCACAAAATCCTTGTGCAGAGGGAACGGAACGGCATGGAATACGCTTTGCCCGGGGGTCACATCAAAATCGGCGAAACGCTGGAAGAAGGCCTTATTCGTGAATTTCGGGAAGAAATGGCAGTAAATATCCGTTGCAGGCGTGTTATCTGGAGTGAGGAATGCTTTTGGCAATCCGGCGGCAGACAGGTTCACAATATCTCTTTCTATTTTCTGGTGGATTTGTGCGACGGTTTCGATATTCCCGATGATGCTGTTTTTGTTCCTAACAGGGATAACGATAACGTGGTGGCGGGCTGGCTGCCCGTCGGTCAGCTTGAAAAAGCGGTTATCTATCCGGAATTTCTGAAAAAGGAAATAAACTGTCTGGATGGTCCGATGAAGCATTTTGTAACACGGGCATAAAAAACGGGTTTTTCGGTTTGTTGAACCATAAAAGAGCGCACCTGCTCACCGCCCTGAGGCGACGTGCGGGTGCGCTTTGTTTCTTGCCTTGTTTCTTGGCGGCATGCCTTATTCCATAATGCTTCCGTCAGGATTGAACAGGGGCAGTTTTTCCAGATAGATGATATCCTTGCGGGCCTGAGCATCGCCTTCGGCAAGGATGGCCATTTTGCCAACCACGATGCCGCCGGCCTGCTCCACAAGGGTTTCCACGGCCTTCAGGCTTTCGCCGGTGGAAATAACGTCATCCACGATAACCACCCGGCGGCCCTTCATGAAATCTGCATCATCCTGGTCGATGCACAGGGTCTGCTTCTTTTCGGTGGTAATGCTGTTCACTTCCGTGGTGAAGACGTTCTTCATGTACAGCTTGGCGGCCTTGCGGGCGATAAGGTAACGGTTTTCACCGCTCTGGCGGGCCATTTCATATACCAGCGGGATGCCCTTGGATTCGGCAGTGATGAGCACATCGTGTTCGGGGGCCAACTTCAGCAGGTCACGGGCACAGGCTTCGGTCAGTTCCACATCGCCAAAAATGACGAAAGCGCCGATGTACAGCTTGTCGTTCACGGGGCAGAGGGGAAGGTTGCGCTTGAGGCCGGCTACGTTCAATTCATAAAACATGGTAAACACACCTTTCATATGTAACAGGTTTGGTTTCTGGAAGGATTATACCACATTTGTATCCAAAATGGCAAAAGAAAAACAGCACGGGATAACCCATGCTGTTTTTTGTGATAAATCAGGCCTTGCTGCTTTCCAGGAACTTGTGAACCAGGGCAGCCAGAGCAGCGCCAACCAGCGGGCCAACGATGAATACCCACAGGCAGCTCAGAGCAGCGGTGTTGCCGGAAATGGCAGCCACCACAGCGGGGCCGAAGCTGCGGGCGGGGTTGACGGAAGTGCCGGTGAGGCCGATGCCCAGAATGTGAACCAGCACCAGAGTGAAGCCGATAACCAGGCCGCCGAAGGAGCCGTGGCCAGCATTCTTGGAGGTAACGCCCAGGATGACCAGCACGAAGATGAAGGTCAGAACGATTTCCACCAGCAGGCCGGCGAAAACGCTGCCGCCCACGCCAGTCAGAGCGTTGGAGCCGAAGGCGCCGGTCATGTCGGTGACCTTGCCCAGGCCGAAGATAGCAGCCAGCAGGCCGGCACCGGCCAGAGCGCCCAGGCACTGGGAGATGACGTAGCCGATGAAATCCTTCACGGACATGCCCTTGTTCATCAGAACGCCCAGAGAAACAGCGGGGTTGATGTGGCAGCCGGAGATGTTGCCCACGCAGTAGGCCATGCCAACGATGACCAGACCGAAGGCCAGGGCAGTCAGCAGGTAACCGGAACCGTGATCTGCTTTGCAGCCCACCAGCATGGCGGTGCCGCAGCCCAGGGTGACCAGAGTAAGAGTGCCAATGAATTCAGCAATGTACTTTTTCATGTGTATCCTCTCGTTTCTGTTGTTTATTGAACGAAATCGTTTCCAAATATTATAGACCTTTGCAAAGCGTGCTTCAAGGATAAAAAAACAACAAAAGTATGACAAAAAACATCACGTTGACATCTCAACTTGGTTTGGAGTATCATAAAAATCAGCAAGAAAGTATATCTGCGCAAGGAGGTTCGGAGGATGCAGAGCCGATACGAACAGTTTGCCTCATCCATTGCCAGCATCTATCATTCCATCCAGAAAATAGAGAAAAATGTAATGGTGGAATACGGAAGCAAGGGTATTTTCGCCCAGTATCTTGCTGCGCTCTACCGCCGCCCGGAAGGGCTTACCGCAGCAAAACTCAGCGAAATGTGCGACAAGGACAAGGCGGCGGTATCCCGAACGGTGGCGGAAATGGAGAGGGAAGGCCTTATTTTACGGGAGGATAACCGCTACCGGGTACGGCTTGTTCTGACCGAGGAAGGCAGAAAGGCCGCAGAGTATGTATCCCGTCAGGCCCTTATGGCAGTGAAGGCGGGCGGCCACGGCCTCAGCGACGAGGAAAGGGCCGAACTGCAAAACCAGCTTGCGCTTATTGCGGATAATCTGGAAAAAATCAGCAGAGGAGAGATGGAACTGTGAAGCTGCTCAAGCGGATATATTGCAGGATATATCAGGGCGCTTTCCGGCTGGCATTTCCATTGCTGCCTTATCGGGAGCCCCAATTGTTCCATAGCGTGGAAGAACTGGAAAGTCTGCTTCACCGCCTTCGGCCGGAGGCTGTATTGCTGGTGACGGATGAGGGTCTATGCAAGGCCGGCCTTACCGCAAGGGTGGAAGCGCTGCTTGGCCGGATGAACATCCGCTGCGCCATCTACAGCGGCACACGGGCCAACCCCACCGTAACCAACGTGGAGGAATCCAGAAAACTCTACGAGGACGAAAAATGCAGCTGCATTATTGCCCTTGGCGGCGGCTCACCCATGGACTGCGCCAAAGGGGTGGGCGCACGGGTCGCCTACCCGCACAAAAGCCTCCGGCAGCTTAAAGGTTTGCTGAAGGTGCTCAGAAAGATCCCTCCGCTGATCGCCATCCCTACCACCGCAGGCACCGGCAGCGAGGTAACGCTGACGGCCGTTCTAACCGATGATGCAAAGAAGCACAAGTATACCATGAACGATTTTACCCTCATTCCCCGGTATGCAGTGCTGGATCCGGAACTGACCCGCAGCCTGCCCCCGTCCCTGACGGCGGCCACAGGTATGGATGCCCTGACCCATGCGGTGGAAGCCTTTATTGGCCGGAGCACCACCAAAGAGACCCGGTCCATGGCAATGGAAGCGGTGAGGCTGATTTTTGCCAGTCTGGAAAAAGCATACGTTGACGGCAGCAACATGGAGGCACGCCGGAATATGCTCCGGGCATCCTATGCGGCAGGCGTGGCGTTTTCCCGTTCCTATGTGGGATATGTTCATGCGGTGGCCCATTCTCTGGGCGGACAGTATAATTTTCCCCACGGGTTGACCAATGCCGTTCTTTTGCCCAATGTGCTGGAAAAATACGGTGTGGCCATCCACGGGAAACTTATGACGCTGGCGGTCTGTGCAGGGGTAGCGGATCAAACGGACAGCCCGGCAACGGCGGCAGAAAAGTTCATCACCTCCATACGGCAGATGAATAAAAGAATGAACATTCCAGCCACCCTCAAGGGCATTTGTCCCGGGGATATTCCCGAAATGGCTGCCCATGCAGAAAAAGAGGCCAACCCGCTGTATCCCGTACCGGTTCTGATGGACGCAAAAGAGCTGGAAGGCTTCTACTTAGGAATTATGGAATAACGGTTCAAAAAAAGGAGGATGAAACAAATGAAACGCTACGCAATTTATGGCGCAGGTTCCCTGGGAACGGTGCTGGGCGCATTTATCGAAAAGAGCGGTACCCACATTGATCTCATCAACCGCAACAAAGCACATGTGGAAGCCCTCAACCGGGACGGCGCAAGGATTACCGGCACGGTGGAAATGAACGTGCCCGTTACCGCCATCACCCCCGATGAGATGACCGGGGTATACGATGTGATCCTTTTGATGACCAAGCAGTTGAAAAACCCTGAGGTAGTCAGCTTCCTGAAACCCTTCCTTGCAGAAGACGGCGTGATGGTCACCCTGCAAAACGGCCTGCCTGAACCCGGCATTGCAGAGATTATCGGTTCCGGGCGCACCATGGGCTGTGTGGTGGAATGGGGCGCAACGCTGTCCGCTCCCGGCCAGTGCACCCTTACCAGTGAGGTGGACAGCCTTTCTTTCCATATGGGCAAAATGGAAGGCATCACCGATGCGCAGTACGCCATGGTGAAGGAACTGCTGGAAAAAATGTGCCCGGTTCACGAGGAAGAAAACCTGCTGGGCGCACGCTGGTCCAAGCTGCTGATCAACGCCACGTTCTCCGGCCTTGGTACGGTGATGGGCGGCGTGTTCGGCGATGTGTCTGGCAGCACTGCGGGCCGTCGGGTAGCCATCCGCTGCATGAAGGAATGCATCGACGTGGGCCATGCCGCTGGAGTTACCTTCGCCCCTGTGCAGGGCAAAAACATCACGGCGCTGTTTTATTACAAGAACGCCTTGAAGCGTTTTGTGGGCACGCTGCTGATCCCCATCGCCATGAAAAAACATCGGGCCATTGAGCCTTCCATGCTGCAGGACCTGAAAAACGGCAAGCCCTGCGAGGTGGATGCCATCAATGGCGTGGTGTGCGACTATGGCCGCAGATACGGCGTAAAAACTCCCATTAACGACCGCATTGTAGAAATTATCAAGAAGCAGCAGGAAGGTCAGCTGCCGCTTTCCGCAGAAAATATCAGCCTTTTTGACGACTTGCTCTGACAAAAAACGCCTGTATGCCCCGCCGGGCCTGCAGGCGGCTTTTTCTGTCCGGATTTCTTGCGCCTTTTCAAAAGGAATGATATACTGATATAAATCTTTATGTAATCTGCATTTTTTCATATAAGGAGGAACCCTCGTGCCGCTGCAAATCGTACGCAATGATATTACCCATATGAAGGTAGACGCAATTGTGAATTCTGCCTGCAAATCCCTGGGCGGAGGGGGCGGTGTGGACGGAGCCATCCACAAGGCGGCCGGAAGGGAATTGCTGAAGGAATGCCTTACCCTTGGCGGCTGCGAGGTGGGTCAGGCCAAGATCACCAAAGGATATAAACTTCCTGCCCGCTATGTGATTCACACCGTGGGGCCCGTGTGGCACGGTGGCAGTTCCGGGGAAAAGGAACTGCTGGAATCCTGCTACCGTTCCTCGCTGGAGCTGGCCCGGGATTATCAACTGGAAACGGTGGCTTTCCCGTTGATTTCCGCAGGGATTTTCAGTTTTCCAAGAGAACTTGCACTGAATATTGCTGTTACTACCATCAGCAGCTTCCTTATGGAAAACGACATGATGGTATATATCGTTGTTTTCGATCCGGAAAGCTATCATCTCAGCGGCAAGCTGTTTCATGGCATCGCTCAGTACATTGACGAAAACTATGTAAACGAGCATACGGACTTGCGCCGGGAGCGATTCCGGGATTCCATGAGGCAGTGGCTCCGGGGCGAGAGTAAGCAAAAACCTTCCATGAGCAGCGTTGCGCCGGATGCATCTGCTGGATTTTTTTCTGAAAAGAAGAAAGACAAGAGCAACTCGCTTAGCAGCTTTGACTGGTCGGCAGATAATAATCTGGAGGATGCAGAGCGTTTTGACGCAGCGCTGAAAAAACCGGAAAAAGGCGCTGCTTTCGGAGGCATTGGGAAACACGGGGACCGTGCAAAAAAAGAAATCAGAGTATGCGCTACTATGCCGGAAAGCTTTCTGGCAGAGCCCGAGAAGGATGATTTTCCCGGCTTTCTTGCGGATACAAGCAGCATCAGCCTGGAAGAGGCCCTGAAGCATGTGGACGAAAGCTTTTCCCAGATGGTGCTACGGCTCATAGACCAGAGGGGCATGAAGGATCCAGAGTGCTACAAGCGGGCCAATATGGACAGGAAGCTGTTTTCCAAAATCCGCAATGATATAGCCTACAAGCCCAAAAAGACCACAGCTGTGGCCCTGGCCATCGCCCTGAGCCTGAACCGGCAGGAAACTGACGAGCTGCTTTTGAAGGCGGGTTTCGCCCTCTCGCCCAGCAGCAAATTTGACATCATCATCGAGTACTGCCTCAAAAAGCAAATATACGATATTCATCAGGTAAACCAGATACTCTTTGATTTTGACCAGCCTGTGCTGGGCGTGTGATGGGGGAGAGGCCAATGCACATTCGTTTTGCTGAGGAAAAGGATATTCCTGTAGTTCTTGATTTTATCCGTCAGCTGGCAGAATATGAGCATATGCTGGATCAGGTGGTGGCAACAGAAGCGCTGCTCCGGGAATGGCTCTTTGTGCGGAAGACGGCGGAGGTGCTCATTGCCGAAGAAGCAGAAGATGCTGTAGGATTTGCACTTTTCTTTCATAATTTTTCCACCTTTTTGGGCAGAGGCGGTATCTATCTGGAAGATCTTTTTGTGCGGCCTGATTATCGTGGCAAAGGTTTTGGCAAGGCCTTGCTGAAAAAACTTGCGCAACTTGCTGTGGAGCGGGGCTGCGGCCGCCTGGAATGGAGCTGCCTTGACTGGAATCAGCCCAGCATAGATTTCTACCTTTCCATGGGCGCTCAGCCTATGAGCGACTGGACAGTGTACCGGATCGCCGGTCAGCGGCTTATAGAAATAGCCCAAAAATAAGAACATAATCTGTTTTTCATAGAAATGACAAAAAATGAAAATGTCGCCTCCGGAGCGACCCAGCGAAGGGACACATCCTGTATGATTGTATCGTACCAAGGCAAAGAACAATCATACAGGAGGTTTTTAATATGAAAAAGAATTTGACGGAGCTGGTATTCATCATCGATCGCAGCGGCTCTATGAGCGGTATGGAAGGCGATACCATCGGCGGTTTCAACAGCATGATCGAAAAGCAGCGGAATGAATCCGGCGAGGCTCTGGTATCCACGGTGCTCTTCAACACCGTAACGGAGGTGATTCACGATCGGGTGGACGTGAGGAAGATCAGCCCCATGACGGGCAAAGATTATTTCCCCGGAGGCTGCACCGCTCTGCTGGACGCCATCGGCGGAGCCATCCACCACATCGGCAACATTCACAAGTACGCCCGGCCGGAGGATGTGCCGGAGAAAACCATGTTCGTCATCACCACTGACGGCCTGGAAAACGCCAGCCACAGGTACTCTGCGGAAAAGGTGAAGCAGATGATTCAGCGGCAAAAGGAAAGGTACGGCTGGGAATTCCTGTTCCTGGCTGCGAACATCGACGCTGTCGAAACTGCAAGGAGCTTTGGTATTGAAGAGGACAGGGCGGTGGACTTCCATTGCGATGCGCCGGGTCTCATGGTCAACTATGCAGCCGTCAGCGACGCCGTCAGCACGGTGCGCAGGGGCAGGAAGCTGGACTGCACCTGGAAAGCCCCCATCGAAGAAGACTATATTAACAGGAGGTAAATCAATATGTTGGGTGCAATTATCGGAGATATCGCAGGTTCTGTGTACGAATGGCACAATGTGAAGCACAAGAATTTCCCCTTCCTTAAGGAAAGGTGCTTCATGACGGATGACAGCTACATGACGCTGGCGGTGGCACAGGCGATTATGGAAAGCCGCTCCACCGGCGAAAAGCTGGAGGACTGCACTGTGCGCTGCATGCAGCTCATGGGCAACAAGTATCCCCATGCGGGCTACGGTGGCATGTTCAGAAACTGGCTGCACACTGCAAACCCGCAACCCTACGGGAGCTACGGCAATGGCGCTGCCATGCGGGTCAGCCCCTGCGGCTTTGCTGCAAAAACGCTGGAGGAAGCAAAGATGCTTTCTGCGGCAGTAACGGGAGTCACCCACAATCATCCCGAGGGGATCAAGGGCGCTGAGGCCACCACCGTGGCCATCTGGATGGCCCGAAACGGCAGCAGCATGGAAGAAATCCGTGAAAAGATCAACGCAGAATACTATCCCATGGACTTTACCCTGGACGGCATCCGGGACAGCTACCGCTTCAACGAGACCTGCCAGCAAACCGTTCCCCAGGCGCTGATGGCCTTCTTTGAATCCACGGACTATGAGGACGCCATCCGCAACGCCATTTCCATCGGTGGCGACAGCGACACCCTTGCAGCCATTACCGGCGGCGTGGCCCAGGCCTACTACGGCATCCCGGAGGAATTGCGGGAAAAGGCAATGGGGTATATGAAGGAAGATACCAGGGAGATTCTTGGGAAGTTTGAAACTACTTATATGAAGTAATCAGGAGGTAACCACAATGAAAAAGATCGTATGCATTATGTTGATTGTAAGTTTTGTTTTTTGCATGGCCAGCGCATCTGCCGAAGTTGGATTCAATTGGGGAAGTGAATATTGCGGAAGAATTTTCCACGAGGCAATCCACAGCACTTCCGGCGACGGGGAAACAGAAGCCGTGTTTTTTGTCCGAAGCAATGGAAACGCAAAGTTGACATTGACTCAAGTCAAGGGAACATGCACGGAATTGAGTTATACCAAACTGCTCTCCGGTGCTATGGGCACAGCAGAAGAATGGGGAAAATATTCAATTGAAGTGGGTCATGAGGATAGCATGACTTATAAAGACTACCAATGGGACAAAACTTTCAACAACGATAGCTATACCATCAAGCTTGATCGTCCGGGAGTATACTATGTGTGCGTTAGGCCGTACAGTCAAAGCGAAATGACAGCCTCCTGGACTCTGGACAGATTTGGCGACTGGAGCGAACCGCCGTATTGGTGGGTCGAGAGCAAAACAAATTGCACCATTATTTCCGAGCCGACTTATGGTATGCGATAAAGAAAAGCCCGCACAAAATGTGCGGGCTCAAGCTTGTCGAAAAACCTCATTCTTGTCAGTCAAAGCCGCAAATCTTGCACCTTCGGTGCTCGCTGTGCTTTCTTGAAAGTGCTGCGGCACAAGGAATGTGGGCTCTGCCCACACCCGGCAGGGGGATGATCCCCCTGCACCCTGCGCATTTTTTGACAGCCAGAAGCCCGCACAAAATGTGCGGGCTCATTTTTATTCCAAACCAATATTCTCCCCATGATAACTTCCCTTCAGCGAAACATCCAGGATTTTCTGCCAGAGGTCGCCGCCGGTGACGTGCATGGTGAATTTTTCGCCGGAGCTTTCAAAGCGGATGAGCGCACCCTGGCCGTCCTTGTCGCCCACGATGTACAGGTGGCTTTTTCCGCAAATGGAAATATGCAGGGCTTTGTCCTTGTTTACAAAAGCCAGGAAGGGCATGGCATGATCCCGGCGCAGGTAGCTTTGCAGGGATTTGTAGTTTTCGGGCACGATGACGCTGCGTTTGCCGTTGAATTCGGCAATGACGGCATTTTCTTCATCGGTGAAGGTTTCGGTGGCGTTGACGTAGGTGGCGGCGTTGAAGGCCAGACCCAGCTCTACAGTATAGTCGTTCATGCGGTACTTTGCATTGACCAGATAGATCATTCCCACGATGACAAACAGCAGGGTGCCGACTGCCAGAAGAACGAACAGTTTTGTATACCATTTCATATTGCAGGTTCTCCTTTATTTGATGGTAACGATACGGTTATAGGTTTCCCGGATGCGAACAAAGCAGCCCACAGCGGCCATGGCAGCACAGCAAAGCATGGCAAAGCCTGGGATTTCTTTTGTAAAGCCCCCCCGCAGGGAAAAGAGCATGTAGATGATATCGCCAATGCAGGCAATGGTCAGTACAACGCCGCAGCCCACCGAGGAGCGGAGCACACGACCGATGCCGTTTTCCTTTTGCAGACGGGTCATTTTTTCAGGGGCTCTCCACATGGAAAAAATGCCCATCAGCCAGTACACCAGCACAATCAGCGCGCATGCCGCCAGCGGCAGCACATACATGCAGTATGCGCTGGGGGTGTTCAGCTTCATATATATAAAGTAGAAAATCAGGAAAAGTCCTGCGCATATCGCAGCAAACAGCAGGCTTTTCTTTTTTTCCTCTGCACCTGCGGCATAGCGGAAGTATTCTCCCTGATAGACGGCTTCCCGTTTTTCCCTTCCACGGTCGTCAATGTAGGTGCGAAAGCCATAGTCCTCTTTGTATTTCCTTTCTTTCACAATTATTTCCTCCTGTCAAAGAAAGCTGTGCTGAAAAAGCATATCACAACGGACGGGAAAAAGCAAAATAACGTTCAATATTTGTGATGTTTTGCAGACTTATGAGAAATATCCGGATTGACAACAGAACGGGTCGATGATAAAATACAAAAATAGAACACATCTGTTTATGTGCAGGTGTTTATACAAAAACCTGTCATTGTAACAGAGTGTTGAAAAATTAAAAGGAGGAACCAATCATGAAGAAACTGTTGGCTCTGCTTCTGGCTGTTTCCATGCTGTTCGGCATGGTAGCTATGGCAGAAGACGCGGTTGTCGGCACTCCCCTGGTTGTTGCTACCGACACCCTGTCTGAAAAGTTCAGCCCCTACTTCGCCGATACTGAGTACGACCAGAATGTGGTCGAAATGACTCAGTTGGGCATGATGACCACCGACCGTGTGGGCGGTATCATCTACAATGCCATCGAAGGCGAAACCGTTAACTACAATGGCACCGATTACACCTACACTGGCCCCGCAAACATCAGCGTAGTGTATGACGAAGCCACCGACATCACCACCTACACCGTGAAGATCCGTGAGGACCTGAAGTTCTCCGATGGCGAGCCCGTAACTGCTGACGACATCATCTTCACCTACTATGTATATCTGGATCCCAGCTATGCTGGCTCCACCACCCTCAACAGCTATGACATCCTCGGTCTGGACGCTTACATGACCCAGATCCCCGAGGCTTCTCTGGAAGCTGTTGTGACCGTGTTCGACGCTCTGGTTGCTGCCGGCCCCGAATACACTGTGACCGAAGCCGATCCCTTCACCAAGGAGCAGTATGATGCTTACTACGGCTCCGTGAAGGCTCTGTGGACCGCCGACGTGCAGGGCATCGTGGACTATGTGTACACCAACTACTGCACCGAAGACTACGCTCCTGCCATTGGCAAGACCGTGGACGAAATCGGCGCTTCCGACGGCCTGAAGGTTGCCTTCGGTATGGCTATGTGGGGCTTCGGTACTGTTGATGGCACCGTGCTGACCACCGCCTCCGGCGAGACCTTCGACCTGGCTACCGACGTGCTGCCCACCGCTGAGGACTACTACGAGGCTGCTTATGCCAAGTATGCAGGAAGCTTCGATGCTTACCTGGCTGCTGGCGAATCCGCTACCGGTACCACTACCGATGCTCTGAACACCGAGACCATGGCTACTCTGGCTTCCGCTCAGGGTGTTGACATGACCGCTGGCGTTCCCAACATCTCCGGTATCAAGAAGCTGGATGACTACACCGTTGAAGTGAAGGTTAAGGGCTTCTCCGCTCCCGCTGTTTACAGCATCTGCGGCCTGGCCATCACCCCCAAGCACTACTACGGCGACGGCACCTATGACTACGAAGCCAACAACTTCGGTCATCCCTTCGGCGATCTGACCTGCGTGCAGGAAAAGAACGCTGCTCCCATGGGCGCTGGCCCCTACAAGTTTGTGAAGTACGAGAACCGCGTTGTGTACTACGAAGCCAACGAGTTCTACTACAAGGGCGCTCCCGCTATCGCTACCGCTCAGTATAAGGAAACCAACTCTGCTGAAGTTGCTACCGCTGTGCAGACCGGCACCGCCGACGGCGGCGAGCTGAACGGCACCAAGGCTAACTTCGAGATGCTGCGTTCCTACAACAGCAACGGCGAAGTGACCGGCGACGTGGTTACCACCTACTCCGTGGCTAACCTGGGCTATGGCTACATCGGCATCAACGCTGATACCGTTAACGTAGCCGGCGAACCCGGCTCCGACGCTTCCAAGAACCTGCGCAAGGGTCTTGCCACCGTCCTGGCCGTGTACCGTGACACCGCTTTCGACTCCTACTACGGAGACGCTGCTTCTGTCATCAACTACCCCATCTCCAGCACTTCCTGGGCCGCTCCTCAGGCAACTGACGAAGGCTATCGTGTAGCTTTCTCCGTGGACGTAGATGGCAACCCCATCTTCACCGCTGACATGACTACCGAAGACAAGTACGCCGCTGCCCTGCAGGCCGCTATCGGCTACTTCAAGGCTGCCGGCTTCACCTTCAACGAAGAGAAGGGCCAGTTCGAGACCGCTCCCGAAGGCGCCAAGCTGTCCTACGAAGTCATCATCCCCGCTGATGGTATCGGCGATCATCCCTCCTTCGCTATCCTGACCGACGCCAAGGCTGCTCTGGCTACCATCGGCATCGAGCTCAAGATCAATGACCCCGCTGACTCCAACGTGCTGTGGGATTCCATGGACGCTGGCACCCACGAACTGTGGTGCGCTGCTTGGGGCTCCACCATTGATCCTGACATGTATCAGGTTTACCACTCCTCCAACATCGTTGGTCTGGGCGGTTCCGACTCCAACCACTATCACATCCAGTCCCCTGAACTGGACGAGATGATCCTGGAAGCCCGTAAGTCCTCCGACCAGAGCTACCGCAAGGTTCTCTACCGTGCCGCTCTGGAAGAGATCATGGATTGGGCCGTGGAAATCCCCGCCTACCAGCGTCAGAACATCGTCATCGCAAGCTCCGTGCGCGTTGACACCGCTACCGTGACCCCCGACGTCACCACCTACTGGGGCTGGCTGTCCGAAATTCAGACCATGAAGATGGTTGAGGCTGCTCAGTAATCAAACTGAAAAGCATCAACTCCCCATTAGATGCTAATTAAGCGCTCGGGCCACCTCCCGCTTCGGCGGGGGGTGGCTTGAGCCACATTGATGAGTACGGGGAGATAAAACCTTTTGGGGAGGGAATGCACAAGTGTGGAAGTTTATTGTCAGACGTATCGGTCTGGCCCTTATCATCATCCTATGCGGTTCATTTATCATTTACGGCGTAATGCGCTGTATGCCCACCTCCTTTGTGGAAGGGCTCGCACGGCAGCGTGCAGCCGCCAGTGCCACCACCGGCGGTGCCAGCTATGAGGAATGGCTGGAAAAACTTAACGAAGCCTATCACATGAACGACGACGTTTTTACCGGCTTTACCAACTGGCTCCTGAATGTTCTCAAGGGCGACTTTGGTGAAAGCTGGAAATATGGTATGCCCGTAACCGAAAAGTTCAACGATGTTATCTGGTATTCTGTCGTTTTGAACGTGGTTACCCTTATTTTGCAGGTTGCCATTTGTATTCCGCTGGGTATTCAGGCCGCAAGGCATCAGTACAGCGGTTTTGACTATGGCATCACCGTTTTTGCTATGCTTTGTATATCGTTGCCCACTTTCTTCCTGGCAACGGTTCTCAAATATATTTTCGCCGTTAAGCTTGGATGGTTCGACCTGTACGGTATCGTTGGCAGGCTCCACGAGCAGCTGACTCCCGGCGGCAAGATCCTGGACATGCTCCATCACATGGTGCTGCCCACCCTTACGCTGACCATGCTCAACATCGGCGGTCTGACCCGCTACACCCGTACCAATATGCTGGAAGTGCTCAATGCTGACTACATCCGCACCGCACGGGCAAAGGGTCTGTCCGAAAAGGTGGTTATCAACCGTCATGCTTTCCGCAATACGCTGATTCCCCTGGTCAGCTACATGAGCTATCTGGTGCCCAGCCTGTTCAGCGGCTCCATGATCACCGAGACGCTGTACCAGATCCCCGGTATCGGCTATATCGCCTACGATGCCATGGTGGCTGGCGACCTGCCCTTCACCATGTTCTATTCTGTATTCGGCCTTGTGCTGACCCAGATCAGCCTTATGCTGGCCGATATTATGTACGCCGTGGTTGACCCCCGTGTGCGTGTAAACTGACGGAAAGGAGGAGCGTAAACAATGTCTGAAACCAACAATACCAACAATGCCAACAATGCCAACAATGCCAACACAAATCAGAATCTTTCTCTGGACGACGGCCGCCGGGTTAAAGTTCTTTCTCCCGGAATGATGGTTTTCAAGCGCTTCATCCGTAACCGTCTTGCCATCGCTGGTATCTGCATCCTGGTATTCATGTTCGCTTTTTCCTTCCTGGGCGGCATTGTGAGCCCCTACGAGCAGGATCAGGTTTTCAACAAGCATGACTTTGCCAGCAAGGAATTCTCCCGTGCCAAGGTCAACGATTCCTTCGGCTTGGTGTATCAGGAGGGCAAAAGCCTGCCCAATCTTGCAAAGGCGAAGTTCAATGAAACTGTCAATGCAGGCAAGACTTCCTTTGTAGTCAGCGAAACCAACTACAGCATTAACAAGATTGCCGATGATTTCTTCAGCATCAGCACTGCCAATGAACTGGCTAACGTGGCTGCCCTTGGAAAGATTGTAGATATCAAGCCCATTGGCGACAACGCTATTTCCGACGAGCTCAAGAGCGCGGCCACCACGGCTGTGCAGGGAAAGCAGAGCACCTTTGAGCTGGACGGCGTTACTTATACGCTGATCCCCGGCAAGGCAAAGAGCTATGTGCTTTCCAGCTTTGAGGATATTTCTCTGGCCAGCAAGCTTACCTATGATGCATATGCTCCCGAGAATCTTTCCCTTATCCAGAATTTTGATTTCCGTCTGCTGAGCGAAACTGCCATGCATGCGGGCGAAACCTCTTTTGAATATGACGGTGTGACTTACGGCATGGATATCGAATCCGAGACCGCAGCCACCATCTATACCGGCGAGGGCGAAGAAAAAACCCTGGTTGCCAGAGTTACCAACGTGACCGTTAACCCTGTCATTTCTGGTATGTTCCTGCCTGTGGAATACAAAGAGGCTGTGCGCAATGCCATCGCAAACCATGAAAGCACCTTTGATTTTGTGAATGACGAAGGCACCGCCGAAAAGAATACCGTTAAGCTGGAAGACCACAACTATGTGGTTTACACTGAGCAGAAAACGCTGCTGATCGACATGTATTCTTCTCCCAGCAAGGCTCACTGGCTGGGTACTGACGATCACGGCATGGACGTGCTGACCCGTCTTATGTACGGCGGCCGTATCTCCCTGATGGTCGGTTTCATCGTTGTGTTCCTGGAAATGCTCATCGGTATTATCATCGGCGGCGTTTCCGGTTACTTCGGCGGCTGGGTGGATACCCTGCTGATGCGTTTTGTTGACCTGTTCAACTCCATTCCCTATTATCCCATGATGATCATCGCCGGCGCTCTGATGGACGCCTTCGAGGTCAACCCCTATACCCGTATTTTCATGCTGATGGGTATCATGGGCATTATGGGCTGGACCGGTATTGCCCGTACCGTTCGTGGCCAGATCCTGTCCCTGCGTGAGCAGGACTTCATGGTTGCCACCGAGGCTACCGGTATCCGTATCAGCCGGCGTATTTTCCGCCATCTGGTGCCCAATGTTATGCCTCTGCTTATCGTGCAGGCCACCATGTCTCTGGGCGGCATCATCCTCACGGAAGCCACCCTGTCCTTCCTGGGCCTGGGCATCAAGTACCCGTTGGCTTCCTGGGGTACCATTATCAACTCCGCCAGCAACATTTATGTAATGTCTAACTACTGGTTCATCTGGATTCCCGCAGGCGTACTGATCGTGCTCACCGTGCTTGGCTTCAACTTTGTCGGTGACGGTCTGCGTGATGCCTTTGACCCGAAGATGAAGCGATAAGCGGGAGGAAATATCATGAAAGCAAACAAAAAAGGAACTGGCTATATTTCTGCCAGAGAATCCCGCAAGATCAGCAAGGAGAACATCAAAATTACCCGTGCCTACGAAAAGAAGCGGGAGCGCAAGAATGTGCCGGAATCCGAGTACCTCACCACGATGAAGAACCCGGAGAACGTTGTGGAGTTTGATAATCTTCACACCTACTTCTTCACCGACATCGGCACGGTGAAGGCAGTGGACGGCGTTTCCTTCGATGTACCCATCGGCAAGACTGTGGGTATCGTGGGTGAATCCGGCTGCGGCAAGAGCGTTACCAGCATGTCTTTGATGCAGCTGGTGCAGCGGCCTACCGGCCAGACCGTTGCCGGTGAAATGCGCCTGAACCTTGGCGAAAAGGCTTACGATGTGGCCAAGATGCCCCTGGAAGCCATGCAAAAAATCCGTGGCAATGTGATCTCCATGATTTTCCAGGAGCCTATGACCAGCCTGAATCCTGTTTTCCGTATCGGTTTCCAGCTGGATGAGGTCATCTCCCTGCATAATCCCGAAATGAGCGATGAGGACGTAAAGGCCCGCTCCATCGAGGCTATCAAGATGGTTGGCATCGCTGATGCAGAGGGCGTTTACAATCGCTATCCTCACGAGCTCTCCGGTGGTATGCGTCAGAGAATCGTTATCGCCATGGCGCTGGTATGTAATCCCCGGCTTATTATCGCCGACGAACCCACCACCGCTCTGGACGTTACCATTCAGGCGCAGATTCTGGAACTGCTGCGCAATCTGAAGTCCCAGATCAACGCTTCCATCATGCTTATTACCCACGACCTTGGCGTTATTGCGGAAATGGCGGACTATGTTGTGGTTATGTATGCCGGTCGTGTTGTGGAAAAGGGTCTGGCTCAGGAAGTGTTCCTGGATCCCCGCCATCCCTACACCATCGGTCTGATGCAGTCCAAGCCCGTTATCAACAAGACGGTTGACCGGCTCTACTCCATTCCCGGCGCAGTGCCCAACCCCATCAATATGCCCGACTACTGCTACTTCCGTGATCGCTGCGAAAAGTGTGTGGAACGCTGCAACGGCGAATACCCGCATGAAATGCGCATCACCGATACCCACATCGTGAGCTGCTGGCGGTATTTTGACGAAGACAAGGGAGGCGAGCAGAATGTCTGAAGTAAAGAAGAACGTGGTGGAGGTCAAGAACCTTTGCAAGTACTTCCCCATTAAGGCGGGTCTGTTCGGCCGTGTGGTTGGCCATGTTCACGCAGTGGATGATGTGAGCTTTGCCATCAAGCAAGGCACCACCATGGGTTTGGTGGGCGAATCCGGCTGCGGCAAAACCACCATCGGCAAAACCATCCTGAACCTTACCCCCAAGACCAGCGGCGAGGTCATCTTCAACGAAGAAACCAAGCTGGACGAAATGACCCACAAGGAACTGCAGGCTTTCCGCCCCAAGATCCAGATCATCTTCCAGGATCCCTACTCCAGCCTTTCGCCCCGTCTGCCCGTTGGCGAAATCATTGGCGAGGCAGTCCGTGAGCACGGACTGGTACCGGAAAATGAGATCGACGATTATGTTACCCGCATCATGAAGGCCTGCGGCCTGCATGAATACCAGAAGGATCGCTATCCTCATGAATTTTCCGGCGGACAGCGGCAGCGCATCTGCATTGCCCGTGCCATCGCCCTGAATCCGGACTTCATCGTGTGCGACGAGCCTGTTTCCGCTCTGGACGTGTCCATCCAGGCCCAGATCATCAACCTGCTGGAGGACCTGCAGAAGGAGTTTAATCTCACTTACCTGTTCATCAGCCATGACCTGTCTGTTGTGCAGCACATTTCCGACACCATCGGCGTTATGTACCTGGGCAATATGGTGGAGTTCGCCAGCAAGGAGGACATCTTTGCAGAGCCGTTGCATCCCTATACTCAGGCCCTGTTCAGCGCTATTCCCGTGCCGGATCCCACGGTGAAGATGAACCGCATCATTCTGGAAGGAAACATTCCCTCCCCCTCCAATCCTCCCAGTGGCTGCAAGTTCCATACCCGCTGCCGCAACTGCAAGGGTGTGTGCTCTGAAAAGGCACCCCGCTCCATCGAAGTGAAGCCCGGTCACACCGTGGCCTGCCACATCTACGACCCGGAGAGCGGTTATGACCAGGAATAATCGGGATAAGCGCAGCAATCTGCCAGAGGGCGACGACGGACGTACCATTGCCAACATGAATGTGGAAGGCATGCCCTGGTATACGCCGGAACGCCCGGGTGTACCAGGCTATGTTACTGAGAAGCAATTCAAGGACGGCCTGGATAAGAAACAGATGCGCATGTACACAGCAAGCGCCCTGAAAGCTGGGCTGCTGGTAACGCTGATCATGTGCGCCGGAATTGTTCTGTTCGTGGCATTCTGCGTATATATCTGGTTTAGGTGAAAAAACAAGCCCATTGTGAATCTGTCAAATGGATTCACAATGGGCTTTTCCTTTATATGAATGCAAAGAAAAACCACCCAAAAAGGGTGGTTTTTAAACGCTGGAGACTGGATTTACCGAGCCTTGCCCAGCTTCTTGCTTGCCAGCAGGATGCCAGCCACGGCAACGGCCATGAGGGTCATCCACAGGACGATGTTGCTGGTGTCGCCGGTAACAGGGGTGTTGGTGGGAGGAATGACTTCCTCTTCCTCTTCCTCTTCCTCTTCTTCCTCTTCTTCTTCCTCTTCGGGGATGGAATCACCCAGGTACCAACGATCGCCAACCTTAACGGTGGATTCGCCGGGAACGATCAGAGAAGCGTCGGGATCCTGAGAGAAGGAACCGCCGGAAATGAAGCCTTCGATCACATCACCGGCGCCGTTAACAGAGCGGACGGGGCCATTGAATTCGCCGCCGGTTACGCTTACGCTCAGGTTGGAGGTATCGGTGTTGCCATAGATGTACAGAGCATCATTGGTGTTGGCGTTGAATTCGCCATCGCTGATATTGATAACGGCCTTGTTGGCTTTGGCGTTAGCATCGTGGAGCTGAACACGGCCGGTGAAGGTACCGCCTTCAATGTTCAGAGTGCCGGTGTTGGTGGTGGAGTTAGCAAATACACGGGTGGCAATGTAGTAGGGAGAATTGATGACGCTATCACCCTTGATGGTGGTGGTAGCATCGCCCAGAGTGTTGTTGGTGCGGGTATCCACAACGTAGCTGATCTGGCTGGAAACATTGGTGAGGTTTTCCAGATTGGCGCCATCGATGATCAGGGTAGCCTGATTGTTGGTGACGGTGTTGTGGGTGTAAGAGTAGTTGTCGCTGGGACCGGTGTACACATAGGTAGCCTTGCCGGTGCCCTTGCTGTCGGTAATGGTCAGCTTGCCGCCTTTTTCAACAAGGATCATTTCGGTGTTGGCAGTGTTCTTGCTGGTGCTGCCGCTAAGGGTGTAGCCGTTGAGATCGATGGAGGTGGTAACGGCGGATACCTTAACAGTGCTGTCGCCAAGGTCGATGTTTGCGCCAAGGACGACATCGCCACCGGCGGCTGCAGCAGAGATCAGGTCGGATGCAGTGGTTACAGTGGGTACAGTATAATCAGCCATTGCTGCACCGGTGAGAACCAATGCCATCATCAGTACGATGGCGAAGAAGAGGGACTTCATTTTCATGGGAAATGCCATCCTTTCGGAAGTGGTATAATGGGAGACGCATAAATAAAGACATACATAAATGTATACCTCTATATGGTTGAAACATAACATTATCTACCGGAAAAGTCAATAGAAAAAATGGCCGAAACTAAAATAAATTCTTGGTTTTGACCATGAACGGGGAAAACTGAAAAGGATAATTTCATAAAAAAGACAGAAAAGAAATGAGGCCTTCGGATGGAAAACAAAAATACATTGAAAACAGAAAGAAACAGGAGCTGTTTTTGAAAAAACAGGAAAATAGAAAATAAAGCAAATGTGTATAAGGTTTGGCGTCATAATTTTTCGGCAGAAATGCAGAAACCTTCTTTCCGGAACAAAGTAGGTTTTCAAAGGAGAAATAACAGTTTCAAATAAAATTTTGAAAGGAAACATATTTTTTTTCATGTAAATCGAACGGAATCCATCAATAAGACCCTGTTTTTTGATATGGGGATCGTGCAGAGGGCCTGCAACATTAGTCATGAGTTATCACCTCTTATGTTTTTAGTGAGGAGAACCAAGATATATCGGCAGAAAAAAGATCAGCCGTTACAAATAGGTACAAAAAAGAGGTTTCATCTTCGGTAAAAGATGGTAAACAGAGAATGAAAGGAGTGATTTCAATATGAAAAAAATGCTGACGATGTTGCTGGCCTTGCTATTGATGACCACCACCGCCCTTGGGGAATCCTCCATACCTGATGAAGTAACAAATTTGATACCGGAAGGGGCAGTATTGCTGGAGACAGACAGGGATGACGGCCTGATGGAATATGAATTCCGGGACGGAGATATGTTCTATGAGGTTGTGCTGAGGGAAGGACAGGTCATTGCACTGAAAACCCACAACGCTGCACTGAAGCCCGCAAAGGAGAATAAGCTCACAGAAGAAACCGCCATTGCCGGCCTTAACGGAACCGTACTGTATGCCCGTGCCGAAAAGGATGACGGCCGCTGGCTGTGGAAGGTGATCGTTCAGGAAGAAGAAGGCCTTGCGGAGTACGAGATGAATGCGGAAACCGGCGAGGTGATGGAGACGGAAATGTATTTTTCCGCTGAGATTGAAATGCCTCCGGAAGGATACAGAAAACTGGATCTGGAACTGGAGGATGGAAGGCTGCGTTGGGAAAAAGACTGATGCAGCAGAGCATCGTTGTACACAAAAAGGAGCATCCCGGGCTAACACCGGGAGCTCCTTTTTGCATGGAAAGATCACTGAACGATTTTCACCTTTGATCCCGAAGGTGTTTTGGAGATGATGAGCTGTTTTTCTATGCGTTCCTCCAGTTCATGCACATGGGAAATGATGCCTACAAGGCGTTTTCCTTCAGCCAGCTCTGAAAGGACCTGCAGGGAGTTGCGCAGGGCGGCTTCATCCAGGGTACCGAAGCCTTCATCAATGAACATGGCATCCATGCGTATGGCGCCGCTCTGGCTCTGAACCACGTCGGAAAGCCCCAGCGCCAGCGCAAGACTGGCCAGGAAAGATTCGCCGCCGGAAAGAGTGGAAACATCCCGCCATTGACCGGTAGCCCGGTCCAACACATCCAGATCAAGGCCACTCTGGCTTACCCGGTTTTTTGCTTCTTCCTTGCAGCGCAGTGAGAAAACGCCGTCAGTCAGCACGTTGAGCCGTTTGTTGGCAGCAGCCACGACCTGTTTGAAATAGTATTGCTGCACATATGCCTCAAAGGTCAGCTTTGCACGGCGAGCGCCTGCGGTCTTGCCTGCGCAGCAGTCGTACAGGTCACGCAATACTGCCCAGTGGGATTCCTTTTTCTTTTGCAGAAGACGGGCGGATTGGATATCTTTCAGGGCAGATTCATGAAGGGTCTGCTTCTTTACAAGGCTCATCTCTGTGCGGGCAGCATTTTCCATAACAGTGGAAAGCTGTGCACGGGTCTGCTCCAAGGCGGCGATATCCTGCCTTTCTTCGCCTGCAAGGCTTTCCTTCAAGCGGGCGATCTGGTCAAAAAGGGATTGCTTTCTTTCCCGGTAGGATTGCAGCTTTTGTTCCATCTTTGCCATTTCTTCCGGCGAAAGCTTTGCCTGTTGGTAGCTCGCTTCAGTTTCAAACCCGCAGTATGCAAGCTTGTCTGAAAAAGCTTGGGCAAGAGCCTGCTTCTGATGAAGCAATTCGTCCAGATGAGCCTGACCGTTTTCGACGGCAGTACGGCTTTTTTCCACCTGAATCTGCAGATTTCTTAGGTTTTCTGCGCTTTCCTTTATGCGTTTGCGATGGCTTTCTTCGGTATGCCGCAGGGTTTGTATGCGGATGAGAAGCTTCTCGCAGGTTTCGTTCCTGTCTATATCGTTTTCGGCAAGGAGATTTTCAGCGGCAGAGAGGGAGGCCTGCAAGGATGCAAAGCCGGTATTGGCCTCTGCCAGCGCATCCGCAGCCATACGATGGTGCCGGTCGGCCAGCTCCATTTCCTCTTTGGTGACGGATTGGCTGTCCAGGGAGGCGGGGGAGGGATGCTGCAATGCACCGCAAACGGGACAGGGCGTCCCGTCCTCCAGGGTGGCAGCCAGAAGCCCCGCCTGGCTGCGGTAGTAGCCTTCTTTGGCGGCAGTGTAGGCTGCATCGGCCTGCTGGCTGCCAAGAAGCAGATCGGCTATCTCTTGCTGCTTGCGAGCATGCTCCTTGCGCAGATCCGTCAGCCGGCTGATAACAGGCAGCGCCTTTTCCAGCTGCTGTATGGTGATCAGCAGGGCGTCTGCCTCCGGGAGAAGGAGTTCCGCTGCCTGCGCCTCGCTGAACGCTTGAGGCAGTTTGCCCTCTGCACCAGCGAGAACGTCCCTTGCCTGGAGGAGGAGATCCTGCTGCCTTTGAAGTTCTGAGTCGTTCTTTTTGCAAAGAGCTTCCTCTGAAGCGGCATCCTGCGCTTTTCTGGCAGCGGTAAGCCGAAGCGTCATATCGTCGGCGGTGGACTGCGCCTCCATGAACTTTTGCAAAGTGGTTTCCGCTTTGGTCAAAGCATCAAAATTGGCGTTGATGTTTTTTGCCCGCTCGATTTTCTTGATCAGGTGATCGTGCCTGGCTTTGCTTTCTTCCTGCTGATGCCGGAGATGGCGTAGGGAGCCTCTCTGTTTTTCCACAAGCTCATTGAGCAAGGGCAGAAGAACATCGGCATATTTTGCCTCGGTGCAGTAGAGCTGGAAGGTCTCCCGAAGGGGGTCATCGGGTTCCGGGTTGATTTTCTTCATCCCCTCAAGAATGCGCAGGTTCAGCGACTCCATCTCCCGGCTGGCCTCGCTGTTCATTTCCTGAAGCCTTCTTTGCAGCGAGGCGTACAGAGAAGTGTTAAAAAGCTTTTGGAACAGGAGTTTCCGATCCTCGGAAGATGCGTTGAGGATTTTGAGGAAATCCCCCTGGGCGATCATCACCGTCTGGGTAAACTGATCCTGAGTGAGTCCCAGCAGCTCCTGGACGGCGGCGTTCACCTCCGTGAGCCCCTCGATGGGGTGGTTTGTGGTTTCGTTGATCATGAAGGCATGGGCGTGCTCGGTAGTGGTACCTTCGCCGCTGAGCTTCGGGCGCAGGTATTCAGGATTGCGCCGAATGCGGAAGCGCTGCTCCCGGTGCAGAAAGGTGAACTCCACAAAGGTTTCGGTGCGTGCCTGAGCATAATCAGAACGGAAGGACTTGCTTTTGCGGCGTTCTTTTCCGCCGGAAGCCTCGCCGTAGAGAGCAAAACTGATAGCATCAAAAATGGTGGTTTTGCCCGCCCCTGTATCACCTGCGATGAGGAAAAGGCCGTCCTTACCAAAAACAGTAAAATCAATTTCCGTAAGGGCTGCATAAGGTCCGAATGCGGAAAGAATCAGTTTGATGGGTTTCATGATCTGTTTTCCTCCAGGTCGCTCAGCACTTTTTCAAGCAGCTTTTTGTGTTCTTCCGAGGGTGGCTGGTCATTATTTTGCAAACGATAAAAATCCTCAAACAGCTCCGGCACGGATTTGTCCTCCATACGTTGCGTGGCCAGCACGTTTACATCATACTTGGTTCTGGAATTGACCACGGAGAACTTGAGCATATTGGGAAAATTGATGGAAAGGGTGATCCTTGCATCCGGGGGAGGCAATTCGTCGTGAATGGTGATCCACACATAGTCCTCGGAATAAGGCATGGCGGCGATTTCCGCAAGGGAACCCTCCACCAGCCGCAAATCCCGGAGGGGATAGAGGGGGAGCGCAGACACTTCAATCGTACCCTTTTCCTGCAAAGTCACAAGGGCGACACTCTTTCGGTGATTGTGTTCGGAGAAGGAATACTTCAGAGGTGAACCAGCGTAGCGCAGAGTATCCCGACCCACTCGCTGAGGTTTGTGGATATGGCCCAGCGCCACATAATCGAATGCTTCAAACAGCGAAGCGTCGATATTATCAAGGCCGCCTACGGCAAGCTCCTCGGAATCGGAGGTTTCGCAGCCGGTGATGAACTGGTGGCACATAAGCAAGTTGCGCTTGGTTGGGTCGATAGGCGTATTGCGCAGCACGGCAGCAACAGCGTCCTGATAGGTGGAAATTTTTTCTCCAGGCAAAGTACGCCGTACCTGGGACGGGCGAAGGAAGGGCAGCATCCACAGGATAATTTCGCCATGTTCATCTTGAAGAGAAACGCTTTGCAGCCTGCCGTCAAAGGCCTCGGTGATAAAAACGCCGCTATTGCGCACCAGGGAGGAAAAATAGGATACCCGCAGAGCGGAATCATGATTTCCGCTGATGATAAAAACTTTTTTCCCGATGCTGACCAGACTGGTCACAAAACGGTCAAAAAGGGCCATGGCCTCAGCCTGGGGGGCAGAACGCTGATAAACATCTCCGGCGATGAGCACGGCATCCGCCTTTTGTTCATCGGCGATGGAGACGATCTGGTCAAGGATATACTCCTGATCCACCAAAAGAGACAGGTCCGACAGCTGCTTGCCAAGGTGAAGGTCGGAAATATGTAAGAATTTCATGGATGACTCCTTTTTTGCAATATGGGGTGAGTTCATCTATATTATAGTACAGAACTGTAGTGAAACGCAAAAGAATATATGCAGAAAAAGAGCAACGGAAAGAGACCGGATTGAAAACGAACAAATTTTTTGTACCTGAAGCAACCGTACATTGATAATCCGGCTGAACTCGGCAAGGAACTCCATCCCACTACGAAACTGTGGGGCTCGGAACAATACGAGGATTTGAAATAAAAGAATTTATCGGTCTGCTGGATTTGCGACAAAAATGAAAAAGCCGTTGACCAAGACCGCAAGCGATTTGGAAAGGAAAATCAAATCACTTTTTTTAGCTATGTATAATGAAGCTGCAAAACAAAACAAGGAGGAAAAAGACATGACGATTATCCCGATGCGTTGGTTACCTTACATTCTTGCAATTGCAGGCGTATACGGTTTGCTTTCAGGTGAAATAGGAGTGCTCGGAAGCGCAATTCTGATTGTTTTGGGGGCGCTTGGTATTTACCTGATGGTGAAGAATAAAGCAGCATCCGGCGGTCAAAACGGTATTTGAAAGCCGATTGGCGGCAAGAAGGGCGGAAAGAGGAGAAAATTTTTTGGATACGATTCCCTGTAATATGTTGAAAAAGAAAAACCGGTCACGAATGACCGGTTTTTTGGTGGAGCTAACGGGAGTCGAACCCGTGGCCTCTACAATGCGAATGTAGCGCGCTACCAACTGTGCTATAGCCCCAAACGCAGAAAGATTATAGCAAAGCCAATGCAAAAATGCAAGTGTTTCCGGCAAAGATAGTTTTGTACATTTTTCACCCAAAATGGAAGGAGGAAAAGAAAGGAATTAAATTTTCGTAAATGTTTTCTGGTAAAGACTTGCTTAATTCATTACATTTGTGTTACAATTAAAGGCATCCTTGGCGAAATTTAGTCTGAGGAGGGTATGCCGGGAATGGACAGAATGCATGAAATTGCTTTGAAAATGCCCGCAAATCAAGAAGATGCGCTGATGGCACGCATGGCGGTCAGCGGTCTTGGAATGCTGGCTGGGCTTGATGCAGATACCATCGGAGATCTGCAAACGGTAGTGAATGAATGTACGGATTGCCTGCTGAACCAAGTGGTGCAGCCGGAAACAATTTCGATGACGGGCTGGGTGGAAAACAACCGCCTTATCCTTCGCTGGGAAGTGGAGGGCAATCAGGGACAAAATCAGCAAAAACCGCTGGATAACGAGGTGGTGCGCTGCATTTTGGAAACCTTGATGCCCCAGGTGGAGCTCGAGTCCGATCAGCGGGGCGTGCACAGCATCCTCTGCTCCATTGCTGTTTAAGGCGGTGGGCGTATGACAGAGGAACGCTATGTGCAAACCTTCAAAAAATACGCCGAAACCCGGGATCGGCAGCTGCGTGATGAGCTGTTTGAAGCTTTTATGCCTTTGTGTGCAAGTATTGCCGGAAAGTTTACCGGCAGAGGCGCTGCAAGGGAGGATCTGGAACAGGTGGCTGGTATTGCCCTGCTGAAGGCGCTGGAGCGCTACGAGCCGGACAGGAACCTCCGTTTTGTGACCTATGCAGTGCCCACCATAACCGGCGAAGTACGCAACTATCTGCGGGACAAAGGCTCCCTGATGCGGATGCCCCGCAACTCACGCCAGCAGCTTTATCAGATGACGCAGGCTCAGGAACGCTTTGAGCAGGAGCATCGTCGTACTCCATCTGCCCGGGAATTGGCGGAATATATGGGTATTTCCCAGGATGAGCTACTTGCCCTGCTGAACGTGCGCCATCAGACCGATATGGTTTCTCTGGATGCACCGGTGGGCGAGGAGGACGAAATCGGCCTGGAAGCCTTTATGGGCCAGAGCGAAGCCGGTTTTGAAAGAGTGGAACAGGGTCAATGGATGCAATGGGCCCTTTCCATGGTGACGGAACAGGAAAAAACAGTGTTGCTGCTGCGCTTTCAGGAGCAGCTTAATCAGCGTGATACTGCCCAGCATATGGGGGTATCCCAGATGCAGGTGTCTCGGCTGGAACGTCGGGCTCTTGATAAGCTTCGGAAATTGAGCAGCGAATACCATTTGTGAGAGGGGGGAACGGTGTGCAGGGCAATCCTAATGATCCTTATCAGTCCTATCAGGGCGAATGGCAGCAGAACGGCATGACGGACAGCCAGTACCCGTTCCAGCAGCCCGCACAGAATATGTATGGTCAACCTCAACAGTATCCGGATATGTACCAGCAGACGCAACAGTATGCGCCGGTGCAGCCTCAGCAGTATTATCCGGATATGTACCAGCAGCAGACCCAGCAGTATGCGCCGGTGCAGCCTCAGCAGTATCCGGATATGTACCAGCAGCAGACCCAGCAGTATGCGCCGGTGCAGCCCCAGCAGTACTATCCGGACATGTACCAGCAGCAAACTCAGCAATATGCGCCGGTGCAGCCTCAGCAGTATTATCCGGATATGTACCAGCAGCAAACTCAGCAATATGCGCCGGTGCAGCCTCAGCAGTATCTGGACATGTACCAGCAGCAAACCCAGCAGTATGCGCCGGTGCAGCCTCAGCAGTATGTGCCGGATATGCAGCAGCAAACCCAGCAATATGCGCCCGTCAAGGGCCAGATGAGCCAGGAACAGATGTGGCAGATGCTGCAGGGACAGAACGCTCCGGGCGCAGAACCGCTGCATCCCAATATGTATAACCAGCAGGGCAAGCCTAAAAGGAAGAAAAAGAAATCCGGACCAAAACGTCCGGGATCATCTCCTTTGCGGGGCGCCCTGATTGCAGCGCTGATCGTTCTTGTGTTGGGCGCAGGTGTATGGTTCCTTGTCCAGAGGGGCCAGAGCGGAAAAAACACCACCGCAACCGTGGAGGCCAGTACTGTGGGCACCTCTTACCGGGGCGATGCACTCATCGTGCGCAACGAGGTCGCCTTTGATGAGGAAGGCGTACAGAATATCGAGTATGTGGCCCAGGAAGGCAGCGTCGTTTACCGGGGCAATGTGCTCTGTTATGTTTATTCCACTGGTTACAGCATTTCTGAAATGCAGACCCTTCAGGATTACCGTGACCAGATCACGGATTTTGAGCAAAGCCTGCTCAGCAACGAAACTGCCTACGACCAGCGCATGGAGCGCCTGGAAGGCGAAGTAATCAGCCATGGCCTTGAGGTGCGCAGCCTTGTGCAGGGCACCCGGGGGAATATGATCCAGCAGGAGCAGATTTTGGATACCGCCATCCTGCAGCGTCAGAATTACTTCCGCACCAAGTATTCCGAGGAACCCCGCCTCACCCGCCTTTTTGACGACGAGGCGACCCAGACCCAGCGCATTGAAAGCTGGATCAAGCAAAAGAGCGCCAATCAGGAAAGCATCGTCAGTTTCTATACCGACGGCTACGAGTATGCGCTTTCTCCCAGCAATTTTGAATCCTACACGCCCACCCAGGTCCGTAATATGATCAACGGTGAAAAGCCGGATGCCGGCGTTGCTTCCCGTGGCCGCACCACGCTGTACAGGCTGGTAAAACAGCAGGATTATGTTGTTCTGCTTTTGATCCGTGACAGCACCTGGACTCCTAAGGATGGCGACACCTACAAGCTGGTGCTGGAACAGTTTTCCAGCACGGTGGTGGATGCAAAGGTACTCTCTTCCACCCGTACCGGCAATGAGCTGCTGGTTCGCCTGGCGGTTATGGGCGATGTGACGGATGTTCTGTACATGCGCACATGTACGGCAGAGCTGGGCAAGCATGTGGACTGCATGAAGGTGCCGGAAAAAGCTCTGTATACCCAGAACGGCAATACCGGCGTGGTCATCGTTACTGAGGAGGGCCAGTTCTTCATCCCTGTCAATGTGATGGACAAGCAGGGTGGAAGTGCATATATCACCGCCATTCAGACCGGGCAGCTGGCTCCGGGCATGACGGTTCAGCTGTTCGACTAAGGAATAAAGGAGCGAGACCCGATGGAGCAAAGTCCGCTGAAGGCCGCACCCCTCTTGCGGGATGATGTGGCGGCAGAAGTTCTCCGGCAAAATGTAGAGGGCATTCAGGCGATTCTCGAAAAAAATCGCTATCAGGATCAGGAACCTGCAAAATTGATCGCTGTAACAAAAACCGTTACACCAAGGGTGATCAATCAGCTGAAACCCTTGAAAATATTGGATATCGGAGAAAACCGGGCTCAGGTTGCGCTGCCAAAACTGGAAGAAATTGAGCCGGATTTTCGCCTGCATTGGATTGGAAGGTTGCAAACCAACAAAGTAAAGTATATAATAGATAAGGTTTGCATGCTTCATACACTGGACAGGCTGCAGCTTGCCCAGGAAGTGAACCGCCGGGCTGCCGAGCACGAACGTTTAATTCCTACGCTGGTGCAGGTGAATATTTCCGGTGAGGAGCAAAAGGGAGGCATGCCGCCTCAGGAGGTTCTGCCCTTCCTCAAACAGATGAAGGATTTTTCCTCTATTCGCATCCAGGGCCTGATGAGCATCATGCCTCTGGGAGCAGAGCCCTATCAGCTCAGAGAGCTGTTTGCCGGAATGCGCAGACTTTTTGACCAAATGCGTTTGGAAGGGCTCGACCATGTGGAAATGCAGGAGCTTTCCATGGGAATGTCCGGCGATTACGCCATTGCAGCAGCCGAAGGTGCAACCATGGTCCGCGTGGGAACGGCGCTGTATCAAGACAAACATTAACCGGATGCTGCTTAGGGGGTACAAGGATTGGGTATTTTCGACAAGATGAACGATGTGCTGGGCAAATTCAGCAATCGTGTCATTGCGGGCAAAGCCGCAGGAGAGGCACAGCCTCCCGTATACGGCGCCGAAAAACAGAATGTGAATTATCCTCCTGTGGAAGAAGCGCCTCAGGCTATGCCTGAAAAATCCGCCATTGATCCTTTCAAGAGGGATGGCGAGGGCGAATACGGCGGACGTCAGGTCTACCGCAGCAAGTACGACCAGGAGGAGGTCCAGCAGCGTGCAGCAGCACAGCGCATGCAGCAGACGGGTCAGTTTGCCCCGGTTCAGCCAACCGGCAGATTTGCTCCTGTTCAGCAGAATCCGCAGATGCCGCCGCAGCAAATGCAGCAAGCGGCTCAGCCTGCCCAGCAGGGCTTCCAGCCGAGTGCGGCTGCCAGCAATGTGGTTCCCTTCCCGGGAATGCAGCAGGGCGCAGATGGCGCTGTGTACGGCCATGTGGAGTACATTCTTTTCCTGCATGGCTGCAACCAGTGCCGCAAGATCATCGATTTTATCAAGACCAACGCATCGGTGTTCCTGAATATGGAGTTTATCGCCAGTGAAGGCGAGCGCCAGCGTTGTGTGGATTTTCTCAGCGGCGCAGTATATGCGCTGGGCTGTACCCTCAGCAAGATTTCTCCCCGGGGCATTTACTTGATTTCCGCCCCCACGGTGCGGGTTATTCTGGACTCCTATGCCCAGCGGCTTGGAAAAGCCCCCGAGGCCAGAGGTTTTGTGCAGCAGCGCTATGAGCAGGGGGAAGGCCGGCAGAATGCAGAGGCACGCCCGCAGCAGTATCAGCAGCAGGCCCAGCGTCCTCAAATGCAGCAGCGTCCACATATGCAGCAGAATTATCCTCAGCAGGCGCAGCCCCAGGCCCAGCAGCCTGTGCAGCAGACCCAGCCCCCGCTGCAGGAACGTCAGGCCGTGTATCAGGCCGTTTCTCCCACACAGCGGTTCGCAGCCATGGGTACCCAGCGCAATCGCCCTGTAACCTTTGCCTCCGCAATGGGCGGCAGCAATGCGGGCTATGGCGAGCGCAAATTTCCGCAGTAAGCCCCGGAAAGGAAATAAGACATGATTTCACTTCTGCTTACGGCTCTTAACCTTATTAACACAGCAGTGTTCCTGTACTGCATCCTTTCCTTTGTGATTCCCGGCAGCAGGCTGATGGAAACCATCCGTCCCTATGCAGATATGTTGTTGGACCCCTTCCGCAAGCTGATTTACAGGTTTTTTCCTTCGGTGGAAAATCTGGGCATGGACTTTTCGCCCATTTTGCTTTATCTGGCCATCAGGCTGATAAGCGGGATTCTCCGGATCTTCGCCTGACCTATGAGCGAGCGTGAGGAAGAACTGCTCCGCAAGCGCTTTCAGGAGCTTGCGCTTCGGGCGGACAAGCAGTACCGGCCGTTGTTTACCGGCTTTCTTTCTCCGCCGGAGGCCCAGTGGGCCTTGCAGGCAGGACGAAAGGCCGGCGTGGATGTACGTTTCAGCGGTGGATATGAGGATGCAGAGCGGAAAATGGCCTGTTTTTTGCCCCTGGGCGAGGAGGAACCGGATTTTCCTTTTTGTGCTTTGAGCCTTACCTGGCCTCACCAGACCGCTCCTGGCCACCGGGATATTCTCGGAGCGGCTATGGGGATGGGGGTGCAGCGCCACTGTCTTGGCGATATCGCCCTGGAGCAGGAGCGTGCCATTCTGTTTGTGACGGAGGAACTGGCGGATCATATCTGTCAAGGCCTTACTTCTGCCGGAAGGATCAAGCTTCAGGTTCGCCTTCTGGAAGAATTGCCCGAAATACAGCCGCCTGAAGCCAAAACCCTCCACGATACGGTGGCCAGCCTTCGCCTTGATGCAGTGGTGGCCAGCGGCTTCAGCCTTTCCCGGGCAAAAGCCGCAGATCTCATCGCCGCCGGACGGGTCAAACTCAGGCATTTGCCCACCCTGCGCACCGACGCTCAGGTGGAGGAAGGCGATAGCATTTCTGCTATGGGCCTGGGACGAATTCGTTTGGATGCCGTGGGATCTCCCACAAAAAAGGGACGCATCCCACTGACCATTCTCCGCTACGGAGAAAAGAAACATTGATTTCTCTTGTGATATTGAAAGGAGTGGACCACATGGCGATTACGATCGACGATATCTATGACAAAGAGTTTGCCCTCAAGGGCGGCGGATACGACAGGGACGACGTGGATCAGTTCCTTGATGAAATCTGCGATGAAATGACCAGAATGCAGGACGAAATGCAGGCCCTGCAGATGGAACTGGGCAAGGCTCGGGAAGCACTGGCTCAGGCTGAGACTGCCGCTATTCCTGTAGTGCAGGAAGTTCGTACCGTGGAGCAGCCCGCTGCCGAGGATCAGGTAAAGAAGGCCAGCGCAACCCTGGAGAGCATCCTCCGCAATGCCCAGACCCTTGCTGATGAAGAAGTGGAGAACGCAAAGAAGCAGGCTCAGGAGCTGATCAAGCAGGCACAGGAAGAAGCCACCCAGATCGTGGACGACGCCCAGGCCGAGAAGGAGACCATCTCCAACAGCCTCGGCACTCTGCGTGCCGCTGCCCAGGAATATCGTGACAACTTCCTGAGCCTCATCAAGAAGTCCCAGGATCTGCTGGCCGGAGAGAACTCTCTTTTCGGTGATGAGGACGCTGAGTAAAAACAATTCGGAAAGGGCCCCACAGGGAAACCGTCCGCAGAGAAGGAAAAGCTGCATCGTTGGATGCGGCTTTTCTTGTATCCGCCGGTTTGGCGTGGTATACTTCAGGTACCAAAAAGAATGATTGATCCTGAAAAAAGGAGGAAGGAAAATGTTTACGGATAAGACGCTGAAATCGATTCTGGAAAATCCCCTGATTGCTGAGATTGCACCGGATGCCATAAGCAAGTGGGATCTGTCTGAAGAGGAATTCTATCACTGGACACTGCAGGAGATTGCTGACAAAATGGGTTGGCGCTGCCTGGAAAGAGGCTTTACCAGCCTGTATAAAATGGCGTCCCGGGGAAACTGGTATTTCAGGCTGTACTCAGATAATGAGTGCGAAAATGCCCCTCAAAGGAAAAATGCAAACATCGTATATTTTCCGTCCGACGAAACCGGGGCGGATAACCGTCCGTTCATCTTCCTTGTTCCCGGCGGCGGATTTGTCAATGTATGGAATATGACGGAAGGCTGGCCCATAGCGCAGCTTTATAACGAGCTTGGATATCATGTGTTTATCCTGACCTACCAGGTTGGCGTGGAAGCTACGGCAGTAAAGGCCATGGATGATATCGCCCGGGCCATGGAGATCATCAGGACGCACAGGGATGAATTCCATGTGGATCCCGATCAGTATATCACCTGTGGTTTTTCTGCGGGCGGATATGTTGTATGCCTCTGGAATACGGAAAAAGGTTACAGCGCATTTCAGCTGCCCAAGCCCAAGGCTTGTTTCCCTGTTTATCCCGTTACATCTTACCGGCTTATGGCTGATGACCAGTGGGAGGAAGGGGAAGACAAGGACGAATTTGCACGGGCGGGAGTGGGCTGCACCATGGAGGAAGCCTGCAACAGCTGTTTTGAGATTCCGCTGCATGCGGAAGGCTTCCCGCCGACGGCGCTTTTTGTTACAGCAGAAGATACGCTGGTTGATCCCGAGCATTCCAAAAGGCTTGCAAAAGCCATTACCGATGCGGGAATTCCGTGCCGTTTTGAAATGGGCCCCACTGGCGGCCACGGTTTCGCCGATGGTATCGGTATGTGCATGGAAGGATGGCAGAAACGGGCGATCCACTGGTACGAAAGCCTGTCCTGCAAGTAAAGGAAGCGCAGAAAAAACCGGTCTGTGGACAAAACACAGACCGGTTTTGCTTTATCGTGATTCATTCCTGCTGCGTTCGCAGGAAAAAAGCAGAAAGTCCATATCAACATTGCGGAAGTTTTTGCTACACCGGTCAACGATCTGCATGCCGTTTCGGACGGCAACGGCCCGGGAGGCATCGTGGGCAGCGGGGATAACGGAATATACCGCACTTGCACCAAGTACGGAAAAAGCATAATCCATGCAGGCCCCGGCGGCTTCCGTGGCATATCCCCTGTGCCAGTGTGCTCTTTGGAAAAGGTAGCCGATTTCAAGGATTTCCTGATCATTCCAGCTTTGCATCGTCAGGCCGCATTGGCCGATCATTTGGCCTGTTTGTTTCAGGATCACCGCCCAAAGACCGAAGCCGAGCGTTTCATAGCGTTTCAAATGCCGCTGGAGCCATGCCGCCACCTCTTCAGCAGTGAAGGCGGTTACATAGGCGGCTTCCATGGCCTGTTGATCGCACATGATGCCGCACAAAACCTCCAGATCATCGGGGATCATTTCCCGGAGGAGCAACCGTTCGGTTTCTGTAATGATTTTTGTTTGATCCAGGTTTGTATTCGTCACTGCTGCAAGGCCTCCTGTGAGTCAGCCGTCCAGCCGAACACTGAACAGCTCCATATGGATCGTGATCTCCGGCAGCATAAGCCCTTCCAGTGCTTTTTCAGGAAGGGAGAAGGTCATGGGGGTCATCCGCAGAAAATCCGCAGCTTGGGTTTCTGTCAGGGAAAAGGTTTGACGGATAGTGGTTTTGTCAAGTATGGTTCCATGCTGGGCAAGGTGATCCTGAACCCGGCTATTGTTGTATTCCTGATTGCGGAGCTGATCCTTAACGAGGTTGCGTATCTCTTTAAGGTAATCGTTGCCCGGGATGGCTTTAAGGAGCAGGCCGCCGGGCCTGAGCACACGACGGAAGGAGGCATAATCCGCCGGGGTGAGTACGTCCAGCAAAACATCCATGGAGCCATTGCGCAGGGGAAGCTGTTTCAGATCTCCCACCAACCAGCAGGCATTACGGTAGCGTGCAGCCCGCTGGATGCCGTCACGGCTCAGATCCACGCCAAAGGCACGGCAGCCCGGAAAGGTTTCGGTGGCTCTGCGGGTATAGTACCCTTCGCCGCAGCCGATATCTGCAAGGGTGAAGGGATCATCGCCAAATTGCTCCTGGATTTTTGCGGCTATAGCATTCCAGAGGGGAGAATAGAACCCTCCGTCAAATATTCTGCTGCGGTTTTCAAAAAGGGAAGCATCGTATTTTTCTCGGCTTTGGTCGTGCTGGGGCGCAAGGTTAACATAGCCTTTTGAGGAAAGGTCGTAGCAATGCCCGCTCTCGCAGCGCAGCTGGGTTTCATGAATGTGGAAACCCCCGCCGCATTTGGGGCAGCGCATTTCCGGCAGGTATTTGGTTAGCTGGCCGGCAAAAACGGATATTTTCATTGAAGGACTCCTTTCCGTATTTCCAGAAAAACTTTCGACAGAAAGTGCGTTCATCCCTGCTGAAAAAGCGTTTTTCCGGCAATTCCCCTCCCGACAGGCGGGAAAAACGGAAAACATTTGCAGATTTTTTCACAAACTTTACTTTTGCCTATTGCAAATCCTGTTCCCTTTTTGGTAAAATAGCATTTGGAAATCATCACTATTTGGGAGGTACATTCATTATGGTTAAAGTTGCTATTAATGGTTTCGGACGTATCGGCCGTCTGGCTTTCCGTCAGATGTTCGGCGCTGAGGGCTACGAAGTTGTTGCCATCAACGACCTGACCAGCCCCGCCATGCTGGCTCACCTGCTGAAGTATGACTCTGCCCAGAAGGGCTACTGCGGCGTGATCGGCGAAGACCTGCACACCGTTTCCGCTACCGAAGATTCCATCGTCGTGGATGGCAAGGAAATCAAGATCTACGCCGAGAAGGACGCTAACAACTGCCCCTGGGGCGCTCTGGATGTAGACGTTGTGCTGGAGTGCACCGGCTTCTACTGCAGCAAGGAAAAGAGCCAGGCTCATATCAACGCTGGCGCCAAGAAGGTTGTTATCTCCGCTCCCGCCGGCAACGACCTGCCCACCATCGTGTTCAGCGTTAACGAAGACACCCTGACCAAGGAAGACACTATCATTTCCGCCGCTTCCTGCACCACCAACTGCCTGGCTCCCATGGCTAAGGTTCTGAATGATACCTATGCTATCCAGAGCGGCATCATGACCACTGTGCATGCTTACACCGGCGACCAGATGATCCTGGACGGCCCCCACCGCAAGGGCGACCTCCGTCGTGCCCGCGCTGGCGCTCAGAACATCGTCCCCAACTCCACTGGCGCTGCCAAGGCTATCGGCCTGGTTATCCCCGAGCTGAACGGCAAGCTGATCGGCTCCGCCCAGCGTGTGCCCGTTTGCACCGGCTCCACCACCATCCTGGTTGCTGTGGTTAAGGGCAAGGATGTCACCAAGGACAGCATCAACGCCGCTATGAAGGCCGCTGCTTCCGCTTCCTACGGCTACAACGAAGAGCCCATCGTTTCTTCTGACGTTATCGGCATGAAGTACGGCTCCCTGTTCGATGCCACCCAGACCATGGTCGCCAAGATCGACGACGACACCTATCAGGTGCAGGTCGTGTCCTGGTACGACAACGAGAACTCCTACACCAGCCAGATGGTCCGTACCATCAAGTACTTCGCCGAGCTGGCCTAATCGCCCCTGCGAATGCTGGTAAAATGTGAATAACATTTTCCCCCTCTTCTGAAAGGAAGAGGGGGATTTTTCATGCGTGTTTTGGGAGAATCAGTTTTTCTTCGATTTGTTTTCCAGAACGCCAATGCTGATGACTTCCGGAAAGTAGGGCGTGTTTTGGTACTTTTTCATTTTTTTGTTGGCTATAAGCCTTTGGATGGGGTTTATGAATGGTAACAATATCAGTGACCAGCCCATTATACCTCCGATAAATATTATAAACAAATATGCAGTTTCGGAATAGAATATTTCCGAGAAGAAATACATAGCGAGAAAACAAATAAACAACCCAATTATCGAAAGGATGCCAATAAACCGAGGCAGGTTTCTTGTCTGCCAAGGCTGCCTTTTTCCGCAGCAGGTACATAGTGGTTCTACGCAAGTCAGAGCATTATGGATTTTTTTCTTTGTGTTAACATCGTTCAGGAAGTTGGTGCAGGTAGTGGCCAAGCGTTCTTCGGCACCGCGAAGAGATTTTTCTGTAGCAGCACGTTCCCGCTTTTCATTATGGAATAAGCCCTGATAATACCGGACCTGATCTCCTGCCACGGGCAATGTTCCCGTACCAATGTTTTCTTTTATACAGTGCACGCACTGCCAGCGACACACAAAGGGGATATGAATATAGCTTGTTTTATACGTTGCCATGAAGATTGTCCTTTGCTGTTAGTTTATTAAGTAGCTTTTTTCTTTGGTTTGTTTTCCGATTTTTTGATCTCAAGTATTTCTGGAAAATACGGAGTGTTGCGGTACTTTTTCATTTTGATGTTGGCTATGAGCCTCTGAATGGGTGATATAAAAATGAGTGCAAGAAGCAAGACACAAAAAGGCACAGTCAATATATCTGCACTGATATGATTGAAGATTTCAGGGAAAAACTGACTGGCACAGAAACAAAAAGCCATCAAAACAATAATATAACCTAACAGAATTTTCCCCAAAAGGCCTCGCAGACTTTTAAACTGCCAGGGTTGTTTTTTTCCGCAGCAATGACATACGTCCTGAACAGTAGACAACTCTTTGTGATATTTTTTCTTCACGTTTACTTTTTGAATGAGACTGTTGCTGCGATACTCATAGTTTCCGTTTATCCCTTCCCTGGATCTTTCGGCGGCTTCATTTACTCTCTCCTCATTATGGAAAAGAGAGGGGGAATAGCCGACCATATCTCCTTCCACAGTCAATGTTCCCCTGCCGACGTTTTCCTTTGTACAGTGCACGCACTGCCAACGGCATACGAAGGGATAATGTACATAGCTTGTTACATGGCTAGCCACGATACTTCCTCCTTGTGTATGAAAATCGTTCTACTTTCTATGAAAAGTAGATTTTCTATCTACATATTAACATGAAAGGATTAAATTGTCTACTTTTATTCTGAAAATTGTATTTCCCTCTATAATTGAAACAAAATAACGGAGGGAGGGATGGAGATGATCGGGGAACGTCTTTATGAACTTCGGAAAGATGCCGGTTTGACTCAGGATGATCTTGCTCTGATCCTGAAGATAAACAAGCATTCCATATCGTCTTATGAGCGGGACAAAAGCGAACCGCCGGATGCGATTAAAATTTCGATCGCAAAGTATTTCAATGTGTCGGTTGATTATCTGCTGGGTGTTACAGATATCCCGTTCGCCCTTGATCAGCGGAGAACATCCCTTCGGCTGCCGGAGTCCTTTCCAGAGGAAAAGTTGAAGGAATTGATGAACTATGCAGAATATTTGCTCTATATATCCAAGAAAAAGTGATAACCAACCTCAAATCGGGCTTTTTTACTACTGTTGTGCCATAAATCCCTGTTCCGAAACGGAAAGGGATTTTTTGGTGGATATACTCCGGCTTGTTGGCAAATTTCGCATTTTAAGGCATTTTAAGGTGGGTCGATATGCATGCTTGTTGGTGATGATCAGCGGCCGAAAAACTGCAGCAAAGGCCGTTTCAATGCGAAAGAGGCCCCTTTGTGCGAAACAAGGATACTTTTCTAAATGTGAATATACACAGGATTGATTTTAAGGCCCTTTTGAGCGCTTTTATCCGAATATGGACAAATATTCATCGGCACAGGAAAATCCGTCGAAAGAGGCCTTGGAAGCCCAATAAAGGCGGTTGTAATTCTGCAAAAAAGCACGGCCTTCAGGCCGTGCTCTGGCTGTCAAAAAATGCGCAGGGTGCAGGGGGATCATCCCCCTGCCGGGTGTGGGCAGAGCCCACATTCCTTGTGCCGCAGCACTTTCAAGAAAGCACAGCGAGCACCGAAGGTGCAAGATTTGCGGCTTTGACTGACAAGAATGAGCTTTTTCGACAAGCTGAGCACGGCCTTCAGGCCGTGCTTTGAGTTATTCATAACAGGCTGGCGTTACTTTTTCCGCCGATATTTTATCAGCAGAATGATCAGCAGAATAAAGAGAATAGGCGCTGCGATAATGGGCGTTACGATGATGGGATCGATCTGCATCATATCCGCAGGCACGAAGATGACAGGCTTTTCCTGAATGTTCTCAATGCGCTTGCCACGCACCAGCAGTCGGTGGGTGTTAATACCATAGGGAGTGCAGGTAACAAGCGTGCAGTAATCACGTCCCGGAGTGGGCAGCAGGGCTTCCACGTCCGTGGGAACAACGATCAGGATTTGATCAACTTCATAGGTCAGCAGCCTGTCAAGAATGGTGATGGTAAAGGTATCGCCGATGTCCAGCTCGTCCAGGTCGGTAAAGAGGGTGGCGCTGGGCAGACCACGGTGAGCGCTCATGACGATATGGTTGCCTTTGCCGCCGGTGGGCAGGGAGGAGCCCTCCAGATGGCCAACGGCCACGTTCAGCACCTGCTCGCTGGTGCCATGGTAAATGGGCAGCTCAACCTTGATTTTGTCAATGTCGATGTAGCCCATGATGCCGTCACCGGTGATGTCAAGGGTTTCCCAATACCCTTCTACCTTTTCCGGTGCATAGAAGTTGATGGGATCTTCCAGGAGTCGGGCGTTGTAATCATCTGCAGCGTCAAAGAGGGCAGAATAGTCTTCGGGAGTGTAGTTTGCCAAAAAACTGTCGTATTTGGCTATGGCTCGGGATTGGGTTTTGGAGTTGACGTAGTCGCTGATGGCTGGATAGAGCAAAATGCAAAGCCCCACCAGGAAAACGGACACCAGGATGATGCTGGACAAGTGTTTCTTCATACTTACACTCCAAACCAAACTAATGTAAAGGATAGGCAATGGGCGGGGCTGAATAAGCAGCAGCCCCATCCGCTGCCTGTCAAGGCAATGGGGGAGGGCGGGAACCGCCCTCCCCCTTGACTGCTCTTTACAGAGCAGAGAGATGTTTGTAAACGATTAGTCGTTCACAGTGCGCTTCTTGGCAACCAGCAGCACAACGGCAACAGCCATCAGCAGACCGCCGATTACGTAGAACATGGTGGTACCACGGCCGCCGGTGGAGGGCAGAACGGTACCCTTGCTGTTACCAACTTCAACTTCAGCGGTAGGAACAGCTGCGTTGCTCAGAGCGATGGGGCTCACAGAAGTGTCGTAGTCAGCGATGATTTCGAAGGTGATGCCCTCGGTCAGCTTGTTGTAGCCAGCGGGAGCTTCGGTTTCGATCAGGGTGTAGACGCCAGCGTCCAGACCTTCCACGCCGAAGGAACCATTGGTAGCAGAAACCAGTTCGGTAGCATCGTCCTGGGAAGCAACCCAGGTGATCTTGCCATCGACCTTCTTCATGTACTCGCCAGCAGCATTTTGCAGAACAAACTTGGCTTCGGCCAGCTTGGCAGACTTGTCAGCGGAAGAAGAGTCGTACTTGTCGCCGATGAGTTCGAAGGTGAAGACCACGGCATACTTCTTGGGGGTAGTAGAGGTCTCGTCCTTGTCATCGTCCACATCGGGAGCGTTGGTGTACTCTACATAGAACTCGTTCACGTTGCCAGCGCCAGCGATGACAGCGTTCTCGTTCAGGGTAGCGGTGTAGGTCACGGTGATGGTCTTGCCAGCCAGGTTGGGGAGGTTGGAGATGTCGCCGAAGTCAACGGTCAGCTTGTTGGCATCCTCATCGAAGGAGATGGTGCCAGCGCTGGTGCCGGTGATAGCAGCATCCTTGTTGTAGGTCAGGCCTTCGCCCATGGTATCGTGGAAAATCAGGGTGTAGGGATCGTACTTGTCATAGTTGGTGGGAACAACGGCGCTGATTTCGAAGGTGATCACGTCGCCGATGTTGTTGTCAGAAACATTGACCTTGTTTTCGCCGTCAACGATCTTCTTGTCGGTGTCGGGCACATCAGAACGCTTGGTTTCCACGGCGGTAGCGGTCACAACCTGCAGGATGAATGCAGAAGTGGTGGCTACATCAGCGGTGGTTTCCTGCACGAAGTAGTAACCAGACTGAACGTTCTTGGTGGTCTTGCCGCCAGCGGTAGCGGGCATAGCAGTGCCGGCGCCGGTGGTGCAATCCTTGATGATGTCAGCAGCATCCTTGCCGCTCTTCTTGGACAGAGCTTCCACAGCATCAGCAGCGGTAGCATCGCTTTCCAGGCCCAGAGCGGTCAGCAGGGCAGCGGAATTAACATCGGTACCCCAGTCCACGTCAGTGAAGATGGGACCATCATCGCTGTAGGCCTGGTTGCCCTTGAAGATCTGGTAGATGGTGTAGATGCGGCCATCTTCGATGTCGTTGATGGTCAGATCGTAATTCTGGTAAACAACTGCATCAGCCAGAGCCACGGTGGTCATAGCCAGAACCAGAACCAGAGCCAGGAGAACGGAGAGAATTCTCTTAGTCATTTTTTTGTCTTCCTTTCATTTTTGGTTTTGGGTTTATTTATGCCCGGTGCGCACGGCGCAAGTTTTGCCGTGAAATGAGGCTCTCACTCATACCTCCTTTCACGCTTGCGCCTCGTAGCGCACCAGTACAACAGGGCTGCCGCCATCAGCAGCAGGCCGCCTGCTGTGTACAGAAGGGTACCGGATCCGCCGGTCTTGGGAAGTTCCGCATTCTGACGGGACTTGTTGTTGAAGGTGGGCACGGCGCCACTGGAAGTGGTCATGCCATCTTCGCCAATTACGGAGGAGTTGGTATAGATGGGATCGCCGAGGTTCAGCGGATCGAAGCCATCGCCGGGCCACTTGTAGTAGTAGGCGTTGGCAACCATGTTGCCGTCGTTGCTGGTAACCTTGACCACAACAAGATACTCGTCTTGGCCGAACTCGTAGCGGGCATCAAGGTTGGTGCCGGGGTAGGACTGCTGCTCGACAGCCTTGTAGTAGTAGGTATCGTAGCCGCCCTGAATGTCGTCGCCGCCCTTGGTGCTGTACTTCAGCGGGCCAATGTTGATGTTCTGGGCAACGTTGTTTTCCTGAGCCACGGTGGTGGAGGTGGCAACGTTGCCATCCTTGTTTACAGCGTAGAGGATGAAGTTGAACTTCTCGGTGCCGCTGTACAGGTTATCGCCCATCATCTTCTTGAACTTCAGGGTGATCTCGGTCTTGTCGGGGGTATCGGTCTTGGTGGTGTTGTGGAAGACGTTGCCGCCTACCTCAGTACGGGTCAGAACCGATTCATCCACGGTGGTACCGGTGATCACGCTGCTGCCGTCGTTGGCATTGGAAGCGTAGACGGGGGTGAGCTTGAGGGTCTGGAGCTCTCCGTTTTCGCCTGCATTGAATACAATATAGGCAGAGGAGAGGGAGTTGGTGCTGGAACCGTCCGCAATATTGCGGAGAACAACCTTCACGGTATGCTTTCCGGGTGCAAGTGTATACTTCATGTATACAGCGGTCGGTGCGCCTGCAATGTAGCTGTCACCAATATACTCGTTATCGAGGTATACATCGTAAGTGGCAGAACCAACGGTATTGCCGAAGTTCAGCGTCCAGCCCTGAGGATTGATCAGTGCGCCTTCTTCCGGTACGGTGAAGGTTGCGGTCTTCGTGGTGCCAGGCTGGTATTCACCAAGCAATGCACCACTGGTCAGGCTCAGGGAGCTGCCGGTCTGGTTGTAAGTGGTGGTGTTTGCGATCAGCTGACCGTTGGCACGCATCACTTCAACCTTGAAGATGTAAGCCTCACCGGAGTAGATGTAGTTGCCGTCGCCAGTCTGTTCGGTTACACGGTACCAGTAAGTCTTGCCAACATCGCTGCTGGTGAACTTCAGGCCAGCGCTTTCGCCGGAGAAGATAACATTGCCGTTTGCGTCATTGGTGGTGGTCTTGCCGGTGTTCACCCACTTGGCGGTATCACCGTTGATTTCCAGCTTCTCCAGCTTGAAGGTGAAGTCGCCTGCATGACCGGTGTAGAGCTTGTTGTCAACATGCTTGAGCATCTTGAGGGAGGCTTCTACGGGGTTGTAGACGATTTCCACTTCCTTGTTGACGAAGGTCTGGTTGGTTCCGTCCACGGTGGCGCTCAAGGCGTCCATTACGGGGTAACCGGTTTCGGGGTCAAACAGACTGGTGTAGGTGGTTTCAGTGGTTTCAACGATTTCTTCAGTGCTGGAACCATCCTTGTTGCGCAGCTTGGCAGAGTAGTAAGGACCGTTTTCGGTGGTCTGGTACTGGATATCCACCAGACGTGCAGAGGCTCCGTCAGGAATATTCTGAAGCTCAACGGTGAAATCGTACCAAGTGTTGGCAGTATAGGTAAGGTTCATATTGTCGTAAGCGATACCGTTTTCGTATCTGTTAACCCAGATTTCGCCAATTCCGCTTACTCTGATGGGGCCAGTGCAGTAGAAGTTGCCCTGAATATCCCGGAAGATCAGCTGCATCTTGCAGGTACCCTGAGATTCACGGGCATGGTCAAACATGACTTGACCTTCGCCGAGATTATCGTTTTTGGTGTAGGTCTTCAGGGTGTTGTTGGCAACGGTCTTGACAACAGTAATCGTTTCAACACCATTTACGGTTTCGATACGATAGGCTTCACGGTCAATTTCCAGTGCACCGGTGTCCTTATTGCGCTGAACATTGATGTTCACATAGAACACGGAAGTATCAAGCACATAGCCGGTCATGCTGGTTTGAGTTTCTACCACACGATACCAGTGCGATCCTTCTTCGTAGAATTGGAGAGGAGCGAAGGTGATGGGGGAGACGGTACCGTTTTCGCTAAGATTATCCAGATCGTTCTTGGCGGTCTGAATCTTAGTCCAGCTTCCATCTTCGCCCAGTTCGTGCAGTTCAAACTCAAACTGACGATCAACTGTCTTGTCGGCACCGCTGGGATTCTGAATCTTCTTGTTGAAGGTCAGAGTGATTTCAGCTGCGTCATTGGTGCTGAGAGACGTGTTGTCGAATACACGCTTGGTGAAGTCCAGATACTGTTCGGCGGGATAGGTGGGAGTGCCACCTTCTGCCGGGGGAGTGTAGCCCACCAAAACTTCGGGGTTCACCGTGTAGCCGCCGTTTACACTGTCGGGAATGATCAGCGGCAGGCTGGAAGGCGGAGTACCGGTAGAACCGGGATCCTCGGTGGAACCGGAGCTGCTTCCTGTACCAGAGCCGGTACCAGTGTTGGAACCGGAGCCGGTAGCGTTGGAGGAAGTAGGATCAACAAGAACGTTGGTACCAGAACGGAACTGCAGAGCAACACGGGTAATGGTGATCGGGTAGTTCGCATTGCTGTAGTTGATGGTCACGGTTCCGTTGGATCCGCTGGTGAGGTCAATGCGAGTACTCACGATGGCATGGACAGTGTCATTGTCAAAATATTCGGGAGTAATGTTGGTTCCGTTGTAGCCGATGTAATTGAAACTGCTCTTGTAGTTCGAGAAACTACTGGAGTTAATCTCATTCGTCCAAATGATGAGGCGATATTCACCGCTGCTCGGAAGATTGCTGAAGTTGTAGGTTGCGCTTATGTTGTTTCCAGAAGCAGAATTGTTGGTTTCACCAGAAGTATTGTCGCCGGTGTTGCTATCGCCGGTATCTTCTTCGTCATCGTACCAGTTACCACTATTCACTTCGTAGAAGGTTTCCTTGGAGGCGTAGATGCGGTTGCCTTCGGCGTCACGGTAGTAGCCGTCCTCGTCGACGGAATAATAATTGCCGTTCTTGATGGCGTCGGGCACTTCTTCGTCGTTCACGTTGTAGCAACGGTCAAAGATCTCCACCTTCATGATGTACTGGGTAGTATCCAGCACAACTTTGGAAATACCTTCCTGGCTTTCACTGATTCGATACCAGTGCACACCGGGCTGATTATAGCTAAGATCAGCGAACTTCACGGCACCATAATCATTGCTTTGGCCGTAACCGTCAATATGGGTGTTCTTGGTGGTCTGGATTTGAGTCCAATTGTCACCAACCATTTCTTCCATAATGAAGGTGAATTGCTGATTTCTGTCCTCACCAACAGTGTTGCCGTCAAAGGTTTTGTAGAATACACTGGGGTCGATAACAGCCTTGGCGGGTACATCCTGCAGCAGGTTGTGGAATACCTGCTCGGTTACGCTGGCCATCACGCTTGTATCCACTTCGGTGTTGTTTGCCACCAGATTGGGGGAGACGGGACGTCCGTCTTCGGCCAATGCATCGTTGTTGTAAGCGTAATAGGTTGCGGAGGTGTGCAGGTTGTAATCCGCATCCATGGTCACTTCCACACGCACATAGTACTGTTCTGTGGAGTTGATAAGATGCTTGGGATCGTAGCTGTACTCGGTATTGCTGGGAGTAACGGTGCCGTTTTCGTAGGTGTGTACCACGGGAGCGGCATCGGTCTCGTAGATGCGGTACCAGTGCACGCCGATATCGCTCTGGAAGTTGTAGCTCATATCGGTGTGGATGTAGTCGGCGGCCTGCTCGCTGGAGTAGGTTTCGTCGCCATTATCCACGGTGACCATCTTGTTAACGTCGGGGATGTTGTTCAGGGTAGCGAAGGGAGTCCATTCAGAGGTCACATTGCCGTTCTCATCCTCACGGTGGGTCAATTCTTCCATCATGAAGGTGAAGGCGGGGAAGGTGTGATCATCCTTATCGACAGTTACTGCAGTGCCGCCAACCTGCTTGCGCAGTTCCACACCGATGGTGGTGGGGTTGGGGTTGCGGTCCTTCTCGTTGTTGTTGAAGATGAGTTCACTGGTATTGCCGATACGGGTAGCCAGAGTGGGATCGATGGTGTAGTCGATCAGCGCACCGTCGGCGTCGTACTCGCCCACAAACATGATGTTGGCAAGGGTGCCGTCGGGATTGGTCTTCTTGACCTGGTAATACTCAACGGAATCCACCTTGGCGCCGAAGACATAGTCATCGCTTACCACAACACGGACGATGTACTGATTCTTGGAGAAGTCGTACTTTTCTGCCATGGCGGCATCGCCTTCGCCGGTGTACTGGTATTCATACACACGGAACCAGACGCTGTAGGTGTTGGCTTCATCTTCGGTATCAATTTCTGCATCGTGGGGGATAGCCACGTTGTAGAAGGTGAACTTATCAGTTGCCAAGCCGTTCTCGTCCACGTTGGTCCTTCTGTCGATCTGCTCTGCGGTCACAGCGCCGCTGGCTTCATCAATGGTCAGGCGTTCCAGAATGAAGTCGAACTTCTGATCGCCGGCGGCAGGATTGCCATTGACGGTCTTGTAGAAGCTGAACTGAGTGCTGGTGCCCTGAGGATTGGGCGTGGGAGTGGGGGAGGGAGTGGGAGTATCGGTGGGCTTGGGGGTAGGAGTATCATCGGGAGCCGGGGTGGGAGTAGGCGTGGTCTTGGGGACGGTGATATTGTTGAAGGTAAGATCCTTCGCACCGACCTTCTTACCAGGCTTGTTGTTCACCTTGGGTTCGCCGGCGGGGCCGGGATCGGTTCCGATGGTGGGAGCGTCGTTGGTATCAAAGCGGAAGTAAGAGGTCTTGACCACTACTTCATCGTAGGTGTAGCCATACATACCATGGCCGACCTTTACGGTCTTCTTTTCCACCTTTACCTTGATAACATACTGCTGGGTACTGGTCACATAGTTGTTGTCGCCCAGCTGGGTCTGCTGGTCGATGGGTGCTTCGTATACACGATACCAATAGGTATTGCCAACCTCGTTAAAGGTGTAGGTGGTATCGGCGAAGTGGAATTCAGTACCGTAGTTGACGGCTTCGTCAACTTTTTCCCAGCTGCTGCCGTTCCACTTTTCCTTGATGAAGATGAAGTTTTCGGTAGCCTTGGGGGCAGAACCGTCCACATACTTCTTGAAGGCGGAGCTTACGGAAGTAGGTTTGGTGGTACCGGTGAAGTCGGTACGGTGGGACTCAGCCAGCACGTTGATGGTGTCGGCGATTACGGTACCGTTCAGGTTGGACTTGATGTTCACGGTAGCGCCGGGAGCGATGATAGAGCCAACCATGGTATCAGTGTTGATGGTGGTATTTTCAGCGTTGACAAAGTTCCAGATGATCTTGCCGTTGGAGAATTCGCCGGTTTCGCTGGCGGCAGTCTGCTTGCCGTCGATGTAGAGCATGGTTGCGGGCATGTCGATGGTGCCGCTGTAACCGGAGCAGTCTACATTGATGATCAAGCTGCCATCGTGGCCGGATTTGAAGCCCTGGAAGTCCAGACGACGGGAAATACCCTTGACGGTTTCAGGGGTCATCTCAACATAGGCGGCGCCGTCCAGATTGCTGATGGTAATGGTGGGGTTCGTGTAGTAACCACCGTTGGGGCTGGTATACCAACCGCCGCTCTTGATAACAGCGGTATCAGCACCATAGGACTTGGTGCCGGTCTTCACCTCTTCGGGGGTCCAGGGATTCCACCAGTTGTACTGGTAGATTACTTCTTCAGGAAGGTCAGAGGTAACATCAAACAGGTTACGGCTGATGCTCTTAATCTGGCTCTGAACATAGTCCAGGTCGATGAAGGGGCGGTTGTTGCTGTCACGGTCTTTGATGATGGTGCTGGGGCGGTCAATCTTGGCACCATCAATGGAAAGAGCGGTTCCGTTGTCCTGCAGACCAATGGTGTGACTGCTGCCGACAACCAGAATGTGATTGGCCTTGGCAGCGCTGCCGCTGTGCACTTCGTTGTAATTGATAATGTAGGACAGTTCATCGGCCACCTGGTTGGTACCAAAGTTGCTGCCTGCATAGGCGTTCAGAGCAAGAATGTTACCGTTGGTATGGCTTTTGATATTGACAGTATCAAAGGCAACGAGGTGAAAACTGCCGGCGATGCCCAGAGGGCTGGTATGTACAATGTACTTGGAGTAGGCGGGGTCATCCACAAAGGCATTGCGGACGTCGTTGTAGTTGAAGGTTTTGCCCCTGTAGGTACCGGGATCGATATCGCCGGACAGGTTAACGGACACATAGTAGGTGGAGAAGCTGTCGGAGCTGAAGTCCACGCTGTGAACGGTACCGTCTTCGTCGATAATGGTGGTGTTTTCCAGCAGTTCGGGGGTGTTTTCGTCCACCATATGAACTACGTTGATATCGAACTCTTCAGGCAGCAGGTCGCCGGAGTTCAGAACGTTTTCAGACAGCTGGAAGCGAATGTTGACACTGCCGCCGATGGGCTCCACTTCCATGCCGTTCAGTATGAAGGAAATGTCGTAAACCAGTTCTTCTACAGACTTCTTGCCGGTGACGGTCTTTGCCTGGTCAACGGTTTCGGAGTATTCATCGGAGTTCTGGTCGATGGGAGTGATCACCAGCTCGGCGCCGAAGGGAATGGTTACGCCTTCGGGAACATCCACGGTGATGAACACATACTGATCCTGGTATTCGTAATGGGTAGGCTGAGGCTGAGTGCAGATGTCTGCGTGAGCATGCTCGGGGATGCCGCAGACGATGTTCATGTTTTCGTCCAGGCATACGGCGGTATGAGCATGTTCTTCCAGACCGCAGTAGAAGATGACTTCCACCAGGCACTCTTCGGTGTGAGCGTGCTCGGCTACTTCGCAGATGAGGTTCCCCTCGGCATCGTAGCAGGCTTCGCCATGAGCGTGCTCTTCCATGCCGCAGTAGAAGGTAGGCTCAACGATGGGTTCTTCGGTGGCTTCGGGAGCCACGGCGCATTCCTCGGTGTGAGCGTGCTCAGCTACTTCGCAGATGAGGTTGCCATCGGCATCGTAGCAGGCTTCGTCATGAGCGTGCTCTTCCAGGCCACAGTAGAAGGTAGGCTCAACGATGGGTTCTTCGGTGGCTTCGGGAGCCACGGCGCATTCCTCGGTGTGAGCGTGCTCGGCTACTTCGCAGATGAGGTTGCCCTCGGCATCATAGCATGCTTCGCCATGAGCGTGCTCTTCCAGGCCACAGTAGAAGGTAGGCTCAACGATGGGTTCTTCGGTGGCTTCGGGAGCCACAGCGCATTCCTCGGAGTGAGCGTGCTCGGCTACTTCGCAAACGAGGTTGCCCTCGGCATCATAGCAGGCTTCGTCATGAGCGTGCTCTTCCAGGCCGCAGTAGAGGGTGGGCTCAACGATGGGTTCTTCGGTGGCTTCGGGAGCCACGGCGCATTCCTCGGTGTGAGCGTGCTCGGCTACTTCGCAGATGAGGTTGCCCTCGGCATCATAGCAAGCTTCGCCATGAGCGTGCTCTTCCAGGCCGCAGTAGAGGGTGGGTTCAACGATGGGTTCTTCGGTGGCTTCGGGGGCCACGGCGCATTCCTCGGTATGAGCGTGCTCTTCTGCTTCGCAGATCAGAGTGCCTTCTTCATCATAGCAGGCTTCGTCGTGAGCGTGCTCAGATTTCTCGCATATATAATAGGAAGTTTCTCCGTCAGGAGCGGGGGTGACTTCCTCAACAGGAGTCTCGGTAGAGGTTTCTGCCAGCATCGTCTGGTAGGCATGATTGATCAGACCGTATCCGGCAATGGTGGAATCGTTGAGGCTGTAGGTGTGCTTTGCAACCTCGGCGTCGTGATTGCCTTCAATGGTAACGACCTGGGATTCGCTTGCGCTGTAAACGATACCCACATGGTCGATCTTGCCATCCCGATCCCAATCGAAGAAGATCAGGTCGCCGGGCTGGGGAATATAGTCGCTGGTAGAAGCATACAGGCCGATGGACTGGTACTGCTTCTTCATGCGGGTGGCGTTGGATTCCTGAGGCAGGGCATTTTCAGGCAGCTCAGCATAATCCATGCAGAAGGAAACATACATGGCGCACCAGTCGCTGTAGGGCAGGTGCCACCAATCGCCGTAACGGGTATAGCCAAAGAAGCCTTCTTCGGTGATGACAAAATTGTCAGAAGACTCTTCGTAGCCCAGCTGAGAGGAAGCAATTGCCAGCAGGTCTTCAGGCCATACGCCGGTAAGCTTCACATGGCTGAAGGTGCTTTCCCATTCGCTGCTGGTTTCGGTCTTGGTACCGGAGCAGCGCATGGTGGTGGAGGCCTCTGCGGTGTTGCCGTCAGCATCCACAGCCTTCACGGTTACGGTGAGGGTGCTGGCTTCTTCCTGGCCAGCAACAGTCACGGTGAAGTCCTTCTGCTCGTAGTCAGTCAGGGAGAGAAGCTCGGTCTCGTCCTGCATTACGGTAACCTGGTACGTTACAGGTGCAACGCCGCCGGAGTGTGCAATGCGGAAGATGGGGCTGTTGGTGGTGGAGGCGTACAGGCAGTCCGTATTCAGGCTGACCACCAGGGTACCGTCGCTTACAGCCAAAGTAGCGTGATCGGAAACGGAGCTGTACTCGTCGGCAGCAGTGAGGGTGATGGTGTAGATGCCGGCGGTCTCGCTGCTCCATTCAAAGGAGGTAGCGGCGGGATCCAGTTCGGTTTCGGACACCACAACCTCACCGTCAGCATTCTTGACGGTGTAGGTCAGTTTGAGTACGCCGGTGGAAGCGATATTCCAGCTGGCCTTTTCGCCAACCATTACGCCCTGATCCTTTTCGGAGGAAATGGCAAAGGTCAGCTCGGCAGCGGGTTCTTCGGAAACCTCGGGTACCTCGGTGACAACGCTTTCTTCCGTAGCTTCCGGTTCTTCGGTAAGCGCAGGATCTTCGGTCACAGGGGTTTCTTCGGCAGGAACCACGGTTTCCACCACGGTCTCGTCGGTAGCTTCGGCGGGAGCGTCGGTGGTAACCACTTCCTCAGAAGCGGTTGTGGGAGCCTCGGTCACCACTTCGGTGGGAGCAGCGGTTGCGGTGGGGGCGATGGTTTCTTCCACCTTCTGCTGGTAGCAGCTGCCACCGTGGCTGTGCTCGTCAATGCCGCAGGCAAGCACAGAAGTATAGCATGCATCACCGTGAGCATGCTCCTCGCTTTCTTCCATGCCGCAGCTCAGCTGGCTGGAATAGCAGCTGTCAGAATGGGTGTGTTCCGGGATCGTACAGATCAGCTCGGAAGACATGGTAATTGCGGGCTGCATCAGCTGCAGTGCAACTACACTGATTACGAGCACAGAAAGTACGCCCAGAACAGCGAATGCTTTGCGGCGCTTTGCTTTGTTCGTAAAGCAGTCCTGAATGTAAGAAGTGATTTTCCAATGCACACCGTTCACCTTACCTTTACTTGATGTGAATTATGCGAAGAGTGATGTATTCGTTAATCTACAGGTCCCATATCCCGGAAGGGCCAGACCTTGAAGATGACACGTCCGACAATTTCATCAGCGGCGATGCAGCCGATCATGCTGCTGCGGCTGTCGACGGATTCGGCACGGTGGTCGCCAAGCACGAATACGCTGTTATCGGGAACCTGGTAGGGATACTGAATATCGCTGATGCCCAGGCTTTTTTCTGTAACATAGGGTTCGTAGAGAAGAGTGCCGTTCACGGTAACATTGCCGTCTTCGTCGATCTCCACCCAGTCGCCCTGGGTTGCGATAACCCGCTTGAGAAGAAGCTTGTTGTTAAAATAAAATCCAACAACTTCACCCTGTTTAAAAGAGGTGGTCTTAACTGCTACAACAATGTCGCCGTCGTTCATGGTGGGCTCCATGCTGGTTCCTTTTATCTGGAAAACATGCTCCTCGCTTTCCTCCATGCCGCAGCTCAACTTGCTGGAATAGCAGCTGTCAGAATGGCTGTGTTCCGGGATCGTACAGATCAGCTCGGAAGACATGGCAATTGTGGGCTGCATCAGCTGCAGTGCAACTACACTGATTACGAGCACAGAAAGTACGTCCAGAACAGCGAATGCTTTGCGGCGCTTTGCTTTGTTCGTAAAGCAGTCCTGAATGTAAGACGTGATTTTCCAATGCACACCGTTCACCTTACCTTTACTTGATGTGAATTATGCGAAGAGTGATGCATTCGTTAATCTACAGGTCCCATATCCCGGAAGGGCCAGACCTTGAAGATGACATGTCCGACAATTTCATCAGCGGCGATGCAGCCGATCATGCTGCTGCGGCTGTCGACGGATTCGGCACGGTGGTCGCCAAGCACGAATACGCCGTTATCGGGAACCTGGTAGGGATACTGAATATCGCTGATGCCCAGGCTTTTTTCTGTAACATAGGGTTCGTAGAGAAGAGTGCCGTTCACGGTAACATTGCCGTCTTCGTCGATCTCCACCCAGTCGCCCTGGGTTGCGATAACCCGCTTGAGAAGAAGTTTGTTGTTAAAATAAAATCCAACAACTTCACCCTGTTTAAAAGAGGTGGTCTTAACTGCTACAACAATGTCGCCGTCGTTCATGTTGGGCTCCATACTGGTTCCTGTTATCTGGAAAACCGGCAGGAACAGCGTGGCGATCAGAACGGCAATTGCCGCCACAACCACAAGCACATAAACGGTGCTGCGGATGGCCCGGTAGTAACGATGGCGGTAGTTCAGCCGCGATCGTTCCTGCTCTATCAGCGTCATGCTGGGTAGGCCTTTGAGCTGTTCATCCTCCATCTTTACTCGTGTTCCTTTCTGTGGGAGAGTTGCCGGACTGTGTGCGGCTGTTATTTGTCAGCTTCTGCCCGGAAAGGTTGCCCTTTCAGCTGCTGGGCAATGGTGGGGGCAGTGGGCTGGTCAGCAGGCGGCTCGGATGGTGACTGAGCACTGGAGCGGCCCTGCCTGCGGGGGATAGGGGGAGCAATTGGCCCGGCGTTTTTCCGGCTGCTTCCGGAAGGCGGCGGGGGCATGGGGGGCAGCGGTGCGGAGGTCGCAGCAGAAGGACGGGAAGGGGTTTGAACCGGACCGGGTGCGGCGGAATAACTGCGCCGGATGATGTCGTTAAGTACGTCCAGCTGCTTGGCCATATTCTGGATGTCTGCGTCCAGGCGCTCGGTGTGTGCGCTGAGGGAGCGGTTTGTTTCAAAGTTGCGGATCTGTTCGTTGAGCTCGCCGCATTTTTCCTTTGAATCTGCAAGTCGCTGCTGCAAATCGTCCAGCAAAAGCTGCTGGCGGTAAATGATTTCAATCAGCTCCGAACGGGAAAGGTGACGCAGACTTTTCTGCTGATCGGTTTTTTTTGCCATGAATCCAGCTCCTTACTTAACGCAAAACAGGTCGTCCCAATGCGCAACCCGGTGCTTCGGGGATGCGCAGCAAAGGAATGATTCTGTACGTTTTTTGAATAATGCTCATCTGGCTGGAAACACCGTCAGATGCGCCAGGAAAAGACAGCCCGCACGGCCTGGAAAGCGCAATGCAAACCTCGTCATTCGTAAGCACATCCTTCCGAGTTTACTTGCGAATTTATTATACCATTTGATGCATTTGCTGTCAATTATTCGCAGAAAAGAATACAACTTTTTTTCTTGTATTTACAAGGGGTTTGTGTTACATAGTTAGCGTTATGTAATTAAAAAAGCAAATTGTACGAAAAATGTAATATTTTGAACAAAGAAAAATAACATTTGAAATTTTGGACAAAAAGTAACAGAAAATTTTCCGGAAAAAACATAATAAGATTTTTTACATACCACTTGATTTGTACCATTATAGAATGTGATAAACAAATAACAATAACGAATGCAAAATAAACCAAATAGAAGAAAAAATCAATCATCTAAATATAATAAAGACAAAATAATAAAAAATAAGAATCACATGCAAAATGCTATTCATTGAAAGCATATCATCGCAAAACACAATCCCCCGAAATTGCGCCGCAGGTAGACTTTTTTTTTGCGCCGTGATATAATAAAGTGATTATTTGTTGGCCTGCGGAGGTTGTGGTTCTTCCCACGCCGGTTACATGAAAAAGGTCAACAAAATCAACCCTTTCACTAATCTACCAGAAAGAGGAAGGATCAGCATGAACAAGCCCGATACACAGAAGAATAAACGGGTTATTTCCTTTTCTCCGCCGGATATCAGCGATCTGGAAATAAAAGAAGTGGTGGATACCCTCCACTCCGGCTGGATTACCACCGGCCCCAGAACCAAGGAATTTGAAAGGCAGATCGCAGCCTATGTAGGAACCAGGCGGGCTGTGTGCCTCAATTCCCAGACTGCCTGTGCAGAAATGTGCCTGCGGCTTCTGGATATCGGCCCCGGGGATGAAGTGATCACATCCGCCTATACCTATTCTGCCTCTGCATCGGTGGTGTGCCATGTGGGTGCCAGACTGGTTCTTATCGATACCCAGCCAGACAGCCTGGAGATGGACTACCGCCAGCTGGAGAATGCTATCAACGAAAACACTAAGGCCATTATTCCTGTGGACCTTGGCGGCATTCCCTGCGATTACGAGCGCATTTTCAGCATCGTGGAAGAAAAACGTTCTCTTTTCAAACCTGAGGGAAAGCTGCAGCAGGCTATGGGGCGAATTGCGGTGATTGCCGATACTGCGCATGCCTTTGGCGCAGAACTCCATGGGGTAAAGATAGGCGCTGTGGCTAATTTTTCCAATTTCAGCTGGCACGCAGTCAAAAACCTCACCACCGCAGAGGGCGGCGCCATGAGCTGGAAAACCATCCCTGGTATTGATGATGACGAGATCTACAAGCAGATCCAGCTTCTCTCCCTCCATGGCCAGAGCAAGGACGCCTATGCCAAGGCGGAGCTGGGCGCATGGGAATACGATATCATTGGCCCCTGGTATAAATGCAATATGACGGATATCATGGCTGCCATTGGCCTGAAACAATTTGAGCGGTATCCGGGCATGCTGGTCCGTCGCAGGGAGATCATCAGCCGCTATGATGCCGCTCTCAAACCGCTCGGCATCAGCGTTTTGCCTCATTATACCGATGAATATTCCTCCTCTGGCCATCTGTACATCACCCGAATCCCCGGCATTACGCTGGAGGAGCGGAACGAAATCATCCGCAGGATGGCAGAGGCCGGCGTAGCCTGCAACGTGCACTACAAGCCCTTGCCCATGATGACTGCCTACAAGCGACTTGGCTTTGATATTGCGGATTATCCCAACGCTTATGCACAGTACGCCAACGAAATCACGCTGCCGCTTCATACCTGCCTCTCGGATGAGGATGTGGAATATGTGATCAGCAGTTATCAGCAGATTCTGAAGGAATACCTGAAATAAAGATGCGGGGGAAATACGATGTACCGTAAGTTTTTCAAGAGATTTCTGGATATTTTGCTCTCCATGATCGCTCTGGTTTTTGTGGGAATCGTGGTGGTGATTATGGCCCCCATCATCTGGTTGGAGGATAGAGGCCCCGTTTTCTACAATGCACCCCGCGTGGGCAGAAACGGCAAAGTCTTTAAGATGTTCAAGCTGCGCAGCATGAAGGTGAATGCACCGGATATCCGCAATGCGGATGGTTCCACCTACAACGCTGCCGATGATCCCCGGGTGACCAGAATCGGCAGGATCATGCGCAAAACCAGCATTGACGAGCTGCCGCAGATTTTGAATGTTTTCCTGGGACACATGAGCTTTATCGGCCCCCGGCCTGCCACGCCCCGCTTCCTTGAAAACATGACGCCGCTGATGCAGGAACGGCTGAAAGTACGCCCGGGTATCACCGGTTACACCCAGATGAAGTACCGCAACAGCGCACAGGGCGAGGCCCGTTATACTGCAGACAAGTATTATGTGGACAACCTGAGCTTTGCCCTGGACGTGAAGATCCTTTTCGGTACGGTTTTCAAGGTACTCAAGCGGGAAAATATTTACAACAACGTATCCAAACAGGACCAATCCAAAGAAATCGGAGGCTGAAAACAATGAGACACGACGGAAAAACCCTTCTGATTCTCGGCGCAACCGCATATTCCATCAATGTTGTTGAAACTGCAAGAAATATGGGAATCCGCACCATCGTGGTGGATCCTGTGAAGAATAACGCCGCAAAGAAGCATGCAGATGCTTACTATGATGTGGATACCAAGGATATCGATACCCTTTACGAGATCGCACTGAAGGAAAAGATCGACGGTGTGTTCACCGGCTATTCTGATGTAAACCTTTTTTCTGCCCGTGCTCTCTGCGACAAGCTGAATCTGCCTTTCTACGCCACTTATGAGCAATTGAAAAAAACTACCGACAAACTGCTCTTCAAGGAAATGTGCCGCAAATACGGCGTAGGCACCGTTCCCCAGTACGAGGAAGCCGACCTTCAGAACATTCCCTATCCCATCATTATCAAGCCTGCGGACAGCTACGGCAGCAAGGGTATCTCCGTCTGCTACAGCTACGAGGAAACCCCCGAAGCCGTAAAGAAGGCCAGGGAATATTCCAAAACCGAACAGATCATCATCGAAAAATATATGGGCGGCTACGATGTGGTCAATATTGACTATGTGATGCAGGATGGCAAAATCCTCCTGAGCAATTTTGGCGACCGCTATGTCAACACTGCTCAGAAAGGCCTGTCCCCCCTGACCGCTGCGGGCGTGTATCCCTCCAAATATCTGCCCAAATACTTGGAAAAGACCAATGCCAACGTGCAGCGTATGTTCTACGAGGAAGGCATGCACAACGGCACGGTATTCATCCAGTCCTTCTTTGACGGAGAGGAGTTCTACTTCTTTGAAATGGGCTACCGCACCGGCGGCGGCCAGGGCTCCATCCCCCTGAAGGTGATCTGCGACCTGGATTACGTTGAATACCTCATTAACTATGCCCTTTGCGGAAAAATGTCCGAAAAGGATCTTTCCCTTTGCGCCAATCCCACCTACGACAAACGTTCCTGCGCACTGGTGGTTATCCTCAGAAGCGGCGTTATCGGAAAGATCGAAGGCCTTGCCGAAATTGCCGCTATGCCGGAAAATATCAACATCACCCAATTCTATCAGGAAGGCGAAGAAGTGAAGCAGACGGTGATCGGCAACCTGGGCCAGAGCCTCTGCCGCATGCATTTCGTGGCAGACAGCTGGGAAGAGCTGAAAAAGGCTGTACAGAAGGCAAACGCCACCCTGAAAGTAACCTCCACCACCGGCGAAAATATGATCGTTCCCGGCGGTTTTGACGGCGAGGCCCTTTGCTGAGTCCGATCCACCGGGAGACAAATCATTTTGATTCGGGAGATGGAACCATGAAGATCTTGCAGCTGGTTGCTTACTATTCGCCTGAACGCATTGCCAGCGCCCATTTGTCCAAGGACCGGGAAGAAGCCTTTGCGGCGGCGGGTTTTACCACGGAGCTTTATGCCCCCACCCCTACCCGGGGCCTTTCCGAGGAAGAATATAAGGAATACAAAAAGGTCAAGCAGGAAAAAAGGTACGACGGCAAGCTGACTATCAACCGGTTTTCCATGTTCCGTGAGGGGAAAAATCCCCTGCTGCGTGCTGCCAGATATTTCCTTGTGAATATTGGCCACTATATCAAGGGTACCTCTGTGAAGGATGCAGATGTGATCCTCTGCGGCAGTACCCCGCCCACGCAGGGAATGCTGTGCGGCCTTATCAAAAAGCGGCTTTCCCGCAAGGCAAAGCGAAATATTCCCTTCGTGTTTATTTTGCAGGACATTTTTCCTGATTCCCTCGTCAATGCCAAAATGACAAAAAAGGGTTCCCTGATCTGGAAAATTGGCCGCAAAATTGAAAACTACGCCTATCGCAGCGCCGACAGGATCATTGTTATCAGCGAGGATTTCAAGCGCAACATTATGGAAAAGGGTGTTCCGGAAGAAAGAATTGCCGTGATTCCCAACTGGGTCAATACCGACAAGGTGTATCCGGTAAAGCGGGAGGACAACATTCTTTTTGAACGCTATCATCTGGATCCGTCTCTGTTCTACATCTGCTATAGTGGAAACATCGGGCACAGCCAGAACATGGATATGCTGCTGGACAGCGCAAAGGCGCTGGCGGAGGAACTGCCCGAGTTGCGCTTTGTGCTGGTGGGTGAAGGCGCCGCCCGGGATGAGGTGGAAGCACGGATCATACAGGAAAACATTGAAAATGTGATCATGCTGCCCTTCCAGCCCTATGAAGAGATTTCCCACGTTTTCAGCCTTGGCGATGCAGGGTTGATTATTTCCAAGGCAGGTATTGGCGGCAGTTCCGTGCCCAGCAAGACCTGGAGCATCATGGCCGCTAACCGTCCTGTTCTGGCCTCCTTCGATAAGGAAAGCCAGCTGGGCAGCCTGATCGCTGAAGCACAGTGCGGCCTGGTTGCACAGGCAAACGACTCCGAAGCCTTCAAGGAAGCCGTTCGCAAGCTTTATCAGAATCGTGATAACGCTTCTGTCATGGGCGAGAGGGGCAGGGAGTACCTTGCAAAGAATCTGGATAAGGAAACCTGTGTGAATGCTTATGTAAACGTGCTCAGACAGGTAACTGAAAATGGAGGAAAAACACTTTGATCAGGAAGATTCGTTTGTATGCAGGTGTTGTACTTGAAAAGGTAAAGTGCCTTTTCAGCAAATCTTCCGTCTTTGCCACCATCGTAAACAGCAGGGTGGATTCCAAAGCAGTGCTGCGCAAAGGTGTTCGGTTTTATGGCAGCAGCATCGGCCCTTATTCCTATGTAACCCGCAATACCCTCATTCAAAATGCGGAAATCGGCAGTTTCTGCTCTATCTCCGAGGATTGCTTGGTGGGCATGCCTTCCCATCCCGTGGAGATGGTCAGCACATCGCCTGTTTTCCTGAAAGGGAAGAATTATCTGGGCAAACGCTTTGCTTCCCATGCCCATGCCGCAACAGCAAGAACCACGATCGGCAGCGATGTGTGGATCGGCGCCCGGGCGATGATCAAAAGCGGCGTAACCATTGGCCATGGCGCAGTCATCGGCGCAGGGGCCCTGGTAACAAAGGATGTGCCTCCCTACGCCATCGTAGGCGGCGTTCCCGCCAAGGTGATCCGCCACCGATTCGATCAGGAGATGGTAGAAGCCCTTCTGAAACTTGAATGGTGGAACTTCAGCGAAGAAAAACTGAAGGAACTTGGCAAATTCATGGATGATCCCCAAAAACTTCTGGACGGTGTGAAACAATGAAAGTAGTACATCTGTGCCTTGGCAGTTTCTTCCCGGACAATTATTCCTATCAGGAAAATATGCTGCCCAAGTTTCATAAGCAGCAGGGCCACGACGTGGAGGTGATCGCCTCCCTTGTGACCTTTGATAAAAACGGCAAGGCTGTGCTGATGGACAAAGCCTCTTCCTATATCAACGAGCATGGCATTCCCGTAACACGTCTCAGCTACAAGCCCGGCAAGCTGAACAAGCGCTTCCGTTTCTTTGTGGGCTTTGAGGAAGCGCTGGAGAAAGCGGCTCCGGATGTTCTGTTCATCCATGGCTGCCAGTTCTGCGATATCCGCATTGTGGTGAAATATGTCAAGAAACATCCAGACGTGAAAGTATTTGTGGACAACCATGCGGATTTTTCCAACAGCGCCACCAACTGGCTGTCCAAAAACGTGCTGCACAAGATGGTCTGGCGCAGCTGTGCGCATAAGATCGAGCCTTATACCACCAAGTTTTACGGTGTTTTGCCTGCCCGTGTGGATTTTTTGAAGAATGTGTACGGTCTGCCTGCTGAAAAATGCGAGTTGCTGGTAATGGGCGCTGATGACGAGGCAGTGCAAGCCGCTGCCGCACCCGAGGTCCGCAAAGCCATTCGGGAGAAATACGGCATCGGCGAAGAGGATTTCCTTATCATGACCGGCGGAAAAATCGACGCATGGAAGCCTCAGACGCTTCTTCTGATGGAAGCGGTACAGAGGATCAGCAATCCCGCTGTGAAGCTGCTGGTATTCGGTTCCGTTACCCCGGAATTGAAGGACAAACTGGAAGCACTCGCTGATGGCGAAAAAGTGAAATATATTGGATGGATTCAGGCAAAGGATTCCTATCAGTACTTTGCCGCAGCCGACCTTGTGGTATTCCCGGGCCGCCATTCCGTATTCTGGGAGCAGGTTGCAGCCCAGGGCATTCCCATGCTGTGCAAGGAATGGGCCGGCACAAAGCATGTGGATATCGGCGGCAACGTCCGTTTCCTTACCCAGGAAAGCGCCGAAGAAATTCAGCGGGAAATCTGCCGCCTTCTGGATAACCCCGAAGAATACGGGCAGATGCGCCGGGTTGCCATGGAAAATGGCATGAAGACTTTTTCTTATAAAGATATTGCCAGGAGGGCCATTGAAGGATGAAGAAAAACCCAAAGTATGCCAATGATAAACTCTACCCGCTGGTAGTTGCGCTCTACCTGCTGGCCACGGTTCTGGTGGACCTGGTCCGTGACATTGCACCGTTGGTGTATATGCCCCTCAAGGGCTTTGCCCAACCCCTGCGCAATGTTCTCTACATCGGCTGCGTTTTGTATGTGGCATACCTGTTTTTCCGATATGGCTTCAACTGGACGGATACCATTGTTTTTGCAGCATCTGTTGTGCTCTGGGGCGTGAGTGCACTGCTCAGCCCGGAGATTACTGCCTTCTGGAAGGATGCACTGCTGATCTTCTATGCCCGTGTGTTTGCCGGCTTTGTACTGCTGAGGCATTTCAGGGGCTATGAAAAATGCGCACGCATACTCAGCTGGTTTATTCCGCTGATCATCCTCTACGGCATTGTGGGCTTTTTCCACGCAGGAAAAAGCTATATGACGCTTTCCTACAACATGATGCCCCTGGCGCTGTTTTTCATTTTTTACGGTTTGCGCCAGAAAAAAATGCTGCTGGAAATATCCGGCTTTCTGATGTTCTTTATCGCTTCCCTTCTGGGCTCCCGTGGCGCATTGCTGGGCAGTGTGCTGGGCGTGATTTTGTACCTGGTTATTCTGCTTGCAAGAGGTGAGAAAAAAGAGTCGGGCAAATGTGCACTGCATATGCTGATTGGCTTTGGAGCGATCGTGGCGTTCCATCTGGCGCTTGTGAATGTATCCCTCCGCATGCCTGTGCCCGGCAACGTAGGGGAAGGAGCAAGTACTGGTTCATCGGGCGGGTTCCTTCTCAATTCCAGAACCACGAATATGATCGTCAACGGCACCCTTGCCAGCGATACGAATCGTCTGAATATCTACAAGCGTGTACTGGATGGCCTTGCCCGTGAGCCGTTCAAGCCTCACGGACTGCTGGGCGACCGCCTTGTGGTATGCATCAAGCCCCCGGTTACCTACATGAATTATCCGCACAACATTGTGCTGGAGCTGCTTTACCAGTTTGGCATTCCGCTGGGCATCGTTGCCGTGGCAGGGATCGCATGGATCTTTATCCGCAAAATCCGTGACCTGAAAAAGGTTGGCAGCATGCAGCTGGTATACCTGCTGGCATTTGTGCCGGTGACGGCTGTGCAGCTGATGCTCTCCAGCAGCTATCTTGTCAGCTGGCTTTTTGGTGCAGGCATGGGTCTGCTGCTGGCAAAAAACTGTAGCGATGAACCGGACCCTGTTCAGCCGGAAGAAACCGGGGATACCCTTCAGCCTGCCGAGGAGTAAAACTGCAAAGAATTTCAATCAGAAAAGAGGTGAGGGATATGGCTAACGACAGCCTTAGAAACAAGACCATGGGCGGCTTTTTCTGGATGTTTCTGGAAAAGGCGGGTACCACGCTGATGCTGTTTCTCGTAACGCTGATTCTGGCCCGTATCCTTTCGCCGGAAGAATACGGCATTGTATCCATCGCCCTTGTCTTTATCAACCTGGCCAATGTGTTTGTTACCCACGGCCTCAATTCATCCCTGATACAGCGCAGCGAGGTGGGGGATGTGGAGTATTCCACTGCCTTCTATGCCTCCCTGGCCCTGACCAGCGTTATCTATCTGGGCATTTTTGCAGGTGCCCCCCTGGTGGGCCGCTATTTTAAAAACGATGCTGTGGTGCCCATTTTGCGCGTGCTGGCACTGCGGGTGCCCATCAGTGCATTCAATTCTATCCAGCGGGCCTATGTGTCACGGGAATTGCAGTTCAGAAAATTTTTCTACGTTACCCTGGTGGGAACGGTGGCAGGTGCAGCGGTCGGCATCGGCATGGCTCTTGGCGGCTGCGGCGCATGGTCCATCGTGGGTCAGTATTTGGCGGAAGCCACCGCAAGAACCATCACCCTCTTTGTGATGATAGACTGGCGTCCCAAACTGCTGTTTTCCTTTCAAAAGCTCAAGGAAATGTTCGGCTTCAGCTGGAAGGTGTTCATGGCGGCCTTTTTCAGCGAGGCTTATCAGGAGATCCGCTCCTTTGCTATCGGCGGCAGATATTCCGAAAAGGACCTTGCCTTCTTCAACAAGGGCAAGCAGTTCCCCCAGATGCTTTTCATCAACATTTCCTCGCCCATCACTTCCGTTATGTTCCCGGTGATGTCCAAGAAAAAGGATGATCTGCCCGCTCTGAAGCATTCCCTCGCAAGAACCATTCAGATAGTAACTTTTCTGTTGTTTCCCATCATGACGGGTATGGCGGCAGTGGCCGGCCCCATGGTCAACATTCTTTTGACGGACAAATGGCTTCCCTGCGTTTTGTTCCTGCAGATTTTCTGCTATCATTTTGCCATGCTGCCCATTCAGTCCATCCTGGAACAGGCCTATAAGGCACTGGGCAGGAGCGATATCATGCTTATCCTTTTCTTTGTAGAAAAGCTGCTGGGCATTGCGGTAGTGCTGATCACCATGCAGTTCGGCGTTCAGGCCATTGCATGGGGCATGGTGTTTTCTACCAGCTTTGATACTCTTTTTCATATTTCCTTTGCCAAAAAGACTCTGAACTACTCTTTGCTGGAATTGCTGAAAAATGTTGGCAACACGTTCTTCTGCTGCATTTTGATGCTGGCGGCGGTGCTGGCGGTAGGGTTGCTTCCTGTGCCTATGCTTGCCAAATTGGCGCTGCAGGTGGTAGTGGGCGTAGCTGTTTTTGCTGCCGCTGCTATCCTGACCAAATCCGCGGCACTGAAATATCTGCTTCAGGTCATCGGCGGAAAAATCCGTCTGCCCATCCTCAAAAAGCTGGAGGCCCGCCTTTGAGGTGGACATTACGGAAAAATCAGGTATAATCATAGTATCCGATATGTGCTAAATATCAATTATGAGGTGAGATCCACATGAAGAAGGCATTGATTACCGGCATCACCGGTCAGGATGGCTCCTATCTGGCTGAATTGCTTCTGGAAAAGGGTTACGAGGTACATGGCATCACCCGCCGGGCCTCCATCAGCAACACCGCCCGCATTGACCATCTGATGGGCAAAATCAAGCTCCACGATGGCGATCTGACGGATTCCTCCAGCCTGATCCGTATTATTGGACTGGTGCAGCCGGACGAGATCTACAATCTGGCTGCTCAGAGCCATGTGCAGGTCAGCTTTGATGTGCCTGAATACTCCGGCGACGTGGATGCCCTTGGCGTGCTGCGTATTCTGGAGGCGGTGCGCATCCTTGGCCTCAAGGACAAGTGCCGCATCTATCAGGCATCCACCTCGGAGCTTTTTGGCAAGGTGGAGGAGGTTCCCCAGCGGGAAACCACGCCTTTCCATCCCTACAGCCCCTATGCCGTTGCCAAGCAGTACGGTTTCTGGATGGTGAAGGAGTACCGGGAAGCCTATGGTATGTTTGCTGTAAACGGTATTCTGTTCAATCATGAATCCGAGCGCCGTGGCGAGAATTTCGTCACCAGAAAGATTACCCTTGCCGCAGGCCGCATTGCCGAAGGAATTCAGGATCATCTGGAACTGGGCAATATGGACAGCCTCCGTGACTGGGGCTATGCCCGGGACTATGTGGAATGCATGTGGCTGATGCTGCAGCACGAGACCCCCGAAGATTTTGTCATCGCCACCGGTGAACAGCACACCGTCCGTGATTTTGTGGAAAAAGCCTTTGCCGCTAACGGCATTACCGTCCGCTGGGAAGGCAAGGGCCTGGACGAAAAAGGTTACGATGCCGAAACCGGCAAGATGCTGGTATGCGTCAATCCCCAGTGGTTCCGACCCACGGATGTGGACAATCTCTGGGGCGATCCCACCAAGGCAAAGACCGTGCTGGGCTGGAATCCCCAGAAAACCACCTATGCGGAGCTGGTCCGCATTATGGCAGAGCATGACCGTCAGCTGGCAAAGCGTGAAAAGGCCATGCTTCAGGCCAGGTAAGGAGCGAAATATATCATGATGGACAAGCAGGCAAAGATCTACGTCGCCGGTCACCGTGGTATGGTGGGAAGCGCCATCGTCCGGGAACTGGAACGGCAGGGATATACCAATATCATCACCCGTACCCGCAAGGAGCTGGATCTGACCCGTCAGGATGCAGTGGAAGCTTTTTTTGCACAGGAAAAGCCGGAATACGTCTTTCTGGCTGCTGCAAAGGTGGGTGGCATCATTGCTAACCAGAGCGCCCTGGCAGATTTCATGTACGAAAACATGATCCTGGAAATGAACGTGATCCATTCTGCCTGGAAGAATGGCTGCAAAAAGCTGCAATTTCTTGGTTCTTCCTGCATTTATCCCCGGCTGGCTCCTCAGCCCATGCCGGAAAGCTGCCTCCTGACCAGCGCTCTGGAACCCACCAACGAAGCCTACGCTCTGGCCAAGATCAGCGGCCTTAAGTACTGTGAATACCTGAACCGGCAGTACGGCACGGACTATATCAGCGTCATGCCCACCAATCTCTACGGCCCCAACGATAACTATCATCCCACCCACAGCCATGTGCTGCCTGCGTTGATCCGTCGCTTCCACGAGGCGAAGGAAGCGGGGCTGGAAAGCGTTACCTGCTGGGGCGACGGCAGCCCTCTCAGGGAATTCCTCTATGTGGATGATCTGGCCAACTGCTGTGTGTACCTGATGAATCACTATTCCGGCAATGAGACCGTCAATGCCGGTACCGGCAAGGAAGTGTCCATCCGGGAACTGACGGAGATCGTTGCCAGCGTGGTAGGCTTTGAGGGACAGATCCTGTGGGATACCACCAAGCCCAACGGCACTCCTCGCAAGCTGCTGGATGTAAGCAAGGCCACCTCCATCGGCTGGACATACAAAACCGAACTGGAACAGGGCGTGCGCCTGACCTATGAGGATTTCCTGAAAAACCCCATGCGTGCAGAACGCTGATGCGTTCAGGAAGGGAGAAAACATGAATTTCATTCTGCTTTCCGGCGGTTCCGGAAAACGCCTGTGGCCCCTGAGCAATGATGTGCGCTCCAAGCAGTTTATCAAGATTTTCCGCCGTGCCGACGGTCAGTACGAATCCATGGTGCAGCGGGTGTACCGGCAGATCACAGAAACCGATCCCACGGCCACCGTTACCATCGCCACTTCCAAATCCCAGGTAAGCTCCATCCGCAACCAGCTGGGCGAGGATGTAGGTATCTGCGTGGAGCCCTGCCGCCGGGACACCTTTCCGGCTATTGCCCTGGCTGCTGCATACCTGCATTATGAAAAAGGCATTGCTCTGGATGAGGCGGTGGTAGTCTGTCCCGTTGATCCCTATGTGGATAACGGCTACTTTGAAACCCTTGCAAAGATGCAAAAATATGCTCAGCAGGACAGTGCAAACCTTGTGCTGATGGGCATAGAGCCCACTTATCCCAGCGAAAAATACGGTTACATCATTCCCAAAACCAAGGATGATGTGAGCGCAGTGGATTGCTTCAAGGAGAAACCCGACGCAGCCACTGCCGCAGATTACATCCGTCAGGGGGCACTGTGGAATGGCGGTGTGTTTGCATTCAAACTGGGTTACCTGCTGAAAACTGCTCATGAACTTATAGATTTTACCGACTACCGTGACCTTTCGGGCAAGTTTGATACCGTCACCAAAATCAGCTTTGACTATGCGGTGGTGGAAAAGGAAAGCAGCATTTCCGTGGTGCGCTACAATGGCACTTGGGCCGACATAGGCACATGGAATACCCTTGCGGAGGCCATGGAGGAAAGTACTGTTGGTGACGTACGGCTCAACGAAACCTGCGAAAACGTGCATGTGCTCAACGACCTCAACATGCCCGTTCTTTGCATGGGCCTGAAGAACGTCATCGTTTCCGCCAGCCCTCAGGGCATTCTGGTTTCGGATAAGGAGCAGTCCAGCTACATCAAACCTTTTGTGGATGCCATCGATCAGCAGGTCATGTTTGCAGAAAAAAGCTGGGGCAGCTTCAAGGTGCTGGATGTGGAGGAGGAAAGCCTCAGCATCAAGATCACTCTGATGCCCGGCCATCGGCTGCATTATCACAGTCATCAGCACCGCAACGAAACCTGGAATGTGGTCAGGGGCGAGGGTCTGGCTGTGGTGGACGATGTGGAAACCAGGCTTTATCCCGGTTCTGTGCTCCAGCTGCCTGCGGGCTGCAAGCACACCGTTATGGCCCATACGGAGATGACCATCATCGAAGTGCAGATGGGCAAGGATATTTCTGCATCGGACAAGGTGAAATATTCGCTGGAAGAAAAGTACGGGTTGCATCCGTAAGGAGTTCCGGCATAAAAAGAAGCTCTTCCGGCAGAAACGCCGGGAGAGTTTTTCTGATAAGGAACCGTGGTGACAACTACAGGAGTGAGGGCTGAGAATGAATCGAATCCATTTTGAGGTAAACCCGGAAACAAACTATGTATACCACATGCTGTCCGTGATGAAATGCGGCTACGATAATGCCTATGGCGCTAAATACCGTAGCCTGTACAAAGCAGAGGAACTGGCGGTTTTCCATAAGCACAGTGCGCTGATAACAGTGAAAGGCGGTGAGCACTGCGGCTTTCTTCACGGGGTTATGGTTGGCCAGCCGGCTCTTGGCGAAATGTCGGCCAAGGATTACTATCAGGAACTGGTGGATATCGGACTGATGATAAAAGGCGGGAATATTCCCGAGGGGGTGAACGAGTCGCTGATCCCCTATACGGATGTGATCCTTTCCCTGTCGGAGATCATGGTTCGCCATTACGATCAGTATATGGAAGAGATCTGGCCCTGGGAGCGGGGGCGGATTGTTGAATATGCAGCCGTCATGGAAAAGCTCTTCCAGGAAAGCCGCTTTACCGAAAAGGCGGAGGAAATGGTGGGGAAGCTGGGCAGCCCCTGCTTTACCGCCACGCTGGTTTCCTCCGTGGAAGGCGGCGCTGAGGGCATAAATATTTCCTGGGAAAAAGATGTTTTCGGTATTGAACGCAGCCCGGAAGCGGAGCAACATTTTGTGGCCCATGAGTACATTATTTATCTGCTGTTTGAGGCCCTGAAAGACGAAGACGCTTTCCGCAGCCTTGAAACCTGGCCGTTTACGGAAGGCCTTGCGGAGTATTATCTGAAGAGGATCCTTGGCTGCTCATGCTTTGGCGGAAAGATGCAGGAGCATTGCCGCATTTACGAAAGCATTCCCGGCGCAGAAACAATGCCACCGGCTGCCCTTTACCGTCGGGCCATGTACGGCCGGTGAATGGATTCGGCGGTCTTTCTCATCAGAAAGATTTTTCTGGGAGAAGGACTTCCTGTCAACCGGTTTTGGGATATGGCAGGATGGCACATGAAGGAGGGGAACGATGAGAAAAACAGGACGATGTATTGCCGCAGCTTTGGTCGCTGTACTTCTTTTGTTGCCTGCGGTCAACGGCCGGGCAGAGGTGTTTTTTTCAAAGCCTCCAGAAAGCTGGCAGGAGAAGCCCCTGCTCCAATGGACGGTGCTTGATGTGGACGAGGGCGACGCTATGCTGCTGGAATGCGGAGGGGAAAGCATGCTGGTAGACGGCGGGCCTGATCCTTTCCGGGAAATGCTCCGGGATGCGCTGGATGCCAAAGGATTCAGACGGGGTATGAAATATATCCTCAATACCCACGCCCACGATGACCATATAGACGGCATCATCCGTCTGTTTGAATATGGTTTCCGGCCCGGGGAATACCTGCATTCCTACAGCGACAGCGCCGTGGAAGCCGATGGTTTCCAGCGCAGGGCTGTGGAAAACGCAAAGAAAAACGGTGTTTCCGTGCGCCGCATCGGCGACAGTTCCTTTCTGTGGCTGGGGGATGCGGAAATACGCATTTACCAGTGCACCGAGTATGCGGATACCAACGCACGCTCGCTGATGCTGAAGGTGACTTACGGCCAGTGTAATCTGTTGCTATGCGCAGATATTACAGGCAAAACCCAGCTGTACTTTGCAGAGAATCTTCCCGAAGGCCTGCTGGATGTGGATGTGATCAAGGTACCCCATCACGGTATCACCCCGGTGAATATGGAGTTTATGGATGCAGCCAGCCCTGAGGCGGCGGTCATTACCAATACGCAGAAACGACTGGACGGAAAAACCGCCAATCAGCTGCGGGACAGGCAGATCCCTGCACTGTATTCCGGAGATGGAACTGTGTATGCGCTGTGCGATGGCGTGGACTGGTACATCTGGCAGGAAGACGGGAAAGAAGCAGGCGGGGAATACTGATAAAGAGCATCGAAATGCGTTGCAATATAACAGGACTGATGCAAAAAATCACTTTTGCAGCGAGCGTGATGGAAAGGAAGGAGTTATCCTTCACTTGCTACTATGCAAATAAAGTAAGCGCAAGCCTTAGCTGGCTTGCGCCTACTTGTGCTGCTGTGATAGAATGAAAGCGACAAACTGGAATTTGACGGAGAGTATGTATGGATTATTATAAGCAAATTTTCAAACGTAAATCATTTCATATTTTCAAAGATACGGATACACTTTCGAGTGACGAAATCCAAGAATTAAAAGATTTTATTAAATCTGTAAAACCGCTTAATGATGAAATTAAGACGGAAATTTGCATTGTGCCCGAAAAGGAAACCACCTGTAAACGAGGTGGGGAATTATGCATTTTGTTCTATAGTGAAACAAAGGATGAATATTTGAGAAACATTGGGTATATGGGCGAACAGATTGATTTGTATCTTGCATCACAGAATATCGGGGCTTTATGGTTTGGTATCGGCAAACCAA
>SVGY01000009.1 GCA_015056145.1 Clostridiales bacterium
ATGATTGGCAACAGTTCTTGAATCTTTCTGTACTTACGTTTTTCCATAGTGAATCCCCCTATTGTGGTTATTATACCTACATCAGGGGGATTCTGTCTATTGTCCGTTTTTTCTGGTTCGGTTCACAAACGGAAAACGGGTCTTGATATGAACATCTTTTACTGAGCCAGTGCGTACTTCTCAACATACTCCTTATACTTGCGATCGTACTCAGGATCGTTGTTACGGGTATTGCTGAGGGTTTCATGCAGGTTCAGGGTATGCTGGGCGGTATCGATAACGCAGCCGGCAATGTTGGAGCAATGGTCGGAAGCACGCTCCAGATTGCTCAAAAGGTCAGACCATACAAAACCGGCCTCGATGCTGCATTCGCCCTGCTGCATGCGCAGAATGTGACGGGTACGCATCTTTTCTTTCAGAACATCAATCACCTGCTCCAGGGGTTCCACGTCGTAGGCAGCAACGGTATCGTTGTCCACAAAAGCTTTCACCGTCAGGTCGAGAATATCCTGCACGGCTGCGGCAAGCACTTCCAGTTCCTGCACGGCTTTTTCCGTCAGGGTCAGTTTCTTTTCACGCAGCTCCATAGCGGATTCAAGCAGGTTGGCACCATGGTCGGAAATACGCTCAAAGTCGCCGATGACCTTCAGCAGCTCGGTGGCCTCTTCGCTGTCGCTTTCGTTGAGCTGCTCTGAGCACAGCCGCACCAGATAAGTGCCCAGCACGTCCTCCAGATTATCGCAGCGGGTTTCGTCCCTCTCGATGCTTTCCGCCAGCTCAGGGGTAAACTGGGTCAAGGAAAGGAGACCGTTTTTCAGTGCCCGCACGGAGATCTCTGCCATCTTGGCGGCTACGTTGCGGCATTCCACCAGGGCAATGGGCGGTGTGGCCAGCAGGCGCTCGTCCAGCACCACCTTCTGTTCTTCCTCGCCTTCCTTGTCGGGAATGATGCGGCAGGCCAGTGCTTCCAGGAGGTCGCCCATGGGCAGGAGCAAAGCGGTGCACAGGCTCTTGAATACGGTATTGATGATAGCAATGCTCAACACGGTGGCGTCCTGGCTGAGAATGGCAGGGTTGAAGATTTCCTTCAGGATCCAGTACACCGTCAGCCACACAGCAGAGCCGATAATGTTGAACAGAAGATGCACTACAGCTGCCCTGCGGGCTTCCTTCTTGGCGCCCACGGAAGAGATCAGGGCGGTTACACAGGTGCCGATACCGTTACCCATGATGATGGGCACCGCTGCTGCATTGGAAACGGCGCCTTCTGTGGCCAGAGCCAGAGCCTGCAGAATACCTACAGAAGCAGAGCTGGACTGAATGATCGCCGTCAGCAGAGCGCCCACCAGCAGACCCAGAATGGGGTTCTTGAACATGATGAACATCTGCTTGAAGGCTTCCACCTTCGACAGGCCTTCCACTGCGTCGGACATGGTGGTCATACCGAACATCAGGGTGGCAAAGCCCAGCAGGATCATACCCGTGTCCTTCTTCTTGTTGGACTTGCAGAACATGTAGTAAATAACGCCGATCAGCGCCAGCACCGGAGTAAAGGATGTGGGCTTCAAAAGCTTGATAAAAATATTGCCGTCACCAATACCGGTCAGGGACAGAACCCATGCGGTGATCGTAGTACCCACGTTGGCGCCCATGATCACACCAACCGCCTGCTTCAGGGTCATCAGGCCGGAGTTTACAAAGCCCACCACCATAACCGTTGTGGCAGAGGAGCTCTGAATCACAGCCGTTACACCAAGGCCCATCAGGAAGCCGACGATCCTGTTGGAGGTGATTTTGCTCAGCAGGGTGCGAAGGCTGCTGCCGGCCCTGCGCTCCAGAGCCTGGCCCATGATGTTCATACCGAACAGGAACAGGCACAGACCTCCGATCATGGTCAACACGTCAAATAAACTCATGTTCTTTTCCTCCTGCAACGCCCATTATTCGGGCGTTTCTTTTGAAAAATCCCAAACATCATCAGTTTACTGTAAAATTATTAAATGCAAAATCAAGGAATTGTAAAATCCATGTAAAGCGCATTCTTTACAGAAGGGACTGTTCATTGATGATGAGCCGGAAGCGGAGCCCCAGTTTCTCCGCTGCCTTACGGCAAAGGATCATCCGCTCGATGAAAATTTCAAAGTAATCCATCACAGAGCCCAGATTGGTATCGATCCTGAGCCGCAGGCGGATATTCTCCTTTTCATCGTCAATCTTCAGTTCCGCCTTGGTAACGGAGTAGTTGACCCGGTCGTGGATATCGTAGGAGGCAGGGTCGATGTTGCGCACACGGCTGCGGCGCACGTCGGACTTATCCGCCAGAATCAGCGCCGCTGCCAGGGGGCTTACCGGCACGCCGGTGCCCTCGTCGTGGTTGCCGATAGCAGAGGTGATCAGGGCGATCTCCTCCGGAGGAAAACCCATCTGGTCCAGCATGCGGAATGCCATAATGGCGCCGCTCTGGCTGTGTTCCACACGGTTTACCAGGTTGCCGATATCATGCAGGAAGCCAGCGATTTTTGCCAGCTCCACCATGCGCTGAGAATAGCCCAGTTTTTCAAGGATGTAGCCAGCCATTTCTGCAACGCTGGTCACATGGGCAAAGCTGTGCTCCGTATATCCCAGCACAGCAAGGGTCTCATCCGCCTGCTTGATATAAGTACGAATGGTGGGGTTATCCCGGATGTTTTCATAGGTCATGATGATTCGCTCCTTTTGGAAAAACTACGGTAATGGTGGTTCCTGTGCCCACCCGACTGTCCACTTCAAGGGAGGCGTTATGAAGCCGCACGGAATGCTTCACGATGGAAAGGCCCAGGCCCGTTCCGCCCACTGCCTTGGAACGGCTTTTGTCCACCCGGTAAAAACGCTCAAAAATGCGTTCTTTTTCGCTGTCCGGGATGCCGATGCCCGTATCCGTGACGCTGAGGGTTACGGTATCTTTATTCTCCCTGACCCGAACCAGTACCTGCCCACCAGCACGGTTATATTTTATCCCGTTATCGCACAGGTTGAACACTATGCCGGAAAGCAACTGCCGGATGCCATACACCTCTGCGGGCCCGCCTTCCAGCGAAAGTGCGACCTCCGCCGTCGCTGCCGTCGCTTTCAGGCTGGCGATCACCTCTTCTGCAAGGCTGTAAAGCTCCACCTGCTCCCTTTGCATATCCGCCGCCCCCTCATCCAGATGGGACAAGCCGATAATATCCTCCACAAGGGATATGAGCCGCTTTGCTTCGGAATAAATCTGCCTGGAAAACCGTGGCACATCCTCCTGCTTTACCATACCGCTGGAGAGCAGTTCCGCACAGCCGGAGATGGTTTGCAGCGGCGTTTTCAATTCGTGGGAAACATTGGCAGAAAACTCCCTGCGCAGCTGCTCTGCCTTCTGCTTTTCGGTTATATCCAGCATCAAAAGCACAATGCCGGATACTTGCCCCCCGGAGTGCACGGGGCTTGCGCTGAACTGGTACTCCGCACCAGCCATGGATACGGTCTTCTCCAGGCGTTCTCCTCCACGGGCGCTGAGAATCAGCTCCTCCACTTCCTGAGAATGGTTGAACACGAGCAGATCCTTGCCCACGCACTGCGGGCTGAGGCCCAGAAGCCTGGAAGCAAACCGGTTGATGCTGAGGATATTGCCATGCTGATTCATTACCACAAGGCCTTCGGTCATGTTCCAGGTAGAGGCCACAAATTCCCTTTTTTTCTGCTTCAACTCTTTTTCCTGAAGTCGCAGCTGGGTCTGCTGGCTGTGAAGCTTTTCCATCAGGGGCCTTATTTCTTCGTAAACCTTGCCTTTCAGCGGATTATCCAGATCGAGTTCATTCAGGGGTTTAACCAGCTTTGTAGACAGACGGAATGCCAGAAACAGCGCAAGGGCAAGGGCTGCCAACGCAACCATCGTAACCGGGCTGATAACAAAATCCAGCAAGGCCCAGCGGCTTGGCTGATTGTCCGAAAGGCGCAACACAGTGCCGTCTGCAAGGCGCTGTGCGCTGTAGAGGCTCTGCACATTCATGGACGTGGAATAGCGGGAGCTTTCTCCCATGCCTTCCCTCAGCGCTTCCCTGACCTCCTCACGTTCCAGATGGTTTTCCATCTGGCCGCTTTCCAGCCGGTTGTCAAAGAGAATGCTGCCGTCGGCGGCGATCCATGTGATGCGGTACTCCTCCACATTAAGCAGGGATAAAAAACTGCTGCCGCCCTGCTCCGTTCCACGGGCCGCCAGATGGGTCTGATCCCTGAGCCGGTCCATCTGCAAGGTGAAAAAGTAGTCGTACACCATGCCGGAGATCAGCAACAGGGCGGATATCATCACCACCAGCGCCACAAGGCATATAGAACCAAAAATCTTCCTTGTCATTGTTTTTCTTCCAACTTATATCCCACGCCACGGATGGTGCGGATGTATTCTCCATACTGACCAAGCTTTGTACGCAGCGTGCCGATATGCACATCCACGGTACGGGTCTCACCGATAAACTCGCTGCCCCACACTTGCAGCAGCAGCTGATCCCGGGTAAAAACCTGGCCGGGCTGCTTAAGGAACAGTTCCAGCAGCTGGTACTCCTTCAGGGTAAGTTGCAGGCGGTTTCCGTTTTCGCTCACGGTATGAGCGGCAGGATTCATCTCCAGGCCCTTCAGGCGCAGCACCTGCGTTTTTTCCCTGGGGCCGCTGCGGCGCAGTACTGCCTTCACCCGGGAAACCATCTCCATCATGCCAAAGGGCTTTGCCAGATAGTCGTCCGCACCCAGATCAAGGCCGATCACCTTATCGTATTCGCTGCCCTTGGCCGAAGCCATGATTACAGGAATGGCTGCAGTTGCCGGCCTCTGCCGGAGTTTTTTCAGCACTGTAATGCCATCCTCCCCAGGCAGCATAATATCCAGAATAATCAGCTGTGGCTGTTCCTTTTCCAGAGCCTGCCACATGGCAGATGCCTCATCAAAGCCGCAGGCCTCAAAGCCGGATGCATTCAGGGTGTAGATCATCAGTTCACGGATGCCGTTGTCGTCCTCCAGGCAATAAATCATGGACGTACGCCTCCTTCATGTTCTCTTTGAGCGCCGTTTGCACAAGCGGTCTCCAAAGTGTATAATCAATCCATCTTAGCAAAAAGCGAGGTTTTTTCATGCTGATGATGGATACCGGTTTTTCTCCAGAATTATGCAGCGGCGATCCCGACGGTAACAGCCTGTTTTTCGCCTTTCGGGAGCAGAGCGCCCTGCTGAGTGGCACGGAGGACAGGCTGTCCCTGCCCCGCTTTTCCCAGATAAAACCCTTTTTGCCGCAAGGTGTTTCCCTTTTTTGTCTGGGCAGCGTAGAGAGCCGCCCGGTATTCTGTCTGGATCCCTTTGCAGATGCCTTCATTCCGGAAACAGAGGCCCTGCATTACCACAAAATGCGCATTTCCCGTGCGCTTCCCCTGCCAGAGGCTGGGTGGCTGTATACCGCCTGGCATCTGTGGAGCTGGTATCGCCGCAACCGCCACTGCGGCCTTTGCGGCAGCGGCACAGCCTTTTCGGTAACAGAGCGTGCACTTGTGTGCACAAAATGCGGTCAACCCTTCTATCCCGTCATCTCCCCGGCAGTGATCGTTGCCATTACCTGTGGCGATTATCTTTTGCAGGTTTCCACCACCTACGGCGAGAAAAACCGTTTTGCACTGGTGGCAGGATATGTGGAAGCCGGCGAGACCCTGGAGCACGCCGTTCGCCGGGAAGCCATGGAAGAAACAGGCCTTGAACTGAAGAACTTGGAATATCTCGGCAATCAACCCTGGGGCTTCAGCGGTGCGCTGATGTTCGCCTTCCATGCGGAGGCAGACCGCCATGCGCCCCTTACCCTGCAGGAAAGCGAGATCGCCGCCGCACGGTGGATCCACCGCAAGGATCTCCCTATGGGGGATAATCCCGTCAGCGTTTCCTATTCATTGATCGAACAATTCCTCAACGGCAAATGGTAAAATCAGCCGAGGATTTCCGTCAGCCTGAGTAAAGCCGTCTCGGCGCAGCCATCCTGAGGCGTCAGGCCGTTCTTTATCTCAAACTCGTACTGAAGCAGCCAGTCATAGGCCTGCTTCAGTTTTTCTTTGCTGTAGCGTTTGGCCTGTTGCTGGTTGTTTCGCAAAAAGAAGGGGGATATGCCCACCAGCGCCGCCTGCTGATTGGAGGGGGTACCTTCATCCATGAGACTGCGCAAATGGTACAGAATACGGTATTGGCGAAGGAGCATGGCCAGCACTGCCATCCGCTCCTCTCCGGCCCGGAGCATGTCCCGCAAAAGCACAAAGGCCTCGCTGTTTTTTCCTGCCACCTGAGCGTCCACCATCTGGAATACGGTGCATTCGGTGGAGCGAGTGCAGATAGCGTCTATGTCCTCCGCCGTTACTGTATCCCGCTGGCCCAGATAGGCGCAAAGCTTGTCCATCTCCTGGCGGAGCATGGCCGCATCCCTGCCCACGGTAAAGATCATCTGCGCTGCCGCTTCCGGTGAAAGATTCTTCTGCATTTTCGCCATGCTCTTGCGCAGCCATGCATTGCATTCGCCTTCGCTCATGGGCGAAAAGTCCACAATAGCGTTCTGTTTTTTCAGCAGAGTGTACAGCCTGCGCCGGCCATCCGCCTTTCCTTTCAAATAAAACACAAGGCATACGCTGGGCGGGATTCGCTGTACATATTCCGCAATGTCATCGGCCTTGTCGCTGCCCTCCGAAGCGCCCCCCTCCTTTTTGCGGGAAGGTTCCAGAAACTTGCACTCCCGGGCGATGACCACCCTCTTTTCCGCCATAAAAGGCAGAGTTTCTGCGGCGGCTATGAGGGTGTCTGCATCCGGATTGCGCAATTCCGTCATGTTCAGCTCCTCCAGGCCTTCCGGAAGCAGCTTTTTGCACAGCTGGCTCAGCGCCTGCTGCTTGATGTACTCTTCGCTGCCCTCCATGAGGTAGACCGAGCCGATATTTCCTGCCCGGAGCTGTTCAAAAAAAGCGGTATGATTCATGTTTCACCTCTATGCTGTTTCAGGGTTTCCAGGGGGAGATGACCGGCCCCGTTTTTTCCATCCAGATGGAAATATCTCCATTTTCGTCGGTACGGAAGGCTTTTATGCCCTCATCCTGCAGCCGCTGCATGGTATCCGGCGAAGGAAGCAGCCTGCCAGATGCGCAGGTAACAACAGCCGCCTGTGGCGATGCGGCCCTGAGGAATTCCGGGCTGGTGCTGTCCCAGCTGCCGTGGTGCGCTACCTTCAGCACATCGCAGGGCTGAACGGCGTACATTTCGTAACGCCCTGTCAGGTCGGCTGCGTTGAGGATGGTACAGCCGTCCAGATCGATGCTGAGCACCAGCGGCAAGTCGTTGGCGTCCTGGCCGGTGCGCAATTTGTCGCCGTCAGGCCAGAGCACATCGATGGTCACATCGTCGAATTCCAGCCTGTCGCCCCGGGAAAGCCAGTACACCGGGATGTTTTCCCGCCTGAACAACTCCATTACCGCAAGGCATTCCTCATCCAGCCGCTGCTGATCTCCACCCCGGGGCAAATATACCTTGCCGATGTGGAAGCCGCTTTCCAGTATAGCGCTGACACCGCCCGCATGGTCAAGGTGAAGATGGGTCAGAATGAGCGCATCCAGATCGCTGCCGCTGTCCGCCAGGTAATCCATTACCGCCGTGCCGTCTGCGCCCACATCGATGGCAACGGTGTGTTTTTCAGTATAGAGCATGGCTGCATCGCCCTGCCCCACAGCCAATTGCACATAACGGTTCTCGGGTTTTGCGGTAACCCAGGATCCGGCAAGAGCCAGCACTGTCAATAAGGCTGCGGCTGCAAGACGGGGTTTCCAGTGCTTGCGGAACAGCGGCGCAAGACAAAGCGTCACGCCTATGCCGCTCAGCAGCCACCAGACGGAAGGCGTGGCCACCCTCAGCGTGGCATAAGGCAGCTTGTTCAGCAAATCCAGCGCTGCCAGAAGCAGTCGGCTCATAAAGGCTGCCACCGCACCTACGATGGGCCCAAGGCCGGGAATCCAGCAAGTAAGCAGCGCAATGCCGTACACAGGCAGCATCAGCCCCATATAGGGCACCACCAGCGTATTGACCACAATGCCATACACCGGCAGGGAATGATAAAAGAACATCACAGGCAGCAGCGTGCCCAGCTGTGCCGCCAGCGAGATAAGCAAAGCGCTGGTCAGGCTGTACAGCATTTTGCAAAAACCATTATACAAAAGCAGCCCCAGCTTGCCCCGGGATGAATATTCTGCGCTCCGGGGCAAAGGCAAACCTGCCCTCAGCCGCCCAAAGGCAGGCATAAACAGCACAATGCCGCCCACCGCTGCAAAGGAAAGCACAAAACCTACTGAGGTAGACTGTACAGGATCCACAAGGAGCACTGCGATCAATGCAAAACCATAGGCACTGGCCGAATCCCGCTTCCTGCGTTCCAATATACAGTACTGACCAACAAGCAGCATAAGCGCAGCCCGCAGGCTGGAAGGGCTGAAACCCGTCAGGCCGCTGTATATGAAAAGGAATACAGCAACGATACCATAGCGCAGCCCTTTGCCTATGGGAATCAGCCTCAGCAGTGCCATCACCATGGTGCCAAGCATCGCCACATGCAGGCCGGATACCGCCATCAGATGAGCTACGCCCAGCTTTTTGAAGGCAGCATACTCCTGCTCGCTGACACCTTCCCTTTCCCCCAGAAGCACGGCGGCAGCCAGCCCGGCCTCTTGCCCCATGGTCTTTTCCATGCCCCGGGTAAAAATGTTTCTCAACCGGCCGGCCCAGTTTTTCCATGGTGCCGTTTCCGGGGTATTGAGCACGGTCACTTCCTGGGAAACGGCGATGCCGCAGCACATATCGCTGCGCATGAGCCAACTGCGGAAATCAAACCTTGGCCCGCCACTTTTTTCACTGGGAATATACAGCCGCCCGGGAAAACTCACCTTGGCGCCGTCATAGAGCTGAGGCATTTCCGTATCACCGAAATATACCGAGCAATACGCCCTTCCTCTGGCCTTCGTGCCATCCAGGCGCATATCCGCAAGTGTAAAAGTGACCCGGTTGTCCTCCCTTATCCGGGGTTCACCGTACACATAACCGGTGATCACCTCATAGTTTCCGGCCTGCGGCGCACGAAAACGCAGATGCGGTGCGGTATAAAGCATCCCCATCACCAAAAAGGCCGGAATCAGCGCAAGCTCCACCCGCACCCCTTTCAGGGCCAGAAACACAAACAAAACCACCGCTGCCGAAAGGCACAGCCGCAGCCACCAGCCCGTTTCCACAACAAAAGCCAGTGCACAGCCCGCCCAGAATGCAAGCCCGGCGAAAAACAGAAAAAAGTTTCTGTTGCCCTGAAGCAGGTTTTTCAAAGGCGCAGGTAATTTTGCAAGCAATTTCTTCATTTGGATATCCTTACAAGCTTTCAATCAGGCACACCGCATAGGCGGTCATACCCAGTTCTTCCCCTTCGTAGCCAAGGCGTTCGGTAGTGGTAGCCTTTACGCTCACTCTGCCCACCTCAAGCTCCATGGCCTCTGCCAGCCGTGCCCTCATCTGGTCGATATAAGGCCGCAGCTTGGGCTTCTGAGCGGCGATGGTGATATCCGTATTCACAGGTTTATATCCCGCCTGCCGGACGGCTTCCATTACCCGCTTCAAAAGCAGGATGGAATCCGCTCCCCGGTACTTTTCGTCCGTATCAGGAAACAGTTTGCCAATATCCCCCAGCGCCGCAGCCCCAAGAAGAGCGTCCATCAGGGCGTGGGTTGCCACGTCGGCGTCGCTGTGTCCAAGCAACCCCAAAGTATGGGGCACCTTTACCCCGCACAGGATCAGATCACGGTTTTCCACAAGCCTGTGCACATCCATTCCATAGCCGATGCGGATCATTCCAGCGCCTCCCTTTCCCTGCGCATGCGCAAAATGGCCTCGCCAAAGGCAAGATCCTCCGGCGTGGTCAGTTTCAGGTTTTCTTTATCTCCCGGGGAAAGATACACCGGCAAACCGGCAAGCTCCAGCAGAGCCGCATCGTCGGTAGCATCCACGCCTTTTTCGGCAGCCAGCAGATGAGCCTTGCGGATCAGTTCCACCTGAAAGGCCTGAGGGGTCTGCATGGCGTAGAGTTCATCCCGGTTGAGGGTTTCTGTTACGATGCCGGATTCGTCCGCCTTCTTGATGGTATCCGTTACTTTGATGGCCGCTATGCCGCAGCCTTTTTTTTCGGCAGATTCAAGGGCCCGGCGGATGACATCCTCCGTGACCAGCGCCCGTGCACCGTCGTGGATCAGCACGATCTCCGTGTCCTCAGGCAAAGCGTCAAGGCCGTTTTTGACCGACCCCTGGCGGGTTGCGCCGCCGGGAACCACTGCCTTGACAAAACGGGTCAGATGGTACTGGGAAACAAGGGACTGCATCTCGTCCATGTCCTCCTCCCGGCTGACCACCACCGCCCCGGCGCAGAAACCGGTAAAGGGGGCAATGGCCCTGATAATGGCCGGAATGCCGTTCAGGGTAAGGAAAATCTTGTTTTCGCTGTAGCCCATGCGCCGCCCGCTGCCCCCGGCAAGAATGACCGCATATGCCTTCATTACTCTTCGCTCCGTTCCGCCTTGGTCTGGGCGTCCTCTTCCAGCACCCGGTACATATCCTGGGCCTGTTCCTTGCGCACCGTTTCCTTCACGGAAACGATCTCATACCGACCCACCCGGTTGCCGAAGCGAATCTCCAGAATATCGCCTTCCTTCACATCAGCGGCAGGCTTTGCCACCTTACCGTTGAGGCTCACACGGCCGCCGGCACAGGCTTCGTTGGCCACAGTGCGGCGCTTGATAATGCGGGACACCTTCAGAAATTTGTCCAGTCTCATGCTGATAAATCCTCCTTCAAAAGGAATGAGCAAATCATATTTCTCCATAATATATTTTACTAAATCGGGGTGCGCATGACAATAGTTTTACTGTTTGAAAAGAAAAATCCGTTATCCCTGTTGGAAAACGGATTCTTTAAGCATCATGTGTTTATTTGTTTGGATTAAAGGTATACCAACGTGGGGTTTTCACCTCAAACTCAATTCCGTCCTCAAAAACATACGAAATCACGGCAAGTTTGGCCAATGTCAAGTCTTTTCCCCGATAAGGCTTGCTATAAAACCAAATAGGCCATTTGATTCTGCCGGAGTCATCGTCAGGCCAAATGGTTCCGGCATAATAAATTTCATGACCAAAAACCTGATCCTTTCCGGCATACAGTTCCAGCTGCAGGTTCACTCTCTTTATGCTTTTTTCGGGATGATTATTCACCAAAGTACTATGCACAGTAACACATTTATCTTCGTATGTAACAATTTTCACTTTGTTAAGATCAACATCACAATGACTTGGTATATTTGCTATCAAATAGATTCCGATCACTCCGGCAAGAATAAGCAAAAACCAGATAAACCCTTTTTTCATAGAAATCAACTCTTTTCCCTTGGTTGATTTTGTGTAAATTCGTTTGTTTCGTTCGCAGACAATCCAGCTTTACAAACAAATCATTTTCCATCCTTGGCGCTTCGATACTCCGCAGCCCAGTCCTGGCACTGCTCGATGCGGGTACCTTCGCTGCCGGTGAGGGGATCGTAGGCAAACTCATGCAGCTCCTTGCAGGGAAACTTGGGGCAGAGGCCGCAGTTTTCCTTGTGCTGACGCTCGCAGCAGTTTTTGATGGGGCAGCTTTTTCCCCAGTAGGGTTTTTTGATATTCAGGCATCCGGGGCATTTCATAATCTCTTTATACTTGCATTCGCTGCATTTCATTCCGCAACGGGTCTCGATCATACTGATTGTCCTCCCAAAAAAAGTTACGTCCATTATACCATATTCCTGCATCCAGGGTACAGGGGCACAGGGACATTTTTTGCGCTTTCACTCCACGCCCTTCCCCTTGCCCGGAAACAAGCAGCTGTGATACAATGCGCATGAGCACTTTATCCCCTTTTAACCGCAGGGAAAGGAAGAACAAAATGAAACTGATCTCATGGAACGTAAACGGCCTCAGAGCCTGCCTCGGCAAGGGCTTTATGGAATATTTCCTGAAAAGCGGCGCAGACGCCTTCTGCCTGCAGGAGACCAAAATGGTTCAGGGGCAAGCAGAATTTGACCCGGAAGGTTATCTGCAATACTGGAACAGCGCCGAAAAAAAGGGTTATTCCGGCACCGCCGTTTTTACCCGCAGGGAGCCTCTCAACGTGACCTACGGCATCGGCGTGGAAGAACACGACCATGAAGGACGGGTTATCACGCTGGAATATCCTGGTTTTTTCCTGGTAACGGTATATACGCCAAACAGCCAGCGGGAGCTTGCACGGCTCAGTTACCGCATGACCTGGGAGGATGCCTTTGCAGACTACCTTTGCGAACTTGACAAAAAGAAACCCGTGGTGGTCTGCGGCGACATGAACGTGGCCCACCAGGAAATCGACCTGAAAAACCCGAAGACCAACACCCGCAACGCCGGTTTTACCCAGGAAGAACGGGACAAGCTGACGGCCCTGCTCAGCCGGGGTTTTGTGGACACCTTCCGGTTGCTTCACCCCGACGAAAAGGATCGCTACAGCTGGTGGAGCTACATGATGAAGGCCCGGGAGCGAAACATCGGTTGGCGCATTGACTATTTTCTGGTGAGCAAGCGCATTTCGGACAATGTAACCGTGGCCGATATCGAGGACCAGATCATGGGCAGCGACCATTGCCCGGTAATACTTGAACTGAAAGGACTGGACGAATAATGAAGATCCTCTTTGCATCGGATATCCATGGCTCTGCCTACGCCTGCCGCAAGGTGCTGGAACGCCTCGAGGCTGAAAAGGCCGACCGCTTCTTTCTCCTTGGCGACCTGCTCTATCACGGCCCCCGCAACCCGCTGCCTCAGGAGCACAACCCCCAGGAGGTGGCCCGCATGCTGAACCAGTGCAACCCTGCGCCCTTATGCGTAAGAGGCAATTGCGATGCGGAGATCGATCAGATGCTGCTCTCCTTCCCCATGATGGCAGACTATGCACTGCTCCCTCTGGAGGATGGTCGCTGCGCCTTTGTGACCCACGGTCATCTCTTCTCCACGGACAATCCCCCGCCCCACCAGCCCGGCGATGTGCTCATCAACGGCCATTTCCATGTATATTGCGGTAAGGCCGTGGAGGATTTCCACTATGTCAACCCCGGCTCCGCCGCCCTTCCCAAGGAAAACCAGGAAAAATCCTACATGGTATACGAAAGCGGCGTTTTCACCATCAAGGCCCTGGAGGACGGCCGGGAACTGATGAGCTACCGCCTGTGAGCAAATTTGAAAAAGCCGTAAATTGCCGTCTTTTTTCCTTGCTCTTGCTGCAAGGATGGGGTACAATGTTTTTTATCCCCGTAATTTTTCAGGATTGGAGAGATTCCCATGCGGAAACGTATTCTTCTTGTTGTTGCGCTGATTATGACCTTGCTCCTGACCAGCGGCTGCAAGCTCATCGAGCGTGATATGAACGTGGTCAATGGCCGGGTCGTTCTTTCCTATGGTGATGTAAGCTACACCCGCGGCCAGATCGATGCTCTGACCGAAGAACAGCTGGATTTGATGGAAATGAACTACGCCACCTACGGCATGAGCTACGACCGCACCGATAAGGCCAATATCGAAGAGGCCCGGGAAATGGTCATTTCCGACCTGACCCGGGAAATGGTCGTAAACGCAAAAGCAGCCGAACTGGGCTGCGCCCTTACCGAGGAGGAACTCAGCGCCATCCGCACCGAAGCAGAAACCACTTTCCAGGAAAACCTGGATTTCTTCCGCACCACCCTCTTTGGTGATGAAGAAGTAAGCGATGATGTGGTGGTAGCGGAAATGGCCGCCTACGGTTATCCTGCCTCCGTGGATGATACCGTCGCCATGCTCATCCCCCAGAAGCAGGAAGAAAAGCTGATGGCTCAGGTGACCGGCGACATCACCGTGACCGACGAGGATCTTCAGGCTGTGTATGACTCCAACGTGGCCATGCAGCAGGAGGATTACGAAGCCTACCCCGCCATGTTCGAGAGCGCAGTTCTTTACGACAGCCCCATCTACTACACCCCCGAGGGCTTCCGCTATGTGAAGCACATCTATATCCCCTTTGTGCAGGAAGATGCCGATGCCATCGCCGAGGTAACTGCCCAGATCGAAGCCGCCGACGAAGGTGCCGACGTTACCGCCCTGGGCGACCAGGTAGATACCCTCCGCATCGCCGCTGTTGCCAACATCCAGACCACTCTGGACGAAATCCAGACCAAACTGGATGCGGGCGAGGACTTCGACAGCCTCATCGCCCAGTACAGCCAGGATGAGACTGCTCAGGAAGAGCCTGTAAAATCCACGGGCATCCTGATGTATGAAGCCAGCCTTACCTCCTGGGGCACTTCGTTCCGTGATTCCGCCATGGAACTGGCTGCCGTGGGCGACATTTCTCTCCCCGTTGTGACGGATACCGGCGTTCATTTCATCCTCTTTGCAAGCGAGCTGACCCCAGGTGCCGTTCCCTTTGAGGATGTACGGGAAACCCTCGAGGCCGAAACCCTCTACAACAAGCAGAATCAGGCCTATGAGGTTCAGGTTTACCAGTGGATGGAAGAAGCCGATGTAACGGTAAACCGCAACGCCCTGAAGTAACCACCATTTTGCAGGCGCAATCCTTCCCCCCTCCGGCAAAACCGGAGGGGTTTTTCATTGGTTTTCCAGAGGGCTTTCCTTCATTGACAGCCCGGGGAAAAAACGGTATGATGGTAGATGGTATTTTATGCTCATTTTCCACACCGACGGAAACGCATCGCCGCTTCCGAAAGTGTCCATCCTATTCCTGGAGGGATTTCTCCAGGCAGCCCTGCTTCCCAAAAGAACGCACTGTACAGGAGGATTTCATGAACTGCCCCAATTGCGGAAACGCCATACAGAACGGTGCCGCCTTCTGCCCCATCTGCAACGCCCCCCTGGTTCAAGGCTATTCACAGCAATCCTACGGCTACCAGCAACCCGGCATGCAAGCTCCGGGCTATGCCAATAACGGATATCCTCAGCAGTACGCCCAGAGCGCTTATCCCACAGCATACCAGCAGCCCCGCTCCTACGGCGACAATCAGCGGGATCCCCTTATCAGCACCATCAGCGAGCTGCCCCGGGAATTCCTGCGCAGCTTCCGTTCCCCCACGGATGTGCTGGTAAGCCTGGTTGAAAAAAACGATACCATCTCCGCAGCCATTGTGGGTGGCGTGGTTCTTTTGCTCACCTTCTTTGCAGGCATGGCCGTGAGCAACGGCATGGTTAAAATGCTGGCAGAATTCTTTGCCCAGGTCAGCGGCATTTCCCTTTCCGGTGTTGCCGGCTCCACGGCTCAGGGCGTAAATCTGATTACTGAGCGGGTTTCCGCCTCCATCGGCGGCATTGCGGTTTTGTGCCAGTTGCTGTGCATGCTTATTCCCGCTGTGGTTTTCTTTGTCTATCTTAACCTTCTGTGCAAAAACCCCTTCTCCTGGTCCGTTTTGCTGGGGCTTATCACCGTTTCTTCCTTCCCCACGGCGGCAGCTGCCGTACTGTGCATGCTTGCCAGCTTTCTTTCCCCGTGGATCGCACTGGTTGTCGTGGTTCTCTCCACAGCCTTCAGCTACATGCAGCTGGGTCATATGCTCAGTTACATCACCGGTTTTTCAGAGGAGCAGATGTTTGTGCCCAAGTCTGTGTGCATTCTGGTTGCCCTGCTGCTTTCCCTCATCGTGGTCTTTGCAGTGGGCGGCGGTCTGCTTGGCGGCGTAATCAACCACGTCCTGCGCATGTTCTCCACCGGTTCGCTGATATGAAAAAACGACTCTGGATTATTATTCTCGTAACGGCAGCGATTGCGGCGGCCCTTTTGCTTTGGCGATGGCTGAGCCTGCCTGTGCCGGACAAACTCAGTCCGGAGGACGTGCATTCCCTGGCAGGACCCTGTGACAGCATCGTTGTGGAAGCGTCCTTTATACCGGAAAGCAATTCCATGCATGTGCGCCAAACCCTGTTCCTTACTTCCCGCACGCCGGAAAGCCGGGATACCGTGGTGCTCCGCACATGGCCAAACGCTTTCCAGAAACTGGATACGTCCCCCCTTGCCTCCGAGGCTGAATACAGCGCATTTTATCCCGAAGGCTTCTCCATGGGGGCCTTGGTCATGCAAAACGCCTCCCTGGAAAAGGAAGGCATGGCCGCCTCGGAGATCCTCTACCGTTACGCCGACGATGCCAAAACCGTGCTCACCCTTCCTTTGCCAGGTTCCTGGCAAGAAGGCGAAACTCTCGCCATCACGCTGGAATATACCCTCATCCTGCCCAAAGCCGCCTCCCGGTACGGGGTTTGGGATGATATCTACAGCTTTGGCAACGCCTTTCCCCTGCCGGCAATATGGGAGGAGGGCAGCTGGCGTACCGACGAATACACCCTTGTAGGCGATCCCTTTTACTCGGAACTGTTTCATTTTGATGTAACGCTCACAAGCCCCGATGGCTACGCCTGCGCAGCCCCGGTGCTGCCCAGCGTGGAAAACCGGCAGGATGGCAATACCGTGCGGCACTACCGCCTTGCCGCCGCAAGAGATTTCGCCCTGTGCCTTTCCCGGGAATACCGGCTCACCACGATCAAAAGGGGCAGCATCACGGTACAGGCTTTCACCAAAGAGCCTGCCCAGGGACGCAGGGCTGCGGAGTATGCCCTGAAAGCGCTGGATACTTACAGCTCCCTCTACGGCCCCTATCCCTATGACTGCTTCACACTGGCGCAGATCGCCTTCCCTCATTCCGGAATGGAGTATCCGGCGATGGCCCTGCTTTCCGGCGATGTGCTCGCTGCGGAAAATGACACGCTGGAAGCCGTTATCGCTCACGAGACCGCCCATCAGTGGTGGTACTCCCTGGTAGGCAGCGATCCGGTCAATCACCCCTGGCAGGATGAAGCCCTCTGCGAATTCAGCCGCCTCACCTACTGGGAGAAGCATCACGGAAAGGCCGCCGCAGAGGATATCTTCCAAAGAGAGATTCTCCCTTCCCTCCGGGTGAGCTACACCGCCACCGCAGGCTCGCCTCTTTCCTGGTTTTCCGACATGGATGAGTATTACATCCTTGTATACAACCGGGGTGCCGCCATGCTCTGCGCTCTTGACCACATCATGGGTGGCGATCTGAATGGGTTTCTCCGTTTCTACCGGGAACGCTACGCCTTCCGCATTGCGGGACGTGCGGATTTCCTTTCCGCCCTTCGGGAGTATTCCGGGCAGGATTATGAACCGCTGATCATCGATTATCTGGATACGCTCATCACGCCCTGATACATCGTTTATGCATACAGCCTTACGAAAGGATGATTGATCATGGATAAAGAACTGATGCAGTCCAGCGCCCTGCTGATCCCTGCATACAAGCCCGACGACCGTCTGCCGCCCTATGTGGCCGCCCTGAAGGAGGCTGGCGTGGGTAAGATCGTCATCGTGGATGACGGCAGCGGAGAGAGCTTCCGTCCCCTGTTTGACCAAATCCCCCAGGATGATGTAACGGTAGTGCTTTCCTACACGCCCAACGGCGGCAAGGGCCATGCCCTGAAAACCGGCATGCAGTACCTGATGGAGCATTGTCCCGGGCAAAAGTACATCATCACCGCCGACAGCGACGGCCAGCACACCGTAACCGATGTGCTGCGCATGGTGGATGCTCTGCACGAAAACGATGAAGGGCTCCTGCTGGGCAGCCGTGATTTTTCCAAAAACAACAAAAACGTTCCTTGGAAGAGCCGTTTCGGCAACCGCACCACCTCCGTGGTATTCAAGCTGTTTTACGGGCAGTGGGTTACCGATACTCAAACAGGCCTGCGGGGCTTTGAGCGCAGCCTTCTGCCCTCCATGCTGGCCGTCAGGGGCGAACGTTATGAATACGAAATGAACATGCTCATCGATTGTGCCCAGCAAAAGACTCCCATGCGGGCGCTGCCCATCGAAACTGTATACGAAAACAACAACGAGGGCTCCCACTTCCGTCCCTTCCAGGACAGCATGCGTATCTACGCAGTAATCCTCGGCAGCTTCTTCAAGTTCATCGGCACGGCCCTTCTCAGCTGGGTGGTGGATTACACCCTGTTTGTGCTTCTGAACCTGCTGTTTGAAAAAGCCTTCCCCTGGATGAATGTCACCATCACGCTCTGGTTTGCGGCAGTGATTCTGCGCATTGCCATTGCCAAAGTGCTTGCCCGCCTTGCCTCCGGCGTGGTCAACTACACGCTGAACAAAAAGCTGGTGTTTGAGGACAAAGGCTCCGCAGCCAAATCCGGCCTCCGCTATGTGTGCATTTTCATCCTGAACCTCATCCTTTCCGTGGTGCTTACCAGCACGCTGCATTTGCTGCTGGGCGTCAGCGAAAACATCATCACCATTCCGGTGGATATTTTCCTGTTCATCGCCAATTATTTTGTGCAGAGGGCCTGGGTGTTCAAAAAACCAGTTCCCGAAGCCGAAAGCCAGACCGAGGCATAATAAAACGCCCGGCGCAGTTCTGCTGACCGGGCGTTAAATCTATTTTGTTGTTTACCGAAGGGCTTTGGGTGCGCATTCCGGCGAAGGGTGGCTGCAACTTTCGCAGTGACCGCCACAATGGCTCAGCTGCACATCTTCACCCCGTATTTCCATGGCAATGAGGCCGTCTTTCTCCCCTGTAGCCACAAAACCGTATTTGGCAAAGAAAGCCTCCGTCTTCGCAGGGGTTTCCAGGCAGATCAGCGCTGCGCTGTGGGTGAGCGCCTTAAAGAGGCAGAGCCTTACCAGCAAATCACCAAACCCCTTGCCCCTCATGTGGGGAAGCACGCCCACATCGCCCATGCGGAAGGCTCCGTCCTGCCACCACAGCCGTGCAGCCCCTGCGGGCACATCCTCCCGGAACACCACTACCTGCTGGGCGGCAGCATCCAGGTCATCCTGTCCCTTGTGAAAAACCTCCTGCCGAATCATCATAGGCACGCCAAGATCGCTGCCCATGGGATACCATCTGCCCTGTACCATTTCAAAAACCTCCTGAAAGGAATGATATTTATGGATCGTGAAAAAATCGAACGCATCAACGAGCTGGCCAAAATCAGGAAGGAACGCCCCCTTACCGAAGAGGAGGACGCTGAACGCAAGGCCCTCTACAAGGAATACCTGGATGCTTTCCGGGCCAATACGGAGGCCGTGCTTCAAAGCATCCGCATTCAGGAGAAGGACGGCAGCCTTACTCCCCTCCAAAAGAAAACAGACAAGCTGAACTGACGCTTGCCCCAACAGTTCTATTATACCCCACAAAAGCCCAAAATACAAGGAATTTATTTGTGCAAAACCCCTTGTATACTGGGCTTTTATCGGTTATAATAAAGACGAACCAGAGAGAAAGGTCCAACGAGAGAAAACGCATCCCGCCAAAGTCCGAACGCATCGTTCCGGGGCTGCGGCGTCGGCAGCAGCAGGCCGCCGAAGACATTTCCGTCTGGAAATCAAGCAAAGAAAGCAGGTTGATTCCATTGGATAACAAAGAACAGCTTTTGAATGGCATGCCCGCTGAGGACATGGATAACCGTGATCTGATCGAAGGCGTCGATGAAGACGGCAACGAGATCCTGCTGGAGGTAATCCGCTATTTCTTCTACAACGGCGAAGAATACGTTGTACTGGGCGAAGCCCACGAGGATGGCTGCGGCTGTGATTGCGAGCATTGCCATGAACACTGCGACGACGAGGACGAAGACGAAGGCGTATTTATCATGAAAGTGGTTGAAACCGTGGAAGACGGCGAAGAAATCGAAACCTTCGTACCCGTCGAGGATGAAGACCTTCTGGACAAGCTCATCGATATCGTGCAGGCAGATTTTGAGGCCGACGAAGAAATCGACGACTGATCCTCACAACTGAATAGCCAAGGTAAAAAATGTCCGGGCAGGCTGATTCCTGCCCGGTTTTCATCTGTTTTGAGGAGCTGAAATATTTTGCAGTGCGCTTTTCATCCCATCGATTCGCTTGGTCATTATCGCTTCGTGGTCATCTTTTCTTTCCATAACGGCAAGCTGGTCCTGAGTCGCCACCGTGACCGCTCCACATGGGAAACCCAGGGCGGCCACATTGAGCCTGGCGAAACTCCGCTGGAGGCAGCCAAACGGGAATTGTTTGAAGAATCCGGCGCAGAAAGGTTCATCATCCGGCCTTTGTTTGATTACTGGGCCAGCGATGTGGTGGCCGATGCAAACGGTCAGGCCTTTGTGGCCCAGGTGGAAAGCTTCGGCCCGCTGCCCAAATCTGAAATGGCAGAAATCCGCCTTTTTGACAAGCTGCCGGAAAATCTTACATATGCAGAGCTCACACCGGCGCTCTATAAAGAAGCGCAGCGGCTGATGGCCACGATGCAGCCGGACTCATCCTGCAGGGAGGAAAACTTTTGATGGAAATCTGGGACGGTTATTTCAGAGACGGAACCCCCGCAAACATCGACCTTGTACGGGACAGGCCCATCCCGGAGGGACTGTATCACCTTGTGTGCGATGTGCTGGTAAGGCACCGTGACGGCGATTTTCTTCTGATGCAGCGGGATTATGCCAAGCCCAATTACGGCGGCAAGTACGAGGCTACCGCAGGGGGCTCTGCCCTGAAGGGCGAAAGCGAGCTGGAATGCGCAAAACGGGAGTTGCTGGAAGAAACCGGTCTTTGTGCGGAAAGCCTTGAGGAGTTCGGGCGCTATATATCCAAGGATACCATCTACGTCAGTTACCTTGGCACCGTGGATTGCGACAAAGCCTCCGTAACCCTGCAACCCGGCGAAACCATCTCCTATAAATGGATCAGCGAATCCGCATTTAAAGCTTTCATTCATTCCGGCGAAATGATCCCCACCCAGCGGGTTCGTTTTGAAAACTACTTCAAAAAATGCGGCTATATCTGAATACTGCAACAAGCAACCCCTCTGCATGATACGGGATCACGCAGAGGGGTTTGCTTTATTCCGTTGGCATTCACCGGCCGTCCAGCCGTTCCACCTTATATCCCCGGTTTTCCAGTTCCACAAGCACGCTGTCATCCGGTAAAACCAAATGGTACAGACCTACCGTAACAAAAAAGTTCCTGCCGTCCTCCTCCAGATAACCGCACAGTACATCTGCCATGTGCTGATTGCGGCGGGTCAGAAGGGCATCCTTATATTCCGCCGTGAGTTCCGGGGAATGGAAATCGTTTTCCGCATCAAAGGCAGCAACGAACTTTTCCGTATCGCCGCTCTGCCACCAGTCTGGCCACTGGCTTACATCGGACTGTCCCGGATTGAGCACCAGTTCGCAGCCGCTCAGCACCATTGCATCCAAAAGCTCCGGGCTGAAATTGCACAGGATCTCCAACTGCATCTCCGGCGTTTCCAGATAGCGTACCTCCCGGCCCTTCACCATGGCCCATACCGTTTCCTCCACACCCATGGCCTGCGCCCTGCCTGCACTGCCTGCGCCCAGCTCCTTTGCTGCCTGTGCAGAGGTGAGCAGGCTGGATACAGCCCAGGGATGAAACCTTTCCAGGGTTTCCATGGGGATGCCTGCTGCCCGGGACGCTTCTTCCAAACGGGCATAGGTTTCCGGCGAAAGCTGGTTTGCCAGGGCTTCGTCTGACAGCTGGTACTGCATCGTAATCTGCCGGGATTCAGTGCTGGTGGTATCGCACTCAAACACAAAAACATCTGCATCCCCAATAGCGGCAGTGATATGGGAGCCAAAGCCGGTCATATCCCGGTTGCCCACATGAATGGAACCCAGAATGACCATATCGCTTTTGCCGCCGGTGATACGGTAGCAAATTCCCGGGCCGGTCTCCGGTGCGCAGCCGGAAGTGGCCAGAAGCACCGCCGAAAGCTCCAGCGCCGCCAAAATACCGGTAAGGGTTTTCTTTTTTACTGCCATAGTATTTTTGCCGCTCCTTCCACATCCCTGCAAAAATCCTGCCAGTGTTCCGGCAGCAGGGATACATAAGCCGGTTCGTAGTATCTTTCATCCACCAGCACCAGAATGCCCTTGTCCTTTTCAGAACGGATGATGCGCCCGCCTGCCTGCAAAACCTTCTGCATGGCAGGGATACGGCAGGCCATGGCGAACCCGTCCCCAAAGCGTTCTTCATAGCACTGCTGTATGGCCCGAAGCTTCACGCTGGGCGAAGGCAGCCCCACCCCCACGATGATTGCGCCGATAAGCCTCTCCCCGGGCAGGTCGATGCCCTCAGAATACAGCCCGCCCATCACGCACAGACCAAGCCGGGGGCCAGGGTACTCGCAAAACGCCTGAAAGAACCCGTTCCTCTCTTCCTCCGTCTGCTCCCGCTGCTGTATCCACATGGGCGGCAGACGGGTTTCGTCCAGTAGCTGCCGTACCATTTCCAGGTAGGCATAGCTCGGAAAAAACGCAATATACTTGCCCTCCCGCTGAAGGGCGGTATTGGTGATGATCTCTGCAACCTTGCCCGCCGTATTCTGCCGCTCCCGATAACGGGTATCCACATGCTGCCTTACCACCTGCAGGTTTTCCGCAGGAAAAGGCGAGGGCAGCGCAAAGCAGGCATCCTCTTCGCCGCCGCCCAGCAGGGATTTCATCGCCGGCAGGGGCGAAAGCGTGGCAGAGAAAAACACTGCGCCCCGCATGTCTTTCGTGGTGGAAGCAATATATCCAGCGGGAAGAAGGCGATACAGATCAAGTATCCTTTCCTTGCCGTGAAGTTGTGCCAGCGCTGCGTAATCCTCATCAAAATGCTCTGCTGCATACAGAAAGGGAAGCAGCGTTCTCATCAGGGAAAGCAGTTCGCTTACAGGCGCCCCTTTCGGCTCCCCAAGAAGCTCGCTCACTTCCTCCATCAGCCGCTGTGCTCCGGCTGCTATCTCCTCCGGGACTCCTTCAAGCCTGCCTTCGTTGTTCTCCATATCCGGCGGCAATTCCAGATGGCAAAGCGTTTCCATCAGAGCGGTCAAAGCCTTGTAGCAGGGGTGCTTCCTGCCGATACTTTTGCCAATGAGGGTACGGCTTTTCCGCAGTTCGCCGCTGGAAATACTGCCGGAAAGGGACTCTCTGACCCGGTCCTGCACATGGTGCGCCTCATCAACCAGCAACGTGCATCCCCGCTTGCGCTGATATAGCCGCTTCACCTGCGCAAAGGGATCAAACACATAATTCAGATCCATCAGCACCACATCCGCCAGCTCCGTAAGGGCAAGCGCCAGTTCAAAGGGACAAAGCCTGTGCTTGTCCGAAACTGCGCAGATCACTTCATCGGTCCAGAGACAGCCGGGCATTTCCAGCAGTTCCTCAATGGCGGCTCCCTGCCGTATGTAATGCCCCTTTGCCCTTTCGCACAAATCCGGATGACAGCGGCAATCTCCCGGGCAAAGCTTTTCCTTGGCGGTGAGCACAGATACCCTTGCCTGCATCCCCTGCTCCATCATGAGTTCCAGGGCCTGCAGCGGACTCTGCCTTGCGGTGTTGCGGCAAGTTAAGTAGAGAATTTTCTCCGTTTCCTCCTCGCCCATAGCCTTCAGCGCAGGAAAGAGCACAGCTGCGCTTTTCCCGGTACCGGTAGGCAGGCTGGAAAAAAGGCGGCGTTTCTGCCGGATGGCTGTATACACCTGCACTGCCAGTTCCCGCTGGCCTTTGCGGTATTCCGCAAAAGGAAAGCCTGCTTTTCGGATGGATTCATCCCGCCGGAGGCAGTGCTCCCTTTCCCTTACGAGGAACGCCAAAAAGGCGGAAAGCCATTCCTCCGCCTGATTGACCATCTCTTCCCTGGAAGGCTGCTCCTCGTAGCGGCGCAGCACCTCCCCCGACGGGCTGAGGTACGTTACCGCCAGCCGCACTTCGGGCAATTCTTCCTCAAGGGCTACCATTGCACCGTAAAGCCATGCCTGGGCACGGTGTTCGGCTGCGACGCCTTCGCCCTTCCAGCTGCTCAGCTTCATTTCCTCAATAAGGGGAGGGTCGCCCGGGGTGTAGGCATCCATGCGGCCAAACAGCTCTATGCGCTCATCGCCAAGTACAAATTCATGGCGAATGCTTCTTTCGGTCTGCCCCTCCTGCTTTTGCTGCCTGAGCCGGTGCGCCACTGCGCCAGCCTGCATATCCGCAGCCGCAGCCCCGGGCAATATATCCTCCGGAGGAAAGACAAACGCAACCAGTTCCCTTACCGAAACCCGGAAAGGCTTCTTTTGTTCATCCAAGGTCAATCCTCCCTGGAACGGGCAATGAGCAAGAGCCTGAACAGCTGCAATGCACTGCTGACTGCCGATGCCACATAGGTAAGGGCCGCTGCATTGAGTACTTTGCGCACACCCTCCAATTCCCACTGGTCCATTACATTACAGCTGCTGAGCAATCCAAGAGCCCGGCGGCTTGCATCCAGCTCTACCGGCAGTGTCACCAGGGAAAACAAGAGCGTCAGCGCAAAACAGAAGATGCCCACATGCATCAGCGGCTGCCAGGAAAACAAAATTCCTGCAAAAAAGATGGGAAAGTACAGATGGCTGCCAATATTCACCACCGGCACAATGGCGCTGCGCACTTTCAGCGGCAGATAGCCGCCGTGCTGTTGCAGAGCGTGGCCGCATTCATGGGCCGCAACGCCCACCGCCGCAACGCTGCTGGAGCCGTACACACTGTCGCTGAGCCGTAGCACGTTGCTGCCGGGATCGTAGTGGTCAGTAAGGTTGCCGGCAATACGGCCAATCTGTACGGCTCCGTTTTTGGCGCTGCCCACCAGCATGTGGCAAACCTGTTCCGCAGTAAGACCACTGCGGGTAGATACCTGGCTGTACTCATGAAAGGCATTCTTTACCCTGAACTGTGCCCACAGGCCCAAAAGCAGGCCAGGGATCATCAACAGCATCGTCCAGTCAAAATACATCGTTCATCCTCCTTGCCAAAAAACCATTCCTGTCACAGAAGTTTGCCCTCTGCTTTCATTGTATCTCATCGCTGAAAAACTACAACTGAAAAAATCTGAAAACCGCCGTTTTTCGTTTAAAAACCCTCTTCTATCTTCACACCCAGCAATCCTGCCAGAATCAGGGCCTGCGACGGAGTGACCACTGCGCCTTTCAGCAAGGGAAAATCCACCCGGATACCATCCAGCTGGCATGTGGTCAGATCGAGCCCGTTCATGGGCGTGTAGCTCCATTGGGACTCGGTGAGGTCGCAGTTTTCCAGCCGGATGCGGCTGAGTTTCAGGCTGTTGAACATGCTCTCCTTCATGCGGCATTCGTGAATAATCACCCTGTCCAGCTTGCTGTCGCCAAGGCCGAAATAATCCATCATGCAGCCGTCAAAGGCCACATCCGTCAGCGCACATTTGGAAAAAGTGTCGCCAGTCATGCGGCATTTGATGAACCTGACCCTGCGCATGCCGAAGCCTGTCAGTGTAAGGTTGCTCATTTCGCAACGGTCAAATACGCAGTCCACAAAGTCCAGCCGGCGCATCTCCAATTCCTCAAAGCGGCAATGGTCAAAGCGGCAGCCGGAAAACTCCAGCGTGCCGCCGTAGATTTCCGCAAGGGTCTGGCCTGTGAACTCCTTTTCAAATATATCTTCCCCGGAATGGATAGCTGCCTGTGCGGCCTGCTGTAGATTGCCCCCTGCATGAAGCGCTTGCAGTTTCGGCTCTTCCATGACCCAATTTGCTTTCTTCTCCATGATGATTTCTCCCTGTATACTTTTCTTTATCCCGGAAACAATAGCTTCCGGGAGGGATCGATTTGACGAAAAATAAGCTTTCTCGGATGCTGTGTATCCTTTGTACCCTTGCTTTTGCACTTATGCATCCGGCTGCTTCTCTGGCGGATGGACTGACCCGGGAGGAACAGCGCCTTTGGGCTGCCTGTGAAAATGGCAGCGTCATCCGCCTGCACATACTGGCAAACAGCGACAGTCCCGAGGATCAGCAGATCAAACTGCAGGTCAGGGATATTCTGCTGGACAGCTTTGGCCAGATGCTGAAAAACGCCGGAGCAGAAAGCCCGGAGGAAGTTTGTGCCTTTATTCGCCAGCACCTTGACCAGATCGCCTGCTGCGCCAGCAAGGCCGCACATCAGGCCGGATTTCACGGCTCTGTAAAAACAGAATTCGGGCTCCTTCACCTTCCGGAAAAAACCTATGGGCAGCTGACCCTTCCAGAGGGAGATTACATGGGCCTGCGCATTACCATCGGCAGTGGAAAGGGCCGGAACTGGTGGTGCGTTCTGTATCCGGAGCTTTGTGTTTCCCTGCTTTGCGGGGAGTCTGTTCCGGACGCTCAGCCCGGTTTTCACTTTGACAGCCTGCGCATTTTCAAAAACTGGCTGCTTCTTCCCCCATTATAACAAACCAGTTCCTGGCAATGCAACATTGACAAGCAGCCGCCCTTTCACTATCATAGGCAGGAAGGGTGGTTTTTTTATGGATTTTTTGCCGATCTGTCCTGAGGATGTAAAAAAACGGGGCTGGGATGCACCGGATTTTGTGTATGTTGTGGGGGAAGCCTATGTGGATCACCCCTCTTTTGGGCACGCCATCATTGGCCGGGTTTTGGAAAACGCCGGGTACAAAATAGCCATGCTGTGCCTGCCGGAATATCATTCCGCCGAGGCCTTCAAGCTATACGGCAGGCCAAAGCTGGGCTTTCTGGTTTCCTCCGGCGTTATTGACAGCATGGTAAACCACTACACCACCGCCAAAAAGCGCCGCAATACGGACGTGTACGCCCCCGGCGGCAAGGCAGGAATGCGTCCAGACCGTGCCGTGACCGTATACTGCAACCGCATCCACGAGGCCTACCCGGGCATGCCGGTGCTGATCGGCGGCGTGGAGGCATCCCTGCGTCGCTTCTCCCATTACGATTACTGGGATGACAAGGTGCGCCGCAGCGTGCTGGTGGACAGTGCCGCCACTTTGCTGATGTACGGCATGGGCGAAAGAACCATCATCGATTGCTGCGACTGGGTGCAGAGGGGCATGCCTGCCCATGAACTGCCCTCCCTCAGCGGTGTATGCTATATGGCAAAACAGCCGCCCAAAGATGCCATTCAATTGCCATCCCATCAGGAAGTCGCCACTGATAAAAAAGCCTATTGCAAAGCTTTCATGCTGGAGTACGAGGAGCAGGATCCCGTCCGGGGCAGAACCCTTTGCCAGCAGCAGGATTCCCAGCGTTATCTTGTGCAGAATCCCCCGGCTATGCCCCTTAAGCAAAACGAACTGGATAGCGTATACGACCTGCCCTTTACCCGCAGAAGCCATCCCAGTTACGACAGCCTTGGCGGCGTCCCCGCCCTCAAGGAGGTACGCTTTTCCCTCAGCGCAGTCAGGGGTTGCTTTGGCAGCTGCAACTTCTGCGCCCTTACCTTCCACCAGGGCCGTATCGTCACCTCCCGCAGCGAAGATTCTCTGGTGAAGGAAGCGGCTCTTTTGACCACCTTCCCGGATTTTAAGGGCTACATTCACGATGTGGGCGGCCCCACGGCCAATTTCCGCAAGCCTGCCTGCGAAAAGCAACTGAAAAGCGGTGCCTGCAAAAGCCGCCAGTGCCTCTTTCCCAAACCCTGCAAAAACCTGAAGGTGGATCACGAAGATCTGTGCCGCCTCCTGCGCCGCCTCCGCTCCCTGCCCCGGGTGAAAAAGGTGTTTATCCGCTCCGGCGTACGTTTTGACTATCTCATGGCAGATAAGAGCGATACTTTCCTTCACGACCTGTGCAAATACCACGTCAGCGGCCAGCTGAAGGTTGCGCCCGAGCATGTAAGCCGGAATGTGCTTCAAAAAATGGGCAAGCCGGATTTTGAGGTTTACCGCAAGTTTACCGAAAAATACGAGCAGATGAACCGCCGCCTTGGCATGGATCAGTATCTGGTGCCCTACCTCATGTCCAGCCATCCCGGCAGCACGCTTTCCGACGCAGTGGAACTGGCCGAATATCTGCGGGATATTGGCCATCAGCCGGAGCAGGTACAGGATTTCTATCCCACCCCCGGCACCATGAGTACCTGCATGTACTACACCGGCATCGATCCCCGGGACATGACCCCGGTCTATGTGCCCAAAACCGAACGGGAAAAGGCCATGCAACGTGCGCTGATGCAGTTCCGTCATCCCAGGAACCACGCACTTGTCCGGGAGGCGCTCCGGCTTTGCGGCAGAGAGGATCTCATTGGTTATGACAAACGCTGCCTTGTGAGGCCCGAAGGCGGAGAAAGCTACCGCAGGCAGGAAATCCGCCGTCAGGGTGACAGGGAAAAGGGCAGAATGGCCTCCAACAAAAGTCGCACCTATGTTTCCCGAAAATCACCCGTTCACAAGGACGAAGGCGAAGGGAAGCAAATCAACCGTCAACCCAATCGTTCCGGCCGCTCTTCCACTCATGGACGGTATTCCACCTCCGGCCGCAAAGGCCGTTCCTGATTGTATTTTGATGTTTGCTGAATAATTTTTAATGTTTTTCGTTAAAAAGTTGTTGACAAACATAAATAACGATGCTATACTCCCTATTGTCGACAGGAGCTCCACCCGATGCATTCCGGCCAGAGTGCATCCCGAACCCAACATCCATATCGACACAGAATAAAGGAGTCATCATCATGAGCACCGCCATTTCCAAGAACATTCAGGAACAGAGCAGCACCGTCCTTACCCTGTGCAAGGTTGCACGCATCCTCCTCTACGTCGCCATGGCCATCGTAATCGGCCTGTTTATCATCACTTTCTGCCACGGCGAAAATCAGGCCATTCTGGGCTGGCACATGGCCGACGGCACTCCCATCACCACCGCCGAATTTGCAAAGAGCTTTGATGTTGCCGAAATTGGCGACCTCCGCAGTGAGCTGATGCAGGTTTTCATCTACCATATTCTTGCCCTTGTTATGCTCAAAGCCGTAACCAGGCTCTTTGAGCTGATCAAGAACAGCGAAAATCCCTTCACTGCCCAGATCGTTAAGGTTATGAAGACTGTTGCCATTGTGCTTGGCATCGTTGTGGGCTTTGACAGCCTGGTGGTTGGTCTGGTGGTAGGCTTTGCGGTTTACGCCTTTGCGATGATCTTTGAATACGGTCAGGACCTGCAAAAGCAGGCTGACGAAACCCTGTGAGGTGAATCCATGGCAATCATTCTCAGACTTGACCGAATGATGGCTGACCGTAAAATCAGCCTCAATGAACTCAGCGAAAAAGTGGGCATCGCCAACGTGAACCTGTCCCGCATCAAAACAGGAAAAATCAACGCTGTTCGTTTTTCCACCCTCAGCGCCCTTTGCCAGGTGCTGAACTGCCAGCCCGGCGACCTGCTGGAATATCAGCCTGATCCGGAAGGCTCCGCAGCAGCCGACAGCGATGAATGATTTTTTCATACAACACTCCATTTCAACGGGCCGACCGCCATTGCGCAGCCGGCCCGTTTTTCTTTTGTCCATCGCAGTTGCCCTACCGGCAGCGGAACCATCCGTCCCATTGTAAAACCCTTGCAAAATCTTGTTTTTTTCACAGGATGTATGCTTGACATGCCCCGGGTGCCATAGTACAATAGTACATTGTATTACGACTTATCCGATGAGGAAGAGAGGAAGCAGATCTTCATGACCCCAGAAACGCTTTCCAAAGAGGCCCTTCACGAGATCAACCAGCGCCGGACTTTCGCTATCATCAGCCACCCCGACGCCGGTAAAACCACCCTTACCGAAAAACTGCTGCTCTACGGCGGCGCCATCCGCCAGGCCGGCAGCGTTAAAGCCCGCAAAACCGAACGCCACGCCACCAGCGACTGGATGGACATCGAAAAACAGCGTGGCATCAGCGTTACTTCCAGCGCCATGCAGTTCGAGTTTGACGGTTTCCGCATCAACATTCTGGATACCCCCGGACATCAGGACTTCTCAGAGGATACCTACCGTGTGCTGGTGGCTGCCGACGCTGCGGTCATGCTCATCGACGCCGCCAAGGGCGTTGAGGAACAGACCATCAAGCTGTTCAAAGTATGCCGCATGCGCAATATTCCCATCTTCACTTTCGTTAACAAGATGGACCGTGCCTCCAAGGATCCCTTCGCCCTGATGGAAGAGCTGGAAAATGTGCTGGGCATCCGCTCCTGTCCCATGAACTGGCCCATCGGCGTGGACGGCGATTTTCAAGGCGTATACCAGCGTTCCACCGGCAACGTGCTGCTGTATTCCGGCGGCAACCACGGTCAGAGCATGGCCGAGGAGCTTTCCGTACCGCTGGACAGCCCCGAAGCTGAAAAGGCGCTGGAAAAGCACTACCGTGACCGGCTTCGTGACGAAATCGAGCTTCTGGACGAAGCCGGCGATCCCTTCGACAAGGAAGCGGTGCTCAGCGGCCAGCTGACCCCCATGTTTTTCGGTTCTGCTGTTACCAACTTCGGCGTGGAACCCTTCCTGGAAGCCTTCCTGGATATCACCCCTCCCCCGCTGCCCCGTGAGGCGGATACAGGCCTGATTCAGCCCACGGAGCCCTACTTCAGCGGTTTCATTTTCAAGATCCAGGCCAACATGAACCCTGCCCACCGTGACCGTCTTGCTTTCCTGCGCATTGTCAGCGGCGTGTTTGAAAAGGGCATGACCGTGTATCATTCCGGCACCGACAAGCAGATGCAGCTCAAGCAGCCTCAGCAATTTATGGCCGACGAGCGTGAAGCGGTGGAAAACGCCTATGCCGGCGATATTATCGGCCTGTTTGACCCCGGCTGCTTCCGCCTGGGCGACAGCCTCTCCACGGGCCCCAAGCTGAAATTCGGCTCCATTCCCGTTTTTGCTCCTGAACATTTCGCCCGGGTACGCCCCGAAGACAGCATGAAGCGCAAGCAGTTCCTCAAGGGCATTTACCAGCTGGCAGAAGAAGGCGCCATTCAGACCTTCCGCCGTACCGAAACCGGCCGTGAGGAATTCCTGGTGGGCGTTGTAGGCGTTTTGCAGTTTGAAGTGCTGGAACACCGCCTCAAGAGCGAATACGGCGTCACCATGCTGATGGATCGTCTGCCTTTCCGCTATGTGCGCTGGGTCACCAAAACCCCCAAGCCCGTAGAAGACCTCAAGCTGACCTCCACCTCCGGCCGTGCCTTTGACAGCGAGGAAAGAGACGTGCTGCTGTTTGAAAACGAGTGGTCCATCCGCCTTGCCATGGAAAACAACGAAGGCCTTGAACTGGCGGAAACCGCCACCCGTGCTGCACAGCAGGGCTGATTAGTACTCCCGCCCCTTCCTGTCATTGTGCGGGATTCTCAAGGGACTCCGTCCCTTGAGCGAGGGGCTTTAGGGCACGCAGCCTCCCAATACTCAAATACAAGAAAGAAGGAATTATCCCTTATGGTTCGTAACGATATCCGCAACATCGCCATCATTGCCCACGTTGACCACGGCAAGACCACCCTCGTAGATGAAATGCTCAAGCAGGGCGGCGTTTTCCGTGAAAATCAGCAGGTGGCAGACCGAGTCATGGACTCCGGCGATATCGAGCGTGAGCGTGGCATCACCATTCTGGCAAAGAACACTGCCGTTCATTACGGCAACACCAAGATCAACATTGTGGACACCCCCGGCCACGCCGATTTTGGCGGCGAGGTGGAGCGTGTGCTGAAGATGGTGGACGGCGTTCTTCTGCTGGTGGACAGCTTTGAAGGGCCCATGCCCCAGACCCGTTTCGTACTCAAAAAGGCCCTGAGCCTGAAGCTGCCCGTGATCGTTGTCATCAACAAGATCGACCGTCCAGACGCACGCTGCGACGAAGTGGTGGATGAGGTGCTGGATCTCTTCATCGACCTTGGTGCAGACGAAACGGCCCTGGATCGTCCCATCGTGTATGCCTCCGCCCGTGCCGGCACCGCCACACTGGATCTGGATAAGCCGGAAGAGGATCTTCGGGTACTGTTCGAGACCATTCTGGAGCACATTCCCGCCCCCGAAGGCGACATGGAAGGCCCTGCCCAGGTACTGATCTCCACCATTGACTACAACGACTATGTGGGCCGCATCGGTGTGGGCCGCATCAACCGTGGCACCCTGAAAATGGGCACCAATGTGGTCATGACCAATATCGATACCGGCGTAACCAGCCAGCCCATCCGCCTCAGCGCCCTGTATACCTTCGACGGCCTCAAGCGTGTGCCTGCGGAAAGCGCCTCCATGGGCGATATCGTTGCCATGAGCGGCCTTGAGGATATCTCCATCGGCGACACCGTGTGCGATCCCACCGCCGTGGAAGCCCTGCCCTTTGTTTCCATCACCGAGCCCACTGTGACCATGACCTTCTCCGTAAACAACAGCCCCTTTGCCGGCCGGGAAGGTGAATACGTCACCAGCCGCCACCTGCGTGCCCGCCTGTTTAAGGAACTGCAGACCGACGTGAGCCTGCGTGTTAACGAAACCGAGAGCCCCGACGCCTTCGAGGTGCGTGGCCGTGGCGAACTGCACCTGAGCATCCTCATTGAGAACATGCGCCGTCAGGGCTATGAATTCCAGGTATCCAAGCCCCAGGTGCTCTACCGTGAGATCGACGGCAAGAAATGCGAGCCCATCGAGCGAATGGTGGCCGACGTGCCCCAGGCCTATGCAGGTGCAGTTATCGAGAAGATCGGCCGCCGCCGTGGCACTTTGGAAAGCATGCACGGTGCAGACCGTGTACGCCTTGAGTTCCTGGTGCCCTCCCGTGGCCTGTTCGGCTACCGCAGCGAATTTATGACCGATACCCGTGGCGAGGGCATCATGAGCTCCGTCTTTGAGCGCTATGAGCCCATGAAGGGCGAAATCCCCCACCGCAACCTGGGCGCCCTGGTCTGCTTTGAAGATGGCGAAAGCACCAGCTACGGCCTGTTCAACACCCAGGAGCGTGGCACCCTGTTCATCGGGCCCCAGACCCCCGTGTACAAGGGTATGATCTGCGGCCAGAACGCACGGCCCGACGATCTGGTGGTAAACGTGTGCAAAGCCAAGCATGTCACCAACATGCGCAACGCATCCGCCAGCGAGGACAGCCTGCGTCTTATCAGCGTCCATCCCCTGACGCTGGAAGAATGCCTTGAATTCATCGACGACGATGAACTGCTGGAGATCACCCCCAAGAACCTGCGCATGCGCAAGCGGGAGCTGAACCACGAGCAGCGTGCCCGTGCCGCCTACCGTGCCAAGCAGTAACCCCGCCACAAAGGGAGGTTAAAACCATGAAATCACGCCTTGTCAAGCGTTTTCTCTGTATTCTGATGAGCCTTTGCCTTCTTATGCCCGCCTTTGCGCTGGCAGAAGGCGAAGCGCCCGAAACCGGTCTTGCGGCCGGGGAAACCTCTTCCGAAGCAACCGAAACTTCTCCGGAGCTTCTCACCGAAGAAGAACAGCCTGCAGAGGAGGCAGAGCCTTCGGTTCCGGTATTCGCTCCCGACCCCGAAGTGGATTACACCGCTCTTTGGCCCATTCTTCCCGAAAACGCCATCCGGGCAAAGTATGAACTGCGGGCCAGCGTGAACCCCGAAGCCTACCCGGAAGGGGGCGACATCCACTATGCTGACTGGGCCAAGTTTATTGAAAAGCTCAGCCTCAGCGGCGATATCGACGTGTACAATTTTCCCCATCCTGCCAGCCAGTTCAACCACACCGGATGGCTCAACCTGAAGGGAAAGCCCCTGATCTCGCTGGATATGGATGCCGTTGACCAGCACCGTTACCTGCGCAGCAACGCCTGCAAGGGCGATACCATCTTTTTCCACATGGACAACTTTCTGGAATTCATGACAAAGCCCAGCTATTTCGGCATTGATCTGAAGCCGGCTTCCCTCATCATGTACCCGGAAGCGGCCATGTATCTTGTGGAAACCTATGAGGATTGCTTTGCACCCTACTTCACCGGCGAAGGCACCCGCATCATTTCCTATGAGGATCTGTCCCTGCTCTGCGCAGACCTCAACGCCCTCGCCCCTGAGGGCAGCCACGCCAACCGGCTTTACCGTTTCGTCAACAACCTGCTGGACGAGCTGCGCATCTCCATCACCGCATACGACAGCCTGGGTATGATGGATGTGTATCTGGATTTCCTGGATCCGGAAAAGAAAGGCATGCTGATCACTGTTTCCGAAAACAGCGAAACATACGAAATCGGCGGCCGCACTTTGCTTTACAGGGAATGGGACGAAGGCCGTTCTTCCTTCGTGCTGACCCTGCCCTACCTGACCCAGGACTACACTGACGAAGTGTACTATCAGGAAGGCAGCCTCCTGACCCTCACATATGAATCCCGTCCCGGGGAAAACTCCGGCAGAGACATGGATATTCACCTGACGGTAGAAGGCGAAGGCAGAACCACCATGGAAGTCGCCTTCAACGCCAAGGGTCTTCCCGCAGAAGGTGAAACCGATGCCGAGGGCACCCTTCACCTGACGGTGGACGGCAGCTATCTGCGCAACACCCACCAGTACGATCTGGCTTTCAGCATCCATCGCAGCCCCTCCCAGGCGGAAGGCTATACCGACCACACCGATTTCACCCTCAGCCTTCTGAGTGCGCAAACCGGCCTGCCTGAACTCACCGTTGCACTCACCGCCGATTCCACCCCCATCCCCGTCAGCGAGCTGAAATCTGTAGAGCTTCGCTACGATCTGCCGGATTTCTTCCGCCTCAACGAAAGCGTAATCAAGGAATACATGGATCTGTACGCCAAAACCGCCGTGCTGGCCATGCTCCCCCTTGTGCTGGAAGTGCCTGCCGGCATCATCAACGATATTTACGCCCTTGTGGAAAACCACGATATTCTTCCCGCACTGGGCATCTATTAACACCGGGTAAACTTTTAGGAGGCAATACTCTTGCAGGAACGTTATCTTGAAAAGAAAAGCCAGTCCCCGCTGTACATGCAGCTGATGGCCCGGCTGAAAAACGATATCGAGGCAGGCGTTTATGCTGCAGGCGCACGCATCCCCAGCGAGCAGCTGCTTTGCGAAACTTATGGCGTAAGCCGTGTTACAGTGCGCAAAGCCATGCTGGATCTGGTACAGGAAGGGCTGCTGGTGCGCCGCCAGGGCAAGGGCACTTTTGTGGCCGACGAAAAGTTCCAGCGGGATCTGAGCTACATCACCAGCTTTACTGATGCCTGCAGGGAACGTGGCCATGAAGCCGGCGCACGGTTCATATCCATTCAGCGGGAAAACGCCTCCCCGGAGGAATGCGCACGGCTGAAACTTCCGGAAGGCTCTTCTGTGGTGGAAATATGCAGAGTCCGTCTTTGCGATGGCGAGCCGGTAATGCTGGAAATCAACCGTTATCCGGAGCCTTATGCTTCCCTGATGGAAGATGCATCAGAGCCTTCCCAGTACGCCTGCCTGAAAAGAAATGGGATCATCCCTTCCTCTGCTGTGCATGATATTTCTCTGGCTCACGCCACGCCCTTTGTGAGCAAGCATCTGGGCACTGAGGTGGGCGACGCTCTGCTCCTTTTGGACGAGCTGGTGCTTACCCAGCACGGGGAACCGCTGCACCTGAGCCGCCAGTGGATCCGGGGGGACAAATTCACCTTCCGCATCTGATTTTTCCATATTTTTCTTGAGGTGATCACCATCAGCACGTCCAAATTTGCCCTCTTTGTGGATCTGGAAAACTGCGGTGCCAAGGTTTCCACTCTGCTTAACGTATTGGAGAAGGTCAAAATCCGTGGCGATATCCTTCTGGGCAAGGTCTACGGCTACACGGACCGCTACAGCGAACTGAAGGAAGTTCTCCTTTCCAACACCTTCACCGTGGTGCCTTCCCTGCGCTACGGCGTCAGCCAGAAAAACAACGCCGACATTCTCTTGGTCATTGATGCGCTGGAGGTGGCCTATACCAATCCGCTCATCGACAGTTTCTGCATCGTTTCCGGCGACAGCGACTATACCCCGCTGGTGGGCCGGCTCAAGAGCATGGGAAAATTCGTGCTGGGCATCAGCCGAAGCGAAGCCGCCAGCAACATTTTCATCAACGCCTGCAACGAATTCCAGTTCCTGGAAAACGTTGGCCCCCGCACCCGCAAGGACAGCGGCAAGAAAAAAGCCGCCGCCCAGAAGGATCCGCTGGACGAGGCCGAACTCAACAAGCTTTTGTGCAGCATTCTGGAAGAGCAGACCGACAAGGACGAGCTCTACGCCAGCGAGCTCAAAGGCGTACTCCTGCGTCTGCGGCCCGATTTCAACGAAAAGGCCTTTGGCGCATCCACCTTTCTCAAGGTGCTGGACAAGCTGAGCAAGCAATTCAGCTCTCTGCGCATTCGCAGCGACAATTTCAACGTCATGGTATCCCTTGCAGCGCAAACGCCCAAGGAAGCGGCCCCTCAGCTGAGCCGGGAAAACTGGAAGGACGCCATCCGGGAGCAGCTTTCCCGCTACAAGGACGACGGCTTCGACCGCATCAATCCCAGCATCCTCAAGGCGGATATTCAGGCCAATTTCCCGGACTTCTCCGAGCGTGCCCTGGGCTTCAAGCGTTTCAGCGACATGCTCAAGGCCCTGGAAAAGGACGGCCTCGTCACCGTGGAGCTGGACGAACAGGGAACCATGCTCATTCAGGTGAAGTGAGTTTGGGCAGGGTTGCTTCTCTTCTTTTCTGAGAAAAGAAGAGAAGCAGAAGAAAAGCGCATTTTGTTTTTATGGAAGAACCTCTTGTTTTGCGAGGGGTTCTTCTTTTCTTTTGTGTCAAAAGAAAAGAAGCAAAAGAAAACCGCATTTTTTCATTACTGCCGGTGCGGGACAAAAAAGCTTGACAATATATATATAGAATATGGGTTAGATGCACCGTCTAAAATTTCACAAGGAGAATATGTATGAAGAAGAGGCTATTGATCGTTGCCCTGTTTCTGCTGCTGGCATTGGTTCTTACCGGCTGTGCCTGCAAGCACGAATAGACGGAAGCCACCTGCCTGACCCCCAAAACCTGCCAGAAGTGCGAAGAAGTGGAAGGCGAGGCGCAGGGACACACTTGGGTGGATGCCACCTGCGAGGCTCCCAAGACCTGCTCTGTCTGCGCCCTCACTGAGGGTGAAGCGCTGGGACACAGCGGCAACTGGGTCGTCGATGGCGAACAGATGAAGCGCAGTTGTGCTCACTCCTTCCGAAGCATTGCGCACTGAATTCAGCCAGTTCTTCCCCGAAGAAACGGACTCCGCTCAAATAGTAGCGGATAATCCTCCCTCCTATTTCATCCAGTCCAATTACGGTCTGATGCAGGCCCTGAACGAAAACGGCAACTTGATATTCAACGATGGCTCCGGCACGTAAATCGTCTTCATCAAAAATCCTCCCGTCGAAGAATAAGCCACGCACACAACCGGGGCGCCGCACACCGCAGCGCCCCGGTTTCTTTATCTCAAAATATCAACCAATTCCTCCAGCTTGCTTATCTGCAAATCCGCCCCATCCCGCCTTTGCCCGTCGGGGCGGTAGTAGCAGGTATCCAGACCGGCGTTCTTTGCCCCCAAAATATCGTTGGTCATGGAGTCGCCGATCATGAGGCATTCTTCTGGCTTTGCGCCCAATACATTCAGCATATGGGCAAAAAATGCAGGCGAGGGCTTCACGGCTCCCACATCTTCGGAAATGAACACCTTGTGGGTGTAAGGCAGGTAAGCCTCCAGGCGGCACATCTGCATGGAGTGCGTGCCGTTGGTGGCGATGACCAGCCTGTATTTCTCCGCCAGTTTCCGGTACACCTCAAGGGTGTTTGATTCCATGGGCGTTTTGATGTTTGCGGCCTTTTCAAGGTAGACCTGCGCCAGTTCCTCCGCCCTTCCGGGAAGACCCGTTTTTTTCAGCAGATAACGGTAGCGGCCCAGAACGTACCGGTCGTAATAGCGGTGGTAGTTTTGCTGCACATCCTCGGACTGCGTATTTTCGAGGCCGTTTTCCATCCATGCCCGCCAGCCGCACTCTTCGTCCAGCTTGCGGAAGGCATCGTCACACGCCACGCCCAGCGCCGCTGCAATGGCCGGCTGCGTGCCATGAAATACCGCCCCAAAATCCAGCAAGGTATTATCCACGTCAAATATCAGATATTGATATCGCATTCTGTCTCCCTCCTTTGATTGCAAAGCGGGCCGCCATGACGCTTTTTTGTCACGGTGGCCCGAATTTTTCACTTTGTGTAGTTGGTCAGCAGATAGGCAAAGATATCCTTTGCCACGGGAGCTGCAACCTTGCCGCCGGTGCCGCCTTCCTCCACGAACACACACACTGCATAGGGATAGCGGTCATCATCGATGTAGCCCACAAACCATGCGTGGGTCACAGCACGGCCATCCACACTGGTTTCTGCGCTGCCGGTTTTGCCTGCAATGGGCACGCCCTCTATGGCAGCTCTTGTACCAGTTCCATCCCGTGCCTCCACCACCGTGCGCATATAGCCCTGCAGTACCCTGGCGGTTTCCGGCTTCATGGCACGGCGGTACACCTTCGGCTCAAACTCATAGCGCACAACGCCTGCGGGGCTCTGTACCCCGGCGATGAGGCGTGGCTCCATCATTATGCCGTCATTGGCCACAGCCGCCGCCACAAGGCACATATGCATGGGGGTGGCCGTCACCTGGCTCTGACCCACACCACTCCAGCCAATTTCAAAATTGGTGCGGTTTTTGGTGGGATAGGAGCTGTTTTCCACAATCATATCCTGAAAAAGGAAATTGTCATTAAAGCCGAAGTTTTCAGCAGTTTTACGCAGGTTTTTATCGCCCATCTGCAGGGCCATCTGGGCAAAGGTGTTATTGCAGCTGAGGCGGAACGCCTTCGGCAGCGTGATGCTGTCGTGATGTTCGCCGCCATAATCGGTAATTACGCCCTTGGCGCCGGCGGGCTTTGTGGCTCCCGTACAGGTAAACACACGGGTTTCTGCATCCGGCATATTTTCCAGCGCAGCTGCCGCAGTAACAATCTTGAATGTGGAACCCGGAGGCATGGTGCTTTGCAGCGCCCGGTTCCAGAAGGGATGCAGGGGGCTGTTTTTGACCACGTCAGTAATCTCTGTGGGGTCGAAAATGGGCAAGCTCACCAGCGCAAGTACCTCGCCGGTTTTGTAGTTCATCACCACAACAGCCCCGGCCTTGTTGTAGGTTTCCGCATGATTGGTAAAGGCACGGGCTGCCTCGGTGCATAGTCTGCTGTCCACGGTAAGCACCACATGGTCGCCCCGCCGTTTTTCGCCCGCCACAAGGTCCTCGGTACGCTCGGTCAGAGTGGTTTCAAAGCCAAGCAAGTATCGGGCCTGGAAACTTTCCACACCATTGGCAACATAGCCTTCGCCATCACCCAGAAGGTGCACCACGGCACAGCGGCTGGGTTTGTCGCTCTGGTAAACACGGTTGCCCTCTGTATCGGTAGTGGCAAGTTTTATGCCGTTCCGATCGATGATATCGCCGGGGATCACCGTATCTCTTGCGCTCTGGTAGCGGATATTGCGCACATTGCTGAACCAGCGGCTGCCATAGGTGGAAACCGAATAAACGCCATAGCCACCCGCCACCGCCAGCAGAGCAATGCACAGCAATGCAAGGATGCGGAACCGGAACTGATTTCCCTTCATCGGTTCCCACCTCCAAAATCATCGGCTTTGGGCATGCCGGACAAATCCTGGGGCAGCATGCTGATATCATAGTCATAATTCAGCTGGTCCTGGTTCACGCTGGCAACACCCTGCATCAGCCCGATGAGGCCCATGCAGCTGACCAGTGATGTGCCGCCATAGCTCACAAAGGGCATGGTAACGCCGGTAAGGGGAATCAGTTTCAGTACGCCGCCGATGATAACAAAGGTCTGAATGCCAATCATCACCGTTGCGCCCATGGCGATAAGCCCATGAAAACCGCTGCGTGCCTTCAGGGCAATGGAAGTGCCCCGGAGGATCAGGATGACGTACATCACCAGTACCAGCAGTCCGAAAAGAATGCCGAACTGCTCGCATATTACCGCAAAGATGCAGTCAGTAAAGTACACGGGGATGACCCGGGGTGCACCAAGGCCCAGCCCCACGCCGAAAAGCCCACCGGAGGCAATGGCCATCAACGCCTGAATAATCTGATATCCGGAGGTCTCGGGATAGGCCCAGGGGTTGCGCCAGATGGCCACACGCTTTTTCACATGGGCAAACATGGCATAGCCTGCCACAGCCGCCCCGGCGCCGCCCACTACACCCAGGCCCGTCATCAGCACATTGCCGTACCAGCCGTAATACATAAACAGGGCGGTAAAATAGTAGATCAAGGCTGTACCAAGATCCTTCTGCAACATCAGCACAGCAAGGGAAAACAGGCCGAAAAGCAGCCAGGGCAACGCCTGCCTTCGGCTCATAAAATAGCTGAGCACCAGGATCAGCGCCAGTTTGACCACCTCACTGGGCTGCAGGCTGGTACCGCCGATGTTGATCCAGTTGGTAGCGCCGTTTTGCTCCGTACCGATAGCCAGAGGCAGCACAAGCAGACCTACCGCAAGAAAAGTCACTGCCCAGATCATTACATCCCAGTTTTTCACATAGCGCACCACAAGGATGCATATCAGCATGGCAATAATGCCGATGCCGTAATAAATTGCCTGCTGAAGGCCACGGGAAGTGCCTGCATCCATATCCGTGGAGTAGAGGATCAGTACGCCCAATGCGCACAGGAAGTTGGCAATGGACAAAAGCAGTTTGTCTGCCGGGAAAAATCGAGGCAGCCACATGGTGGCGATGTAGATCAGCGCAGGCACCACAACGCTGAGGGCAATGCCCTGCCAGTGAACCTTTTCCTTGAGGGAGATCAGCAGAAATGCGCTGAAATAAAACAGCATGATAACGGAACAAAAGCGCTTGTCCGGTCTGCCACGGAGAGGTTTGTTCCGGGAAGGTCTGCTCATTTTGCTCCGCCTCCTCCCAGATATTTATCCAGCACCTGCCGGGCCCGGCGGGATTCGTCCTCGCCCACATAAACGCTGCGGGGCGGCAGGGCGGCATCGGTCATATCCTCATCGCAGGGCTGAAAATCCCCGTAGAGCTCCTCTTCTGACGGGGAGTCCTCTTCTCCCTGCCATTCTTCTTGCAGGGCTTCTTCTTCCTCGTCCATCTCCAGCGGATAAAAGGTTTCCTCATGTTCAAATTCAATCTGGCTAGAAGGACGATAGGCGCCCTCCGGCATGTTCTCCTCCCGCTCAGCGGAACACTGCTGAACCGCTGCAGCCTGCTGCCTTGCCAGCTGCTGCTGATGGGCCTGCCATTGCATCCAGGCCATTTGCTGCTGAGCCAGCATCTGCCGCTGCCTTTCCAGCTCCATTTGCTGCCGCCACAGGGCATACTGCTCCTGGCTGGGATAATGCCCCTGAGGCGGACAGGCCATCGGCTGGGCATTGCGCTGCTGATCGGGGGCTTCCTCTGCATAGGGCTGAGGTGCTTTGGTTTCATAGCCCGAGAACATCCTCAGCCGCATCACGATGCTGCCAATCTGCAGCCAGGAGCCATGCCCCATAACGGCAGGTTCTTTAGGCCCCTGGCAAAGGATACCGTCCACCTGTACGCTTTTGGTGCGGAGCGGCTCCAGCACAAGGCCTTCCCCTTCCTCGTAACGAAACCAGCAATGCTTTTTAGCAACATCTTCCACCGGCAGGCAGATATCAGAAAAACGGGTATATCCCAAAACCCCTTCCCATGGAACGGGAAGGGTGGTTCCGGCTTCCAGGCCTTCCTGCCCCTGCACCACTACCATCTCACCGATATAGCCTGCATCGGGCATCAGCCTGAGCTGTTTCTTTTGCTGTTTTTGATCCTTCCGGTACCAACGGAAGCTGCGAAATACAATCAGAACCATCAGGAACAGGAACCAATACCTGGCGGCACCGGCCACGATCTCGTATATTTCAAGAGGCATAGGCGGCTCCTTTCCGGGGTGATCAGTCGTCCTCGTGGGCCTTGGCTTCTGCAAGGAATTTTTCCAGTTTGCGCTTTACTCTCTGCAAAGCATTGTCGATGGATTTCACATGGCGGCCCAGCTTATCGGCAATCTCCTGATAGCTTTTGCCGTCCAGATAGGCGTTGAGCACATCCTGCTCAAGGCCGCTGAGCACCTGATCCACCTTGTCCCGGATGGACACGAGATCCTCCTGCCCAATGATGAGCTCCTCCGGGTTCTGGGCCCTGCCCTCCACGATAACATCCATGAGGGTACGGTCGCTTTCTTCATCGTATATGGGCTTGTTGAGGGAAATGTAGCTGTTCAGGGGCACATGTTTCTGCCGGGTAGCCGTTTTGATGGCGGTGATAATCTGCCGGGTGATGCACAGCTCCGCAAAGGCACGGAAACTGCTGAGGCGTTCCGCCTGATAATCCCGGATTGCCTTAAACAGGCCAATCATACCTTCCTGAACGATATCCTCATGATCTGCGCCGATGAGGAAATAACTGCGTGCCTTGGAACGCACAAAGTTCTTGTACTTGTACAAAAGGTAATCCACCGCCATGGTATCGCCCTGCTGGGCCTGCGCCACAGCTTCCTCGTCGGCAACGCCTTCAAAGCGGCTGGAGAGTTCCCACGAACTGTCGTCCTCGGCCTCGGGCAGTTCTTCTGGCTCCTCCACGTTTTCGTCGTCCAGTTCGCCAAGCTCATCTTCCATGAGCAGTTCCCGATCCAAATCGTCCATGTTCCCTCTCACCTCCAAAAAGTTGTTTTTGTATTCAGCGGCTGCGGCGCAACTCGTCCAGCAGAGCATACATTTCCGGGCTCATGGCAGCGGCAAAGCTGCTGGCACCGGTGCTGGGTTTAGCCTGGTGGCGATCCCTGCCGCTCATACGGGTGGAATTGACCTCCCGCCAAAATTCCCGGGAGCTGAGGCGGGTTGCACCCCGGCCCAGAATCACCGTCTGCTCCACATTATCGCTGGTGGCCACCCTTGCCTCCCGGTATTTGGGTGTTTGCTGGCACAGCCGCTCAATATACTGGTCGGCGGTTTCCCCGTGACGGGTGTAGACCACCGTCAGGTTCTGCCGCTGCTCCACCGTGCGCAGGGGGCGTTCAGTACGGTATCCGTCAAAAACCAACCATACCTCCTGATCGGTGTAGCCTGCATAATCCTCCATGAGATGAATGAGCCGGTCCCGGCATTCATCCAAAGGAAGGTTTTCCTTCTGGACTTCGTTCCATGCGCCTATGACGTTGTATCCGTCCACATACAGAAGGGGTTTCATAGCTTACCGGGAACGCAGCACGGCATACATCAGGATGCCCGCCGCAACGCTGGCGTTAAGGCTGTCCAGCTTGCCACGCATGGGCAGAGAAACGGTCTTGTCGCAGCTTTCCTGCACACGGCGGCTTACGCCTTCGCCCTCCGCACCGATGACCAGTGCAACTCCGCCCTCAAAATTGACGGTATCGTAGCTTTCGCCGTCCATATCGGCCGCATAGGCCCAGATGTTCTTTTCCTTCAGAGTTTCCAAAGTATTGGTCAGGTTGGTGACCCGTGCTACGGGAATATGCTCGATTGCGCCGGCGCTGGCCTTTACGGCAGCAGGAGTCAGACCCACGGCACGGCGTTCCTGCACGATGACGCCATGGGCGCCCACGCATTCGGCGGTACGGATGATGGCGCCAAGGTTGTGAGGGTCGGTAATGCCATCCAGCAGGATCAGGAAAGGATCTTCCTCACGGGCTTCTGCCAGTTCCAGCATATCCTCCAGGGTGCTGTACTGATAGGCAGAGGCAAAGGCCAGCATGCCCTGATGGTTGTGGGTAATATCATCCAGGCGGGAGCGTTCCACTTCCTGTACAGGAATGCGGCGTTCCTTGGCCATCTGAACGATTTCACGGGCAGAACCGCTGAGCTCGCCACGGGCTACCAGCAGCTTTTCGATATCCCGGCCGCTCTTCAGCGCCTCACGGATAGGATTGCGTCCGCTGAGCAGATTCTCGTTGGGTACTACTTCCACTTCCTCATCCATGGAGGTCTGGTAGGCGGCAGGGCCTTCAAAACGGGGAGCCTTGCGGAATTCCTCATCACGGCGCAGCTTCTGCTCTGCATAGGGGGCGGGGGGAGCCATACGGCTGCCACGTTCCTCGAAACGGGGAGCGGATTTAGAGAAGCGCATTTCCCCACGGGGAGCGCCATGTCCGCTAAAGGAACGGTCGCCCTTGGGGCCGCCCTGAGGACGGTCGTTAAAAGCGCCGGGACGGCGGTCACCAAAGCTGCGGCCACCATTCCTGCGGGGGCCGTGATCGTCAAAGGAACGGCTGTCCTTATGGCCGCCCTGGGGACGGTCGTGGAAGCCGCCGGAGCGACGGTCGTCGAAGCGGCGTTCCTGATGATCGCCAAAGCTGCGGCCGCCGTGGCCCTTCTGGCCATGATAATCGCTGTTGCGGTTGCCGGAGGGCTTTCCTTTTCCGCCAAAACCGCTCTTGCCGGAGTAACGGGATCCTTCGTCATCAAAACCACCACGGGCCTGGGCGGTCATCTGCTTTTCCTTGCGGGTCTTTGCCTTGATATCTTTATAAAATGCCATAATTTCACTGCTCCCGATTCTGATCGTTCTATTTTATTGTTTTCCCTTTCAGGCCTGTCCCTCTTCTGCAACGGCTGCCATGAAGGCTTCCCTGCTGCGGCGGATTTCCCCTGCCTTGCCGCAGGTTTTTTCGCCCTCGGAGCATGCGCCCCGGAGGCAAGCAGGGCCGGCATCACGGAACAAGGCCGGAGCCACCCGGTAGCACTGTTCAAACATGCTCTGGGCCATCTGGCGGATTTCCCACTGCGCACGGCTGCACATGCGCAAAGCGAAGAAATGCCGCAGTTCCCTTACATTCATGGTGAACAGAATGCGGGTTTCGCATGCGCCGGGCAGCACAAAACGGGCATCCTCGTTGCTCTTTTCGCCGGCTGCGCCAAGTTTCTGCTGCCAGTCCTCATACCAGCCCTGAATCTGAGCCATTTGGGCTTTGTATTCCTCCACGGCTTCCGGGCCAAGGTCCCGGATGGCAGGGGGGATGATGTAGCCAAAGCCGCTCTTGTAGCTGACATAGCGCTGGCTTTGCACGCTGAAGCTGGCGATGCGGTGCCGGGTCAGCTGGGCCAGAAGCACCCTGCTGACACCCTCTGCCAGAAATGTGAAGGAAGCATGCTCCAGCACACTCTCGTGGCCCATTGCCATCAGCTTTTCCAAAAAGGCCTGCTGATCCTGCGTGGACACTTTCTCCATCAATGAATCCACATCGCCGCCGGCATAACACAGCCTGGCGCCCAGCGCCACCAATGCCTGGCTGTCCGGGGTGTGTTCTACCAGAATCACTCTCTGGGTGCGCTCCGGCATGGTTGATCCCTCCCACTTCCGGCGATAACGCCTGATGATTTTTCCCAAAAAAGGTAACATCTTATTTTAATGGAAAGCCTGCGCAATGTCAAATAATTCCCCGATCCTTTCCATCTGTCCGGAAAGGTACAGGTATCCCATCAGCGCTTCCAGTCCCGTAGCCAGGGAATAATCTGCCGCATCCTGATTTTTGGGTACAGCGTGCTTTGCATGGGCATTGCTTCCCCGGCGCACAATATCCTCCTCTGCCTGGGTAAGATGGGGCTGAATCTGCTGCATGGCTCTGGCCTGGGCGGCGGCGTTCACCTGCTGGATGGCCTGCTTGTGCAGCATTCCCGCCTTGAAGCTGGACGTAAGCAGGCTGCGCCTTACCAGCAGATCCCACACCGTATCGCCGATGTAGGCCAGGGCCAGCGGGGTTTTGAGCCTTGCTTCCGTTTCCGTCATCAAAGGGGAAAAAAGTTCTGTGGGCATAAAAGCGCCTCTCTTCCTTGGATGATGCGATATTCTTCCATTTTCATCATAACACGCCCGGCACCCCTTCGCAACGGGAAAAACAGGAAAAAATCCCTTGTCTCCTTTCCCGCTCTGTGCTACAATACCAATGCGAACATCCTTTCGCATATTTTCTCAAACATGAGGTGAAACCTTTGCAGGATAAACTGATCGTCCGTGGCGCACGGGAGCACAATCTGAAAAATGTATCCCTGGAAATTCCCCGCAACAAGCTGGTGGTTTTTACAGGACTCAGCGGCTCGGGCAAAACCAGTCTCGCCTTTGATACCATTTATGCCGAGGGCCAGCGCCGCTATGTAGAAAGCCTCAGTTCCTATGCCCGCATGTTTCTCGGGCAGATGGAAAAGCCGGATATCGACTCCATCGACGGCCTCAGCCCGGCCATTTCCATCGACCAGAAGACCACAGCCCGCAATCCCCGTTCCACCGTGGGTACGGTAACGGAGATCTACGACTACCTGCGCCTGCTTTACGCCCGTATCGGAACGCCCCACTGCCCCAAGTGCGGCAAGGAGATCCGTCAGCAAACCATTGACGAGATGGTGGATCAGATTTTCACTTTGCCGGAAGGACAGCGCATGCAGATTCTTGCACCGGTGATCCGTGGCAAGAAGGGCGAGCATGCCAAAGTATTCGAGTCTGCCCAGAAGCAGGGTTTCGTGCGTGTAAAGGTGGACGGCGAAATGTACGAGCTGGACGACCTGCCCACACTGGATAAGAAGCTGAAGCACACCATCGAGATCGTCATTGACCGCCTGATTCTTCGCAACACGGATGAATTCCGCACCCGCCTGGCAGACAGCCTGGAAACCGCCGCCCATGAAGCGGAAGGCCTTGTGCTGATCGACCTGATGAACGGAGAAAGCCTGCTGTTTTCCCAGAACTATGCCTGTCCGGACTGCGGCGTTTCCATTGAGGAACTGGCCCCTCGCATGTTTTCCTTCAACAGTCCCTTTGGCGCATGCCCCCACTGCAGCGGCCTTGGCAAAGTAATGCACATAGCCAAGGAAGGCGTGATCCCCGACGACAGCCTCAGTTTCAACCAGGGGGCCCTGCAGGCCATGGCCTGGAATGTGGCTGACAAAAACAGTATGGCCCGCACTTTCTTCGAGGCATTGGCAAAGAAGCACAAGTTCAGCCTGGACACCCCCGTGCGGGAACTGCCCAAAAAGGTGATGGATATCATTCTCTACGGTTCCGACGAAACCCTGACCATCTCCTACGAGGGTGCCAACGGCAAAAGCCAGTACAACACCACTTTCGAGGGCGTGATTCCCACGCTGGAGCGCCGCTACAACGAAACCAGCAGTGATGCCATGAAGGCTGCCTACGAAGAATACATGGTGGAGGACGAATGTCATGCCTGCCATGGCGAGCGGCTCCGGCCCGAGGTACTGGCCGTCACGGTGGGTGGCCTCAACATCAGCCAGCTGTGCCATATGAGCGTGACAGCAGCCCGGGAATTTTTCCGCAATTTACAGCTGACAGAAACCCAAAAGATGATCGCTCACCAGATCCTGCGGGAGATTGACTCACGTCTTGGCTTTCTGGACAGCGTAGGCCTTTCCTACCTGACCCTGTCCCGGGCCGCCGCTACCCTTTCCGGCGGCGAAGCCCAGCGCATCAGACTGGCCACCCAGATCGGTTCCAGCCTGATGGGTGTGCTCTACATTCTGGACGAGCCCTCCATCGGCCTGCACCAGCGGGATAACGACAAGCTGCTGGCCACCCTCAAGCACATGCGTGATCTGGGCAATACCCTCATCGTGGTGGAACACGACGAGGATACCATGTACGCCGCAGACTGGATCGTGGATATCGGCCCCGGCGCAGGTCTCCACGGCGGCGAGATCATCGCCGAAGGCACAGTGGAGGATATTGTTAACAATCCCGCTTCCCTTACAGGACAATACCTCAGCGGCAAAAAATTTATCCCCCTGCCGGAAAAACGCAAATCCCCCACAGGCTGGCTCACCGTTTGTGGAGCTGCTGAAAACAATCTTAAAAACATCGACGTTTCCGTTCCTCTGGGCGTTTTCTGCTGTGTTACCGGCGTGAGCGGTTCGGGCAAATCCAGTTTTGTCAACGAAATCCTCCACAAACACTTGGCAAAGGTGCTCAACCGGGCCAAAACACGGGCCGGCAGGTTTTCCTCCATCGAAGGCGTGGAGCAGCTGGACAAAATCATCTGCATTGATCAGAGTCCCATCGGCCGCACCCCCCGCAGCAACCCGGCCACATACACCGGCATGTTCGACCTCATCCGCAAGCTTTTTGCGGTTACTCCCGAAGCAAAGGCCAAGGGTTACAAGGAAAACCGTTTTTCCTTCAATGTAAAGGGCGGGCGCTGCGAGGCCTGCTCCGGCGACGGTCTTGTAAAAATCGAGATGCATTTCCTGCCGGATGTGTATGTGCCCTGCGACGTTTGCAAGGGCGCACGCTACAACCGGGAAACCCTGGATGTGCACTACAAGGGCAAGAACATCCACGACGTACTGGAAATGACCGTGGAGGAAGCCCTCACCTTCTTTGAAAACCACGAACCCATCCTGCGCAAGCTGCAAACCCTGTATGATGTAGGTCTCGGCTACCTCAAGCTGGGCCAGCCCAGTACCCAGCTTTCCGGTGGCGAAGCCCAGCGCATCAAGCTGGCCACGGAGCTGAGCCGCAGGGGCACCGGCCGCACCATGTACCTGCTGGATGAGCCCACCACCGGCCTGCATGTGGCAGATGTAGAACGGCTGGTAGGCGTGCTGCACCGGTTGGTAGAAGCCGGCAACAGCGTGCTGGTCATTGAGCACAATCTGGATGTGATCAAAACCGCAGACCACTTGATCGACCTTGGTCCCGAAGGCGGCGATGGCGGCGGCACCATCGTGGCGGCAGGCACTCCCGAGGAGGTTGCCGCCCACGAAGGCAGCTACACCGGCCGCTACCTTGCCCCCATCCTTCGCCGGGATGCGGAAAGAGCCAAAAAAGTACAAAAGCCCTGAGGGCGTGAAAAATCGCCATTTGTTTGGTGTCAGCGCATCTTGATGCATGTTGCGCATCCCCGGGGATTCATGTATAATTGCACTGTTCCCCAAGGGGAAGGATTTTGAAGGGAAAGGAAGCGTTTTATCATGAAAAAAATTATTTCTCTGCTTCTGTGCGTTATGATGATCGTGGGCCTTGCAGCCTGCACCAGCGCTGAAGATAAACCCCAGCTGAAGGTGGCCCTGTGCGTGGCCGGCAGCCTTGGCGATCAGGGCTTCTACGACAGCGCAAACGACGGCCTGCAGCGTCTGGTAGCCGACTACGGCGTTATCCCCAGCGTTGTGGAATGCAAGGGCGATGCCAGCATGTTCCAGCCCAGTCTCATCAACGCCGCTATGGAAAACGACGTTGTTATCGCCGTTGGCTGGGAGTTCTGGGATGGCCTCACCGAAGTGGTTCCCCAGATGCCCGACACCAAGTTCATCTACATCGACAATGGTCTCCAGCTGGAAGGCTGCGATAACCTGCTCTCCATCACCTACAAGGAGAACGAAGCCAGCTTCCTGGCCGGCTACATCGCCATGAAGGTTTCCAAGACCGGCGTCATCGGCGTTATCGGCGGCGAGGACAGCGATACCATCAACAATTTCATCGTGGGCTACAAGCAGGGCGCTCTGTACGCCAATCCCGAAGGCACTGTGCTGGATCCTCTCTACGCCAACACCTACGAGGATCCCGCCGTGGGCAAGGACTATGCGCTGAGCCTGTACGGCAAGAACGCCGATGTTATTTTCCAGGTGGCAGACCTCACCGGTATGGGTGTGTTTGAAGCCGCTGCTGAGGAAGGCAAGTTTGCCATCGGCGTGGATAAGGATCAGAAGTACATCAATCCCGATGTTATCATCTGCTCCATGCTCAAGAAGGTTGGCGACAGCATCTATGTAACCCTGTCCAAGTACATCGAAAACGGCGAGTTTGCCGGCGGTACCATCTGGGATGCCGACATGACCACCGGCCTTGTGGATATCGGCTACGGCGACGACACCATGCCCCAGCAGGTTTCCGACGAGCTGAAGGCAGAAGTGGAAGAGCTGAAGCAGAAGATCATCAACGGCGAAATCGTTGTTGAATCCACCCGCTGATTTATTCCATCAATCCACCAAAAAGGACTGGCACGCACAAAAAGCGTGTCAGCCCTTTTGTGGTTTTCCATGGTATTGTGAATACCGGTTTACAAAGGAGGCAACCGCCCCATGTCCACCCCTCAGGAAATCCTGCGTTTCTCCCATGTGAGCAAGCAATTTCCCGGCACGCTGGCCAACGACGACATCAGCCTGAGCATAAAGAAAGGCGAAGTGTTTGCGCTGGTGGGCGAAAACGGCGCCGGAAAATCCACTTTGATGAACCTGCTCTACGGCCTTCAGGACGTGACCCTTGGCGAAATTTATATCGACGGTGAAAAGATCTCCGCCCAGCACAACCCGGAAAGGGCTATGGAAATGGGCGTGAGCATGGTTCACCAGCATTTCAAGCTGGTGCCCAGCTTTACTGTGGCCCAGAATATTCTGCTGGGCCACGAACCTAAAAAAGGCCTTTCCTATGACTTTGCCGCCGCCCGGAAAACGGTTCAGCAGCTTTCCGAAACCTACGGCCTGGAAGTGAACCCGGACGACGAGGTGCAGAAGCTGAGTATCGGCCTGCAGCAGCGTGTGGAAATCCTCAAGGCCCTGCGAATCGGTGCAAAGGTACTGATTCTGGACGAGCCCACCGCCGTACTGACCCCCCAGGAAACCGACGAGCTTTTCGAGGTGATCCGGCGCATCGTCCGGGATAACGATATGACCGTCATCCTCATTACCCACCGCCTGCCGGAAGTGATGCAAATCAGCGACCGGGTAGGCGTAATGAAGCGTGGCAAGCTGGTCAGCGTTCTGGAAACCGCCTCCACCAGCCAGCGGGAAATCGCTTCGCTGATGGTGGGCCGAGACGTTATCTTTGATGAACTGCGCACAGAGCATCCTCTGGGTGAGGAACGCCTTGTGGTGACGGATCTTCAGGCTCTCAGCGACCGCAGCTTGCCTGCCCTCAATGGCGTAAGCTTCACGGTGCACGCAGGCGAAATTGTTGGAGTATGCGGCGTAGAAGGCAACGGCCAGACCGAACTGGCAGAGTGCATCATGGGCGTACGTCCCCAGACCGGTGGAACCGTTGTGCTCAATGGCGAAGACATCAGCCGTCTCACACCCCGTGAAATACGCAAAAAGGGCGTCAGCTTCATTCCCGAAGACCGCATGACCACCGGTGCAGATGCTAAATCCTCCGTGGAGGAAAACCTGCTGCTGGGCAAGCAGCGTCGGAAAGAATTCAGCCTGTTCGGCATTCACCTGCGCCGCAGGGCTGTGCATGCCTATGCAGATCAACTTAAAGAAAAATTCGACATTCGCACCCCTTCTGTGGAGGAAAAAATGTCCTCTCTTTCCGGCGGCAATATCCAGAAGGTGGTCATTGCCCGTGAATTCAGCTTTGAAACACCGGTGCTCATCATCAGCCAGCCCACACGGGGCGTTGATATCGGCGCCATTGAGTTCATTCACGAACGCATCATGCAAAAGCGCAACGAAGGCGCAGCCATTCTGCTCATCAGCGCAGATCTGGACGAGCTGTTCCGACTCAGCGACCGGCTCATAACCATCTACGAGGGCAAGATCACCGGTGCTTTCAAAACCGAGGAGATTACCCGGGAGGAAATCGGTTTTTATATGACCGGTGCAGCACATGGCGAAGAAAAGGAGGCAGGCGAGAATGCGTAAAAAGCTGGACAAAGACTATCTCATTTCCCTGTTTACCTCTATTTTTCTTGCCTTCTGTGTGGGTGCACTGATCATGCTGCTGTGCGGCTATAATCCCATCGACTGCTACACCCAGATGTTCAAAGGAGCGCTGGGTAAATCCTATTCCATCGGCAACACGCTGGAAAAAGCCATGGTGCTTGCCCTCTGCGGTCTCGCCATGTGCGTGGCAGCACAGGCCGGCATTTTCAACGTAGGCGGCGAAGGCCAGCTGTACATGGGCGCATTGTCAGCGGCCGTGGTAGGTGCTTATGTGAAAAATGTTCCCGCCTGGGTTGTGGTGGTGCTTGCACTCCTGGCAGCCATCGTGGCGGGCGGCCTGTTTGCATGGATCCCCGGTGCCATGAAAGTGTACTGGAAGGTGGACGAAGTCATCACCACCATCATGCTCAACTCCGCAGCCATCTTCTTTTGCAGCTACATGGCCAAAGGCCCGCTGAAAACCACGGAGCGGGGCATTGCCTCCGGAACCCGGAGCATCATGAAGGATGCACTTTTTTCCAAACTGATCCCCATGAGCAACCTGACCACCGCCATTATCTATTCCGCTGTAGTGGCGTTCTTTATCTGGTATTTGATGACTCGCAGCTCCACCGGCTACGAAATGAAGCTGACCGGCAACAACGAGCGTTTTGCCAAATACGGCGGCATTTCCTCCAAGAAGCTGATGATCCTTGGCATGGTGCTTTCCGGAGCCATCTGCGGCCTGTGCGGCATGCTGGAGGTTTTTGGCCTGCACAAACGCTTTGTAACCACCATCTCCAACGAATTCTACTTTGACGGCATGCTGGTGGCCATGATCATGCGCTACAGCCCCTTCGGCACCATTCTTATGAGCCTGTTCTTTGCCATACTGAATATCGGCGGCCAGGCCATGCAGCTCAGCGCAGGTATTTCCAGCGAAGTAATCCAGATCGTTCAGTCCATCATTATTTTCTTCATGGCGGCAGAGGGCGGCATCCGTCACGCCCTGAAGGAAAAGGCAGCGTTGCGGAAAGCTCGCAACGAGGCAACCCGGAAGGAGGCCCTGCAATGAGTGAAGTATTCAACCTGGCTTTGTTCCAGCAGACCATCCGTGCGGCCACGCCGGTAATCCTTGCAGCGCTGGGCTGTCTGATGACCCAGCATGTGAACATTACCAACATCGGTATCGATGGCATGATGCTGATTGGTGCATTCTTTGCGGTGCTGGGCAGCTTCATGTGCGGCAGCTGGGCTATGGGCCTGTTGTTTGCCATCATCCTTGGCGTTGCGCTGGGCCTGTTCTACTACCTGCTGGTGATCAAATTCAGCAGCGACGAATTCATTATCGGCGTTGCGCTGAACCTTTTTGCCGCAGGTCTTACCACCTTCCTGCTGCGCACCCTTCCCCTCTTTGCCACAGGCGGCAAACTGGCCTCCGGTTCCTTCAAAAGCCCCGGCATCGATCCCCTGCCGGTGATCCATATCCCTCTTATCAAGGATATTCCCATCCTGGGCGAACTGCTCAGCGGCTATTCTCTGTTGGTATATGTCAGCTGGGCGCTGATCCTGCTGTGCTGGTATTTCATCTACCGTACCCCCTGGGGCTTTCATCTCAGGGCCGCAGGCGAACATCCCGAGGCTCTGGAAGCCAGCGGCAAAAGCCCTTCCCGCATGAAATTGAGCGCCAGCGTGCTTTGCGGTATACTGAGCTGCGTTGCAGGCGCCCACCTGTCCCTGGGCTATGTGACCATGTTCACCGAGAACATGACCAACTCCCGCGGCTACGTTGCCTTCGCCTGCGTCATTTTCGGCCGGGGCAATCCTCCCCGGGTATTCCTTGCTGCGCTGCTGTTCGGCTTCATCGACGCCCTCGGCATGAATATGCAGACCTACATCCCCAGCGACCTTACCGCCATGGCTCCCTATCTGGTCACGGTGGTCATGATGGTGGCTGTAGTACTTTGGGATCGGCACAAAAAGGCCCGCAAGGCCCAAGTGACCGCAGCAAAACTCTGAGCCCTTACCTGTACATAAAAAACGTCAGACTGCATATACAGTCTGGCGTTTTTTTATGCCCGGCAGCGAAGGATACTGCCGCCGAAACGGTTATTCTCCATCAGAACTCAAGTGTTTCATCGGCTTTCCCAAAGGCGGAAAAGGTTGCCCGGGCGTTTTCAAAATACAAAACCTGTGTATTGCCATCGTTTTCGTCATACATGGCACGCAGATGAGGATAGGCGTCCAGCATGGCTTTGCGCGCCTCCACCCGGTCATCTTCCAGAAGCCTGCCTGCAACCCGGAGCCATGCCCCATCCTTGAAGGCGCAGATTTCCGCTTTGGGGTTGGCGGCAAGCTGTTTTGCCACAGGCTTGGAACGCCCGGTCTGGATATACAGCCTGCCCTCAAAAATATTCACCGTGCCAAAGGGCCTGACCCGGGGCTGATCATTTTCCACGGTGGCAAGATAATACACATCGGCAGCCTTAAGAAAATCGAAAACCTTATCCATTACAGAAGCCTCCTTGTGGTATGAAGTTCCATTTATATTGATAGAGTAACAGCAAACCCAGCCGTTGTAAAGAGCAAGTGGAAAACTTCTCCCAAAAAATCCCTTTGCGCCGTTTCTCCATTCCACAACAGCGCAAACGTTTGCCTTATGTGGAAAACTTAGTATGCATTTTCTTTTCAACAAGGAGTTTTCCACATAAATGCCCCTTTCAAGGAAAGATATGCCCTTTTTCTTAGGAAAACTATGTGGAAACTGTGGGAAATTTTCATATTGAAGTGTATATGCGAATAATCAATGTTCCAATTGGACGAATTCCGCACATTTTTTCCTGTATTAAAACATATCCTCTTTTCAAAACAGTTGGAGGCCTTATGATGCAAGAAAAAACTCGACGCATCATCACCGGTTGTATCAGCCGTTTTCACGGATGGTTTTTTCTTTTGCTGATCGTGGTTGCCTGTGGATTGCTTTTCCCCGGGAAACTTCCATCCGTCGAAACTGCGGATGCAGGAAAATCGGCTCTTCCTTTGCACGGGTTTGTGGTTGCTCTGGATCCGGGGCACGGCGGCTACGACGGCGGCGCAAGGGCGCAGGACAGCGGGTTATGGGAAAAGGAACTGACGCTGAAAATCGCCCTGGAAGCAGAAAAGAGCCTTACCGCAAAGGGTGCAACCGTGATACTTACCCGCCGGGAGGATATTTGCCTCAGCGAGGGCAGCGGGGCCAGCAAAGCCAGAAAGCGTGCGGATCTGCAAAAACGCCTTGACATCGCTTTGGCGGGGGAAGCGGACGTTTTTATCAGTATACACCTCAACGAATACCGAAAACGTACCGAAAGCGGGCCACAGGTATTCTACCAGCAGGGCGGCGAGGAGGGGCAAATGCTTGCCGGCGTGCTTCAAGCCCATATGATCCGTGTACTGAAGCCGGAAAAGGAGCGCAAGGCGATGGCAGGCGACTACTATGTGCTGCGATCAAGGCTACCCTCGGCATTGGTGGAATGCGGCTTTCTGAGCAATTCCGCAGAAGAGAAGCTATTGCTTTCCCCGGATTACCACAAGAAGATCGCCCTTGCGCTGACGGAGGGCTTGATGGAATACTGTCAGATGCGCAAAACGCAAACGCAATAAAGACAGCCTTTGCCTTGACAATCGCCCCTGCCGAATATATGATAAAAGGCGTTGTCCTGCTATGTTTTTTCAGGACGGCGCACTTTCATTTTTTCGCAATGATTTACCAAAGAGGAAAATACCATGACCAAATCTCTCCCGATTTTTTCCAGGCTACGGCAATTCTTCCGGGATTGCCTCTGCTGGGACAAGCCCTTCGCCCGCAATGTTTTCCTTGTAGCCCTTCCCATGGTACTGCAATCCCTTGTGGAATCCTCCCTGCATATTGTGGATGGCCTGATGGTCTCCGGCCTTGGAGACATTGCCTATTCCGCCGTTACGCAGGCCAACCGTTTCTCCTTTGTGTTCAACCTTTTCAGCGTTGGCGCATTTACAGGCGGCGCCATTTACCTGAGTCAGTACTGGGGCGCAAGGGATATCAAAAAAATGCGCTGGTCCATGGGTGTCAGCATGCTTTATGCACTGTTGATCGCCGCCGTATTCACTTTGGCAGGCATGCTGTTTCCCAGGCAGATCGTCGCCTGCTTCCTCAAACCCGGCGAAAGCTTCGAGCTGGCGGTAAAATACCTGCGTATCGTTGCGCCCGGTTATCTTTTCTCCGCCATCAGCGGGGTATACGGCACCACCATCAAAAGCGGCGAAAAGACCCACCTGCCCATGATTTCCGGCATGGCGGGCATCGGTGTAAACACGCTTCTAAACTATGTGCTGATTTTTGGCAAATGGGGCTTTCCCAAACTTGGCGTGGAAGGCGCTGCGCTGGCTACCGTCATCGCCGCATTTGTGAGCATGATCCTGAACCTCTGCTTTGCCTACGGCATGCATCTGCCTGCCGGCGCAAGAATCCTGGAGTGGATCCCCAGAGAGAAGGGCTTTGCCTCCCAATATATCAAAACCACTGTGCCCGTTATTTTCAACGAAGGCCTTTGGGGGCTGGGCACCACCATGTACAGCGTGTTCTACGGCCGCATGGGCGACAATGCCGTGGCTACCATGGGCGTGTGCAATACCATCAACGATCTTGTCTGGGTGATTATCTTTGCGCTGATGAACGCCACCGCCATCATTATTGGCAAAACACTGGGTACTGGCAACCGGGAGCGTGCCTATCTCTACGCCAAACGGCTCATTGCCGGTTCCATGCTTTCCGGGCTGATACTGGGCGCACTGGTCATCTTCTTCAAGGGGCCCATGGTAAACCTGTTTTCCGGTTTGAGTCAACAGGTGCGCAGCAGCGCTGAAACCATCCTTGTGATTGGCGCCGCCACCATCTGGTTCCGTGCCTTCAACACGGTGAATATTGTGGGCGTACTGCGCAGCGGCGGCGATACGGTGTTCAGCCTTGCGATGGATGCAGGTACCCTCTGGCTGATCGGCGTGCCCTTTACCGGACTGGCGGCGTTGGTTTTCCATTGGCCGCTGGAAATCGTGTTCCTGTGCACCCTGTCCGAAGAGATTGTGAAAATGCTCATCGGTATGCCAAGATTCAAAAGCCGCAAATGGATGAACGTGCTAACGGAAGCAAAGGAGAATGAATATGCAGATTGATCTTGTTGTTAAAATCGGCAGTATGGCGCTGATCCAGAAGGCGGACAAGGCCATCGATTACAACGCCTTCCAGCGGCTCGGTTCTGCACTGAAGCCCGGAATGATCCTCATCACCAGCGGTGCAGCCGAAATTGGCCGGCTGGACTATATTCAGCGCACGGGCCGTGAACTGATGGGCCAGCGGGAACAGGTCAAGGTGGATTATTCCGCCCAGGGCCAGAGCATTCTCATGGATACCTACCGCCGCTTTGTGCATCCCGAATACAGTCTGCGGCAGGTGCTGGTGGAGCATACCCACTTCAACGATCTCCAGCGCAGGGAGCATATCCGGCAAATGCTCCTGCGGGCTGCCGAACAAGGGGCCATTCCCGTCATCAACTACAACGACCCCGTCAGCGACGAAGAAGTGCGCAAGATGGAGCTTGCCAGCCGCCGTGCAGAGGGCGAAGACGTGGTGGAATGTGTGGACAACGACGAAACCGCCGAGGTGGTAGCCCAGCTGGTAAACGCCAAAAACCTGCTGCTGCTCACCAGCACCGAGGGCATTTATCTGGATAAAAACGACCCCTCCACGCTGGTTACGCAGGTCAAGGCCCGTACCCACGAAGAGATGCAGCACAAGGTGGAAGAGCTGATGCAGCACTGTGAAGGCGCAAGCCGTGCCGGCGCCAACGGAGCCAAGGCCAAGCTGGCATATGCCCTGCGTGCAGTGGAAAGCGGCACCAATGTTTACATCGGCCATGCAAGGCACCATATCGGCGACCTGCTCACCGGAGCTGTTCCCTGTACCCGGCTGATCCTGGAGGAAAACTGATGAACTGGCTAAATCTGATTTACCTTCTGCCCCTGGGTTTTCTTTACTGGCTGTTTCTTGCGCCGGGAAGAGGTTACCGGCTCATTCACAGCGAAGATCAGCTGCTTTCCGCCCCGGAGCTGCGCTTTCGATACACGGCGGATGAACTGGATATTTACTTTTCCGGCATTTCCGATCAAAACACGCTGACGAAACTCTGGCGATGGAAATATGCCGCCACTGCCGTTTTTCTTTTGGTAATGGTGGGTATCTCCTTCAATTTCGATCTACCCGGCTGGTTGCGCATCGCAATGATCGCCGCAGCCGGGCTCCGGGCTATGGTTGCTGTTGCAGAAACTCTTTTGCTGTTTGATCTGCAGCGTCGTCACCTGAAGGGGCAGCCCCTGACCACTGCCCGGGCCGCATCCTTCCTCACCAGCCTCAAATGGTGCCTGACCGCCCTTTGGCTGCTGGAGCTGTTCGGCTATCTGGTGGTAGGGGCCGCCAAAATGTCCGCCTGAGCTTTTCAAAAAAACAACACAACCTTGAAACGGTATGTTTCCGCTCCAAGGTTGTGTTTTGTTATTGTCATTATTTTACCCGGAGGATCCGGTCATCGGGCACGCCCACAATGGTGGTGGAGTCGCAGGCGGCGCCTTCCAGAATCAGCCGTGCGTCCGGGCTGGTAAAGACCTGATTGACCACGATGTTACCCTTGCCGCTGATGCGCACGGAGCCGTCAGCAATATTGTTCATCAGCACATTTCCGTCGCCTTCCACCCGGATGGAATCATCGGAGCTGTGAAGGATGGTGTTGTCCGTGATGCGGTTTTCGCTGCCGATGATATATATGGCAACGGTTTTACGGTAAGAAGGGGTACGCATATCGTTGTTGCCCGCATTCTTGTCAAAGTACCAGAAGGTGCCGGGATCATCGAAAAGGCAATGATCCACCGAGCTTGCGTTGATATGATCATAGAAAAGCGCAGCTGCAACCAGCCCGTCGCCGTCGGAGAAACCGCCGCCGGTGCGCACAAAGATATTGTCCTGTACCTCAAGATTGTGCATATTGCGCCCCTTGCCGCAGGCATAGAAGCCGTAGAAGGGGTTATCCGCCACGATGCAGCAACGGAAACGATTGTAATAGGCCGCACGGGGTGCAAAGTAAAAACCATTGCCACAGCCGTCCACATTGAGTTTTTCAAAGAGGCAGGCATCCACCTCCGCTTGTTCCGCAATGCAGACCGCATTGGCCAGCCCGCAGAAGGACAGTTTGGAAAACTCGCACTGATCTGTGCGCACGCTGTCAAGGCACAGACCGGACATTTTAGTGGGGTTTTCAAAATTCACAAAGGGACGGGTATCCATGCCCTCAATATCGCCCTGAATGCCCAGGTTTTTCACCACTGCGCCACTGATAGGGTCGGCCTTTTTGCCGATCTTCAGGGCAGCAAAATCCCGGCCCTGCATGCGCAGCTTGGTGCCGTGATCCGTCTCGAAAACTCCGTTGGGGTCGGTGTTGCAGGCCCACATTTCACCGGAAAAGCACAGGGAAGAAGCATCCACCGTAACCGGCGATGCAATATTGTATTCCCGGTTGGGCAGCGTCAGCCTGCCGCCGTGGTTTTCCAGCAACTCGAGCTGCCGCTGGATCTCCGGAGCGGAGTCCTGATAAACGGAGGTAGCGTATTGATTCTGCTGATTCATGCTATGTACTTCCTCTCACAAGTTTCTGCCCACATGGTAGCACAGGCCGGAAGGAAAAGCAACAAGGATTATCGATGTTTCCGTCTTATACAAAAACAGCCGTGACGATACACTGCATCACCGCTGGCAGGAGAATTCTTAAGGAACAATCTATCCCACAACAGGAAAAAACGAGCATCCGGCGAATACCGGATGCTCGTTTGCTTATGTGGCCAAACAAACGCAATGCACTGATCCAGTGCGCATAATTGCGCCCTCCTGAAATGTATGCTTTTTTTCGTCTGCTCTCCAAATTGGAACTTAATCAACGATTGCGTTTGAAATCTATATCAGCTTTTCTTGCTTGAGCACACAGATCCTTTGTTTGCAACTTGTATTCCATACCGTTCTTAATAAAATGCGTTCCGCATTGCCTGAATTCAAAAGACACGTTTTTCCTGATGCACTGCTCTCTAATCTTGAGCACCCAATCGTAGTCAAGCGGTCTTGCATTCGTGTCCGATTCACCGCCGACAACCACAAGTTCAATACCGTCAAGATATCGTTCTATATCAATGGCTTCGATAAGTGGCTGAGCCGTTATACACTTATGCTTGATCGGAAGTTTTTCAAAAATTCCAAGCTTATAGTCTGCATTCTTTTGATTCTCAACCGTACAGCAAACGACCACGTTTTCATAGCCGTCATCCCAATCATCGGGAATGCAGTCCATAAATCTGTCGATGCGCTTGGTGAGAAAGAGGAAGGTACAATCCTTGCGCTCCTTTATCATCTTCCAGCATTCTGGGCGCCATGCATCTGCTTCCTCAATCAGAAAATCGGTGGAAAAGCAGGTATATACAATGCCGGATTTCATTTTATAATTGCCGTTCTTTAAGTGTTCTATGGGCTTTGCAAAGTCCTTTGTTTTTTCAATGATACTTGTATCAACACCACGCTTTGCGTCGCCCTTGTGGATATAGCAATACAGGCAGCCGTCGCTGCACTTTTTGCAGCCTCTCCACGGATTCCACATCGCCATATTCTTACCTCGTCCAATTCCAGTTTGCCGCTTTCATTCTATCACAGCAGCCCACAAAACCGCAAGCCAGCCAAGGCTTGTGTTTCGCTATTTGCATGTTGTAAAGCGAAGGATAACTTCACCCTTTTCATCACCCTTGCAGCCGACACAGACTTTTTTCACAAAAAGCAAAACGGTTATTCAGCTTTCGTTGCGGTTTCCTCCCGGCGTCTTCTGGCCATTGCCTTCACCCACATCGCCACCAGGAAAGACAGCAGCGCCAAAATCAACAAAAGCGCAGGAACACCAAGGACGATACCGCTGCAAATAACGCTGAATGCGGCAAGTATCACCGCAAAAATCAGCAGCACAAGCACCACGGGTTTCCATTTCAAGGCCGCATATACCGCCACGATCACCAGTCCTGCGACCATCAGCCCCAGCCCGATATACAAAAGGGCCGCCCGCCAGGTGAAGAAGAGAGCGGTTCCAAACTTGCCGTAATCGGTGTACCATTCGTTCATAGTGTCGGAAAAAACGCCTGCCATGATGATGGCCATCAGTCCAAAAGCAAAGCCTGCCAATCCAAAACCTGCTGCCCATTTCAACGGGGCAGGCCAACTTCGCCTGGTAGAGAGGGAACCTTCCTTAGGGACAGCCGTTGCTTCGTTCTGACAAACGGGCGTATTCATCTGCTGAGGGGCGGCAGACAACTCCTCCACCTCATCCAAAAGCAGATAATCCGTAGGCACCTGAAACAGTTTGCTGAGCTGAATGATTTTTTCCGTATCCGGAATGGCTTCTCCGGTTTCCCAGCGGGATACGGCCTGACGGGAGATGCCCATTTTCTCGGCCAGCTCTTCCTGAGAGAAACCGGCCTTTTTTCTCTGAGCCAAAATCTTGTTTCCGATCTTCATAACAGAAGCCTCCTTGGGGGATGATTTCCTGCTCATTATGCTCGGACACCTCCGGGAATGCTATAAAGTCAACCTTGAATTTCCGCAACTGGGAGTTGCAATGACGCTATCAGGCGGTTTTCAGCTATCCAGCCGCACCTTGACCGGCTGATTCACCGCCATGCCATCAGGCTGAACAACACAGTCATAGGCCAGCACCTTCACTCCTGCCCGGGCAGCCTCTGCCAGTGCATCCGCAAAGGCGGCGTGAGTAGCACGGTTGGCCTCGAAGTACTTCACGTTTTCCATCTGGATGATAAACACCGCATAGGCCTCATAGCCTTCCTGAATGCAGCGCATCAGGCCATGAAGATGCTTGATGCCCCGCTCCGTGGGCGCATCCGGGAAACGGACGATGCCATCCGTTTCAAGGGTCACGCCCTTAATCTCCACAAAGGCTTTGCGGCCGGCGGATTCCAGGTACAGATCATATCGGGAATCGCCGTGGGTACATTCACGTTTTACCAGAGTCCATTCCTGCTGAAAATGACCAGCCTTTACATATTCCGCAAAGGCGGCGTTGGGGGCCACCGCATCCATGTTGATGATTCGCTCCCCCTTGCGCACAGCAATGAGGTCATAATCGGTGCTGCGCTTTTCGCTGGGAACATACTGCAGCCATACGTCTGCACCGGGCACCAGCAATTCCTTGCACCGCCCGGTGTTTTTCACATGCGCCACCACTTCCTTGCCATCCAGCAGGCAATGAGCCACAAATCGGTTGGGGCGGCTGAGAAAGGTGGCCTTCACCATATGTTCGTATTTCATTAGGGTTTCGCCTCTTCGTGCCCGGCAGTGACGCCCTGCAGCACGGCAGCCCGTTCTGCCTGCAATTCCTGATACAGCTGTACGGAATTCCAGTCCTTGTTGGTTTCCGTAAGGATGGCTTTTAGCAGGACGGGCTGAAGCTTCATTTTCTTGAAGGCCTGCAAAAACAGGCTCACAAGGCCATTGGGAAAACCGGCCATTACCAGCATTTCTTCGGGGATAGTTCCCTCCGGCGGGATGGCTTCTCCTGCATCGGCAAGGCCACAAAGTGCGGAGAGGGGCTGCTGGTATTCGTCTTCCTCTACATTTCTCAGCTTGATGGAAAGACCCATGGCTGCAAAACGGATCTTCCGGCCTCTTTCACCGGTCAGGTTGTAGCAAAGCAAGGTGGGTTTCATAGTTATTCCTCCCTGGATATTCTATTTGGGGACATTTATCTATTCCTCAGCCACGCATAGTCGGCGGCGTTGAAAACGGGTTTCCCTTTTTTTAGATGGATGATTTGGTCAACAGCAAGCGGCACATAGGTTTCCACAAAATCATCCAACATGCTTTCCGTGAGGAAGTGAGTCCTCCCTATATACTCTTCCGTAAAGTCACAGGTCATATCGCCTATATACTCCTTCAGGCGAAAGGGGGCGATTTTGCCCAAAGCTTCACCGTCCAGGCAAATATCGCCGGTCAGGCAATTGCGAAGGCTGTATTTTCTCACGATATAGCTGTTGAGGATGCGGTAATCGTTGTGCAGAAGGGACACTTCCTCCCGGGTGGCGGGCATTGCAAAGCGGTTGCCGTATATGAAAGCCCTGAAAAAGGCATCCTCCACCAGATGAATATAGTAGCCCAGATACAGCTCATCCCCGTGGACAAGTTCAGAAAACATATACCCGAACTTTTCAAAATCAAAACAGACATGGGTATCCGTCCTGGTTTTGAAATGAGATGTTTCCTTCTGGGAATTATCCACCGCATCCGGCAGAATGCTACCAGTCAGAAAACGCTCTCTGTTTATGCCTTCGAGGCTGTTGCAAATCAACTCTCCAAACAGATAATGAACGATTCTCTGCGCCATGGGTTACCCCCTCTCCTTGGGAAAACAGTTCTTTCTCAACAGAATCATCTTAACATAGAACGCAGAAAAAACACAAGAAAGGGTCGTACATATCGTGTTACGTTATTGTTTTATCGTAATTCGATAAAAAGTTATTGCATTTTTGTATCGGTAATGCTATACTATCCTTGCTGAATACACAGGAGGTATTTAGCTGAATACACATGAATACACAGGAGGTATTTATGAAACAAAAATTATTTCTGTTTTGGCTCAAACTGTTTTTGATCTGTATTGCCGTCGGCGGACTGGCCATTTTCGCCTTTGCGCTTCCTGCTTTGGGGCTGAAAATGAAAGCAATGAATCCGGAATTTTCCCACTGTTTCTGGCCGTGGTTGATCTTTCTGCTGATATCGGGCCTTCCCTGCTTTGCCGTACTTGTTTTGGCAGGAAAGCTTCTGTCGAGCATCGAAAAAAACATGGCTTTTTCCTTTCAGAATGCAACTTTGCTGAAAACAATCTCCATCCTTGCGGCAGCAGATACCGCCTTTTTCTTTGCTGGCAATGTGGTTTTCCTCTTTCTGGGTATGAACCATCCCGGCATACTGCTTATGTCGCTGGCGGTTGATTTTGCAGGGCTTACGGTTGCGGCCCTCTTTGCGGTGCTCTCGCAGCTGGTAAGGAAAGCCGCCGAATTGCAGGAACAAAGCGACCTGACCATTTAAGGAGATATCTATGGACGGAGAGATCATTTTCAACATCGATGTGATGCTTGCCAAAAGAAAAATGAGCGTTACGGAGCTATCCGAAAAAATCGGCATCACCATTGCCAATGTATCCATTTTAAAAAACGGAAAGGCCAAGGCCCTGAAAATTACCACGCTGATCAAGCTGTGCGAAGCGCTGGACTGCCAGCCCGGGGACATACTGGAATACAGAAAACCGGAATAATCAAAGAAAAGGCTGTGCCGGAAAACCGGCACAGCCACATTTTGACCAAAAAACCTCAAATCCGTCGGCTAAAGAGGCACATCTTACACCTGCGGCGCTCGCAATGCCTGCTTGCATGTGCTGCGGCACAGGGGTTGTGTCTTTTTCAGCAATCATTTCCTTTGCGGAAATCAGCCACGGATCACAGCCTCGAACTTCTCGGCGCAGGTCTTCTGCACCTTGTCCATGGCCTTGGTGATCTCCTCGTCGGTGAGGGTGCGGTCGGAGGCACGGAAGGTCAGGGAGAATGCAACGCTCTTCTTTCCTTCGCCAACCTGGGCGCCACGATATACATCGAACATCTCGATGGATTCCAGCAGGTTACCTGCGGCTTTCTTCATGGAGGCCATCAGGGGGCCGACGTTGACGGAATCATCCATGACCAGTGCAAGGTCACGGGTCATGGCAGGGAAGCGGGGCAGGGCCTTCATTTCGCCCATGGGCTTGCCCATTTCCAGAAGCTGCTGCAGGTTGATCTCGGCGATAACGGCACGGCGGGGCATATCGAAGTTCTCCCGCACGGCGGGGTGAACCTCGCCAATAACCGCAAACACCTGGTTGCCACGGATCAGTCTGGCGCAGCGACCGGGATGGTGGTACTTCTCACCGCCGGCTTCCACTTCGCACTGGATGCCGCAGGCACGCAGGAGGGCCTCCGCAGCAGTACGCACGGTGAAGAAATCCGCTTCATCGCCATAGGAACCAAGGCACAGGGTCTGGGTTTCGGTGGGCAGACCTTCTTCAGTGGGGGTATGGTGGTTGAACACAGCAGCCATTTCGTAGAGGTTGGCGGCCTCGGTGGCGTGGTTCATGTTATAGGACAGGGTCTTGAGCATGCTGCTGACCAGCGTGGGACGCATCACAGCAGTATCCTCGCCCAGGGGATTGCGGATGGCCATAGGATCAAGACGCAGGTCGCCTTCCTCCAGTTCCAGCTTGGCAATTTCCTTTACGCCGATGAAGCTGAAGTTCATTACTTCCAGATAGCCAAGGCCCTGCAAAATCTTGCCCAGGCGGTTCTTCAGGCTCTTCATGGGGCTTACGCCACCCTGGGTGGTAAGGCCGTGAAGGGGCGTTGCGCCGATGTGATCGTAGCCGTACATGCGCAGGCATTCCTCGCATACGTCTGCCTCGCCTTCCATATCCTCACGGAAAGCAGGCACCTTTACGGTGAGGGTGTCGCCGTCCAGCGTCACGTCGAAGAACAGCTTTTTCAGAATGGAAACCATATCCTCAGCAGGGATCTCCACGCCGGCACGGATCTGGATGCGCTTCACGCTGGCGGTGATAACCTTCTGCTCCTTGGGGTTGGGATAGATATCGATGCAGCCGGAAACCACGTCGCCGGCATCCAGCTCGTTAACCAGATGGCAGGCACGGTTCAGGGCATCCATGATGATGGCGGGGCAAACCCCACGCTCAAAACGGCCGCTGGACTCGGTGCGCATACCCAGCGCACGGCTGGTGAGACGGATGGCGGTGCGGTCGAAGGCGGCACACTCAAACATCACTTCAGTGGTGCTTTCGGTGATCTCGCTTTCCTCGCCGCCCATGATGCCAGCCAGGCCAGTGGCTACGCTCTCGTCGCAGATGCACAGGTCGCTCTGGCGCAGGATGCGTTCTTCGCCGTCCAGGGTGGTCAGCTTTTCGCCCTCATTGGCACGGCGCACGATGATGTGACGGCCACGGACCTTGCTCAGGTCGAAGGCGTGCATGGGGCAGCCGTATTCCAGCATGATGTAGTTGGTAATGTCCACGATGTTGTTGATGGAGCGCAGGCCCGCAGCGTGCAGGTATTTGCGCATCCACATAGGGGAGGGAGCAACACGGACGTTCTTGATGACTCTGGCCGTATAACGGTTACAAAGGTCGGTATCCTTTACTTCCACCTTTACTTCGTCCAGAATGCTGCCGCCCATTTCCTTCACGGAAGTATCGGGAGCCTTGAACTCGGTGCCCAGAGCAGCGGCGGTTTCCCGGGCAATGCCCAGTGCGCTGAGGCAGTCGGGACGGTTGGCCAGGATCTCGAAATCCACAGTGTAGTCGTCAATGCCGAGGATGGGCTTCACGTCTGCGCCCAGGGGATATTCCTCATTGAAAATCAGCAGGCCCTCATCGCCTACGCTGGGGTACAGCTCCACGGGCACCTTCAGTTCGGTGGCAGCACAGAGCATACCTTCGGATACCATCCCACGGAGTTTTCCCTTCTTGATCTTGATGCCGCCGGGAAGCTTTGCGCCATCCAAAGCAACGGGAACCAGCACGCCGGCCTTTACATTGGGAGCGCCGCAAACGATGTGCAGGGGTTCTTCGCCGCCCACATCCACCGTGCACTGATGCAGATGGGTATCCGGCACGTCTTCACAGGTGAGCACCCGGCCCACAACTACCTTCTCCACGCCACCGGAAACTTCCTCAACGCCCTCCACGGCGGTGCCGGACATGATCATTTTGCTCTCGTATTCCTTGGGGGTTACGGGAATATCCGCATACTCCCGAATCATATTCATACCCAGTTTCATGGTCTATTCCCTCCTTATCTCAGCTGGCCCAGAAGACGGGCATCGCCCTCGTAGAGCATACGCAGGTCGGTGATGCCAAAGCGCTTCATGGCAATACGCTCCAGGCCGATGCCGAAGGCAAAGCCGGAGTACTTGGTGGAATCAATGCCGCACATTTCAAGAACCTTGGGGTTCACCATGCCGCAGCCCAGAACCTCTACCCAGCCGGTATCCTTGCAGATGCGGCAGCCCTTGCCGTGGCAGGCGGTGCAGGTCAGGTCCACCTCGGCGCTGGGCTCGGTGAAGGGGAAGAAGCTGGGACGAAAACGGGTGGAAACGTCATTGCCGTAAAGCTTCTTGGCAAAGGCTTCCAGGGTTCCCCTGAGATCAGACATGCTCATGTTTTCGTCCACCACAAGGCCTTCCATCTGATGGAAAACGGGGCTGTGAGTGGCATCCAACTCGTCGGCACGGTACACACGGCCGGGGCAGATGATGCGGATGGGGGGCTTGCGGGTGAGCATGGCACGGGCCTGCATGGGGCTGGTATGGGTACGCAGCACGATATTGTCGTCCATGTAGAAGGTATCCTGTGCATCACGGGCAGGATGATTCTTGGGCAGGTTCATCAGCTCAAAATTGTAATGATCCAGCTCCACCTCGGGGCCTTCCATCACCTCGAAACCAAGGCCGGAGAAGCACTCGATCAGCTCGTCCATTACCAGGGTGATGGGATGTGCACTGCCGACTTTGGGCAGCTTCCGGGGCTCGGTAACATCGATGGTTTCGGCCTTGAGGGCGGCTTCCCGCTCCAGAGCACGCAGCTGAGCCTGCTTTTCATCCATCTTGCCGGTAAGCCATGCACGGGTCTCGTTGATCTCGGCGCCTACCTTGGGGCGCTCTTCGGGGGCCAATTTGCCCATACCCTTCAAAAGTTCCGTCAGGGTGCCTTTTTTGCCAAGAACCTTCACCCGCAGGGCTTCCAGTCCGGCAGTGTCCTTAAGCTGGGAAAGGGTGGTTTCCACTTCCTCCCGCAGCTGACGCAGCGTATCCGTGATCGCCATGATTGTTTCCTCCTTTATCTCTATCAGATGTATCAATGATTTATATCAAGCAAAGCCGGAATATCCGTTTCGCCGTATACCGGGATTCCATTGTTCTTCAGAAGTTCGGCAAAAACGCCATCGCCGGGCTTGAGTCCTCCGGAAAAACTGCCGTCATAAATGGTTCCGTTGCCGCAGGAGGGGCTGCGTTCCTTGAGTAAAGCTCCATCGCAACAAAGAAGCTGCCCAATGCGGAATGCCTCCTCTGCGCCCTTTTGGAAGTGATGGGTTACATCCAGCCCTTCCCGGCTCACAACCCTGTCCCCCACCCGTTCGCTGGGCACTCTGGGGGTGGGCATGCCGCCCAGCTGCTCCGGGCAGACGGGGATCAACTCGAACTGTTCAGCCAGTGCCTCCATACCCGGCTGCAGCTTGCTTTTGCCGTCGTAGCGGCAGCAAACGCCCAGCAGGCATGCGCTGACCAAGAGCCTCCTCACGGCGTCGCCCCCCTTTCAAAAAGAAAAACGCCTTTCATCCCCATGGGACGAAGGCGTATTAGCCGCGTGTTACCACCCAAATTCCGCACGGACAAAAGTCGATGCGCTCAATGCCGATAACGGAGCTGACCCGTTTCCTCTTACTGCAAAAAACGGTTCGGAGGAAAGGCTCGGAAGGGAATTTCCCGCATCACGTCCGGACGGCTTTCAGCAAGGAGCAACTCCTGCCGTCCTCTCTTTTGACGGATGTTGACCGGGCATTGGTCTTCCTCATCGCCATAACAGAAGGTATTATAGCACGCAGGACAATGAAAAGGCAAGAGAAAAATATGTTTTTTCAGCCTTTGCGGGGCTTTTGGGGCCATTCCGCAACGATGGCAGAACCCAGGATCAGCACCGTGCCGATGATCCCCCATTCATCCATCCGCTCACCGAGCAGCACTGCGGACAATATCAGCGATGCAGCCGGGTCGATATAGCTGCAAAGGGCCGCCGTCTGCGCCGGAACCTTTTCAACACTGCTGAAGTACATCAGATAGGCGATGCCGGTATGCACCACGCCCATAACGATCAACAGCAGGATGACCTTCCCTGTGAACGCTTCCCCACCGGGCTTTTCCGTAAGCAGCACATAGGGCAGAATAGTTACAGCGGAAACAAACAGCTGCACCAGTGTACGGTCAAGGCCGGAAATCCCGTGAATCCGTTTGTTGATCAGCACCACGGAAGCGTACATAGCCGCAGCCGCCAGGCCGAAAACGATCCCCCGGAGGCCGGTTATCCCCTCCCCCATAACGCCGGAAATCAGCACCATACCGAGAAGTGCACAAAGCACGCACAGTCCGCTTTTCACAGTCAGTTTTTCACCAAAGAGCAGCGGCGATGCCAGCACAATGATCACCGGGGCCATATAATAGCTCAGCGTTGCTACGGATACATCGGTATAGTTGTACGCTTCAAACAGGGCGATCCAGTTGAACCCCAGCAGCAGTCCGGAAGCAACCAGCGGCAGCCACTGCCTTTTGATGCTCTGCCAATCCGGCTTTTTACGGAATATCAGCATAAACAGTGCCAGAACCAAAGTACCCACGGCAGCTCTTGCCAGCGCCACCACCCCCGAGGAAAGCGGCGTCCACCGGCGGAATATACCGATAGTGCCAAAGATCAGCATGGAGCCAATGATACCAAGGCGGGCGCTATGGCTGTATTTCTCGTTCATTTGCATATACCTGCACTTTCCCGGGAAAAGGAACGGTCTTTTCCCGAACACAAAAATCCCTATCAGCATAGCAGGCGGCGGCTTTTGTGGCAAGCAGGAAAGGAAAAAAGAATCAAGAAAAAACAGCCGTCTTTACCCAGAAAAGAAAACAGGAAACCAAATGGTTCCTGTTTTTGTTGATTATCAATCGATCAGCAGCTGCTCCATGGCCTTCTCGCCAGTTACTCTCTCCCCCAGCCTGTTCGCCCAGCTCTCAGTAAAGAATGCGAAATACGACAGGGGCTTCTCTTTTCTCAGCCGGAGGGAACAGGGCAGAAACCCCCACAGGGTGGAGGGTATGCCGATAGCAATCAGATACAACGGCCCCAGCAGCAACGACTGAATGGTATGGCCGTATTCATGGACAAGAAGCCTCCGGGCCAATTCCTCAGGGCTGTATTCATCCTTAAGCTTTTCGCAGAAATAAGGTTCGTCCGTCACAAATACGAACATCCCCAGTGAAACGCTGGATTTGTTTTTCCACAAAGTTACAACCGCCCCATGAAAAGAAAAATGCGGTCGCTTACAATTCCGCAAATACACCAAGAACCCCAGCAACGACTGGAAAAACCCCCACGTCCATTGCCAGAGACGGTAAAAAAACGTCTTCATATGCTTTCACTCCTGAAAACGGCATCACGCCGAGCGTACCCCGACGTTGTTCTGAAAAAGCGAAAAGCCCGAAAGGCCTGAAGTCCTCCGGGCTTTATGAGTAAACTTATTCCTCTTCTTCCTCTTCGGGCAGTTCAGCGTTATGCCACACGTTCTGCACGTCGTCGTTATCCTCCAGCAGTTCCAGCATCTTCTGGATCTTGGTGAGGGTCTCTTCATCGGCGGGCACAACGGTGTTCTGAGGCACCATCTGCACTTCGGCGCTCAGGAAGCTGATGCCCTGGCCTTCCAGCGCTTCACGCACTGCGGAGAAGTCGGCAGGATCGGTGTACACTTCAAAAGCATCGTCCTCGGTGGACATATCTTCTGCGCCGGCATCCAGCACGGTCATCATCATTTCGTCCTCGTCCATATCGGCGGTGCGCTCAATTACCAGCACACCCTTTTTGTCGAACATGAAGCCCACGCTGCCGGTTACGCCCAGAGAGCCATCGTACTTGGCAAAGCAGTGGCGCACATCGCTGGCGGTACGGTTGCGGTTGTCGGTGATGGTTTCCACGATTACGGCAACGCCGCCGGGGGCATAGCCTTCGTAGGTGATGGTTTCGTAATCCACATTGCCCAGTTCGCCGGCAGCCTTCTTGATGGAACGCTGGATGTTGTCGTTGGGCATGTTGTTGCTCTTGGCCTTGGCGATAACGTCGCGCAGCTTGGAGTTGCTTTCGGGATTGCTGCCGCCTTCACGCACGGCGATGGCGATTTCACGGCCAATTTTGGTGAAAATCTTTCCACGGAGGGCGTCGGTCTTGCCCTTCTTTGCAGCGATATTGTGCCATTTGCTATGTCCGGACATGGTATCAGCCTTTCTTTATTGTGCTGCAGATAAGCACAGTGGTGTTAATTTTGACAAATTATTATAGCACAGGTTTTCGTATGGGTCAAATGCGGTTTGCCAAACCAGGAAGATTTGAAAAAAGCTTAATCCAATAGAATCAGGAAGACAGGGGTATCCAGCGTTACTTGTGTCCATCTGCCCGACCATCCGCACTCTCTCATGATCTTGCGCATTTCCGTATCAATCTCCGCAATAGCGGCATCCCTTTCTTCCACCGAGCCAAATATCAGTACAATCCTGTCATTCTGGCCCGTGAAGGTTTTTTCACCCTGCTGACGCAGTTCATCAGACCAATGCCCCACCACAATGTAATCGTTCATCATTACTTTGTAGTATTCTGCATCGGTGGCAGTAAAAACAGGCATGTTCCAATCTGCGTATTTTTCCTGATCCCGTTCATGCGACTGGGACATAAACGCTTCATTCACGTTAAAGTACTCCGGGAAGTCTATTGCATATTCAGGGGCAGAACCGCCATCTTCATATGTAGGATCATCCCAGGTGGGATCGGCATAGTACCACTTACCGCCGATCTGCACCGCATTCCAGGCATGAGCGTTTTCTTCGCTGTGTTCCCTCAGCAAATCATCGTCATCATATCCATAGCCCGAAATGACAAAACAGGGAATGCCCGCCATGCGGCAGGAGAGAGCCATGGCGCTGGCGTAACTGGCGCATACGCCTCTTTCGTTTACAAATACGCCATCCGCTGTTTGTACTTCTCTGTACTGGCCGTCGTACTCCATATTTTCAATGATGTAACGGTATATCAAAAGTTCCCGTTCAAATTCGGTTCCCTTCCGCTGCGCCTGGGCGTTCAGTGCGGCGGTCTTTGTTTTGACGATGCCAAAACGGCGCTGGCCTTCTGCCCGATCGTAATAATATTCCGGCCAAGCCTCGGAAGTACCCGAATAGCCCATATTGTGATATTGAATCAATTCAGGGCAATCGTTATCCACAACAAAACGTACCCGTACCAGTTCTTCCACCGTAAAATAATCTTCCGGTAATTCGATGACTTCCTCATAATTCGCCACACCGTCATAGATGATGGCAAAAAGCTGCTTTTCCCGTTCCGTCAGCTGGTTCCAAAAATATCTGGTTTCAGCAGGATAGAGGCCAAACAACTCAGAAGCAGGTTCGCCGGGCAGGTTGACCGGCGTGGGCCTCGGGGTAATAACCGGCCTGGGTGTAGCCGTTGCCCGAGGCGTGGCCGTCGGTCTCGGGGTAATAACCGGCCTGGGTGTTGCAGTTACCCGGGGCGTGGCCGTCGGTCTCGGGGTGATAACCGGCCTGGGTGTTGCAGTTACCCGGGGCGTGGCCGTCGGTCTCGGGGTAATAACCTGCCTGGGTGTAGCCGTTGCCCGGGGCGTAGCCGTCGCTGCCTCTGCCACAGACTGCCGATCCCCATATTTCAGCATTGCAACCGCATAAGCTGGCACAACCTGGGAACTGCCAAGATACAGTTTTCCTTCCGAAACACACCAGGGAACTGCGTGCAGGGAGGAATCCGCTTCTTCTTCAAGCTTCAATGACCCCTGAGCATAGCCGTCCTGAAGTTCCGTTGCCATGGAAGCGGCAACGATCGTTTCGCTGGTGTCGCACAGAAGGACTCCGGCGCTTTCCGCATTGCGAAAAATCTTCAGGCGGTAGCCTTCCTGGTTCCAGGCAATGGTATCAAACCTGTAATTCTGCTGAACCCTGATTCTGGGGCCTGAGGCCAGCAGTACAACAAGAACAACCGCCAGCACCCCTGCACAGATACCTGCAATCCGCAGTGCAGAAGCGTTGAACGGTTTCTTGGGGGCAGATCCACCGGAAGAACTGGAAGAACCCCAATTATCCACGGAACCCCAGCTATCCATATGATCCTCCATTCTGTTTTTTCAAACGTACAGTTTTTGTGAAAGAAGCAACGCACTGCCTGAAGGTCAGGGTCTGGTCATATTTCCAATATCAAGAATCAGTATAGGATAATCAAAAAACGTAGAGGAGACCACTCTCCCCTTCCAGCCAAGCTGCACAAGCGCATCCTGCAGGAAATTGCTCGCAGAATAGCGCTGGCTGTCCCGCTGCTGTACCGTAGGAAAAATCAGCACCAGATGAGAAGGATTCCCGGTAGCAAGCAGGTCGATCTGTGCCTGGAGCTCATCGTGCCAGTCGCCTTCTACCACAGAGTAAGGCAGCTTTCTGGAAAAGAAACTGGCTTCGATGGCCTCAAAGGTCGGCAAAGTCCAGCCACGGTAGGCGTTATAGTCGATCTCGTGGGTTTTGTTCAATTCGGCCTCGTTGAGGTTGAAATACAGCATGTACTCGCTGCGGGTAGCAGGGATCTCCTGGTTTTCCAGCGGCAGGGGATCATCCCAGGTAGAATCCGCAAAATACCAGTTCCCATTGATCTGTACCGCATTCCAGGCGTGAGAATTATCTTCGTTCCACTCCCTCACCACGTTGGGGTCGTAAAGAAGGTACGCATAGCCGGATATCGTAAAACTGGGTATGCCGGCCATGCGGCAGGCCAGGGTCATGGCATCTGCATAGCCTGCGCAAACCGATATACCGTCCACAAACACACAATCCGCAGATTGATTCTGCCGGCTTTCCGTGTTGTACTCCGTCATAAAAATGATGCTTTTGTAGATGAAAAGCTCCCGGTCAAAATCGTTTTCCAGCTGAGCCGCCTGTTCAACAAGGCGTCCAAGAACCGGCTTCATGGCTGCAAAGCGCTGAGGGCCCCACTGCCTGTCGTAGTTGTAGGACATGCGGGCCGTGGTAGCCATGCGGGTGGAAGAATCGCAATCATACCAGCAAAGCCGGAGCTGGATCAATTCCGGGCAATCCTCGTTGATAACAAAACGAACCCGGGCAATTTCCTCCTCGGTATAGGTATTCCGGGGCAGGGAAATCCTTGTCTGATAGTTGTCAATGGCCGTATACACAAGGGCGAACAGCTCTTTTTCCCGGGCCGTGAGCTGCATCCAGAAATAGCGCATAGAGGCCGGATACATGCGGAAAGTATCACAATCCGGTACTACATACAGGTTTTCCGGCAAAGCCTCCACCTGAAGCATGCCGGAGGAAGCCTCCTCAGCAAAAGCAGGCTGGAGAAGAATACAGGCAAAAAGCATCGCAGCAAGAAAGCAGCCAAAAATGCGCCGCAGCATCCCTTTGGATTGCGCAGGGCAAGCAATATGTTTTTTCCACAAAACAGAGCAGGTATGCACAAAAACCTCCAGCCCTCAGGGCTTCATTCGTATTCACTCAGGGTTGCTGAACGGGTTCCTCCGCCGGTGCAGCCTCGCCATCCGTTACCATGATGGCGGTGGGCCCGTCAGAGCCTCCGATAATCCCTACGGAAGCAGCTCCGTCCGTGGCAAGGGGTTCAAGATACGGTGTCAGCAAAGGCAAAAGGTTGACAATGGCACTCTGGCCAAGAGCGCTGCGATCTTCGGCGGTCATGGCATCAAAGTCCACAATCTCCCCGGGCAGTTCTTCCGGAACCCAACGTACATGGGTCTTGCCTTCAAACACAAGCGCCAGTTTGTTCTCCGTTTTTTCTCCCGAAAGAGTGAGTGTTGCGTTGATTTTAGTGGCTGCGCTGGACGGCGGCTTGGAAGCGAACTCCGCCTTGAGGTCGATATCCAGCGGCTCGAACACGAGAGCGTTTTCCAGCTGGCTTTCCTCATCGGGGCTGAGGCTCAGCTGATAGTTCACAGTGTAAATCACATGGCCTTCCTCGCCGGTGGTTTCGCTTTCCTCGCTGCGAAGCACAAAGGCCACCGCCACCGGAGGCTGGGCGTTTTGGGCCCCATCCAGCGCCACGCTGGAAAACACGCCCTGGATTACGCTCACATTGGTCATGGAGCTGTACTCCACATATTCCAAGGTGATCATGCGGTTTTCGCTCTCAAGGCAGATTTCGTTCAGGGGCTGCTCGTCCTCGCCCATGGTGCGGGAGAAGGTAATGGTACAGTCGCCCATGACTGGATCCCGATAGGGCAGCGAAAGGGAAAGTTCCAGCGTTTCGCCGGTAAAGGATACCGTACGGTCGATGGTCAGGTCGCCTTCCAGGGGCAGCGCATCCACCGCCGCAAGGTAATAGGGCTGCCATGCAGGGTTGAGGTAAATGGACGCCACATCCTCGCCCAGCAGTTCGCTGAGGCGGGCCAGGGCATCCGAATCTCCCAGCAGATCCACAAGCATCTGCTTCACCTGAGCCTTCACATGGGCAGGGCTGATGACGTAATTGACCGCAATGGTGCCGGTGCCGTCCTCCAGTTCGCCGATCACTGCGCTCTGACGGTAGCCTTCCAGCCAGATATCCAGCTTGGTGATGAAACGATCCAGATCATCTCCCACCTTGTCACTCACAGGCCCGCTGATACGGAAAAGCTCCGGCAGGATACGCAGCATGCTGTCGGGGATGCCGTAGCCCTGCGCCGCAGTGGTTCCTGCGGCCTGCACGGGGCCCATGGTATTGCCCACATCGGCGTTGATACCGCTGACGATCATGGGAGACAACTGCATTTCGTACCAGTTTTCGCCCAGCACATCTGCCTGAAAGCGCAGCTTCTGGTCCTTCAGCTGTACACAGAGAACACTGGCCACTTCCTCGTCGCCATTGCGCAGGGCAAGCCCGATCCGGTCTTCCTCCTCCACAAGGCCTTCCTCGTTTACATGGATGAAGTTCCAGGAAAAGGGGATGGAGGTAATAACGGTGTCATCCGCCCCCCGCACTTCCAGCTGCATGGAGCCGCTGAAGCCGTTGCCGTCCCGGATCTGCTTGATGAGCTTGTCCGCCACGGTAATATCAAAAGCGGTGGTATCCAGCGCCAGTGCACTAAAGCTGGACAATGCCAGGATGAGGCACAGCACAAGGCTTATCATTCGTTTCACGGAGAAATCCCTCCCTTGATGGAATCTGCGGCGCTCAGTCAATATGCTGGGCTCCGTTAAAGAAGCTCTCGTAGTCTTCGTCGGTCATGTTATCCTGAAGGAGACCCGTATCCTCCTCGGTGATAAAGGGCAACAGCCGCAGCAGATAGCCTGCGGAATACTGGAACATCTCGTCCTCCAGCTGTGCCATCTCCTCTGGGCTGATGCCGTCCAGATCCACCGTCACAACCGTTTCGGGAACCGGATACTGGGTCATGCCAAGGGGCGGTGCACCCACGGTGTACTGGGACAGGCTGCCCTGATTCTGGGCAAGGCTGCCGCCACCGATGATAAAGATCACTTCCGGCTCCACCTCTGCCCGGCTTTCCTCCACGACTCCCGCCATGGTAAGGGCTGCCGGATTCTCGCCCAGAACCACCCGCAGAGCGGTCATCTGTTTTTTGCTCTGGGTCACGGTCATATCCACGCTGCCGGTGAGCACCTTGCAGCCCTCGCCGTCCTTCAGGGCAAGCTCAGGTTTGTACTCGGTGATGATGGTGCGGGTCTTGCCATCTTCTGTCAGCTTGTCCGTGATGGTAATGGTTCCGCTGAGGCTTTCCCCGGCCGTCCCTTTCAGAGAGTCTTTCTGCTGAAAAGTCTTCACGGTTTTACCCTGGCGGCTGTCCATATCCAGCTTGCAGGTATAGCTCAGCTGGCCGTCCTCGTTTTTGATATTGCGGAAAAACTCCAGCGTGCGCTTATTGGTTGCGCCTTTCTGGCGGGTCAGTTCCAGTTTGAAACTGTCCTTCTGCTGGGTTTCGCTGCGGGTAAAGGCCCAGTTGTAGGCAAGGGTACGCTTATCGTTTTCCCCCAGCGTGACCGTACCCTTGATGTATACGGCGATATCCTCTCCGCCCTCTTCGGTGCGGTACAGGGCAACGGTAAGCCCGCCGGGGCAGGTCATATTGGCCAGTTCTACCATGACGGCTTCATCCATGCCACAGCCAAGCACAGCCATGATCTGCGGCATAAGCTGGGTGCACTGCTCTGCGTTCAGTTTGGCGAGGCGTACCCAGCCTGCGTAGCCGATATCATCAATGGTATAGTTGGATTTTTTCTCCTCGGCATAGGGCTTGATAGCCTCAGCCAGGGCTTGATAGTTCTGCTCGGATTCAGTGATAAAGCCCTGTACACTGAAACCGAAAGGTTTTTCCTCGGTTTCGGGGAAAAGTGTTTCCAGTGTGCCGGAAGAGGAGGTCAGCACCCGGTTGGGAAGAATGTCGGTACGCATTTCGTAGCGGCCGTCCTTCTTTTGCTCCACCATGGAAAAAGCGGGCTGCCCGTCCACGCACATGGCCAGCACCATATCCTCGCCGCTGAGAAGTACGTCCATCGTCAGATGCCGCAGGATTCCACCCAGCATGCCGACGGTTTCCTCTCCATAAGGCTGCAGCTCCTCAATTTCAAAGCCCACAGACATACGGATATCCTCATCCGTATCAAAGTAGACATCCAGCGCCTGGCCCATACCCTGGATCTCGCCCAGTGCATTCAAAGGCGCAAGGCAAACGAGCAAAACGATCTGCGACAAGATCAACAGCCTTTTTACAAACTTCATCATGCTTCCTCCCCGGCGCAGTCCTCCCTGGGCAGCTCCTGAAGGAGCCTGCGCAGCTCTTCGTAGGTTTTGAGGGTGTTCATCTGCCTGCGCAGGGCTGTTGCGCCCCGCATGCCGGCAAAATAATGACCAAGATGCTTTCGCATTTCAAGCACGCCCTGGGTTTCCCCTTTATACTCCACCATCCATTCCAGATGAAGCAGGGCCGTATCCAGCCTTTCCTGGCGGGTTGGGGCGGTGGGCTGTTTTCCGGACAATACCTGCCCTGCGCCCCGGAACAGCCAGGGATTGCCCATAGCGCCCCGGCCGATCATCAGTCCTGCTGCGCCGGTGGCCTGGAGAATGCGCCTTGCGTCCTCTGGCTCAAAAACATCGCCGTTGGCAATAACGGGAATGCTGAGCTGACTGCGCAGCTTTCCGATGGCCTCGTAATCCGCCGTGCCGGAATACTGCTGCTCCCGGGTGCGGCCATGGAAGCAGATCCACTCCAGGCCAAGGCTCTGGGCCGCTTTGCCCAGCTCGATGGCATTCATGGAATCCGCATCGTAGCCCAGCCGGGTTTTTACCGTAACGGGCAGATGGGTGTTATTCTTTACCGCCTCCATGACTTTATAGGCCACATCCGGGTTGAGCAGCATAGCGCTCCCCTCGCCGATGGATGTCACCTTCCTGGCAGGGCAACCCATGTTGATATCCAGCGATGTGAAGCGACCAAGCTCCGTAATGCGCCGGGCTGCTTCCCCCATGACGACGGGATCCTTGCCAAAAAGCTGGCAGGCGGTGTTGGTTTCCTCTGCGTGCACCCTCAGCAGCTGGGAATACACCCGGTTGCCGGGCTTTGCGCACATATAGCCGATGGCGGAAACCATTTCGCTGCAGGCATATTCAGCCCCCATGCGGTAGCACAGCACTCTCAGCGGCCAATCCGTAATGCCTGCCATGGGCGCCAGAGATAAAACGGGTATCTTCATCCTTTTATTCCCTCACACAGGGAAAAGCGGCAATTCTGCCATCGCAGTCCGCATAGGGCATCAGAGTAAGCTGATAGGCAGGGCCTGCGGTTACGTTCTGGGGAGGGGGCAGAATAAAGCCGCCACGCTCCTGCCACTGCTCCGCTTCGGAGGCAGCCACCAGCACGCTGGCCTGGCCATTTTCCAGAGATGCGGTCATGGGCAAAGCAGGATTCAGCGCATACTGCCAGGCCATATCGCTTTCCGGCAGGGACAGGGCCATCAGCCGGTTGCCCACCATAACGCTTGCGCTTCCACGGAAGCCGGTTTCCAGGCGGGGGTTGGCAGAAAGGGTCAGCACCACTTCATCGCCAGTCTGGAAGGTGCGGCTGAGAGTATGATATTCGCCCCGGGATACCGCCGTACCCTGGGCGCCGTTCACGCTGAGGGTGGCCTCTTCTGCCCAGCGGGGAATGAGCAATTGCAGCTTGAAGGCCACGGGTTGCTTGGTTTCCACACGGATGCGCACTTCCCGGCGGGCAAAGCCGCTTACCGTTGCGCTGAAACGCACGGGCACGCCGGCCATGCGGGTCAGGCAGCCGCAGTCCACAGGCAGCAGATAGGCCAGAGTATCATCCTCACGGCTCATCCACACAGAGCGGCGCAGGGCATACATGGCCCGGAGCAGCATGGACGTCTCGCTGGGATCCGGCTTGCGGTACAGGCAGCTTTCGTCATCCTTGAGGCGGTTGGTGGGCTGAAGGGTACGCACTCCGTCGCCGGAAAGAAGATCCGGCAGGGCGTTGAGCATGATCCTTTCCAGCTTGTCTGCAAAGGCCACGCTGCCGGTAAGGCAAAGCGCATCGTAATAGGCCTCCACCTGGGCACACAGAGCTTCCAGCTCCACGGCACGGGCGGGATCCTTTCCCGCAAGATGGGGGTCGGCAGAGAACGCACCGCAGGGCATACCGTGAAAACGATAAATGGCGTTAAGGCCCACTTCCGCAGCAGCTCTGTCACGTCCGGAGCCACTGTACTGGCCCAGCAGGGCGGACATTGCCATGGCATCCGCAGCGCCCTTGCCGGTGGCAAAGCGTTCCATACGGTCGTAATACTTCTTTTCATCGGGGGTATTGCCCTCCGTCTCCCGGCGATACTCCCGCTGGAAAGGGAAAGAATGCATCAGTCCGGATACGTCCGGCAGGCGGGAACGCAGGGTTTCCAGGATGGTCAGCAGGAAACGCTGGCCGGTGCGCTGGTAAAGCAGGATGGTCAGCCGCAGGGCCTGAGCGCCGCACCAGAAAAGAACCTCTTCCTCCAGCTGGGGAATGGTTTCAAAAAACATCCGCATGGCAGAAAGCACACGCAGTATGACGTCCTTATCCTTTGTGGATATGGCAATGAGGGTGGCGCTTTCCATCACATCCAGGAAAAGGCCGGGGTCCGAGGGCAGATATTTACCGGCAGCCTCCACATCGGGCATGGGAGGCATTTCGCTGTATCCGCCAAGGCGGGTAGCCAGTACCGAATCCAGCGAGGACATGCGGCTTACATCCACAAATTCAAGGGTCTGCCGGATCAAAGCGCCAAGCGGGCCTTCGGGATTGATGGCCTGATCGGCAAGAGGGGCGAAAACGGGGTTGACCAACGGGGCTCTACGGCATGCAGATGCGGCAGACATACATACTCTCCTTCTTTACATATCGGCCTGAGCCGATAAATAGCACTATTCTACACCATTATATCGCAAATTCCGCATCGGTCAAGGTGCTTGTTTAGCGCAGAGAAATTGTGTATAATCCCCTTATCAAAACCAAAACACCGAAAGGAATCTGCCCTGTTATGAATACCTCCGAAAATACCGGCCGCCTCTGGATACGGCTGATGAAAAAACACCGTGTTGCCAAAAGCATCATTACAGAATGCACCCGGGATAACCCTGAGGATGCACTGCAGCGCATTCTGCCCACGGTGGATCTGGGTCAGCCCCTGTGGCTCCCCCGCCACCAGGCAGACTGGACGGAGTACGCCATGACCCGTTTCATGCCCGACCATTTTGTGGAAGCTTTTCCCTTTGACAGTATGGAGATCAGCTACATCTACCCAGAGGATGAGGACCGGCCCGGCCGTCGGCGCAATCCCTGGGAAGATGCGTAAATTTTTCCTGCGCCGGGAAGAAACGGCTTCTTCCCGGCGTTATATATGCACAGAGAAAAAACCTCTGCCCCCACATACAATGTTTTATGGAGGAATCGCTTTATGAAGAACACGAAAAAGTGGCTTGCCGCACTGCTGGCCTCCGTGCTGCTGTTTTCCGCCGCCGGCGCCACGGCAGAGATCCGTCAGGGCGATGTGATCTCCTTTGGCCGGTACATGCAGGAAATGCCCGATCAGGATATCCAGTGGCGGGTGCTGTATGTACACGGCGATACTGCCGTTCTGCTCAGTGACCGCATTCTGGAATGCATGCCCTTTGATCAGGAGGACAACCGCTGGGTGGGCAGCGACCTGTGCATCTGGCTCAACGGCTGGTTTCTGAATTCCTCCTTCGGATACGAAGAACGCTGGCGCATTCTGCCCGACGAAAGCGGTCTGTATGTGCGCATCCCCACCCGGGGCGATATGACCAACCCGGCCTACGGCTTCTCTGCCAATCCGGACGCCAAGGATGACCGCCGCATTGCCGCAGGCAGCCCCACCGCCATCAACAATGGCCTGTGGACAAGCAAGCTCGGCAACAGCACCTACTACCTCCGCTCCACCCCCAACAGCACCAATCTGGACCAGGTGCGTGTAACCGGTTCCATCGGCATTGCCCGCATCGACCGGGACAATGTGGGCGTGCGGCCCATGATTACCATTTATATCGGCGGGATGGATCCGTTGGAATGATCTATGGCGGGAGGATGCTTTTCCCCGGGAAAAGCACCCTCCCGAAAAGCGGATTTCTCTGATTCTTCCAAATGAACAGCCACTATCACAAAGCCTTGTTCTGAATGAAACAGGGCTTTTGTTTTATCAAAAAACATTTGACATTTTTCCCTGCTCTGCTATAATGGACACAAGAACTTAAACGTTTACTTAACTACATAGAGGAGGTCTCATCATGCGCCTTGGAGGAAGCATACCCAAGCCCTTTACCACCGCCGAAGCCTGGGCAGAAGACTGCCGCCGTGCCGGCTACTACGCCTGTACCTGCCCCGTCAATTACGAAGCCGACGCCGCTACCCGCAAGCATCTTTTGGAGGTGGCCCGGAAAAACAATATCCTTCTGGCTGAAGTGGGCGTGTGGAAGAATACCCTGTCCCCAAAGCCCGAGGAGCTCAGGGTCAACATGGACTATGCCAAGAATCAGCTGGCTTTTGCCGATGAAATGGGCATCAACTGCTGTGTCAACATCAGCGGCGCCCGGGGCGAAGTGTGGGACGGCTGGTATCCGGAAAACTACCACGCTGATACCTATGCCCTCATCGTGGATTCCATCCGGGAGATCATCGATGCGGTCAAACCCACCCGCACCTTTTACTCCATCGAGCCCATGCCCTGGATGATCCCCTCCAGCCCCGATGAGTACCTCAAACTTATCAAAGACGTGGATCGCCCTGGTTTTGCGGTGCATATGGACTTTATCAACATGATCAACTCCGTGGAGCGTTTCCTGAACTGGGAAAGCTTTATCCGGGAATGCTTTGTGAAGCTGGGCCCCTGGGTAAAGAGCGTGCACATCAAGGACGTGAGCCTTGACCAGTACACCCTGCCCTGCAGCCTCAAGGAATGCGCCCCCGGCGACGGTGATCTGGACTACGCCAAGGTGCTGCACATCATCGAAGAAACCATGCCCGCCCAGATGCCCGTGCTGCTGGAGCACATGACCACCATGGAGGAATACGAAGCTTCCTCCCGCTACGTTACCGAGCTGGCTAAGAAAGAATCCGTCATTATTGACGGCAGCAACTGAACCATTACCATACAAAAACAGAAAGGAACAAAAAATCATGCTTCAGGTTAAAGGAAAATGGACTCTCATCACCGGTGCAAGCCGTGGCATCGGCTACCTTACCGCCCTTTTTATGGCCAAGCGGGGCAGCAACCTCATCCTGCACGCCCGCACCAAGGCCAATGCCCAGAAGGTGCTTGACGAAGTGAAGGCCCTTGGCGTGGAAGCCTACGCTGTGGGCGCAGAGCTCAGCGATCTTGCCCAGGTGGAAAGTATGCTTCAGGAAATCGATCAGCTGGGCGTACAGGTGGATATCGTGCTCAACAACGCCGGTCTGCAGATCGCTTACCGCACCGAGTATCTCACCACTCCCCCTTCCGACTATACCGAAAGCTTCAAGATCAATACCATCGCCCCTGCCATGATCATGTACCACTTCCTGCCTGGCATGATCCAGCGTGGCTTTGGCCGCATCCTCAACACCACCAGCGGCATCCGGCTGGAGCCCCAGCAGGCGGGCTATTCTGCCAGCAAGGCCGCCCTGGATAAGATCACCATCGACCTGGGCTCCACCGTGGAGGGCACCGATGTTATGATCAACCTGACCGACCCGGGCTGGTGCCGCACCGACCTTGGCGGACCCCAGGCTCCCAATGCTCCCGAAAGCGCCATCCCCGGCATTGTGGTGGGCGTATTTGTGGAGGACAAGAAATCCGGCCGTTTCCTCGGCGCACAGAACTTTGCCGGCATGACCCTGGAAGAGGGCGTTGCCAAGGCTGAAAAGGAATTCGATTCTCCCTACGGAAAGTAATCTGCGTATCATTCTGCCCGGCGGTTTGCACAAAACCGCCGGATTTCTTTTGAAAGGCCATCCGTCATGATCAATATACCGGAAACAATCAAAGCCGCCCTGCACCTGGCCAGGAAACACGGCGGCAAGCAGGGGCTCAATTGCATTGCGGAGCTCGATAAAACAGCAATGAAGCAGGCTGCCTCCCTGAAAGCAAATCATGCCGAGCAACCCCTGCCCCTTTGCGGCGTTCCCGTTCTCGTTAAGGATAATATCGATGTCCGAGGCCTGCATACCACCGCCGGAAGCCTCGCCCTGAGCGACAACGTCGCTGCGGAGGATGCGCCTGTCATCCGCAATCTGCGCAGAAAAGGCGCAGTGATTCTTGGCAAAACAAACATGACCGAATTTGCCAACTATACCACTGATGACATGCCTGCCGGCTACAGTTCACGGGGTGGTCAGGTGATCCATGCCGCTCATCCCTCTCTGAGCCCTTCGGGCTCCTCCAGCGGCTCGGCGGTAGCGGTGGCTGCAGGCATTGTCCCCATGGCTGTGGGAACGGATACCTCCTTTTCCGTGGTGGCGTGCGCTCAGGCCAACGGAATCTGCGGCCTGAAACCACCCGCAGGCGCATTATCCCCGGAGGGAATCATCCCCATTTCCATAACGCTGGACAGCGCAGGTTCCATGGCGAAGAACCTGACGGATACACTGTCGCTGTATTCCGCCATGCGCAACGAGCCGCTGCCGCCCCTTGCCCCAGCCCCGGCAAGCAGCCTGCGCATCGCTGTGAATACAGCAAATACAGAGCTTGTGTCAGAAGGGCAGCTTACCTTCCTTATGCAGACTGTTTCCTCCCTTGAAAAAGGCGGAGCATACACAGAGCATATCCGGCAAATGCCCACGCCCTATCAAAGAATCATCATGCAATGGGAATTCCGGCCGCATCTGGAAGCATACCTTCGCACCTCGGGTGCTTCCCGAAAAACCCTTGCAGATATCATCGCATTCTACGAAGCGCATCCCCGGAAAATGATGAAATACGGAATCACCCTCCTGAAAAAAGCCTGCGACGAAACACCGGGCGGGCTTCAGGGAACGCCTTATCTGGAAGCCCTGGAGCAGCGCAAAAATGCCAGGGAAGCCACAGTCCGGAAACTGCAGGATTATGATGCCGTAATCATGACCGGCCCCACCAATATCATGCATTTCTGCGGCCTTCCCTCGCTGTGCATCGCCGGCGCACAAACTGGCGATTATGGCGTACGCAGAGGACTGATCTTATACGGCGCAGATGAACTCAGGCTGTACAGGGCAGCCCTTGCGGTAGAAAAATTGCTGCACCACACTGTATTGCAGTAACGGTGCAGCCATCCCGCATGTTTTTTGGCGCAATTCCTCCCCATCTTACAATTTTTGTGCTATACTTCCCCCATGGACGAAAGCATCGCCCTGCAAAAACGCAACAAAAGACAGGAGTGTTTCTGATATGCTCATCTCTCCCGCAGACACCTCTTATGTAAAGCCTCTGGGCCGCACTACCCCCATAGAAAAGGGGCTGTGGCTTTGCTGGTCCGGCTCCGGAGCAGAATTTACCTTCACCGGTGCCAAATGCCGCATCACCATCCTTGGCGACGACCAGAGCAAAGCGCCTGAAACCCCCGAAAACCACGCCCGTCTTGCTATCGAGATCAACGGGGAACGAGTGGTTTCCCAGCAGATCGCCGATAAAGTGAATACCTTTGCCTTTGAGCATTCCGAAAACCGGGACTGGCATGTGAGGATCATCAAGCTGTCCGAATCCGCCATGGCCACCTGCGTCCTCAGCCAAATCGAATGCGACGGAACCCCTGCCCCCACGCAGAAAAAGCTCCATGCCATGGAAATCGTGGGTGATTCCATCACCTGCGGCTATGGCATCGATGATCCTGTAGCTGAGCATCCCTTCCACACTGCCACCGAGGACGTGACCCAGGCCTACGCCTATCTGGCCGCTCAGGAACTCAATGCGGATTATGCCATCGTCAGCCTCAGCGGCTGGGGCATCATCTCCGGCTACACCGGCAACGGCGAACGCTCCGGCGACCAGCTGCTGCCCCCTTACTACGACAAGGCTGGCTATTGCCATCAAACCTTCGAGGGTATGAAGCCTCAGCAGCTCAGCTGGGATTTCAGCCGTTTTACCCCGGAAGTGGTCATCGTCAACCTGGGCACCAATGACGACAGCTTCACCGGCGAAGATGAAGAGCGCCAGTCCGAATACTGCCGGGAATACCAGTTGTTCCTGAAAAAAATCCGCCGTCTGAATCCCTCCGCCTCCATTCTGTGCACGTTGGGCATGATGGGCGATCGGCTCTATCCTCAGGTAGCAAAGGCCGTTGCCCAGTATACCGCCGAAACCGGAGATACCAATGTGGACTGCCTCCACTTCACCCCCCAGACTGCCGAGGATGGCTACAGTTCCGACTGGCACCCCTCCAAGCTGACCCAGCGCCGTGCCGGCGCCGCCCTTGCAGACAAGCTGAAAAACTGGCTGGGGTGGTAACGGGCACAGAAAAGGCTTTATTTTACAACATTGCAACCTGAGGTTGCCAAAATGCAAAGCTGGGTTGGTGGTCTGTGCATGCGGTTTATGATAAAAAAATGCCATCAACATACAGGGAGGCATATTTTATGAGTTTTGGCGAAAATCTCAGAACCATCCGCAGGGAGCGGGGAATGACCCAGGAACAGCTGGCGGAAATGCTGGAAGTATCCCGGCAGGCAGTTTCCAAATGGGAGGCCGAGGGAGGATACCCCGAAGCGGAAAAGCTGATCCTTCTTGCAAAAAAGCTGGACGTATCGCTGGACCGTCTGATGGACAACGCTGTGGAAGAAAGCCTCCCCGTGCAGGAAACTGCCGCTGCTCCTGCCACCGCTGGCAGCATTTTGATTCCTGTTTTCGATGGCAGCAAAACCGTCAATTGTCTTTCTGTAAAGTATGACAAAATTGCCTTTCCTGCGAAGAAAGAGCCGCCCTTTATTCTTTCCGGCATTGACCGCTTCGGTGTTTTTGGCGAACACTCCGTCATTCTGGGCTGGTATGAGGATGAGGAAACCGTCAAAAAGGAGCTTCACGCCATTCTTGATGCCATCGAAAAACGGCATTCTCTCTATACATTGCAGTATTTTTCTCCCGTACGTTTTACCGCCTTCGGCACGGCCGCACGGGTGGAGAAAGCCTGACACCATTATTCTAGCAAAAGGACAAAATCCCCGGAGCGAATTTTCGCCCGGGGATTGCTTTATTGTTTCCGAAGACGGCTCAGCCATCGGGCCGGGCAATATCTTTGAGCACAACAAACGTCAGCAAAAGCAGATAGGGAATCACCACATAATGATAGCGGGGTATGCTCGTACCCAGGGAATGCCACGCCATCAGGCACAAAATCGGGATCAAATGAACCGTAACGGCATAGAAGCTTCCTTTGCGGCTTTTTGCCCAGCGGAGCAGCAGGAAGGCAAATGTCACCATCCAGAGAAGATGCCCCACAATCAGAACGGCTGCAACAAACAAAAACAACACCATTTCCAGCCAACCCTGATCCATGAGAAAATACAGTGCAAAGAGGCTGTAGCTGTTTTCAAGCCACAGGTTCATGTTTTTATACATGAACAGCTTTACCCATGTGCCAAGAGAATAGGTGGAAACACGCTCCCATGTCTTTTGCAGAAATACTGCGTTGAGCTCGTTTGTGGGATAATTTGCAAGCACTTCGTCGGCGATCCGGCTATTTTTCTCCAGCCAGGTGCCTCCGCTTTCCACATCGAGGCCTTCAAACAGAGCCCATCCAAGAGAGCTGTCCGCCTTTGTTCCGCCCACCAGCGATGTGGTAAACCCGTCCAGCAAGGCAGCGCTTCCAAAAAACACCACCAGCGCCATTCCCAATACCAGCAGCTGTTTCCATACAGGAGAAGCTTTCTTCTCCCTGACCAGCAGGGCAACCAGCAGCCCGGCAAGCAACAGGGGTGCAATGGGACGGATGCTGGCAGACACAGCCAGCACAGCGCCCGCAGCAAGGGCCGCCAGCAATGCAGGAATCGTCCTTTTGCATTCCAGCGCCCACAACACCAGCGCCTCTCCCAGCAAAAGTGCAAATACCGTCACCTTTTCGGTGGAGGGTAACATGGCAAACAGGACATGGGATGGCAAAAGTGCATAAATCAAGGCCACCACAAAGCTCAGCTTACGATTTAAAAATTTCCCGGCGATGTGCTCCAGAAGCAGCACAGAACCTGCGCCGAAAATAAAATCAAAGGCGAAGGCTGCATAATAGGAGCAGCCGAAAAACTTGAAAAAGCTGCCCAGCATCCAGATAAACAGGATGCAGTTTGGCGCCATGCCCACCAAAAAGGGCGTATTCGGGAAGGAACCCTGTGCATATTCCGTGGCGCTGTTGATGTAAAAAAGAAAATCGCTCTCCATTTCATGGGGAAGGATCAGAAGCAGCAGCAACCGGGGCAGCGAAAAGGCCGCAAGCAGCACCAGCCTGCTTTTGCCCAAACTCTTCCCATCCCCCGCAAGAGGTTCCAGGCTTTGAAAAGCAGTTTCTCTTTCAAAAAAGCGCACCGCTTTACGGGATAAAAAAATGCCCGCCAAAACAGCTGCCCCTGTGGCCAGGATCGTCAGGAGCGGGGACCGAATATAAAAGTCCAGCCCCGGGATCGCAATCAGCAACACCGCCGCCACAATATAAACCGTTGCAATTGAAGGAATTGTTTTCCACCGTGGATTCATGTTTTTCTCCTTAGGAGTGCCGTTTTCTGTACAGTTCCTTGAACGATTGCCCGAAAAAAGCTCGTCAATCCATGCCATTATACTCTTTTTTTCACGCCCCATCAATCCCGGAGCGATTGTGCCGCAGCCGCCTCTGCAGTGTTTTACATCCATTCCTTGCTCCTTTTTGCAAAATCATGTATCATAAAAGGGTATTCTCACAAAAGGGAGGTTCTTTTTCCATGAATGTATCCCATGCCATTGATCAAACCGTCAAACTTCTGTCCATTCCCAGCCCTACAGGCTTTACTATGAACGTGACCGATTACCTGCTCTCCACCCTTGCACAAATGGGCTTCAACCCTGTCCGCAGCCGCAAGGGCGCCGTAGTGTGCGAAATCGGCGGCGAAGGGCATCCGCTGGTACTGGCTGCCCATGTGGATACTCTTGGCCTGATGGTGCGGGAAATCAAGTCAAACGGCCGGCTGTCTTTTGCGCTGCTGGGAGGCCCCTCCTGTAATGCAGTGGAAACGGAAAACATTACTGTCATCACCCGGGAAGGTAAACAGTACACCGGCGTTGTGGAGCTGATGAACGCATCCGTGCATGTAAATCCCGATCTGGAGGAAACCAAGCGGGATATCAAAACCCTCGAGATCCTTTTGGACGAGGAGGTTTCCTCCCGGGAGGATGTGGAGGCGCTGGGCATCATGAACGGCGATATCGTTGCCCTGGATCCCCGTACCCATGTAACCCCCTCCGGCTATATCCGCAGCCGTTTTCTGGATGACAAGCTCAGCGCAGGCATGCTTCTGGAACTGGCCCGGGCCGTCAGCGAAGGCGAAGTGAACCCCGCCCGCAAGGTAACGCTGTTTTTCTCCGTATACGAAGAAGTAGGCCACGGCGCATCCAGCAGCATGCCCCAGGATACGGAAGACCTGCTGGTGGTGGATATGGGCTGCGTTGGCGACGGCCTCAGCTGCAAGGAAACCCAGGTTTCCATCTGCGCCAAGGATTCCAGCGGCCCCTACGACTACTCCATGACCACGGAACTCATTACCCTGTGCAAAATGCATACGCTGGACTATGCGGTGGATATCTACCCTCGCTATGGCTCCGATGCCGGTACCGCCCTCCGTGCAGGCCACGACATCCGCTATGCGCTGATCGGCGCAGGCGTGTACGCCTCCCACGGCTACGAGCGCAGCCATGAAAAGGGCGTGCGCAACACCCTGGAGCTGATTCGCCTCTATGTGGAAAAAGCTTGAAAAACCATCATGCATAAAAAGGAGAAAAAATGAGCAGAGCTGAAGCTATTGACCAATACCATGTTGCGCTGAAAGCCGGCCAGAAATGCTACCGGGAATGCGTCTCCCGGGGCAGCTTCCCCCTCCTGCAAGTACTGGACGACCTGCTGGGCGATACCTCCGCCGCAGGAAGAATGGAACTGGGTCTGATTGATATCCCGGTGGATCTGATCACGGGCACCTGTTATGCAGGCCGCCAGAACGCCTTCGCATCCAACTATATGCCTCTGCTGCCTTCGGATACGGAGTTTGCCATGAAATGGATCCGGCTTTGCGAATCCGCACTGGAAATCGGCGTGCGGGATCCGGTTTCCTGTGTTGAGTACATGGGCAAGTTTTATATTCAGGAAGGCAACAAGCGTGTCAGCGTGCAAAAATCTCTGGGAGCGCTTTCCATATCCGCAAAAGTAACCCGTCTGCTGCCTGCGGATAACGGCGACGAGGCCGTAAAGATCTACTATGAGTTTGTCCAGTTCCACAAATGTTCGGGGCTCTACTGGGTCTATTTTGACAAGCCCGGCTGCTTTGCCCGGCTGCAAAACGCTTTGGGTTACGATGCCGACTATGTGTGGACGGAGGAGGAGCGCCGCAATTTTTCTGGCGGGCTTTTCCGCTTCCGCTGGGCGCTGGACAGGCTCAACAAGGATTCCAGCATTCTTCCCCTTTCTTCTGCCCTGCTGATTTGGCTGCAGATGTTTTCCATGGAGGAACTGCTCAAGATGGAAGAATCGGAGCTTGACAAGTCCATCCGCAACATCTGGCCCGAAGTGGAGGCGCAAAAGCAGCGTGAAGCCATTGCGCTGAGCACCGATCCCAAGAAGCCCAGTGTAAACCTGCTCAACCGGCTTTTGCTGCCCAGCCACCTGAAAATGGCCATCATCCATGAAGCGCAGTATGAGGACGGCGACTGGCTCCGGTCCCACGACGAAGGCTGGTCCTATATGGAAACCTGCCTTGGCAAGGATGTGGAATGCAGGCGTTACCTTGTGCCTGAAGGCGGCTCTTCAGAGGAGGTAATGAATCAGGCTATCGAGGAAGGGGCAACGGTGCTCTTTACCACCACTGTAAACATGATCACCGCCTGCAGAAAGGTGGCTGCAAAAAACCGTAACATCCGCATCCTCAACTGCTCCGTGTCCATGCCATATCCGGGTGTACGCACCTATTACAGCCGCATTTATGAGGCCAAGTTCGTCTCCGGCGCTATTGCCGGCGCCCTTGCCAAAAACGGCGTTATCGGCTATGTAGAAGAAAATCCACTCTACGGCGTTCCTGCCAGCATCAACGCCTTTGCCCTTGGCGCACAGATGACCCACCCCGGAGCACGCATCATGCTGAAATGGCACTGCAATTCCGAGCGTCCTTTGCATGAACTGCTGGATATGGGCGTGGACGTGATATCCAATGTGGATACCATCAACCCTGATCTCAGCAAAACTCAGGGCGGCCTGCTTGTAAAGCGGAAGGACGGCAGCCTGGAATCCGTTGCTTCCCCCTACTGGAACTGGGGCAACTTCTACATCCAGATCGTTTCCAGCATTCTCCGGGGTGGATGGGACGAGCCTAACGCCGCTGCGGCCCAGGCCGTTAACTACTGGTGGGGCATGAACTGCGGCGTGGTAGGCATCCGCCTGTCCCCCAACCTGCCCGATGGCGTGCATCAGCTGGCCCGCATCCTGCGCAGGGGAATCGGCAATGGGTCTATCAGCCCCTTCCACTGCCGACTTTACGACCAGAACGGCACCCAGCATAGCGACGGCCATCGCTGGTTCGGTCCAGATGAACTGCTGCACATGAACTGGCTGTGCGACAATGTGGAGGGTACCATTCCCACCTATGACGAGCTACTGCCCATGGCCCGGCAGATTGTACGCCTGCAGGGTGTATACCGTGACCAGATACCGCTGGAAAAGGATGAATTTATCCCATGAAGATTCTTTTGGTAGCCGATAAGGAAAGCCCCTACTTGTGGGATTACTACCAGCCGGGGCGGCTGAAGGACATCGACCTGATCCTGTCCAGCGGCGATCTGAAGCCGGAATACCTCAGCTTTCTGGTCACCATGTGTACCGCCCCGCTGCTCTACGTTCACGGCAACCACGATGCCCGCTACGAAAAGCACCCGCCGGAAGGCTGCGTATGCATTGACGACCAGCTGGTAAAGGTAGGTGGGCTGCGCATTCTGGGCATGGGAGGTTCCATGCGCTACTCCCACAGGGAGCACCAGTACACCGATGCTGAAATGGAGCGTCGCCTCAAAAAAATGCGCTTTGCCCTGCACCGGGCCAAGGGGGTGGATATCCTTTTGACCCATGCCCCAGCCCGTGGAATCGGCGACGGGCAGGATCTCTGCCACAGGGGATTCCAGGCCTTTCTCCCCTTTATGGACAAGTATCACCCCAAATATATGGTGCACGGCCATTTGCACATGAACTACGGTGTTGGCATCCCCCGGTTGCGACGGTACGGGGATACTATTATCATCAACGCATACGAGCGGTTTATACTGGAAATATAGCGTTCAAAAATGCTTCCTCGTGGCGGGAGGATTCTTAAGGAACAATTGATCCTGTAACGAACAAACGAGCATCCGAAGAAAATGTGGATGCTCGTTTGCTTTTGCAGCCCAATGAACGCAATGCACCGGAATGGTGCGTATAATTGCGCCCATTTAAAATGTTGGAAATATGTTTTCGTCTGCTCGGCATGTTATTCGATGCTGAAAGGAATCATTATTCTATACTTTTTGAAAATCTGATAAATTCATATGGCAATCCTAAATCTTCAGAATATTTGCGGATTTCATTTATTTCCTCATCATTCATTTCATCATAGAAAGGGCGATCTGATACTTTCCAGTATGTTTTCACTTCATCAATTCTCAACACATCGCCCCAAGGAGCTGTATATCGTTCCCCGACTTTGTATCTGCCAACTTCTCTGTATACCCTCGTGGTATAACAATACCCCAGCTTTTTTAGATAATTCTGAATTGATTCATATTCATGTTCTGGGAATGATATTCTTTCAAGCATCCAATACACCACCCAAAAAAGAAAATAATCATATGCTTTCATTCTATCACAACAGTACACAAAACCGCAAGCCGATTAAGGCTTGCGGTTCCGTTATTTGCATGATAGCAGATGAAGGATAACTCCTTCCTTTCCATCACTCTCGCTGGGGGAGCATTTTCTTTTCCTTGCCCGAAAAATATTTTTCTTTTGCAAAAGGATAATAACGTTTGTTGTCGAATCATTTGTCTCTGACTAACACCAAGGAGATGCCGTTTTATGGATAAGACAAAGATCATTCCCGCTCCCTTTGAAAAGGGCGTCAATTTTACCAACTGGCTGGAATACCGTTCCGCCGACGAGATCAACCCTGATTATTTCACCCGGCAGGATTTTGTCAACGCCCGCAAGTTGGGGTGCGATGTTATCCGCCTGCCGATCCATTTTGAAAAGATATGCCGGGAAGAGGACGGCTATCTCATTCCCGAAAAAATTACTACCATTCTGGATAATGTGGCAGCCTGGTGCGAAGAGCTTGAAATGTATATCGTTCTGGACTTCCACAACGACTGCACCGCCGATTCCTTCACCCCCGTGGATGTGGACAAAATTCTGATTCCCGTATGGACTCAGCTGGCCAACCGCTACAAGGATCGTTCCGAATACATTGTGTACGAGATCATGAACGAGCCTCACAACATCGATATCCCTCTGTGGAACGAGATCATCGCCCGGGTACACAAGGTGATCCGGCAAATTGATCAGAAACACTGGGTCATCGTAGGTGGCGCAGACTGGAACAGTACCGCTGCCATGAAGACCCTGCCTGATTTTCAGGATGACAGGGTCATCTACAATTTCCATTATTACGATCCGCACACCTTCACCCATCAGGGAGCTTCCTGGTGTCATATGGAGCGGGTCATCGGCCTGCCTTTCCCCTATGATGCAGACAAAATGCCCCCCATGCCCGAAAACCCCACGGAAGTTGAGAGGCGCTGCTTTGAAAACTATCCCGAAGGCGGCCAGCTTTCTGCGGTGATCGATTGCTTCGATCAGTATGCGGAATTCAGCCATAAGAGGAATTCTCCCCTCTTCTGCGGCGAATTTGGCTGCTTCATGACTGTGCCCAATGATATGCGCATTCAGTGGTACCGCATTGTGACCCGGCTTTTGGCAGAGCGTGGCATTGCCCGTACCAGCTGGGATTATTTCGGAACCTTCGGTATTTTCCACCGGGTAGAACGTGGCGTTCGTCCCCGTTTCCCGGAAGACCTGAACCGTGAGCTGCTGGCAGCCATGGATCTCAATGCTGACGTGGAGTGAGCTGCCCGCCGACATCTTCCAATATCAAAGCCCTTCCGCATATGGGTTGCGGAAGGGCTTTTGCTCTGTTCGGTTTACTTATGATTACGGTTTGGCCCCCTGAGCAGATCCCCGTTTCCTACCGGGAAAGGGAAAACCATTTCCAGCACGGTGCCTGCCACGCTGGCGGTCTCCACGTCCTCTCCGGTTTCGTGGATGCGCATGCCCTTCACTTCAAAGGGATGGGAACCGGTTGGGGTTAGCGCTTCCAGGGTATCGCCCACATAGAAGCGGTTTTTCAGCCGCACCAGTGCAGGCTCGTTGGCGGGTGTATCGGAAATGATATCACCCACATATTCCATGGTCTGCAGGAAACCTTCGGCCCCTGCGGCTGGAACAGGGTCGCCAAAGTAAAAGCCGGTGTTGCTTTTGCGATGGCTGGCTTTTTCCAGTTCCTTCATCATTTCCGGCACAGCAGCCCGGAAGGCGTCTTCGCCTTCTTTTTCCAGCAGATCAAGGGCACGGCGGTACACCGATACCACGGAGGCCACATAATAAGCAGTCTTCATCCTGCCCTCGATTTTCAGGCTGACAATGCCAGCCTTTTTCAGCTCCGGCAGGTACGGCAGCATACACAGGTCGTATGCAGAAAGTACGGATGTGCCCCGTTCTTCCTCAAACACCGGATAGTACTCCCCGGGCCGTTTTTCCTCCACCAGGTGATAGCCCCAGCGACAGGGCTGGGCGCAGGCGCCCGTATTTCCGCTGCGTCCCATAATAGCGGTGGAAAGCAGGCAGCGGCCGCTGTAGGAAACGCACATGGCCCCGTGAACAAAGGCCTCCATTTCCAGGGTATCGGGCAATTGGGCACGCATTTTGGCGATATCTTCAAGGCTCAGTTCCCGGGAAAGCACGATGCGCTGTGCCTTCACGGCTTCATGCAGGTGCAGGGCGGTTGGCGTGTTCATCACATTGGCCTGAGTGGAAATGTGGATGGGCAATTCCGGCACCTCTCTGGCCAGCATAAGGCATGCACCAAAATCGCTGACGATGGCTGCATCCACACCGCACTTCAGGGCGTTCCTTCCCGCCTCCACATAGCCCTCCAGCTCGTGATCCCGCAAAAGAGAATTCATGGTAACGTAAAACTTCACACCGTGGGCATGGGCATAGTCGCAGGCCTGCTTCAGTTCGTCCAGATCAAAATTGCCTGCATAGGCTCTCAGGCCATACTGACGCATACCGCCATATACTGCATCTGCGCCAAAACGCACAGCGGCGTAAAGCTGCTCCATTCTGCCTACGGGAGCAAGGAGTTCCATCTTCTGTGTTTTCATATCACATACCCCGTTCCTGATCGTATGCCTGCCACAGCGGCGCATAAATGGACACTGCCTGTTCGTGTTCTTCCAGCGTGCGGGAGAAATACAGTTCGCCTGTATCCGGATCCTTGGAGCAGAAATACAGGTACTTTTCCGCCACATAGCTTTCATCGGGATAGAGGGCAGCATAAATGGCCTCTGGCGAGGGATTGCAGATGGGGCCTACAGGCAGGCCGGCGTTCTGATAAGTGTTGTAGGGGGATTCCACCGCAAGGTCGCTGCCCCGGAGGCTCATGCGCCTTTCGCCGGTGATGTAGTGAATGGTGGGGTCGCTCTGGAGCTTCATGCCCATATTCAAACGGTTGTGGAACACGGCGGACACTTTGGCAAAGTCGCTCTTCTTGGCTTCTTTTTCGATCATGGAGGCAAGGATCAGCACATCATCCATGGTCATGCCCAGTTCCTCCGCCCGTTGCTGCCACTCTGCGCTGAATACATAGTCCGTCTGGTCAAGCAGCTTTTTGACGATCTCCAGGGGCGTTGCGTTGATATAGATCTCATAGGTATTGGGAGCAAGATAGCCCTCCAACAGGTACCTGCGGCTGCCTGCATTGTTCTTGCCCTGGGCTTCCTGAATAAAGAAATAATCGCTTACGCCATCGCCGGTGCGGCACAGATGCAAAAACTCATCCTTGGAGGAAAAGACCCCTTTGCCTACCAGATATTCCGCCACGTCGTCGATGGTATAGCCAGGAATGATGGTGATATCCATGGTCAGCGGTTTTCCGTCGCCGGTGGTGAGCAGTTCCGCAATTTCAAACATGTTCATGCTGCGGGTAACGATGTAATCGCCCGCCTGGATCTTCTGGCCCATGCCCGCAAAGTCGCAGTAATACTTGAACACGGAGCTGTTATGGATAAGGCCCGCTCCTTCCAGATTGCGGGACACTTTGCTCAGGCTGCTGCCGCTTTCCACAGAGAAGGCGATTTCCGTATGGTCGTTTTTATCCACCGGGTCAAGGTAGTTTTCCTTGATGCCCATGTAGGCCATGGAAATCAGTCCAAAAACGATCAGCAGTGCGCCAAGGCCGATGAGCACAGGCCTTAGTATATTCCAAAGGCCGCTGTACCAGAAAAATCCGTACTTCCGCTCATCACGAAGTTCCTCATAATCGTAAATGCGATTGTCATCACGCTTGCGTGCCACGCTGTTTCCTCCTGCCAATTGCTGCTTTTATCAGGAAAGGGGAATATCGATCCCCACATCCCGGGTTATATGGTCGAGCAGTTCTGCCACCATTTTCTGTACCTTCATCCGGGAAAGAAGGTAGTCTGTCATCTCGTCGCTGGAATAAAGAAGGGCGCTCAGTTTCTCAAACTGCGCCGTATCCTCCTCCCGGGGTTCATGGCCTGCCAGCGCAGCCATTTGCAGGGCCGTTTGCGCTTCGGTAAAACGTCTGAGAAGCACACGGTTCTCTGCGTCTGCCATTACCGTTTCCTGCAGGGAGGCGTATTGCCGGTAGGTTTCCGTTTCGTGCAAAGCACGGATGAGCCCCTCCGCCGCCATTTGCAGCTTCTCGTTTTCCATCTGCCATCCTCCCTTTCTTAACAGGCTGCTAATAGTATAACGCAAAAGAAGAAAAATTTCATTCCCTATTTTACCATCGGAAACCGCATACCTGCATGTGGCTGAACATATCTTTGCACATAAGCGCACAAGGAGGAGAAATATCATGAGCGAACAGGCCTTTGATCTTTATCGGGACATCGCCATGCGCACGGACGGGGATATCTACATCGGCGTGGTAGGCCCGGTGCGCACGGGCAAAAGCACGCTGATCCGGCGAATGATGGAACAGCTGGTTTTGGATGATATGCCTCAGGGCCCAAGGAAGGACCGCCTTTCCGACGAGCTGCCCCAAAGCGGCAGTGGAAAAACCATCATGACCACCCAGCCCAAGTTTGTACCCAGCGAAGCGGTAACGGTTTCAGTGGATGACCAGACCAGCGTGAGGGTGCGCATGGTGGACAGTGTAGGATATCTGGTGGACGGGGCCCTTGGCACCGAGGAGGACGGTTCATCCCGTATGGTACACACTCCCTGGTTTGATTACGATATTCCCTTTGACGAAGCTGCGGAGATCGGCACCCGAAAGGTTATTCAGGATCACGCCACCATCGGCCTTGTGGTAACCACCGACGGCACCATCACCGATATTCCCCGGGACAACTATCAGGACGCCGAGGAACGTGTGGTGAAGGAGCTCAAACAGCTGGGGAAGCCCTTTATCCTGATTCTCAACAGCCGGGAACCCGCCTCAGACAAAGCGGAAAAACTCCGCAGCCGTCTCAGTGAGCGTTACGGCGTACCCACTTTGTGCATGGATGTAAAGAGCATGTCCCTTGCGGATATCCACCAGGTATTTGAGGAGATCCTCTACCAGTTTCCCCTGCGTGAGATCCGCCTGACAGTACCCGGCTGGCTCCATGCCCTGGACGAAAACCACTGGCTTGTTAAGCATGTTCTGGAAAACCTGCAAACCGCCGGCGGCAATCTGAGCTGCATGCGGGATCATCAGCTGTTTTCCGGGGCATTCAGTGAAAGTCCCTATTCCGATGGGCTACGCCAGGAAAAGGTGGAGCTTGGTTCCGGCAGGCTGAACTATTCCCTGCCCCTGAAGGACGGCCTTTTCAACCGCATCCTTGGCGAAGAGTGCGGCACGCCTATCGAAGGAGATGCCCACTTGCTCCGGCTGATGAAGGAGCTGGTAAGTGCAAAGAGCGAGTACGACCATGTGGCTCAGGCGCTGAAATCCGTCCGGGAAACCGGTTACGGCCTTGTGACCCCCACCATGAGCGAGCTTACCCTGCAGGAGCCGGAAATCGTTCAGCAGGGCAGCCGGTTCGGCGTACGGCTCAAAGCCAATGCGCCCAGCCTTCACCTGATCCGTGTGGACATCGAAACGGAGGTTTCCCCGGTGGTGGGTACAGAAAAGCAGAGTGAAGAGCTGGTACGATATCTTTTGGAAGAATTTGAGAATGATCCTCAGAGCATCTGGAACACCAATTTCTTCGGAAAAAGCCTCCACGAACTGGTCAGGGAGGGCCTGTCAAACAAGCTGATGCGCATGCCGGTGGATGCCCAGGAAAAGGTACAGGAAACCCTCAGCAAGATCATCAACGAGGGCAGCGGCGGCATGATCTGCATCCTTCTGTAAAAAAGAGGTTCCTTTCCCCGGTGGTTTGTGCTACACTATCCCCGAAAAGGATTAAGGGGGCGCTGGTATGCTCATTGCGCTGATCGGGGAAAACTGCACCGGAAAAACCTATCTTTCCAACATGCTCAAGCAAAAACTGGGTGCCACTGTCTATGTGGGCAACGAATACCTGCGCCTTTCCGACAAGGAAGCCGATGCCCGCCAGCGTTTTGCCCGCATGCTTGAAAAAGCCTCCGCCGATCCTGCCAGCACCATTTACCTGGTCAACGAGATGCCTCAGCTGGCTCTCCTGCCGGAGAAATGCATCCGTGTGCTGGTCACAGCCCCCATCGAGGATATTGAGCAGCGCTTCACCCGCCGCATGAACGGCGTTCTGCCTTCAGCTGTGGCCTATACCCTGCGCAAGAATCACGGCCTTTTCGACAGGGTGCCCCATCATGTGCATGTACACTCCGGGCAGAACCATGTTCTGGAGGACTGTGCCCGGATCCTTGCGCTATGTGACGGGCGGGAGTGAGAACGGTGTGTACTTTCTTTTCTGAGAAAAGAAAGTACCAAAGAAAAGCACATTTTTGTTGGCGTATACATTATGGAGCCTGTTATTACAGGCTCTCAGCTTGTGGAAAAACCTCATTCTTGTCAGTCAAAGCCGCAAATCTTGCACCTTCGGTGCTCGCTGTGCTTTCTTGAAAGTGCTGCGGCACAAGGAATGTGGGCTCTGCCCACACCCGGCAGGGGGATGATCCCCCCGCACCCTGCGCATTTTTTGACAACCAGGGAGCCTGTATTACAGGCTCTTTTTATGCGCACAGGAATCATCCGCATATTTTGTTCCCGATTGTAGACATCGTTCATTTTTTTATCTGTATACTCATGATTGAGATATCTCATCAAAGATCACAATATTCATAAGGAGGGGAAAATGAGTATTTTTGGCAAAAGCAAACGGGAACAGGAACTCGAAATGGAAAACTTTCGTCTGCGCAGAAGAGTAAAAGACCTTGTCGAAAGATCGGATGACAAAGATTCCTTTTTTTGCGAAATGATCTCCGATGGCCTCAGGCATGGAAGTTCGCTCGCCGCCAAGCATATGTCCGACAGAAAAAAATATCTTAATGAAAACAAAAAATAACCGTTTTTTTCTATAAACACTGCCCCCCTGCATCCATCCAGACGCAGGGGGGCTGTTTTATCAATTGTTAATCATATTCCCGTTTGGGCAGCTGAATGCCCATATCCTTTGCAGCCTCCACCAGCGTATCAAGTGCCTTCACGATCTGCTCGGGCTTATGTTCGCTGATAACGCAGAAGCGCAGACGTGCACGGTTCTTGGGTACAGCGGGGAACACTGCCGGCGGCACAAACACGCCACGGCGGCGCAGCTCGTTGCTCAGGGCGAAAGCTTCATCATCGGGGCCGACCAGCACGGGGATGATAGCGGTTTCACCTGCAAGGCAGATATCCAGTTTGCGCTTGCGGGCTTCCTCGGCAAAGGTACGGATATTGCGGGCCATATCCTCCATAATGGAAGGTTCACGGCGCAGAAGGCGAATGGCCTCCAGGGAGCCGGCAGCCAGCGCAGGGGAAAGACCCACGCTGAATACAAAGCCCGGCATACTGTAGCGCAGATACTCAATGAGGCATGCCTTACCGGCCAGATAGCCGCCGCAGGTACCAAGGCCCTTGGACAGAGTACCCATCTTGATATCCACATCGTCGGGAGCAAGGTTGAAATACTCATCCACGCCGCCGCCGGTTTTACCGATAACGCAGGCGCTGTGAGCCTCATCCACCATCAGGAAGCAACCGTACTGCTTCTTCAGCCGCACAAAGGCAGGAACATCGGCAATATCGCCATCCATGCTATAGGCGCCTTCGATAATGATAAGCACCTTTTCAAAATGGCTGCGCTGGGTTCTGAGAATACTCTCAAGGGCAGCTGCATCATTGTGGGGGAAGGGCTTGGCCACGGCAGGAGACAGACGGCAGCCCTGCTCGATGGAATTGTGTGCCAGGGCGTCGTAAACGATAAGGTCGTTTTTGCCGCAGAAATTGCCCACAAAAGTCACATTGGTGGAGTGACCGCCCACACAGACGATGGCGCTCTCGGTATGCTTCCACTCAGCAATTTCCTTTTCCAGTTCCTGATGAAGGGTCTTTTCACCGGCCAGCAGACGGCTGCCGCTGGCGCTGGTGCCGTACAGGTCGATAGCACGCTTGGCGGCCTCCTGCACTTCCTTGCGTCCGCTCATGCCTACATAATTGTAGCTGCCAAAGTTCAGCACTTCCTGGCCTGCCATGTTGCTCTTGTCCAGCAGGGGGGAATCATGGGTCACAAAGTAGGGATTGCCGTCGCCGGAAGCGTTCAGATCCTCCACACGCTTCATAAAGGCGGCGTATTCCGGGGTATCCTCAAAGCGGGTGATAGGCGTACGCTCCTCCACCACCACTGCGGCATTTACATGGGAACCTCCGGAGAGTTTTTCCCGAATTACCTGAGTGAGGCTGTTGACGGTGGCGCAGCGGCCATATTCCTCGGTTTCCACCAGCACGCCGAAGCTTTCCTCCACCTTGAGCACAATGGAGAGCACCTGCAAACTGTCGCCGCCCAGGTCATCGATGAAATGGGCATTGTTGTCCAGTTTCTTTTCGTCCATATCGAGGGCCTCAGCGTAAAGGCTGCGTACCTTCTGACGGATTTCTTCCATGGAATCGTCCTTCTCGTTTTTCTCTTCTGCGGGTTTTTCTTCGGCAGCAGTTACAGCCAGGGCTTTGCCTGCCTTGAGGTCAAGAGCGGCGTATTCCTTGCCGCCCTCCAGCTGCCGCTTCAGCTCCAGACGCTTTACCTTAATGCCGTTTACCAGGGGCAATTTTTCATCGGTAATGAGCGCACGGGAAACACGCTTCATTGCGGGAAGGGTTTGATTGGCACGGCTCACAGCCGCTGCCAGCTGGTTCATAGCCTCACCGTCTTGGAGATTAGCTCCCACGTTCATCACCAGAGCGATGTCTTCGTAGGGGGTATCCTTGCCCTTGCTGAGGCCCAGCACAGTGAACTGCTCCACACCGGGCAAGGCGCTGAACAGGTCTTCCAGTTCATCGGGATAGACATTTTCGCCGGACTCATTGATGATGATATCCTTGCAGCGTCCCACAACGAATACCCGGCCTTCCTTTTCGATGCGGACGATATCGCCAGTGGGGTACCAGCCGTCCTCCAAATCGGGCGCAAGCAGCTTGCCGCCAACCAACCGACCGCTGTGCATAGCTGCGCCACGGATGAGCATTTCGCCGGTTTTTTCCCCGTTGCGGGTTACATATTCGTAGCCGGTCATGGGCTTGCCCACGCTGCCCAGAAGGCGCTTTTTCAGGCTCATAGAAGTTTCACAGCTGGTAATGGCGGTTTCCGTCATACCAAAGCCGCAAACGGTATAATAGCCAAGGCCGTTGAGCAGACGGAGGTTTTCCCGGGGAGTATGGCTGCCGCCCAGAATGACCACGTCCATCTCTGTGCCCAGCAGGTTCTGCAAAACGTTCTTAAACAGCCTCTTCCTGGCAAAGTTCAGGCCCATTTCCGGAGAAATCCGCTGGAGAAGCAGGCTCAGGTTCAACATACCCTTGAAGGCAACACGCTTCAGGGCAGGCTCTTTCTGCAGCTTTTTGTTCATAGCGGTACAGAGGTTGTTTGCCAGCAGCGGCACAGAAATCAGGACGTTTGGCGTGAAAACCTTGCAGGCCGCAAGAATGGTTTGAGGCGCACGGTCTCTGATATAGATATTGGCATAGCCCACGAAGCTGCACCACATCAGGTTGGCAATGAAACCCAGCACATGATGGTAGGGCAGGAACGCAAGTGCACGGCGGTTGATATTATCGATGATACGCTTGTTGTCCTCATGCATCTGCCGGAGAATGAGCACCTGCTCGCAGATGGCCTTGCCGTTGTAGACAAAGATACGGCTGGTGCCGGTGGTGCCACTGGTGCACAAAGCCACGGAATCGCCCCAGCGCTGCGGCTCATATCCTTCTGTGCGGGGCGCAGCAAACAGATCTTTTGTCATCAACTGGGTCACGTTTTCGGGCAGATCCCGCTTGCGGGCAGTGATGATTTTGTCGCAGCCAGCCTCCTGCATCAGGTGCAGTGCCAGCGAATCCGCCATGGCAAAATCCAGCAGCAGCACATTGTGCCCGCTGCGGATCAATCCCCAGAAGGTGGGAAACCACTCCATGCTGGTTTCCATGGAAATGGCAACATAGCTGCCGTCAGCGGCAAAAGTGCTGGCCAGGAAGGCAGCATAATCGTCCGTAAGCTGTCTGTACTGGGCAAAACTCAGCTGCTTCTGTTCATTATTTTCCAGCCAAAGGGCAGCCGTGGCATTTCCGTGGCTGCAGGTCAGATCAAAAAGGGTTTCCAGATTGGAATTTTCACTAAGCAACTGACAGTTGCGGATGATATTTGCAGAACTCATTCAGTTTTTCCTCCCCGGTAATAATCACGCAAAATCATGCTGTTCAGCCTTTCGGGGAGAAGGGTATGCAGCAGCACAGCCAAACGCTGATCGGGCTTGGCTACCTTCAGACGGAATTTCATCCGCTTGCGTTCTGCGTTCCGGACCACCTTTCTGCCCAGATTTTCAGGCAGAAGGCCGCCGGATTCATCCCGGTGGATGACGGCGCAGGCCGCAGTATATGCTGTTTTATAGGGCGAATTCTCATCTTCCCGGGCAGCGTGGAGCCTTGTGCGATCACTGCCGCCCCGGTGGTCGCCCGGTTCGATCAAACATACCTGAATCCCGTAAGGCCTGGTCTCCATAGAAAGGCATTCCGCATAGCCTTCCATGGCGTGCTTGCTTGCTGTATAAGCGCTCTGGAAGGGGATGCCCAGAAGACCATTGATTGAAGAAAACAACAGAATCTTTCCGTTTTTCTGCCTGCGCATATATGGCAGAACACAGGAAACCATCCTTACTGTTCCAAGAAAATTGGTTTCCATTACACGGCGGTATTCCTCAACGCTTGTCATTTCGCAGGAACCCAGCACCAAAACGGCTGCGCCGCACACCAGCGCATCCACCGTGGGGCTCAGCTCCAATGCCTTTTGTACAAAGCGGTTGCAGCTTTCCTCGTCCGTAACATCCAGCTTCAGCCGGATTATGTTTTTTTCCTGTTTTTCCGACGCCTTCCCATCCTCAAAGGAACGGGCTCCCGCCACCACCAGCCAGCCTTTCTGGGCGAATGCCTCTGCCGTAGCAAGACCGAGGCCGCTGGAAGCACCGGTAATCCAAATTGTTTTAGATATTGTGTGATCCTCCTTTTTTTCGGATGTACTAAAGCGTCGCTGATAATGCCTGTAAAAAAATAAATATATGTGTGCGCCGACGCTTAGACTTCCATTATATTCAAATCACCGTCATTTTGCAAGCCATCGGCCCGGCGGAAAAAATTACTCTTTTTTTCCGTCTGCACGGGATAAATTACCCCCGTTTTTCCTCTTGTTTTCGCCATGATTCCCCTGTATAATGTCACCGATACAAGGAGTACAACATGCCAATTCCGCCCAGAGGTGACTTATGTGAAAAGCCGCTTTTCCCGTTTTTCTCACTGGACCAGCGACCCCCAACTGCTTACCCTGATTCTGTTTGGTATTGAGGGTATTTTTTTGCAGTACAATTGTTCCATCAATGGTTACGGCAATAACCTTTACGCCACCAACATGGGAGCAACGGATGCTCAGATCGGTCTTATTCAATTGATTCCTAATCTGGTAGCATTTGCTGCCTTACTTCCCCTTGGTATTCTTTCGGATCGGCTCAAATCCTCCAAAACCATGCCTTTGATAACGCTTCTCGTGCTTGCTTTTGCCTACTTCGGCCTTGGCACCGTACCGGTACTTGGCGAAAACCGCATGCTTTATTTCTTTTTCTTTCTTGCCTTTACCGTAGGCGGCATCGCTATCTATAATGCCCAGTGGCAAACTTTTTTCGGCGATGTTACTCCGCTACGGCAGCGCAATCAGGTTTACACATTCCGTAACCGATTCATGTTCTTTGTGGGTATCATTGCTCCTGTTATCTGCGGCTTTCTTATGGGTGCAAAGGAAACTACCGATGAGAAGCTCTTCATTCTCCGCCTTTTCTTTTATCTCTGCGGCGCTGCCACCCTTTTGCAGGCTCTCGTCATCGCCAGGATTCCCGGTGGAAAACGTACCCCCGAAGCTTTGGAAGAGCTTGCCTCTCACCGTTTTTCTGCCAGAGATGTTATTACCGCTATCCGAGATGTGGCAAAGAGCCGTCAATTTCTGTTGTTCTTTCTCCCTGTTCTTTTTCTGCACATGAGTTGGCACATCGACTGGAGTATGTGGTACATCGGTCAGACCCAGTATTGCGGCATGAATGAGGCCAGCCTTTCCATCTATAATGGTGTTTTCAATGTAGGGCAGCTGGTTGCCATAGGTATCATGGCCAATATCAATCGCCGAAAATCTCCCGATTTTACCCTGCTCCTGGGTATTCTTGGACTTATCAGCTGTCCTCTTACCATGATGCTGGTGCCGCTTTTGCCCCTGGCTGCCCGGCCCGTCTCTTTCATTATTATCAACACAATTTTCAATGCCCCTCAGTGCGCTGTTGGTCTTTGCGTTGTTCAGCTCCTTTTAAAGGTGGCTCCTGAAAGAAATCGTTCCCTGGTAGTCAGCCTCTACACCATGGTTATTACCCTTTCCAATAGCTTGTTGCCCTATCTGGGTGTAAAGCTCTACACGGCTTTGGGGGCTGATATTACCGCTTTGTACCTGTTCAATACCATTACGCTCGTGCTACGCTGCTTCGCATTCCTGCTGCTGCTTTGGCGCTACAGGATCGTAAAAAAAGAGGGCTTGCTTGTTCACGCTGAGTGATTTTTCCAAGCTGCCCGGACGGGAGGTCGCCCATGCTGTCGTTCTATATCGGTTCCCCTGAAAACACCGCTGCCCAAGGACTTTGGCTTTCAGCCGACAATCGTTGGGTTCGTTATGCCTGCACCCTTCCCTGGGATGAACTGCGGCAGATCTACCCCGATTTGCTTTCTGATTTTTGTAATGAATACGATGATCCCCTGCGTACCGCCCTTGCATGCAGGCTTATTCAAACCCAGTATATTGTTCCCCAGGATGAGCTTTTGCTGATGGTTCAGGAAAACCCGTATATGCAGTATTTTTGCGGGTTTACCACCTTTGATCCTGTACACAACCGGCTTTCCCCTGAATTGCTTCAACAGTTTTCTCAGATCCCTGAAAATATTTTTCTGGATATCATCGAACTGTGCAGTCGCCGTCTTCCCAAATGATCACCTATAAATTTCCCTGATTGATTTCAAAGCTCCGACGGTTTTCCGCCGGAGCCTTTTCTTTCATATTCTTACGCTCTGCAAACCGTAAAACCCGTTACGGAGGATGCCCCGCCCTTCATCAGCGCTTCTGCACAGGCCGTGATAGTTGCACCCGTGGTGAGCACGTCATCTACCAAAATGATCTGTCTTCCTTCCAGAGACCCTAAGGGCTGAAAGGCATCTTTCATCGCTTGAAGACGCTCGTTTCTGTTACGTTTTACCTGTGAACCTGTAAAGCGTGTTCTCTCCACCAGGTTTGCATCCATGTCCAACATTGCCGTGCGGGCAAATACTTTAGCGATCAGTTCTGCTTGATTGTAACCCCGTTCCTCCAGACGTTTTGCATGTGTGGGCACTGGTATCACCAGCGGATATTCATGCTGAAGAATATTTTGTTCCACAAATACTTCTCCAAGTACATAGCCTGCTATTTCCGCCAGAAAAGGGTCATGATGATATTTGATATCCTGAATCAAACTGCGGACTCTTTTTTCGTACCAGCATGCCGAATAGACCACAAGCGCATCGTTTAAACGTATTTTTCTTTCAGGAAACATAATCCGGCTTCTATATATGTCTTGAAGACAATCTTCGCATAGATACAATTCGTGGCTGTGCAGCAATCTTTCACACAGGTGACAACAATTATTCTGCGGTGCGATCAGTTGCGCCAGTACCGATTCACCCATAATAATCCAGTACTCCTTAGCTTTTTTTCGATTGTAACAGACACATCTTTTTAAGTCAATCTCCCTATTGCGCACAGCCCCCGGGAAAACACTACAATAAAAATATACACAAAAAAGCCGGATCAGAAACCTGATCCGGAAAGGGAATGCGGCAGCGATCTACTCTCCCGGGCCGTCACCAGCCAAGTACCATCGACGTGCTAGGGC
>SVGY01000028.1 GCA_015056145.1 Clostridiales bacterium
GGCGCACGGCATTGGTCAGCGTCTCCGCGCCGACAGCGGCGATGAGCTTCCGCTGCTGAGGGCTTTCCGGCAGCTGCCCATTCACATGCACCTGCATGCCGATGGCTTTCGCAGCGTTCCGGAGGCTTGCTAGGGAGTCGGCATCCTGCTGAGGTTCTGCTTCCAGCCGCAGCACGTCGATGTTGCGCTGCCAGATATCGATGATTCTGTTTGCATCGCCGGTCTCATATTGCAGATAATGGCGTGTCATCAGCAAAGCCTGACCGAGGAAACCGTGCAGATTCACACGGGTCTCCAACCGCTCCCGGGCGATGACGTACTCGTCCACCTTGTCGCCGTAGGTGCGGATACGGGCATTCATTTCTTCCAGTTCGCTGTGCTTTATGCGCAGTTCATCCACCAGCCGATGCTGCCGGGTGGTATCTGCGGCGGCGATCTGGATAACGCCGTCCAGTTCTTCCCGGCGAAATGTCCAGATGGTTTCATCCGGCAAACGAAATTCAGGCTGTTCACCGGCGGCAATTCGTGCTACGCCCGCCACCGGCTCCTGACAGACCAATGCCTGCCAGAACAGTTCTGCATTTTGCAACGCCCTGCCGAAAAGGGCATGGCTCAGTTGATTCATGCGGTGATTGGTGAGCAGCACCAGACCGTTGGGCTGGGAAAAGCACAGGCCCGTTTCCAACTGGTCGAGACTTTCTTTGATGGAGGAAGGAGTAACAGCCTTCTTGCGGCGGTTGGTCTCCTCAGCAATGACCATACCGAAGAATGCGGCGATGGCCAGCCATACCAGAAGCGAAAAAACCACAGACTGCTGCTCAAACCACAGGGAGACGGCCGGAATATACGCCGGTGCACGTTCTGCCCGGATAACGGAGGCGTACAGAAGCAGCATGGCTGCAACGACCGCTGTGCATACCGGCAGAGCGATCAGTTTGACCGTTCCTTGTTTTTTGCCCACCAGGAGACAGGTGCAGATACCTGCCGTCATCGTCAGAAACAGCAGCGTGGCAATGACGGTTTTCAGGTGCATGGGGAGAGATGCGTAGGTCATCATGCCTTTGCACCTCCCTCTTCCAGCACTGCATCGATGATCAGATCTTCTTCCTGGGCCTCGCAGGCGACGGCACCGCCTTCCAGCGTCAGCGCCAACGGTTCGTTGACCGCTTCCTTGCAGCCCGCTTGAATGCGTAGGCGCAGAACACCATCAGCATACGATGCCGTAACCATCATGGCGCTCAGCTTGCTTTGCAGCATTTCCGTCACATTTTCAAACAGATCGTACATGGCAACGATCTGCTCAACGGCTGCCTGTCCCTCGCAGCAGCAATCCAGATAGGTGATCACACCGCACAGGCGCAGGTTGTCCAAAGATTCCCGCAGGCAGGATTCCAGCTCCCGGGCCGCCACCATTGCCTTTTCTTCCCTCAACAGGATCAGATTGGCACGACGTTTGATGTATGCGCTGATGACGCACACCTGCGACAGCAGCGCATGCGCCTTCTCCGGATATTCCCGGCTCTGGTTGATCAGCGCATCCACATTGTTCAGCTGCGGTGCTACCTCCAGCGCAATGCGGTCGTACAGTCGGCTCTTTTCTTCGGTTTGCAGGCGGCGTTCCTGCAGCTCTACCTCGGCCTTCATCAAATCGTAACGTTCACCCAGCGTATCGTTGGCTTCCCGCAGATGCTCTGCCAGATCGCTGATGGTCTTTACATCGTCCTGCCAGTAGATATGGCCGCCGTGGATGGCCTGATGGTGCAAAAGGGTATCGCCCAAATCGACGGCTTCATGCTGCGCTTGTTCCATCACCGCTTTTTCCAATGGTGCAGCGTTGGCAGAGGTGTAGTAGGTCTGCCCCTGCCCGTCCACAATCCGGGCAGCGATGGTGGATCTTTCAAACAACCCACGGTAATTCATGTTGGAGGGGATCAGGCCGCTCTGGATGGCTCCCTCCAGCAGCATGATAATGATCAGGCTGTCGACAGCGGTCAGGTCGCACTCGATGTAACCCAGGCTGTAGACGATCCAGAAGCCGATGCCGAAGATGGCGATCAGCAGCGGCATGGTCTGAAAACGCTTGCTGCCGGGCACGCGGCTTTTGACCAACAGCCCGATCACAAAGAACAGCGCCAGCACGAAAAACCATGCCATCACCGGGATGTACATAAAGCCGTAGCCATAGCCGCTGTTGTAGGCTTCATAACCGTTTGGGAAGGTGAATACCAGCTGGTGCAGGTCGTTGGTGAACACAACGCCCAGCAAAAACAGCGCCGGAATGAACAGATATTTCATCCATGCCGGAGAGCGATAACCTTCCGGCTTGCCAATATGGTTCACCACAAACACGCCGATCAGCGGCACCAGCACCATGGGAATATAGTAGCTGTACCAGCAATAGCGGCCAATTGGTCCGGTGACGATGACATAGTCATATTTGATAATGCGGGCGACCTGCCAGAAAAGCAACAGCCCGCCGACGCTCAGCAGCATCTTCTGAATGGCGGTGTTCAGGATGCGCCGCCGGATGGATATACACCAGAGCAGCGTCAGCGTTACCTGAATAGCCCAGCGCAGGGTCATCATAGCGATGGCCGAAAGGGCGTTTTCTGTCATGGGGTGAAACACAAACCGCAGCGAATAAGCAAACAGCAATGCAGCTGCGATCAGCAACAGATAAGTGATGGAACGTTTTTTGGACAGCGGCATAGGTATTTCTTCCTTAAGCAAACAATATCGGCAGTTGTTCTGTGTGCCTTTTCGTATTTGATTATAGCAATTTCATACCTGTTTGACCACTATACAAAAGTACCTTTTTCTTCAGCGTACCAAAAAACAGTACTTTCGTGTAGTACCGCAAAAAATCTGCACTTGGTAAAATAATATTGAAGAAGTATCTGTAGGACGAAATGAATATTTACGACCGGCGTAAACGGTCGAAGGGGGAAAACATGAACAGACGTGCTATCCTGCTGTGCCTTCTGCTGGGGGCAGCTTTCCTGCTGAGTGGATGTCAGAAGCTTATGCCCAATGAAAAACCGTCATCTGCGCAAGCTGCACCGGATGCTGCGCTGATATATCTGTCATTCAGCGAAAGCGGCTCTTACTTCAAACGGGTGCAGGGCTACGAGTTCCGTGCTGAAGACGGTAAGTATACCGCCTGCTTCTGGTTTGCCAACGAAGATGAACCCTACCCCGTTCCGGTGGATGAAGCATGGGTGGATACGCTGACCGGTTTCATCTCCCAATACGGTATGCTGGGCTGGGACGGCTTCAACGGTTCCGATTCCACATTGCTGGACGGAACCCACTTCGATGTAAGCTTCTCTTATGACGACGGTACTGCTGTCCATGCCAGCGGATACGGCAAATTTCCCAGTGGATACGGCGATGCCTCCAGCGCTATTGATGCACATTTCATCCAGCTGTTGCCGGAAGACATGCGCGATTGGTGATGTATCTGCGCAGCTGAGACGGCCAAAGCCGTCATCAAAACATGAATCAAATCATGAATGAAAGGATCGATCTTAATGAAGAAGTTTCTGAGTCTCCTGCTGGCAGCCATGATGCTGCTCAGCTGTCTCCCCGCTGTGGCAGCAGCAGAAGGATTCCCCGAACTGGACGGCATTGCTGCCTGGGACTATATTGGCGACTGGTTTGGTGTATCCGGTATGGACGTCATGGGCGACCCGACCGCCGATTATCCCGAACTCAAGCTTTGCCTGTATTTGAACGGTCTTGGCGACCTCTATCTGGATGGCGGCAAGAAGGAAGTTGTGGGCTGGTACATAGAGGAGGGCAATGTGTTCCTCGCCCGTACTGTTGACAAAGTTCCCAAAGCTGACGAAATTTTTGCTTACGCCTATAAGGACGATACCGGTCGTTTGGTGGTGGATCTGATGACCGTCTCCGTGCGCTGCGAACAGGAAGGCGAGGAATACACGGATGCGGTATGGCCCGAGTTCAATGCCGAAGATGCCAAGTACTTCATCGGCACATGGGAGGCTGTCACCTACATCAGCGAGGGCGAGGAAATCCCTGCCGAGCTGATCGGGCCGATGACCATCGTGCTGAACGACGATGGCACCGCCCAGTCCATCGAAGGCGAGGAAGAGCCTTACGAACTGCGCTGGTACAGCGATTATTCCGTGGCTTACATCGGCGAGACCCCCACGGAGCTGGTGGAAATCTCCTTTGACGGCAACGGCAACATCTCCGTTAAAATGGATGCCGAAACCACCATCATTATGGCTCCCGTGGCAGAAGTTGTTGAAACCGGTACCATTCTGGGCACTTGGGAAAGCAGTGACAGAACTGTGGAGATTACCGAGGACGGCAAGCTGAAGCTCATCTACAAGGAAGATGGGTACACCAACCACATGGAATGGGAGATTGTGGACGGCATCCCCACCGTTACTTTGGGCACCTGGAAGGATTCCACCATTGAATTTGTGGATGGATATCTGATTATTAACTATTCTGTTGAGCAGAAGCTGACCCGTGTGGGCGCTGTGCCTGAGATTTATGTTGGCCCCGGCGGCTTTGAAGTGCCTGCAGGCGACAGCTCTGCCTCCTTCCTCGGCGATTGGGTGGAGGAAAGCGGCTGCGGCGTGCTCACCTTCAACGAAGACTTTACCGCTGTGATGAATTTTACCGATGGCCGTGTATATGACATGAACTGGAAGACCACGGAAGATGGCGCCATGTTCACCAGCGGCAATTGGTTCGACACGCCCATGGTCATCGAAAACGAAAACACCCTGAACATTGGCGGCGGCTGGATGATCCTCTACCGTGAAGGTGAGGAAGAACCCACCGAAAACGCAACGGAACCCGAAGAAGCTCCTGCTGCACAGCCTGACGCAGCAGAGGGCGAAACCGCTCCCCAACCTGAGGAGGGCGGCGACCCCTACATCGGCAAAAAGTTTGTGCTGGTGGGCGCTTCCATCAATGGCATCAATCTGACTGCCGAACAGCTGAACGCCGCCGGTGACTACGTCATCTTCAATGCGGACGGCAGCGTGGAGCTGTTCATGAGCGACCGCTTGGTGGAAACCCTCGGCTGGACCCGTGGCACGGTAACGGTTGTGGGCGCTGAACACGACGGCTTCTGCGTGGATTATTACGGCACCTATTACAACTTCGGCATCACCGGCGATGGCCTGATGCTGGATTACTTTGGCACGCCCCGTTTCTACGAACCGGAAGCGAAGGAAGAAGCTTCTACCCCGGATGCTCCTGAAGCAGCGGCCCCTGCCCAGACGGCAACTGCTGGTCTGGAGGCCTATATGAACAAAAAACATGTGGCAAAAACCTACACTTCCGCCGGATATACTGTCGACGCCTCCATGCTGGGCGCAGAATATGCGCTGACCCTGAAGCCCGATGGCACCTGCGAACTGATTTCGGCCGGCTACCCTGTGCTGCTGAATTGGACTCAGGAAGAGGAACGGCTGGTCATCGACTACATGGGCGCTGCCACCTATTATGTGACCTTCACCGCCGACGGACTGGATCTGGATATGAACGGCATGGTGCTGAACATGGTGGCTGAGTAAAGCCGCAACTGTCTGCCGGAGATTGCTCCGGCAGACGTTTTCAAAGCAAACCGCACAATGATGCAAACGGAGATGAGAGACATGAAAATCGGAAAAATCATTCTCATCGTGCTGGGCGTTGCCCTGCTTGCGCTGGGCATAGCAGGCCTGAAGGATATTCCTGCCCAGAAAGCCCTGCTGGAGAACGCCGTTTATCTGGAAGCACCGGTCGTACTGCCGGAAAACGAAGGCAAACTGGTAATCATCCACGGCAAGCCGGAGATGACTGCCCCTGCCTACGACGAGGAATTGGGATTGACACTTGACACCATCAAGGCGTACCGTTATGCTGAGGAGTACAAGCTAATTTCCAGCGAGCAATTGCTGTATAAATATGGCTGGGTATCCAAAGGTCAGAAGAGCATCGTGGGCAAGGCTTCCCTTGGTGAATTTGCTCTGGATGAAAAGATGCTTGTCGGCTTCCCTGCCGACAGCGAATACGATGGCTTTGATACTGCGGAACTCAGTGCCAACGACTATGTGTTGGGCCGCGGAAAAACCAAAGAAGGCGCTCCGACGGAACGCTGGTGGGTAATCGCCGGCGGCAAATACTACTACGACGCATTTGAATACAGCGGAAATACAGATATTCCCCATATCACCCGCGAGATGGATAAAGAGATTGCCTTGGAGCGAGAGGGCGCAAAAGCCTACGCCTACAAGATTTATACCGGAGCCGAGGGTCAGGAAATGACCATCGCCGGCATACAGCAGGGAAATCTCCTTGTGGCAGACGATACGCTGGGGCCCATTGTGAAAGATGGCGTACTCAGCAAGGAACAGATTCTGTCTGCCAACCAGGGCGGCATCATGGGCGGTTCCATCGTCTTTATGCTCATCGGCGTTGTGCTGGCCGTGCTGGGGCTGCGCAAGCCTAAAGTCAAATCTCATACAACCTACGAGAAGGAGCAAGCAAACACATGAGTACTGTAGCCTACAAATGCCCCAATTGTGCCTCTTCCCTTACCTTTGACGGTGCAAGCGGAAAGATGGTCTGCCACGCCTGCGACAGCCAGTTTGAGCTGGCTGCCGTGGAAGCCATGTACGCTGCCCAGACCGGCGGCGGCATCGATTTCGACGTCCCTGACGAGGGCTATGCCGCCTCCGATGTAGCCCAGATGAAGGCATATCGCTGCAAAAGCTGCGGTGCCGAGCTGATTACCGAGGGCACCACCACCGCCACCGAATGCCCCTATTGCGGCAGCCCCACCATTCTGCCCGACCGCATTGAGGGCGGCATCCGTCCGGAGCTGGTAGTTCCCTTCGTGATCTCCAAGGAAGAAGCCCAGAAGATGTTTGAAGGCTACTTCCAGGGCAAGAAGCTGCTGCCCAACATCTTCAAGAAGGATAACCAGATCGCAGAGATCCGCAAGCTGTATGTGCCTTACTGGCTGTTCGACTGCGATGCGGATGCCACCATCGTCTACAGTGCGGAAAAGCGCCGTACCCAGCGTACTGACGAGTGGGAGATCGAGACCATCGAGCATTACATCGTCAACCGCAGCGGCACCATGAGCTTTGAAAACATTCCCGTGGACGGCAGTGTGAAGCTGGATAACAAGATCAGCGAATCGCTGGAGCCCTACGACCTGACCAAGGCCGTGCCCTTCACCCCCTCCGTGCTGTCCGGCTCGCTGGCAGACCATGCGGACGTGGATGCGGCAGACTGCGAAAAGCGAGCTGTGGAACGGGTGGAAAAGAGCATCACCAATGCCATCCGCAACACCGTTACCGGCTACACCAGCGTCAGCGAGCGTAGCAAGGGCTTCTCCTCCAAGGGCGGCAAGGTGACCCCGGTGCTTCTGCCCGTATGGCTCATTACCACCGTGAAGGATGGCAAGACCTACACCTTCGCCATCAACGGCCAGACCGGCAAGCTGACCTGCGATGTGCCCACTGACAAGGGCAAGGCCTTCCTGTGGGGCGCAAGCGCTTTTGCAGGCGTGATGGGCATCGGTGCGTTGATTCTGTACCTGCTCAAGCAGCTTGCCGGCGGCACGATGCTGATTGTTGGCATCGTTGGGCTGATTGTGGCGCTGTGCGTCGTGGGCGGATTGATTGGCCAGCTGAAGCAGGCTTCCAGCCAGACCAGTGCAGCCGGGTACTCCCGCGAGGGCGGCCTGCAGCTGAACCTGAAGCAGGATTTTTTCCTTTACACCAAAACCAACCGCAAAAAAATCGAAAAGCAGGAGCAGGCATAATGAAAAAGATTCTTTCGGATATTCTGTCCCTTTTCCTTGCGGCCGGGCTGCTGTGCGGTTGTATTTCTGCCTTCGCCGAGGAGGGTGACTATATCGGCAATATGCAGGTAATCAACTGCAACGAATGGGTCTCTCTCAGGGAACGTCCCAGCGCCTCTTCTCCGAGGCTGGTAAAGGTCTCGCTGGGTTCCATCGTCAGCAATTGCCGGTATGATGGCGACCAATGGGTCTACTGCGAGTTTGACGGCTATGCCGGGTACATCATGGCCCAGTATCTGGAACCCAGCGACGGCGCTCTTACCTTCAACGCCATGATGGTCACCACGACCCCGGAGGGTGCGCCCTTCTACCCCACCATCGACAGCACCGAGCCCATCGACACCATCTGGCCCAATACTGTTGTGCGGAACTGCCATATGATGGATAACGGCAGGGTCTATGTGGAATGGGGCGACCGCTGCGGCTTCATCCAATCGGAGCGTGCAGAAGTCTACAACGAGATGCTCCACTATCCCCACAAGTTTGTGATGCGGACCAATCTGTACAGCGGCGCATATGAAGGCCCTGCCCCGGTGCTTCAGATCGACTACGCAGAGAGCTTCCCCCTTTCGCAATACGACTGCACTACGCTCACCTACGACCTGACCTACTATGCGGAGCCAGATTATCCCCGGCTGAATTATGTGCTGCACTCAGAGGACGTGCTGGGCAAGATCCACCTCTACAGCATTGAGCTGATGGTCTGGGATGAGGATACCGGCGAAGCGGAATTTGAGTTCACACTGGAGGATATGCAATACGAACTGAAGCCGGGGCAGGCCATCACCGCTACAGCCGTCATGTTCGGCATGACGCCCAATCTGGCCGTGGGCTATGAAGACCCGAACGGCATGTACCATTTCGCCTTTATCGAAATGAGCGGCGAGGACGGCTCGCTGTATCTGAGAGAGTTCTGATCCCTGTGAACCCTGCTTTCTTTGTGCGAAAGAAAGACAACAATACATGGAGGTATCGTCTCATGGCAAAACACAACTGTGCAATCTGCGGCGCTGAGATCGGCTTGATGAGCGCCCAAAAGCTGGCGGACGGCAACTACATCTGCCGCAAGGTATGCAGCAAGAAGTGCTTCAAGGTATTCGACCGGGTAGCCGCCACCCTGACCGACGTGACCGACCACATCGAACAGATCGAGTTCGGCACCAAGGTATGGAATCAGATCTTCGTTCCTCTGCAAAAAACCAAGGTGAAGGAAGAAAAACTCCGTCAGGTGACCGGCCTGAGCGACCTGATCGTGTACGTTTCCCCCTCCACCGGTCTGATCGCTTTTGTGGAAAACCGCTACAAGTTCATGTTCTTCGGCAAGACCACCTACGCCTGCGTCTATCGCCTGGCCGATCTGGTTTCCTACACTCACGAGGAAGAGAAGAAGACCAACAGCGAAGGTCAGGAAGAGATCAAGCACTTCATGCGTTTTGGCTTCAAGAACACCAAGGGTATGAGCAATTTCCGTCTGGGCGTCAGCTCTCTGGGTCAGTTCTCCAACAACGAGCAGTATTTCGACAAGCTGTTCGGCATCGAAGCTTCCATGCGCAGCGGCTTTGCCAAGGGCATGCGCCAGGTGGATGCTGCCAAGGCTGCCTTTGCCGCTGTGAAGGCTGCCAAGGATGGCACGCTGGATGAAGCGCAGGCTGCTGAAACCATGCAGACTTTGGAAGCCGTCGAACTGGGCGACCGCACCGAGTGGATCGCCAAGGCCGATGCGGCGCTGGCTGCCGTAAAATAATCACAAAAATGATCTCAAAAAGAGCAACGTTTGTCTTTGCAGGCGTTGCTCTCTGGCTGTCAAAAAAATGCGCAGGGTGCAGGGGGATCATCCCCCTGCCGGGTGTGGGCAGAGCCCACATTCCTTGTGCCGCAGCACTTTCAAGAAAGCACAGCGAGCACCGAAGGTGCAAGATTTGCGGCTTTGACTGACAAGAATGAGGTTTTTCGACAAGCTGAGAGCAACGCTTGTCTTTGCAGGCGTTGCTCTTTTGTTGATGCGATTATTCGGAGATCTTCAAGCAAGTGTTGAAAAAGAGCAAACCGGTTCGGATATGAAATCGAACGCTGCACCAACAGCAAAAGAACTGAACCATTTATGGATCTGTTCTTTTGTTTTGCTCACATTTGCGGATGCACCCTTCAGGATGCATCCGCTTTTCTTTTCTGTTATCCCAAACCATCTGCGTTTTTTTACCATATCCAGCACCGTTCCTTCCCTTCCGTCAATTTCTACGGAATATACAAGCTCCGGCCCTTTTCGTCAAGAGCTACACATGCCGCCAGCTGCGGTATCTTCTCCGGAAACAGGCTGATAATCCAGATTTTTTCCCTGATCCTGGTTCTGTATCATTGTTGTACACTAAGTCAGGGCTGCGCTTTCAACCTCCAACAAAGGAAAATCATACAGGCCTTCCACTCCAGTTTTCCTAAACGGCTACCGATGATGCCAGCAGGGCCGTCAAAGCCGCATTCAACATATCGTCCTTCGCAGGAACATCAAACTGCATATCAGGGTAAAGTGTCTCTGCATTTACCGCAATCCTTTGGAAGACTTTGCCGGTTTCCAATGCGCATGGATTTCCTTCACATATGGCGGATGAGATGCATCCGCCGAGCATAACCAGCACCAAAAGTTCAGCCATGATTCCTTTTGCTCTTTTGTTGACATGATTGCACCTTCTGAAATTCCCATCAGTTCTCATTTTCACCTTCTTCGGGCTGCCAGTACCACCAGCGTTCATCCGCTCTGCTTGCCTGACGGGCGTATCTGCTGCTGCCCTCTCCAAAGCTTATTGTGAAACAATCCCGATGCCATATTGTCAGCTCCATCTCCACTGCCTTCTCATTTCCGTTTTCGTCATGATATATCTCTACAAAAACAAAATCATATCCGGAATAGCCGTAATCTTCGGGCATTGTTCTCCGTATGCTCCAGGTTCCATCATCCTTCAGCGGTACGGACCAGGTTCCATCTTCTTTCCGAATTTCTGTCAAATGCTGTCCCCCACCCTGACAGACCCATTCTCCCCTCAGCAGTTCCTGGGCATCCTCAGCCGTCATATCTGCAATGCAGCTGCACGATCCCTGATCCAGCTGCATTTGCAGTTTCTTCACATCTACCCCGTCCTCTGCCCAGACCACATTCCCTTCCGGGTCAATCTGTGCATAAACAAGGGAATAGTCCTCCATCAGCACACCGATCAACGCACGACCTTCAAAAAACGGTTCAGCGCTATACAAGCAGTGCTCCGGGTACAGCGTCCTGCCCTCTGCATTGAAGTAATTGCATCCTTCCCGCACCATTTTTCCCTGACCGAAGACAATCATCGCCGCCCATCCGTCATTCATGTCCGGGGCGCCATACCAGTGACCGTTCACGATGCTCACATCCTCCAGAATGACCTTCCCTTCTGTATTGATAATGACCCTCTGCCCATCCTCTGTCTTCACCGCCGCATAACCGTTAGCAAATTCGCCCGCTTCCTGAAAAAGTCCCAGATACTTTGCGATGTTTCCCTCACCATCCACATACACAAAATATGTCCTTGTATTGCTGTCGGATAACCCCGGGGACGACCAGTCCATGTTTCCCGTTTCTTGTGCCGCCTGTTGATCGGATATGGTTATCTCGCAGGGCCACAGTCCTTCCGGACAGTTTTCAGCATGAATTTCTGCCGCCTTGCGCTCATCCAGCTGCGTTCCGTCATAGGCATCAAAATACAGCGTTTCCCAATCCTTTCGGCGACTAACAACCCTCCCGTCTGCGGACAGGCATCCAAGAGGAAGCCCCTTGCGCAGAATTGTTCCACCCTCGTCGATCAGACAGCCGGATTGTGCATTTTCTTCCAGCGTAACGATGGCATGGCGTTTATCCTCCGCCATGTAGAATTCCAGGTATATGTCATCACTGAGACGATGCAGATCCTCATCCATCAACACATAGCCCATGGGAGTGTTCCTTTGTCTGTTCGCCCCCTCAACGTAACAGGCAACCAGCCAATTGTCTCCAAACCGCTCACTGCTGCAACGCCATACTGGCTGCCCATTTATTTCTGTTATTCCCCATCTTGCCGGATCCATCATCTCTTCCTGTGTATAGCGGTTTCCCCTGGCATCAGTCCATTCTTCCGTCAGCCAGTTGTACAGGCGAACATCACCATAGGCATAATCCGGTCGGTCTGCGCTGCTGGGAGGAATCACCCACTGGTTTTCACTGTTGATATATCCCCACAGTTTTCCATCTACGGCTGGGTACAGCGCCTCGCCTGCACCGGCGCAGGTTAACGTCATTATCCCCATCGCTGCCAGCAGAATTCCAATGTATACCTTCGTGTTTTTCACGTTTTCCCTTCTCTCCACGGTAGTATTCGACCTTTCTCACTTTTTGCCGTCTCGAGCGGCCTTCTCCACCATATAACGCCCGAATTTGTTTTTTTCTTCCTTGCCTGGATAAAATTGCATGGTTTTTTCGTTTTATTTACATCCTTACCATTTGTTCAAGGAGGATCCCCATGAAGAAATGTTTCGCCCTCATTCTTCTATTGTGCCTTATTCCCCTGCCCTCCCTCGCCAACAGCTGGGGCCTCAGAGGCGACCTTCTGGAGGCGGTTATGACCGTGGATACCTGGAACGACTATTCCACCATCACTAAGCAGGTGGATAACATTGCCGTAATGGGCAGCCGCTATCACAATGCCCTGATGCTTGTGGACGACGATGTTTTTCATGTGTACCCCACGGCGGTGTATCAGCCCGGAGATGATCGCGGTAAGCAAATCTCTCTTTCCGGCGATAACGATCTTTTCACCCTCGCCTATGGCGATCGGGAGTCGTACACCTTTATGCACAACGGTCAATTTCATCAGTTGTTGCGTGCCGTCATTGGCGATTTTTCCATTACGCTGGACAGCAACGCTTCCTGCTACCGTGCCTCCATGAACGACGAAAATCTCATTGTTCAGCATGATTTTCCGCTTTCCCGGTTCAACATTTCGCTTTTCCCCCGTTCTTTGGAGGATGTACACCGCCTGAATCTGATGGATGCAGCCCTGGAGCCCGGAAGCAGCCTTTTGGGTTCCTATGGCCAGGATCTTTCTTCGGGCATTCGTCTGGAAGGCCAGGGCACGGGCAATGCACCTGTATATTCTGCTCCTTTTGGCGAATCTTCCTGGCGGGCTGCCAAGGGCAAGGCTGCTGTTTCCCTGAAGGGGGAAATGTGGGCACATGCCCTGTATACCAACAACGAAGGGGATTCCTATGCGCTGATTCATTACGATGTCAGCGAGCGTACCCAGCGTTATGGTTTTATTTCCGCCGGGCAACTTTCCCTTGACCTGGATACTCTGCCCCGCCTCTATCCTCTGCAGATGCCCTTGCGAGCCATTCGTGCCACTTATCTTACTGATGATCCCCTGGTATCCCAGTATCGCCAGTTTGAAGCGCCTGAAGGCACTCTCTTTACCTGCCTTGGCCTTTTGAACGACGATTACGCCTACGTCAGCGCCGAGGTCAGAGACGGCCATTTTGCAGATGGTGGAGAGATTGTCTGGGGTTTTGTTCCGGTGAAGGACCTGGAATTGTTTACCTCTCCTGTTTCCGATTTTGCTTCCCTGCCTCTTTGCGGCCGCTGGCTCTATCACAGCGGATTGGAAGCGCTGCATGGTGCGCTTATCCTCAATGAGGACGGTACCTACCTCTGCGATGAAGAGTTTACTGTTTCCAGTCAGCTGATGTCCTCCCCTTCCGGTACCTGGACCCTCTGCGAGAACAACCCTGACAACGCTCTTTTCGCCCATGAATATTCCCATGTGATCATCTTCACCGCCAATAGTGGCGAAGTCTTTGTGCGGGGGCTGCGTTTTGAGGATCAAGCCCTCATCCTCGGCGGCGCACAGGGCTTTGGCTGCTACATGATGGATACGCCCGCTTATTCCCCTGAGGAATAAAGCCAAAAAAATACATACAAAACAACGGTTCTGCTGCAAGCTGTACAGCAGAACCGTTGTCATTTACTCTTTCATTTTTTCTTGTTTATTACTGTCCTTTGCCCGAAACTAAAACATAAAGTAAAAACCAGTGGCAGGAAGAAAAGAATCATTCTTTTTAGGAATTCCACGTTTTTCGCTCATTAGAAACAAGGGTATCCATTGGTAACGCCATTCAGGCATGCAAAAAGGGCACCAGAAACGTCATGCGATCCCTCGTTCATCAGTTTTTTCATTCAGCCTTGTCCTTTTTTCCTGCAAACACCCTGGAAAATGCATACACCATCGGCAGCAGCACCATCAGCACGATTACCGCCAGCAGTACTCCTGTGTCTGTTCCAAACCAGTCCACAATAGGATTTGTGGCCCAGAACATAGGCGCTGTGTAGATGCAAACCACACCATATATTTTCGCATACATGCCGCCGTTCATGGCAGGCAGGGCCAGCAACTGAATCACCAGCGAAAGCACGCATGCTATTACTGAGGAAAGAATCAGCGGCTTTTTTCCCATTTTTCTCAGGCAGAACATACCCAGCAGAATGCATACCACAGCAACCGCCGGCTTTATCCACAGGTTCACCTGCACAGAGGGTTCCGGGCCTGCAATGGCTGATACCAGGCTGAGCACCAGCGCCCCTGCAAGGATCATCACCGGTACACAGGCATATTTCCAAAATCCGCACAAAAACACTTTCATTTTCGATAGTCTCCTTCCAGAATACATGAATATATTTTTCGCCCTCTTTCTTCTTTCCCCTGCCTTTGTACATTGAAAAAACCTGCATTCTTTGCTATACTGATCTCAATCCTTGGTACAATTTCATTTCCGAAAGGAGAAGCTTCATGAAACTGCGCAAAATCACTCCTGACGAGTTTATTACTATGCAAAACAACATGAACATCGCCTTCCGTTTCGAGCGCACAGAGACCCCTGTGGACAGCAACAATGAAAGCGATTTCTGCTACGGTGCCTATACCGATGACGGCATTATGACCTCCAGTGTTATTGCTAACCCCTACAAGTGCTGCTACTGGGGGCAGGATGTGGGTATGTGCGGCGTAGGCGGCGTGGCCACCTTTCCCGAGTACCGCCGAGAAGGCCATATGCGCCACCTGCTTCCCTTCGTGCTGAAGGCAGCCTACGATCGTGGCGACGTTCTTTCCTCCCTGTTCCCCTTCTCTCATCCCTTCTACCGGAAGTTTGGTTTTGAATGCGGCCATCCTGTGCAGTATATGGACTTTGGCATGGAGGCCTTCAAGGATATTCCTTATGTGGGCAGCGTAAAGCAATTTCTGCCTGGCGGCGATTTTTCCGAAATCAAGGCCATCTATGCCCGCTTCCAAAAAAAGCACAACTTTCTCTGCCAGCGCAGCGATGCCTACTGGCAGCATCGTTTTGGCAAGGATCCCTATGTGACCCACCATCACACCTACATCTGGTACGATGAAAACGCACAGGCCCGTGCCTACTGCTTGCTTGATCACCTTCAGTCCGACGACAGCAAATCCTATTCCGTTCTTGACTGGGCCTTTGATGACGTTTCCGCCCTCCGTGGCCTTTTCGGTTTCTTCCGTCTGCTTACTCCTAGCGCAGAGAGAATGTCCTTCAAGCTTCCTGCCGATGTCAATCCCTTCAGCCTTTTCCCTGAACCCTACGATATTTCTGTCAGCACCAAAAACTGCGGCATGGTTCGCATTATCAATGCAGCGGAAGCCCTGCGGCTGCATCCCTGGCCTGCTGCTCTCGGCGGATTCAGCGTCCGTGTACATGATTCCAACCTTGCCGATAATGATCATACCTACCGTGTCAGCTGCTCCAGTGAGGCGCATGTTACCCTTGACGATGACAGCCAGCCTGACCTGGAAGTCTCCATCCAGGCGCTTTCCGTGCTGCTTACAGGCGTAATGGATCTGCCTGCCGCCATCGCCAACCGTGCCGATGTGCAGCTCCATCGTCCTTCTGATGCGCTTCTTGCGGCTTTCCCGGCCAATGCAGGTTTCCTCGTGGAGAATTTCTGATTTCCCAGGCACAAACGCCCTGCCTTATTGGCGGATGGTCGTAAAAAAGTTAATTACGGCACTCGAAATAATGTCGAGTGCCGTTTAATTTTTGAAAGCAAAATGAACCTTTCGATTCTGGCTCCCGTCTATATAAGTGAAACCGGTTATAATCACTCATAGACCAAAGGAGGTGAGGCTATGGATGAATTTGAAAAGTTGTTGGAAGCAGAGCGAGTATCTGTGGAACGTTTTGTGAGATTTCGTTTGAACTCAAAATCGGATGCAGACGATGTTTTACAAGAGGTTTTCCTTGCCGCTTGTCAAAAGTTCCCTCAATTAAAAAACAAGGACTCTTTTAAGGCATGGATTATTAGCATTGCAAGAAATAAATGTAATGACTATTTTCGCACGAAAGCAACGCAGTATGAAATCCCGATTGATGAAATTTCCGAAAGTGAATTGTCAGATGGCAGACATGGCGTTTCCATAGTTGCCACAGTAAGAGAAACTTTGAATTTACTTGGTGATAAAGACAAGCAAATTTTGTACCTTTATTTTTGGAAAGAGCTTCCGCAAGCCGAAATTGCCAAACAACTGAACATTCCTGTTGGAACAGTAAAAAGCAGACTTCATACAGCAAAACAAAATTTCAAAACCAAATATCTATATAACTCCGAAGTATCGAAAGGAGAAATCACTATGAAAAAGTTGCCCGAATTTATTCCCGAATACAAAATTGAAGCAAGTGCCAAAGTCCCCTTCTCTGTAAAGTGGGAAGAACTTATGGGATGGTTCTTGATCCCCAAGCTTGGCGAAAAAATGTCTTGGGGTATGTATGATATTCCTTCCCGCAAATGCAGCCATGTTTATGATATGCAAGTTACAGGCAAAGCCAAAGTTCACGGCATTGAGGGCGTGGAGCTTACCGCAAGAGAAGCTTCCTACTCAGATAAGAATGAGGTAATCAATCGCACTTTTGTAGCACAGCTGACAGATACACATTGTCGTTACCTTGCAACACTCCGAAATGATGGAGACGTTCGCAATTACATCACGTTCCTTGACGGCGATGAATTTATGCTGAACTGGGGATTTGGAGAAGATAATTGCGGAAACGAAACGAACCTTTCCGCTAAAGGTGATATTCAGAGAGTTGGAAACTCTGTTACGAGCGCAAACAAAGATTTCCTTCTTGACATTGTTGGCAGATATACCGTTATCATCGGAGGTAAAAGTTATGACACTGTTTGCGTAATGGATATTGAAACCTATAACTGTGGTGTTGTTTCCGAGCAGTTCTTGGACAAAGATGGAAAGACGATTCTGTGGCGCAGATACAATCGTGATGATTGGGCTATTGACCGATACAAGAAGCCCTGGAGCGAACAGTTACCTGAAAATGACAGGCTTATCGTAAATGGCACAACCTACGTTCATTGGTACGATTGCATTACAGATCATATTCTCTAAAACATTAACTCTTCTGTTTATTAATGGCGCACTTCTATACAGGGACAATCCCTGCATGTACGCTCTGTGAGACAGACAGCCCGGACACTTGAAAGTCTGGGCTGTTTTTGCGTCACTTCGTTCCGTACAAGGGGCACATTCTTGCG
>SVGY01000029.1 GCA_015056145.1 Clostridiales bacterium
GTCTCCTATTGCCTGTCGTAGCATCTTACATCCCCCATTGTTCTTTACAAATTATTTCCTTAAATATAGCATATTCTGAATCTGGTGTGTGAACGAGTTCTCTTGTATCGCAGAACTTATTATGTTTTTACAACATTTCATTCACATAATTCATTCCAAGATGGCTAAGATCATGATGGTAACCAAAAGGACACCCTGTGGGGGGCCTTCTTTTCTTCTGTGCCAGAAGAAAAGAAGCAAAAGAAGACCGCATTTGCAGCCAAGTCGGCAAACAAAAAGGGACTCCCGCACACCGGCAGCCCTTTCCCATACGAAAATACCCTTCCCTCTATACGCTTTTCGGGAGGGTGCGGGAGGGGGCTTTTCCCGGGGAAAAGCCTTCTCCCGCCAAAGCCGCATTCAGCGTTCTCCCAATTCTGCACCCTTCCGTGATACGGCAAGGATGTGTCCCGATATGCCGACGACCTCCTCGTGGGTGTCGATCATGCGTACGGTTTTCATGAGGGTCTCCCTGGTTTTGGGGTCTTCCATCAGGGCGGCAACGTTGGGGGCCATCCATGCGCCGCCCATAACGCCGTGAACGGAGTCCGTGTCAAAGCCGCCCAGGGATAGCTCCTTCCTCAGCGCCTTTGCGGTGTGCAGGTGGGAGGAACCGATTCCGTTGGCGATGGCCTTTTCCGGGTTGATATAGCATCCGTCTCTGAGGGCCCGTTCAATGATGGCGAGCACCGCAGGGTCATCCAGCTCCCGGCGCTTTTTCGTATCGTCCTCGTGATATACGTTTATGCGGGATAAAAGAACGCTGTAAGGCGTCAGAGCTGCCGAAAAGAGGATGCCGCCTTCCTTCAGCAGCCTCCGGCTTTCCCTGATGGCGGCGATGCGTCCGGCGTATTCCGTGATGGAGTACAGCGGGCCCATCAGTAGGATGGCATCTGCGCTTTTGTCGGGCCGGGGGATGCAACGGGCGTCGCAGACCATTGCGGCCTTCAGTCCGGCCCCCGGGTATTCCGAAGCCAGCTCTGCACTCATTGCGATATTGGTTTCGGCCAGGTCGAACAGGTGCACCTCGTAGCCCAGCGAAGCCAGCCACCAGGCATACTCGCCGTATGCCCCGCCGATATCGTAGATCACAGCCGGAGGGTCAGGCAGCCTTTCCAGAAGGATTTCCTTGGTACGTTCAAATTCAATAAGTCCGATGCCGCTTCTCAGGCGGCCTTTTTCAATTCCGGCATTGTATCCTGCCAAAACAGCAGCGTCGATGGTTTTCATAAGCGTCTCCTTTAGATTTTGTTTTATGGGGTTTTTGCTGCACAGGATCCTCATCCTGGCGGTGAGCGGACTGTTCCGGCATGATACACGCCTCCTTTCCGAAAAAATAAAAACGGTGCAAATTGAAGAAGACTTCAACCTGCACCGTCATGGTCTGATGGTTTCATTCCAAAATCAGCGGATCCGGAATTTGGGAACGACAATGCAAGCACGGCGAAATCTGCATGATTCCGGCGCACTGCTGAAGGGCGATATTGAAGAAATTGACCGTTGCCATTGCCGTGCCTCCTTTCCGAATTTGAGGGCCATTGTATCAGCTTTCCCGCCGCCTGTCAACCTGGAATGCAGGACTGAAGGAGATGCTTTTCCACATCCGCCACCGTCTGCCATACCTTGTCCGCTCCGGCTGCCAGCAGCTGGTTTTCCGTGCGGAACCCCCAGCCCACCGCCAGAAAGTCCACACCGGCATTGCGGGCGGTTTCTGCATCCACCTCGCTGTCCCCTACGAGGATCACCTCGGAGGGCTGCACATCCAGCTGGCGGCACAGCCACCATACGCCGGCTGGATCGGGCTTCCGGGCCACACCGGGCTTTTCGCCGGCGGCAAGGGTGATCAGCCCCGGAAAGAAATCCCTGCAAAGGGCCTGTACGTTGGGATCGTTCTTGTTGGACAGAACGCAGAGGGGCACACCTGCGCGGGAAAGATTTTCCAGCATGGGCAAAATGCCCGGATAGGGGCATGTTTTGCAGCGGTTGTGAAGGGCGTAATGCCTGCGGAAACGTTCCAGCGTCGCTTCGGTTTCCGCAGGGGTGGAGCCTTCGGGCATCGCCAGACGGATCAGGTTGCCGATGCCGTTGCCCAAAAAACTGCGCACCTCTTCAAGGCTTCGGGTGGGATAGCCCCCGGCGGCAAGGGCGGCGTTGGTGGAATCCGCAAGGTCGTCCAGGGTGTTGAGAAGGGTTCCGTCCAGGTCGAAAAGAATGGTCTTGTACATACGAGCACCTCGGTGATGGTAAATGTTGGGTAAGGGGATGCTTCATGGACTGGCGAAACGATTTCATTCTCCGAAGGCATCCGCCAGTGCGCCCATAATGGCATCCACATTTTGGTCGGAATATTCCACCTCGCTGGAATAACGGCGGGCTGCATCCGCCAGCTCGGCGGCGGTGGGCCTGCCCGGGTCGGAGGCCAGCATGCAGGCAGCATGCCACACTGCCGCCGTGCTGAGCACGCACAAACCCGTCCAGCTGTCCCGGCGGCCATCCTCCAGCAGGTTGTGCATATGCCGGTAGATGAAATATACCATAAGGTTTACAAGCCTGCGCTGCATGGCTGCATCCGGGGGCCAGGGCTGTGTTTCCTCCATGCTTTCCATGAGCCTGTGCCATTCTTCATCCATGTATTCCAGCCCTTCGCAGAGGGCGCTGATGGTTGCGGGATGAACAAGAGAGGAAACCCTGCCGGAAAGCATCTTTTCCAGCTTTTGTGAAAAGGGCAGAGGGGATGTATACAGCCAGTCCGTAAGCTGCTGCCGCCATTGCAGAAAAGCGGCCGCTTCTGTGGAGGGACGGTCCTCATCCGCTCCATCTTCCCAATGGTCAGAACATGTCTGCTTTGCCCCGGGCAGCTCTACCAGCCGGAAAGGCTTGTTCCATTCCAGAATGAGCTCCGCAGCGGCCTCGCAGCACAGCCCCAGGCCCATCTCTTCCCGGCCGCCCACTTCGTTGCGGAAACGGGGATGATCGGTGCAGATCTGGCTCAGGCTTTCCTCGCCCAGCTGGAGGATCAGTCTGCAAAGCCCGTCCTCCCGGAGGAAAGGGCAGCGTTCCTCTTCGCCCTGCAGGAGGAAGTGTGCACTGCCGTCCTCTTCCTGGGCGATAGCCTTGCGTAGTTCCTGGCCCAAAGAGCCGGACACGCCGGCATATCTGCACAGCGTGTCCTCATCCAGGTCGATCTCCCAGCCGGCGCAGCAGGTATGCCGGCAGCGGCTGGAGATGCACTGGAAATCAAAGTAGTATTCAGGTACATAGGTTTTCATGTTATTCTCCCATTACCTGGCGCACGGCCTCCTGCTCAAACTGGCGGGTGTAGAGGGCGTAGTACACACCCTTGGCCTTCATCAGTTCGTCATGGGTGCCACGCTCCACGATCTTGCCGTCGTCCACCACAAGGATCACATCTGCCTTGCGGATGGTGGAAAGACGGTGGGCGATCACAAAGGAGGTGCGGCCTTCCATCAGCTTGTCGATGGCATCCTGAATGCGCTGCTCGGTAAGGGTATCGATGGAGGAAGTGGCTTCATCCAGAATGGCGATGCGGGGATCGCACAGAATGGCACGGGCAAAGGAGATCAGCTGCTTTTCGCCGGTGGAGAGCAGGTCGCCGCCCTCGCCTACGTCTGTGTCGTAGCCCTTTTCCAGCTTGGCAATGACCTGGTCCGCCCGGACAGCCTTCACCGCCGCCTCGATTTCCTCCATGGTGGCATCGGGCTTGCCGTAGCGCAGGTTTTCCAGAATGGTGCCGGAAAACAGGTGAGGCGTTTGCAGCACATAGCCGATGTTCTGGTGCAGCCAGAGCTGGCTGCGCTCCCGGGCATCCCGGCCGTCGATCAGTATGCGGCCCTCGGTGGGCTCAAAGAAGCGGCACACCAGGTTGACCAGGGTGGATTTGCCTGCGCCGGTCTCGCCTACAATGGCCACGTTGGTGCCCTGAGGCACTTCCAGATTGAAGTGTTCCAGCACATTCACATCGCCGTCGGGATAGCGGAAGGTAACATCCTCAAAGGTAACGGAACCGATGAGGGGCTCCCAGTTTTCCTTTTTGGGGTTGAAGCAGTCGCCGTACTTTTCGACGATTTCGGGACTGTCGGTCACGTCGGAGGTGGTGTTCAGCAGATTGGTCACACGCTCAATATTCACCTGCATGAAGATCAGCTCGGAAATGATGCGGGCCAGCCACTGTACCGGTTCCATCATACCCATGGCGTAGTTCATGAATACGCTGAGGGTGCCGATCTGCATAACGAGGGGTGCGACCTTCACCATTTCGCCGCCCTGCCACAGCACGATGGCCAGCGCCAGTGCGGAGGCAAAGATGACCAGCGTAAAGAAAGTACCCCGGATTTTGGCCGTGCGCACGGATTCCATGCGCATTTCAGCGGTGGTTTCCCGGAAGTCGCCGTCCATGCGGTCTTCAATGACGAGGGTCTTGGTGGTCTTGGCGCCGGTGATGCCCTCGTTGAAATTGCCGGTGATCCTGGAGTTGATTTCACGGATCTTTCGGTTGCCCTCCACAAGGCGCTTCTGGAAGAAAGCGGAGATCAGCGCCACAAAGGGCACGATGATCACCACCATGGCTGCCAGCTTTGCATTGAGCAGGAACATGGACACCACAACGCCCACCAGATAGGTGATGTTCCACACGCCGTCAAACAGGTTCCAGCTGAGGATACCGCCGATGCGGCCTGTATCGCTCATGACACGGGAGTGGATGTAGCCAACGCTGTTTTGGTTGTAGTAGCTGAAGGACAGGGTTTGCAGGTGCTCGAAGGCATCCTTTTTCAAATCCCGGCCCAGGTTCATTTCCAGCACACAGGCCCGGTAGCTGGAGCTGAGGGCGAAGTACACCTGCAGCCCGATCACCAGGGCGTAGACGATCACGAAGGGCACCACGCCCTGCATGGTGTTTTTCAGCACGAAGTTGTTGATGGCGTAGCGCTGGAACAGGGGGGTAATGATATCGATAATGCCGTTGAGGAAGATGCCGATGAGCATCATGGCCAGCAGGCCCTTGTGCCGCCCCAGATAGGGCAGAATCTTGGGAATGCCGAAGAAGGGAAGCTTTTTCTGCTTGGTGTCCTTCACGTTTTTCACAGTTGCTGCGTTTTCACTCATGCGGACACACCTTCTTCCTGACGGGACATTTGCAGTTCATAGATCTGCTTGTAGATGCCCTCCTGGTTTGCCAGCTCCTCATGGCTGCCCAGCTGGGCCACACGGCCCTTATCCAGCACAAGGATCTGATCCGCCTGCATCAGCGTGGTGACCCGGTGGGAAATAAGGATGACCGTTGCATCCTTCATGCGTTCCTTCAGCCGGGTACGGATGAGCAGGTCGGTCTGTGCGTCCACGGCGGAAAGGGAATCGTCAAAGACCATGATGGGGGTTTTCTGGGTCAGCATACGGGCGATGGCGGTACGCTGTTTCTGCCCGCCGGAGAGGGTAACGCCTCTTTCGCCCACGATGGTATCGTAGCCTGCGGTCAGCTCGTCGATGGTATCGCCGATGCAGGCGATTTTTGCCGCTTCACGGATATCGGTAAGGGACATATCCTTGCGGGTAATGCCGATGTTTTCGCCAATGGTACGGGAGAACAGGAAGGGTTCCTGCAGCACCATACCCACATGCTTGCGCAGCCACTGCGCCTGCATATCCGCCACATCCACGCCGCCGATGGTGATCCTGCCGTTTTCCGGGGGCAGGTCATAGAGGCGGTTCATCAGGTGCATGAGGGTGGATTTGCCGCTGCCGGTGGAGCCCAGAATGGCAAAGGTGCTGCCCGCAGGGATGGTAAAGGATACGTCCTCCAGAATGGGATGCTCCCCGTCGTAGGAGAAGGATACATGCTCATAACGGATATCCCCGTCAAGGGAAGGGGCAACGGCATCGGGCTTGTCGCTTTCCGCCTCGGAGGACATGATGTAGTTCAGCCTGTCGATGCTCACGCCGGCCTTGCTCATTTCGGAGATCATGCGTCCCAGGGAGCGCACGGGCCAGGTCAGCATGGCATTATAGGAAATGAAGGAGATCAGCTCGCCGGGGGTCATTTCCCCCTTGACGCAGAGGTTTGCGCCCAGCACGATTACCAGCATCACCTGCAGCATGCTCACGCCGTCGCCCAGGCCCCAGAAGTAGCTCAGGGTGCGGCACAGCTTTACCCACAGGTTGGTATAGTGCTCGTTTTGCTTGTCGAAGCGGTCTTTTTCGTACTTTTCCCGGCCAAAGGCACGCACCACACGCACGCCGGTGAGGTTTTCCTGGGCGATGGTGGAAAGCACGCCTTCGTTTTCATCGCACTCGGTAAAGCGCTTGCCGATACGCTGGTGGAAAAACACCGAATAGCTGACCACAATGGGAATGGACACCATGGCGATCACGGACAGCTTGAGATTCATGGAGATCATGAAACTGAGGCTGAGGCACAACAGCACCGCCACACGCAATACCTGCATCAGCTGATCGGTAACAAAGTTGCGGATCATATCCACGTCGGAGGTGCAGCGCTGGATGATATCGCCGGTCTGGTTTTTCATATGCCAGGAGAAGGGCAGCCGCTGAATGTGGGAAAACAGCTGGTTGCGCATGGTCTGCACCAGTGTTTCGGAGGCTTTGGCAGTAAGGGTCATGTTGCCATAGCGGAACACTGCGATGACCATTGCCACCACAATAACTGCCGCCGCCACCATCCACAGGTTCTGCCGGATGGTCTCCACGCCGCCCAGCCGAGCCAGCATATCCGTAAGGAAGCCGGGAAGTGCCAGGGGCTTGGTATCCAGCACGTTATCCACCGTAATGCGGATGATCTGCGGGGTGAGCATGTCCAGAAACGTGATGGCCACGGCGCAGAGGATAGCGCCGATGTAGAAACGTTTGCTCCCTTTGAGGAAGCGCCACAAAAGTGCCGCCTTGCCGGCAGCCTTCTTTTGTGCGGATTGGGGTTCCATAGGTTTTCTCTCTTTCTGGGTTAATGGTTGGGTAACAGAGTGACTATTTTTGTTTTGCTGCAACGCATTTTCCAGCATACATGAATGGCAGGAGGAATGCAATAGGGGCGGAGGGTTTTTCTTCTCTTCTTTTTTTGAAAAACGGGGGAGAAAAGGGAGGCCGGACAGATACGGCCCAGACGATGCCGGGGAAGGAGGGGATAGCGAATGCGGCTTGCTGTTTATGTTTTGCTCTGATAAAATGGACAATATGAAAGTGGTTTTTCAGCCAACGGCGGAGGTGTGTTGTGGTTATCAGGAAAGCAAATGGTACGGATGCAAAGGCTTTAATGGTGTTATATTTTGAACATCTGACACGTTTTCCGCCGAAAGAAGAGCAGGATATGTCTTTGTGGGAAAAACTTCTGGCCAAGTTTGAAAAAGATGATAATATGCATCTGTTAGTGGCAGAGGAAGACGGAAAAGTTGTTTCGTCCGTGCAAATGGCGATCGTAGAAGGATTGACACATAATGTGAGGCCCTTTGCAGTGGTAGAAAACGTGGTAACACATGCAGATTACAGAAATCAAGGTTATGCATCCGCTTTGCTGGAAAGAGCTTCGGAGATTGCAAGAGAACATAATTGCTATAAGGTTTTTCTGGAAACGGGTTCAAACAGGGAAAGCACATTGAATTTTTATAGAAATAACGGCTTTGCAATAGACGAAAAGCATTCCTGCCTAAAACGATTGTAATTGCCGGCATACGGAAAAACAGGGGATCCCCATTGCATGAATATGCAACGCATGTTATACTTGCCCTCTGAGAAGGAGGGATTTTTCCCATGCAGCTAAAAGGAGTCAAGCGGAAAGCCCTTAAGGCGGCCTTTCCCTGCACCATTCCTATTTTTGCAGGGTTTTGGTTTCTGGGCATGGCCTATGGCATCTATATGAACGTATCGGGGTTCGGCTTCTGGTACCCTATGCTGATGAGCATTACTATCTTCGGCGGGTCGCTGGAGTTTGTGGCGGTGGAAATGCTCCTGAGCCCCTTTGCCCCGGTGCAGACCTTCATCATGGCGCTGATGATCCAGGCCCGGCACCTGTTCTATGGCATTGCTATGCTGGATAAATATAAGGGCCTGGGCTGGAAACGCTTCTATCTGATCTTCGGCATGTGCGATGAAAGCTTCTCCATCAACTGTACCGCCAAAATTCCATCGGATGTGGACAAGGGCTGGTTTATGTTCTTCGTTACGCTGCTCAACCAGCTGTACTGGGTGACGGGCTCCACCCTGGGAGGGCTTCTGGGGTCGCTGATCAGCTTTAACACGGACGGCATCGAATTTGTAATGACGGCCATGTTCGTAGTTATTTTCCTTGAACAGTGGCTGAAGGAAAAGCGGCATTATACCGCCATGATCGGCTTTCTGTGCTCGGTGGGCTGCCTGCTGGTGTTTGGCGCAGATTCCTTCCTGGTGCCCACCATGGCCTGCATTCTGGCCTTCCTGACCCTTTTCAGGCGGCCCATTGAAAAGGCGGGTGGTCTGGCATGACGATCAATCAGCAGATCATTACCATCGGGCTTTGTGCACTGGCAACGGTGCTGACCCGTTCGCTACCCTTCCTTCTGTTTCGGGAAAGCCGGCCCACGCCCAAATATATTCAGTACCTGGGCAAGGCGCTGCCCGCCGCCATCTTTGCCATACTGGTGGTGTACTGCCTCAGGAATGTTGATATCGCCGGAGGCAGCCATGGCCTGCCGGAGCTTATCGCCATTGCATCAACCGTGGTCCTTCACCTGTGGAAAAGGCAGATGCTCCTTTCCATTGCCGGGGGCACGGCGGTGTATATGCTGCTGGTGCAGCTGGTTTTTTGAGCCGGGGTTTCAGCTGCCCGTAGAATTTGCGATTGTTTTTACTTTGTTCGTTGTATTTTCACAAAAACCTGTTATAATGCTTCTGTTCGTCCTTGCAGGGACGAATTGACCAAACTTTTCAAGGCTTAGGAGGCGGAATATGAACTGGTGCATCGTGACGGATTCCAGCTGCGACATGGTCCTGGACCGGGAATTGCCGGAAAACATTCGCATTGAGGAAGTACCCTTTATCATCAGCGTTGGCGATAAGGATTATGTGGATACGGCAGAGCTGGACGTAAACGAAATGCTGGACGATATGGAAAGCTGCTCGGAAGCCAGCCGTACCGCCTGCCCCTCGCCCAACGCCTGGTATGATAAATTCAAGACGGCGGATTGTTCCATCGCCATTACCATTTCCAAAAATCTGTCCGGCAGCTATAACAGCGCCCTTACTGCCCGGGAGATGATCCTGCAGAAGTATCCGGAAAAGAAGATTTACATTCTGGATTCCCTCAGCGCAGGTTCCGCCCTGACGCTGTATGCGGAAAAGGCCATTGAGCTCATCGAAGCGGGCTGCGAATTTGAGCATATCACCGAAAAACTGAAAGCCTGCCGCAAGGAGCGCAACACCGTTTTTGCCCTTGCGTCCTTTGGCAATCTGGTCAAAAATGGCCGTGTGAGCCGCCTTTCCGGCTTCATTGCAGGCAAGCTGGGCATCTGGGGCATCGGCGTGGCCAGCGATATCGGCACCATTATCGTCAAGGCCAAGACCCGGGGTCTGGGCAAGGTGCTCTCCGCCTTCATCACCGATATGAAGGAAAACGGCTTTGCCGGCGGCTACGTCATCATCAGCCACTGTCAGAACCTGGAATTGGCCACCAAGCTTAAGGAACGGATCGTTGAACTGTGGAACAACACCAAGGTCAAAATCCTTTCCACCGGCGGCCTGTGCAGCTACTATGCGGAGCGTCGGGGTTTGATCGTGGTGTACTGAGGAACCCTTCCCCGTTTCAGCAATGGGCATGGCAGCATCTGCCGTGCCTTTTTTGCGGCGCTGCTTTCCCCGCATTGACTCTGCAAGGCCGCTCTGCTATCATTATTCCAGCAAATTGCCCCACCGGGGATGGAGGTCACTGCCATGCACAGGGATTCAGGCCGGCTTACCTATTTTTTCATCGTTATGTTCGTGTTCAACATGGCGGCCAATTTTGTACACCCGGTAACGCCTGCCATCATTGTGGATCAGCAGCTGAACGACTACATGTTCGGCCTTGCACTGGCAGCCATGATGGCCTTCAATTTTCTTTTTTCGCCCCTCTGGGGAAAGATCGCCGGGTACATCTCCAGCAAAAAGGTGCTGATGATCTGCGGTTTCGGCTACGCCCTGGGACAGGTGTTCTTCGGCCTGGCCCGCACCGAGCTGCAGTTTTTGCTGGCCCGTATGTTCGCCGGTATCTTCATCGGTGGCTGCTATGTCGCCTTCCTTACCTATACGGTGAATGTTTCCCTGCCGGAACACCGGGGAAGGAATCTTGCCATCAATGCCACGGTGAATTCCGTTTCCGCCTCCTTTGGATACTTTGTGGGCGGCATGGTGGGCGAGATCAACATCTACTATTCCGTGTGGCTGCAGGCGGTCACTCTTGCGGGCATGTCCCTGCTGCTGTTTTTCGGCTGCCGGGATGATCAGCAGCCCGATCTGCCGCCTCTGGATAAAAAGCAGCTCCTGCGGCAGTGCAATCCTTTCTCGGCCATTGCCCAGTGCAGGCAGTACCTCAGCAAGGTGCTTGTTCTGCTGTTTTTGGCCTACGGCCTTGGCAATCTTGGTTACATCGCCTTCGAGCAGTGCTTCAACTACTATCTGAGGGATCAGTTCCAGCTCACTTCGGGATACAACGGCATCATCAAGGCGGCGCTGGGCATCATCTCCCTGGTTGCCAACGGTACCCTGTGCATGTGGATTCTGCGCCGCAAATCCGTTTCTCCCTACATTGCCGGGGTAATGGGCATCTGTACCACCGCTATGCTGGGGGTGATCTTCTTTGAAAACGTGCTGCCCTTCATTATCGTCAATGTGCTGTTCTTTGCCTTCTATTTTATCTCCGTGCCCCTGATGCAGAACCGGGCCGCCGTCCTGGGCGAGGGCCCCGGCAGCAATCTGGTTATGGGCGCCTTCAACGCCATGAAGTCCTTTGGCAGCATCTTCGGCTCTGCCCTGGCGGGCTTCCTGTATGAGGCAGGCCCCAAGATTCCCTTTGTTTTCGGCTTTGGAGCCTTTGCCCTGGCGGCGGTCATGGCGGTTATGATGGCCCGTGCCGAGAGGAAAACCGCATAAAAAAGCACAGCTCTTTTCCATGGCGGAGAAGGGCTGTGTTTTTCGGATGTATTTCTGCTGGCGATGGATTGACAGGCTCCCATCAGCGAGCTAATATACACATAATTTCATATCACCTGAAAGACGATGACGAAGACGGCAGAAGCAGACGTTTTCAGAGAGCCGGTGGCAGGTGCGAACCGGCAGCAGAAGTTTCAAATGCCCATCCCTTCCGAGTTGAAAGCTCGAAATGCCCGCAAAGTAGAGGTTTCCGTGAGGCTGCGTAAATGCACAGGGTTTATGGGAACCCGTTGAGGGGCAGCCATGGCTGCAATTTGAGTGGTACCGCGGATGTGTTTACACCCGTCTCAAAGCAAAAACTTTGGGACGGTTTTTATTTTGGGGAAATCCAATGCCTTGTATATGGAGGATGATTATGTACTTTGAGGATATTCAAACCGGAATGACGCTGGACATCGCCCCGGCGGTCATTGAAAAAGAAAAGATGCTGGATTTTGCCCGCCTCTACGACCCCATTGCCCTGCATACGGATGAGGAATATGCAAAAGGCACGCACTTCGGGCAACTGATCGCCCCGGGGGTTATGTCCTTTATGTCCGTGTGGGCGAAATATCTGGAAGTGGATTTTTTCGGCGAGGAATTGCTTGCCGGAAAGTCCACCAAAATCGAGTGGATCAAACCTGTCTATGCCGATGATGTGCTGACCGGTACGGCAACCATTACCAGAACAGAGCGGCGCAACAAACGAAATGGTCTGGTGGAGGTATCCATTGTTGCCCGGAACCAGCATGGTCAGGTGGTTCTGACAGATGTTACCGAAGCCATTGTGAAATGCCGCCCGGCAGAGTGAAGGGTTCTCTGCCAAAACCATGGAAAAGCTTGTGAAACGAGGTGTTCTGTTTGCGAAAGTCTTATGTTACCTCCATGCCAAACCATATCGGCGCCTTTTTAAAGGCCAGCGAGTGCTTTTCGGCTCTGGGCGTGAATATCACCCGGGTCAGCTATAACAAGGCAGTGGATTCCCACACCCTGTTCATCGATGCGGAGGGAACCGAAGAGCAGCTAAAAAAAGCGGATGTGGAACTTGAGAAAATCGGCTATCTGAACAGCAATTCATCCAGAAACAGCGTGGTTCTGGTGGAATTCTGCCTGCCGGATGTGCCAGGCAGCGTATCCAGCGTGCTCCGGCTTATCCATGAATTCCGCATGAATATATCCTACATCAGCTCGCAGGAAAACGGCACCGAGTATCAGTATTTCAAAATGGGACTGTATGTGGATGAGCCGGATCAGATCGCTGCGTTTTTAAGTCAGGCAGAGAAAATCTGCAAGGTGCGGGTCATCGACTACAACCGCTCTGAAAAAGTGTATGATAACAGCATATTCTACAACACCTATGTCAACAGTCTTGCCCAGACCATGGGGCTGGATGAGGCTGTGCGGCAGGAACTGCTGGTGCATGTGAACCTTGCCATGCAGACGCTGGATGAGCATGGCCTGTCCCCTTACAGAACCTTTGACAGCATCAGCAAATTTGCGGAGCTGCTGGGAGCCTCCCGGGGAGAGGCTTTCGTGCCCAGAATCAGTACCCATAAGGTGACTGATCAGACCGAGATCCTTCTGATTGAGCCGCCCTGCGGCAGCAATACCATCATCATCAGGAGCAATCAGCAGGTGCTGTTTATCGACAGCGGCTATGCCTGCTACCAAAGCGAAATGCATCAGGTTTTCCGGAAACTTCTCCCTGATTTTGACCAGATGCGAAAAACCATTCTTGTGACCCATGCGGATGTTGACCATTGCGGACTTTTGCCCCTGTTTGACCAGATCATCGCCAGCCCCAGGACGGCTGCCTGCCTGAAGAGGGAATTTGCAAAACAGGATGGATACCGGGAGCAGAATCCCCTGCACAAGCCCTACATCAACATCTGCAAGATTCTCACCTCCTACAGGGCGGTGGATCCGGAGAAGATCAGCATCCATTGGAACGAGGTGGAGGAACTGCAGGCTCCGCTGACGCCTATTGGCTATTTCAATTTTGAGGAGCTGCACTTTGAAGTATACGAGGGCAAGGGCGGTCATCTGCCCGGGGAAGTGGTTCTGATCGATTATCAGCACCATCTGGCCTTTACTGGTGATATTTACGTCAACACCCATGGGCTGACACCGGAGCAGGCGAAATACAATCAGTATGCGCCCATTCTGATGACCTCGGTGGATACGGATCCCAAGCTTTGCGCAGAGGAACGGAAAGCGATTATTCAAAGGCTGGGAGTCGGGCAGTGGCAGATCTTCGGAGCGCATGGCTTTAAGAAAGATTATTCCGTAAACTCATAACAGGATCATCAAACAACGGCCTGAAAAACTTACCTGTGGACAAACCTCCCGCATGTAGCAGGAGGTTTGTTTATGTTTTTGGATGTATTGTTTTCTGATATAGCCCGTCCCCGCCGCAACCCCTGCCGGGAGCCTTCTTTTCTTCTGTGTCAGAAGAAAAGAAGCAAAAGAAGACCGCATTTTCATCCCAGTTGGCACACAAAAAGATACCACCGCAAACCGGCAGCCCCTTCCTGTACAAATCACCCTTCCCCATATGCGCTTTTCGGGTGGGTGCGGGAGGGGGCTTTTCCCGGGGAAAAGCCTTCTCCCGCCTGCACCGCCACAACTCGTCCCCGCTGCAACCCCTGCCGGGGGCCATCTTTTCTTCTGTGCCAGAAGAAAAGAAGCAAAAGAAGACCGCATTTGTATACAACTCGGCGTGCAAAAGAGACTACCGCAAGCCGACAGTCTCTTTTTCAAACAATACATGCTTCCTCTTGGATCAATGGGCCCTTATTCCATCAGGCAATCCATTTCCACAAAAGAGAAATCCGAACCCGTTCCCTACAGGAAGCAAGTTCGGATTTCTCCGCTATGGTGGAGCATAGGAGATTCGAACTCCTGACCCCAACACTGCCAGTGTTGTGCGCTACCAACTGCGCTAATGCCCCGCATTTCAGCGAAATGAATAATACCACATTCCCGAAAAAAAGTAAACCCCTTTTTTCAAAAAAATCAAAATTTTTTAATGATGTAGGCTGAATGTGTTGTGATGCAACGGTTTTGTGGTTTTGCTGATGGGCGCAGTTTTTTTCAGCCTCACTAAAAAAGGGGGAAGGGCATCTTGCCTCGAATTATTTTCAGGCCGTCTTTTTTGGGCGGCAATATGTGAGGTGAACAAAATGAATCAGCGTGATATCGCAGAGATCAAGCGGAGGCTCAGCCCCACCAAGCGCAACGCCACGGTGCTCCGGGGCAGGTATGTGACTGACCTGGGCGAGACCATCTCCAGCTTTGCCAAGCGGGTGGGAAACCTGCCCGACGGCGAAAATGAAAAGTATATGGCCATTTTCAAGCGGGCGCTGTCCGGCACCTTCGGCCAGAACCTGCACCATGTGGAGCTCAACTGCACCGTGGACGGCCTTGGAGAAGAGCAGAAACTGCTTTTGGACATGGCGGACAGCGGCCTGACGGACGAGGAAGCCGTGGAGGCCCTCTATGCCCGTGCGGCTGATTTTATCCGCAAGACCACCGAGGCCCGGGCCCAGTCCATCGAGGAGCGGCAGGCGGCAGGCAATTACCTGATCCTGCTCATGCACGATGGATATGACATCCCGGCCCGGGATGTCAATGGCGAGATCGACCACGAGCGTTCGGAAATGATGTTCCGCTACATCATCGGCTGTATCTGCCCTGTAAAGCAGGGTAAGCCCGCCCTGTGCTTCGATGCTGCCGATGGCGAGTTCCACAATCTGGAGCCCCACTGGGCCGCCGGCATGCCGGAGCTGGGTTTCCTCTACCCCGCCTATGAAGAGGGCGGCTCCAACATCTACCGGGCGCTGTACTACACCAAGGACGCCGGCGACCTGCACAACGATTTTCTGGAGGGCGTTTTCGGGGCAGAGCTTGGGCTGACGGCAGCGCAGCAGAAGGAGACCTTCCAGGTGATTTTGCAGGAAACGCTGGCGGAGGAATGCGGCCTGAACGTGGCCCAGGCGGTGCACGAGACCGTATGCGACATGCTGGAGGAGCGCAAGGCCGACAAGCAGGCGGACCCGCTGGTGCTGGGCGCTGAGGAAATGAAGAACGTCCTTCTGGACTGCGGCGTGTCCGAGGAAAAAGCGGACACTTTCAAGGAGAAATACGATGAATCCTTCGGTGCCGATGCTGCCCTGCCTGCGGTGAATATGATATCTGCAAAGCAGTTCCGGGTGGATACCCCCAGCGTTTCCATCCGGGTGAGCCCGGAGCACCGGGATCTGATCGAAACCCGTCAGATCGACGGCAAGTACTACATCCTCGTCCTTGCGGACGGCGACGTGGAAGTAAACGGCATGAAAATCAGCATGTGATAAAAAGCGGATGCCTGAAAAAGGATTGTCTCCGGCGGGAGAATGCTCAAGGAGCAATTTATCAAACAGCGAACAAACGAGTATCCGGTGAACATGCCGGATGCTCGTTTGCATATGGTGCGCCAATATACGCAATGCACGGGTACCGTGCGTATAATTGCGCCCTCCTGAGAGGGTGGAAACGGTTTTGGTTTGCTCAACAAATAGGGGCTTGTTCTTACAGTCTGGTTGCCACTTCTATAGCGACCAAGAGAACTCTTTCCCTCAAGTCGGTAGGCATATTTCCCAAAATGCGTTTATCCCAATCGGAATCTGCCAAGCAGTCCGCAGCATACAAAAACTGATAAACCTTCTTCCTTCGGAATTGTCCAACTGCCATTATTGATGCACATTCCATTTCGACCACACCGCAACCCTCTGCTTTTCGTTTTTCCAGATTGCTGCGTGTCTCTCTGTAAAAGGCATCTGTTGTCCAGGTTTTTGTAGCGTAATATGAAATATGCATATCTTCCAAGATCTGCATCAATGCCGATGCAGTTTCGATTTCCAAGTAATCGGAGGCTTCTGCATAATGATAACTTACACCCTCATCTCTGTATGCTGCTGTAGGCACTAACAAACGACCTTCAACAATTTCTCTGTGTAAAGCACCACAAGAGCCAAAATAGAGCAAATTCTCTGCTCCCAGTGCAATGAGTTCTTCTAAAAGCGCCGCAGAACCGGCTCCACCCAATACCGTATGAAAGAATCCCAGTTTCATGCCACGGTATTCAAATCGATATATGGGAAATTCCTGTCCGCCTGCAAACAATGCACCGATTTGGGTTGCATCATATTTACTCAAAAACAGTTTGCATATCTTTGCTGAGAAAACAACAAGTAAAGTGGTTGGGAAATTCTCTATCATCCTAACATTATTCCTGGCTTTGATGATCTCTTCTCCATTGCGATCAAACGTATCTGTTATGCTCATTTAACACCTCGCGGATTCTTTCTTTGAACCGTTGAACGAATTCATTTTTTCACTTTCACTATATCACGGCACTACGCAAAACCGCAAGCCAACTGTGGCTTGCGGCTCCGTTATTTTCACGATGGAAAGGGAAGGATAAACTCCTTCCTTTCCATCACCTTCACTGATGGGATACTCGTTTGTTTATGTGGCCCAACAAACGCAAGGCACCGGTGCTGTGCGTTGCGCCCTCCTGAAATGGCGGGAAAATGAGCTTTTCGTCTGGTTGATAAATTGGAATTTACTCAGTTAGTAATCTTTCAGTTTCTTCCATGTCCTTTTCAATCAGGGGTCGCATACTGTCCTTGTACTTCGATAAATCAGCGCCATGAAAACAGGACAGTATCCTTGGAAT
>SVGY01000010.1 GCA_015056145.1 Clostridiales bacterium
GCAGCTCTGGGAATCCGATCATCCGACCACGAGTAGACGGCGGGAAGTAGGTACCGGCGAAAAACGGCTTCTGATCCGGCGTCATGAAAATGCTGGTAGGCCAGCCGCCGCTGCCGGTGAACGCCTGACAGAACGTCATGTAGATACTGTCCACATCCGGGCGTTCCTCCTTGTCCACCTTGATGGATACGAAGTTGCGGTTCAGAATGGCGGCGGTCTTTTCGTTTTCAAAGCTCTCACGAGCCATCACATGGCACCAGTGGCAGGTGCTGTATCCGATGCTGAGAAACACCGGCTTGTCCTCGTCTTTGGCCTTGCGGAAGGCTTCCTCGCCCCAGGGGTACCAATCCACCGGGTTGTGGGCGTGCTGGAGCAGGTATGGGCTGGATTCGCGCTGCAAACGGTTGGGCATGGTTTCACATCCTTTTGTCGTCGGTTGCGGGGTTGTCGATGAGAGAGCCGTCCTCGGCAAAGCGGGAACCATGGCATGGGCAATCCCAAGTATGCTCAGCCTTATTGTATTTGAGGGCACACCCCATGTGGGGGCAGCGGGGGACGGTGGGGGTCAGCAGGTTCAACGTGGTTTCGGCTGCGTTCAGGAACAGCTGGGGATGCAGTATGCTCCGGGATGGGTCAAACACGCTGGCATAAGGATTTTGCTTGTCCTGCACCAGATCAGTCAGAATGTCCGCTGCCACCATAGAAGAAGTCATGCCCCATTTGTTGAAGCCAGTGGTAACAAACAGGTCAGGCGTGTTTCTCGCGTACTGACCGATGTAGGGCACATGGTCAAGGCTCATGCAGTCCTGCGTAGCCCAGCGGGCGACGATCTCCGCCTTGGGGTAATACTGCTTTGCGAATTGTTCCAGCTCCCGCCAGTTGCCACCATCTTTACCACTACGGTGGCTGCCTCCACCAAGGAGCAGCAAATCCTGATAGTGCCGGAAGGATAGCCCTTTCTCATTTTCGTCCACATACATCCCATCAAAGGACGGAATATTTTTCAATGCCAGCACATAGGAACGGTGCTGATACAGCTTGATGAAATACCCGCCGTGCTTATTCAGCATCGGAAAATGGGTGGCAATGATGATTTTCTTTGCAGCGATCGTACCGCCATTTGTGATGGCTTTTCCCGGCATTAGTTGGCGTACCTTGGTATGCTCGTAGATGTGCAGTCCTTTAGCGATCCCGGCAGCAAATTTCAGCGGATGAAACTGCGCCTGACGGGGAAAGCGTACAGCCCCGGCAACCAGGAAAGGCAGCGGTAGTTCCTTTTCGAAGGTTGCATCAAAACCCAGACTGCGCAAGGCTTCCAGTTCCTTATCGATCTTCTGCCGATCATCCAGCGCATACACTATTGCGTCCTGCTCTGCAAAGTCGCAATCTATATTCCGGCACAAGTCCCTGTACTGCTGCAAGGCGTTCTGGCTGGCTTCCAGATACAGCCGGGTTTTCTCCGTGCCGAATTGACGAATCAGCGTATCGTAGATCAGCCCATGCTGGGATGTGATCTTGGCTGTGGTATTCTTGGTGATGCCGCTGCAAAGAGTATCAGCCTCCACCAGGGTATAATCTATGCCCGCCTGCGCCAGACGATAGGCACACAAAAGTCCCGCCAATCCCCCGCCAATGATCAGCACATCGGTCTTCAGATTTCCTTTGAGGGTTTCAAAGGACGGCAACTGAGCCGTTTTTGTCCATACTGAGTCCATTTTCTCACCTCTGGGGAATAGCTTGCGTTGCAGCGTGGCAAATATGCGCACAAAAAAGAGCGGCGAACTGCTCCTTTCCGTTATTCGATCAACCGTCCATCTGTCTTCGCCACCAGAGCAGGTAGAAAGCAAAGCTGAATTGATATAAGCGACGTTTTGCATACCCGCTGATCGACTGACCAACACAACCAACTCGCCAACGAAAAAATGTATTTCGATAAAAAAGTCGCTCATTTTTTGTGATTTGCGTTGAAAAAATCCCTCATCTTTTGTATAATCACAGCGGTAAGAAAGGGGTGAACGTTATGGCAGAATTGTATTTGCGGCGTAAGATCGACCGGTTTCTTCAATTATGGAAAGAAGATGATAACCGGAAGCCGCTGATCGTGAAAGGCCCGCGTCAGGTTGGCAAAACAGAATCACTGCTCCGCTTTGCCAAAGCGAATTATCAGAGCGTGATTTACATTAACTTTGTTGAAGAACCAAAGTATAAAATGATTCTTGAAGATGGCTACAGCGCAGAGGATATTATCAAGAACATCTCTCGGATCGATCCATCCAAAAGGTTTGAAACCGGCAATACGGTTCTCTTTTTTGATGAGATTCAAGTGTTCTCGCAAATTGCGACAAGTCTCAAATTTTTCAAGATAGATGGCCGCTTCGATGTGATTTGCAGTGGATCTCTGCTGGGAATCAACTATCGGCAAATTGAAAGTAACAGTGTAGGCTATAAAACCGACTATACCATGAGCTCGTTGGATTTTGAAGAATTCCTGTGGGCAAAAGGCTATGGGGAGGACACCATTCAGGATATGCTTCGGCATATGGAGAACTTTCAGCCCTTTAATCAGCTTGAAATGAACATCTACAGCGGCCTCTTTCTGGATTACTGTATTCTCGGAGGAATGCCCGCGGTTGTTCGTCAGTACATTGAAAAAGGCACCTTCGAAGGCTCGTTGGAAATTCAGCGGCAGTTGCTTGAAGATTATAAGGAAGATATCCGGAAATACGCTGATGGAGTGGATCAGACCCGCATCATCAATGTATTTGATCAGATTCCCAATCAGCTTGCCAAAGACAATAAGAAGTTCCAGATATCAAAGGTGGCTCACGGAGCGCGGTTCAAAGACTATCGTGGTTGCATTGAATGGCTCAGGGATGCCGGGATTGTTCAGATCTGTTATTGCCTGCATTCTCCGGAGCTTCCCCTCAAGGGCAATTACGATGACAGCAAGTTCAAGCTATACTTTTTTGACACAGGTTTGTTTGTTGCTATGTTGGATGAAGAAGCGCAAGATGATTTACGGGCTAACAAGAATCTGAATGTGTATAAGGGTGCGCTTTACGAAAACATGGTGGCTGAAGCCTTTGTGAAGAGTGGCTATTCGCTTTTCTATTACAAAAAAGATGATTCGACCCTGGAAGAAGATTTCTTTGTCAGAACTGCAGACCAGTTGTTACCCGTAGAAGTGAAGGCTACACGCGGAACCGCCAAAACACTGCGAACGCTGATTTCAAGCGGCAGTTATCCCGACATACAGTGCGGGATCAAGCTCACCGGCGGGAACGTTGGATATAGCGACAACATAATGACTTTCCCGTATTTCTGTGCGTTTTTATTGAGAGACTTCTTGAAACGAGGAAAGTACAGCTTGCAAGATCAAGAATGATGCGTAAGAAGCATTGAATACTGTGCAAAAACAGGAGCCACGGATGTATTCCAGTGGCTCCTGTTTTTGGATGGTTTTCAAAAAGAACGATGATATACCGCAAAGGAACGCATATGCAAGGATGCGAAAGCACTTACTTCTGTGTGAGCCACACAGAGGTAAAAAACAGCATTTTGAAATCCATGCATCTTCTGTGCGTTCATCCCATAACGCACCTCACCTAGCAGGATTCCCACCCCCGCCCGCCGAATACACTACCCAAACACCCGCGTCGCAAAACCTCAAAACCACAACACAACCACACCCCAACAGGAGGTACCCACATGCCTACCCCCGCCCTGACCCAATACATCAACCTGCGCTACGGCGTGGACAACGAAGGCAACACCGTCATCGGCCCCCAGCGGCCCAACGCATCGGTCAACCCTGCGCCTGATACCAAAGGCGGCCAGCATTCCTGCTACTTTTCCGGCAACGAGATCCGGGGCTTTTCCCAGATCCACGCCAGCGGCACCGGCTACGGCAAGTACGGTCAGTTCCTGCTGTCGCCCCAGATCGGGCTGGATACCCGTTTCACTGGGCACGATTCTCCCGCGGCGGAGGAAAACGCAAGCTGCTGCGAATACAGCGTGCTGCTCAGCCGCTACGGCATCCGCTGCGCCGTCACCCCGGCGGAGCATGCGTCCATCTATCGCTTCACCTATCCAGCGTCGAATGATGCCTCCCTGCTGATCGATCTGGCGCACAGCGTGCCCCTGCTGGCAGGCATCGTCAACTCGGAAAGCGGCATTTCCGCCTCGGATGTGGTGCTGCATGTGGATATGGATGCGGATGGATACCCCGTGTTCTCCGACTCCGGCGTGTATGCGGGCGGCTTCGGCGGCGCACACGGTCTGCATTTCTATACCGTGATCAAGAAACGCCCCACGGTGATGGGCACCTATGATGCCGACGGGCTTCACGATGGCTCCATGGGTTTTGCACGGGATACCCTGCGCTCCAGGGAAGAAAGCGTGGGCGGATACCTGCGCTTTGAGACCGCCGAAAACGAGGATGTGTATGTGAAGATCGGCATCTCCTTCACCGGCATCGAAAAAGCCAAGGCATGGCTGGAAAAAGAGATTCCCGCATGGGATTATGATGCCGTCCGGGACGAAACCATGACCCTGTGGGAAACGGAACTGCAAAAGATCCGGATCAGCGGCGACCATGTAACGGAAATCGACAAGATGAAGCACTACACCGCCATCTACCACGCCATGTGCATGCCCCGGGACCGCACCGGCGACCTGCCCGGCTACGGGGACGGTGTACCCATGATCGACGATCATTACGCCATCTGGGATACGTGGCGCACGCTGTATCCCCTGTACACGCTCATCAAGCCGGAACTGGTGACCAAGACGGTGAACAGCTTCATCGCCCGCCACCGAAAGACCGATTATGTGCGGGATATCTTCGTGGCCGGGGTGGATATGCATCCCCAGCAGGGCGGCGACGATATCGACAACGTGATCTGTGATGCCTATGTGAAGGGCGTTCCCGGCATCGACTGGCAGGAGGCCTATCAGGTGGTCAAGAACCATGCGGATCGCTACCGCATTGGCTGGTACAGCTACGCCCAGCCTGTGGCGGATCCGGATGCGCCTTACTACCGCCTCGGCTACATCCCGGATGATCACGCCCTGCCCGGCACGGAGTTCGGTCAGATGGCCTGCTCCTACACGCTGGAGCAAGCCTACAATGACCACTGCGCCGCTACCATGGCCAAGGCACTGGGCACCAAAGCGGACTACGAAACCTACAAGCAGCGGAGCACCAACTGGCAGAACCTGTGGAACCCGGATGCCCGATACGGCGAGTTTACCGGTTTCATCTGCCCCAGAAATTCCGACGGCACGTGGGTGGAGATCGATCCCGGGCAGCATTGGGCTTCTTGGGTGAAGTATTTCTACGAGGCTACTTCCTACAACTACTCCTTCTTCGTGCCCCACGATGTGCCAGCCCTCATTGAGAAATGCGGCGGGGAGGATGCCTTCATCCGCCGTCTTGTTCACGGCATCGAGACCGGGCTGGTGGATTACGGCAACGAACCGGCGTTTCTGGCCTCCTACCTGTTCGCATATACCACAAAGCCGTGGCTCATCACCGACAGCATCGACAAGCTGCGGGATCTGTTCACCATGGACGGCCCTCCCGGCAACGATGATTCCGGGGCCATGAGCTCGTGGTACATCTTTTCGTCCGTGGGCTTCTTCCCCAACGCCGGGCAGAACCTGTACTACCTGACCAGCCCCCGGTATGATCATACGGTGATCACCCTGCCCGGCAGGAAGGAGATCACCATCCGCGCCAACAACCTGACCGCTGAAAACAAGTACATTCAAGCAGTGCGAATCAACGGGCAGGCATGGCATAGCACCATGTTTACCCATGAGCTGATCCGGGATGGCGCGGTTATTGAGTTTGATATGAGCGCAGAAGCGGTGGATTATACGAGGTGAGGGGAAAACCGGAAATGCTAAGCTGAATGTGGGGGCAATATCGCAAATCGGTGTTGGTCAGAATGTTCGCTTTGTTGCAAGTGATGGGATATAATTTTCAATTTTTGCTTTTGGCTAAGGAGTCACAGAAAGAAGGGTACAAATGTCTTCAATAATCTACCACGACGAATGCTGTCCATTCGATTTTCGAGACTGGACACGGTATGATATAGAAAAACTCTATGCGGGAAACGACTGCGTGATGGCGATTACTTACGGCGGGCAAGTACTGCAAAAGGTTGTTCGCAATGAGTACGCTGCCATGTTATTCTATTGGAATAACATAAAAAGCATATCTATCAGTCAGCTTTTTCCTGCGCTTGCTGTAGGTCTTATTGCTGATGGGACTTGTGTGATTGCAAAACGTCCTTTGATACATTGCTGTGAAGTTGGAAACAATCAATTTGAGGCTGTTTATGAACAGTTAAAGCGACTAAGAAACATTGTGGAAATTGTGGTCTCGGATGCTATTTTTGCTCTGGATAGATACGGAAAAGTTCACCACATATCACTTTGGAGAGAAGACGATTATGTTGCTGTGGAAGCGTGGAGCAATATCAAACATATCGTGGCGGGAAATCAGAACTCAGTATTTGGCATCACGAATTCCGGTAGTGTTCTCTGCGCAGGCGCTAATACCATTTGCGGACCATACGGGGACTTAAACAAAACATTGCAAGCCTTTCACAATGTTGTTGATATATGTGCAATGGGTAGCGAATGCGAGAAGCCTCTTCTGGCTCTTTCCGATGGTCGAATTGTTGACATGTACGGGGAAACCATAGTGAATGGACATGTTGGTACAGGACAAATATTCACCGGAAATCATCTGTTTACTGTAGCAAAAATGAAAAACGAGAAATACATGGTACTTCCATATGACAATGCTATCAGTGTCAGTGAAAAACTATCTTCCACATCAAATGTACGCTCTATTGCGGTCGGTTCGATCGGCTGTGGCTACCCGGCTTTTTGTGTTTGGAGATGAGAATTCAATTTTTGAATTAAATAGCTTTCGTTGCAGCGTTACAAATATATACGCGAAAAGGAGCGGCGAACCGCTCCTTTTCCGTTATTCCTTTAGCCTCCCATCCGTAGTCACAGTCACCACCCGCCAAGGAATAAACTTCCCGCTGGCCTGTAACGCCCGCTTCGCCGCGTTCTCGATCCCGCCGCAGCAGGGCACTTCCATGCGCACAATGGTCAAACTCCGAATATCATTCCCCGCAATGATCGCCGTCAGCTTCTCGGCATAATCGCCCTCGTCCAACTTCGGGCACCCGATCAGCGTGATGCGGTTCCGGATAAACTCCTGATGGAAATTCGCATAGGCATACGCCGTGCAATCGGCGGCGATCAGCAGATTGGCCCCGTCAAAGTAAGGCGCATTCACCGGCACCAGTTTGATCTGCACCGGCCACTGCTGCAGCTGGCTGGTTACAGGCGCACAAGCAGCAACCTCGCTCACCGCTTCCCGTTTGATGGCCCGGCTCTGGGTGCCCGGGCAGCCGCAGGGCAGCTTCCCGGCAGCTTTCTTCTTGGCCTGCGCCTCCTTCACGGCGGCTTCGTCGTAGGCAGGGGCTTCCCGCTCCTCAAAGGAGATAGCATCCACCGGGCAGGCAGGCAGACAATCGCCCAGACCGTCGCAGTAGTCCTCGCGGGTCAGCTTGGCTTTGCCGTTCACCATTTCAATGGCTCCCTCGTGGCAGGCATCGGCGCACAGACCGCAGCCGATGCATTTTTCTTCGTCTATCTTGATGATCTTTCTTACCATGTTTGTCCCTCCCGGGTTGATTTTTACGGTCACATCATACTATACTATCAGCAACAATTATGTTGTTATAACAACAAGGAGGCAAAATGGAACCGCTTTTTTTATCCAAGACCGATCTGTTCCGGGGCATCCCTCCGGAGGATATTGAGAGCATGCTGGGCTGCCTGAAGGCGGCAACGAGAACCTATCAGCGGGGCGAGTTCATCTGCCGGGAGGGGGAGACTGTCACCGCCATGGGCATGGTGCTCTCCGGCAGCGTTTCCATCGAGAATGATGATATCTGGGGCAACCGCAGCATTCTGGATCGGGTAAGCGCAGGGCAGGTCTTTGCGGAAAACTATGCCTGCCTGCCCGGCGAAAAGCTGATGATCAGCGCCGTTGCCACAGAGCCGACGGAGGTACTGTTTCTGAGCACTGATTGCATGTTCACCGTCTGCCCCCACGCCTGCGGCTTCCATAACAGGTTGATCCGCAATATGCTCACCATCGCCGCCCGGAAAAGCCTGAACCTGTCCCGGCGCATCATGCACACCAGCTCCAAGAGCATCCGGGGCAGGCTGCTCAGCTACCTGTCCTTTCAGGCCACCCAGCATGGCTGCCGGGCGTTCGATATCCCCTTCAACCGGCAGCAGCTGGCGGATTACCTGAGCGTTGACCGCAGCGCCATGTCCAACGAGCTGAGCAAGATGCAGCGGGATGGGATCATCACTGTAGACCGCAATCATTTTGTGCTGCTGGATGGGATGTGAGCAGCAGAAACGAAACAAACACCGCCTTCCGATGCAGCGTTCTGCACCCGAAGGCGGTGTTTGCTATTCCTTTATTTGGCGAGTTTGTTCCAAGCGGGCAGGTTTTCAGCAATGATGGCATCCATGTCGGCTTCTACAGCATCGGGTTCACGGAGGGTAATGCCATCTTCAAGGGCAGCCGTCAGCCAGACCCGCTTTGCCTCTTGTGCATTCTTCATCACAGCTTCAAGGGTCTCACCGCAGGTAATGCATCCGGGCAAGTCGGGGTAGGAAGCAACAAAGCCGCCCTCATTCGTGTCGGCTACGATCTCCATGCGGTAAGGCAAAGCCAGATATTCTTCAAGTTTCTTCGTGCCAGCTCACCTCGTTTTCGCTCCTGTCCCGCCTGCGCATGGTCGCCCCATAGATCAGCAGGAATGAACCCAGAAGGATGATCCATGTAGAGTACGCATAGAGCGTATAGAGCACCTTCACAACGATGGCTTCTTCCTCGTCGATGCCCTCCAGCAGATCATCCAGCGTGACGGGCTCGGCATCATCGATGCGGATGCCCTTTCCCAGCAGGGCGGATACAAAGGAAGGATTGACCCTTTCGATGCCCAGCTCCGCTGCATGTCCGTCCAGTGTATAGATATCGGGTTCGTTGTCTACCAGTACCCGTATGCCGATGCCCACCAGCAACAGCAGCAGGGACAGGAAAATGAGAATGCCGCGCAGGATACGCATGGTGATCCCCTCGTTTCGTTTTTGATGAGTTCAGTATAGCGGAGTGGTGGAGGGATTGCAAGGAATGAATGTGGGGGGAGGGATGGTGAGCTGGTTGATGGATTGGCAGGATTTGGCGGTAGAGGTGGCGAAACAAAATAGATAATGATATTGTGGAAATGGGCAAGAGGGATGAACGATGAACGAGAAGCCTTCCGTAAGGATACAGCTGGATTATCTGCAAGGCCCCATCTGGATCAGCGATGCTGCAACCGGCGAACCAATGACAGGCATCGAAACGGTTGATCATGATCCCGTTTTGAGAGAACTGAACCACCGGGCGGCACAGTTGTTTGCTTCCTATTATGACTTTGATACGCAAGGTGTGCCCTGCTGGTTTGACCACGAAAAAGAAAAGGCAGAGAAAGAGATCATGCTGGAATTGATCGGGTGCATCGTTCAGCGCTTGCAAGAGATCAATGACGGCAGTTTTACGGTTGAGGATTTGGAAACGGAGCGGCTGCGGTCGCTGTAGTTTCAAGGGGTGTTGGAAATGAAAGAGTTGGATGTTGTCAGGCTGAAAGAATCCTTTGGCGGCCTGCCTGCCGGTACGGAAGGTACCGTTGTTTTGGAATACGACGGTAGCTGCTTTGAGGTTGAGTTTTTTGATGCGGCTGGGAATACCGTTGGGGTGTTGACAACGCCCGCCGGTATGCTGGAAGCGGTTCCCGATGTTGAAGCAGCTGAAACGAAGGAAAACGAACCTCAAAACGACTACACCTTTTACGCAGGCTTTGAAGGCGAGACGGAGATCACTCTCTATTTCGGAGAAAATCAAGTCTACCATATCTGGAAGGGCTACTTCGATGATATCTTCGATACTCCCTCATTGGATGGCAACGGCTGGACAGGCTTCACAAGGGATTATCATCAGCTTGAGGGTGCTTTTTCTTTGGATGCTGGCACCGTAGAAATTGATCCCGAAGAGTATCTTGCTGACTTGATGCGCTACAAAGACAAGGTTTTCGATTTCGGTGAAACATCGGGTGTTTTCAAGCTGATGGTATCGATGCTTGAAAAGGCGAAAGCTGAATCTGTTGCGGTGAAAATCGATGAAGCCTGATGTATCTTATGGGAGCAGTTATAGGCACTGAGTTGCGGTTGATTTAGGTTTCATAAAAGGAGAACTATCAATGAGCGTGTTCGACCCATTTCATCAGGTTATACAAGACCGTATGACAAATCCAAATGCCAACTACTATGAAATTCCATGGTGGGAAGCAGAAGTCAAGCAGTTCACAGCAGATATCCAGGAATCGATCCGATTCATCGAGACTGAATGTACAGACGAAGAACTGTACTGGCTGAGTGAAGTGTTTGAAGATATTGCAGACCGTACACGAAGCGCAGATTTTATCAAATGTCTTCAAAAGCGTGTTCAGCGGGTTGAGAACGCCGAATGGCGGCAGTCCATTCTTGACGAGATTCTCGTAATGCTTGACTATGTTGATGAACCGCTGCCAGAATGATCATTGACTAACCGGCACGGAGGTAACAAAATGGGGAAGTTTGCAAAGCTGCATGCGTTGATCAAAGAGCGGTGCACAGAACCGGGAGCCTATTATTTCCCGGATCCGTGGTGGAAAAAGGAAGTAGACGCCATAACCGATGACCTTGATACCGCAATAGAGTTTGTCAGAAGCGAATGCATCGATGAGGAATTGTATTGGCTTGCAGAGGTATTTGATGATATCATGGAAAGAACGAAAAGCGCAGCATTCCTTGACTGTCTTCGTCAAAGGGTGCAGTCTGTGGAGAACCCCGAATGGAAGCGATCCATTCTTGAAGATATTCGCACCGCAGCCGAATATATCGATGGCTGAAGTATGGGAAAAACTATGCTTTTAAACAATTTGATGCGTATGTTTGAGTTATCTGAGGGCATCACCATGAAGAACGGAAACGCCGCTGAGTTTATCGACAGAATCTACTCCTGTCAGGACACGATCTTTATTTTCAACGGTATCAAGTATTGGTTTCAAGGTTACACGCTGCCTTGCGGCACAGTGCACATGGAGGTATCCCAGTATCAGCCGGTAAGTGAACGCTGCCTGTGGACACACGATGGCACAACGATCGAGGAATGTCACGAAGCTTTCTTGGCTGCACCTATGTTTGGCGGGAAAACCTTCTGGGAAGCTGAACAGGATATTGAATGGGTCGATGAATAATCAACATAACCCCTCCCGGCAAGATAATTACGATTTGTTTTCGTCAGTTCCTTTCTTAAAACACACCACCAGCGGTAACTGTAGCAAAAAACATAATGACTAACTATGCTATTGCATGATATAATAGATTCAAGGAGGCGAAAAGCATGCAGAAGGTTACTCCTAATCCCGAGCGCACGATCCGCAGTGTTTGTGCCAGCATGAAAATGGAAGGCTTCCATGTGTCAAAGCAGACGCAGGAAGATTGCCGTGCTGTTTTGTCTGGACAGAAGTCTGCTGACGATCTGGTTGCCCAATATTTGAGCAACTACAGCAAGAGAAAATGATGTTTGAAGGATATTTTACAGAGCAGGATGATGTTCTGGAAAACAAGCTGGGCATTACTAATCCTGCAGAGCTGAAACAGGTTGAAAGTACAATTGTGACACTGCGCACAAGCGAAATATTGCTGAAACCTCCAAAGGGTAAAATGGACTATGCTTACCTGAAAAGGTTGCACGCTAAACTGTTTTCAGATATCTATACTTTTGCAGGCCAGACCCGCACGGTAGATATTGCAAAAGGCGGCAGTGCATTTTGCTATGTTCAGTTTATTGAGGATGAACAGCAGCGGATCTTTGCGAGATTTGCAAAGGAGTTCACACCCGGTATGGATCGTGACAGCTTTATTGAAAAGCTGGCTTTCCTTTCTGCTGATTTGAATGCGCTGCATCCTTTCCGTGAGGGGAACGGACGTACAACCCGTCTGTTTTTGACATTGCTGGCACGGCGACATCACTTCGATTTGGATTTCGATGCAGTAGATCCTGAACAAATGATGCAGGCAGACATTCTGGCTTTTCAGGGTGATTTGCGGCCTTTAACGGAGCTGTATCAGATGATTGTAACAGAATAGAAAATAGACAGTAGAACGGTTTTGTAGCTTCTGCTGTTTTTTAGCGCAAATAAATCTGCGCTATCGCATTTTTCTTATGTTTGTCATCAATTAGTATATCTGTTTGGGAGGCGATACATATGACATCATACCAATTGGCAGGCTATGCAAACTACAAAAAACAGATTGAAGAAAATCGCGCAAATATCTCTTCGGCATTTGATTCAGAACAGAAACTTAGCAATTATCTTTTTAGTACAATACTACTGCTTGCTGAACACTATCTCAAACGTTTTTACCTGAGAATTGGAAATAGTGAGCATGTCGATGTTGTCACATCTACCATATTTAAATCGCTCCATAATCTTTATGGTATAATGGATTTGACAGCATCCGGTCAGTTCGGTGCAGCACGGATCATTATGAGAAATGTTTTTGAATACTTGGTTATTGGCAAATATGCATTGTTATCAAATGACAGTGCTGCATTATCCAAATGGGAAAATAACCAGCATATTAATATTGATCGATATGTACTTAAGTACATCCGCAACTGTGATGACAAAAGAAGAAAGGAGTTTAAGGACTTTTGGGCGGATTTGTGTTCGTTTTCTCATGCAACGCGATCTTCTGGTCAGCCAACATACGTTTACGATGAAGCCTATCATGATGCAATTCACCTTAACTATTCTTTGATACAAATTCTTTATCTGATGCTTTATCATTTTGTTCGGAAGTACCTGTATAACAAGTATTACAGTCAATACATGAACACAATGAGGAACAATGATGATCAAATCGATTATTCCAAACTCGAAAAAAAGCTTTCTGATACCACTAAAGAATTGAAAAAATCGCTTGCGAAAGCAAGTAAGGATGTGCTTGATTTTTATTCTGCTACTTGGCTGATTGAACCATCAGCTGGAATAAACCCAACGCAGAACGATAAGCCTTTCATAGAAATGCAGTATATTGAAAGAAAAAGCAAAGCGATAGACATTAGAAATAAATCAGAGATTATTCAATATCTAAAAGGGTTAATAGAGACCTATTCAGATAGCATTACGAATATAAACGATGATTATCGGGAAATCGTATTGCGTTATCTCAGGCTTCTATTCAAAAGGGTAAAAGACCATAGTTTTCCCGAGCTAACAGATAAAGCGCTCTCTTATGCTGTGACAATTGAGGGAGTAGGTGTTGGGATACAATTGAACCGCTTGTCTGGATGCATCAATTGTCACGAGGAAACCATGGGAAGTATTTTGTTTGTGAACTGTGGCTATGTGTCTATCAAACAGTATGCTTCGATATATCGAGTTACTGAGAGAACAGTTTGGCAATGGATCTCAAATAAAAAAATTCATCATGTGTTTCGTGATGGAAAACAGTGGTATATATCAGAGATGCAGCAAAGACCAACTAAATCCTTTTATACTGTTTCATATGGCTGGCACTCCATTTCATCAATTGTCACTTATGAGCACAAAGAATTAGAAGGTTGCTGCGGAATAAACATCGAAAGAAAATATGGAGAGAAGTTGTTTGAATGCACGTTATCCTATACAGATGACACATGCCAAACAATACATCTATCAGATGAACAAAGAATAAAACTGGAAAAGTTGATTGAAAATTTTGCTGACGGAGTGTGCGTGGAGGAAAACTATCCCTGTTTTGTTTAATCCGTGTTGCCTTGTATATGAAAAAACAAGAATCATCTACAAAGCGGCTTTGACCATAACTATATCCATAAAGAGTGGGTAAAAGGTAGCGGTGGTCATGGTCAAAGTGCTCTTGATGTTATGGATCAGAACGGGATAAAATACAACATTGCAAAGACTTATCCCAACGGAGTCCGAGTTGGAAATATTCCATCAATGCACTCGAAGTATAAAAAAACGGGCACGGGAATGGCGTGGTTTCCAAAAAATTGGACAACCCGTGATATGGTTCGTGCTGGCGAGCATATCAGTGGGCTGAAACACAACCGTGGCGTGAAGGATGGTGCTACAATATGGGGGGTATATAAAGGCGTGAAAGTTGGCGTAAAGAAAACCAACGGACAAATATCAACAGTATTCCCGGCTATTATTCAGCCCAGAAGAAAGAGGTGATAGAATGAATAGTATTACAAAGCTGAAAGATGCGCTTCATCTGAGAATGTATGGCAATCCGGATGAATACTTCGAGGAAACCGTTTGGAACTTGGAAGTCGATGCCATCTGCGAAGACCTCACGGCGGCTATAGACTTCGTTCTTTCTGAATGTACCGACGAAGAACTGTACTGGCTGAGTGAAGTGTTTGAAGATATTGCAGACCGTACACGAAGCGCAGATTTTATCAAATGTCTTCAAAAGCGTGTTCAGCGGGTTGAGAACGCCGAATGGCGGCAGTCCATTCTTGACGAGATTCTCGTAATGCTTGACTATGTTGATGAACCGCTGCCAGAATGATCATTGTGGATTTTGATTACCGGTGTATAACATACCCCCTTCCGGCAAGCCGGAAGGGGGTATCCATTCTCCACCATTCCTATCACCACCCCCGCCTCTCCCCCAAAGCCATCATCGCCACCAACCCCCGCTCCCTCGCTCCCCCTGTCATCAGCAACGGGTCGCCCTCCCGGATTCTCAGCGTTCTCCTGATCTCTTTGGGAATAACCACTCTGCCCAGTTCATCAATCCTGCGTACGATACCTGTTGCCCGCATAGACCCTGCCTCCTTGACGGCATTGTTTTTTCCTTTTTTGCCGCCGTTTGTCTTTGCAAGCGTAGTATGGAATCTGGCATGGGTCTTATGCAAAAAACGGATTGGGAAAAACAGGCGATTTTCCCAATCCGTTTTTGATCATTGCTCTGCCTTTTTTAAAAATGCTTCGGCTCTTCGCAGGCTCTCCTGAAAAACAGGCCGCAGTACCCCAAGGGCTTCCTCTGCTGTCAGCCATCGATGTTCAAACACTTCCTCTTCCTGGGTTTGTACTTCCTGTGCGCCATAGACCAACGACAGAAACAGCATGGTTTCCTTTCGGGCGTTCTCTTCCCGGAGCGGATAGGTCGATATATGGGAAAAGCCCGGCAGCAGTTCCACAAACAGCCCCGTTTCTTCGTATGTCTCCCGGAGGGCCGCCAGTTCCGGCGTCTCCCCCATTTCCCTGTGTCCCTTGGGAAAACTCCACGCACCGGAGGGACGCTGCTTCAAAACCAGGTATTTCCAGCCGTCCCCATCCCGACGGGCTGGTATGGTGCCGTAGGAACGCTGGAAGAGTGAATCTACAGCGCTGTGAAAAAACTGCTCCTGGAAATGGATCTTTTCTGCGATCTCCGCCTGATCCATTTCGATATTCTCCGGTGTCACTACCAATTTGCGCTCCGCATCGTCGCTGCGGTACACGCAGCCGCTCACACGTCCGGAAAAGGCAGAAACAGGCTCGTTAAGACCGAGAACATAGGCATCCTGTTCTTCCCCATCCCCGCCGGGAACTCCCGGCAAAAAGCCGTAATTTACCGGATAAATCATGTCAGGATGGCGAGGGTGAGCCGAGCCCATGGGGCGGTCGATAACCACATCCACCGTTTTGCCAAGCCAATGCCAGGCAAAAGCCTTTCTGAGCAGATGGCGGATGAGGTTGTTTTTGCCTGCGGTATAGGCATTGCGGTCGTTGGGATATTTTTCAGCCAGGCGCTGCTTTTCGTTTTCATAGACCCGGGCCTGCTGTGGCACGTCGTTGAGGTAATCACGAAAAAGGATGTAGTCCCGCCATTGGGGGCTTTGCTCCAGCACCACATGTACATGGTGATCCCGGGTATCCTCCTCCCGGCTTCCACTTACCAGGAGAAGCTCTTCAGGCCTGTTATCCCGGCTGAGCCAGAAACCAGCCTCTTCCAGTTTGACAAGCGCCTCCATCACCGGTGCAAAATCCGTTACGGCAATGGCAATGTCGATGATGGGCTTGGATCGGATGGCCGGAATGGCCGTACTGCCCACATGTTCAATGGCAACGGCATTTTTGCCCAGCACATTGCCCAGTTTTTCAATAGATAACCGTGCGGTGGTTTCCCAGGCCCTTTCGTGGGCGCAAAGCTGTACGGTTCCCCTCTTTAATCCAATCATAATCGCAACCTCCTGAAAAGAAAGCAAAAAACAACAAACCCACCTGTTCGGTGGGTTCATTCATGTAATTCAAATCTGGAGGTGCCATCCGGATTTGAACCGGAGAATAAAGGTTTTGCAGACCTTCGCCTTACCGCTTGGCTATGGCACCGAGTGTGGAGCGGTAGACGGGATTCGGACCCGCGACATCCACCTTGGCAAGGTGGCACTCTACCACTGAGCTACTACCGCACACTATGGTGCCTTGGGGCGGAATCGAACCACCGACACGCAGATTTTCAGTCTGCTGCTCTACCGACTGAGCTACCAAGGCACAATGGCGACCAAGAAGGGGCTCGAACCCTCGACCTCCAGCGTGACAGGCTGGCATTCTAACCAACTGAACTACTTGGCCATATATGGTGGGAACAACAGGGCTCGAACCTGTGACCCTCTGCTTGTAAGGCAGATGCTCTCCCAGCTGAGCTATGCTCCCGAGCGTCGTCTCTTGCGGCGACGTGTTATATAATAACCGAAGCCGAGGAATTTGTCAACCACTTTTTTCAAATTTTTTCACTGTTTTTTTCTGGTTTTTTATCCTTGCACAAAAAGGGGAAATATGCTATAATTCACCCCAATTTTACCTGAAAGAAGGTGGCATGATGCCTGCTTTGATCCGCAGCGCTCTCCCGGGCGATATTGAAAGTATCCGCCAGCTGGAAACCGAAATAGCGCTCCATCACAACACGATCCGGCCCGACATGTACCGTTCCCATCCAGGGCTAATGACGGAGGAATATTACCTGAATATCCTCAACGATCCCGACCGTTTTTCCTTTGTGGCCGTCAATGAGGCAGGCGAAGTGGTGGGCGTTGCCCTGTGTGGGCTCAAACGCTCGGATAACAGCTACAGCTACCGTTCTTTTCTGAGAATGTACACGAATCTCCTCTGCGTCCGCAAGGACTGCCAGCGGCAGGGCATCGGCTCTCTGCTGATGGAAGCAGTACGCCGCAAAGCTGTGGAGCTTGGCTGCTACTCCATGGAGCTGGCCGTATGGAACGGCAACAAAAAGGCCCTGTCCTTCTACCGCAGCATCGGCTATGAGCCCCAGGTCAGCCGGTTGGAAATGCTCCTTCCGGGCAAAACCGTTGATATCAGCAATACCTGGATCCATACGCCCCGGCTCATCCTCCGCCCCTGGACGGAAGATGACCTGGAGGACTTCTTCGCCTACGCTTCTGTGCCGGGCGTAGGCGAGATGGCCGGCTGGCCCCATCACGAAACCCTGGAAACCAGCCGCATGATCCTCCGAAGCTTTATTGAGGAAAAGAACGTCTTCGCCATCCAGCACATGGAAACCGGCAAGGTGATCGGTTCCTTCGGGCTGCATTCTTCCTGGGCATCGGCTCTTCCGGAGTACGCCGGCAAGAAGATCCGGGAAATCGGCTATGTACTGGCCAAGGAATACTGGGGTCAAGGCCTTATGCCGGAAGCCGTGCGTGCCATTATCCCCTACTGCTTCAACGCCCTGCGGCTGGATGCCATTACCGTGGCTCACTTTGCCGACAACCACCAGTCCCGCCGTGTCATCGAAAAAAGCGGCTTTACCTTTCACAGCGATGGCATATTTGATGCCGGCCAGCTGGGCAAGCAGCTCCCGGAAAAGAAGTATATCCTTCTCCGGGAGAACTATTGATCCCGTCCGCATTCACGGTCACGGCATTTCGGCCTGAAGGGTTTGCAGGTGGAGAATTTCGTCCTCCACATGGCGGAAAAACTCGCTGAGCGGCATCCCCAGCGCCGCAGCTATTTTCCAGAGTGTAGATACATTGGGATTCTTCCGGCCGCTTTCGATCATGGCAAGATGGCTGCGTGCAATGCCGCTCAGTCCGGAAAGCACTTCCTGGGACAGGCCCCTTTCCATGCGAAGCCTCCCGATGACCTGCCCGGTGATTTTGCTGTTGTAATTCATAAGAACATGCTCCTTTCTGAAGGAATCCTCCTTCATAGAAGGGCATGTTTTTTTCACGAAACTGTCTGCGATGGTAGACAAAACAACAGCAGGAAAAGCGCATCATATATGAAAAGCAAAACCGAAAGGGAGGTTTTCATATGAAGAAACTTGCATTTCTTGCGGCGCTTCTGATGGCAGTGGCGGGTTGTATTCCTGCCTGCGCCGAAGCAGAGCTGGCATCCCTCAGCGACGATGCATTGCTGGCATTGCTGGATTCGGTTCAGCAGGAGATCATCCAACGTGGCATTGCAAAATCTGCACTGTTGCCCGCCGGCAACTACATCGGCGGGCGGGATCTTCCGGTGGGCGGATATGTGCTCGCATCCGTTGAAAACGGCGGAGATTCGGGATGCATTGAGTTATACGGCCTCCGGGATGAAGAGGGAGACCGGGACGACATCCTTTATGAGTTTCTCGATAATGAAAAAAGCTATTCATTCTACGTCTACCTGGAGGAAGGCTACGAACTGATCCTCCCCTTCCCCTTCCATGCGACCATCTCCAACGGAATCATGTTCAACTGAAAAAGACGGGTACTGTGAAAAGGATCACAGTACCCGTCAGCTTGTCGAAAAACCTCATTCTTGTCAGTCAAAGCCGCAAATCTTGCACCTTCGGTGCTCGCTGTGCTTTCTTGGAAGTGCTGCGGCACAAGGAATGTGGGCTCTGCCCACACCCGGCAGGGGGATGATCCCCCTGCACCCTGCGCATTTTTTGACAGCCAGACGGGTACTGTGAAAAGGATCACAGTACCCGTCTTTTGCTGTAGCTTATTCGCAAATGTTCATCACCATTACCGGCGGCCGCTGGTTCATGTCATCCACCGTAAGGCGCAGCATGGGACAGGGCTCGTTTTTGGTTCCGGTCAGCTCAAGGAAATCATCCACCGGCTGGATGGGCATTTCTTCGTTGTATTTTGTGCGGTAATGCATGGGAATGGTAAGGGTAGGCTTAAGCAGCTTCATTACAGAAACGGCCTGCTGAGGATCGATGGTATAGTAGCCGCCCACAGGAATCAGAAGCACATCCGGCTTGCCGATGGCCTTACTCTGCGCCGCATCAGGAATATGGCCAAGATCGCCGCAATGAACAATGCGCAGGCCCTCCACCTCGTATACAAAGATCAGGTTATCACCACGCCGGGTTCCTTTTTCGCCGTCGTGCCAGGTGGGAATGGCGGTGAGGCGCACATCATCCGCAGGGCGATGCTTTCCGGCCTTATCGATAACAAAGGGATTCCCCGCTATGCAGGAAAGACCGTCGTGGTCATGATGGTGGTGGCTGATGGTACACACATCTGCGGGGATGCTCCTTTTGGGAAAGGAATAGAACTCCCCGTAAGGGTCGGCGGTGATGACGGTTCCGGCCTCGGTGGTCATACGGAAGAAAGCGTGGCCTAAGTATTCAAGCAGCATGGAAAATCTCCTTTCTTCAAGAGGGCAGCGGCAAGAAGTCTGCCGCCAAGGTACGGGAGCGGCATGTGCCGACGCAGCAAAGCGGAGCATTCGGACAGAAGATCCACAGGGGCTGCGTCATCATAAAGCTTTGGATAGGAAAGCATTTTCAGAATGCGCCGGTTCAGGTTCATGGGTTGATGTTCCAATTGCGCCGGATGGTTCAGCAGCAACCGGCACAGGGAATATGCAGGAAAAAGCCGGTAATCCTCAGGAAATGCATAGCTTGCAGCATCGACAGTCTCTGAAAGGCTTCGATAGCTTGCCAGAGAAAGATCCACCATAAATAGCCGGGTCGTTTCATCCACGGTGGCACAAAGGCCGAGCTCCTCCAGGCCTTGCAGTTCAAGCCCGGAAACATCCGTCTTTCTGGGCAGATCGCATACCCAGATGGCCTCGTCCCCGGCGCAAACCCTGAGAAAGCAAGGGGCAATTTCTTTCAGAAGGCCATGAGCCTGGCGCTGAAGGGAAAAAAGATCAACCATTGTGAGCAAACATGGTGATGGACATTTCATGGGTGGCTGCAAACTGGCCTCCGATATCCATCTGGTAACTGAGGGCAATGGAGCCGCCGTTTTCGGACAGTTCCCACTTGAGACGGTTGCAGAATACCGCCAGTTCCATGGTGCCGTAGGGGGTAAAGTACTGCCCCTCATAACGGCCGCCACGGGTAAAGATCATCTGGGTGGAATAATCTCCTTCCCGGTTCATAATCATGGAATCGCCTTCAAGAATAAGGCTTACATGCTGGGCGGGAAGGTTTTCATCCAGAGTCTCGTCGTAATCCACGGTGTACTTTTCTCCCTGGATGGAAAGCGTGCCGTAGGTAATCATGGTAACTGGCTCATCGGCCTCATTATCCCTGTATGCGTTGGAATTGAGGGTAATCAATACGGGGATTTTCTGCATAAAAAACCACCTCTTAACGGCTTTGGAAAAACCTGCTATAATAGGATAACTATATCACACAAAAGGGGTTGGATGCAATGCTTTGCCTTGAGGCCCGGGCCAAGATCAACTGGACGCTGGATATCACCGGCAGGCGGGAGGACGGTTATCACCTGATGGATATGCTGATGCAGTCCGTAAGCCTTCACGATACGCTCTGGCTGGAGGAGGACGAACTTCTCAGCCTTCACAGCGCAGGCGGAAACGTGGTCAGCGAGGCGGGAAGCCGCAGGGAAAGCGCAGCGCCGGTACCCTTCGACGAAAAAAACCTGGTCATCAAGGCCGCAAGGGCTTTGCAAAAGTACACAGGTAAAGCATATGGCGCAAAGATCACCCTGCAGAAGGGAATCCCCTCCGGGGCAGGCATGGGTGGCGGCAGCGCAGATGCTGCTGCGGCGTTGGTGGGCCTGAACAGTCTCTGGCAGCTGGGGCTTACCCTGGATGAACTTAAGAAAATCGGCCTGACGCTGGGGGCAGATGTACCTTTCATGCTCACCGGCGGTCTTGCCCGGGTCAGCGGCATCGGGGAGATTATCCGGCCCATCGACAATCCGCCGGAAATTTGGCTGACTCTTTGGCAACCCTGCGATGGGCTCAGCACCGGAGAAATCTTTTTCGGCTTTGATTCCACCCCGCCTGGCAAGGTGCTGCATCCCCGAAACAGCCAGGCAGAACAGGCGCTGTGCCAGCGAGACCTGTCCAGGCTGTGTGCGGCCATGGAAAACGTTCTCCAGCCCGTCAGCGTGGAAAAACGGCCTGAAATCGCCCGTTCCATCCAGCAGCTGAAGGCTAACCCGGGTTGCCATGGCGCAATGATGACGGGCAGCGGCTCGGTGGTTTATGGCGTGTTTGATACTCAGGCGGATGCCGTTGCCGCCCTGGATACGCTCCGGGCCGAGAAAGGCTTCACCGCTGTAACCCATAGTGCAGCACAGGGCATACTGCAAGTATGAACGAACTGTGTCAAAAGCCTGAATATATAGATATTGCTTGCATTCCGGCTGTAACGTGGTATAATTTAGGTGGTTTTTCTGTATTGTGAAAAACCGCTGCAGAAGATAGCAAATTCATCAAGATAGAAAGAAGGAAAGAAAATGAATCCTGTTTTTACCATCAAAATGCAAAACGGCGGCGTAATGACCGGCGAACTCTATCCCGAAATCGCCCCCGAGAGCGTGGGAAACTTTGTGGAGCTGGCAAACAAGGGCTTCTATGACGGCCTCATTTTCCACCGCTGCATCCCCGGCTTCATGATCCAGGGCGGCTGCCCCCTGGGCAGAGGTACCGGCGGCCCCGGCTACTCCATCAAGGGCGAATTTGCCGCCAACGGCATCAAGAACGATCTCAAGCACACCCACGGCGTTCTGAGCATGGCCCGCAGCGCCCGCAACGACAGCGCAGGCTCCCAGTTCTTCATCATGACCAGCGTCAGCCCCCATCTGGATGGCCAGTACGCTGCCTTTGGCAAGGTTTTGGAGGGACAGCAGGTGGCCGATCAAATTGTGGCTCAGAAGACCGACTGGTCCGACCGTCCTTTGGAGCCCCAGGTGATCGAGTCCATCCGTGTGGAAACCAACGGCGTTGAGTATCCCTTTACAAAGCTCTGATTCACTCTCCATGCGGCGGAAGGGGTAAGCCCCTTTGCGCCGCATGTTCTATTTTAGCTGAAAGTTGGGAATTGCCATGAACACACTGCCGGAACTGCTCAGCCCCGCAGGCGATATGTCCGCCCTGCAGGCCGCCGTGGATTCGGGCGCAGATGCGGTATACCTTGGCGCAAAAGCCTTCGGTGCAAGGGCTTCCGCCGTTAATTTTGATGACGAGGCCCTTGCACGGGCGGTGGAGTACGCTCATCTGTACCATTCCAGGGTATATGTCACGGTCAATACGCTGGTGAAGGAACAGGAATTTGCCGGGGTGAAAAGTACCTTGCAGGATATCCTCAACGCCGGGGCCGATGCAGTGATTGTTCAGGATCTGGGCGTAGCAAAGCTGGTCCGGGAAGAATTTCCCGCCCTGAGCCTACATGCCAGCACCCAGATGGCCCTCTCCAACGCAGCAGATGCATTGTTTGCAAAAAAGCTGGGCTTTTCCCGGGTGGTACTGGCACGGGAATGCACCTTGGATGAGATCCGCAGGGTCATCCAAACGGGCGTTGAGACGGAAGTATTTGCCCACGGTGCTCTGTGCACAGCCGTAAGCGGCCGTTGCCTTATGTCCTCCATGGCAGGCGGCAGAAGCGGCAACCGGGGTCGCTGTGCTCAGCCCTGCCGCATGGAATTCAGCTGGTATGGCAAAAAAGCCGCATGGCTTTCCCTGAAAGATCTTTGTACCGTCAATCATCTGCCGGAATTCTGCCAGGCGGGCGTAACCTCCCTCAAGCTGGAGGGCCGCCTGAAAAGTCCGGAATATGTGGCCGTGGTTACACAGATATACCGCAAGGCTCTGGATGAAATCGCCGCAGGAACCTTTGACCCGGACGACCCCCGGCCCATGGAGAAGCTTCGCCAGATTTTCAACAGGGGTGGATTCACCCGGGGCCACGCTTTCCATGGAGAAGACGCCGACCTTACATCCACAGAACGTGTCGCCCACGAGGGCCTGCCCATGGGCAAGGTGATCAAGGTCCGGGGCCATCTGGCGGATGTGCTTCTGACACGCCCCCTCCACAACGAGGACAGCCTCCAGATTCGGGCAACGCAGGATTTTGACATGCGCTACTCCGGCCCGGAAGTGGCCGCAGGCGGTATTGCCACCCTGCGCCTCCGACCGGATATCGACGCCCGTACAGGCGCAGAGGTTGCGAGGCTCAGCGATGCCCTGCAGCTGAAGGAAGCACGGGAGCATCAACCCAAAAAAATCCCTGTAACGATGAAGGCGGAGTTCCGGGCCGATAAGCCTATGACGCTTCTCATCAGCGACGGCAAAACCGCATTTGCCGCAGAAGGCGACATAGTCAAAAAAGCTGCCAACCGGGCCGCCACTGCCGAAGATGTCAGAAAACAGCTGGAAAAACTTGGGGATACGCCTTTTTGCCTGGCAGATGGAACCCATCCGGAAATCCAGTTGGAAGCAGGGCTTTTCCTGCCGGTCAGCGCCCTAAATGCTCTGCGCAGGCAGGCTGCAGAAAAACTGAGAGAAGCCCGCATCCAGGCTTTCGGCATTGCCGGAGATAAGGCCGAAAACCGTCCGCCGATGGCCGATATCTGCCCCATTCCCCGGAAAATCGTTCCCCACGAGCCAAACCAGCTGACGGTGATCTTTTCCCATCCTGAAATGGCAGATGCGCTTCTTGAAGCTGGTGCGGACAGGCTTTGGTTCCAGCCGGAAAGCTATCGTCCGGAAGATTTGGCAAGACAGCTGGAAATACTGCCAAAAGGCGTTTGGCTCAGGCTGCCGGCCCAATGTAGCTCGGATACGCTGGCATCCATAAAGGAAGTTCTTTCCAAACAGGGCATTTCCATTGGCGGCCTTGTAGCAGAAAGCCTCGGTCAGCTGGATTTCATGCCGGAGTTGCCCATGGCTGCGGGCACCCAGCTGCCCCTTAACAACCGTGCCGCCACCGAAAACCTGCATAACTGCGGCCTGAGCGCCTTTACGCTGTGGACGGAATGGAACCGCAGCGAGGCCGAAGGAATGCTGCCTGCCTCCATGCCGGTACTGATGAAGATGTATGGCCGGGAACAGCTGATGCTTCTGAATCACTGCCCGGAAAGAGTGGATCGTGGCCTTGCCAGAAACCGCAGTCACTGCAGCATCTGCAAAACAGCCTCCATGACCTGCGGCAGAGAAAATCCCGTCCTCACAGACCAGCGGGGTTACGCCTTCCCCCTGAAACGTACGACCTTCCCGGAGGGCTGTATCATCAGCGTATACAATGCCCTGCCCACTGATCTGCGGGACTTCGATGAAGATCGCCGCCGCTTTAAGGCAGGCATGCTGCTGCATTTCACCTCAGAGGCTCCGCAAACCATGCTGAATCTTACCCGGACATTTTCTCACCTCCGGGATGGAGAGGCTGTTTCCGGCCCGGAAAATGCCACTTCCGGCCATTGGAAGCGTGGAGTGGAATAATAGCCCGTTTTATTTTGAAAGGAGACCACTATGGAACAGGACCGCGCACTGCGCGTTTTGGAATTTACAAAAATCAGGGAAATGCTGGCACAGAACGCCATCACCGAAGATGGCCGCCAAAAGTGCCTCGAGCTTGTTCCCTATACCGATCTTGGCGATGTGAACCATGCCCTGAACGAAACCGAAGAAGCAGTGGTGCTGCTCACCTACCTCGGCACCAATCCTCTGGTAAGCTACCCGGAGGTCAAGGATGCTATCATCATGGCCCAGAAAGGGGCAAGCCTGAGCCCGCGCATGCTTCTGGACATTGCATCCTTCCTCAGGGCCGCCCGTTCCGCCCGGGCCGCTCTGGTTCGTGACCGGGAGGATACGCCCATCCTCAAGGGAATCGCTTCCCGACTGACGGTGCTGGAGCATGTGGAAAACGAGATCACTCAGGCCATCCTCAGCGAAGAGGAAATCGCTGACCGGGCATCCTCCGAGCTGCACCAGATCCGTCGCCAGATCCGCAGCGCCAACGAGCGCATGCGTGAAAAACTCAACCAGATGATCCGTTCCACCAGCTTTGCCAAAAACCTGCAGGACAGCATCATCACCATGCGTGGCGACCGCTACTGCATCCCCGTCCGTGCGGAGTGCCGGGCCAATGTACCTGGCCTCGTGCACGACCAGAGCGCCAGCGGCGCAACGCTTTTTATCGAGCCCATGTTTGTGGTGGAGCTTGGCAACGACCTGAAACAGCTGCACGCCAAGGAGCAACAGGAGATCGCCCGCATCCTGCAGGCCCTGTCCGATTCCATCGCCCCCCACGGCGAAATGCTGCTGTGCAACCTGGATTTGCTGCGCCAGCTGGACTTTGCCTTTGCCAAAGGTACTCTCAGCCGCCAGATGCGTGGCGTTCTGCCCAAAATGAACCGGGAAGGTCGGCTGAACATCATCCGGGGACGTCATCCCCTCATTGACCCGGACAAGGTGGTTCCCAGCAACCTTTGGCTTGGACGGGATTTTACCACGCTGATCATCACCGGCCCCAATACCGGCGGCAAAACCGTCACCCTGAAAACCGCCGGCCTGTTCTCTCTGATGGCTATGGCAGGCCTCCAGGTGCCCGCCGACCTTGGCACGGAACTGGCTGTGTTTGACCATGTCTATGCGGATATCGGCGACGAGCAGTCCATCGAGCAATCCCTTTCCACCTTCTCTGCCCACATGACCAATATCGTCAGCATCATTCAGTCCATGCAGAAAAACGACCTGGTGCTCTTTGACGAACTTGGCGCAGGCACTGATCCTACCGAGGGTGCAGCGTTGGCCCAGAGTATCCTCAGCGAACTGCTCAAGCGACAAATCCGCACCATGGCTACCACTCATTACAGCGAGCTGAAAGCCTTTGCCCTCAGCACGCCCGGCGTTGAAAATGCCAGCGTGGAATTTGATGTGGAGTCCCTCCGCCCCACTTACCGCCTTTCCATCGGCATTCCCGGCAAGAGCAATGCTTTTGAGATTTCCCGCAAACTGGGTCTGCCTGAAGGGCTTATCGACAGTGCAAAGGAACTGCTCAGCAAGGAGGATGTCCGCTTTGAAGACGTCATTGCCAATGCGGAGTATCACCGGCAGATCGCCGAGCGTGAACGGCAGATGGCCGAAGACCTCAGCAAGGAAACCGTGAAGCTGCGCAACGAAGCGGAACGCATCCGCCGGGATATCGAGCAGAGCAAGGACAAGAGCGTTGCCAAGGCCAAGGCCGAAGCCAAGCACATTCTGGAAAACGCCCGCCGGGAAGCCGAAGGCATCATCAGCGAGCTGAAAACCATGAAGAAGCACACCCAGGCTCAGCTGCCCGAACACGAACTACAAAAGCTGAAAAAGCGTCTGGACGACGGCATCGACAGCATGAGCGAGGGGCTCGCAAAGCCCGATGCCAGCTTTACCCCGCCCAAGAGCGTAAAACCCGGCGATGATGTGGAGATCGTCCACCTGAAGACGAAAGCCGTGGTTCTTTCCCAGCCCGACAGCAAGGGCGAGGTACAGGTACAGGCCGGCATCATGAAAATGAAAATCCCCCTTGCCCAGCTCAAAATCATCCAGAAGGAAAAACCCAAGGCCAGCAAGGTCAGCCGGGGCGGCATCGGCAGCCGCAGCGTTCCCATGGAGGTTGATGTCAGGGGCCATAATCTGGAAGAAGCCATTCAGGCGGTGGACAGCTATCTGGCAGAAGCTACGCTGGCAGGCCTTGGCGAGGTAAGCATCATCCACGGCAAGGGTACCGGTATCCTGCGCACAGGCATCCAGCGGCACCTGAAAAAACACATGAACGTAAAATCCTTCCGTGACGGCATGTACGGCGAAGGCGAGCAGGGCGTTACGGTGGTAACGCTGAAATAAGGAGAGAAATCCATGCCTGATAAACAAAAAATCCTGCTGGTGGATGACGATCTCAACATCAGCCATCTGGTACGGCTCTATCTGGAAAAAGAGGGCTACATTGTGGAGGAATGCGACCGGGGCGACAAAGCCATCGAAGCTTTCCAGCGTTTTCAGCCTTCGCTGATCCTTCTGGACATCATGCTGCCCGGCATGGACGGTCTGGAAGTTTTGCGGGAGATCCGCAAAGTCAGCAAGGTGCCTGCCATCATGCTCACCGCCAAGGACGAAACCTTTGACAAGGTGCTTGGGCTGGAGCTGGGCGCAGACGATTACATCACAAAACCCTTTGAAAACAAAGAAATGGTAGCCAGGGTAAAGGCGGTTTTGCGCCGTGCCCCGGATGCTGCCGGGCTCAGCCTGCCCGCAGCGGAAAAGGACGACTGCCTCCGCTTCCCGGAGTTGACTGTAAGCCTGAAACGCTACGAAGTAACCTACGAAGGCAAGCCCGTGGAAATGCCTCCCAAAGAGCTGGAAGTACTGTATTATCTGGCTTCCCATCCCAACATGGTCTTTACCCGGGAACAGCTTTTGGAGCAGGTATGGGAGTTTGATTTCTTCGGCGACAGCCGCACTGTGGATGTGCACATCAAGCGTTTGAGGGAAAAACTTCCGGATTGCGAAAAATACGGCTGGAAAATACACACCGTTTGGCGTGTTGGCTACAAGTTTGAGTATAAGCCCCTCTGAGGTGGAAGGGTGGAGAAACCATGTTTCAAAACATGTTTGACAGGCTTCTTGCTCTGTTTTTGGTCGTGATCCTGCTGATGGCCCTTACCAGCGCCGGTTTTTCCGTGTTCACCACACGCAGCGCTCTGGTCAACAGCCGCATGGAAAGCCTTTTGGAACACGCAAGAGAAATCGCTTATTTGGCAGCCCGCCTCGACAATTCGCTCAACGGGTTTTCCCCCTCCGGCTCCACCATGGGATACCTGCAGTGGAAGGCAAAAAACGTATATGAGGATTACGGAGCATATATCCTGATCGTGGATCATTCCGGCCGTGTAATGGATAATATGCAGACCGCCATGAACAGCGACCAATTCAACCTGCGGGACTCGCTGAACACTGAGGACATTTCTAACGTGATGCTGGATGTACTCAAGGGAAAGGAAGTGCAGACGAGAATCACCCGCTATTCCGGCGGTGGAGCCATCCTCACTGTGGCGGTACCCTATATGCAGAACGATCAAGTTCAGGGTGCAGTGCTCATCCACACCAGCGCCCAAATTATTGAAGCGCCCTTTTACAGTCTGCTGCTTCAGATAACGCTGGGCTTCTTCCTTGCATCGGTAGTGGCGCTGGTGGGCGCAACGCTCTACACAAAGGGCATCATCAAACCCCTGACGGTTATCACGGATGCTGCAGAAAGCATGAGCCGTGGCCAGCTCAACACCCGTGCTGCGGTAACCGGCGTCAGCGAAGTGCGTCAGCTGGCAGGCGCCTTTAACGTAATGGCGCAGAGGCTCGAAAAGGAAGAAAACAACCGCAAGGAGTTTGTTTCCAACGTAAGCCATGAACTTCGCTCGCCGGTTACAAGTATCCACGGTTTTGTGGAAGGAATGCTGGACGGCACCATCCCCCCCGAAGAGCACGAACGCTACTTGCAGATTGTTTTTGACGAGACCAATCGCATGAAACGCCTCATCTCCGACCTGCTGCAACTCAGCCGCATGGATAACGGAGCCGAACAGCTGCAATGGTCTGATTTCGATATCAATGAACAGATCCGCCGGGTATTGATAGGCCGCATGAACGATATCGAAGAAAAATCAATAAATGTACAATTGGATTTCTGCATGGAACCCTGCCTTGTATATGCAGATAAAGACCGTATTGCACAAGTGATTCACAACATTGTAGATAATGCTTTGAAATATGTTGATGAAAAAGATAACTTGACAATTCGTACCATTTTGTTGCATGATAATAGAGTAAGCGTCGAAATAGAGAATAGTGGCGAACCCATTGCGCAGGAAGACCGGCCCCACATCTTCGATCGCTTTTATATGGCGGAAAAAGCGCATACTTCAGGAAAAGGAACCGGCCTTGGCCTGAGCATCTGCATGCAGATCATCCGGATGCACGGCCAAACCCTCGAGCTGATGCAGCTGGAGGAAGGCGCAGGTTTTCGTTTCACCCTACAGGCGGCTGTCAACCCCGACAAGCCCCGTCTGAGCGCTTAACCGTACAAAGGGTGTATACAAAGGAGGACTCCTGATGGATCGGCATATCTTTCTGGTAGGAATGCCCGGCAGCGGCAAAAGCGCACTGGGCCGTCGCGTTGCCTCAAAATTGCAGATTCATTATCTGGACACCGATACCTACCTTACCGAAACCACTGGTATGGATACTGCGCAGCTATACCAACGCTTTGGCGAAAAAGCTTTCCGGGATGCGGAAACCCGCCTGCTGGAACAGCTGGCTTCGGCCTCGCCGGGAATCATCTCCACCGGCGGCGGCGTCGCTTTGCGGGAGTATAATCGCCTCCTGATGAAAACCCACGGCATCATTGTGCTCATCGACAGGCCCATTGACGATATCATGATGGATATCCGTGCAGAAAAACGGCCCCTGCTTGCACAAAAGGGCCGTGAGGAAATCGAGCGCATTTATAACGAGCGCATGCCCATTTACCGGGAAGCAGCGGACGTGGTTATGGATAACGGAAACGGTTTTCACAGTGGTCTTGCCGCCCTGGAAGAAATCGTTCGGCGCTACGCCTGAGCGCTATACATCAGCATCAATAAGGCAGCTGCCTCCCGGAGGCAGCCGCCTTTTTTGATTCAGTTCCTCAGGGAGGATCCTTGTTCCTCCCTAATGGGCTCAGCGGTTACAACCGCAACCGCAGCCGCAGCCACCGTAACTGCCCTGGTTGCAGCCGGGGTGAGAAATGTTCACCTCTTCATTGTTGCACAGGGAAGCGGGCGGGAACAGAGGCAGAGAGAAGAATTCATCGCACACGTTTTCAGCAAATTCCTCGCAGGGCGGGATTTGACAGAAGCCGTAGGAAGGGATCAGCACCTCAACCTGCGCCAGCACTTTCAGGATCACCGTTACACATACCGTCAGGCTGAAACGGTTGTTGCCCAGATAGGTGCCAGCCACGCAGATGGCGCTGACCATGCTTTCCAGGGAATAGGGCACGATGCTCTCGTCGGGAATGCTGAGCAGAACGTCCTTCTCCACGGTGATGGTGCCCTTACCGATGTATTCCACACAGCGGCTGTCCACAAAGAGAATATCGATGGGCACATCAATCTTGCAGCGAACCCTGGCAAAGCAGGGACGATCGCACAGGCGCTCCACAGTCAGGCTGCGGATGGTGCCCTCGGTGGTGGTGGAACGGCAGCTTTCAAAGGTGATAGGCGGCACCGGAGCAGAAGTAGGCGCAACGGTTTCCGCATTGTCGCCGCAGGAGCAGCTGCATCCGCAATTGTTACCGGCGACCATGGCATAGCTGGTAATGACTACTTCCTTATCATCCAGCTGTTCCTGCTGCAGGCAGCTGTCGTACACCCGCTTTACCTGTACGCAGATTTTTTCCTGAAGGCCGTCCAGTGCATTGCCGGAAATAGCGCCGGGACAGGAGCAGGGATTACCGTTTTTGTAGGAATAGAAAGACATTGGCATGCCTCCTTTGATTTTGTCGGCGGCGTTGGATTCTTTCTCCATTGCCCGCCGCTCACTGATACCATATGTGAGGTTTGAAAAAGAGTGCAAGCCAAATCAATGCTTCGTCCGAAAGAATTACGATTCAGGAGTGTGCTATGAAAGCGATTTTACTCAACGGCCCTTCCTCTGCGGGCAAATCCTCCATCTCAAAAGAACTCTGCGGGCTGATTTGCTGCGGCGACAGAAGTAATACCAGAATTATTTCCATTGATGACTACGTTGTCGCTTCTCCGCAGGAACCCATCTGGGAAGATGACGTTTTTGGGATCATGCCCCAAATGTGCGCCGATGTAAAAGACGCTGTACAGCAAGGGCAAAACGTGATTATTGATCACGTCATCACCAGCGAAAGAATTTTTGATTCGCTGATGCTTGCTTTGTCTGAATTTGATACCGTAATAAGAGTTTTGGTGAAATGCAGTCTTTCCATTCTCAGGGAAAGGGAAAGGCGGCGCCGGGACAGGTACATCGGTTCCGCCGAAGATTCGCTGAAATATCTGTACCCTCAAGACGGTTATGATGTCTTTATCGACAGTGGCAATAGCTCCCCTGCGGAAGCAGCCAGGATTATTGCAGCAATATTCTGAAAAGAGTTTTTCATTGGAAGCCGCTTTTTTCTAAAAGATGAAATCTTTCTCCTCATTCCCCTGCTCCGTTGCTCTTTGATGAAAAAAAGGACTGTTTGCCTGCTTCATGCAGACATCAGCCCTTTTTTGCATCTAACTAACCTGCTTTACATCGTTTCTTTTTTCTGTTTTCGCAGGAACACCAGCAGTGCCATCAGCGCCGGGAAGAATACAGCGGCAAGAATGCCCAGTTTCAGGTTATCACCCACCGCTTCTGCCACAAGGCCAACGAAGGTGGGGCCGCCTGAACAGCCGAGATCTCCGGCCAAGGCCAGGAATGCGAACATTGCATTTCCGCCCCCTTTCATCACCCCTGCTGCCGTGCTGAATGTGCCTGGCCACATTACGCCAACGGAAAAACCGCAAATGCCGATACCGATCAGCGACAGTACGGGAGAGCCGGAAAGGGAGATCATCAAATAGGCTCCCACGCAGAGCAGCGCACAAAATCCCATCATTTTTCGCAGTTCCAGCTTATCGCCGTATTTTCCGTACAGAGCACGGGAGGTTCCCATAAGCACAGAGAAAAGCATGGGACCGACCAGGTCGCACAGTTCCTTGGGAATACCAAGCCCCTTTTCTGTAAAAGCCGAGGTCCACTGGCTCACGGCCTGCTCACTGGCTCCGGCGCAGACCATCATCAGCATCAGCAGCCAGAACATCTTGCTTTTGAAAAGCCTGCCCAGGCTGAACTGTTCCTCGCCCTCCGCAATCAAAGGATACAACGGTGTTTTAATGAACACCAGTCCGTTCGCCACCGGCACCATCGCCCAAAGAATGGCCAAATATTTCCAGTGCTCAATGCCGATAAATGTGAAAAAAAGCGTGCTGACCGCTGCCACTGCCACGCATCCCCAGCAATAAAAGGAGTGCAGCAGGCTCATGGTACGTTCCTTATGCTCGTTGGGACATGCTTCCACAATGGGGCTGATGATCACTTCCAGCAAACCGCCGCCGATGGCGTACAGCGCAACGGAAATCAGCAGACCCACAAAAGGATTGCCAGCCAGCTCCGGCATAAAGGTAAGAGACAGGAGGCCCAAAGCGGAAAAGCCGTGAGCCAGCAACGCAGCGGTGCGATAACCGATCTTGTCGATAAAGAATGCGGCCGCAAAGTCTGTCAACAGCTGAAGAGCAAAGTTGAAAGTAATCAGCACTGTGATCTGGCTCAGCGGAATACTGTACTGGCTCTGAAAGGTAACAAACAAAAGCGGTACAAAGCTGTTTACGATAGCTTGCACCACATATCCCACAAAGCATGCGTTGATGGTTCTTTTACAACTGGCGGACATGAGAACCCCTCCGTAACGTACTGATAAAATCTGCTTTTTGTACCGCCGATATTATACTCAAAGATGTCAGTTTTTTCAATAAAAGTGGCAATTGAAAAGGCCCCTGTATTTTCATACAGGGGCCGGATTTACCTAATCAACAGCCAGTATCCTTTCGGACTTAGCCTTGTTGCGAACAAATCGAGTAAATTACTCGGCGTTGAAGGTGTCGCACAGAGCCTGCCAAGCGGGCATGCCAGCTTCGATCAGCTCAGCGGGGGTAGCACCAGCGATGCCCCACAGCAGGGAAGCGCCCAGCACGTCGTTCTGAGTGCCCAGGAACACAACCTTGTTCATGCGGGTGTTTTCGCCGTTACGGAGCATAGCGTAGGTTTCGTCTACAGCGCGCTCGTCGGTGTAGTTGTACTTGTTGCCGATCCAGCCATCTTCATCGTCAAAGCCGGGGGTGGGGTTGTTCCACATATCCCAGATGAAGGCCAGGTTGGAAACGGTAGCTTCGTCGTACACATTGGGGATCAGCACGGTGTTTTCGGAAGCAACGTGGATGTAGGTCATGCCAGCTTCCTTAACGGGCCATGCAACGCAGCCCCACTCGTCTTCCATGTCAGCCATTTCGCTGCCATCGTTGAAGCCGCCGTAGGTCTGATATACGTAGAAGCCGCAGAAGCCCTGCTTCCAAGCTTCCTTGTAGTAGTCCCAGTTGCCATCAGCGGGCTGCTTGTAGAAGTAGTTGTCCATGAGGCCCTTAGCCCAGGTCAGAGCTTCGAGGGTCTCGTTGCTGTTCATGGTGGGCTGCAGCTTGCCTTCGGCGTCAAAGTCGAAGAAAGAGCCGTTGTTGCCGAACACGCTCAGCACATACATGTCGTCGCCAGAGCCCAGCATACCCCAAACGTCGTTCACGCCGTCGTTGTCGGTATCCTTGGTGATCTGCTTCAGCATGCCTTCGAAGACTTCCCAAGTCCAGGTGCCTTCAGCCTGCATGTCGTAGATGGTGTTCCAGTCGATACCAGCTTCTTCAAGCACGCGCTTGTTGAAGTACAGGCATCCACGGGGCTCAACGGCGGGAGCCATGCTCATGCCGTAAGCATTGCCAGCGACGGTCCACATATCGATAACGCCAGCGTTCCACTGGGTGGCATCGCTGAAGTCATACTTGATGGGGGCAGCAACGCCGTTAGCAACCAGGGAGCCGACCTTGCCGGGCTCGATGATGTAGAGACGGAGGCTTCCATCGGGAGCGGAGGTGAAGTTGATCATTTCCTGAGCGCAGGTTTCCCAGTCGCCGCCCTGGATCTGACGGATCTTAACATTGTAAGTAGCCATCAGCCAGTCACGGTAGTCGTACTGAGCCTGTTCTTCCTCAGTGGGTTCAGCCTTACGGGAGTCATCAGCAGTCCAGTAGTCGTAGATAACAACTTCAGCGCCGCCAAAGTCGATGCCTTCCACAACTGCGGGATAGCCTTCGGGAGCTTCAGCCAGAGCAACAACGGATGCGCACAGCATCATTGCAGCCAGAAGCAGAGCAACCAGTTTCTTCATAGTGGGTTCCTCCTTTTTATTTTCTATATGAATACACCCATGAAATACGATGCATTCATACAGTTTCAATGGATTGTTTGCCCTGAGGGGCAACGTCTTGGCTAATTATACACCAGATTTTCCATTTTAGCAAGACACAATATTGTTTAATATGTGCATCTTTATTCTTTGCTGCCGCTCATAGCAAGGCTCTGCACGAAAGTCTTCTGAGTGAAGCAATAAAGAATGATCAGCGGGATACAGCAAATCAGCACGCCGATGGAGATCAGCTGCTGCTGGCGGCCAACAGGCACAACCACAGCCTGGCCCACATCCTTGGCAAAGTAACGGCTCATGCGGCTTACGATGGACGAAAGCTGATCTGCGTATACTTTGTTGGGGTCAAGGAACGTCAGGAAGTTGCGGGCGTAGAAGATATCCGTCCACTGCCACACAAAGCTGAACAGGAAGCAGCTGGCGATGGTGGGCATAGCGTCGGGCAGCATAATCTTGGTGAAGGTATGCATGGTGCCGCAGCCATCGATGTATGCAGCCTCTTCCAGGCTGGTGGGCACGCCCTTGAAGTACTGACGGAGCATGTAGATGTACAGACCGTTTTTCAAGCCCATACAGGTAAGGCTCATCAGTGCATAGGGCACGATGGAGGTACGCAGGTTGACCGTTTTATGCGTAAGCGCCTTGAAGATTCCGAAGATATCGAAGTTTACGAAGTTCATGTACAAGGCGGTCTGGATGGTTTGCGGAGGCACAACGATGAGCATGACCACGCAGGCAAACCAGAATTTCTTAAGCGGGAATTCGTAACGGGCGAAACCGTATGCCACCAGCGTACAGCTGATAATCTGAAGCACCGAAACCAGCAGCGACACCCACAGGGTGTTGAGCATGGATTTGGGCAGGCCGGTCAGGTCCGCAACGATACGGTAGTTATCCAGCGTCAGGTGCCGGGGCACCAGAACGATGGTGGAATCGTAAAGATCCTTTTCTTCCATAAAGCCGGTGGAGAAACGGATCAGCATCGGCTGAATGATCATGAAGCACAAGCCAAACATCAGCAGTGCACGGGCAATGGAGATAATGATCTGCTTGGTTTTGCGTTTGAGCAGGTAGCCTTCGCTGCGGCGGTTTCTTTCCCAAAAGCTTCTGTTTTCACCGATAAAAACTGTCTTGCTCTTACTCATAAGACTTCACCGCCCTTGAGATGATGAAAGCGCTGATGCCGATGAAGGCAAGGGCAACGCCGAAGTAGATCCAGCTCATTGCAGAGGATACGCCGAAGTTGAAGTCCTTGTACATCACTTCGTTGATGCGCTCCATAACCTTGTTATCGTTCTTCATGAAGAAGTCGATGATGGTGTAGATGGTGTTTACCAGCAGCAGGGAGCTGACCATGGGAAAGGTGATCTTCCAGAAGGATTCCCAGCCGGAGCAGCCTTCCACCTCGGCGGCCTCGTACATGGAGGGAGAGATGGACTGCAGGCCGGACAGGAACACAATGATCTGGATACCAGATGCCATAACGATATCGTAAATGGAGTCAATCATCTGGAATACCACGTCAAACACTTTGCTGCCAACGCCGGATACCTGCAGAAGATCCTGCAATACTGCTGACAGGTCCACACCTGAGCCTTCCAGGGCCTCGGCGGTGCCGGCCATCATGTCATAGAACTCGTTCTGGTGTTCGATGCCGGGCAGAACGCCGGAGGAGAGGATAACCGGCAGGAAGAAAATGGCACGGCAGAGGGTGCGGCCCTTGAATTCCTGATTCAGGATTACTGCAACCACAAAGCTGATAACCAACGTTGCGATGGTGTTGATAACCATCTGGCCGATTTCTTCCACCAGGAACTTGTTGTACTCAGCATCCACCCGCAGAGCGGTGTTGAAGTTGTCCAGGCCCACAGGGGTCTGCTCGTAACCCTGGCCAGCAATCAGTTCCACTTTGTTAAAGGCCATGATGAAAGATTCCACCATGGGTTTGGCCATGAAAACGAGGAAACCGATAATGAAGGGAAGGATAAACAAGGTTCCGGTACGGGCGGCCTTTGCCCGCATGGTCTTGTACACGGAGTTGCCGGGAATATAGCTCTGTACTGCCTCCACGGCGGGGGAGTACCAATGCTCATTCAAGGAAGTACTGCGTTTCTTCATTTGCCGCTTCCTCCTTTCACAACGTATTCTCGTGCGGGAATCAGTACGCCGTCAACGCTGCGGCTCTTTTCGCCATAATTGACGTATACCTTGGTTCCGTCTTCGTAGGTGGTGATGGCGACATCCTGATCCCTCTGCTCGTGATCCACGATCTTGAGCTGGTTCAGGCCTGCCATATCGCTCTGGTAACGGGTGCTCAGGCTGACAGCATCCTCGCCCCAGCTGCTGTAGCTGGCTGCGTAGAAACCGGAGTGGGTGGTGTCTTGCAGAATTTGGGTATCTTCAGCCATGAAGGTGAAGCTCAAACCTGCGCCATATTCAGCACACTTGAGGTATTCCTGCCAGTAGTCGCTGGCCAGGTTGATGGGGGCGCCAGTGTAATCCTTCAGGCCGTGCAGTGCGATCTGGTAGAAGGGCACCATCTGGTCGATGATGGAGTACTTGGTGCCGTCCAGATCCATATCGGTGATCACATCTGCGTAAGGCAAAGCGTAATCATTGCCCATGCGGATCATTACATGCTGGCCGGCAGCCTTGGCTTCCTTCATGGTTTCGATGTTCATGCCCTTGACCACTTCACGGTTGTGAAGGTTCTTGGGGTTGTAGTCTGCGCTGAGCAGGTTGCCGATGTCACGGAAAGCCACGCCGTATGCACCGTTTTCGCTCAGGTGGGAAATCAGATTGGAAGCATTTTCCTTGGCGTACTGGGGTTTTACCACATAGAAGGGATCCAGCCAATCCATTCCCAGATAGGTGATGATATCGTAGTGATAAATGCGGATCTGCTCACGGGTTGCATAGCGGGCAGCGTTGGTGAAGGGCAGGAAGCCATCAAACACATCACTGTCATATGCAAAGCAGGTAATACCGTCGAAGTAGAGCGGCACGCCCTGCTGCTCCGCCGTGGCGATCAGGGCCTTCATCCCCTTCTCACCACCCAGGGAGTTGATAACATGCACGCCGGTCAGCACTTTCTGGTAAACGCCGCCGTTTGCCCAGCCGCTGTAGCGGACGCTCATGTTCTCAATGCCGCCTTCTTTCAGCTCGGAGATAACTCCCTCAGCCTCTTTGAAGGTGGTCACGGGAACCACGGAATCAATGGGCAAACCGAATTTTACAACGGTCTTGTCGATGGCACCCACCAGTTCCACAACCACAGGAGTCTTTTCGGAGGCAACAGCCCCGACCAGTTCGGGAATGTTTTCTCTCAGATAAGAACCGTAGGCATTGGCCATCTCAACGTAGCTTCCGCTGTTTACAAAGCGATAGCGCTGGCGGATGGTCACATCGGGCATTTCAGCCTCGTACATGTATACCATTTGCTCCGTCTTTGCAGATACGTTGTATTTCTCAGCATGAATAACGTTGTACTTTGCGCAGAGCCAGTTGTAGCTGTTGTAGCGCATGCTGATATCTGCCTGAACGCCGCCCATGGAGGTAGCGCCTTCCATGATGCAGATAAAGGAACTGCCGTTCTTACTCATGCCGAACACGGGGAAAGTGTTGCGGGTTTCGTTGACCAGTTCGTTACGCTGTACACCATAATCCCAGCCGTAAAGATTGCCGTAATAGGTGTTCTGGGAGAGCTTGCCGTTATTGAAGTTGATGAGGGCGCCGCCGCCTTCCGGCACGAACATGAAGCCTTCATCCTCAACGCCGGCTGCACCGAACATGGGCAGCGGAGTAACATAGGTGATGGGATAATCGGGCATGTAGCGAATATCGCTGTAGGGAACTTCCACCACGAAGTCATCGCCATCCAGGCGGTAAACCAGGCTGACGTTGAACACCGGGCCGGTGGTATCCTTTTTGCCGGCTACCAGCTGCTGGTCCAAATCAAAGTCTTCCTGCGTGTAGTTGGCCTCGGCGAAGTAACCTTCGATTTTTGCCTTGTTGGTCTCGGAGGTATCCGCTTTCAGCACATACAGAGGCTGGTTGGCCGCTTCGGGATACATGGCAAGGATCTCGTCCTTGTTATCCTTGGTTGCCAGCTTTTCGGGCTCATAGAGAGTGTAGTTGCTCTTGAGCTTCTTAACGGTGGACTTCTTCATCTGCTCAGTGAAAGCGTTGAAGCGCTCCTGAGTGATGGCGGTAGGAATCATGTAGATTTTTTCAATCTTACCGATGGCGTAATTCACCTTGATGGCGCCGTCTTCCAGCTTTTCGATGGTGTAGGTGCCATTCTCGATGGAGTACTTGTAGTTGTTGAAATCCGCAGTACCGCTGGAGTTGGTGTAGGTAACAATCACAGTGGACTGAAGGGTTTCTTTGTTGGCTGCCAGGGCCACGGGGTCGCTGGAAGCCTCAGCGGGGTTGGACAGCCATTCCTGACCAGAAACCTTGTCGGTCAGCTTGAACTGGGTAGTCGTGGGATCCATTTCAAAAAGCAGTGCATCGCTTTCCATAACCAGCGGCTCTGCTTCGCCCTCGTAATAGGAAACAACAGGCTTGTCGATATCCGAGGTATCTTCCTCAGCAAAGAGAGGGATGATCACGAAAATCGTCAGCGCTGCAAGGGCAGCAAGAACAATGAACCACGCAATCAAGCGTGCGATGATCTTCTTCATTCTCTTCTTCCCTCCTTAATACAAACGGAAAGCGATCTCGCGATACAGAGATACAAAGTAGCTGAAAGCATCGCTCAGAAGGCTGAGGAACACAAGGAGCAGGAAGATGATGATCAGAGCGCCCACCACGGTAACGACCAGGAAGATCAGCGTCTTGCCAGGGCCGTAATCGTGCACCTGCATCAGGCCCACAAAGGCCAGCATAAGGCACCAGATGATGGAGAAACTCATCAGCACGGTGTAGAAAGCAGCTTCATCAAAAGCGATGATGTTGCTGACGAACACCAGGGGCAGCTGAATCAGTACATAAGGCACCAGCGCATAGCACATGGCCATGTAGATATCGCTGAAGCGGCCTTTACCATCAAACAGGGTGGTCATGCTCCAGTTTGCAAGGCAGAGAATCAGGAACGGGAACAGCAGGGAAGCTGCCTGTTCAAACACGTTGATGTACTGCAGAGGGGCGCTGATGAACTGGAAGTTGGTATACATCAACTTCAGCACACGGGTCAGCAGGAACAGTACCAGGAAGGTGGTGGCTGCGGCAAGGCTGCCCCGCTTTTCATGGATCAGGTCCCAGAAACCGTCAAAGGGATGGAACATCACATGGAATGCATACTTGACGGATTCCCAGAAGCGATTCCATTTTTCTTTCCTGGGGCTTACATTACTTTGCAATTTGGCCTCGTTCATACACTTCCACCTCCATTCTCGTTTTCTTAACCATCCGGATGATCAGCGGGATGATCAGCAGGGCTGCGATGACGGCGATCATCCAGCCAATGTTCTCTTCCACCCAGATCTTGCGGTACTGACGGAAGGCACGGCCGTAGTTGTCACGGTCATGAGCCATTTCAAAGTAATCCATGGCTTCCTTGTATTTTTCCTGACGCATCAGCGAACGGCCGATACCGATAAATGCAAGGTTGTAGTTGGCGTTGTGCTTGAGCACTTCCTCCCACTTTTCAGCAGAACCGTCGTAGTCGCCCTTGAGGTAATCCTCGCTGGCTGCGTAGATCAGGTTGCCGTACTCGGTGGGTTTGAAGATGGTAATATTGGCTTCGTTCTGATCCAGTACGATCAGGTCTTTGCCCATATGCTCAATGGAGATGGCGGAGTTGAAAGCGCCTTCACTGTTGCCGCTGGTACCGAAGGCCCAAAGCATGATGCCCTGGGAATCGTAACCGAAGATGCGGCCACGGGTACGGTCCACAGCAACGTAGATATCGTTTTCCAAAACGGTGATATCCACAAGCTTGGAGGGGCCGTGCACATCGTCCTCGGACTGCCAGTACAGCTCGCCGATCGGGGGATAACGGTCATTCTTGATCAGAATGTCGTTGCCGATGCCGTTGAGGCGGCGGATGGGCTGGGCCACGTCGTAGAGCAGATCGTACTCGCTGAAAACGATGTTGGTGGCATAGATGAAGGAGTCCTCATCCATGTAGATGTTGCAGTATTCCGTAGGAACAAAGGATTCCTGCTGGGCACGCTGCTCCTTGGTGGAGAACCACATCTTCCAGATGTACTCCGCCAGGTTGTAGCTTACCTTGTTGGCACCCACATAGCCGGTGAAGGTAGTGTCGGCTTCAAACTTCACAAGGCCCTTGTTGACGTTGGTGGCAAGAACGAACACACGTCCGGACACGTCCACAACGATCTTGTTGGGCAGGAAGCTGAGGCTCTGGTCATAGGTGGAATCCGTGGGCTTTACGAACTCCTTGATGAAGTTCAGGTCCTTATCCACCATCACCACACGGCCATTGTTGGTATCGGCGATGTAGATATTCTCTTCTGCATCGACGAAAACGTCGCTGGGAGTATTGAAGGTGGCGATATCGGCACCCTGAATGGTATCGATAATACGGACCAACTTGTATTCAGAGCCAGTCAGACGGATCTGGATGATCCGGTTGTTGCCGGTATCGCAGACATAGATATCATTATTGCGCACATACAGGCTCTGAGGCTTCTTCATGGCAGTTTCCAGCCCCAGGCCGGAACTGTAAAGAACGTTTTCCACACGGTAGGCATCGGGCGATTCACGAATATCGCCCCAGTAGTCGTAATTATAGGTATATGAGCTTGCATAACCGTCGTCGGCAGCATAAGCGCTGGAGAATCCGGCCATCATGATGATGATCGTAAGCAGCGCCATAAGCCTGTGCATCATTTTCACGGTCTTTCCTCCTCCTGTCATTTAGATGAATAAACCAGGGTCTTTTTCCGGGAAGATTAGTCTTTGATACCGGAGCTGGCCATGGTTTCCAGAATCTGGCTCTGGCTCAGGATGAAGATAAGGATGGGCACAGACATAACCACAACGGTAACGGCCGCAGCCTGACCGGTACGGGCGATACCGCCGGCCTGAATCTGCTGGAATGCGTAAACCAGCGTCTTCTTGGCTTCGGAGTAGATAACCGTGGCAGCGCTGTTGTTCCACAGGCTCTGCACGCTGAAGATAATCACCGTCAGCCATGCGGGCTTTACGTTGGGCATTACAATGCTCCAGAAGATGCGGAACTCACCGGCGCCGTCGATGTGGGCTGCCTCGATGAGGGCGGTGGGCAGGCCTTCCATGAACTGCTTCATCATGAACAGACCGATAGGAGCAGCAAAGGCAGGCAGGATCAGCGCCCAGTAGGTATCGATCATTCCCAGGCGGCTCATGATAACGTAGTTGGGGATACCCGTTACATAACCAGAGAACATCAGGGCCGTAACAACGATGTTGAAGAAGGTCCTTCCGCCGGGGAAATCGTACTTGGCCAGCACGAATGCAGCCATGGAGGCGATGATCAGATGACCGAAGGTACCAACGAAGGTGATGAACACGGTGTTGGTAAGGTAGCGGCTGAAGGGAACCCAGCTCTGACCCATGGTCACGATCAAATCAGAAAAGTTGTCCAGCGTGGGGTGCTGGGGGAAGATGGTCGGGGGGAAACGGAACAGTTCGTCAAGAGGCTTCAAAGCGGAACCCACGGCGAAAATCAGCGGGAATGCCATCAGCAGGGCCACCACAGCCAGCAGGAAGTAAATGCCGATGTCGCCTCCGATGGAACGGTTGGGACGGCGACGGTGAATGCGGTGTTTCTTTACCTTCTGCACCTTTTCACCACGGAGCTCGGCCAAGCGGCGCAGCTCTTCGGCACGGCTGAATGCCATAACCGGCTTGTTGAGCCAGAACTTGTCGATGTTGTTGTACACCTTCAGGCCGTCAATGAGGGTGGCGCTGAAAGTGGTTTCGTCCTTGAGCACGATATTGATGGTGCTGGACATACCGCCGTGGCGGACGTTTTTCAGGTCCTTGAGTTCCTTGTAGGTGAACTCGATCAGGCTGTTGCCCTTGGCGTCGAGGAATTCTGTCTTTTCCTCATTGGAAACCATAACGCCTTTGAACTTTTTGCCATTCAGTTCCAGGGTACCCTTGGACTTAATCAGATTAAATTCACTCATATCAGGTACCCACCTTTTCCAATGCGGCAGAAATTGCTTTCTTGCACAAAATCATTACCAGGAACAGCAGCGTTGCGATAGCGGAGGCGTAACCCATTTCAAAACGGCTGAAACCATAGTCGAACAAGTGAGTTACGACGGTGCGGGCGGCGTAGTCCGTAGAGGGGAAACCAGCCAGCGCACGGGGCACGTCGCATACGTTGAAAGCGGAGGTGATGCTCATAACAGCACCGAAGAGCAGCATGGGCTTCATGCTGGGCAGGGTGATGTGGTACAGTTCCTGCCAGCGGTTGCGCACGCCATCCACATAACCGGCCTCGTACATGCTCTTGTCAATGCCCTGGAAACCGGCCACGAAAGAGAGGAAGCCGGTACCCATGCTCATCCACAGGATAACGATGATCAACACAGGCATGATGTATTGGGGGTTGGTCAGCCAGAGCAGAGGCGCATCGATGATGCCAAAGTCCAGCAGGATGGAGTTCAGATAACCGTAAGCATCACCACGGAAGATGATAGAGAAGATGGTGTAGGCGTTACCTGCAATACTGGGTGCATAGAAGATAACAACGGCGATGGCACGCAGCCATTTGGGCAGCTCGTTGATGAACCATGCAAACACGAAGGACAGGATGTAGCCCACGGGGCCGGTGATCACGGCAATAACGAATGTGTTCTTAACGGAAGTAAGGAAAACTTCGTCCTGCAGGATCAGGTTGATGTAGTTCTGGAAGCCCACGAAGCGGGGCGCTTCCAGAATGTTGTAGTAAGTAAATCCATAGTAAATGGAAGTACAAATGGGAAGAATGAAGAAGGTGAAGAACAAAATGGCGTAGGGCGCAAGGAAGAAGTAGCAAACCTTCATGCGCTTGGCTTTGTTGAAGCCGTATTTGATTTTGTCCTTCTTCATGGAAAGGTATCTTTTGGCAAAGGACTGCGTTTGCACGTTATTCACTTCGTTCCCTCCTCTCCATCAATCGGCAGGCCAAACTCACGCCGCTTGATCCGGATTTCTTCGTTAATGGTACGGGTGTAGGTCAGGAGCGTCTCACGGGGATCGTCCTTGTCGTTGATGACCTTGCGGATGGCGTTGGTCATGTGACGGGTGGTGGAGTAACCACCGGCGATTTCCGGGAAGCCCCGTGCCCATTTATGCTGCTCTTCGAGCACTTCCAGCTGATCTGCGGACCAGGCCAGCTGCCGCAGTGCATCCCTGTTGGCAGTGGAGTAACGGGCAGAGGAACCGAGAACGCTTTCCATTTCACGGCCAAAGCGTACCTGAGCATCAGCGGATACCCACCACTTCATGAATTCCCATGCATTGGCCTTCACGGTTTCATTGTCGGTAGCTATCATGAGGCAGCACAGGCCGTTGGCGTGTACGGAACGGTCGATGGTGCCGTCCTCCTTCAGCGTGCCGGGATAAAGGGCGAAATCCCACAGGCCGCGGATTTCGGGTGCGGATACGGCAAGGGTGTTGTACAGGGTGTACTGACCCACGCCGATGGGCATTTCACCGGAACGGAAGCGGCTGACGAAGTCGAACACAGTGGGCAGGCCGTAGTCGTTATAAAGACTGGTGTAGAACTTGAAGGCTGCCACGCCGGCCTCGCTGTCGATAACGGTACGCTGCTTGTCTTCGCTGTAAATGGTGCCGCCGTTCTGATAGATCAGAGCATTGAAACCGGACATATCAACGTTGGAGATATCCGGGAAGGGAACGCCCACGGACATGTTGTTGCCCTGAATGGTGGGCAGCATAGCGATGATATCATCCCAGGTCTGGGGTACTTCCAGGCCGAGCTCTTCCAGTACGTCCTCACGGTAGAACAGCACGGAGAAAATCTGGGTTTCCGGCAGACCGTAAACGCCCTTGTGGGTTCCGTTATCATAGGTCAGAGGCTCCAGTGCGCTGGGATAGAAGGGAGTAATAACTTCTTCAAAGTCATCGAACTGGGTCAGGTCCTCCACGGCGTTACGCATGGCGTAGTTCACGGCGAACCAGCCGTCAACGCTCAAAACCACGTCGGGGCCATTGCCGGCAACCACAGCGGTCAGAATAGCGTCTGCCTGAACCAGCTTGACGTTTACCTTGATACCGGTTTCCTTGGTGAAGGTGTCGTCGATCATGGTCTTCAGCACGGTGGACTGGTCACGGCCGGTCACGATCCATACTTCGATAACATCCTCAGCCTCTTCGTCGTAAACGTCGCCCAGGTTGTTGTAATCCACAAAATAGGAAGAAACGCAGGCACGGATCTCATGCAGGGCTCTTGCAAAACCGCCGTCCTTGCACTTGGGCAGCTTTGCGTTTTCGCCGCTGATCACGATCAGGTCAACGTCCAGTTTGGTTTCAGCCATATTCTGCATGGCGGTACCAAGGCTGGTGATGTTGTCCTTGAAGTTGGTAAAGGACTGGGTGATGCGCTCGTTACGATCCACAAACTGCTCCAGCTGTACAGCCAGGGTCTGGGCAACGGCAACACGGTCGCTCTTCTGGCCGGTCAGCAGGACGGTGTCGTCCACCAGCTTGTAGAGGCGCATGCTTTCCAGTTCCATTGCATCAATAACCTCGGGGTATACGCCAGCCAGGTTATAGTCACGGAAGCGGTCGGGGTTAACGCCGGTCAGCACCAGCACCTTGCGGTAGATCTGGTTGAGGCGGAAAATGCTGTCTTCCATGGCCTTGAGGATACCGCCCATTTCGCCAAGAGTGGCTTCCAGGCGGATGGTATGGGTGCCCTTGGTCAGATAGAAACGGTAAGGGGTGCCGTTCTCATCGGACAGAGTGCACATCTTCCAGGAAGTGTCGTATTCAAAAGCAATAGAGGAAACGTCCTCAAAGGGAACCTCGCCATCAATGTACAGGGTACGGCAGGAAAGGGCGCCCCGCTGGTAGGCCTGACGTGCCTTGATGGTGATGTTGTAATAACCGTCCTCCGGAACCTCAAAATCCCATTCAACCCACTGGCCGGCAGTGTTCCAGGGATCGCCGCCGATGTAGTTGAGAACCGTCTTGCTGACGCTGTAAGGCTCGGTGGCAGGAGATGCACGGTCATAACGGGGATACAGGGAAGGAGAAGAACGCAGGGAGGATTCCTCGCCCTGAATGACGTAAGACCAATTCTTTGCATCTTCGGTCATTTCCACCTGAGGATTGGCAGCACAATAAGCATCATAGCTCAGTTCCTCAGCAACGGGAACCAGCTTGATGCTGCGCAGAATCATAGGCTCATTGACAGCCTTAAGAGAAATGGTGTTTTCTCCAGCCTGGAAATAGAAGCTGTACGGCTTTACAGTATAGCCTCTGTCATCACGGCAGAAGGACTGCTGCCAGTCAAAATACTCAATCTGGCTCGGGCGGATATCGTTGCCCTGATTGTCCTTTTTATAGGTGCCTTCCTCGTAATTTGCAAAGTCTTCCGGATCATCCATCCAGAGACGGGAAAACCGAAGCGTTGCCGCACCGGCGAAAGGAAGCTCGCCGTTGATGTAAAGCTCACGCTCGATGTCCACACCGCGGGATTCCACGGTTTTGTAGTCCAGCAGAATGGTATACATACCCTCCTGCTCCACAGTAACCTTCCAAGTGGTGTAAGCATTGTCGGGAGTATAAACGCAATCTGCGCCATCCTCCTGACGTGCTTCGCCATCACCCTCAAAGGTGGTAACGTCCACTTCTACAATTTCTGCACCAGTGGCAATGCCTTCGTGCTTTGCCAGATAGGCGTCGTAGGTATCATCACGACCAATACCCACCACGTCGGTAGACAAATCCACGCCCTCGTATTTGGAGCGGAAATTTGACTCACCCTGGGAAAACACAACAAGCAAAACAATGATTGCCGCTGCGCAAAGAAGACCGATCAGTACGCCCCTTGCTTTTTTACCCATGAAGCTTCTCTCCCGGTTTGCCGCAATTTCGTCACGGCATTAATCGCTTTTTTTCCGCATGAAACGGAAAAAGATTGCAAAAACACACAAAGCGCTCCCGCTTTTTTCTCAAGAAAAAAACTTTTAGCACCTTCGTCCTTGCAACGTTGTTACAAATTATACTCTATTTTGCTTTTCCATGTCAACCTTGGCAAATATCGGGCCAAATCGTTTTTATATACAGAAAATGGCACTGTTCTATGGAGCCCGTATGCAAAAAGTGTCAGTTTTTCTTGCGTTTTTTGTCCTATTTTTAGTCCTTTATTCCGACCTTTTTTATTTACCGGAAAAAAATAACAAAAAATTCAAAATTTCTGCATAAAAATTTATTTTTCTTTTGCTAATTTTGCTGACGATGTGCAAAAAGGATGGTATACTGTTTGGGCCCACAAAACAAAAAAGGGGTTTTTCTTTTGAAACATATTCTTTTTGTGGATTGCTGCCTGAGGGGTGCACAATCCCGCACCCGAAAACTGGCCCAGGCTTTTCTGGAAAGCTGCCTGCGCCTTAATCCCGGCGTGAAAACGACCATCGTGGACCTTGACAAGGAGAAGCCTGTGCCAACGGATTCCCGTATGCTTGCAAAGCGTGACAGCCTCATGGCGCAATGGGAGGATCCTTTTTTTGCCCCCGCCAGACAATTTCTTGATGCTGACCTGATCGTGCTTGCCGCCCCCTTCTGGAACGGCAGCTTTCCTGCGTTGCTTCATTCCTATCTGGAGCAGATTTGTGTGCCCGACCTCACCTTTACCTGTGTGGGCGAGGATTACACCGGCCTGAGCCAGGCCAAAGCCTGCGTACTCATCACCACCCGTGGCGGTTGCTACGAACATGGTTCCATGCTGGGTCCGGAGCACGCCACACCACTGGTTCGCAGCATTATGAAAATGCTGGGTATAAACCGTGTAGAAACCCTTGCAGCTGAAGGGATTGATCTGGTGGAGGATCCTTCCCCCATCATCGCCGAAGCTTGCAGAAAGGCGGAGTCGCTGGCAGAGGCCCTATCTTGACCGAACTCATTACTACCTATTATATAGGAGGATATCACCAATGAAGATTTCCAAAAAGGATGCTCTTATCTGGTTTCAGTTTTTTTCCGAATTGCCGGAAGAAGAAGAAATTCAGCCCAGGCAGCAGGAGTTGATCTATGCCGTTCTTTCCCAGATCGAAGATGCCGTTGATGCCCGCAACGAGGCCCTTGCAAGGGAAATCCCCGGCTTGAAGTCCCTTGACGGGCGCAGCACCTACATCGGCAACGACAACGCATTTCCCAGGGGATGTCGCTCCTGCCTGCTGGGTTCCGGCCTTACCGCTATCCGCAAGACCAACAAGTGCAACCTCAACTGCAAATTCTGCTACGATTACGGCGTTATCGACCTCATCCCCCCCATCGGCGAAGGGATGTGGGAAATAGGCGGCACCAAGTTCCGGGAACGGGACATTGACCTTTTGCTGAGCACTCACAACAAGCCCACCGGCATTTCCTACGTCTATCTTGAGCCCTTTATGGAAATCGAAGTATATTATGGCATCATTCGCAAATTCCATGAAGCCGGCGTCCACCAGCACATGTATACCAACGGTACGCTGGCAACCGAGGAGACCCTCCGTGCACTCGGCGAGGCCGGGCTGGACGAACTCCGCTTTAATCTGGGCGCTTCCGGCTGCTCTGACAAGGTAATAACTGCCATTGCCACCGCCAGAAAATATATCCCCCAAGTGGGCATCGAAACCCCCATGACCCGGGAGTTCTGGGATGCATTCCACCAGAAAAAATCCGCCATTTTAGCTGCAAAACCCGATTTTATGAACTGCGCCGAACTGCACCTGAACGAGAACAATCTGGGCAACTACTTTGGCGAAAATATGTATATGCACCGTTTGGGCTACCTCTCCCCCATCTTCAGCCAGGAGCTGACCCTGCGGTTGATGAAGGAAGCCGCCGAAGAAAACTGGGATATGGTCATCCATAATTGCTGCAACCACACCAAATTTGCCCGGGACCTGAACCTCCGGGCAAAGGAGGGCGGCTGGTTCGGCTCCAGCAGCTACCACGGCGAATTCGAGCGCATTCCCTTTGAGGCGTTCCTTCCTGTGCTGGAGGACGAATCCTTCCATTTCCTTGAGGAAGAAGAACTGCCCGAGGGCTATCGGCCCGGGGATATGGTGTTCTGAAAATAATGATATGCGTATAAAAAGGCCCTGTTACAGGCAGGTTTTCTCTGTGGCAGGGCCATATTCCGTCCGTAACGCCCTCCGCAAAGAAAAAACAGCTGCCGCAGAAAGTCAATCTGCGGCAGCTGTTTTGTGAATTCATTCTGCCTTCGGCGGTGCAAACTTAACCATTGCCTCCACGATTTCCGGATAGGCGAAGGTAGCGTTCTTTCTGTCCAGAATACCGAAAAGCTCGCCATTTCCTTTGAATGCGTGGTTATCCCACCAGCAGCAGAGCATGCCCCGGGCGGTGGCATGATATACAAAGTAGGCTGCGTGATCCACACGATCCTGCAGGTTTCCACGCTTATCCCGGGAACCGAATTCGCCGATTATGACCGGAATGCCCTGGGCCACATACTTCTCATAGAGGGATTCCATAAAGAGCGGAATCTCCTGGCTGAAATTGATGTTGGCGGGGTCGAACTCGTTGGTGCCGCCTGCGTCAAGGGCGAAGGAATAGGGCGTGTATGCATGAACGGAGATGATGATGCGGTTTTCCACCGTATCCACCGGCATAGTAAAATGTTCGTTGGTAACGCCAGCCACGGAGGCAGCGTAACCCGGCACCATCAGGTAGCGGGTGGCATTGTTGCCGCCGGCAGAACGCACCGTATCCACAAACACCTGGTTCAAGCGGGAGATCTGCAAAACGGAACTGACGGACTCCTCTTTGTTCACGTCCACATGCCATTCCAGCGAGGTATCCCGCAGGCGGGGCTCGTTGATGCACTCGAAGATAACGTGATCATCATAATCCGCAAAGCGGGCTGCCACCTGAGTCCAAATGGCGATGATGTATTTTTCCGACTGCTCGTAATGCTCCTCGTCGGGGTAATAGAAGTTGCGGTCGGTATCGTGATGGATGTTGATGATCACATACATGTCGTGGGCCAGAGCATAATCTGCCACCTCAGCCACACGGTCCAGCCACTCCTTATCAATCTGGAAGTTTTCATCCACATGATTGTGCCAGGATACGGGAATGCGCAACGTGTTGAAGCCGGCATCGTGGAGGGCGGCAATGGCTTCCGGAGTGGTTTTGGTCCCGCACCAGAAAGTTTCGATATCCATGTGGTTCTTCACATAGCCGCTGTCATCGTAGGCATCGAAGGTGTTGCCAAGATTCCAGCCAAGACGCATGTCCCTTACAAAGCGCATAGCCTCGTTATCGGGAATTTCATGCTCCACGTTAAGGTGGAAATCAGGAATAACGATCTGCTCTGCGCATGCGGTGCAGCCAAAGCAGATCATTACAGCCAGAACCAGGGCAACCATCCTGAGAGAAGTAAGCTTACCCATAATAATTCCTCCCTGTGGAATCCGCTTCCCCAGGGAAGCGGAAAGTTACGATTTCGGAAATGCCAGGCGGCGGGACGTGGACAGATTGTCCAGTACTTCCTCCACCATTTCGTCGGAAATGGTCAGGTAACCGGTGGCAAGCATGGTGGCCATGCCGTGGATAAACATCCAGAAATTGATGTAGGTATCGGAAGCCTCGTCTGCTTCCACATTCATTATCTGTCCGTACTCCGCAGCCCTTTGGCAGGCACGGGTAATGGCAAAGTTGGCGCATTCCTCGTTGCGTTTGCGCATAAACAGCATCCGGAACAGATTTGGCTCGTTTTTGGCAAGGGTCAGATATACTCTTCCCTGTGCCTTGAGGGTGTTTTCTTCCTTTTTAATTTCGTCGGCGGTCATTTTGTCAAAGCAATCCCTTGCATGCAGGAACACTTCTTTTTTGATATCCTCCATGCAGGAAAATTCCCGGAAAAGGGGCTGGGTGGAACAGCCGATCTGAGCCGCAACCGAGCGGGCATTCACTGCTTCAAGCCCTTTCTGGCGGGTTACTTCGTAGGCAGCAAGAACTACGTCATCCTTGGAAAACCGAATCTTGGGGGGCATATTTTCACCTCGTTGTGTAACACATGTGGTTTATGTCCCCATTATTATAAAACTCAATAAAACGCCTGTCAACCGGATACGAAATGTTTTTTCGGAAAATTTCGATTATTTATTCCTTAATTTGCCGAACACTTTCGCCGATAATCAGACTGCCGGGAATGGTAAGGTGCCTGAAGTAGCTTTCCTGCGGATTATCAATGGCGTTCAGCAGCAGATGGGCTGCCTCCTGACCGATAACCTCGCTGTTCTGGCGGAATGTGGTCAGCCGGGGGATGAACAGCTCCGCAAGACGGGTGCCGTCGTAACCGGCGACGCTCACATTGGCAGGAAGAGGGTTGCCCTCCCTTTCCAGAATGTTTCTGGCGCCGATGCAGGAATAATCGTCCTGATACAGGATGCAGGTGGGCGGATTTTCCAAGACCATCAGCTGGCGGGTAGCATCGGCGGCGCTTTCCATATTGTGGTAAATAGCCGGCTTGATGTATTCTTCGGGAATATTCAGGCTGAGCTCTTTGCAGGCAGCGCAGAAGCTTTGCAAGCGGCCCTGGGTAACGGCAGTATCTTCGCCATGGATAAAGGCGATACGCCGGTGCCCCATGCTGTACGCATAGCGAACAAGCTCCCGGGTACCCTGCAGGTTGTCCGAAAGCACGGCGCTGCGGCCAGGGAAGGTGTGGTCGATGGAAACCAGCGGGATGCGGCTGGAAAGCAGTTCCTGCACATCCTTTTCCTCAAAGCCTGCGCTCATGACAATAAGCCCGTCATAGCCCCTGTGGATGCAGTAGCTGAGCAGGCCGTTGCTTTCCACCAGTTTCTGGGCATTGATGGGGGTAATATCGTAGCCTTTTTCCTCGGTAACGCCTTGAATGCCAGCCGCTATCTGAGAGAAAAAATCGTGGGTCCAGACGTTTTCATTTTTCAGAAACATAATCAGGCCAATGGTACGGGAACGGTTGGTTTTCAGCGTTCTCGCAGCAGCGTTTGGCATATAGCCCATTTCCTGCGCCACCTGACGAATGTGTCTTGCCGTTTCTGCACTGATATCCGGCATGCCGTTAAGCGCTTTGCTGACGGTAGCAACGGAGCATCCGCACCTTGCGGAAATGTCCTTCAAAGTAATCATGTAAACACCCTTCGAGCCTATCGTAATCGTTTAAGCTATTATAGCTTTTTTCTTTCTTTTCTGTCAATAGGCGGGAAGATATATTTACTTCTTTAATTATTCATGCAAAAAACCGCTGCTATCCCAGCAACGGGAAAAACAGCGGTTTCTGCACTGATGTGCTTACCCCACAATTCCGGGGAAAATGGAGATCACCAAAACAAAGATGATAATCAATGGCAGCACATAGCTCATATAGGGCTTGATCCAGCGGGGCAACCTGGGGCCGGCAAGGCCTTCGTTCACCTCGCTGTAGTAGTTGTCCCAACCCCAACCGTATCTTCTGGTACAGAACAGCACATACACCAGGCTACCCACAGGCAGAAGCAGGTTGGACACCACAAAGTCCTCCATGTCCATAAAATCCTTGCCGAAAAGCCTGACATTCTTCCAGATGCTCAGACCGAAAATCGCCGGCAGAGACAGCACCGCCACCAACGCCACGTTGATGATGGCAATGGTGCGCCGCTTCAGGCTGGTCAGTTCCAGCCAGAAGGACATGATATTCTCAAACACGGCGATAACCGTAGAGGCTGCGGCAAAGATCATGAACAGGAAAAACAGAATGCCCACAATGCGGCCGCCGGGCATGTTGTTGAAAATGCTGCTCAGGGTGGTAAACAGGAAACCTGCACCCACACTGCCTGCATCGGCAGTAACGCCGTTATTGAAGGTAAAACATGCAGGGAAGATAATCAGGCCGGACATCAGCGCCACAAAGGTATCCAGGCTGATGATGGTAACGGATTCTCCAAGGAGACGACGTTCCTTACCGATATAGCTGCCAAAAATGGCAATGGAGCCAATACCAAGGCTGAGGGTGAAAAAGGCTTGTCCCATGGCGGCGGAGATCACCTTGCCCACGCCACTTTCCTTCATCCGGGCTAAATTGGGTACCAAATAGAACTTCAGGCCTTCTGCCGCCTTATCCAGTGTGCAGCAGTACACCGCAAGGCATACCATCAGTGTCAGCAGCGCAAGCATCATCACCTTGGTAATACGCTCCACGCCCTTTTGCAGGCCAAGGGAGCATATTGCAAAACACACCAGGATCACGCCGAAGGTCACAGCCACCAGCAGCCCGGGATTGGTGACAATGCCGCCGAACACATTGCCCAGCGCCTCCACTGTGGTATGCTCCATGATAGAGCCGGAAAGATACTTGAAGAAGTAGATCACCAGCCAGCTGGAAATGGTGGTATAGAACATCATCAGCAGATAGTTGCCCGCTATGCCTGCATACTTCATCAGATGCCATTTCTGGCCCGGTTTTTGAAGCACGTCATAGGAGGAGGCAATGCTGCGGCGGCTGGCCCGGCCCACGGAAAGCTCGCAGGTCATCACCGGCAGGCCCAGCAGCAAAAGAAAGATAACATACATCAGCACAAAAGCGCCGCCGCCGTATGCACCGGTAATGATGGGAAAGCGATACACATTGCCAAGACCGATGGCGCATCCTGCGGATATCAGAATAAAACCCAGTCTGGATTTGAATTGTTCACGGTTTTGCTGTTCCATGTCGATCCACCTGCTTATCATATTGATATTATACTGTTCCTTTTTTGAAGCTTTGATAATGCGAACGGTCTTTCTGCTCGTCAAAGTAAGCTTCCGGGCCGATTTGCCTGATGCGCTCCGTGCCCCTTTTCCAGTCGCCAAGGATGATGGGATCCAGTGCCTGAAAGAAGCTTTCCGTCCTCTGGCAAGGAAAATCCGGACACTCCGCACAGAAGTCCAGCTTCCTTTCCCGGATGCACTCAATAACAGGGCATCCTTCTATGCAGCAGCCTTCAGGATTTTCCCGGCAGCCCGGGCAGGGGCGAAGGGTATATTTTTCCAGCCTGTCAAGATGTCCCTGCACCATCCGGCGATATTCCAGGTTTTCCGGAGGAATACGGGCATCCAGGAAATCGTAGTATCCATCAAAGTAACCAAGCAGCCTGGATGCCGCCCCGGCAACGGCGCCATCTTTCAGCGCCGGGCAGGTATGACACATAAGCGAACAGGGTGCAACCCGGTGAAGTATCTCTTCGTAATTCACAAAAAATCACCTTTCCGAAAACTGTATCCTGTTTCACATAAAAGGCAGTATACGCCTTTTGCCCGATTTTTTCAACCATTTCTCCGCAAATCCCTCATGTATAAAGAAGGAAAAACCGCCCCGGGCACCGTATATACAAAAAGGGCGCATTTCTTCTGCGCCCTTCACACACAAAGGAGGAGCCAGCGATGAATATCCGCCAGCAGCTGGAACAGGAGGAACTCACCCGTCTTTCGACTTTTGCAGCCAAAGCCTGCCAGAGCGCCGGACGGGAAAAACCCATTTCCGATGATGACCTGCGCACATGCTTTCAGCGGGACAGGGATCGCATCATTCACTGCAAAAGCTTCCGGCGGCTCAAGTTCAAAACCCAGGTTTTTCTCTCCCCGGTGGGCGACCATTACCGTACCCGACTGACCCATACGCTGGAAGTGGCACAGGTGGCCCGCACGCTGGCACGCTGCCTCCGCCTCAACGAAGACCTGACGGAAGCCATCGCCCTGGGGCATGATCTGGGCCACACCCCCTTTGGCCATATCGGCGAAAACGCCCTCAACCAACTGATTCCGGGCGGCTTTCACCACAACCGGCAAAGCCTGCGCATGGTGGACAGGCTGGAAAGAGAAGGACAGGGGCTGAATCTGTGCAAGGAAACCCGTGACGGCATTCTGTGCCACTCCGGTCCGCAGACGCCCTCCACCCTTGAAGGCTGGTGCGTACGCCGGGCAGACCGCATCGCCTACATCAGCCACGATATCGATGACGCCATCCGGGGCGGCATCCTCAAGGAATACGAGCTTCCCCGACGCTGCGTGACCGTACTTGGCAAAAACCACGGCGAACGCATCAACAACATGATCACCGACGTGGTCAAAACCAGCATGGACAAAAACGAAATCTCCATGTCTCCCGAGGTCAGCGATGCCGCCGAGGCTCTGCGTGATTTTCTCTTTGAACACGTCTACATGGACCAGTGGCGCAAAAAGGAAGAAGAACGCTGCGGCTATGTGGTCAGCGCCCTTTTCGACCATTATTCCCGTCACCCGGAGCAATTGCCGGGCGAATATCTTGAAATCAACTACCTCGAAGGCACCGAACAGGCCGTATGCGATTTTATCGCCGGAATGACGGACCGATACGCCACCGTTGCCTTCCAACAGCTGTTTGTACCCAAAGCTTTTGCCAAGTATTGAGGAAATGTCGGTTTTTGTTGAATCCTTGGCAGGAAACCCCGGGAAGACGGCGAATTGATTAGGAGTGGGTGAAGGAACTCATGGCTGGAAGATACCCGCCACAATGGCTTGATGAACTCAGACAGAGGGCCGATATCGTATCGGTGATCGGCTCCTATGTGCAGCTGAAGAAAAACGGGCATAGATATTCAGGTCTGTGCCCGTTTCACAACGAAACCGCTCCTTCCTTTTCCGTGGACAGCCAGAAGCAATTCTACTATTGCTTTGGCTGCAAGGCCAGCGGCAGCGTGATTCAGTTTGTTATGGATATTGAGCACCTCTCCTTTCCGGAGGCGGTGGAACACCTGGCCGAGCAGCTTCATCTTCCCCTGCCCGAGATGCAAAACGACCCTGCCTACGAAAAACGCCGTTCGCTCAAGGAGCGCATCTATCTGGCAAACAAGGCAGCCGCAAGATTGTATCATCAGTATCTTTGGCAAAAGGAAGGCGAGGAAATCCTTCAATACCTGAAAAAGCGTGGATTATCCGACGGGGTGATCCGGCGTTTCGGGATCGGTGCGGCTCCCCCACGCCCCGACATCGGCAAAAAGCTTATGGAAGACGGCTTTACCAAAGAAGAGCTGCTTTCTGCCGGGCTGATGATGGAACGGGATGGCCGCAGCTTTGACATGTTCCGTAACCGGGCCATGTTTCCCATCATTGATGCTTATGGCAATGTGCTCGGCTTTGGCGGCCGGGCCATGGGCGATGCTATGCCCAAGTACCTCAACACCTCCGATACCCCAGCCTTCAATAAGCGTTATAACGTTTTTGCAGCCAATCTGCTGCGCAAGGCAAGAGGGCTCGAGCGGGTCATTCTGGTGGAAGGGTACATGGACGTAGTGGCGCTGAGCCAGTACGGTGTGGAAGGCGTTGCCGCCACGCTGGGTACGGCTCTTACCCCTGAACAGGCACGGCTTTTAAGCCGCTACGCTCCGGAAGTGCACATCGCCTACGACGGCGACAAAGCAGGCCAGAAAGCCATTCTCCGGGGTCTGGAAGTGCTGGAAGCTGCCAATGTGCCTGTGAAGGTGCTGGATTTTCCCGGCGGACTGGACCCGGACGAGTTCATCCGTCAGGAAGGCGTTGAAGCATTTCATGCTTTAAAGCCGATTTCCGGCGTATACTATCGTATGCTACGGGAAAAGGAAAAGCACGACATGTCCACCGAGGAAGGCCGCACTGCTTACGCCAAGGCCTGTGCGGATTTTCTCAAAAACGTCCGGGAGCCTGTGGACCTGGAGAACTACCTTAAGCGGCTGTCGCTGGAAAGCGGCTTTGACCGTGAAGTGCTTCTTCAGCAAATCGGCGCAGCTCCTGCGAAACCGTCACCCGCTCTTCCCAAACAGGAAAGTTTCCGCCAGAAGGCAAAAAAGGTTGCCCAGGTGGACTGGACAGGCCGTACCCTGCTGGCTGTGCTGGCAACGGGCAAGCTGCCCCCGGGAAGTGTGACCCCCGAAGACTTTGACGACCCTGTGCTCAAATCCCTCTGCAAAGACCTGCTCAGCGGCGAAAGCCCCGCCTCCCTCATGGAACAGCAACCCGACGAGCAGGGCCGCAGCGCCATCGGCGATATCCTCAGCGTGAACACCGACATGGACGACGACGGCCTGATGCATATGGCCCGGGACTGCCTGAAAAAAATGCGGCGTACCCGGCTGGAAAACGAGCTGGAAACACTGCAGAAATCCATGGCCTCCCTGCCTCAGGAAGAGCAGGTCAGGAGCATGCAGCGTGCCCTGGAACTGACCAGGCTCATAAGCGAACAAAAGTAGTTATCCCCCCTCTGTACATAAAGGAGTGAGATAGTTGAGTGGAAATGTCTCCCGTGAAGCGGCAAAAGTAAAGCTCAACGAATTATTCGAGGAAGCCAAAAGCAAAGGAACCATTACCAAGGACGAAGTGGCCAACCATCTGATGGAGCTGGAAATCGACGCCGAACAGATCAACAAGGTATACGAAACCCTTGAAAGCCTTGGCGTGGATGTGGTTGCGGAGTTTGATCCCGTTCCCCAGGAAGAATTGATCGAGCCGGAAGCCATCGACCTGAGCGTTCCCGAAGGCATCAGTGTGGACGACCCCGTCCGCATGTACCTCAAGGAAATCGGCAAGGTTCCCCTGCTGAGCGCCGAAGAGGAGATTGAAATTGCCCAGCGTATGGAGCAGGGCGACGAGGATGCAAAGAAAAAGCTGACCGAGTCCAACCTCAGGCTGGTGGTTTCCATCGCCAAGCGTTATGTGGGCCGTGGCATGCTCTTCCTCGACCTGATCCAGGAAGGCAATCTTGGCCTGATCAAAGCGGTGGACAAGTTCGACTACCGCAAGGGTTACAAGTTCTCCACCTATGCAACCTGGTGGATCCGTCAGGCCATCACCCGTGCCATTGCCGACCAGGCGCGCACCATCCGCATTCCCGTGCACATGGTGGAAACCATCAACAAGCTGATTCGTGTTTCCCGCCAGCTTTTGCAGGAATATGGCCGTGAACCCACTCCTGAAGAAATCGCCAAGGTGATGAATATTTCCGAGGGCAAGGTTCGGGAGATCATCAAAATCGCTCAGGAACCCGTATCTCTGGAAACCCCCATCGGCGAAGAGGAGGACAGCCATCTGGGCGACTTTATCCCCGATGACGACGCCCCCGCCCCCGCTGAGGTGGCCAGCTTCACCCTGATGAAGGAACAGCTTCTGGATGTGCTGGATACCCTCACCCCCCGTGAGGAAAAGGTGCTTCGCCTCCGTTTCGGTCTGGACGACGGCCACCAGCGCACGCTGGAAGAAGTGGGCCGGGTGTTCAAGGTAACCCGTGAACGCATCCGCCAGATCGAGGCCAAGGCTCTGCGCAAGCTGCGCCATCCCAGCCGTTCCAAAAAGCTGCGGGATTATCTGGACTGATGATGAACTCCACGCCTTTTCCCAAACTGGACAACCGTCTGAAACAGGCCTTGCTGCTAGCCTCTCCGGGCAAAGTGGCAGCAGATATCGGTGCAGACCACGGGCAGCTCAGCGCAGCCCTTCTCAAAAGCGGCTATACGGAGCATGTGCTGGTCAGTGATATCAGTGAGCCTTCTCTCAACAAAGCCCGCAGCGCTCTCAGCTCCATGAACCTGTATGACAAGGCCACCTTTGCCGTGGCGGATGGTCTGGACGCCTTGAATGCGCTGAAAGAAATCCACGCCGACCACATCTTCATCCTTGGCATGGGCGGCGTGACCCTTTCCCAGATCCTGGAAAAGGGGGCGGACAAGCTTCGTGGCGCAAGCCTGATCCTTGGTGCTCAAACCGACCTTCCCCTGGTGCGGGAAACCCTCGTGAGGCTTCACTATCGCATCCGTCAGGAGGTGGTGGCGGAGGAAAACCACCGCTATTACATCCTGATTAAGTGCAGCCCTGCCGCACCGGACGAAGCGACGTATACCCAGGAAGAGCTTCTGCTGGGGCCTGTGCTCCTGAAAACCTTCCCTCCCCTGTGGCCCAACATTCTCAAACGGCGCAGGGAAATGCTCCTGACCGCCATCACATCCATGAAAAACGCCGCTTCCCACAAGCGTGCAGCCCAGCTGCCCGCCTTTGAAGAAGAGCTCGCTTTCGTGGACAAGGCGCTGAGCCATTACGCTTGAACTGTCCTTTTTCTGAATATTCCTGCGCTTTCTTTCCCTTCCCCGATGATGAGGAGGCTGCCACTTGCCACAGATTGAAACGACTGCGCTCGATCGTTCTGTTCATTTCATCCGTAACCATATGGCCTTGATCGGTCAACGTATCCATTCCCTCCGGGAGGAAATCGACCGTTTTCAGCAACCCTTGCAGGATAAGCTTGGAAAGTCGTTTCCCCTTTGGCCCCCGGAAGAATTGTGGAAAACCGAAATGGAATACAGTCTCCGGAATGGCTTTTTTCTTGAGGGAGTCGGTTTCTTTTCCGGAGATACTGTCATGCATTTCCTTGGCAGGCTTACAGAACGGGAACGTGAAGTTTTCTTCTTCCGTTTCGGCCTGGAGGGCGGCTGTGCCCACAGCCGGGAAGAGACCGCCGGAAAGTTTTGCATCTCTGCTGCGGTGGTAGGCCGTATCGAAGCCAAGGCCATGCAGCATTACTTAACGCATCAGCGGCATGCCGCAATGAGAAAAGAGTTTTTCGACAGTTCTGGAAAATAAACTTCCGTTTTCTTCACACAACGAACAGAAAGGAGAGAGTTCATGACCACCCCCACCATACAGGAACTGTATTGCTGGCTGGATCAGCTGGCTCCTTTCTCCACCGCAGAAGGCTTTGACAACGTTGGCCTGCTTCTTGGCGACAAGGGCCGTGAAGTACAAAAAGTTTTTTTCTGTCTGGATGCAGATACTGCCAACGTGGAAGAAGCTCTTTCCTTTGGCGCTGACCTGATGATCACCCACCATCCGCTCATTTTTCGCCCCCTGCGCCGCATAGACTATACTGCCCCCGCAGGGCAGGCGCTGCGCAAAATGGTTTCTGCCGGCGTAGGGCTGATTTCTGCCCACACCAACTGGGACAAAGCTCCCGGCGGCGTATCCGATGCGCTGGCAGAAAAGTTGGAACTGACCGACGTTTCCCCCATTGACGATTTTGCCCGCACAGGCCTTTTGCCCCGCCCCATGACTGCAGCGGAGCTGAAGGAATACATCGGCATCAAGCTGGATATGGAGCCCCGGATGTACTGCGCATCAGAAAAGCTTATCCGCAAAGTAGCCGTTGCAGGCGGTTCTTACGGAGAAGGCGCTGCACATGCTTGCGAAATGGGCGCCGATGCCTACATCACCGGCGAAATCGGCTACCACGACATTCTTGACCTGAACGGTCTTGGCCTCACCCTGTACCAGGCAGGTCACTTTGCCACGGAGCGGCCCGGCATCGCCGCACTGTACAACCGTTTTTTGGAGGCAGCTTCCCTTGCCGGCTGGCAAACGGAAGCCCGTCTTTCCACCCGGGTTCCCTTTAATGGAACCCCCGTCTGAGGAACGGTTTTCCTCGTGTTTCTCTTTTCCCCCCAGACCCTTAAGGAGGTAACTTCATGGAACAGACTGAATTGCTTTGGCAGTATCAGCAGGCAGATATGGCCGCAGATGCTATGGAACAGGAAATCAAGCGAGATCCTGCCCGTATCGCCCTGAAAAAGAACCGTGAATTTCTTGTAGAGCAGCAAAACACCGTCAAGCGCATGGAAGAAGATGTGGCTGTGATGGTGGACCGTGTGGACGGTATCCGCTTTGCCATTACCCGCATTGAAGAGCAGCTGGCCGCTCTGACCAAAAAGATGGAAAACGAGCCTCCGGCAGACCTGGCCAAGGCCCAGGAAATGAGCAAAGACGCCCAGAAGCTTCTTGGCGACCTGACCACCTACGAAAACGAACTCAAGCGCATCCAGAAGGATGCCTCCGACCGGGATCGTCAGGAAAAGGATATCCGCATGAAGTACGCCAAGGTGAAGGCTGAGTACGACAAGCAGAAGGTGGAATACGAGGCCCTTTACAAAAAGCAGATGAAGGCCTTGGAAGAAAAGCGTACCGCAGCCCAGGAGAAAACCAAGGGTATCGACGCTGATCTTCTGGAAAAATACAAATCCATCAAGCAGCATTGTTCCCGTCCTGTGGCCAAGCTTTATGGCGATCAGTGCGGCGGCTGCAACATGAACCTGCCTCAGGCCTCCCTGCGTGTGCTGAAAAACGGGGCAAAAATCATCGAATGCGAAAATTGCGGAAGGATGCTCATCCAGATGTAATCAGTCAGGCGCAGAGAAAGGCACGGTTCTTTCCTGCGCTTTTTTCTATTTTCCCAAAAGGAGGACACCGAGCCCATGAACATCATCTCCATCATCGAAAAAAAGAAACTGTGCCAGCCTCTGACCAAAGAAGAAATCGAGTTTTTCGTCAACGGTGCTGCTGATGGAAGCATTCCCGAGTATCAGCTCTCCGCCCTTTTGATGGCCATTCGTCTCAATGGCATGAACCGGGAGGAAACCGTGAATCTGACCCTTGCCATGGCGCACTCCGGCGACATGATGGATCTTTCCTCCATCGAAGGTATCCCCACAGACAAGCACTCTACCGGCGGTGTAGGCGATACTACCACTTTGGTGCTGGCCCCCCTGGTGGCGGCCTGCGGGGTTCCGGTGGCCAAGATGAGCGGCCGTGGCCTTGGCCACACCGGCGGCACGCTGGACAAACTGGAAAGCATTTCCGGACTCAGCATCGACCTTACGGAAGAGGAATTTCTCAGGCAGGTTGAGGATATCGGCATTGCCGTGGTAGGTCAGACCAAAAATCTGGCCCCGGCAGACAAAACCCTCTACGCTCTCCGGGACGTGACCTCCACCGTGGACAGCCTGCCCCTGATCGCCTCCAGCATCGTTTCCAAAAAGCTGGCCAGCGGCGCACAGGCCATCGTGCTGGACGTAAAAACCGGCGCAGGCGCACTGATGCAGACCACCGAGGACAGCATCGAGCTGGCAAAAACCATGGTACGCATCGGCTGTGATGCAGGCCGCAAAATGGTTGCGCTGGTCACTGACATGGGCGAGCCCCTGGGCAGCCACATCGGCAATGCGCTGGAAGTGAAAGAGGCCATTGACGTTCTTGCCGGCCGTGTGGAGGGCCCTCTGCTCACGGTAGCGCTGGAGCTTGGCGCAAGGATGCTCCTGCTTGGCGGCGCAGCGGAAACCGTAGAGGACGGAAAAGCAAAGCTGCAGGAGGCCCTGCGCAGTGGCGCCGGACTTGAAAAACTTCGCCAGATGATCGCTGCCCAGGGCGGCGACCCTGCCTGCTGCGATGATACCTCCCTGCTTCCCAGAGCCAACTATATCCAAGAGTTGCGCAGCGCTGAAACCGGCTATATCGCCTCCATGGACACCATTCGCCTGGGCAACGCAGCGCAGGCCATGGGCGCAGGCCGCAAGCAGAAAACAGACCTGATCGACCACAGCGTGGGATATGTGATGCACAAACGCATCGGCGACCATGTAGATAAAGGCGATCTCATCGCCACCCTCCATGCCAAAAACCCGGAAAGCGCCGGGGAAGCAGGCAAGGAAATCCTTGCATCGCTGCACTTCTCCCAAGCACCTGTCCCCCCCTGCAAGCTGATCCACGCCTTTGTTGATGGCGAATAAACCCTTTTTCCAGGCTCTTTGTGCCCGCTGGGGCCGCAGGGCCTGTTTCTTTCGCTTTTTCTTGCCAGAGGGGCTTTTTTCATGCTATACTGTGTAGGATAACAGCGTATTATTCAGGAGGAACTATGCGGCTGCAAAAATACCTTGCCTCCTGCGGAGTGGCATCCCGTCGCAATGCGGAAAAGCTGATCGCAGAAGGGCATGTAACCGTGGACGGACAACGCATCACAGAAATGGGCGTTCAGGTTGAAGAAGGCCAGGTTATCTGCGTGGATGGCCGGGAAGTAAAGCCCGAAGCGGAAAAGCACTATATTCTTTACCACAAGCCTGCCGGAGAAGTGACCACCGTCAGCGATCCGGAAGGCCGCAAAACCGTGCTGGATCATTTCCGGGATTATCCCGTGCGGCTCTATCCTGTTGGAAGACTGGATTACGACAGCGAGGGCCTGCTTCTGCTCACCAACGACGGCGACCTGACCGAGCGCATGCTTCATCCCTCCATGGAAGTGGAAAAGGTGTACCTGGCCCGAGTCAGCTATCAGGTAACGGAGCAGGAAGCCCGTCGTCTGGCCGCAGGCGTTATGGTGGACGGCCGAAAAACCGCCCGGGCCAAAACCAAAATTTTGAGTGTGCAAAACCTGTTTACCGATATGCTCATTACCATTCATGAAGGGCGTAACCGTCAGGTACGCAAAATGGTAGAGCAAATCGGCCACGAGGTGGTCATGCTCCGCCGTATCCGCTTTGGGCCCATCAAGCTGGGCGAACTGCCCCGGGGCCAATGGCGCAAACTGACTAACGAAGAGCTGGATGCTCTGAAGAAACTTTGATTTTTCCCAATACTTTTTTTCAGGAGGTTATCACTATGGCAACTAACAACGGATGTCTTTCCACCCTTCTCAGCCTGATTTTCGGCGGCGGTTCTTCCTCCGGTTCTTCCGGCAATTCCCTGATGGGCGGCGTTGTGGGCGATATTCTGGAAGATATCACCGATGGCGACGGCGGCGGCCTTGGCGATATGCTGGGCGGCCTCACCGGCGGCGACGGCGGCGGACTGGGTGACATGCTGGGCGGCATTGGCGATACCTTCTCTGATATCACCGGCATTGGCGCAGCCAACTCCGAAGCTTCCGAAGTGGCCCAGATGAAGGGCGAAAACAAAATCTCCGCTTCCGGCAAAAAGCCTGCCAACAGCAGCGTTTTTGGTGCAGCTTCCTCCGCCAGGGAACGTGCTAAGGAAAAGGCCGGCAAGACCAGCTCCAGTTCCTCCCGTGCAGAAAAAGCCAATTCCTCCGTTTTCGGTGCAGCTTCTTCCGCCAGGGAACGTGCCAAGGAAAAGGCCGGCAAAACCAGCTCCAGTTCCTCCCGTGCAGAAAAAGCCAATTCCTCCGTTTTCGGTGCAGCTTCCTCCGCTAGGGAACGTGCCAAGGAAAAGGCTGGCAAAACCAGCTCCAAGACCGATTCTTCCGGTTCCTCCGTTTCCAGCGCAGCTGCTTCTGCCAGAGAGCGGGCCAAGGAAAAAGCCGGCAAGATTGGCTCCAGCGGAAAAGTCAAGGGAAGCGGCCGTCTTTCCGGCAAGCAGAAAACCGGCCGGGGGTTGTAAACCATGACTGCCTTTGAATACTGGCAGGAACAACGGGATGTGCTGAGCGCCTCCCTTCACAAAGACAGCAGCATGGCGGATGTGGTTTATTCCATCCGCCATGCTTTGCTGCAAACAGAGCAGAATCTTCTTGCTGCCCAAAGCGATGAAGTACTCAGGCAGCAACTGGGCGTGCTTTTTTCCCTTGCCAAAAGCTCCGCTGCATATTTGCAGGCGCCCATGACCACCTCCACCTGGGTGGCCCAGTCCCGCAAGCACAAGGTTTCCGGCGGTAAAAAACTGATTTTTCGTTTGCTGCCGGTGGGGCTTATCCTGCTGTGCGGTCTTTTCTGTTACTTTGAAAAGCTTACACTGGGTTGGATATTGTCCCTGCTGGCTCTTGTGGCTTATGGGCTTTCCTTCCTGCCGGGAAGCAAAAAGGCCGGGAAAGCCTCTCCCCATGAAGATGCCCTGCGTGTCACCATCCAGCCGGATATCGACCGCCTGCTGGAAGTAATTGACGGACAGATGCGCACCATTGACCGCTGCATCAACGATTTTACCTACCTCAACGACAGCATGCGGGGGCAGGATCAGGCCGGCAGCGCTGCCATGGCCGGTAAAATGGCCACCCTGATGGAGGCTGTATATGACGTGGAATCCGAAGAGCGTCAGCCTCTGGAGGATGCTGTGCAGGGTCTGCTTTCCGATATGGGTCTGAGCGCCATCCCCTATTCCGCCCAGAATGCGCAGTTATTCACTGCTCTCCCCAGTAAAAACGAAACCCGCACCCTGTGCCCGGCCATCGTGACCGCAGATGATTTCAAGCTGCTCCGTCGGGGTACTGCGGCCGTGAACATGAATAAGGAATAACCCCAAGAAAAACCAATGAAGGAGCGACCCATGCGCTACATCGGATTCGACGTTGGTGATGGCGAGAGCGCCGTTGCGGCCTTTGAGCAGGGCAGCGGCATTGAGCCCATCATATTGCCGGTATACGGCTCCAAAAGCATATTAAGCGCCGTCGGCACCCTGGGCGGCGAAATTGTTGTGGGTGAACGGGCGTATACAGATGCGCTGGCAGACGGCCTCAGCGTGCGGTTCAAGAGCCGCTTCACATATGATGCCAGCCGCAACGAAGACATCGTTCATTTTGCCAGGGGCGTGGTACGCCATCTGCAGGACAGCGGCGCCGTGAAGCCGGAGGATCGTTTTGTTATCGGCTGCCCGGCAGGCTGGAATCCCACTGCACGGGCCCGGTACAAGGATCTGATGACCCGTGCGGGAATCCGTGATCCCCAGATCATATCCGAATCCCGTGCTGCCTTCCTCTACGCCAAATACGCAAAAACCGTTGCACTGGATGTGGACATCCTCAACCAGAGTGCGCTGGTGGTGGACATTGGCTCCTCCACGCTGGATTTTGCTTACATTGTGGATGGCCGGGAGACTGGCGTTGGCACCTTCGGCGACATCGCCCTGGGCGGTGGCCTCATGGATGCCGAACTACTGCGCCTGATGGTGGAAAAAAACCGGGAAAAGGACAAAATCAAAGCAGTATTTGAGGAAAGCCGCAGTTGGTACAGCTACTGTGAAATACAGGCACGCCAGCTGAAGGAAGAATACTTTACCCGTTTGCCGCAGGATCCGGACGCTACCGTCAAAAAGCAGCTGCGCATCTGTTATGACGGCGTACAGAAACTGCAGCTGACCCTGGACAAAGCCATTGCCAGCAACCTGATTCATAATCCCCTCGCCAGCCTTGGCGGGCGCAGCTTCCACCAGGCCATGGAGGAGGCGCTCCGGGATGCGGTGCGCCTTACGGATTCTCAGCCGCCCAAACTGGTACTGCTTACCGGCGGCGCTTCCCGGATGCCCTTTATCCGGGAGCTTTGCAGAAACATTTTTGCAAACGCAGCCATTGTCTGCTGCCCGGAACCTGAGTTTTCCATTGCCAAGGGCCTCAGCTATGCAGGCTGGGTGGATGAAAACCTTCGTGCCTTCCGCAAGGCTATCAGCGAGGAAATCACCGAAGAACGCATTGCCGGCATTGCCAAATACGCCATGCCGGAGCTGCAGACAGAGGCTGTGGATGCCCTGAGCCAGCTGCTCATCGACGAGGCTGCGCTGCCCATCGTAAGCGACTGGCGGCAAGGCAGGCTTGCCACTTTGGATGATATGAATTCCCGCATGCAGACCCGCATGGAACAGGTACTGGTTTCCCCCATGGCCCGTGAAGCCCTTGCGCCCTGCATGGAAAAATGGCTGAAAGGGCTTGGTGGAAAGCTGCAAGCGCTGATCGATCCCATCTGTGACCGCTACGAGGTTCCCCGCAAGGAGATGCAGCTGAACCTTACCGCAGCAGGTGCAAGCACCCTTTCCCTGAAGCCCCGGGAACTGACTGCCAATCACTTTGTCGGCACTGTGCTGACCATTGTGGTCAGCGTGGCAACCGGGCTTCTGTGCGGCGGCAGCGGTGTAGCGCTGGTAGCTTCGGGTCCGCTGGGTTTCCTGGTGGGATTGGTGGTGGGCGCTCTGATCTCCCTTCTGGGGACGGATTTCATCAGCAAGAGCATCACAAAGGCCAACATCCCCTTGTTGCTGCGCTCCAAAGCCCTTGAAAAACGCCTTGCCAGCGATAGCACCCGCAAAAAGATCCGGGATGCGCTGGACAAGGAGCTGGGCGATGAAAACGGTCAGTTCCAGCAGCAGGTGGTCAGCGGTTTCTCCCGCTCCTTCAAAAGCTACGTTACCGCCATTGCACAGGCGGCGGAAATCCCCATCGAATAATCGGAGGAAATAGGTTTATGGCAAATGTTTATCTTGTTCCCAAAAAGGAACAGCGTGTATATGGCGGGCACCCCTGGGTGTTCCGCAGCGACATCGCCCGGGTGGAAGGCGAGCACAAGGACGGCGGCGTGGTTCGGGTACTGTCTGATCGCAGCAAATTTCTGGGCATGGCGGTGTACAATCCCCAGTCCCAGATCAGCCTGAGAATGCTGAGCCGTCGGGACGAAAGCATCAACGCCGCCTTCATCCGCCGGCAGGTGAAAGCTGCCATTGACTATCGCCGCAAGTTTGCGGATCTGGACAGCTGCCGCTTGATTTTTGCGGAGAGCGACGGTCTGCCTGCCGTTATTGCAGACAAATTTGGCGATATCGTGGTTTTGCAGGTGCTGTGCCTTGGCATGGAACGCTTCAAGCAGGATATCGTGGACGCCATTGTGGAGGAAGTGCACCCTGCCGGAATCTACGAGCGTAACGACGTTCCCGTCCGTGAGCTGGAAGGCCTTGAGCAGCAGACCGGCCTGCTGTACGGTCAGGTGCCGGATCGTGTGGAAATGGTGGAAAACGGCGTTCACTTCTGGGTGGACGTAAAGGAGGGCCAAAAAACCGGCTTCTTCCTGGACCAGAAGGAAAACCGGGCTGCCATTGCCCCGTTTGTAAAGGATGCACGGGTACTGGACTGCTTTACCCATACCGGCAGCTTTGCCCTGCATGCCGCTCACTACGGCGCAAAGGAAGTCATTGGCGTGGATATCAGCGACTACGCTTGCCAGTTTGCCACCGAAAATGCCCGCCTGAACCATGTGGAGGATCGTGTCCGCTTTGAATGTGCCAACTGCTTCGATTATCTCCGTGAGGCTCAGGAAGCCAAAGAGCAGTTCGACGTGGTCATTCTGGATCCGCCTGCCTTCACCAAGACCCGCTCTGCGGTGGAAGGCGCCATTCGTGGCTACAAGGAGATCAACCTCAAGGGCATGAAGCTGGTAAAGGACGGCGGCTATCTTGTGACCTGTTCCTGCAGCCAGCACGTTACTCCTCCCCTGTTCAGGCAGATGCTGCTGGATGCCCAGAAGGATGCCCGTGTCAAGCTGCGGCAGGTGGAGTGGCGCACTCAGGGCAGAGATCACCCCATCCTGCTCAGCTCTCCGGAAACAGAATATCTGAAATGCGCCATTTTTCAGGTGTTCAAATAAGTAACCCTGCTATCATTTTTCCGCACGAAGCAATATCGTGCGGTTTTTTTCTCGCCCAATGGAGGAGTTTACAATGATTTGTTTTGACATTTGAAACAGTTTATGCGACAAAAGAACACAAGCGCTCTTCCATAACAATCATTATTCTTTTAAAATGATCCTGTGCCCCAAAAACGGCAAAAATCAAAATCAACAGAGGAATAAAAAATGAATCCAATGATTAACTCACTGTGCGAACAATTTATCCAAAGCAGGGATACTATAAAACAAACCCTGAAAATGTCCGGCACATATATCTACCCGGTATGTGCAAACTTGTTCTGCGGAACCGGAAAAACAGCAGAACGGGAACAACTGGAAGCCTGCAAAAAGCTTTTGGCCTCCAAAACCAGTGCATTTTCCACTTTCCGCGGCGCCGTGCATGCACTGACAGTATGCATGCTTTCTCTGGAGAATGCGCCAGAAGAAAAGATTTCAAAAGTACTTAACTGCTACCAGCATCTGAAAAAAGAGTTCCTTTCCTCGCCCGCATTGGCAATGGCCGCTTTCTTTGTGCCCGATGATGGAGATATCTCTGAAAAAGCTGTCCGGGCCAAGACGCTTTACCGCCGCATGAGGGACGAGCATCCCTTCCTGACTTCTTCGGATGACGCCTTTTTTGCGGTTTTAATGGCATTTTCGCCAAAGACCGACGACCAGCTCATTGAGGACATGGAAGAATGCTACCAGCAGCTGAAAACCCGTTTTGGCGCAAACAACAATATACAGACCACAGCCCATGTACTGGCCCTGGGCGAAGGCGACCCCGCAGAAAAAACGGGCAAAATGCTGGAACTCTTTGACGCTATTGCCCAGACTGGACTGAAATACGGCAAATTATATGAACTGCCCGTGCTTGCCAGCCTGTCCATGATTGCCCCCAATGCACGCCAGGCCAGCGCAGACCTGCTGGAAGCAGATGAATTTCTGTCAAAGCAAAAAGGCTATGGCTTTTGGGGAATGGGTAAAAAAATGCGGCTGATGCACGCCGCCATGATCCTGTCCGGTATGTATTCCGGCCAGAGCCATATGAATGCTGCGGCCATCAGCTACGTGCTGTACATCCTTTCCTTGCAAAGGAGCACTGCTGCGGCTAACTGATGTCTCAGGGTTTTTCCGCCCCCTTTCTTCCATGCTGGATATAGAATTTCCACTGGAATAAAGGGGTTTTCTTTATTTATTTCTTTGGAGTTAACTAAGTTTGACATTTTGTCGAAATGTGTTCGTTTTTGCTTGTTTCCGCCTTTTGAGCAGAGTATAATATTCAGGATAAGCTTGGTTTGATAACCAAAGAAAAATGGGAGGAGCGACATTACAATGGAAATGGAAAACAAAAAAATCCAAAAAGTAGACATCGACTACACCAATGAAGCGGTTCCCCAAACTGCCCGTAAAGGCTTTGGCGCAATGTTCGTCATTATGCTGGGCTTCACTTTCTTCTCTGCCAGCATGTGGACTGGCGTGGATCTTGCCAACGGTCTGGATCTGAAAGGATTCATCTGGGCGATCCTCATCGGCGGCGTTATCCTTGCTCTCTACACCGGTGCACTGGGTTACATCGGCTGCGACTCCGGTCTTTCCTTTGACCTTCTGGCCCGCCGTGCTTTCGGCGACAAGGGTTCCTATCTGCCCTCTGCCATGATCTCCCTGACCCAGATCGGCTGGTTCGGCGTTGGCGCTGCCATGTTCGCTATTCCCGCCGCTGAGGTTCTGAACAAAAACTCCGCTATCCTCCCCTATATCCTGGTGCTGGCTGTGGGTGTGTGCATGACTGCTTCTGCCTACTTTGGCATTAAGGGTCTGGAAATTGTCAGCTACATCTCTGTTCCTCTCATCGCCATTCTGGGTACCTACGCCATGGTTACCGCTACCGTACAGGGCGGCGGCCTCAATGCCATCTTTAACAAATCCACCGGCGGCATGACCCTGTTTGCAGCCGTAGGTTTGGTTATCGGCTCCTTTGTCAGCGGCGGTACCGCTACCCCCAACTTCGTCCGTTTTGCTAAAAACAATAAGATCGCTGTGATCACCACCGTGATCGCTTTCTTCCTTGGCAACACCCTCATGTTCTGCTTCGGCGGCGTTGCTGGCGCTTTCACCGGCAGCAACGACATCTTCTGGGTTATGATCGAACTGGGCATGGGTGTCTGGGCCTTCCTGGTACTGGGCGCCAACATCTGGACCACCAACGACAACGCTCTCTACACTGGCGCTCTGGGCCTTGCCAACATCACCGGTCAGAAGAAAAAGCCTATGGTTATTCTTTCCGGCATCATCGGCACTGTGGCCGCCATGTGGCTGTACAACAACTTCTGCAACTGGCTGACCATTCTCAATGCCACTCTGCCTGCTGTTGGCGTTATCCTGGTCGCCGACTACTTCCTGGATCGCAAAAAGTATGCCGCTGACGTTGCAGAACCCAAGGGCATCAACTGGGCTGCCATCATCGGCGTTGTTGCCGGTGCTGTGGTGGGCAACCTCACCGGCGGCAATATCATTCCCGGCTTCACCTGGGGTATTGCAGCCATTAACAACATGGTCGTATCCTTTGCCTGCTACTTCATCGGCCGTCTGATCACCAATAAGAAGCAGTAAGGAGAAAATCTATGCTTTACCGCAACCTCTATATCGAAAACGCAGAGGAAACCAGCGATATTCGCATTGCCAACGGCGTGTTTGAAGAAATCGCCCCTCATCTCGATGCCCGGGAGGGCGAAGAGGTGGTGGACTTTGGCGGCAAACTGGCTCTGCCTCCCTTCATCGAATCCCATGTTCATCTTGATACCTGCCTGACCGCAGGCCAGCCCAAATGGAACATGAGTGGTACGCTGTTTGAGGGCATCGAGACCTGGTCGCTTCGCAAAGAAACCCTTTCCCGACAGGATGTGCGGGATCGTGTGAACAAAGCCATCCGTCTCTACGCCGCCAACGGCATTCAGCACATCCGTACCCATGTGGACGTGACCGACCCTAAACTGACCGCCATGGAAGCCCTTATCGAACTGCGGGACGAAGTGAAGGATGTTATGAATATCCAGATCGTTGCTTTCCCCCAGGAAGGTATTGAAAGCTATCCCAACGGCCGCCAGCTTATGGAAGATGCCGTCAAGATGGGTGCAGACTGTGTGGGCGCCATTCCCCATTTTGAGTTCACCAGAGAATACAGCGTATCTTCTCTCAACTACGCTATGGAACTTGCTGAGAAGTACGATCGTCTGGTGGATGTTCACTGCGACGAGATTGACGACGAAGCATCCCGTGGCCTGGAAACGCTGGCTGCCCGTGCACTGGAAAGCGGTCTGAAAGATCGTGTAACCGCCAGCCACACCACTGCCATGCATTCCTACAACAATGCTTATGTGCAGCGCCTGATGCGGTTGCTGAAGATGAGCGGTATCAACTTCGTATCCAATCCGTTGGTGAATACTCACCTGCAGGGCCGCATTGATACCTATCCCAAGCGCCGTGGCATTACCCGGGTAAAGGAACTGCGGGAAGCCGGCATCAACGTATCCTTTGGTCATGATGATATCTTCGACCCCTGGTACCCCATGGGCACCGGTTCCATGCGTGATGTAGTCTTTATGGGCTTGCATGTCTGCCAGATGATGGGATACGACGAAATCCGTTCTTCCTACAACTTTATCTCCAACAATGCAGCACGCACACTGCACCTTGGCGATAGCTACGGCATTGCGGCAGGACGTCCTGCAAGCTTCATCGTTCTGGATGCCAAGGACTATTACGAAGCGCTGAATACCAACGCTCTCGTACTGGCCTCCATCAAAAACGGACGCACCATTGCGCAGTCCGTTCCCGGAACGAAAAAAGCCTTGTTCTGATCTAAAAGAAACCATGCAGAAATGAACTGCATGGTTTCTTTTTTCTTATTTCACTGTCCGGACAGCGTCTTGACCTGAAAGCTTACGCCCCAAACATAATAGCTCACAATAATTTCCCGCACGGGGTGGGTGTCCTTGGGGGCGAGGATCATGGCAGACACCGTGGTTTCCTGCTTGGGTTCTGCGGAGTGCACCTGATGATCCGCCAATTGGAGGATATCCGTGGGCTGGGGCACCACCTGCACCTCGATCATATCGATGGGTACGAGGCAGCCGTTGCGCAGCTTAACATCAAAGCGGAGGTACACATAGTCCTCGGCGGATTTCCACTGTTCCGGCTTCTGGAAAATGGTTCCCATGAAGGTGTTGGTGTCCATGGATGCCTGCAGAGTTGCAAAGTCTTCCGCCTGCTGCCCTGCATTCGTTCCGCTGGAGGAAACAACCTCTACCGTTACTTCTGCCGTCATGAAAAGATACCCCATCATCAAAAGCATGGTCAGAAGCAGCGCCACCATGATGATGGCTATGATTTTCAGCGCTTTCATGGCTGATGATTCCTCCTTTTTCCCTTTCGGGATGCGGCTTTTTATCCCCCACTGGGTTGCAGGATCAACCTGATCTTATCTTAGCATTTTTCCAACGCTGTGTAAATATGACGACGCAAATGCCCCAAAGCCTGCAAGAAAAACCATCAGGCTTTTTTATTTTACCAGTGGCGTAAGGCTTCCCACCGCAGTCAGGCACAACCTGTGCAGGGGACGGGTCATGAGGACGTACAACAGCTTTGCATAAAAGGGTTCATCAGGGTAATTTTCTTCATCTGCATCCGCTATGATCACGCCGTCAAACTCAAGGCCCTTTACCATGGAAGAATCGGCCACCTGCAATCCGCCTGCAAAAGCATCGTCGCCCTGGCTCATCAGGCGCAGCGCAGGCAGTGCAGGGGTAAGCGCTTTGTGAAGCGCCTTGGCAGCCTTTGGTGTTTTTACCACAATAGCCACCGAGGCAAGCCCATCTTTTTGCCACTGCTCCACAAGCTGTGCAATGGCCTTTAAACGTTCTTTTTCATTCTTCGCAGAGAGGAACAAGGGTGCCGGGCCATGCCTTTCCACAGGCCTTGCAGCCCCTTCTCCGGGCACAGGATGCTTTTCCATTACCCGGTAAGCAGCCTCCATGATCTCCACGGTACTGCGGTAAGAAGTGGAAAGCCTGCAAACTTCGGGCGTCTTTTCAAATATACCCTGGCTGATATCCTGCCAGCTGTTCAGGCCTTCCCTGCCGTATATTCCCTGGCACAAATCCCCTACCAGCGTAAAGGCATCGTGCCCAAACAGCGTACGCAATGCCTTTACCTGCAAAGGCGAAACATCCTGCGCTTCGTCGATCATTACATGGCGGATATTGAGCCGCTCAACTCCCAGAAGCCCCTTCGCCAAAAGCAGCAGGGCGGGCAGATCCTCCGCAGCAACACATTTCTTTTCGATCAGGGGAAGGGTCGCTTCCAGCACAGGCACATTTTCCGGATCCCGCTCTGCTTCATCCCTGAGAAATGCCTCATATACCGGCAGCAATTCAAGCTTTCCGAAAAACCCGTCGAAGTTCTTAACAAACTCCTTTTTGCGCTGTTTCAGTTCATCCAGCCGCATATCCCGGGCATCCAGCAGCGCCCGGGCCTTGCTGCGGCGTTCCTCGCCATCGGGCATGCTTCTGAGAAGCTGATCCAGCTTTTTCTCTACCAGCGCCATCAATCCCTCACGAATTTCCCGCACCGCTGTTTCCAACCGTTTTTCGGCCAGCTTTTTGATTTCGTCCCTGCGCACAGCCAGAGGAAAATGCCTGAGATCGACCAGAAAAAATCGTTTAATCTGCTGCACTGTCATCAGGGTTTTGCCAAGGAAAACTATATCCTGCACCGGAAGACAGCTTTTTTCCAGGCGGCTCAAAAACGCCTCCAGCCTTTCTGCAACTTCCAGTGAGCCTTTCCGGCGCAGCACATGATCCAGCTGCTCCTGTTCCTGCCGGGGCATGGAAAGCCGCTGCACCAAGCGGGCGTTGGTTTTCACCCTGGGCATGTTCTTCTTCAGCAGTTGCCGGCACAGACCCTCAAAGGTGGTCTGACGAACGTGATCCACGCCCAGATCCGGCAGCACCCTGCTGATGTAGCTTAAGAACAGTGGGTTCGGAGCCAGTATCAACATTTGTTGAGGCGCAACCGTCTTTTGCAGATGATACAACAGCCAGGCCATTCGATGCAGGGCGATGGTGGTTTTGCCGCTGCCTGCTACGCCCTGTACGCACAGAGGGCTGAAAGCTGCATAACGAATAACCGTGTTTTGTTCCGCCTGAATAGTGGTAACCACTTCCCTGAGGCGGTTTGTGGTCATCTGGCTCAGCGCCTCGGTGAGGTATCTTTCCTGCCCTGCAAGGCCCGTGTCCTGCACATCCGTCAGCCTTCCATCCTCCATGGAAAACATCCTTTTCAGGAAAAGCTCGCCCTCTATTTTTCCATCGGGTGCGTCATAGCTGATCCGCCCCACCTGCCCGGAGTAGTACAGATTTGCCACCGGGCTGCGCCAGTCCGCCACCCACACCTTATAGCCCGGGGTTTCAAATACGCCCCATCTGCCGACGTACACCGACGTAGTTTCGCCAGGCCTGAGCATGCCCATATCCGGCGTACCCTCATCGGGCCGGAAGTCCATCCGGGCAAAGTAAGGCTGTTTTTTGCTCAGCCGAAGCTGATGCAACGTCCGCAGCTTGGATGCGACCACGAATTTCTGTACCTCCGCATCGTTGCTGCCATCGTCAAGGACGTGAATCAGCCGGTCATTGCCATCCACGATACCAAGATCATACTCGATTTTGCTGATCTCTTCCCGCACCACCGCAAGGGTGTTTTGCAGGCGCAGGTTTTCCTCCTGCCATATGCTGTTTTCATTTTGATTCATGATGATTTTCACCTCCGCATCATTTGAAGATGCAGCGCTCTCGTTTCATAAACGGTTCGCATTGCGCCCACAGGACAGAACGCATGCGGCGTTCAGCGGAAAAAAGAGATGCAAAAAGTCACCGATGCATGCCAAAAGGCCCCGGACGGACGGGGGGAATTTCAGCAAACATGCGGTGACGCAGAGGTTTTCTCCTTCAGAAAAGGGAAAGCAATTGTAGCACAGTTTTTTTACTGGGTCAAGGGGTTTATAAAAAAACGCCGCTTTGAATAAGCGACGTTTTCTGGCTGTCAAAAAATGCGCAGGGTGCAGGGGGATCATCCCCCTGCCGGGTGTGGGCAGAGCCCACATTCCTTGTGCTGCAGCACTTTCAAGAAAGCACAGCGAGCACCGAAGGTGCTAGATTTGCGGCTTTGACTGACAAGAATGAGGTTTTTCGACAAGCTGAAACGCCGCTTTGAATATGCGACGTTTTTTCGTTTGATTACTGAGCGGGCTGTTCCGTGGGTTCGTCGGTTACCGCAAGGGATTCATCCATTACCACTTCCAGCGTGTACTGGCCGTAGAAGGGCTCGCCCTCCAAGAGGGTGGCAAAGAGGCTCTGCAGTGCTTCTTCGGTGCCTTCCCAGGCCTGCTGGCGAAGATCTTCACGGTCCGCATTATCGGTATAAAGCTGATTCTGGATTTCGTTAATATGTCCGGTGATTTCCGAAGTGGAGAGCAGCGATGCAAGGCCGGACTGCTTGATATCCTCTTCAGCAATGAGCACATGGTGGGTATTCACCTGAGGAGAAGGAACCATGATGCGGATCACTTTATCCTGGACGATAACGACTGCGTTGGTCAAATCCACCGTGTAATCCATATAAAATGTGTACGGATACTGGATTTCGCGGGTTACGACCTTTTTCCCGAAAAGTTCAAAGCCCTTTTCGTATTTCTTCATACCAGTCTCGGTATACTCGAAAACTTTGAGCTCAGAAGTTTTTTCCAGCTTTTCAGAAAACTTCTGACTGATCCAGAGGCCATTATCCTCATAGAGTCGCTTGTAAATTTCCGGGCCAAATATCACGCCCACCACCACAAAGGCTAGTGAAAACACTACCAAAGCGATTTTTTTGATGGTTTTTTTCATTTTGTCTTACCTTCCGAATAAATCAAATCAGGGAAGCGTAGAGCTGAGGGGAGAGATGTACTCCAGCAGAAGTACCACGCCCAGGGCAACCAGCGCAAAAGTAGCCAGCACGCCCACCAGCAGGAAGTAACCCTTCATGAAGCGGCGCACACGGCCCTTCTTGCGCTTCTTTTCCTTTTCGGGCTTAAAGTGCTCACGATCAGGCTGGGAGATGGTATTGGCCGGCATCGGCTGTGCAGGAAACACGGGCTGGGAGTTTGCGGGAATTTTTTCATCGTAGTTATGCTGATCCTGAGGAGCAATGCCGTTGACGGGCATCTGCTGTACAGGCACGTTCTGCGGAACATTGGGCTGCATGTTGAATTCCTCCTCGGTAGAATGTATGGGGTATATTTTTCCCCAAGCATAGTATACGACACATTTCATCAAATTGCTATCATTTTTTCTGTTTTCCTTTTTGCTGGTACAAAAAAACTGCACAGAGCGGCTCTCCATCGCTCTGTGCAAGGGGGAAAGCAAGGTTTACTCCCTGCTTAAAAAGCTTTCCATTACATAGCCTTCTGCATAATCGGTGCGCACCCTTACCCATCCTTCTTCAGGGCAGTGTTCCAGCACCAGCAGACGCTGATTTTTGTACAATCTCAAAAGGATGTTGCCATTAAGGCTGGGCAGCGAACGCAGGTTCAGGGAGCTGTCATCATCAATTCCCGTTACAACAGCAATCCACTGATCGCCTGCGGGTTCAAGGCTCAGGGGCATCAGGGTGGGCATCGGTGTGGGCGAAAGCGTCGGGCCCATGGTAGCTCTCAGAGGCTCGGATACTTCCGGCAATTCTTCCTCGGTGTACTCATATCGCCACAGCTCCATGCCGGGGTAATAGAAATTCATGATTTCAACGTAGGTCTTGCCGTAGGCGGAGGCCATCCATTCGGCGCCCCGCTGGCTCATTCCCACGCCATGACCGTAGCGGCGTGCTTCCAGCGTGTAGCTGTCTTTTCCCTCCGTCAAAGTCCAGATCTCGTTTTCGTAATTGGAGGAGATATCCATGCCCAGCAAGCTTTCCGCCAGAGGGAAAATGGGAATCTGCACCACAAAGGGCTTGTCCAGCGTGACGAATTCACCGTAAATGGCTTCCGGCGTAGGGGCAGGGGTGGGTTCCGGGGTGATCACAGGGGTGATGACATCCTCTTCCACTGCCATGGGATCCCCTTCCAGAACGGTGATAACCACCTGAGGCTCCTCTTTCTTTTCCTCACGGGTACGGCTCTTCAGGGAAACTTCCATATTGATGGCAGTGGCCTTGCCTTCCGGCGACATTTCCAAACTCATGCTGTGGATTTCCACAATCTGGATGCTGTCTGCGGAAGGATCCATGCCCAAATCAGTCAAATCCTCCTGGAGGCACTGAGCCAGAAGGGTACGAAGGCCATGCATGCCCACATCGCTGCCCTTGTCGGTGTAGCGTTTTGGCAGAACGGTTCTGCGCACAGTGCTGGCAGGATTTTCCAGATCATAGGGATCCACCCCGGCGGCATAGTATTCGTACCGGTCCTTCACATTCCAGACAGATTCCACACGTTCCATATAGCCACCATTGGAAGCGGCATAATAGCACTGAGCCAGCTCGCCGTTATAGAATCCGCATACGCCTTCCGTTTCCCGGATGGCCCGTTCGCATTTGGCATACCCAGGAAGATAACCCTTGAACACCTGATCGTTGGTGGTGTCTACCACGTCGTAATCCCTCGAAGGATCACGGCGGCGCAGCACATAGGTGCGGGCGGCCACAGTCTGGGCTTTGAGGGCTTCCAGGGGAAAATATTCACTCATCTCGTAAGGAACAACGCACTGGAGATAATCCTCCACATGGAGGGTGGCAATGGGCAGAATGATCTCCCCATCCACTTTTAGCCGCAGATCGGCCTTGTAGAAGGCGGCATAATTCGTCAGCGAAAAACCCACGTCCTGCCCGGCGCCTGCCCGGTAGCGGGTAAGGCTGCATTCGCCGCCCAGTTCCGCAGTCATGTTTTCGTAGTACAAAAAGAGTTTTCCGTCATTCAGGCGGAAGGAAAGGGTATTGCCCCTGTCAAAAAACAACTCTGTGCCATTGGGCGAGGTGAGGCCGTAGGGGCCGGTCAAAACCACGTCCATACGGTTGGTTATGTTAAGCCTGCGGAGAAGTACCCGCACCATGGGATCAATTTTGCCGGCAGGTTTTCCCTTTTCCGCAAGGGCGTTGGAAACAGTCATGGTCAGCAGCATGGCTACGCAAAGCAAAAAAGCCAACAGCCGGTTTCCTTTTTTCTGTTCCATGGCCGACACACCTCCTCCGCTCACCGGATATCATAACCAGAACCGATGCAAATAAACACATTCAAACGTTTAAGAAAAAACCAATTTAATGCTACCATCTGCTCTGGCAAAACTCAACCCTGTCGCTTTTGGAAAAACCCTTTCCAAATACAGCAAACCATTATTTTATATTGCATACAGGTCTATCTTAACCTTTTACAAAATTATTAAAAACAAATCATAAAAACAGTTCACAAACACGTTAAAAGCTATACACAATCACATTTTCCGAAAATGACAATTGTCATTTTGTAACCGATGCGATATAATTATTTTGTGTAATCCAAACAAGGAGCGATCAACCCCATGCAAAACCCTGTCATCTACGCCGATTATCCCGACCCGGATTTGATCCGTGTCAACGACCGCTATTACATGATCACCACTACCATGCACATGTTTCCAGGCGGTGATCTGCTCACTTCCAGGGATCTTGTACACTGGGAACTGTGCTGTCATGTCTTTACTGAGCTGGAGGGCACCCCAGCCCAGCACCTCAACCAGGGCCATGTTTACGGCAAAGGTATGTGGGCAGCCACCCTCCGGTATCACAGGGGCGTTTTTCATATCCTGTTTGTGGCAAACGATACGGGCAAAACCTATCACTACACCGCCACCGTGCCCGAAGGCCCCTGGGAATATCACCCGGTGGAAGGTTTTTATCACGATGCCTCCCTTCTGTTCGATGATGACGGCAAGGTCTATCTTGCGTACGGCAACAGGGAAATCCGCATCCGGGAAATGGAGCCCGACCTGAGCCGCCCCAAAAAAGGGGGGCTTGACCGCATCGCCCTTGTGGATGAAGGCAACGTGATGCTGGGTTTTGAAGGCTGCCACTTCTATAAGCTCCACGGGAAATACTACCTGTTTCTGATTCACTGGCCCAAAGATGGTCACGCCCGGCGCACCGAAGCCTGCTATGCGGCCCCGAGCATCGACGGCGTTTTTGAGGGCGGTGATATTTTGGACGACGACATGGGTTTTTTTAACCAGGGCGTGGCGCAGGGCGGCATTGTGGATACACCTGATGGAAAATGGTACGCCATGCTGTTTCAGGATCACGGGGCATGCGGCAGGATGCCGGTACTGGTACCCATGTACTGGGAAAACGATTTCCCGGTATTTCCCTCTGCGCCTCCCCTTCTGGAGGGATTTCCCTCTGCGTCGGATGATCCGCTGAAGCCGCTTGTTTCCTCGGATGCACTTCGGGGCGAAAGCCTGGCAGACTGGTGGCAGTGGAACCATCTGCCGGATATGAGCCGGGTACAATGCACCCCGGATGGGCTTGTACTGCATACCGGACTGCCTGCGCTCACTCTGGAAGATGCCACCAACACCCTCACCCAACGCACCACCGGCCCCAAATGCTCCTTCCAGGTAAATATAGATGTCAGCGGGCTTAAAAGGGGCCAGCGTTCAGGGCTCTGCGCTTTGCAGGGACAATATGCAGCCTGCGCCATAGAGCGGGACGAAGAAGATGGTTTTTCCCTGGTCTTCGAGCAACGCACTGCGGAAGGCTTTGCTCCCGATTACACCCTTACCTCTTCCGAAGCCATTCCCCTGCCCTCTCCCCGGGTATCTCTGCGTGCAGAGTTTGATTTCACTGATATGAAGGATCAGGTTTGCTTCTTTTTGAAGGCCGGCGGAAAATGGCGGCAGATCGGCAGACCCCACCAGCTGCGCTATCGGCTGGATCACTTCATGGGAGTACGCATCGGGCTGTTCTGCTATGCTGCAGTGGAAAGCGATACAGGCGAGGCGCTGTTTACGGATTTTGTTTACCAAGGCTGAAAAAGCCGGAAAAAAGGACTGTTGCAGAAACAAATCTGCAGCAGTCCTTTTGATTTTGTCAATGTGATGCTGTTGCGAGAAACGGGTGTCCGCTTATCGCTCTTCCCGGAAATAGGGCAGGCCCAGGCTCTGGGGAGGCTGATCCTCACGCTTTTTACGCAGGCTGGTAATGCACAGCACAATAATGGTTACCACATAGGGCAGCATCTTGTACAGTTCCTTTACGGCGGGGTAACGGCCGATGGGAAGGTAGAGGTGCAGGATATACAGGCCACCGAAGAGCACGGAGGACAGTACGCCCACGTTGGAGCGCCAGATGGTGAAGATAACCAGGGCGATGGCCAGCCAGCCACGGTCACCAAAGGCGTTGTTGGACCAGACGCCGCTGGCGTAGTCCATAACGTAGTACAGGCCGCCCAGGCCGGCGATCATGCTGCCGATGCAGGTAGCAACGTACTTGTACCTGGTAACGTTGATGCTGGCTGCGTCTGCGGTGTTGGGATTCTCGCCCACAGCACGCAGATGCAGGCCTGTGCGGGTGCGTTTGAGAACAAAGGCTGTCACAAGCGCCACAATAATTGCCAGGTATACCATAAATCCATAGGACAGGAAAATCTGTCCAAACCAGTTCTCCGTAACGGCTTTTCCAAAAATCGGCCTATGAAAGAACTCGCTGGTACGGGACAGGGCAATGGAGGGAACCTCGCTGTCGGTCAGCTTGATCAGGGAACCGCCGAAGAAGTTGCCCACGCCTACGCCGAAGGTAGTCATTGCAAGACCGGTCACATTCTGGTTGGCACGCAGGGTAACCGTAAGGAAGCAATAGATCAGGCCCATAAGCAGGGAACCCAGCAGGCAGCAGGCGATGGGGATCAGCACAGCCAGCAGGCCGTTCATGGCAGCCGGATCCACCAGGGACTGTTCGTAGAAGAAGGAACCGATTACGCCGCAGATACCGCCCACATACATAATACCCGGAATACCAAGATTCAGGTTGCCGGATTTTTCCGTCAGGATCTCACCGGTACTGCCAAACAGCAACGGTATGCCCTGCACCACCGCACGGGGAATAAAGGTGACAAGGAAAGTCAGAAAGGCAGTTACGGCGCCCAAAGCATCGAAATAAGCATTATGCATTCAGCGTTTCCTCCTTTACTGTGCGCTTTCTGAAATTGATCTTGTAGGCAATAAAGAATTCGCAGCCGATGATGAAAAAGAGGATGATACCCGTGAGAATTTCGGGGAAGGCTTCGTTGAGCTGCATTTTTTTGGAGATCTCACTGGCGCCCCGGGTCAGGAACACCAGCAGCAGGCTGGTAAGAATCATGAAGAAGGGGTTGAACTTAGCCAGCCAGGATACCATGACCGCCGTAAAACCACGGCCATCCACAAGGGTTGTGGTAAGCGTATGGTCGTTGCCGGAAACCAGCAGGAAGCCCGCAATGCCGCACACAGCGCCGGACAGCAGCATGGTACGGATGATGACCTTTTCCACCTTGATGCCTACATACTGAGCCGTACGCTGGCTTTCGCCCACAACGGAAATTTCATAGCCATGCTTGGAATAGTTCAGATAGAAATACATCAGTATGCAGATGACAAGCACCACCAGAATACCGAAAACATATTTTTCCCCAAACAGCTCAGGCAGCCAGCCGATCCTGGTTCTCTGGTTGATAACGGGGATCTTGCCGGAACCCTTGGGGGATTCCCACATGATGCAGAAGAAGGCCACCAGCTGGGTTGCCACATAGTTCATCATGAGGGTAAACAAGGTCTCGTTGGTGTTCCACTTGGCTTTGAAAAGGGCTGGAATTCCGCCCCAGATCGCACCGGCCACAATACTGCTGATTAGCATGACCACAATCAGCAACCAGCTGGGCAGCGTGTCCTTGAGGAGAATCATGCAAGCCGCAGAGGCAAGGCAACCCATGAGGGCCTGACCTTCGCCGCCGATGTTCCAGAACTTCATCTTGAAGGCAGGGGTCACGGCCAGCGAGATGCACAGAAGCATGGCCACATCACGGAAGGTAACAAGCGTCTTATCCGCACGGCCGAATGCGCCTTTGTACATATAGTTGTATATCTCAAAGGGGTTTTTTTCCGTCATAACCACGCTGATCACAGAGCAGACCAGCAGGGCCAGAATGATGGCCACAATGCGCACGATCCACGCAAAGTACCATGGCGTTTCCCCACGTTTGGAAATATGGAAAAGGGGTTCCCGTTTTTTCTCACTCATTTTCCGCACCTCCTGCCTCCGTGGCGGCGGTTTCGTTCTTCAGGATATCGGCTGCCTGCTCGGGGGTAAGGCCGCCGATACGGGTCATCATCAGGCCGATTTCCTGCTTGTCTGCGCCACGGCCGGAGACAATTCCGCTGACCTTGCCGCCGCAAAGCACCAGGATCCAGTCGCACAGTTCAATGAGCACGTCCAGATCCTCGCCCACATAAACCACAGCCACGCCACGTTTTTTCTGGTCGTTGATCAAGTTATAAATGGTGTAGGAGGAGTTGATATCAAGGCCACGAACTGCGTAGGCAGTCAGAAGCACCTTGGGGGCGGAGGTGATCTCTCGGCCCACCAGTACCTTCTGTACATTACCGCCGGAAAGACGGCGTACAGGAGTGCTCAGGCTGGGAGTGCTCACTTCCAGTTCCTTTACCACATTTTCGGCGATCTTGCGGGGACGCTTGCGGTCGGTGAAAAACACGCCTCCCTTGCGGAAGGTACGGAGCATCATGTTATCGGAAAGGTCCATATTGCCCACAAGGCCCATGCCCAGACGATCTTCCGGAACAAACGACAGGGAAACGCCCATGTCCTGAATGGCCAGAGGATCCTTGCCCACCAGTTCGTCGGGGGTACCGTCATCCTCAATGTAGGCGATGCTGCTGCCAGGCTCCACCGGCTGCAGACCTGCAATGGCCTCCAGAAGTTCCTTCTGGCCGGAGCCGGCGATGCCTGCGATGCCGAGGATTTCGCCGCTGTTGGCAGTGAAGGATACATTATCCAGCTTGATGGCGCCTTCCTCGTTTCGCACCGTCAGGTTTTTGACCTCAATGCGGGGCCTGGGGTTCACAGGTTCAGAGCGTTCGATGTTCAAGCTCACGGAATGGCCCACCATCATATCCGTCAATTCCTGCGCAGTGGCTGTAGCGGTTCTCACGTCGCCGATATACTGGCCCTTGCGCAGTACGGCCACACGGTCGGAGATGGCCTGCACTTCATGCATCTTATGGGTAATGATGATAATGGCCTTCCCTGCATCGCGCATATTGGAAAGAATGGCAAAGAGCTTGTCCGTCTCCTGAGGGGTCAGCACGGCAGTGGGCTCGTCCAGGATGAGGATATCTGCACCACGGTACAGAACCTTGATGATTTCGATGGTCTGCTTCTGAGAAACAGACATATCGTATACCTTCTGGCGGGGATCTACTTCAAAGCCGTAATCGGCGCAGATCTTTTCGATCTTGCTGATGGCGGCCTTCATATCCAGCTTCTCCTTAAGGCCAAGCACAATGTTTTCCGCAGCGGTGAACACATCCACCAGTTTGAAATGCTGATGGATCATACCAATGCCCAGCCGGAAGGATTCCTTGGGCGATGTGATGGTAACGGGCTTGCCATCAATGAAAATTTCGCCTTCATCGGGATAATAGATACCGGAAAGCATATTCATCAAAGTGGTTTTTCCGCTGCCGTTTTCGCCCAGCAGGGCCAGGATCTCACCACGGTATACATCCAGGCATACCTTATCATTTGCCAGCACGGAACCAAAGCGCTTGGTCACGTTTCTAACGCTGACGGCGGCAGTTGTCTGGTTCAAGCAAGCCCCTCCTTTGTTTTTACCTGTATTGCTGCGCTGTGCCCTGTGAAAACACAGAACACTGCAAATGACAATGCGGTGTACCGATAATCATCCGCACTGTCATCTGCAGTGTAGGAAAGGGCCGCCCGGCCCCGAAAGACCGGGGCGGCCCTGATAATGCTCAATTACATACCTTCGGGCAGGATGATGCCGTCGATGTTCAGGTCGAAGTAAGGAGCAGAACGGAACTCGGACTCGGCAAATTCGCCGTTGATCACAACTTCAGTCTCGCCCACGAAATCGCCCATGTCGTCAACGTCGGCCAGGTAGGTGGTCAGAGCTGCGCCGCCTACGGTGAAGGTGGTGGTGTCATAAACCTTGATGGTGCCATCCATGAGGCCAGCCTTCACTTCGTCCAGCTTGGCAACGGTGCCGGGAGCAGCAGCCTGCTCGTTCACAGCAGACAGCTCAACGGAACCGGAAGCCAGGTCGCCGGTCCAGTCAGCAGCGATCTCGGTGCCATTGATCATGGCGTCGATCACATACTGGAAGTAGGGCACCCAGTTGATGCGGGAAGAAACGATGAAGGTGTTGGGGCAAGCGGCAACGGTGCTGCCGTTGTAGGAAACGTTGGGAACGCCAGCCACTTCGCAAGCGGTGGGAGCGCCCATGGAGTCAGCGTGCTGGGAGATCAGGACGCAGTTCTTCTGCTCGATGAGCATCTGAGCGCCTTCCTTTTCCATGGCTTCGTCATACCAGGAATAGGTGAAGGTCACTTCCATGGTGGCGGTGGGGCAAACGCTGCGGGCGCCCAGGAAGAAAGAGGTGTAACCGGACTTCACTTCAGCGTAGGGATAAGCGCCAACGTAGCCGATCTTGGCCTGCTCGGGGGTGATGGTGCCGGCTTCGATCATTTCGTTAAGCTTCATACCGGCGGCAACGCCAGCCAGGTAACGGCCTTCGTAAATGGTAGCGAAAGCGTTGTGGTAGTTGCTCAGGCCTTCGGTGTGAGCACGGGTACCGGTAGCATGGCAGAACTCAACCTCGGGGAACTCCATGGCAGCCTGGATCATGAAAGACTCGTGGCCAAAGCTGTCGGCAAAGATCAGGTTGCAGCCCTCGTAAGCCAGGTCGGCAGCAGCGTCATAGCACTCCTGTCCTTCGGGGATGTTGGTCATCATCACTTACTCGATGCCGTTGGATTCGCAGGCTTCCTTAGCGGCGTTGATGAAGTTGAGGTCGTAGGTAGAGTTTTCATCGTGCAGGAAAATGAAGCCAATCTTCAGGTTTTCCTTGGCGATGGGTGCACGTTCAGCCAGAACGGTCATGCTGGACAGGCACAGGAGCATCACAAGAACCAGAGCCACGAACTTTTTCATGATTTGTTTCCTCCTAAGTAGAATGTGGATGTGGACTGTGTTTTTTCAGTAAAAAGGCGCTGTCAGCGGAGCAGGAGCACCCCTGGCGGCCGGGCTGACAAAACCCGAACCTTTTCGCCAAAACACGCCTCTTATTTTATCCAAATCGGAAAAGTAAATCAAGGGTTTTTCCCGATTTCTTCTGCGATAAATAACAGCCATAAACCAAGAATCTGCACACATACAGAACTTTATGCAAAAATGTTCGTAATTTGTAAGAAAAAAGAAAAAGCCTGCCGGATGAGAGTTTCCCCATCCGGCACAGCAGACTTGCATGATTATCCTCTGGCCGTCCAGCAGCTTCACATGTATATATGCAACCAATTCCTGTGTACCGGAAAAGGTCGGCTGCTTTTTCGGGCGCATGCAGGCAGAAAAATATCTCTTTATCCCCCGTACCCTTCCAGCAGTTTTCGGAGCAGTTCCATTTTCTGTTGTTCAGGTTCCGGTATCCCTCCGAATGGAAAAGGAATTTTCATCATATCGTATTTGGTCTGACAAATTTTGCGGAAGGGCAGCAACTCCACCTTGTCCACGCAGGGATGGGCTTTGGCGATGGCCAGCAGGGCCGCTGTATTTTCTTCGTTATCATTGAGGCCCGGAATAATTACCTGGCGAAGGGTAACGGGAATCTGTTTCAGTTGCAGCGCTTCAAGAAAACGCAGGGGCTTTTCCAAGGAACAACCCACATGCTGCAGGTACATTTCTTCCGATGTATACTTGATATCCAAAAGGACACGGTCGGTCTCCTGAAGCACGGGACCGCAAAGCTCCGGCGCGATGCAGCCGGAGGTATCCAGACAAGTATTCACGCCGGACTCATGGCACAGCCGGAATACCTCCGCCGCAAAATCCTGTTGAAGAAGCGGTTCACCGCCGGAAAGAGTCAGTCCGCCCTCGCTGCCGAAATAGCTGCGGCAGCGAAGGGCACGGTTCACCACATCCTGGGCAGTGTATTCACTGCCGCCGGATACATCCCAGGTATCTGGGTTGTGGCAGCATCCGCATCGGAGGGGGCAGCCCTGCAAAAAGGCCACAAACCTTACACCGGGGCCGTCCAGGGTGCCCAGGCTCTGGAAGGAATGCACCCGGCCCGTAATCGTCTGCCCCATCATACCGCCTCGTGGAAGGTGCGGGAGATCACTTCACGCTGCTGCTCTCTGGACAGCTTGTTGAAGTTGACCGCATAACCGGACACACGGATGGTCAGGTTGGGATAAGCTTCGGGGTTTTCGTAAGCATCCATCAGGGTTTCCCGGTTCAGCACGTTTACATTGATGTGATGGGCCATCTGGGCAAAATAGCCGTCAAGAATATTGACCAGATTGCCCTGCCGCTCCTCAAAGGTGCGGCCCAGCGCCTCGGGAGTAATGGAGAAAGTGTTGGAAATGCCGTCCCGGCAGTCGTCGTAGCTGATCTTTGCCACGGAGTTCAGGGAAGCCAGCGCTCCGTTTTCCTCCCGGTTGTGCATGGGGTTGGCTCCGGGAGCAAAGGGCTGGCCGTTGCCACGGCCGTCGGGGGTTGCACCGGTATTCTTGCCGTACATTACGTTGCTGGTAATGGTCAGCACAGACAGGGTGTGGATGGCATTGCGATAGGCGGGGGTCTTGCGCAGCTCGGTGATCATGCGGTGGGTAAGATCCTTAGCCATCAGGTCCACCCGGTCGTCATCGTTGCCGAATTTGGGGAAATCGCCTTCGGTGGTGAAATCCACAATGTATCCTTCGCTGTTGCGTACGGGGTGCACCTTGGCGTACTTGATGGCGCTGAGGGAGTCCGCCACCACGGAAAGGCCCGCAACACCAAAGGCCATGAAGCGCTCCACATTGGTATCGTGCAGAGCCATCTGGGTTTTTTCGTAGGCGTATTTGTCGTGCATGTAGTGGATGACGTTCATGGTGTTGACGTACAGGTGGCTCAGCCATGCCATATAGGTTTCCATGCGGCCCATAACCTCGTCAAAGGAGAGGGTGTCACCCTGCATAACGTCCATTTTGGGGCCGATAGCCATACCGGAGGAGGTATCGAAGCCGCCGTTGATGGCAATGAGCAGCAGCTTTGCCAGATTGCACCGTGCGCCGAAGAACTGCATCTGTTTGCCCACCTTCATGGCGGAAACACAGCAGGCAATGGCGTAATCATCACCATAGATGGGGCGCATCAGGTCGTCGTTTTCATACTGGATGGAATCGGTATCGATGGACACCTTTGCGCAGAATTTTTTGAATCCTTCCGGAAGCTTTCCGGACCAGAGCACGGTCAGGTTGGGTTCCGGAGAGGATCCCAGCGTGTAGAGGGTATTGAGCATACGGAAGCTGCTTTTGGTAACCAGCGATCTGCCGTCCTCGCCCATGCCGCCCACGGCTTCGGTGATCCACATGGGATCGCCGCCGAAAAGCTCGTTGTACTCCGGCGTACGAAGATGACGGGCCATGCGCAGCTTGATGACAAAATCGTCCATCAGTTCCTGGGCAGTTTCCTCAGTGAGCAGGCCCAGCTGGATATCCCGCTCGATATAGATATCAAAGAAAGTGCTGACCCGACCCAGGGACATGGCCGCACCGTTCTGCTCCTTGATGGCGCCAAGATAAGCAAAGTAAGTCCACTGGACGGCCTCACGGGCATTGGCTGCAGGCTTGCTGATATCATAGCCATACATAGCCGCCATTTCCTTGAGGTAGCCAAGGAAAGCGATCTGCTGGTAGAGTTCCTCATCCTGACGGATCTGCTCCGTATCAAAGGCAGCATCTGCAAGGCGGGCCTTGTCCTTTTTCTTTTCTTCAATGAGCCTGTCCACACCGTAGAGGGCCACACGGCGGTAATCGCCGATGATCCGGCCACGGCCATAGGCATCGGGCAGGCCGGTGATGACATGGCACTTGCGGGCCTGCCGCATTTCATCGGTATAGGCACGGAATACGCCGTCGTTGTGGGTGGTGCGGAAACGGAACTCTTCCTCCACCTTGGCGGACAATTTGTAGCCGTATGCCTCGCAGGCCTGACGAACCATGCGCATGCCGCCGAAGGGATTCACTCCACGCTTCAGGGGGCGGTTGGTCTGCAGCCCCACGATGATCTCGTTTTCCTTATCGATGTATCCGGGAGAGTAGCTGGTGAGGGAGGACACGGTGGCCGTATCGATATCCAGCACGCCGCCGTACTGACGTTCCAGGGTAAAAAGGCTCTGCACTTTCTTCATCAGCGCATCCGTGCGGGGCGTTGCGCCTGCAAGAAAAGCTCCGTCGCCGGTATATTCTCTGTAATTGCGCTGAATAAAATCACGCACGTTGATCTCATTCTGCCAATCACCGCCAACAAAACCGTTCCAGTTGTTCTGTTCCATTTGCATTTCCTCCTTGCATCCCGAATTGCCCATGTAAAAAAGGCAATTCAACTTTACGCAAAAATTGAATTGCCCAGACGGTCGGCTTTCATAGCTTCCACACTCCCCTGCGGTAACCCGCAAAAAATCCGTCAGTCATGTGAACGCAGGCTCATTGTAGCAAAGTATTTTCCCTTTGGCAAGCCGTTTGTTTGTCAACTTTTTGACAAGGCGGCGAAGCTGAATTTATTTCACAAAAAAACATAATTTTATTTTCCCAAAAGCATTGCAATTAAGGAGCGTGCGTTATATATTCTATATAACATGCTTCGCACCAACAACTGAAAGGAGATCTTCATCCATGAAAAAAATCCTTGCTTTGCTTTTGTGTATCAGCTGCTTATTTCCTTTCCTGGCCTGTGCCGCTGGCGAAACCCTTACCGTAGGGCCTTTGGAATGCACCCTGCCTGAAGGGTTTGTGGTGGGCGAAAGGGATGAAAACGGCTTCAGTGCACAGCTTATGGGCTACGAACCCGGCATGCCGAATTCCTACTCTTTGCTGGAGGTATGTGTAAATGACACCTGGAATTTCTGCGAGAAACTGGGGCTGACGCTGAATGGAGTCAAGGAGACCTTGTCCTCTCCCGATTCCGATTCGGTTTATCCTCTGGTAAACGGCGGGCCTGCCCTGTTCCTGAACGGGAGTACCTCCACCGGCGAGCTTTTCGCCTTCTGTGCTTGCAGCGTTGGTCAGGACGTGTACATCGCCATCGAGTACACCTCCCCTTCCCAGTACATCCCCGGCACCTATGCACTGACTGTGCTGAATCATCTTTCCGGCAGCGAGAATGTTTCCTTTTTGGGCGGTATGAAGGGTATTCAGCAGGTTCAGACCGGCATGAATCCCGAATATCCTGCGGAGGCAAAAGCAGATATCGCTGATGCAGATATTTTCACCGCAGACGAAAACGGCAACCTGACGCTGTTCCGCCTTGATCTGAATACGCCCAGTCACGATTATCTTACTGCCCTTGCACAGACCAGCGGCTGTTCCTTTTATTCCGTCCAGTTTGGCCAATACTATGTATCCGACTGTTTTGTAATGCCTACTGTCCTTGGGGCTTCCTCCCCCATGGCGATTGTTTCCCCCGGGGATGGACAGAATACGGTGGACATCAAGCTGGCTTCGCCGGATGGAACTATCGTAACCGACGTGAACAAAGCAGTTGACTGGTTCCGGGCCACTGCCCAGACCGTGCTGGAGATGACCGGCAGGGAAAAATACGAAATGTGCTATGTAAGCGCCTCTGATGCCAACGCCATGATTAACGATATGGAAACAGCACTGACCCGGTGGACATACTTCTGTGAAAACATGGAAGGAGAAGTCCATTTACAGCTCACCACTGCCAATGTAATCATCTCCCTTGAGAAAGTGCAGCGCACTGTAAACGGCGAAAATATTTATGTATATGAATCCTGGATCGTGCTCATGCCCACTGGCAATTGACAGGTATATTGCCGATAGATTTTCATAAACAACAGGACTGTTGGTAGGAGAACTGTTAAGAAACATTTTATCCATTAACAAAAAAGGCGAGCATCCGGTACTGGGTGCTCGTTTCCTTATGTAGTAGAACAAACGCAATGCACTGGTACAGTGCGTATAATTGCGCACTCCTGATAGGAAGGGAATCCGCTTTCGTTTGCTCAACAAATTGGAATTTGTTTACTTGTTTGAATATGTATATTTTGCGATTAAAGTTTGTTCAATACTATCATCTGTTGTATCTACGAATAGGGTTCTTTCATAAGTATAGTTTTCGTGCTCAAGACA
>SVGY01000030.1 GCA_015056145.1 Clostridiales bacterium
GGGGATGTGCTTTCTCATCAGCGATGGATACCAGCCGGAGGGCCTGGGCCAGGTGCTGGATCTATTGCGCTACCGCAGGCAGGAAACAGCGCTGGTGCAGCCCCTCTCTGCATTCGAAATGGAGCCCGCTCTGGAAGGCGCTGTACGCCTGAAGGATGCCGAGGGCGCGCCTGATATGGACATTCTGGCGGATGGAGCTGCCCTGCGCCAGTATCAGGAAACCTTGCAGGGATTCTTGCGGGAATGCCGCGGCGCATGTCAAAGCCGGGGTACGGGCTATCTGCTGCTGGACGGACGCAAGCCCTTTGAAGACGCCTTCTTGCCTGCGCTGTCCGGTGCACAAATGATCTGATCAAAGACAGGAGCTTTCCTATGACGTTTCTTTATCCGGCTTTCGCCTGGGCGTTTCTATCCCTGGGCGCGATCCTGATCCTCTATCTGCTTAAACGCCGCTATGAGGACCGGCCTGTTCCCAGCACGTTTCTGTGGCAGAAAACCTTGCGGGATATGACAGCCAACCGGCCCTTCCAGCGGCTGAAGCGCAATCTGCTGCTGCCGCTGCATCTGCTGATGGCTGCTACCGTTGTGCTTTGCCTGATGCAGCCTGTGCTTTCAGGCAGCATGGCAGGGGAGGTCGTGATGATTTTCGACCTTTCTGCCAGCATGCAGGCCACGGAAAATGGGCGGAGCCGCCTGGATCACGCGGTGGATATCGCAGAGGAGATTCTTGCTGGAATGGAACCGCAGGATACGCTGACCATTCTGGCGGCGGATGGGGATACCCGTCAGCTGCTTTCCCGTTCTACCGACAGGGAAGCGGCACGAAGGGTGCTGAACTCGCTGGAGCCATCCAACACAGCGGCAGACCTTGCCGCAGCGGTTTCCCTGGCCCAAGCCATGCAGCGGGAAATGGACGGTATGCGGATTGTTGTTTTCTCTGATGAATATACACCCCAGGGCAATATAGCTGTGCACAACGCTGCCTCAGGCCTGGACAACAGGGCGGTGCTTTCCTTCACGGTGGAGGAGGGGCAGGGATATGCCCGGGTCATCAACTACGGGCGTGAATGCACCGTAACGCTGGCTTGCTATGCCGAAGGTGTTCTTTGTGATGCACGGGAGCTGCATATTCCGGCTGGAGAATCCGCGGGAACTGCTTTGCATGTGCCGGAATGCGACTGGGCCTGTGTGGCTTTGCAGGAGAAGGATGCCATTGGCACGGATGATCGGCTGTACTTCATTCCCAGGGCGCAGCAGCGTTACACCGTGGCGCTGGATCATGACAGCAGCGTTTTTCTGGATTACGCCATTTCGCTCCGGGATGATGTAAGACTCATCAAAGCGGATTTCTCACAACAGGAAACGCTGGCGGCTGATCTGTATGTGTATGGTGACGGCCCTGTGTTCTTCTCCCGCAGCATGGCGCAGGGTGCCATCAGCGGCGGCGAGACGCTGGAACCGCAGGGAAATTTGACGCTGGCTGCGCCGGATGATCTTACCAGGGGGCTTTCGTTAAAGGATATTGCTCTGCGCAGCTTTACGCCCCTGCAGGGAGGTAAATCGCTGATGACCATGGACGGGCACAGCGTCATGAACGCGAATGAGGATACGGTTGCGCTGGGCTTTGACCTGAATGATACGAATCTGCCCATGAAGTACGATTTCCCCATTCTGGTGCAGAATGTTCTGGCCTATATGCTGCCTGAGACCGCTGCCGATGTGGGCAGCGGCATATGCGGGGAGAGCATCCGTCTGGTGCTGCCCGTGAATGCCGGCGTTGCTGTTGTTACCACGCCCGGAGGCAAGCGGATCAATGCAGTTTCACCCTTTACGGAGACGGATGAGGCCGGCCTGTATACGCTGGCGGCGGAAGGAGCTGCGCAGCGGTACTTTGCCATGGGTATGCCTGTTTCGGAGAGCGACGTGCGCAATGTTGCGCCCAGTGTGGATCTTCAGGGCCGAAGTGCTGCTCCTGCTGGCGGCGTAGCGCTCGCGCCCTGGCTGCTGCTGTTGTTCCTTGTGCTTCTTCTGGTGGAATGGGGGGTGAGCCGCCGTGGTATTTGAGTTTACAAAGCCCCTGTGGCTGCTGCTGATCCCCGCTGCCTGCGGGGCGATATGGCTGATGGCTCGCCTCTGGCCGGCACACAGCCTGAAGGGTCGGATCTCTCACGCGCTGCATCATGTGCTGATCCTGCTGACGGCTTTTGCCCTGGCGGGAGCCAGCGTGCTGGGAGCGGCCCAGGTGAAGTCTTCCTGGCTGCTGCTGGATGCCTCCGGCTCCCTGGACGGTCAGGATCTTTCCGGACTGGTCAAGGAGGTGCTTGCCTCCTTGGATGAGGATGAACAGGCGGGCGTGATCGTCTTTGGTGGAAATGCCATGGTGGAAACACCCCTTTCTGAAAAGCCTGTTTTTTCGGGCGTGCAGACAGCTGTTGACGCATCAGGTAGCGATCTTTCGGAGGCGCTGCTGCTGGCTGGCGCATTGCTACCCTCAGGCCACTCCGGCGGTATCGCTGTGATCAGCGACGGCCTGGTGGAGCCGGCGGATACATCAGCGCTGGTGGCACGGGGCGTTGCTGTCAATACATTGCAGGTATCCAACGCGGAAGCGACGGATGCGCAGGTCACGCAGGTGCAGCTTCCGGCCCGTGCCTATCAGGGCCAGAGCTTCCCTGTTACGGTAACGGTACACAGCAATACGGAAGGTTCTGCCCGCATTCTTCTACTCAGCGGTCAGAGCACGGCTGTCTCCCGGGATGTGACGCTGCGCCGGGGCGAGAATACTTTTGTGTTTCAGGATACGGCTGGGGCTTCGGGTGTTGCGACCTATGAGGCTCAGGTCGTGCTGCCCGGCGACAGTAATTCACGCAACGACCGCATGGGCGCATACATTGCCGTCAGCGGCGCGCCCTATGTGCTGTTGGCAGAGGGGAAAAGCGGCGAAGGCGACGAGCTGCGCAAGATGCTGGAAGCCTCCGGCGTGACGGTGGAGACAATGACTGCTGCCATGCTGCCCTCAGACGCGGCTGATTATCTGACCTGGCATGCAATCGCGATGGTCAATGTGGATGCCGACACCCTCAGCGAGGAGCAGATCGCCGCGCTTTCTGCCGCCGGCAGGGAGCTGGGCCGGGGCGTGGCTTTGTTCGGCGGCGACAGCAGCTATGCCCTGGGCAATTATCGGGGAAGCCCGCTGGAAGAAATGCTCCCGGTGACCATTGATGTGAAAAACAAGCTGGATCTGCCGTCCACGGCGCTGCTGCTGGTGATCGATAAGTCTGGCTCCATGACGGCGGGCCAGTATGGAGTGACCCGCCTTGAGGTAGCCAAGGAAGCTGCCTGCCGTGCGCTGGAGGTTCTTACGGAACAGGACATGGCTGGTGTGATCGCATTTGACGAGCATGGTAAGTGGGCCCTGCCCCTGACGAAGGTCACGGATGTACCGGCGATGCAGGAAATGATCGGAACCATCCGGCCCGGAGGCGGCACAGCCTTCTATACGCCCCTGGCCATGGCGCTGGATGCCATGAAAGAAGCAGATGCCCAGCACAAGCATGTGATCTTCCTGACGGACGGTCAGTCCGGTGATCAGGGCTACGAGCAGCTGGTAGAGCTTATGGCGGAGCAAGGCGTTACGCTGACTGCTGTGGCCATTGGCAGCGGCGCGGATGTACGAACGATGCTGACCCTGGCAGAGCTTGGCGGAGGCCGGGCCTATGCCGCCGGGGAGTTTGACAATGTGCCCAAAATCTTCACCAAGGAAACCCTGCTGGCCGCTGGCACCTATGTGCAGAACCGGACGTTCATCCCACGCATCACCGACAAGACCATGACCGACTTCCCTGGCTTTCCTCAGCTGACCGGATACCTGGCCGCAACGGAGAAACCGTTGGCGACGGTATCCCTGATCAGCGATAGAGAGGATCCCATTCTGGCCTGGTGGCAGTATGGCGCAGGCCGGGTTCTGTGCTGGATGAGCGATGTGCAGGGCGTATGGAGCTCTTCCTTCCTGCAGTGGGAAAATGCTTCTGCCTTCTTTGGAGGAATGATCTCCCATGTGCTGCCTGACAATACGCAGGCTGGTGAAATGCACATGGAAGAGGGTATTCTGAGCTTTACCTCCGATGAGGAGATCCTGGAAGGCAGTATTCAGGCACGGATCCTGACGCCCCGGCAGGAGTCGTTGACATTGTCTTTGGAACAGGTGGCGGCCAATCGCTACGAGGTGGCCTGGGAAGCCGTTGAACCTGGAGCGTATGCTGTGCAGGTGATGCAGCAGCATGAAGGCGATTCTGCTGTTTTGCTGGATGGCGGTGCCGTTGTGTCGTATTCACGGGAATATGACCTTCGCGCAGCGGATACCGGCGTGCTTGCTGACATCAGTCAAACGACGGGAGGAAAAGCAACTGAGTCTGCATCGAAGCTGCTGGATTTTCCACGCAGCCACGCCCAGACGCGCCATGACCTGACGCCGGTGCTGATGCTTCTGGCCCTGATCCTTCTGGTGACAGATATTGCGCAGCGGCGCCTTAACTGGGAGAAGACACTCATGCAGGCGATCCCTGCAAAACAGATCATCAAAACCGGCAACCCCGCTCTTGTGAAGCAGCCTGTGAAGGAGGAACCAAGTCCTGCGCAAACCTCACAGAAGCTGTGGGAGAACATGCAAAACCGAAAACGGCTTTGATTCGATATAACAGAAGGGCACACCTGTATGGGTGTGTCCTTTCGTATGCAAAGCAATTTGTTTTACCAATCGCACTGATCCTTATACATGCATACGCCGTGCGGGAAGATATCCTCATGTTCCATTTCGCACGACCATTCGATGGATTTGATGTAGTGTTCGGCATAGTGCAGGCAGCCCTCCAGATTGGAGCTTTTTGCGTTGACGACCAGAACTTGCTCCACATCACCAAATTCAAGCCTGATCGGATAACATGGGATGCCAACCATTTTTTCCTGAAGGAAAACGCCATTGGGTGAATCGCGCTCCCAGTCATGGATCACATTCAATCCATCGCGGGCGGCAAAGTAATCAATGGTGGAAAAATCAAACAGCAAGCCAGCCTCCATAAGTGGAACCAGCTCATCAACGGAGGAGATGTCGAAGGTGGCCACATCCCATCCGGAAGGGTCGGCCAGCAGCGTATGCCGATTCCAGGTCAGCGGACGTCCGACGCCGCTGTAATGCATGCGTTGAATGCCCTCAACATGGCGTGATTTCTCCACCGGGCGATGACGCAATATTTCCTCAGCAAATACTTCTCCACTTCGTTCACGGCAGATCAACAAGGTAGCCTCGTCAGCCGCTTCATCATAGTCGTAGAAGTAAACAAAGTATAGCAGCAAGGGATGCTCCGGCAGCATGGCTTGCAGGTGCTCAGGCACAAGCCATTGATGCAGTGCCAGCCTATAATCCGGATTAAAGCCGATGGTGGCAATGCAATCTTTGTTAGCCAGCACTTGCAGGTCCACATCCTTGGAGGACACAATCGCCATGTCCCATTTCTTGCCGTCTTTGATGAGCTCCTGCGTTGTACCCCCAATGCGTATATTGCAGGGATGATATTTGGGTTTCCACATTTCAGGATTGTCATCCGTTTCATTGTCTACCCAGAACTGGCAGATGTTTTCTCGCAGCTCATTGGGTGTCGTGGCGTTCCAGTAAGTCAGTATTTCATTGATGCAGGCAACCATGCTTTCTGCGTTTGCACAAGTACCGCAGGCGCAGAATATCAACATAACAAGCATAATGACAATGATTTTTCTCATGTATGGCTCCTTTCTCCATACTTCCACAACAGAAACAGACATATCACTCGCTGATGTACTCGCTCGGTCGTTTTCCTTCTGATGCGTGGAATGATTCATAATTGTAGATGCCCTCCATAGGGACAACCGGTTCCAAGCCAAGCAACTCAGAGACTGTTACGCACTTGTATTCTTTTTCCAGCAGCTTAGGTATCAATTGTTCCAGGCAGCGTACATCCCGGGCACGGGCATGGTATAACAGGATGCTGCCGTTCTGCACTGCTTTGAGGGCTTTCTTAGGGTTTGTCTGGCTGACATCCCACCGCACGGTACGCAGGTAACCCACAGAAGCAATAGCTTCAGACACCTTGTTGTTAGACAGCCCTTGCGGTGGACGCATCACCTGCAGGGGATAATGATAACCCAGCATTTCGTCAAGTTTTTGCTGGGTGCGAAGCATTTGATAGCGAATATCTCTGGTGGAAAGCTTGGTCAGGTTGGTATGGCCCCAGGAGTGATTGCCGATCTCGCAGCCAGCGTCCAGGGCACGCTGCCACAGCTCACTATCCGCGAACTTCAACGCCTTTCCAATGGGAAAGAAAGTCACGGCCACATTGTATTTCTCGCACAGTTCCACAACCTCCTGGATGTGGTTGCGGTCATAGCAATCATCAACAGTAATGGCTATCTGCGGCACATTGCGGTCTCCATTACGGACGGAGAAGCCTTGTTCCGCTGCGTATGCCGAAGAACAAAGTATAAGGGCAATTATCACAAAAGTGCAAAGCCCACACAGAATTGAACGCATGTGATGAATCAAGCGACTCCCTCCTTTCATCGCCAGAGTATGACCGGGAAGGAGAGGTCTCCTTCCCGGCGCACTGGGATTACCTGGCGGTAACGGTAATACCGTTGCTCTCCAGAATAAGGCTCTCCGGCAGCGTTTCCAAGCCATACAGGTCAATCAGGATGACCTGAGGCCAGGCGGTGGTATCGAGGCTGGCGCTCATGTCCATGCCTTCGGGCAAGAGATTACCCTGGGCATCCTCCACAAACAGGTTATGCAAGTTGTAGGCATCTTCCTCTGTCAGGGACTGATCTGCATTGAACACAAGGTAGGTATAGGCGCCGGTGGCATGACGCTGCATATGAGCGTGCTGAAACTCGAAGCCTTCAAAGCTGATTTTGTCTTCGGGTTGATAGGTCTTTTCTTCCACAACACCGCTGATGGCGATGGTGGCGTTCTGGGTGCGGTTAACCCAGGACTCCGTTTCTTCGCCAGTAGCAGGATCAACCTTTGCTACGCGCAGGAAGAAGGGAGAAACGTACTTTTCTCCATTTGCGGGGATATGCCGATAAGGCAGATGATCGATGGCATCCTTGGCAGGGATCTGCTTCAAGAAGGTCATGGAGAGGTAAGTCATGCTGCCATCTTCATTCCACAGGGGATACTCCATGAGGGAATCGACAGTTTCAGGATCCACATCCAAGAGACCTCGAACATTATACAGCGGCAGGTTCAGCTGCTTTGCCGCCTCAATGCAGGAGGTCTCGGGCTCAACGCCCAGCTGGGCGGCATAGCCCTTGGCATTCTCACCATACATGCCCACGGAATCCCAAGGGTCACTGGTAATGAGGGCCTTGCTACCATCGGTGGTAGCAAGGCGGATACTGCTCAGGGCGATGTGCCCATCGTTCAGCAGCTCCGTGGCGGTGAAGGTCATGGGGCCGACCTCCCAGGAAACACTATTGGCTACCTGCATTTCTTCCTTGGCGGCCTGGGGTACATCAGCATTGCTGAAAAGACTGTGGAAATCAGTCCATCCCATCAGCTGTCCTGCGGCAAAAGCCGCGGCAGTCATAGAAATAATGATGATTGCTGCAACAATCAGCGTTCTGAAAGAGGCTCTCTTCACTTCTTTTTCCTCCTTGACGGAGTAGGCTGCCTGCATCAGCGCAGCATGACAGAAATCAGGCTCCTGCTTGAAGGCGTCACGAAGATTCAACTGTTCCATATCGCGCTTCATTCTGCATCCAACTCCTTTCTCAGTTCTCCTTTGGCGCGGGCGATTCGTCCCCGCAACGTTGCTACGGGAAGGTGCAGCGTTTCCGCTGCCTCCTGATAGGTCATTCCTTCCGAGTAGCACAGCACCAGCGGCAAACGCAGCTTTTCCGGAAGAGACTGCAGCGCCAGTGCCAATGAGAGATCCGGAGGTGCAACCTGTGGCTCACGAATTTCATCCAGGGAAACGATGCGCCGACGCTTCTTTTGCGTGTCGTAACACGTGTTGATGAGGATCCTTGTGATCCAGGTACGGAAATAGCGTTCCTCCCGCAAGGTGAAGCGCTTCTCCCATGCCTTGAGAGCTGCATCTTGCAGCGCGTCTTTGCAAGCGTCATCGTCGCGCAGGATCGTATAGGCCACGCGGTACATCATGCCGCTGTGGGCTTCGATCTCACGTACGAAGAAATCCTTGTCCATAAGCTCATCTCCTTGTAACGTTACACCCTTTAGACGGTGGAGAGAGTGAGTTTATCATGCGTATAGAAAATCTTTTCTGCAACTTCGACTTTTTCCCATTGCAGCCCGTTGAAGTATGGCTGTTTTCGAGACGAAGAAACAGATAAATTATGCAAAGCAATGCCGCCAAACGATTGGTTCGGCGGCATAATTGGAGCTATTGAAGGGAAGAAAAATGTGCAATGGTGACAAACCGTTACCTGGTTAGAAAATGCCGTACTTTTTTCAAACACCATTTCCTTCCAAAAGCAAATAGACAACCTGCTATTGCTGTAGCAATGATACATGCTATTATTCCATAGATCGAGGACCAAGATATAGTAGTATACTGTGTTTTGATTATTTCAATAATAACTACCACAATAAGGTATGGAATACCGATAAGGATTAGTGTTGCAAGCCAACCGAAGATTGAAACTTTTATATCTAATACATGTTCTTGGCGTTTTGCTTCATTTTCTTCCATGACAGTAATTCGACTTAGCAATTCCTTAATTATTTTGTCTGTTTCCTTTTTCTCCATTGCAGAATTCTTTTCCATATTCTGCAGTTTCTCTTTGGTCGCGTTGTGTGCAGCGATTTCATCATGATACTGTTTTTGCGATTTGGCCGTTATGTCTTCATACACTTCAAGATAGGTATTCGAATTAAACCTTGCATAATCGCCTTTGGTTATATCCATCAAAGAATCTAACACTACTTTATGAGTACGCAAGAATAAAAACTTCTTTTCGTCAATCGCATCTGCGTTTCGCGCTTCATCCAACGACTGTATATATTTATCGAGCAAAGTCTTATCTGGTTTCAAGAAAGCATAGCAATCCGCAAGAAGTTTCTGTTTGTGGTACTCCAGCATCTGCATTGGACTATCAAGCCAAAGAATGGCACCAAATAGGTCAGCGGATATACAAGCGGGAATATGCCCAGATTGAGTACTTCTATTACTTTCATATTTTTTACTGACATTGGCAATAGCATTGTTTGATGTCAACATAATATGCTTTGCATTTTGCAGTCTGGTTGCGGTTTGCCCCTGCCGTTCTCGATATATCATTATTATTGAACGAATATCAATGCGAATAGAGTTTTCCTTCTCCTTGGTTAACTCGTATCCGCGATCAAGATAGCGTTCATTTACCATGTCAAATAGACATTTCTCATCTTCTTGAAATTTATCTTGATATATGTCATAATTGGTCGTTTTTACCGTAATTCCAAGCTCGTTTAGTCTTGTTTCAATATTTTCACAAAACTCAGTAATCTGCTCTTGGTTCATTTGTGAATCGTGGAAAAAGCGAGCTGCATTGTTTGCCTTTCTCAGATCATATTGTGTATCTGTTGCCCATCCAGAAGCTCGTGCAATTATTCCGTCAACCTCCTGAAAATTGTGATCTAAAACATGGATGCTACATTTGGCTTCTTGCATATCTTTGACAAGTGTTTTGTATGAATCTGTTCTGGATGATTCATCCATCCCAAGCAAGGCAAAAATAATCGGTGAGTCTAAATAGATATGCAAACCGGAATAATCCGCCGATGTTTTACCAGCAAAGAACAATGCTTGTTTTGTTATGTTACAGGCTGAAAGGGCAGAAATGAACGAATATAGATTCGTTCCAGACTCTCCTTGTTCTTTAACAAAACTATACCATGCATATTCTTCTGGCAACATACCTTTATCGGTTTCGCTTTTTTCGCCAGACAAAATTTTTTCATCAGTACCATCTAAAACGCTTAGTATGAATTCATTTGCGTTAAGCGAAGAAATATCTGTATCGGTATTCTGACAATGCGTTACGAACCCTTCGACTAAGCGGCTCCATAACACATTAAAATCAGTCTCTGAGAAACGGTATTTTGCCAGTTCCTCTATAACTACACTATATTTTCCGTGGTCTTCGACAAAACAGTTTTTTTGCACACCAACCCCCAAAGTCTGCCTCACAAACGAAAGAGGCAAATCGATCGAATACCGCTTTTTGAACCTTTCGGCAATAACGGTATCTTCTACGATCGTTAAGTGTTCCTCAGAAATCATATTTGCAATGAAAGAAAAATATGTATCAAGAATATTATTGCCCAAATATCCCGCTTTATATGCCGCATATAGTTTTGTTACGTTTGCCATATAAGATGACACCTCGTTTCAATCTTTTGTAATGGAGCATTATTCTTTTGGCTTGATTGGTACTTATACAACAAGGATATCTCTTTTACCTAATTTCGTCAATACTACCATGGTAATTCCACCCGCACACTTTTCAGCGCATCCTTCTCTGTCTTTGCTGCCCGGCTGGTTGACAGATGAAAATGCCTTGCGGTCTCGTTCAATGGATGCTCCTGATCATCGTGGAATCCAAAGCGGTAGTGCAGGTACTGCCGGTCACGGTCGGGAATCGTAGCCAGCGCATGGTGGATCTCCCGCAGCCGTTCCTTGGCAAGATAGATCTGTTCGGGGGATTGACGCATCGGGTCGCCGGCATAGGTATGCCGGGTGCTTCCTTTGTCCAGCGATTCGATGCTGTTCAGATACCGCGCCTCAAAGGTGGTGGCCTGTGAGCGGATATAGTCCAGCATGGCATTGCGGACGGCGATAGCGGCATAGGTAATAAACTGAAACTCCTTTGCTGGATCAAAACGATCAATGCAGCCGAACAGGCTCCATGTACCCTCCTGTATCAGATCGTCCATCTCTATATGAAAGGCGTCATTCAGTTCTTTCTGGGTGCTCCATATTTCGTATGCCGTTTTCCGGATAAAACCAAGGTTATTCTCTATGAGCAGATTTTGTGCATCTCTGTCGCCCTGCCGGGCCAATGCACAGAGCTGCTCATTCGTTTGTTGTTGCCTTTGCATGATTCACTACCGTACCGGTCATCGCAAGGAAAAGCTGCTTGACCGTTTCTGTGTCTACACCAGGCAAGTCGGATACAGATTTGGCTAATGCATTTGCGACCTGCATGGCAGTAATCTTTCGTTTGGGCTTGCTCTGCCCCTTTGTCAGTTCATCGAAGACCTTCTTGACGGATTGGGATGTCAATTCTCTGGTGGCATTCAAGTCATGCCCCCGTTCCGCTTTCACAGACTTTACCGCCCGCATGAAGGATTCCGTGATGGCGGTATGGTCTGCCTGATAGACAGGCGTCTGAAAGCTCTTGACCTGATTGGCGACTTCTGGCGTCCCTCTGACAAGATTGGCAATCGTCGCACAAAGCTGGTTCTGGGCGGCAAATCCTCTGGCAAGCTCGTCATTCAGATAGCTGTCGATCAGATAGGTGGTGTTGGCGAACTCCGGATTCTCCAAAAGGGCGCTGACCACTTGCGGATTCGCCTTTTGCGTATACAGATTCCTTGCCGCCTGCACAGATAGCCCCAGCTCAGAAATATCGTAATGGAGCTTGTCCGGCAGATCGGTTTCACCCAGCAGAAAATCCGTAGATACGTTGAAAACACTGGCAATGCGGATGATATTTTCATCGCCCAGCTTGTCGGTTTTCCCGCTGATGAACCGGCTCAGCAGGCTTTCTGAGCAGCCAATGCGGGTGGCAAGCTCGGCTTGATTGATCTTGCTGGATTTCATCAGATCCTGAAGTCGTTCACGAATTGTACCTTGAAGAAAAACCTGAGCCTCCACGTCTGTACCTCCTGTGGTCATTGGTAGTTTTCGTCATTATGTATTGTATGCGCGGGTTGCTCCAATTATTCCAAACATAGAATGTTTTGCCCCCTCCTGTATCTTGCATTTTTGCAAGACGGCAGGAGGGGGCTTTTCGTTTCTTGCAAAACTGCCTGATTTTAAGGCTGGTGGGCATTTTCTCCGTATACTCCGGTGACAAAGCAATTTGTCAAATCATTTTGAAAGGGGAAATGCCCATGAATCTCTACCAAGCCGTTAAAGGAACGGTACAACCCAGGATGGCAGCTGAACACTACGGTCTGAAGGTGAACCACAACGGAATGACTTGCTGCCCATTCCACGATGACCGGCATCCGAGCCTGAAGCTGAACGAGGACTATTATTACTGCTTTGGGTGTCAAGCTCATGGTGATGTGATTGACATCACTGCCAGGCTGCTGGGTGTAAGCAACTACGAAGCAGCCAAGCAATTGGCCTCTGACTTCAAAATCAGCGATGGCAGCGGCATCCTGTCGGTGAAGCATCTCGCTAAGCCGCAGCTGCGCCGGGTAGATCGGCAGACGTATAAGATCTGCTTCAGCGTCCTGACAGACTACCTGCATCTGTTGAAAAGATGGAAGATGCAGTATGCTCCGCAACGTCCTGACGATGAACCGGATGACCGGTTCGTGGAAGCCTGTCGGATGCTCTGCGGCGTTGAGCATGTGGTGAATGCGCTGATCGAAAGCAAACCAGAAGTACAGACAAAGATCGCTGAGAAACTAATGGCCGGTGGTACGATTCAAAGGATGCTGTCCAGCTTGCTCAAAGCGTCAAAGGAGGAAGCTGCCAATGGAGCAGAGCCTGCAGTCAACTGAATATCCAGTCTGGTTCAATGGTAAGACCGTCAACGAAGCCCTATTTTGTGAAGAGTTCCTGCGGGAACACAAGATGCTCTTCACAAACGGGGCTTTTTTCACGCCGGACGGCAGGGTAACCAACCCCCTGCCGCTTCGGCGGGAGATCTACGACAAGCTGCGTACTTGCGTGGAGACCGGCTTTGCCAAAAGGATCGGCAACATTGTGGAGGTATTGAAGCTGGAGGCTCAGGTGGAGGATTTTCCACCTGAGCCGGATCGCATCCACGTTGCCAACGGTACGCTGCTGCTGGACGGTACCTTCACAGAAGGGAAACCGGAGATCGTGCGAAGCCGTCTGCCGGTGGCGTACTACCCGGACGCACCAACCCCTGACCTGTGGTTGAACTTCCTGAATGGATTGCTCTACGAAGAAGACATTCCCACCTTGCAGGAGTTCATCGGTTACAGCCTGATCCCCTCCAACAAGGGACAGCGGATGATGGTCATCAAGGGCAACGGCGGCGAAGGCAAGTCGCAGATCGGCGCTGTGCTGGGTCGCATCTTCGGCTCCAATATGAAGGATGGCAGCATCGGCAAAATCTCTGAGAACCGTTTCGCCCGTGCCGATCTGGAACACATCCTGCTGTGTGTGGACGATGACATGCAGATGGAAGCCTTTCGCCAGACCAACTATGTAAAGTCCATCGTGACGGCACAAGGGAAGATGGATCTGGAACGCAAGGGCAAGCAGAGCCATCAGGGGTGGATGTTTGCCCGACTTATGGCATTCAGCAACGGCGATCTGCAGTCACTATATGACAGAAGCGACGGCTTCTATCGCAGGCAGCTGGTGCTGACGACTAAGGGGAAACCTGCAAACCGGGTGGATGATCCTGATCTTGCTGGGAAACTGAAAGCCGAAGCGCAGGGCATCTTCCTGTGGGCGTTTGCGGGTTTGCAACGGTTGGTAGCCAACAACTTCCAGTTCACAGAAAGTGATCGTGTCCGGGAAAATAGGGAAGCCGTGCGCCGGGACAATAACAACATCTTCGATTTCATGGAATCCCGAGGTTATGTTGTTCGGTCACCGGAGGCTTCCATCAGCTCGAAAAAGCTCTATGAGGTGTACCGGATGTGGTGCGAGGAAAACTCGCTGACACCACTGAAATCCCGTAGCTTCAGTGATGCCATGGTGGCAAACGCTGTTCGGTTCGGGCTTGAATACTGCAACAACGTGGTCAATACGGAAGGACGTCGGGTGCGTGGCTTCAAGGGGATCCAAGCGATCGTGCAGCCCCGTATGACGGGTTTTATCGACGTTTCGGAGTGTACGTACGTACCGGAGGAATGGAGATAATGGGACCTTCCTGTGATAGCTGATACGTACGTACACAGCATAGAAGCGAAAAACGCTTCTATACAGGAAGGCGGCTACGTCCCCCCTCGGGAGAACCCTCGGAGAGCCCACGGTACTTTGCAGCCGTCAGGATGAAAGTATCTTAGTGGGTAATTACACTTTCGCAAAAGTGCATCTCCGCAGCCCCGGCTGGTCGTGAACCCCGTAAGAAAGGAGAACCCATGGCAAGAAACGACGGGATCGACCGCACCGTAGCGAGGCACCAATTTCTGGCCTCGGCTGACGATGTGGTCAAAGCACAAAAGCACAACGAAAGAGAAAAAGACGAATACAGCAACCCGGACATCATCCCGGAAAGGTCGCCCATGAACGTCCACTACAAAGCCCCGGACGGTGACTATCAGGAGATGTTCCAGCGGATGGAGCAGGAAGGCGTGATCTCCACACGGGGACTGAAACCCGATGCGGTGAAGTTCTGCGAGCTGGTTCTGGATGTGAACTCTGCCTACTTCCACAACCACGGCGGCTATGAGTTTGCCAAGCAGTTCTATGCGGATGCCTATCAGGCAGCGGTGAAGATCGTGGGCGGCGAGGAATACATCCTCTCGGCTGTGATGCACGCTGACGAACGCAACACCGGCATCTCCGACAAGCTGGGTGAGGATGTGTACCACTACCACCTTCATGTGGTGTACATTCCGGTGGTGGAGAAACAGATCCTCTGGTCAAAACGCTGCAAGGATGAAGCCCTCCGTGGCACGGTGAAGGAAACCATCATGCAGGTGAGCCGCAGCAAAAAGTGGGGCAACAAACCAGTCCTTGATGCGGACGGCAAGCCCATGCTGAACAGCAAGGGCAAGCAGATCCTGAAGTCCTCCTACAGCGTTTTGCAGGATGATTTCTTCCAATATATACGGTCTGCTGGCTATACGGATGTGGAGCGGGGCGAGCGTTTCAGCACGGAGGAACACCTGACCATTACCCAGTTCAAGGTACTGGCGGAGAAGGAACGGCTGGCAGCGGTCACCGGTCAGGTGGAACAGGCCGAGCAGGAACTGGACGATGTGACCTCTGCTACGGAGGAGCAAAAGAAAAAGCTCGCTGCGCTGAAAAAGGAAACCAAGGTGACGCAGAAGGTGTCCCTGACGGTTCATGAGATCGAGGACATAGGAAAGAAAAATCCCCTGACCGGGAATATCTCCATGTCTGCCGAACAGTGCGACGCTCTGAAACGCTGCGCCATCACCGGGATCGTCGCCAAGGCTGAGAACGGCCAGCTCAAGCAAAAACTGACGGCTGCTGAAAAGACCATTGCCTATTGGAAACAGCAGTATGAAACACTACACGAGAAATACCATATACTCAAAAAGAAAGCCCAGCCTTATCTGGATGCACTGGAAATCGCATCCGAAAAGGTTCGGGCTTTTTTTTCTTCCATCCTCAGAAGCGGGGTGGATGAGCGTGAACAGACAATGCCTGCTCGCCGCAAGCGGCAGGGGATCGAAATTGATTGAAACAATAATGGAGGTAAATGCTTATGGCAAATTGCATGAGCAAAGGAAATGAGACAAACAACTATAACATTCCGGTATGGCGTCGATACACGCTGACCATTGAGGAAGCGGCTGGGTATTATCACATCGGTGAAGGGAAACTGCGGATGCTGATTGACCAGAACCCGCATAGCGATTTTTACGTTATGAACGGCAACCGGGCACTGATCAAGCGGGAAAAGTTTGAACACTATCTGGATCAGGCAACAGCTGTCTGACCCTAAAAATCCTACGACAAAATGACCATTTTCACATAACACAACTATACGAAGAGCCAGATTTGTGATATGATGATATCGCAAGTCTGGCTCTTCTTGTTTAAAGGAGAGATTCCATGAGCGAAAAAAGACGAGACAATCGAAACCGGATTTTA
>SVGY01000011.1 GCA_015056145.1 Clostridiales bacterium
ACTTCTACAACCATGAACGCATTCAGTCAAAAACGGGAGTGGCTCCGCTCTCGCTTCGCCACTCCTCTTGATTCGCTTTCCCTACTCAGGGGTTTTTTGTGCAGTCCGTATATTCTGGGGCGGTTCATTGGAAGGCGGGTCTTTTTGTATGGAAGAAACAAAAAGGGGCGCAACGCCCCTCAGAATCCCATATTTCTGCGCATATGCACCAGCGCATTTTTTTCCAGACGGCTGACCTGTGCCTGGGAGATGCCGATCTCCCCTGCAACCTCCATTTGAGTGCGTCCCTGATAGAAGCGCAGCTTGAGTATGTGGCGCTCCCGCTCGCCCAGCCTGTTCATGGCGTCCTGTACGCCGATTTCGTCCAGCCAGCCGCTGTCAGGCCGCTTGTTGTCGGTGATCTGGTCCATGATGCACAATGCATCGCCGCCATCGTTGAACACTGGCTCAAAGAGGCTTACAGGATCCTGGATGGCTTCCAGCGCAAAGACCACATCCTCCCGGGGAAGGGCCAGGGCCTGCGCCAGCTCCGTCACGTTGGGTTCCCGGCCCAGCTGCTCTGACAGCTGATCCCGGGCCTTCAGGGCCTTGTAAGCGATATCCCGCAGGCTGCGGCTGACACGGATGGAATTATTGTCCCGCAAATAACGCCGGATTTCGCCGATGATCATTGGCACGGCGTAGGTGGAAAAGCGCACGTTCAGCGTAACGTCAAAATTATCCAGCGCCTTGATCAGCCCGATGCAGCCCACCTGAAACAGGTCGTCCACGTTTTCGCCACGGTTGCCAAAACGCTGAATAATGCTCAAAACCAGCCGCAGATTGCCTCGGATAAACTCTTCCCGGGCGTTTACATCTCCTGCGTGCACCAGCGGGAACAGCTCCCGCATGCGCTCGTTGGTAATGACGGGCAGCGTGGATGTGTCCACACCGCAGATCTCCACTTTGTTCAGTGCCATAGAAAAATCCCCTCCCGTCCAATGCTTGTAAAAGAAGTATGGAACAAAGGGGATTTTTTCATGCGGCGGACAGGGAATGCGACAATCAAAGCTATGATGCGACAAAACGGAGAATAGCCGCCAGGGTACTTGCCGCTTGCATCATAACATAAGTTTTGTTATGATAAATATATCTTCCATGTGGCCGGGTGGTGAAACCGATGATAATGATCAACGTGGCGCTGGATGCAATGGGCATGGCGGTGATCCTGACATTGCTGATGGGTGCACTGCTCAGCGGGCAGAAGCGTGAGCGCAAGGGCCGCTTCTTTGTGGCTTTGCTCATTCTGACTATGGTGCAGCAGCTAAGTGATATACTCAACTGGCTTTTTGAAGGAAAGCCGGAGCTTTCGTCTGCACTGTTCTGGGTCAATTTTTTGATTTTTATCTGCGGGCCCATCACGGCGCTGGTGTTTTTCCACTACACACTTTCCCTGATTGCTGCAGAACCCAAACGATACCGCAAGGGCAGCCGGATTGCCATGGCGTTTTGTGTTTTGTGGATAGGGCTGAACGTGCTCAATGTTTTCAACAACATGTTTTATGGCGTGAATGCGGCAGGCAGCTATTACAGAGGCCCTGTATACATATTGGAACATGTGTATCATTTTGTTGTGATACTTGTAAGCACCGTGCTTGCACTGGGATGCAGAAAACTGCCGCCCCGGCAGAAGCTGGCCCTGCTTACCTATGCACTGCTGCCCTTTGCTGCTTTGCTGTTCCAGGTGTGGTTTTACGGCCTGTCTTCGCTTACCTACTGCGCACTGACGCTTTCCATGCAGCTGATCTACATCACTGTGCATCTCAGCAACGTGGCCCAGCTGGAGCGACAGGGTGAGGAGCTTAGCCTGACCCGGCAGGCCTATCAGCAAACCCTGTACGATGCAGAAACCGACGACCTGACTGGTTTGCTGAAACGGAAGGTTTTTGTGCAGAAAGTGGAAAAATATTTGGCGGGGCAGAGAGATAACAGCTGTGCCATGTGGATGATCGATATTGATCGCTTCAAATCCGTCAATGACGAGCTGGGCCATGCGGTGGGGGATGAGGTACTGGCGGCAGTGGCGCACAAGCTGGTTATGCTGTTGCCGGAGGATGCGCTGGTCGCCCGTTATGGTGGCGATGAGTTTTGTGCCTTTCTGCCGCAGGTAACGCTGGAGGAGCTGTATCACACGCTGCAAAGTGCACTGACGGCGCTATATTTTCCATGCGGCAACGGAAGCCGGGAGGTAATGGTTTCTGTCAGTCTTGGCGCAGCCTATGCGCCTGCGGAAAAGAGCATTGCTTGCCCGGAACTTTTCCGGCAGGCAGATGAGGCATTGTACACCTCCAAAAAGAAAGGACGGAATCAGTATTCCCTCAAGGAACTGTAAAACGGGTTCGAGAGGCAAATGTCCGCAATAAGAAAAGATGAGCATCCGGTGCAAAATGCTGGATGCTCATTTGTTTATGTGGCTAAACAAATGCAATGCAGTGGTATTGTGCGAATAATAGCACATTCTTGAAGCGTTGGGCAAACGATCTTTTTTCAGTCAAAGTAAAAAATTTCTTCAAATTTTTTATCCAGCGCAATACAAATCACCAATGCCAGTTTTGCAGTGGGACTGTATTGTCCCGTTTCAATAGAGCTAATTGTATTTCTTGAAACACCAACTAATTTTGCTAACTCATCCTGCGATAGTTTCTGTTGTTTGCGAATTTCTTTTAGATGATTTTTTAAGACAAATTCTTCTTTCATATTAACACCTGCCAATGATTAATAAAGGGTCGATGTTTCAATCAAGGTGCAGATATGTGTAACAGACAAGAGAATTGTCAATAACAGCCAAATAACGCCTGCAAAAATAACGCCCTTTTTCGATATCTTAATACCTCTGACGATATTCAGCACCGCATTATACAATGTAATTATTGCAAAGAGTCCCCAATTGAGGGTTCCCTGAAAAGCAATCTGTGCGGCATAAAATACCAAACTCAATACAGCCATCGCAATTCCTGCAATCAAAGAAGCATCTAATTCTGCGCTTTTGCTAACTAAATCCTTGTTCTTGTTTTCCTGCCGGCTCATTTCTAAAATGCTTTCTTTATTCATTTTGTCTTCCTCCTATAATCAATTTCGACAAGTTTACTTGTCAAAAATGATTATAGCGCTGCCAAGTCAACTTGTCAATAACTTGCCAAGTTTTCTTTGCGTTTTTGCGGAGTGCAGATGTTTATGCCCGCCGCCTGCCTACATTATTGAGCATATTGCGATTATCCTTCACACATAAAAAACAGCAAGCCGTAATCTGTTGGGCTTGCTGTTTTGGTTCAGTTCCGGTTTTTCAGTATAATTTTGTCACGGTTGGGATGAAATGTGAAAGGGAGATACTTCCTTTACATCATGCCTGCCGGACAAGTGGTTTTTGGGTTACTCCAGCTCAAATGCGCCGGTGTAGAGGCGGTAATAGGTGCCTTTCTGGGCGATGAGGTCTTCGTGGCTGCCACGCTCGATGATGCGGCCGTGCTCCAGCACCATGATGGCATCGGAATTGCGCACGGTGGAGAGGCGGTGAGCAATAACGAACACGGTACGGCCTTTCATCAGGGCATCCATGCCCTTTTGCACGATGCTCTCGGTGCGGGTGTCAATGGAGGAGGTAGCTTCGTCCAGGATCATTACCGGGGGATTTTCCACGGCGGCACGGGCGATGGAGATCAGCTGACGCTGGCCCTGGCTCAAGCCGCTTCCGTCGCCTTCCAGCAGGGTGTCGTAGCCCTTGGGCAGCATGCGGATGAAGCTGTCGGCGTTCACCAGCTTGGCGGCGGCGATGCAGTCTTCGTCGGTGGCGCTGAGGTTGCCGTAACGGATGTTTTCCATAACGGTGCCGGTAAACAGATTCACATCCTGCAGTACCATGCCCAGGGAGTGACGCAGGTCGTCCTTTTTGATCTTGTTGATGTTGATGCCGTCGTAGCGGATCTTTCCATCAGCAATATCGTAAAAACGGGTCAGCAGGTTGATGATGGTGGTTTTGCCTGCGCCGGTAGAGCCTACAAAGGCGATTTTCTGGCCCGGCTTGGCAAAGAGGGTGATGCCATGGAGTACCATTTTTTCTTCGGTGTAGCCGAAATCCACATCGTCCATGACAATATCGCCCTTTACCTCGGTGTAGGTGAGGGTGCCGTCCTTGTGGGGATGCTTCCATGCCCACAGGCCGGTGCGCTCTTCGGTTTCCTCCAGTTCACCGTCGGCGTTGCGGCGGGCGTTGACCAGCGTAACATAGCCTTCGTCCACCTCCGGCTCCTCGTCCATCAGTTTGAAGATGCGCTCTGCACCCGCCATAGCCATAACGATGGAGGCCAGCTGCTGGGAAACCTGGCTCAGAGGCATAACAAAGCTGCGGCTCATGGTGGTCATGGCAACGATGATACCCAGCGTGAGGGGGGCGATGCCCGTAAGGCTCAGGTTGGGAACCTTCAAAAGAACCATTACAGCGCCCACCACGGCCAGAAGCACATAGAGTATGTGGCCCATGTTGTTCATAATGGGCATGAGGATGTTGGCAAAGCTGTTGGCGGCGGTGGCGTTTTCGCACAGCTCGGCGTTGCGCAGGTCAAATTCCTCAATGGCCTCGTCTTCGTGGTTGAAAACCTTGACCACCTTCTGGCCGTTCATCATTTCTTCAATGTAGCCGTTCACGCCTGCCAGGGCCTTCTGCTGCTTTACGAAGAATTTGCCGCTGTTGCCGGAAAGCTTTCTGGCGATGAGCATCATGCAGAAGGCGAAACCTACTACCAGCATCGTCAGCCAAAGGCTCAGACTGAGCATGGCCACAAACACGGAAATAATGGAAATCAGCGAGGAGAAGACAGAGGGCAGCGCCTGGGCAATGAGCTGACGCAAGGTGTCCGTATCGTTGGTGTAGTGGCTCATGACCTCGCCGTGGCTGTGGGTATCGAAGTAGCCAATAGGCAGCTTTTGCATCTTTTCAAACATTTCGTCGCGAACCTGCTTCAAAACGCCCTGAGATACTTTTACCATCAGCCGGTTGTACAGATAGGCGGAAAGTACGCCTGTGAGGAAGATGCCCGCCACAATGAACATCATTCGGGCCAGAGGTGCGAAGTCGGGATGATCTGACAACAGCAGAGGGGTGATGAATTTGTCGATGAGGGTACGGATGAGCATGGAACCCACCACGCCCACCACGGCATTGATGAGGATAAACAGTACCACGAAAATCAGACGCAGCTTATATTTGCCGATGTAACCGAAAAGCCGGGAAATGGTTCCCTTCAGGTTTTCGGGCTTGGGACCGGCTTTGGGACCGCCTCGCATCATTCGTCCTCACCGCCTTTCGTCTGGGATTCGTATACTTCCTGATAAATGATGCTGTTTTTCAGCAGCTCTTCATGGGTGCCCATGGCAGAGATGCGGCCTTCATCCATAACGATGATGCGGTCTGCATCCATTACCGAAGCAATGCGCTGGGCAATGATCAGCTTGGTGGTATCGGGGATTTCCTCCCGGAAAGCCTTGCGGATAGCAGCGTCGGTGGCAGTGTCCACGGCGCTGGTGGAATCGTCCAGGATGAGGATCCGGGGTTTTTTCAGCAGTGCCCGGGCAATGCAAAGGCGTTGCTTCTGGCCGCCGGATACATTGGTGCCGCCCTGCTCGATGCGGCTGTCGTAGCCATCGGGGAAGGACATGATGAAATCGTGGGCCTGAGCCAGCTTTGCGGCATGCTCGATCTCTTCATCGGTAGCGTTTTCGTCGCCCCAGCGCAGGTTTTCCCGGATGGTGCCGGAGAAGAGCTCGTTCTTTTGCAAAACAAAGGAAACTGCGTCACGGAGGGTGGTCAGGTCGTACTTGCGAACGTCTTCTCCGCCTACCAGCACGGTGCCTTCACTGGCATCATACAGGCGTGGAATCAGCTGCACGAAGGTGGATTTGGAGGAACCGGTACCGCCCAGGATGCCGATGGTCTCGCCGGAGCAAATGTCCACGTTGATGTTGTCAAGGGCAGGCTTTTCTGAATGGCTGTTGTAGCGGAAGGTAACGCCTTCAAAACGGATGGAACCGTCCTTTACCTCGGTAAGGGCGTTTTCGGGATTGGCGATGTCGCTTTCCTCGTCCAACACCTCCACAATGCGCTCCATACTTGCCCGGGAGATGACCAGCATAACGAAAATCATGCTCAGCATCATCAGACTGGAAAGGATCTGCATGGTATAGGTGAACAGGCTGGTAAGTTCGCCGGTAGAAAGGCCCAGCGCCGCATTGTTGCCGCTGGCTACGACTGCCTTGGCGCCCAGCCAGCTGATAAGGAGCATGCAGCCGTACATGCAGGTCTGCATCAGAGGGCCGTTGAAAGCCAGCAGTTTTTCGGCTTTTACAAACAGATTGAAAATCCGCTGGGAAATGGAGGTGAACTTATCCACCTCGTGATCTTCACGGACAAAGGCCTTCACCACACGGATGCCATGAAGGTTTTCCTGCACCACGCCGTTGAGCTTGTCGTAGGTTTTGAAAACCCGCTCAAAAATGGGGTGAGCGTTGCTGGCGATCAGGTACAGGCCCAGCGCCAGAATGGGGATGAAAATAAGGAACACCAGGCTCAGCTTTCTATCCACAAAAAAAGCGGCCACCAGCGAAAACAGGAGCATAAAGGGGGAACGGAACGCCGTGCGGATAACCATTTGATAGGTATTCTGCACATTGGTCACGTCGGTGGTCATGCGGGTTACGAGGCCGGCGGTAGAAAAACGGTCGATATTGGAAAAAGAAAAGTCCTGCACATGCACATACATATCCCGGCGCAGGTTCTTTGCAAAGCCTGCAGAAGCCTGGGCGGCATATTTGCCTGCCAGTGCGCCGAAGGCGAGCGACAAAAGGGAAGAAAACAGCAGTGCAAGGCCCATTTTTACCGTGACGGACATGCCGGCACTGCCCTCTACGCTGATGCCCTTGTCAATCAGTTCGGCCATCAGCAGAGGAATGATGACCTCCATGACCACTTCCAGCGAAACGTACAGCGGCGCTTTGATGGATGCCGACTTGTACTCCCGCACGCTTTTCAGCAGTTTGCGAATCATTGGTTAAGTCCCTCCTGAGTGTAAATAATTTCAGTCCAGATTACGCTGCATCCTTTCCAGATAGGACATCAGCTGCTTTTGCTCCTCAGCGGTGAAGCCGGACAGGAGACGGTTTTCCATCTCGTCCGCATTCTGGCGCAGCCTGCGATGCAATTCCAGAGAGCGTTCGGTCAGTACCAGCTTTTTCAGCCGTGCGTCCTGCTTTACGGGCAGACGCTGTATCAATCCTTTTTGCTCCATCAGCTGAAGAACCTTGGATGCGGTGGAACGGGTGGTGCCAAAGGCGGTTTCCAGATCCTTCTGAAAAACATCCTGTTGCTGGTGCTCGTAGAGGTAGCAGATAATTCGGGTATTGGTGATGGAAACGTCGGTCAGCAGGTGTTTCTGGCCGTTTGCCTCCATGCGGCGGTGGAAACGTTTGCTGAGCCGGTGTATCTCCCGTCCTGCCCTGAAATCCCGTTGGCGATCTTCGTCGGGGTTCATGGATGCTTCTCCTTTCTGAAATGTTGGATGGTTGATTGTTTGACCTCAAACATTATAGGCGCAGGAGGGCCACAAGTCAATGATGGTTTTGTGAACATTCAAAGCAAATCTGGTTGTTTGGACAAAATGTCGGGCAGAGGCTGCCGGAAAAAGGTATACTGATAGTGTAATCTGCAGGTGGACCGGAGGGGAAAGAGTTGAATTACTACGAGAGAATACAGAGATCCATCGATTATATCGAAGAAAACCTTCTGGAGGAGCTCACCCTGGAACGATGCGCCCGGGAGGCGTATATGAGCCTGTCCGGCTATCACAGAATGTTTCTTTCGGTGGTTGGATACAACGTAAAGGAGTATATCCGGCTTCGCCGCCTTACCATGGCGGCCGAGGAACTGACCAGGGCGAACCATTCCGTGATGGATGTGGCAATGAAATATGGCTATGAATCTGCGGACAGTTTTTCCAGGGCATTCAAAAGCCGGATGGGGATTCTGCCCTCTCGCCTGAAGAATGCTTCTCTTTTGCCTGAAATGAAAAAATTGATGAAGGTGAATGTTGTGGAAAAATGGTTTGAAACGGATGGACGCCTTGCGGAAAAATACCCGGATATCAAGGTAATCAGGGAGCTTCCTCCGATGCAGGTGGCGTGTTTTACCTATTATGGCCATCAGCCGGAAGATCACGCTTTTGAGTCGCTGAAGGCCTGGGCTGCGGAGCATGATCTGGCCCTTCACCGGGAGGGCTACCGGGTATTCGGGTATAATCATCCCGACCCGGAAAACGTGGATTCTGACGAAACCTACGGCTATGAGGTATGCCTTACCATTCCCGATGAACTCTACAACACCCTGCCGGATGTGCCGGCGGATTTTGTCAGAGGGACTTACGACGGGGTGAAAAGAAGAGTTCTGCCCGGGGGCAAATATGCGGTTATGTCCGTTAAGCGGGAGGAAGAAGGCGACATCGGTCAAGAGATCATGAAAGCGTGGAAACGCTTTATCATCTGGCTTGACGAAAGCAAATACACATTGGGCGGAGGACAGTACCTGGAGGAACACCTGGATTTTTCTGAAGATGACGACCATGTGGGCGGCGTGGATCTGTATGTATCCATCCGGCAAGGGTAAATACAACAAAAAAGGCGGGACGCTTTTCCGGCGTCCCGCCATTTCTTTTTACAGATAACTGCGGATATCCACCGCCAGTTCCTGTTCCAGATTGACCAGTTTTTTTGCAACTTCTTTGGAGGAGTGGTCGGCGGCTTTATATTCGTTGAGGTACTTGTGCAGGGATTTAACGCCCATGTTGCAGCCGTCGGTCATCAGGTCGGCAATGGTTTGGTCGCTGGGTTTCATCATGAGCATGGCGTGGGTTTTCATCCAGGACATGCCTTTTGCCATGGGGTTTGGGTCCTTGCCCTCATCCTGATAGCGGCTGAGCAACTGCTGAATTTCCCTGTCCAGCTCGTCGTGCTGCCTGCGGCTTTTGACCAGTACCTGCCGGAAATCTTCGGACTGGATTTTGTCCACCACTTCCTCGATGGACTCCACGCCCATTTTGACCCCTGCATCGCATTCCCGCAAAAGACGGATGGTATCCTGTTCAATCATGGCAGATTCCTCCTTTTCACAAGGAGTGTGCCCGGAAAGTGGAAGGAGTATGCAAAAGCAGGCCCCGGCCAGGAACCGGAGCCTGCGGAAAAATTATATATCGCTGTCATCCATGGGCAGGCTGTCTCCGGCGGATAATTCGTCCCCGAGAGAGAGCTCTTCCGTTATGGTTTCGTCGGCGGGAAAAAGATCGGAATCCAGAATTTCTTCCGGCGCTTCCTCCTGCTCCTGCTCGGCCCGGGCCACGGCGACGATCTTTGCGCCCTCGGCAATGCGCATCAGGCGCACGCCCTGGGTGGCACGGCTGGTTTCACGGATGTCGGAAACCGCCATACGGATGATGGTGCCGTCGTCGGTGATGAGGAGGATGTCTTCGTCCAGATTCACCGCCAGGTGCTTGGCAAGCAGGCCGGTTTTGTCGGTGAGGTTCATGGCCTTGATGCCCATGCCGTTGCGGCCCTGTTCCCTGTACTGCTCGGGATCGGTACGCTTGCCGTAGCCGTTTTCGGTGATGGCAAGCACTTGCTGGCCTTCCAGCAGCATGCTCATGTCGATGATCTCGTCATCGTCTCTCAGGCGCATGGCGTGCACGCCCATGCCGTTGCGGCCGATGATGCGGATGGTGCTCTCGTGGAAGCGGAGGGCACGGCCCTGCTTGCTGCCCACGATCATGCTCATGTCGCCGTCGGTCAGGTTCACAGCCACCAGTTCGTCATCCTCCTTGAGGGTGATGGCGATGAGACCGGCCTTGCGCAGGTTCTGGAACTCGCTGAAGGGAGTACGCTTGATCATGCCCCGCTTGGTCATCATGACCAGATAGTGATCCTGAGCATCCCTGGGCACGGGAATCATGGCGGTGATCTTTTCGTCGCTGGCTACCTGTAGCAGATTGACGATGGCCATGCCCCGGGCAGTGCGGCCTGCTTCGGGAATCTGGTAGCACTTGAGGGTGTACACACGGCCCTTGCTGGTGAAGAAGAGGATATCCTCGTGGGTGTTGACGATGATGAGCCGCTCCACGAAGTCTTCCTCACGGGTGGTCATGGCGCTGATGCCCTTGCCGCCACGGTGCTGTGCACGGTAGGTGCTCTTGGGCAGACGCTTGACGTAGCCGAAGTGGGTCATGGTAACCACCATGTCGTCGGACTGAATCAAGTCTTCGATGTCGATCTCGCCTTCCAGATGGGTCAGCTCGGTGCGGCGCTCGTCGGCGAAGCGGTCACGGATCTCGGCCATTTCGGTTTTGACCACGCCCATGAGCAAGGTTTCATCAGCCAGCAGGCTGTTGAAGTAAGTAATGCTCTTTTGCAGTTCGTCATACTCTGCTTCCAGGCGTTCCCGCTCCAGACCGGTAAGACGGGCAAGACGCATGTCCAGAATGGCCTGGGCCTGTTTTTCGCTGAACTGGAACCGCTCGATCAGGTTGGCACGGGCAGTGGGAGTATCCGGGCTCTTTTTGATGATCTCCACGATCTCGTCGATGTGATCCAGCGCCTTGAGGAGGCCCTCCAAAATATGGGCCCGGGCCAGCGCCTTGTCCAGATCATACTGGGTGCGGCGGGTGACAACTTCCTTCTGGTGGCGCAGATAGTGGTAGATCATTTCACGCAGGTTGAGTACCTTGGGCTCGTTATCCACCAGCGCAAGCATGTTGGCGCCGAAGGTTTCCTGCATGGAGGTGTGCTTGTAGAGGTAGTTGAGGATGATCTGGGGATGGACATCCTTTTTGAGCTCGATGACGATACGCATACCCTTGCGGTCGCTTTCGTCACGGATGGCGGAAATGCCTTCCAGACGCTTTTCGTGCACCAGCTCGGCAATGCGCTCCACCAGCTTGGCCTTGTTGACCATGTAGGGGATTTCCCGTACCACGATGCGGCTGCGGTTGCCGGCCATGGCCTCGATTTCGGTCTTGGCACGGACGATGATGCGGCCACGGCCCGTGTGGTAGGCAGCGCGGACGCCGCTCATGCCAAGAATGGTGCCGCCGGTGGGGAAGTCGGGGCCCTTGATGAACTGCATCAGGTCATCCACAGTACAGTCGGGATGATCGATCATGTGAATGCATGCGTCGATGGATTCCCTGAGGTTGTGGGGCGGGATGTTGGTTGCCATGCCCACGGCGATGCCGTTGGAGCCGTTCACCAGCAGGTTGGGGTAACGGCTGGGCAGAACGCTGGGCTGCAGCAAGGTTTCATCGAAGTTGGGGTAGAAGTCCACGGTGTCCTTGTCAATTTCGCCAAGGAGATGCATGGTCAGCTTCTGCATACGGGCTTCGGTGTAACGCATGGCGGCTGCGCCGTCGCCGTCCACAGAGCCGAAGTTGCCCTGACCATCCACCAGCAGGTAGCGGATGTTGAAATCCTGTGCCAGACGCACCATGGCATCGTACACGCTGCTGTCGCCGTGGGGGTGGTATTTACCCAGCACGTCGCCCACCAGACGGGCGGACTTGCGGTAGGGCTTATCCGGGGTCATGCCCAGCTCGTTCATGGCGTAGAGGATGCGGCGGTGCACAGGCTTGAGGCCGTCCCGCACATCCGGCAGCGCACGGCTGATGATAACCGCCATGGCGTAGCTGATGAAGGATTTTTTCATTTCCTGTTCAAGATCCACAGGAATAAGCTTGTCATTGATTTCGGAAGCCATAGAGGCAGGTCACTCCTTTGCGGTGGAATGGTGGGTGGTTTCCGTAAGGATGGTACGGGGCAGACCGTCGCAGCTGTAGACGATGTGTCCGTAAGCGTCGATGTAGCAACCGAGGGAAGGATTGCCGCTGGGGCTCGACTCCCAGTAGGGGGTGGCGGGAAAAAAGTTGTCGTCATATTGGGCCTGTGTGGCGGCATCCCATTCCCATTGGGGGAGGGGATCAGACCATGTTACATAGGCTAGTCCGTCCAGGAAGGGGAAGGCATAGTCAAACTGAGGCGGATACAGAACGCTGCCGTCTGCCCGAAGGAAGCCTTCGTTGTTGCTGTCGTCGGAACCCTCATTTTTTTCGTCCCAGAACAGGAAGAAGTCGTCGTAGGGGAACAGGAAGTAGGAATCCCATTCAAAGGTCCATCCAGCAAAATACATGGTGTGGTAAACGTTGCCCTGCGTGTCGGTGAGCTGTACATGGTCATCTTCATCTGCCCAGGTCCAGTACAGACCGGCGGAGGAAGGCGGCACAATAGCGTCCTCGGGCCAGGAATCGGTTCTGTTGGAAGACTCCCACAGGAAATCGCTCCGATCAGGGGCTGTAGCAACGATATTGCCTTCCGCATCCAGCAGACTGTAGCCCTCCGGACGGGAAGCGACCCAGGAAAGATCGCCACCGTATTGCTCGACGATCTCGGGATAATATTCCACAACCTCTTCCCAGTAATCGTTGTTCCAGTAAACCGTCGCCACGGGTTCGGCGTCCGGTTCGTCGGGGGGAAGGAAGAAGGGCAAAGTAGGATCGAACCACAGTCCTTCACAATAGGGGAGGCCGTCTCCATTCAGCGGATAGCCCAGAGTGAATTCCGACGTGAAGTATGGATTGATGCATTCAAACACATAGCCAAGACCGGCTTCACCGGAAACAATGCCGCTTTCGTTAAGGAAACGGCCGAGATTGGCATCGAAGAGAAGCTCGACTCCGTCATCCCATATTTCCACCGTTAACTGGTCGGAGAAGAAATTGCAGGAAATATCGTCAAAATAATCGGGCAAACGTGCAACCGGTTCGCCGTTGCGGTCAACAATGAAGTAGTTAAGCTCTTCAACCTCGCTGAAGACCGCAACCAACGCATACCGACCCTTTGCAAAGGTTTTCGCTTCATCCCATCCGGGCTCCACAACCCATCTTCCTACCCGGTCGATGAGCCCCCATTTCCCGCTTTCCGCATCATAGGCGGCGTAGCGGGTATCGGGCATTTCGTCAAGGACGGCCTGACGCTCTTCCTCGGTGGTGGCAGCCATGTAGCGGCCGTAGTAATCTTCCTGGGGAAGATCGTCGGCAGAGGCAATGCCACCAAGCAGCATGAGCAGGGCAAGCGTGAAGGAAAGAAATTTCATCATGACACTTCCTTGCAAAGATCAGATATCCAGGTCTGTAACCAGCTTGGCGTTCTGCTCGATGAATTCCTTGCGGGGATCTACCTTTTCGCCCATGAGCAGGGAAACGATCTCGTCGGCAGCCATGGCGTCCTCCACGGTGATCTGCATCATGGTGCGGGTCTCCGGGTTCATGGTGGTTTGCCAGAGCTGTTCGGAGCTCATTTCGCCAAGGCCCTTGTAGCGCTGGATATCCGGCTTGGGGTCACGGCCGATTTCGTTCAGCAGTTTTTCCAACTCCTGATCGTTGTAGACGTAGTACTCCTTCTTGCCCTTGGTCACCTTGTAAAGGGGCGGCATGGCGGCGTACACATAGCCTTTTTCGATGAGGGGCTTCATGTAGCGGTAGAAGAAGGTGAGCAAAAGAATACGGATGTGTGCGCCGTCCACATCGGCGTCCGTCATGCAGACGATGCGGTGGTAACGCAGCTTGTCAATGTTGAACTCATCGCCCCAGCCACAGCCGAAGGCAGTGATCATGGCCTTGATTTCGGCGTTGGAAAGGGCACGGTCGATGCGTACTTTCTGTACGTTGAGGATCTTGCCACGAAGGGGCAGAATGGCCTGGAACATGCGGTCACGGCCTGTTTTGGCACTGCCGCCGGCGCTGTCGCCCTCAACGATGAAGATTTCGCATTTGGAGGGATCACGCTCGGTGCAGTCAGCCAGCTTGCCGGGCATGGAGGCAGAGTCCAGCACGTTCTTGCGGCGGGTCAGCTCACGGGCCTTGCGGGCGGCCTCACGGGCACGGGCTGCGCTGACGCAGCGTTCCAGAATGATGCGGCCAATAGCGGGATTCTCGCCCAGATAGGTGGAAAGCTTTTCGTAAACGAGGCTGTCCACAATGCCACGAACCTCGCTGTTGCCCAGCTTGGACTTGGTCTGGCCCTCAAACTGGGGCTCTGTCAGCTTTACGCTGATGACGGCGGCGATGGATTCACGCACGTCCTCGCTCTTCAGGTTGGAATCCGCAGCCTTCAGGAAGCCGAACTGGCGGCCATATTCGTTGATGGCACGGGTCAGTGCGGTGGAGAAGCCGGTCAGGTGCGTGCCGCCCTCGGGGGTGTGGATGTTGTTGGCAAAGGAGTAGATGTTTTCCTGATAGGTATCGTTGTACTGCAGGGCCACCTCTACGCTGGAGCCTTTCACCACGCCCTCCATGTAGATGGGCTCCTCAAAGAGAACTTCTTTGTTCTTGTTGAGGTATTTGACGAATTCGATGATGCCGCCTTCGTAGTAGTACACACGCTGGTTGACGGGATCAGTGCGCTCGTCGGTGAAGGTGATGTGGATGCCCTTGTTGAGGAAGGCCATTTCCCGGAGACGAGCTTTGAGGATGTTGAACTGGAAATCGCCGGTTTCAAACACGCCGTCGGGGTTGCTTTCGTCACGGCTGTCAGGCCAGAACTGGATGGTGGTGCCGGTGCGGTCGGTTTCGCCGATAACCTTCAGGTCGTACTCCACCTTGCCCCGGTTGTATTCCTGCTGATAGATTTTGCCATCCTGGTAGACGGTTACCTTCAGGTGCTTGGACAGGGCATTCACAACGGAGGCGCCTACGCCGTGCAGGCCGCCGGAAACCTTGTAGCCTCCACCGCCAAACTTGCCGCCGGCATGGAGTACCGTCAGGCACACTTCCACCGCAGGACGACCGATTTTGGGGTGAATACCCACGGGGAAGCCACGGCCGTTATCCCGCACCTCGCAGGAACCATCGGCGTGGAGGATGACCTCGATATGGGTACAGAAACCAGCCAGCGCCTCATCGATGGCGTTGTCCACAATTTCGTATACACAGTGGTGCAGGCCCCGGTAATCGGTGGAACCGATGTACATGCCGGGACGCTTGCGGACGGCTTCAAGGCCTTCCAGAACCTGAATCTGGTTTTCGTCATAGGAATTGCCCTCCACCTGCGTGGCGGAAGCAATGGACTGTTCGGGCTGGATGCCCTCGCTGTTCATGATTTCGGGGTTCGTTTCGGACAATTTGATTCACTCCCTTTGACGGCAGACCCATTACGCTGAAGGGCTGTCAGCCGACGTAAATCGCTTTCTATTGAACTAAATTATTATATCATTTTTTTTCTTATTTGAAAAGGATTACAGGTGTAAAAAGGCAAAAAAACCGAAAGTTTTTCTACTTATTTTATATGTTTTTTCGGGAGGAAGCCAGGTAAGCGTCACCATACCCATCGACAGATATATCGCTTTTTTGCATCCCGGTTTTTAACAAAAGCTCTTTACAAATCCGGGAAAAGGTTGGTATAATAGGCGTGCTCGCTTCCCTTTCCAAGGGAAAAAAGAGCGTGGCTTGCGCCCGTAGCTCAGTAGGATAGAGCGGTCGCCTCCTAAGCGACAGGCCGTGGGTTCGACTCCCGCCGGGCGTGCCATCAGCGCTGCAGACATGGTTGCTGCAGCGCTTTTTTTGTGGCATTCAGGCAGAAGGAAGCCTCCTTGGCAAATGGAAAGGTATGTGATAATATACAAGCAAATCCTGTTTCGGGGTGAATTATGAAAAAGGTTGCATTTATCTGTGTGCACAATTCCTGCCGTAGTCAGATGGCGGAGGCGCTGGGCAAAAAGTTGGCGGCCGATGCATTCCAGAGCTGGTCCGCTGGCACGGAAACCAAGCCTTGCATCAATCAGGATGCGGTACGGCTGATGAAACAAGTGCATAACATCGACATGGAAAAAACCCAGTACAGTAAACTCCTGTGTGATATCCCGGCAGTGGATATCGTGGTGACAATGGGTTGCAATGTGCAATGCCCAACGCTGCCCTGCTCCCACCGGGAGGATTGGGGGCTGGAGGATCCCAGCGGCAGGGAGGACGAATGCTTCCTTGCCACCATGCGCCTTATTGAGGAAAAAGTGCTGGATCTGCGCCGCAGGGTAAAGGAAGGGCTTCTCTGAGAAAAGAAAGCAGCTTTTCAGCCTGTGATTTATTGATTTGTGTGAGGGAAAACGGATGAAAAGAAATAAGAAATTCAAGGTATACCTGGCCCTTCTGGGAATGCTGCTGGTTCTTTTTGGTTCTTCAGCATCAGCAGAAACCCACTGGACGGATTTGGCGGATGAACTCTGCAACATGGAAAGCAGCAGGGGCACCTATTATTTTATGAGATCCGAGGATAAACTTGAATATTTCCAGGTGTTGGTGGATTGGGGCATCTCCTTTCCGGAGGAGGTACTGAATGCTGTGAATGATACTTCCCTGTCCGCTGATGAGCGTGCCCGGGCTGCGACCGACGCCATAATGCAATGGCTGGAGATAACCGACGAACACGATGTGATTTATTTCTTTGTGCTGGAAAAAACAAAGGGTTTGTTTGATTACTGGCCCCTTGAGGATAAACATGCACTTACGGAAATACGTTCAAAGCATCTGCCGTTGGAGAAAATGCCTGGATATTGGCTTTTGCCCGGAGAGGGAGACGCTTCCTACGAAGAAATCCGGGAGAAATCCCTGGAGGTGCTGGAGCAGCAGTTCGGACTCGGCCCGGAAGAAAGCCAGGATCTTGTTTTTGTGGCGGAGCTATATCAGCGAAGTGAAGAGGAACCCAAAGAGTGGGAGGTCTACTTTCACATTAAGGAGCGCAGCTGGTCGGAGCTGTATTTCAGAACGATTGCCTATCGCCAGACGTGGACGGCTGATGGAACATTGCTTTACGCTTGGCAGGAAGAGGACGCAGGGGAGTGGTGGAGTCCGCATGATTATGACTATCTGCTGCCGGAACCGTCTGCACCTGTGAGGCCGAGGAATGCCACCCCTGTTCAACAATCGGATTTGCCGGGAGAAATTGCAGAAGATATCTTGGGCAGGTATCCTGCTCATCTTGTGGAAGCATGGGACGTAAGTACAAGGGCTGATGGAAGCAAGATATACGCCATTGCCCTCTGGAAGGAAGAGGGAGCCGTATTGATGATCTACAAGGAGGAAGATGGACAGTTTTCGGTAATGGTGGACAGTCAGACGGCACTTCTGGCAGGGGAAGATTTGAATTTTTTTGCGCTGCAGCAAAGTACGCCTGATTACCCCACAACAGGTAGACTTGTTTTTGGATATAGGGCAACATCGTTCTTTTCATGCGATTTCTATGCGGAATGTGATGAAAATGATGTGTGGGTTGTTACCCAGGGTGTGTTTTGGAATAGTAACATGGAAGCAGAACATAATCATTCCTTCGATGCAGAGCAAGGGTCTGTGCGCTGTACGGTTCGATATCCTTTTTCAGATGATGAAGAGAGTATTGTGTTCAAACCTTTGTACCGTCCGGAATGGAAGGATGCATTCGATCTGCGCCGTTTTAACATAAAGGATTTTTTTGATATTGATTTTTCCTTTTATGCTCTGCCGGAATAACAGAATCATTTTTCACAGCCCTTTTCTCAGAAGGAGCAACACGGGCTTATCGAGAAAAACGGAGCCGCTGCCATGAGGTTGGCAACGGCTCCGCTTTTTTAGGATTTGGTTTTGTTTGATGATGAAAAAACATTGCAGGCCCATAGAGGGCATGTATATGCCGCAATTTCTCAGAGGGACATAGGCTCATCATCGCCGGCCCATGCAAACCGGGGACCGGAATATCCCTCTTTTTCCACATGCTCCGTCCACATGGAGGCAGGCCGTACCCAGTACTCCTTTCCTCCGTAGAGCGCCTGATAGACCACCATGGGTTCCAGGGTTTCAGAATGCTTTGCCACATAAAGCAGCCGGTAAAGGTTCCCTTTGAAATGCCGGTAAACACCCGGTTTCAACTGATCCATGCTTTTCATCGGCTGCGCTTCCACTCCAGGAATTCCTCGAAAGTGCCTTCACGATCCAGGCAGCCCTGCTGGCCGAGGGGGAATTCAATAATGCGGTTGGCGATTTCGTCGATGAACTGATGGTCGTGGCTGGCAAAGAACAGGTTGCCCGGATAAGCCTGCAGGCCGTTGGAGAGAGCGGTGATGCTTTCCAGATCCAGATGGTCGGTGGGCTGATCCAGGATGAGGGCGTTGGCCTTGCTCATCATCAGGCGGCTGAGCATGCAGCGTACCTTTTCACCGCCGCTGAGCACCTTGGCGGGCTTGTACACTTCGTCGCCGCTGAAGAGCATGCGGCCCAGGAAACCGCGCAGGTACGTTTCGGTCTGGTCAAAGGAATACTGGCGCAGCCAGTCGATGAGGTTGCCGTCGAAATCCTCAAAGAAACGGGTGTTGTCCTTGGGGAAATAGCTCTGGGACATGGTTACGCCCCATTTGAAATTGCCTTCGTCGGGGTTCAGCTCGCCAACGAGAATGCGGAACAGGGCCGTTGCGCCGGCTTCGTTGTCGCCTACGAAAGCGATCTTGTCGCCCTTCTTTACAGTAAAGGAAACGTTGTCCAGCACCTTCACACCGTCGATGGTCTTGGAAATGCCTTCCACGGTGAGAATGTCCTTGCCGGCTTCCCGTTCGGGCTCAAAGCCCACGAAGGGATACTTGCGGCTGGAGGCAGGCAGCTGCTCGATCTGCATGCTGTCCAGGATCTTTTTGCGGCTGGTGGCCTGACGACTTTTGGACTTGTTGGCGCTGAAACGACGGATGAATTCCTGCAGAGCGGCGATCTTTTCTTCACGCTTCTTGTTCTGCTGGCGCATCAGGTTCTGGATGAGGGTGCTGGAATCGTACCAGAAATCGTAGTTGCCGCTGTACATTTTGCAGGTTTCGTGATCCACGTCCACAATGTTGGTGCATACGGCATTGAGGAAGTGACGGTCGTGGCTGACTACGATGACGATGGCGCTGCAGTCCACCAGGAAATCTTCCAGCCATTCGGTGCTTTCCACGTCCAGGCCGTTGGTGGGCTCGTCCAGGAGGATGATGGAGGGGTGGCCGAACAGGGCCTGGGCCAGCAGCACCTTCACCTTCTGGCGGCCGTCGAGGCTGCTCATCTGGGCGTAGTGCAGATCGGTGGAGATGCCAATGCCGTTGAGCAATTGTGCGGCTTCGGTTTCGGCTTCCCAGCCGCCCATTTCCGCAAATTCGCCTTCCAGCTCGGCGGCCTTTTCGCCGTCGGCCTCGGAGAAGTCCTCCTTCATGTAGAGGGCATCTTTCTCCTTCATGATGTCATAAAGGCGGCGGTTGCCCATGATGACGGTATCCATCACGGAGTATTCATCGTATTTGAAATGGTTCTGCTCCAGAACCGACATGCGGTCTTCCTTCTGGATGCTGACGGTGCCGGTGGTGGGGGGCAGCTCGCCGGAAATGATGCGCAGAAGGGTGGATTTACCTGCGCCGTTTGCGCCGATGATGCCGTAGCAGTGGTCGGGCTGGAACAGCAGGTCAACGTGCTTGTAGAGCAGGTCTCCCGCAAACTGAAGGCTGATGTCATTAAGCTGAAGCATGGTGTATTCCTTTCTGTAGTTGGTTATTCGGAGATGATTTGCTGGTAGTGTTCGGGGTCGGTATCACCTTCGGTGGAAAAGAGCAGCACATGAGCATTTTCATCAAGGCCAAGCTTTTCCCGTTCGGTACGGAAATCGTCATTGGTCATGAGATGAATGAGAGCGCCCAGGGTAACGGCGCCGCATTCACCGCTGATGATGGCGGGGTCGTCGCCAAGAGGCTTTGCCAGGCGGCGCATGCCCTCGAATGTCACCTCATCCTTGCAGCGCAGGAACGCACTGGCCCGGGAGGTGAGAATGGGTAGAGTCTGAGGATTGGGTTCGCCGCAGTTGAGGCCGTACATGCTGGTGTGGGGCAATGCGTCGATGATGACCTTTTCGCCTTTTTTGGCAGATTCCATCACGCAGGGTACTTCCCAGGTTTCCACAACGCCAAAAACGGGTTGGTTTTCCATGACGGTGGCCAGGTATCCCAGAACGCCGCCGGCCATGGAGCCAACGCCGGCCTGGGCAAATACATGGGTGGGCACTACGCCTGCATCCTGCATCTGCTGAAGGGCCTCTGCAGGCATCACGCTGTAGCCCACTGCAACGCTGCGGGCGATGTTTTCAAAGCCGGGCAGCTCCGTATCCTGCACCAGCAGACCGCCCTCCTTCAGGGCATATTCATGGGCCATATGAATGGTTTCATCGTAGTTTTTTCCGGTGAGGATGACCTTGGTCATGCCCATGTTGCGGATGGCTTCCGCCCGCTCGGGTTTGGTGCCGCTGGACATGAAAATGATGGCCTCCATGCCTTCCCGCTTGGCAGCCCATGCCACAGCCCGGCCAAAGTTGCCGTCGGTGGCGGCGATAAGCTTTTTGGCAGAAAGACTGCTGCCTGCCGCCTGCCTTACAGCGTTGAGGGTGCCCAGCGCCTTGAAGGCGTTCAGACCGAAACGGCGGGATTCGTCCTTGATATAGATGCCGCCAAGGCCCAGCTCCTTTGCAAGGAAGGGGAGGGAATAAAGGGGCGTGGGCTCGTAGCCGGTGATGCGCTCGTAATCCTTCTTAACGGTTTCAAACGCATGGCGATTCATCCAAGGGGGCAGAGCGCCCATAGCCGGGGAGTTGAGATAGATTTCCATCTGAGACATCGCTGTTCCACCTTCCGTCGGGGCGATTTCAGCCCTGTTTCTTTTGCTGGTTTTCGTAGATCTGGTCGTTGAGCTGGTTGATGTTGCCGCAGCCCATAGTCAGTACCAGATCCCCGGGCTGCCAATGATCCCGGAGGTATTTTTCGGTGTCGTCAAAGCTGGGGGTGTGGATGGCGTTGATGCCGTTTTTCCGCATGCCTTCCACCAGCATTTCGGCTTTGATATCGCCGGGATCCTTTTCACGGGCTGCATAAATATCCGTGACCAGCGTGATGTCTGCTTCTTTGGTGCAGGTGAGGTAATCGTTAAAAAGATTCTTCACCCGGCTGAAAGTGTGGGGCTGCATAACTGCCCAGAGGCGGTTGCGGGGCTGCATGGCGGCTACGCTGATGGCGTTTTTCATTTCTGTGGGATTATGACCGTAGTCGTGGTAGAGCTTCACGCCCTCCACAACGCTGGTCAGCTCAAAGCGGCGGTGTGCACCTTCAAAGTGGGAAAGAGCCTGGCAGGCCTTTTCCATATCTGCTCCCTTGACCCATGCACAGGCAAGGGCGGCAAGGGAATTGCTGACGTGGAAGAAGCCAGGCACATTCAGTTTCACATGGCCCAGTTTTTCTCCCCGGAAGCAAAGATCGTAGCTGCCGTGACCCAGCTCGTCATACACAAGGCCTGCGGGGCTGAAATCGCAATCGGCGCCGAAACCGAAGGTGTAGGTTTTGCAGGGCAGCTTTTCAAACAGTTCTACAATGCGCTTGTCCTCACCGTTGCCCACCGCTGCGCCATTCTCCGGCAGCAGGTCCAGGAACAGGCCGAAGGTGCGCTGCACATCGTCGATATCCTTGAAGAAATCCGGATGATCCATATCGATGTTGAGCACCACCGCCACCGTGGGCCGCATATGCAGGAAACTGGCGTTGAACTCGCAGGCCTCCGCAAGGAAGGTGTCGCCCTGGCCGATGCGGATGTTGCCGCCGATGAAATCCAGATTGCCGCCAATGCTGATGGTGGGATCCATGCCGGTTTCCACCATGATCTGGGCCAGCATGGAGGTGGTGGAGGTTTTGCCATGGGTGCCACAAACGCCTACTGCGCTGGAATAGCCCTCCATCAGCTGGCCCAGCAGAGTGGCCCGCTCAATGCAGGGTATATTCAGGCGGGCCAGTTCCACCCGCTCGGGATTATCCGGCAGGATGGCCACGGTGTAGATCACCAGATCGGCTCCGTGAACGTTTTCCGCTTTGTGGCCGATGGTTACGGGCACATGGTACTCGTCCCGGAGCAGCTTGGTGGCGTAGGTTTCCAAATTGTCGGAACCGGTAAGGATATAGCCCTTTTCCAGCAGCATTCTGGCAAGGCCGCTCATGCTGCTGCCGCCGATGCCGATCATGTGGACGTGCTTGCCTGCGTAGTCCCGGATGTGAGGTGTATTCATCATTGCTTGCACTCCTTGTATGGTTTGCCTGTAGCAGGGCAAAACAAAGCCGACCGTTTGAATCGGCCTTCCGTATATTATACGCTATGAAGCCCGGTTTCATCAATAGGAAAAGGGGAAAAGTCACCATTTGGAACGAAAAGGGAACATGGTTTTTGGGGGGCGGGCTTGAGGACTGCAAAACAAAGAAAAACGCAGGAGAATGCCTCTCTCCTGCGTCAGCTTGTGGAAAAACCTCATTTTTGTCAGTCAAAGCCGCAAATCTTGCACCTTCGTTGCTCGCTGTGCTTTCTTGAAAGCGCTGCGGCACAAGGAATGTGTGCTCTGCCCACACCCGGCAGGGGGATGATCCCCCTGCACCCTGCGCATTTTTTGACAGCCAGACGCAGGAGAATGCCTCTCTCCTGCGTTTTTTTTGAGCCCTGTCTATTCCCGGAGCAGTTCCAAATATCCGCTCAGGGCCTTTACTTCCTTGCGAAGCTGCGCTGCGCCCGGCAATACAGCCTCCACCGCAGCGTGAAAGGCAGGGCTGTGGTTCATGTGCTTTATGTGGGTTAGTTCATGAACTACGATGTAGTCTATTTGCCGGGGCGCACAGTGCATCAGCGCCACGTTCAGCCGGAGGCTGCCCTTGCTGCTCATGCTGCCCCAGCGCTTCTGGGCATAGCCGAAACCGATGCGGCTTGGCTTGAGTCCGGTGATTTTGGACCATTTGTCCACATACAGGGGCAGTACCCGTCTGGCTTCCCCCTGGAGCCATTTCAGCGCCTGAGCCCGGACGCTTCCCTCCTCAGGCAGATACAGCGTGTTGCCATCCAGCCGGGCGGTTTTGCCCTCCCAAGCCTGAAGGAAGAGGGTTCCGCCCAGATAGGGCAGTTTGCCGCCCTGGACAGGATCGAATTGTTCCATACGCTTGGCACGGGATTGGAGCAGGGCTCGCTTTTCTGCGATCCAGCCACTCTTTTCCCAAAGAAACCGCTCAATCTGCCAAAGGGGCATTTTGAGCGGTGCGTGGGCTATAACCATGCCGTTTTTGTCCAAGGAAATGGACAGGGTGCGGCGATTGGTACGAACCAGTTGATAGCTGCCGATGGTGGCATGTTTTTTGTCAGTCATAGTTGATACCCGGATAGAAGCAGGCGGTGCGCACAAAGGTTGCGTTGCAGCTCTGGGCAAGACGGGCCTGAACCTCGTTGCGGCGGATCACTTCCGCTTCCACATAATTGACGCCGTGCTCGCTGAGCATTTTCATTCCGGCGGCGATCATGTGCTTGGCCATGCCCATGCGGCGATAATTGGGCACCACATACAGACCCAGCAGCCGTGCAGAGCTTCCTTCGCCGGCAAAGGCGATCTCGCCCACCAGCTCCTGGCCCCGGCTGATGTACATGGCCAGGAAATTGGGGGTGGACATGAAATGCTGAAGCTGATCAGGCCGCCAGGCATTGAGGCGGTAGGTGTTCATGCGTTGCAGAAAGCCGCTGATCTGGGCTTGGGTGTCAAAGGGCACACGGTTCATATCATAGCCCATGGGAGCGCTGGGTTTTGCATTGGGCGGGCAGATGCTGATTACGTCCAGTGCGTCGTTTCCGTCAAATCCGCTTTCCATATAGAAGCCCATCATTGCCGTATCCTGGGGGTTCACCTGGGCAAACGCCCGGGCCGCAAGATGCGGGTTCTGGTTGCGCAGCTGCTGGAGCCTGCCCAGAACTGCACCAAGGGCCATATCCTTTCCCGGCCCGTTTGAGCGGATGCTGATGTAGTAATTCAGCGGCCGCTCCGGAAACAGGTAGGGATGATAGGAAGGGATCAGAAACCCTTCTGCAATGGGAATATTCGCACTGTCCGCCACCACGAATACGTTTTCCGGCGGCAAACCGTTGTTGGTCTGCGGAGGGTGGAACACATGCATGAAACAGATCATCCTTTCCTAAAACCCGGACATTGCCATTCTGAAGACAGATTACAACATATTGTACCCCAATTTGACAATATATGCAAGGGGTAGAGCCGGGCAAAAGAGAGGCGCTTGTTTTTTTTACAACCCTGCGTGGATGGCCAGCTTGGCAAAGAAATCCTCCAGGACAAAGCGGCTGTCCACCCGGTCGTATACCTGAATGGTTCTGCCGCAGGGGTTATCCTGATAGGAGGTATCCTCCATTACAATGGGAGCAGGGCGGCTGACCTTTGTGCCAATGGAGGGATCCAGTATCACCGCCACGGCAGGAGAATCTCCCAGAGTCCAGCTTTCGCCGGCGGTCCAGCCTGCGTGCTCGCTGCGGTTATACTCCTCCATCTGCCGGAAAAGGTATTCGCCTGCCTCGCCGCAGGGCAGTACCTTTCTTTGCAGCTCTGCCAGCCCTACCCGGATGGAGCCGTAGGCAGACATGGGAATCTGCCACAGCGGAACCGGTGCGGCCAGCACTTCGTTGGCAGCCTTCACATCATTGCCGAAATTGAACTCCCGGAAGGGGGCGCCGTGGCCGTCATAGCTCTGGCCGCCGATGGTGACCACCGTGAGCCGGGAGGCGATATCCGGCGCAATCCTCAGGGCACGGGCCATATTGCTCAGCGCCCCAAGGCACAAAACAAACAGGGGATGCTCATCCTCCCGGCGGGCTTCGTCAATGATGAAACGAACGCCTTCGGATACAGTGCCCTCTTCAAGGGGATACTCTTCGCCTCGCAGCAGATTGGCCTCCATGCCCAATTTGTCCACAAGGAGCTTCATGGCCTGGTAGCTTCTTTCCATGGAGCCTTCCACCCGGAAATGCTCTGCCACAATGCCTTTCACCATCAGCTTGGGGCTGAGCAGCGCATGGGCGATGGCAAAGGGGTCGTCAGCTTCGCAGGCAGTATCCGTATCAATAATTACCCTCAGCTTCTTGTAATCCGGCACTTCGTAGAGGAATGACATGGCATTCTCCTCCTTTGTATTTTGCATAAATGTTGGTTTCATTATACATCAAACCAGCAAAAAACAACAGCATCCAGCCATGCGGCGGCAAAGAAAAAGACCAATGAGAAAAGCCCGTCGGCACAAGGCTGACGGGCGGAAGGGGTTTTGTTACGGTCCCCAGAAAATGGAGACCTCGTTTTCTGAAAGGCTTTCCACGGCGGAGGAATCGCCCCGGTCGCTGCCTGTGAAAAAATCCCAGATGTTTTCCAATAGATTTCTCCCGCCGCTTACATTGGCCTGCGCCACCTGCACCGATTGCACCCCTTCCAGCAGGATGCCGTTATTCAGAAGCTCTGCATGTACGGGAATAACCCGGTAGGTGTAGGTGACGCCGCTTTTGGCCTTGGTATCGGTAAAGTACAGGGTTTCGCCTGCGGAACCGTACAGCTCCGTGAGGATGAAGCTTTCGCCGGCAGTATCCCGCTGGATTCGGTACACTGCGCTGTCCGAAGGCTGCATAACCAGCACGGGATAGCCGTCGCCGTTGTGGGAAACGGAGAAGCTGTTGAGGGCTCGGGGAGGTGTCCATACGTCACTGCGCTTGGTGGGGTGGTTATCCTCGGTAAATACTTCCGTATAGCGGTAATTGGAGGGTGTCAGATCTGTGGCGAGCATGGGTTCGCCACGCCATTTGATGGACTGGGTGTCGATTTCCAGGGAAATGATACCTCTGGGTCTTGTGAATTGAGGTTTTTCCCGGTTGCGGTACAGATCCCGGAAATAGTTGCGTGCCATGAGGGCGGTATTGTCGCCGCCGCTGATCCAACCTGCAAGTTTGTGGCTGGAGTCCGGGTTGTCAAAACCCATCCAGAAGGCGCAGGCGATCTCGCTGTTGTAACAGGCCATCCAGATATCCCGGTTGCCGCCGCCGGTCATGTTCACGGTGCCGGTTTTTCCGGCTACAGGAGTGCCTGCGCCGGAAAGCTTTGCGCCAGTGCCGGAGGAAGTGACCGTCTGCAGAAGACTGGTCATCAGGTAGGCGGAAGTCGCCTTCAATACCCGGTTTCCTTCATCCCGGTTCAGGTAGAGCACCCGTCCGGAAGAATCCGTGATTTTGCGGATGAAGTGGGGCTGATAAAAGATGCCTCCATTGGCAAAGGGGGAATAGGCTGCAGCCAGCTGCACCGGCGATACGCCGTAGGTCATTGCACCCAGCCCCAGGGCCAGGTTGCTGTCCCGGTCATCCAGCGGGATGCCCACGCTGGAAAGATAGTTGCGCCCTGCGGTTACGCCGATCTTGTTCATCAGCGCCACGGTGGATACGTTCAGGCTGCTTTTCAGCGCCGTGCGGATGCTGACATTGCCGTAGTAGGTATAGCTGGCGTTGCGGGGTTTGTAGCCGTTGAAATTGGTGGGTTCATCCTTGAGAACGCTGCAGGTCATGTAGCCGTACTGATTGATGGCCGGGGCATAAACAGCCAGCGGTTTCAGGGCGGAGCCGGGCTGGCGGCGCATCTGAGTGGCCCGGTTCAGACCCCGGCGCACGTCGTAGCTGCGTCCGCCGACGATGGCCAGCACCTCGCCGGTTTTTACATCCACACAGGCCGCCGCACCCTGTACTTTGGTTCCGTCGCCTGCATTGGCGGGAAAAACGTCGGTTTCAAACTGCTTTTCCAGCAGCGACTGGTGGGTGGGGCTCAGAGCGGTTTCGATATAGAGCCCGCCGGAGAGAACCTCTTCGCCGGTCATGCCAAGCAGGTTCTGCGCTTCGTCCAGCACCGCATCAGCATACCAGCCGTAAACCATTCCCTCCGCTTCCGGCTCTGCCAGCGCAAGGGTTTCGCCTACTGCTTCGTCGTGCTCCTGCTGGGTGATCATTCCCTCCGCCAGCATGGTGGAGAGAATGTACCTGCGCTGGGAGAGGTTTCTTTCCGGGGCCACATGGGGTGCATAGTAACTGGGAGCCTTGATGCTGGCGGCAAGGGCGCACGCCTGGTTCAGGGTCAGGTCTGCCGCATCCACGCCGAAATATGCCTGGGCTGCAGCCTGTATGCCGTAGGCGCCATTGCCGAAATAGATATAGTTGAGGTACATGGCAAGGATCTCCTCCTTGGTCATGAGCCTTTCCAGCTGCAACGCAAGCCAGATTTCTTCGGCCTTGCGGGCGATGGTTTTGTTTGTGCTGAGATGGCTTTGGCGGATCAGCTGCATGGTGATGGTGCTGGCTCCCTGGGAATAGGCGCCGTCCCGGAGGTTTGCCGCCAATGCGCCGAACAGCCGCACAATATCGATGCCTTTGTGCTCATAAAACCGGAGATCTTCCGCCGCCACAAAAACATCTTTGATCTGTTGGGGTATTTCCTCCACGGGCAGCACTACCCGGTCCTGCGAACCCCGGATGACTGCCAGAACCTCGCCTTCCCTGTCCAGAATGTAGCCCCGCTGGGGTGGCCGGGTGATCTTGCTGACATCCAGCTTTTGCCAGTTGGGCACATTGAGCACAAATACCGCAACGCCCGTAGCAGCAAGGGAAAGCAGTACCAGAATCCCGGCGGCTCTGCGCAGGGGATGCCGTCTTTCGGGAATGCCGGTATGGTGGCGCTCCGGTGTGCCCAGAGAAATCGCACGTCGCTCCCGCTCCAAAGCAAGCCTTGCAGCCTGGCGGGGTGTGATATCCGCCTTTCTGCGTTTTGGATGTTTTTTTGCTTTTTCCAGCTGCTTTTCTTTTTTGTGGGCAAGCTTTGCCTGCTGCTTTTCCTGACGGAGCATGCGTTTCCGCTCACGCCTGGATAATTTGGGCAGTACCTCTTCCCCGGCGTTGTTCCCAGGCGGGTTTTCCGGGGTGGATTTGTCCTCTGTATCCTTTGCCTGTATAGGATCATCCCCGGCGCTTACAAGGCGTTCATCCTCAGGCGGAGTCTCTTTGCGCTTTTTCACTTTCATCCCTCCCGGCGATCCTGTGGGCGCTTCTGCAAACCGCCCGTTGATACTTTGCGCTTTCTTTTCTCTCAAATACCATGGAAAAGCGGGCAATATGTACCATTTACTTTGCCCGGACGCATCCTGTATACTTTTTTCGGATGAAGTATCCCAAGGAATTAATTCAAAGGAGGAATCACCGTGCCGCTGCGCCGCCCAAGGATACTGCCGACGGTTTTGCTGGCTCTGATGCTTTTTATTACGATATTTTCGGTTTTTGTGAAAAAGGATACCAGCGGCGATGCGGCTACACGCATCCTGCTGTGCCTGCTGCTGGCGGGCATTCCTGCCCTGCTTTTGCTGACCCGGCGTCCCTCTCCGGCCCATGGTTTTGCTGCCGGAAGCACGGGTTTTTCGGCTGCGGAGGTTCCCTCCACGCGCTTTACCGACGTGGCTGCCAACGAAGAGGCCCTGGAAAGCATGAGGGATTTGATTGGGTTTATCAAAACGCCGGAAAAATATGCCTCACTGGGTGCACGGGTCCCTCGTGGCATACTGCTCTACGGTATGCCCGGCACCGGCAAAACCCTACTTGCCCGAGCCCTTGCCGGGGAAGCAGGAGTTCCCTTTTTTGCAGTGAATGGCGCTGATTTTGTGGAAATGTATGTGGGCGTTGGCGCAAGCCGTGTCCGCAGCCTTTTCCAGAAGGCGAGAAAAGCTGGCCGTGCGGTGATCTTTTTTGACGAGATAGACGCTATTGGAAAAAAGAGAACCAACCAGAATGACGAACGGGAGCAGACCCTGAACGCCCTCTTGTCGGAAATGAGCGGGTTTAGCGAAGGGGACGGCATTGTTGTGCTGGCTGCCACCAACCGTATTGATACGCTGGATGACGCATTGCTCCGTCCGGGTCGTTTTGACCGGCGCATAGAGGTGCCGCTGCCTGGCCCGGGAGAACGGCTGAAAATACTGGAAGTCCACGCCCGTAACAAGCCCATGGGCGATGATGTGTGCCTGAATGAACTGGCAGCGGAAACCTCGCTGTTTTCCGGCGCAAGGCTGGAAAGCATGCTCAACGAAGCGGCCATCCTTGCAGCCAAACGGGGCAGCGACCGCATCTTCAAACAGGACATCAGCACCGCTATGGATGTAATGCTCTTTGGCATGGAACGTCCCGGCGGCATCAGCTATCAGCAGGAAAAGGAACAGACCGCCGCACATGAGGCAGGCCACGCTTTGCTCACGGCATTGCTTCTGCCCGAGAGCGCCATCCGCAAGGTTTCTATCATCCCCACAGGCAATGGAGCAGCTGGTTACAGCATGGCCATCCCTCCGGAAAAGATGTTTTATCAGAAAAGAGAGCTTCTTTCCCATATTGCGGTGGCCCTTGCGGGTCGGGAAGCGGAGATTCTCTTTTCCGGCGAAGATTTTCTTTCTACGGGTGCCGCCAACGATATTGAAAAAGCGGCCTCCCTGGCCCAGCGTATGGTGTGCGAGTGGGGGATGATGCCCGGCGGAACGGAAGCCTATCTGTTTTCCCAAGCCGGACGGGAGGCTGCACAGCAGCAATGGCTGGATATGGGCCAGCAGCTGGCGGCGGGCATGCTGCGCCATCATATGAACAAATGGCGGAGGTTGACAAGGCTGCTGGTTCAGAAGGAAACCCTCGGCAAGGAGGAGATCCGGCAATGCCTCAAGGAAGCACCTCCTCATCGGCCCTCCTGACCACCAGCGCCGGGGGCCTGAATAGCAGCCTGAGTGCATCGTAGGGCATGGAAGGCGGGGCGTTGAGCCAGTGAAGGCATGCCTCTCCTTCCAGCAGCACTGGCATGCGGTGATGGTAGGGCTGCATCTGTTCATCGGCTTCACGGGTCATGATCACAAAGCCCTCGAAAGGTTCGCTGGCTCTGGGACTGAAGCGGCCGTACAGACCGGCAGCCATCATCAGCCCGCCGGACGCTGAGACGTTTTCGCTCTGGAAAAAATATTTCTCTTTGGTTTTGGAACCGCTTGCCGTCCTTTTCCATTCAAAAAAGCCACTCATGGGCACAAGACATCGACGCTCCCTTACTGCCCGCCGGAACATGTTCGTCACATCCGCTTTTTCGCTTCGGCTGTTGATCACCAGTCCCCCTCCGCCAATTCGGGGAAACCCCCATTTCATCAGCCGGGGAACGCCTTCTTTCACGCCGGGAATTATCACCGGTGTGCTTTGCCCCGGATACACTTCCCCTGCATGAAAATTCAGACTCTGCGCCGCTGCAGGCGTAAAACAGTATCTGCCGCACATAGCTCTCCCTCCATTTCATTCTTCAGTGTGCCTGAAAAAAGACCCGGCAAACCTGTGAACGGTGAAAATACTTTCCGTTGACAGGTTTTTTCATTGGGACTATACTGCATTTATCCTGTTTTTCAAAAACTTTCACAGAAAGGGAGCCATATGAGCGACATTTTTTTCAAAACCCCGGAAAATGTTTTTTCTTACCGGGTTGGAGGCATTTTGATCCACAATGGAAAAATTCTTCTGCAAAAGTTGATAGGGGAGGAAGGCTACGCCATTCCCGGCGGTCATGTATCCTTTGGGGAGACGGGCGAAGCTGCACTGATCCGGGAGTTTCAGGAGGAGCTTTTGGCAGAAATCCGGGTGGAGAGGCCGGTGTTTTTGGGCGAAGTGTTTATTCCCTGGGATCATAGACCCTGCCATCAGCTGTGCCTTTATTACCTTGTTACTCTGAAGGAACCCGTTCAGATCGCCACGGAAGGGGAGATTAAGGTGGAGGATAAACTGGACGGCAAGAGCTACCGTCTTGTTTTCCGTTGGACGCCGCTTGAGGAGCTTGATTCCGTAACCGTTTATCCCACCAGCATCCAGCCCCTGCTTTCAAACCCTCCCGACGGTATTACCCATTTTATCTATCGGGAATAGCAGGATTTGCGGGTTTTGGGATTTTCGTGCTATAATAACATGTTGTGACTGTTTCCCCGAAAGATTAGTAAACGGAGTGATCCATTTTCATGGCAAAGCAATACAACGCAAGCAGCATACAGGTTCTGGAAGGACTGGACGCAGTAAGAATGCGCCCGGGCATGTACATTGGCTCCACGGGCAGCCGGGGGCTTCACCACATGCTGTGGGAAATCGTGGATAATGCTATCGACGAGGCCATGGGCGGCTATGCCCAGCATGTTTGGGTCACCCTTCATGAGGATGGCTCTGCCAGCGTCCGGGACGACGGCCGGGGTATGCCTGTGGATATCCACCCCACCATGGGCATCAGCGGTACGGAAGTCATTTTTACCAAACTCCACGCAGGCGGCAAGTTCAACAACGAAAATTATGATTATTCCGGCGGCCTGCACGGCGTGGGCGCTTCCGTTGTCAATGCCCTGAGCCGCTGGACCACGGTGGATGTTTTTCATGATTTCAAACATTATCAGACTCGTTTTGAAAGTGTGGAGGATCCTGCCACCGGCAAGGTAACTGCGGGCAAAACCGTCCAGCCCCTCACCCTGCAGGGTAACACCCGGGAGCGAGGTTCGCTGATTCACTTTATGCCGGATGACCGCATTTTTGAAACCACTCACTTCAATCACGATACGGTCTGCCGTCGCCTGCGGGAGCTGGCCTATCTCAACAAGGGGCTCAGCATTACCTTTACAGATGAACGTATCCCCGAGGAACCGGTGGCTCCGCAGGATATTACTGCATCCGAGCTGGCGGAGGATCAGATCCTTGATGAAAGCCAGGAAGGTTCTGATGAGCTGAAGGAAAAGCGTACCCAGGAATTCCACTACGAGGGCGGCATCGTGGACTATGTGCGCTACCTGAACGAAGATAAAACTGCCCTCTACAGCCAGCCTATATATCTGGAAGGCAGGCGGGACGATGTGGTGTTCCGTGTGGCGATCCAGTATACCGACAGCTACACCGAGAACGTTTTCTCCTACGTCAACAACATTCCCACCGGCGAGGGCGGCAGCCACGAAACCGGCTTCAAGGCCGCCTACACCAAGGTGATGAACGATTTTGCACGCAAACTTGGCGCATTGAAGGAAAAGGATGCCAATCTTGGCGGCGACGACTTCCGGGAAGGCATGACCGCCGTGATGATCGCCATGGTAAAAAATCCCCAGTTTGAGGGCCAGACCAAGGGCCGCCTGGGCAATACGGAGGTTCGCCCCGTTGTGGAAGCCATCGTGACCCAGCACCTGACGGCATTCTTTGAAAACCTTAAAAATCAGGAGCTTTGCCAGAAATTGGTGGAAAAAGCCGTCCGTGCCGCCCATGTGCGTGAGGCTGCCCGGAAGGCCCGTGACGTTGCCCGTACCCGCAGCGCTCTGGAAGCTGCCCCGCTGGTGGGCAAACTGGCCAGCTGCACCGGCAGAAAGCCGGAACTGAACGAGCTGTTCATCGTTGAGGGCGACAGCGCCGGCGGCAGTGCCAAGCAGGGCCGGGACCGCCGCTTTCAGGCTATTCTTCCCCTCAGAGGCAAGCCCCTCAATGCTGAAAAGAAACGCATTGACCAGGTGCTGAGCAACGAGGAATTCCGTTCCCTCATCACGGCCCTTGGCACCAATATCGATGAAAGCTTCAGCCTGTCCGGCCTGAAGTATCACAAGGTTATCATCCTCAGTGATGCGGATCAGGACGGCGCACATATCCGGGCCATCCTGCTCACCTTCTTCTACCGCTACATGCGGGAGCTGATCTCCGCAGGGCATGTATACATCGGCATGCCGCCCCTTTACAAAATACAGCGTGGCAACAAGGTGCAGTACGCCTACGACGATGAGGAACTGAAAAAACTCACCAAGGGCAATTCCAAGGGGTACACCCTGCAGCGCTACAAGGGCCTTGGCGAAATGAACCCGGAACAGCTTTGGGCCACCACCATGGATCCGGCACAGCGCAAGCTGATGAAGGTGACCATTGAGGATGTAACCCAGGCCGAACGCCTTGTGACTATCCTCATGGGCGACAAGGTGGATCCCCGCCGGGAGTACATCAGCCAGTACGCCAATTTCAACCGTGAAGACAGCTTCACCACCATTACCGACACCATGGAAGAGGAAGGGAGGATGGCTCCGTGAGCAAGAAAGACGAAATCATGAATGCCGAGCAGGGCATACTTTCCGTCCCCATGGAAGAGGTCATGCACATGAGCATGATCCCTTACGCCGAGCATGTTATCATGGACCGTGCAGTGCCCCGGGTGGAAGACGGCCTCAAGCCTGTACAGCGCCGCATCCTCTTTACCATGAACGAGCTGGGCATCACGCCCGATACGCCCTACCGCAAATGCGCCCGTATCGTGGGCGACTGCCTTGGTAAATATCACCCCCATGGTGACAGCAGCGTTTACGATGCGCTGGTACGCCTTGCCCAGCCTTTCAACATGCGGGCTACCCTGGTGGATGGCCACGGCAACTTTGGTTCTGTGGATGGCGACAGCGCAGCCGCCATGCGTTATACCGAATCCCGCATGACCCAGCTGGCCATGCTGATGCTCAAGGATATCGACAAGGATACTGTGCCCTTCCGTCTCAATTTCGACGACACCCTCAAGGAGCCGGATCTTCTGCCTGCCAGCTTTCCCAATCTTCTGGTAAATGGTGCAAACGGTATCGCTGTGGGCCTTGCCACCAATATCCCGCCCCACAACCTGCGGGAGAGCATCAATGCAGTCATTGCCCAGATCGACAAGCCGGATATTACCGTGGACGAATTGATGCAGATTCTGCCCGCTCCGGATTTTCCCACCGGCGGTATTCTTCTCAATACCCCCGAACTGCGTCAGGCCTATGAAACCGGCAAGGGCAAGCTGTTGCTCCGGGCCAAGACCCATATTGAGGATGGCCCTGCCGGGCGCAAGCTTATCGTTATCACGGAGCTGCCCTATCAGGTGAACAAGGCCGCCATGCTGGAAAAAATCCTCCGCCTCAGCGAGGAAAAGAAGGCCGCTCTTGGCTGTATCTATGACATCCGGGATGAGAGCGACCGTACCGGCATGCGTGCAGTGATTGAACTGCGCAAGGATTCCGATGTGGACAAGGTGCTCAGCTACCTTTTCAAATACAGCGATATGCAGGTCACCTTTGGCGTGAATATGGTGGCCATCGCCGAGGGCAAGCCCAAGCTGCTGAGCCTGCGCCGCATGATCCGCTACTATATTCGTCACCGCAAAAACGTAGTCACCGCCCGCACTCAGTACGAGCTGGACAAAGCCCGTGCCCGTGCCCATATTCTGGAAGGCCTGATGATTGCTGTGGATAATCTGGACGAGGTCATCGCCCTGATCCGTGCCAGCAAGAATCCCAAGGAAGCCAAGGCGGGCCTTGTGGAACGCTTTGATCTGACGGAGATCCAGGCCCAGGCTATTCTGGATATGCGCCTGCAGCGCCTCACCGGCCTTGAGATCGAAGCCCTGCGCAAGGAATATGCAGAGCTTCTCAAAACCATCGAAGAGTTGGAAGCCATTCTGGCGGACGAAAAGAAGCTGCTCCGGGTCATCAAGAAGGAACTGAAAGCCGTGGCGGACAAATTCGGTGATGAACGCCGCACCGCTGTGGAAGAAGTGGAAAACGTTGTGGAGGCGTTGGTGAAGGAAGAAAAGATCGCCGAAGAAGCGGTGATCACCTTCAGCCGGGATGGTTACCTGCGCCGCAGCGCCCCCCGGCCCCAGCGCAAGGCAGCCGGAGCAGAGGCCGAAGCCCCCGAAGAACCGCCCTTGTACCGTTTTGAGACGGATACCGATCATTCGCTGTTCCTGTTTACCAATCTGGGTAACTGCTACCAGATCGGCGTGGGCAGCCTGCAGGAAATGAACAAACCCAAGGACAGAGGCTCGCTGCTCAGCGGCGTGCTGGCAGGGCTGGAAGGCGGCGAAGAGCCCATCTATATGATGTGCCATACCCATGAAGAGCTGGAGAAACTGCCGGATATGCTGTTCGTTACCGCACGGGGCCAGCTGAAACGCTCCGCTGCCACCGAATATGCCGTGAAACGTTCCAAGTTTGCCGCCCTGAATCTCAGGGACGGGGACAGCCTCCACTGCATTCTGCCCCTGGATCTTGCTTCCGACGTACTGCTGATTTCCCAGGGCGGCATGTGCATCCGTTTCCATGCAGATCAGATTCCCGCTATGGGCCGTGTGTCTGGCGGCGTAAAGGGTATGAATCTGGATTTGAGCGATGAGGTGCTTTGGGCAGGCCAGCCGGCACCCACCGACCAGCTGCTGCTGATGACGGAGCGGGGCTTTGCCAAACGTGTACCCTACCTGGATTATGAGCCCCAGGCCCGTGGCGGTAAGGGTCTCAAAACTTTCTACTACAACAAGAGCGGCTCCAACGGTACCCGTCTGGCCGGGGCGTTGCTCATTACCGGCCCTGGATGCATGGTGCGCATCCAGCAGAAAAATAGCCCCTTTACCGATCTGATGGCCGACGAGGTTATCCTGCAATCCAAGCAGGATCGGGGTATGCCCTACATCATGGCCCTCATGGATGATGTGGTGACGGGGATGCTGCTTCTGGGCAGCACGCCTGCGGATAACAGCAGCATGCCCTCTGAGGGGGAATAAGGCCGATTGGAGACTTGCAAACAGCGTCCGGGGAATAACCGGATGCTGTTTTTTCATTGCCGGAAATATTTTTCCTGGCGGCACAAAAAAACGGCTTTATGTGCATCCTGATGGATGGAACTTTCCGAAAGGGGGAACCCGGATGACAAAAGATGTATACATCCGACGAGTGACACAAAACAAGGCCAAGATGTACCGGATTGCATTCACGATTCTGAAAAATGATGCAGATGTGCAGGATGCGTTGCAGGAAGCTGCTTTGAAGGCATGGGAAAAACAGCATACATTCAAAAATGAGGCTTTCTTTTTTCATGGATGACCCGCATCCTTATCAACGAAAGCTATCAGCTGCTCCGGAAGAAAAAGCGGGTGAGTTGTATGGAACATTTGCCCGAGTATTCCACATTTGCCCCCAGGACCGTTGGTTGGTTCACTGAAAGCTATGGTCCAAGCTATAGTCAGTGGATGGAAGACTGATCTCCGGGAACTGGATCTGATCAAACAGAAAAGGGTTTTCTACACAAAAACGACCGCCCGTGCCATATGCGCAGGCGGTCGTTCGAGTTCTTTTTTATTGCGGGATAAGGAAATGATCGGAGTAGTATTCCGAGTGTTTTTCCACTTCTTCGTAGAAGGCCTCTTTGCCCATGGTCTCCATCAGCGTATCCTGATCAGAGAAGAGGTTTGTTCCCAGTGCAAGACGGTCTCCTTCGATATCGCATCCCATAGCTGCCAGGATGGTGGGCATAATGTCAAAACTGCAGAAAGTGCGGTTCTGCGTTCTTGAAGGTTCCAGATCGGTGTTGATGAAACAGTTGTACACCCTTCTGTCAAAATTCTCTTCGACAGTGCGAACTATGTATTCGTTATCCATCGTCAGATGGTCGCCGCAGATGACGATGACCGTATCCTCGTAGAAATCCTGCTGTTTGATCCATTCCACAAAGGAGTAAACCTGTGCGCTGGAGCAGGAATAGACGTTGTTGTACTGTTCCTCGTAGTCATCACCGCAATGCTCGCACACATAGCCGCTGGGGAAGTGGGTATCCACCGTCAGCAGGGTAAAGGCGAAGGGTTCGTCCCCCTGGGCCATTTCCGTCAGCTTGATTTTTGCGTAGTCGAAGAGGTAGAAGTCCTCCATGCCCCACCAGACAAAGTAGTCCTCCGGAATAATTCCGTCGGCCTTTGCGGCTTCGATATCATAGATGGCATCGGTTCCGTGCTGGGAGAAATAGCGGTTGCGTTTGGCAAAATCGCCATCCGAGCCAATCATCAGTGCCTGGTTATATCCTTCGGCATGGAGAATATCCATCAGCGTAGTTGCGCCCGGGAGGAAGTATTCCGAACCGTAAAGATCCGTGCCGGAAGTAAGGGGCAGCTTCAGGGGGATGCCCGCCGTCTGGCTTACCATGGCGGCGATGGTCCAGGTGGCGTAGGGAGGGGCATAGAAACCGCCCACTCCATCGTTGTGGGAAAAGTTCACGTTTTCATCCGCCATTTGCCAAAGCTCGGGGATAAGGTTCTCCTGCATGGCGCCCCCCTGCTCCTTGGAGAAGAAGGTGGTTTCTGTGGACTCCAGAAGGATATAGATCACATTGCGCTTTTTTTCCGGGAAAACGATATTGGCCTTCTCGGGCGCCACATAGTGCTCTTCGTACAACTGCGATTTTTTCAGGGAGTGGCGGACATAGGGAAAGAAATTAACGATATACGCCGCAGAGAACACCATAATTAAGCAAAGGAGCACGGAAACGGCTTTTTTTGCCTTCCAGTTGAAGGGATAAAGCGACTTTCGCTCGGCGGCTCCCTCTGATTGGACGGGAATTTTGCGTACGCAGCGCAGAACAAAGAAAATGAGCGCTCCGCCGGCCAGCAGCGTGGGCAGAAGGGCTTCCAGCAGGTAGGAATACACCAGCGTGGATTCCACGCCGCTCATACCGCCAAAAAGAGTGTTGATAATAGCGTAAAAGCCAACATCGCCATATACACGCCGATACCATATTGCAGAAAACAACGCAAGTGCGCCAAGCAGAATCAGCACAGAGCAAAGAATGCCCCAGAAGACATTCCAGTTTTTCCTCTTCTGTGTGTCAACAGTTGCACATTTCATTCTTAACTACCTCGATATATGGGTCAAAAATAAGGTGAAGTGGGTGCAAACAGGGCGACAGGGGATACGGTGCAGCACACCCTGGGAGACAAAGCAACCCGAAGGAAACAGCAGTCAGCGTCTCGCTCCTGAAGGGGCCCAACAAAGAATTATAGCACTTTGCGCAAAAAAAGACAACAATAAAACATTTTAATGAATAACCAGCGGAAACCGACTTTTTTCAGATGATTTCGCAAGTAGAAGATAGTCCGGGCAGACAGGAAAAGACAGGGAAGTATCGGGTTTGCAGTCTAAGTATGACTGTGATAAAATGCCAATAATCAGCTTGCCATATAAAAAAGAGGAGCTGAAAAACATGAAGAAAGCAGATGCCGCCGTGGATGTATACAGCAGAGGTTTTCACTGTCCGCAGCGGTGCTGGCTGCCTTTCCCGGGGAACAGGACCTAACGAAGAACTGGGTATTAGGACTTGGCAGCTGTTTTGGTATTAGTTGTTGCCGTTTCTGGTTTATGCGTGATTTCTTCACCGATCAGAATGGCTGGGATGATAGAAATATTGCATACAGGGAAAGCCGCATTTGTTCAAAGTTTGACTAAAAAATGGTGGTGAGATGAAAATGACATTTGGTGAACGTTTATATGGGTTGCGTAAAACGAAAAACATTTCACAAGAAGAACTGGCAGAAATATTGGATGTGTCTCGACAGTCAATTTCAAAATGGGAAAACGACAGGGCATACCCGGAAATGACAAGGCTTCTCTTTATGAGTGAGTATTTTGAGGTTTCTTTGGATTATCTAATGCGGGGAACAGAAGAAGAAAACAAAGAAGAGAGTATGGCGAAGTATAAAGCCAAAAACATGCTGTTGATCTGGAACAATTTTGTATCGAACTTGTCAAGCAAACAGCGGAAATTGATGATGATATTGTATGTGCTGTTGATATGTGTTTGTATTGCTGTTGTTATTGGATTTATTTATGGGGTCGGATATGCGATAGGGAAATTCATCGGATATTTATAAAAACGGCCTGAATTTGTGATTGTAACTGCAAGTTTACACAAGTGCAACCCTGGATTTATGGTTCTTTTTGATGAATAAAGTTACTTTCTATGTATGAAATTCTTTAGGAGGTAACTACATGTGCAAAGTGAGTAACATCATAAGGGACATCAAGACATGGGTAAATGCAGGCGAGGAAAGAGTGGTTTTTGTCAGAAAGGCATTTGCCGTCAGTTTGGCATTGCTTATTCTTTATAAATTTGGATATGTCATAGGAACGTTCCTGGCACAGATTGGGATATAAACTAACTGAATAACAGGATGAAACCTTTTGCCAAACCAAATATGGCGAGCGAAATCAGAGGAAAAACTGCCCGGTTCTCGTTTCGGTTGACGACTGCGGGTCGCTATGCCCTGCGGGCATGTGTCCACCGGACCCCGCTTCCCTCCGTCGCCCGCGGCCTTTTGGTCCCGAACGCTGCAATCAATCGTTCAAAACATAGTATTTGTTCGGGTTTCTGATGTGATTTGGGGGTGTATAGACCTTGAAAAAGGCGGTATCACACCCATAAAAATGTATTGCAATTCGCAATACATTCGCATATAATATAACCAAGAAAGGAGTGAACCCCATGGCAAAGAGTTCCAATGTTATGGCTCGCGTCGAGCCGGAGATCAAGGAGCAGGCAGAAAGGATCCTGGCACAGCTTGGTCTGCCTGTATCCGTCGTGATCAATTCCCTTTATCGTCAGATCATCATGCGAAAGGGGCTACCCTTTTCCATGACTGTACCTGCGGGCATTCCCACCCGAGACACTATGAGCGATGCTGACTTCAATGCCATGATGAGCCGTGGTCTCACGCAGGCCAAGCAGGGAGAGTCCGTCCCATTGGAGGCTGCCATGGCGGATTTGCTTCGTGAGGAGTAAGCATGGAGTACGAAGTCAGAATCACTACCCAGGCGCAGGAGCAGCTGCGGGAGATCAGAGACTATATCGCCAATGAGCTGTTCGCACCTGATGCCGCACAGAACACGCTACGGCTGCTGGCTTCCGCAATGGCATCTCTCGCCCATATGCCCGGGCGCGTCCGTTTGGTAGACGAGGAACCCTGGCGCAGCGAAGGTGTACGGATGAAAGCCATTAAGAATTACCTGATGTACTTCTGGATCGATGAGGAGAAAAAGCTGGTACAGGTCTTTGCGGTCATCTACGCCCGGAGAGATCAAGTCAGTGCGCTTATTAGCATGGAAATGTAAGGGAACCGCTTTGCCGGGTCTCGGCAAGGCGGTATATTATAAGCGCACAAGAAAACACTGGTACATATTCTGCACCCATTGATTATGTTGGTTCCACGGCTTATGACGGCGCACTGAAAACCGCTACGGCTAATCGCTATATCCCGGTTCCGCAGGAACTGCGCGCTATGCTGTCTAAGGTGAGAGGCTTCCCGCAGCAGTATGTATTTCATACGGAAACCGGCCAGCCTTGGCCGCAGAGCAGCTTCAAACGCATCTGGCTCAGTCTGATGGAGGCTTCCTATTGCGTAGAGGAGCGCAAGGTGATCAAGGCAACCAAGCGCAAGAACGACATCATCAAGCAGCTGAAACCGACGCTCACACCGCATTATTTCCGGCATAATTACGCAACGCTGCTATTTGAGGCCGGTGTGGAGCCGCTGATCGCCATGAAAATACTGGGCCATACAGATTACCAGACCACGGCAAACATCTACACGCACCTCAAATCCGACATGATGAAGAAATCCAGCGTTGATATGGAGGATGTTTTCCGCCGGAAGAAGGATGCGAAAAGCGCACTGGCCAAGGCGCAGACCACGAGGGACAAGAGATCCCGGAAGCCAGTGCTGGATATGAGCCTGCCGTGGGCGTGGAAATTCTAACGGGGACGATAAAAGCCATGACGCATTGAGCGCCATGGCCGGTGTCATTGTGTTTAATCCTGCCCGAGGATTTGTGTCGAGTCGTCCATAATTACTTCTCGGAATGGACGACTGCCTATCCCGGTGAAACAAAGCAGCTCATCCATTGAAGCAAAGGACGCTAATCGAACGAATTGCTCGCCTTCGCTAGCGTGAAGGTTCATTGCGTATAACCCAAAGAGGATTTCACGTCCTTCAGAATCCCGCTCTGGATCGTTTTCATGCATAATTCCGGTATGCAGTCGATAGTCATGCGCTTCATAGCGGAACTCTAGACCAAACCAATGTCCGTCGGAAGGCGACCATTCACCGGTATACTGAGAAGTGAATTCTTCGAGCGACTGGTATTCGTTTATTCTCATTGCAATCCATACTCCTTTTTGATTCGACGAATCAGAGCCATTTCAGCAGGCGTAGGGGGAATGCCGGGATCGTTTTTGTTGTGGCTCATATACTCGTGCCGATGTGGCTTGACGCCTTTGTGCTCGTGCAGTAAATCGATGCTTACGGCCTGTTTATGCTTATCGTCATAATAGGCAATATGCTTGAGTTTACCGTCCTGAACAACTGCGTATACTCGGTTGGGGGTATGAGAAAACTCGGGAGCCTTAACACCGCCCTTGGTTTGGATCAGTACTTTAACTTCTCCTGACATGCCGATGGATTGATACTGCTGTCCGCCCTTAACGAAGGTAAAGTCCTCCATGTTCACATCGACAAATGCTCCACGCGCACCCATTTACGCCACCTCCTCCACAACGAAGACCTTCGGCACGCAATCCATATGCAGTTGAGAGGCATTCGTCGCAAACGAATCCTGATAACTGAAACGGATGAATCGACCAGACATGCCTTTGATCATGTCGCCATATACGACAATAATCGAAGGCGCAAGTCGGCGTTTCATTTCGTTGAAGCCAGCAAGAAAATCCTCTGCATTGCCCTTGCATCCAAGGGTAGAAATGACGACCGGAGATCCTTGCTCGATGCCGCTAAAACAGACATCATAGGTTCGAGGATCGGCCCATCCAACTGTCGGAAGCACTGTGCAGCCGTAGTTCTGCCAAGTACAGCCCAACCAGCGAGCCTTGTATACGTTATGCCGAATCTCATTCAGATTCATCGATGCGTATGCGCTGAAGTCGGGAGTCGCCACGGCAGCACAAGTCTGGAACAGAGCGACACGCTTTAATGGATGATTCCACAGGGGCATCAGATCCTTGTCGAAGCTGAACATATGAATGAGGGTATTCGAGTTATCATGCTTCTTCGACAAGTTCTTGAATCCTGTAATGTCAAGAGCTTCCCAGTCTATAGCATCCTCGGGAGTTTTGCGGATAATCGGCATGTCCTGATCATCCAGGTCACATCCGCCAATCACAGGGCGAACGACTCGATATTTCTCGTATTCGGATAAACCTTTAATCATTGTTTTCACGTCCTTTTGACATTTCACAAAGTGAAGATATTGTTCATATTTCCGTTATTGTCTTGACGGAAAGGACGTGCTATAATTCATCTGTCCGGGATGTGTTACAGCACGTCCATCCGAAGCGCATTGGAAGGCTACTGGTAATAGCTTTTCCGTGCGCTTCTTTTTTAGGGCGGGCGATAAACTCGCATCATACTCACCTCCAAATCGATTACTTGCTTAGCGTTTTAAGTTGAACGCTAGCAGCATCTGCAGATACACCGAATTTTTCCTGAATCTGCCTGACTGTCATGCCCTTAATCAGGTAAGACGATGCCAACAGTTCACCGCCAAAGGCATTTGCCTGCCATTCCGGGTCTTCGAAAGGCTTGAGCTTTTCATCAGGAGCCAGTCGACACAACGCAACGCAATCCTCGTCGTGCATGAGAAGATGACCTATCTCATGAGCTATGGTTAGACGATCGCGTCCGCTGCCCTCAACCGCTCTCAAGTACACATCCTCTCGTATGCGGATCAGATTTCTACTGGGATAGGTTTCTCCGTGCTTGTTGCCCATCTCAATTACAGGGACGATTTCAAGCTGGAAATCTGGAATGAGGAGAGGCATAATGTTCTCTAAAAAAGATACGATTGGAAAATACATGACATCTTCCAAGTGGGTCAGATGCTTGATGTACTTCACAAACCTGCGAATGTCGTTTCTTGACATGGGTGATGCCTTATAGCAATTCATTTACTTACTGCCCTTCTCAAGCATTTTCCTGATTTTCTCCAGCTGGTCTGAATCAAAATCTGCAAACTTTCTAGCGAATGAGACCGCCAGTTCTCGGTTACTCAAAGCAACACCATGGAAGTTCAACTCAAGGCTTTCTTCAGTTTCGGCGATAGCAGCCGTGAATTCAGCGCGCTGTTGCTCGTTCAGATTGTACATATCGCAGATGCGCTGATTCCATGTCGTAGGCATTCGCTTCTTTCCGTTTTCTACAGCGGACAGAAACGATACAGTTACATTCAGCTTATCCGCCATGTTCTTCAAAATCTCACCATTGTCGATGCGCAGTTTCCTCAGAAACTTACCTATACTAGTTAACATTGCGGGCTCCTCCTTCTATCTAGCTCATTGGCTATACTCATTATAACTCGACAGGTTCCAAAAGTCAACCGATAGGTTGAATTATTTCTCCTGAAAGATGAACTTCGAGATAGGGTAAATTTTGAATGGATATAAACAATGCCGTCTTTGGCCCTTTTCCCAAGGTTGCACATCCGTTGCATGAAAAAAGCGCCAAAGACGGCGCTTTGTGCAAATTGAATAAAAAAAGAACCGGAATCCTTTCGGATTCCGGCATTTTCTGGTCGAAGTGGCGGGATTTGAACCCGCGGCCTTTTGGTCCCGAACCAAACGCGCTACCAAACTGCGCTACACCTCGATGAAAATACTGGAGCCAATGAGGGGACTCGAACCCCTGACCTGCTGATTACGAATCAGCTGCTCTACCGACTGAGCTACATTGGCGCATCAGCATTTTTCATTATACCAAAGGAAATTCTTTTTGTCCATACCTCTTTTTACTTTTTGCCCAGAATATCCTCGATGGCTGCTGCGAGCTGCTCCACGTCATCCTGAGTGTTGTATATGCCCACGCTTGCCCTGCAGGCGCCGGACTCCAGCGTGCCCAGCCATTGATGCATGGCCGGAGCGCAGTGTAGCCCTGCCCGGAGAGCAAATCCCCGGCGGGAAAGTTGATCGCACATTTCGCCGGCATCCATTTGCCCGGGAACAAAGCTCACAACGCCCACCATGGGTGCGGTTTCGTGACCCAGTACCCGTAAACCTTTCAGGTTTTGAAGACTGCTGCGCATTTGCTGGGCCAAATCTCTTTCGTATTCTTCGATTTCTTGCCGGTGCGCAAGGGCAAACCTTGCGCCTGCAAGCAATCCTGCGATGCCAGGCAGGTTTGGAGTGCCGCTTTCGTAGCGGTCTGGCAGGGAATGGGGCTGATACATGCTTTCGCTCAGGGAACCGGTTCCCCCAGTGATGAGGGGCCTTGGCAGCATTCCAGCTCCCAGCACCAGCAGACCGGTGCCGTGGGGCCCCAGCAGGCCTTTGTGGCCGGGTATGGCGATCATATCGGCCCCTAGCTCCTTCAGTGATACCGGCAGTATGCCTGCGGTCTGGGCAGCATCCACCAGCAGTGGAATGGCACGGTTTTTCAATACCCGGGAAAGCTCTCCCACCGGCTGAACAACGCCGGTAACGTTGCTGGCGTGGCAGAGCACGCACAGAGCTGTCTTGGGAGAAATCGCTCTGGCCAGCGTCTCCGGTCGCAGCAGACCGTCCGGCTCTGGGTTAACAACCTTCAGGGTGATCTGACCGCTTTCCTCCAGGGACTTAAGTACCCGCATCACTGCGTTGTGCTCGCCGTGAGAGCACAGTACTTCGTCGCCCCGGTAGAGGCTGCCCCGGATGGCAAGGTTCAGCGCTTCGGTGCAGCCAGAGGTGAATATGACGTTTTCCGAAGCGGGTGCGCCAAAAGCCTCTGCCAGCAACTCCCGACACCGCTCGATGATCCGCCCGCCGCACAGGGACAGCCTGTGGCCGGAACGCCCCGGGTTTCCACCCAGCTTGATCAGGGTGCCGGTCATGGCTTTTGCCACCATGGGCGGCTTGGGCCAGGAGGTGGCTGCGTTGTCCAGATAAATCATGATGCATTCTCCTTCCATTTTCACGCCGGAGCGCCTGCGCCGTATACTGTATGTGGAAGAAAGGGGGAAATGAACCGTGCAGGAAACATTTGGAATTGCATCCTTCCGTTCCCGTCAGCAGGTAATGAAGTTTGAAGCTGCGCTGAGGCGGGCGGGCATCCGGGTGCAAATCATCACTACGCCCAGGGATGTATCCATCGGTTGCGGACTCAGCGTCCGTTTTGAATTGGAGGATTTTTCCAGGGTGGATACGGTGTACAGGCAGCTCCGGCCGACCAATCTGATCGGTTTTTACCGAGTGGAGAGAAATGGCCAGGGGCGGGCAGCGGTAGTACCGCTCAGATAAACAAAAGGCCGGAAGGACGACATACCGTCCCTCCGGCAGAAAACACAAAAAAAGCCCGCTTTTCATCTGAAAAGCGGAATCTTTTTATCACAATTTGAACCCATCAGGCTTCCACGTTGGATTTCGTGGGCAGCGCACGCTGCACATTGCCGCTGCGCAAGCAACGGGTGCACACGTTCATCCGCTTTGCCTGACCGTTGACCAGAACGCGCACATTCTGCACGTTGGGAGCCCAGATGCGATTGGACTTACGATTGGAGTGGCTGACGTTGTGGCCGCTCATCGAACCCTTTTCGCACACTTCGCAAAACTTGCCCATCATTACACCTCCTAACGGGACTTTTGCTTCATAACAGCTCGTCTATTTTATCATGGTTTTTTTCATTTGGCAAGGAAAAAAATCAGTTTTCTGACGAAAAGTATATAACCCTTGTAAACAAAGCGTTTCCAGGCTGTGCAGATGGCTTGGAAGCAGAATGAAACCCATGAAAATACACTTAAGGGAGAAAACGAGCAAAGAAATCTTCCATTTTTCGTGGTTTTACGATACAATATTTCTATGCACAAAGGAAAGAAGTGTGAGCAGCGTGATAGAAATCATCGTTAATCCTGTGGCAGGAAGCGGCGCAGCAAAGGAAACTGCGCTGGAAGTGGAAAAATATCTGCAGCAGAAGGGTCAGGAATTTAAAATCATATACACGGAGTACCCCAACCATGCCAGCCAGCTGGCACGGGATGCTGCCAGCCGGGGCGTTGAGACCGTTGTGGCGCTGGGGGGCGACGGCACCGTATCCGAAACTGCGGAGGGGCTTGTAAACAGCAAAACCGCCCTGGGCATTATCCCTGCAGGCACAGGAAATGATTTTATCAAAACCGTGGGTGTACCTGCTCATTGGAAGGCGGCGGTGGATTTTCTTCTGGAACATCCTGCCCGCCCCGTCAATACAGGCCTTGTGAACGAGCGTCTCTTTATGAATGCCTGCGGAATGGGCTTTGATGAACTGGTGCTGGAGTATTCCCTGGAGGCCAAGAAACATGCCAAGGGCATCTGGCCTTATCTTTATGGCGTATTCAAGGCAATATTCACTTTCAAGCCCATTGAGATGCATATCGAAATTGACGGGCAGGAACCCATGGACGGCAAGTACATGATCTGCTCCATCGCAAATGGTCGCTACATTGGCGGCGGCATCCCCATCATGCCCATTGCGGATATTGGTGATGGGCTTCTGGATATCCTTGTGGTGGACAGCGTACCCCGGTGGGTCATCCCCTTTTATCTGCCTTCCATTCTGATGGGAACCCTTTATAAGAAAAAAGTGGCCCATCATTACCGGGCAAGCCGTTGCCTGCTGCGCTCCGAAGGGGCGAAACTGAATCTTGACGGAGAAATTGTCCCGGTGGATGAAACGCTGTTCCTCAATAAGCCGGATGCGCTTCTGATGCACTGGTAAAGAACGGGTATTTTCTTGGTTTTCTGCATATACTCCCTGTGATTCGGGAAGCGAAGCTTCTTTTTGAAAGGATGAGGGAGTGTGGCGGAAATTGGGAATGGCATCAAACGTACTTTTTTCCGTGGAGTGGAGGCTCTGGGTGCAAGGGCAGCCCATATGGCGGACAGAGCCCGGGAAAGGCTGAAGGAACTCAATGCCGAGCGGCAGATAGACGAGATTCTGGATCAGGTGCTGAAGGCGGCCCGGGAAGCTTTTGCCATGGGGGAACCCCTGCCGGAGAAGATGACGATTCTGCTTTCGGAGCTGAACCGGCTGGAAGCGGAATATGGGCTGCAGGATGCTGAAGAAGGAACCGCAATCGAGGAAGAGACGCCCGATGCCGGAGAGGAAAATTGAGCACGGAACGCCTCATGATCGGGGCGTTCCGTTTTTGCACATTCCGGCATAGCAAAGGAGGACAAGCATGATTTATCTGAAAAAATTCCGACTGCCTTCTCCGCTTCAGGAGGAGCTGTTTCTGAATGATATCCGCCGGACCTGCTACACGGGCGCATACCCTTTTGGAATTTTTATGGAAAGGGAAGTTCCGGGTTTTACCTTTGAGCCCATTACCATCTTTTGCGGCGGGAACGGCAGCGGTAAAAGTACGATCCTGAACGTGATCGCCGCTGCGCTTCAAATCGGTCACGAAGCGCCCTTCAACCGAAGCGCCATGTTTGACGATTATGTGAAACTGTGCGATTATGAGGTAAGCCACCATTTTGCCGGTGAATGCAGGGAAAAAAGCCGCATCATTGCCAGCGACAATGTGTTTGACTACCTGCTGAACGTGCGCTGCCTCAACGACGGCATCGACAACCAGCGGGAAAAACTGTTTGAGGAATACCTTGATGCAAAGTATTCCAAGTTCCAGTTCCGGGGTATGGGGGATTATGAGGATCTCCGCAAAGTGGTTCAGGCAAGGCGCTCTACCCAATCCCAGTACGTCCGGAACCGTCTCATGAGCAACGTCCGGGAACGGTCCAACGGGGAAAGCGCTCTGAGCTGCTTTGTAAACACCATTGAGGAAAATGCGCTCTATCTGCTGGACGAGCCGGAAAACAGCCTCTCTCCGGAAAAACAGCTGGAACTGCTTTCCTTCCTGTGCGATTCTGCACGGTTCTACCATTGCCAGATCGTGCTGTCCACCCATTCGCCCTTTCTTCTGTCGGCCCCCGGGGCCAAGATTTACGACCTGGATTCCAATCCTCCGAGAGTGCGCCGTTTTGCGGAATTGGAAAACGTCCGTGTGTATTATGATTTTTTCAAAAAGCATGAGGATGCCTTTGAGGCTGCCCGGGACGGGCCAGGTTGAAATAACGGCGATAAAGTGCTATGATGCCCATATGCGGTTTTCCGCATGAAATTGTTTTTTGGCCCGTAAAAGGAGTATCGGTATGAGAATCGTTGTAATCGGCGAAGGCAAGGTAGGCTATACCCTCACCCGGGAACTGAGCCGTGCAGGCCACGACCTTCTGGTAATTGACAACCGCAAGGATACCCTCAGCCAGACCGAGGAACGGCTGGATGTTATGGTAATGGAGGGCAACGGCGCCAGCGTGAAGGTGCAGGAGATGGCCGGCGTTGGACGCAGCGACCTGATGATCGCCGTAACCAATGCGGACGAGACCAATCTTCTGTGCTGCATGGTGGCAAGAAAGCTGGGCTGCAGGCATACCATCGCCCGTATCCGCAATGCCGCCTATGCTGAGGACGTGTATCGCCTGCAGGATGAACTGGGGCTGAGCATGACGGTGAACCCGGAGCGTTCTGCTGCAAGGGAGATTTTTGGACTGTTGCAGTACCCCTCCTTTTTGAAGCGGGATACCTTTGCCAAGGGCCGTGCGGAAATCGTGGCCCTGCCGGTGCGTGAGGGCAGCCCCATGGATGGTATGAAGCTGCTGGAGTTGTACAAATCACTCCGGGTCAGGGTGCTGGTATGCGCTGTGGAGCGCAATAAGGAAGTGTTCATTCCCGACGGACAGACTGTGCTGCAGGCAGGCGATCATATCTATGTGACAGCTCCCATGCGGGCGCTGATGCAGCTGGTAAAATGGATGGGCATCGAGACGCCCCGCATTCGCTCCGCTATGCTGGTGGGCGGCAGCCGCACCGCAGTATATCTGGCGGAAATGCTGGTAGAAGCAGGCATTGATGTAAAACTCATCGAGCATAACGCTGCCCGGTGCGAGGAACTCAGCGAGGAACTGCCCAAGGTGAACATCATCCATTCGGACGGCACCTCCTTTACTACGCTTGCTTCCGAAGGCATTGCAGAAACGGATGCGGTTGTAACCCTCACCGACCTTGACGAGCAAAACCTGATTGTATCCATGTTTGCCAATTCTCAGCATGTGCCCAAGGTGGTCAGCAAGATCAACCGTGAGGAATACTGCTCCATTCTGCCGGATAATGCAGCGGAGTGCGTTGTGAACCCTTTGCAGCTGACCAGCGTAAATATACTGCGCTATGTTCGGGCCATGCAGAACAGGCAGGGCGAGGGCGTGCTGACCATGCACCGGCTGGTGAACGAACAGGTGGAGGCGCTGGAATTCCGGGTGACGGAAAACACCCGCTTCCTGGGCATGTCCCTTGCGGATATGCAGCTCAAGCCCGGCATTCTGGTTTCCAGCATCACCCGGCGCAATAAGGTGATCGTCCCCAGCGGTATCGACAGTTTTATGGTGGATGACCGTGTGGTGATTGTAACCCGCTCCGATCACAACTTCAATTCCCTCAACGATATTTTTGCCGGAGGAAGCAAGGCATGAATTACCGGATGATAGCAAAGCTGCTGGCGCAGGTTTTGCGGTTTGTGGCGGTGTTTATGCTGCCTGCACTTGCTATTTCTCTGTTTCAGAAGGAATATGCAGCTGCAATGGGCTTTGGCATAACCATACTGATTATGGTGGCGCTGAGCCTGCTTACAAAGCTGTTTAGGCTGAAAAGGCAAACCATGTATGCCAGAGATGGATATGTGCTGGTTTCCCTTACCTGGTTTCTGATTTCCATGTTGGGTGCGCTGCCTTTCTGGATTTCCGGAGCTGTGCCCAATTATGTGGATTGTTTCTTTGAAGTGGTGTCCGGCTTTACCACTACCGGCGCCAGCATCCTGACGGATGTGGAAGCCTTGCCTATGGGCCTGCTTTACTGGCGCAGCTTTACCCACTGGCTGGGCGGCATGGGTGTGCTGGTATTCCTGCTGGCCATTGCACGCTTCACCGAGGGAGCAGGGGACAGTATGCATATCATGCGTGCGGAATCTCCCGGCCCGCAGGTGAGCAAGCTGGTGCCCCATACTTTCCGCAGCGCCCAGATCCTGTACCTGATTTACATCGGCCTTACGGTTATCCAGGTTGTACTTTTGCTGGCAGGAAACATGCCGCTTTTTGATGCAGTAACCACAGCCTTCGGCACGGCCGGCACTGGCGGTTTTGGCATCAAGGCCGACAGCATAGGGGGCTACAGCCCCTATATTCAGTGGGTGGTAACGATTTTCATGGCCCTCTTCGGCGTGAACTTCGGCGTGTACTATCTGCTGCTCCTGCGTTCCTTCCGCAAGGTTTTGCGCAATGAGGAACTGTGGTTTTACCTGGGCATCATGTTCTCCTTCGGGCTGATCATCTTCTTCAATCTTCTCCCTTCCATGCCAGGGCAGGCAGGAGATGCCATCCGGCACAGCTTTTTCCAGGTGTCCAGCATTATGACCACCACCGGTTTTGCCACGGTGGACTTCAACCAGTGGCCGCAGCTGAGCCGCACCCTCCTTGTGGTGCTGATGATCATCGGTGCCAGCGCAGGCTCCACCGGCGGCGGCTTCAAGTGCTCCCGTGTGCTGATCCTCTTCAAGTGTCTGCACCGTGAGGTATACCGCATGCTGCATCCCAATACCGTCAAGCAGATCCACATGGATGGCGAGCCGGTGCCCCGGGAGGCGATTCGCAACGCTTATGCCTTCATGTGCGCCTACTGCCTCATTGCCATTGTCAGCACAGTGCTGATTTCCCTGGACGGGTTCTCCCTTGAAACCAACCTTACCGCCATGCTGGCCACTCTGAACAATATCGGCCCGGGCCTTGATCTTGTGGGCCCTGCGGGCAACTATTCCATGTTCAGCAATTTCAGCAAGATTGTGCTTTCTGTGAATATGCTCCTGGGCAGGCTTGAAATTTTCCCCATTATTATCATGTGCATGCCCACGGTGTGGAAGCGTTCCAGAGTGTAAGAAAGCAAAACCAGCCATCGGATACATAAGAAGGCCTCCCGCAGCCATTTGCTGTGGGAGACCTCAGGCTATAAAAAATGCGCCGGGTGCAGGGGGATCATCCCCCTGCCGGGTGTGGGCAGAGCCCACATTCCTTGTGCCGCAGCACTTTCAAGAAAGCACAGCGAGTACCGAAGGTGCAAGATGTGCGGCTTTGACTGACAAGAATGAGGTTTTTCGACAAGCTGAGGCCTCCCGCAGCCATTTGCTGTGGGAGGCCGTTGTGATTGCAAGAAAACGGTTACAGACTTGCAATGTATTCTTCTGCCATGTGCGCCGCAACAGCTCCGTCGGAAGCGGCAGTTACCACCTGCCTGAGGGGCTTCAGGCGTACATCGCCTGCGGCATACACCCCGGGGAGCGAGGTTTCTGTAGTTTCGCCGGCAAGAATATAGCCGTCTTTCAGTTCCAGTTGATCTTTGACCAGCTCCGTGGCAGGGTTGCGGCCAATGCTTACAAACAGACCATCGCAGGGGACGACCGTTTCCTCGCCGGTGATCACGTCCCGGAGACGCACGCCGGTAAGGTTGCCTTCGTGGAGCAGTTCCGTAACGACGCTGTTCCAGCGGATTTCCAGGTTTTTTGCCTGCATCAGGGGTTCGTGATAGATCTTGGTGGCCCGGAGAGAATCCCGGCGATGGATGAGGATGACTTTTTCTGCGATGCGGCTCAAAAGCAGCGCATCGGCAGCGGCAGAGTTTCCGCCACCCACCACCGCAACGGTTTTGCCCCGGTAGAACATACCGTCGCAGGCTGCGCAGTAGGCAACGCCCCGCCCCAGCAATTGTTTTTCATTGGGCAGCCCCAGCTCTCTGGGATTGGCCCCGGTGGCAAGCACCACTGTCTTTGCGTGGAACACGCCTTCGCTGGTCTGGATAATTTTGGGACTGGTGGCCAAGTCCACGGCATGTACGGAAGCGATCAGCGATTTTGCACCGAAACGTTCTGCCTGCTGCTGCATCTGCCCGGACAGCTCGAAACCGCCCACGCCCTGAACAAAGCCGGGATAATTGTCAATCTGGTGGGTCAGCGCCATCTGTCCGCCGGCGGAAAGCCGTTCCAGCACCAGCGTATCAAGGCCGGCTCTGGCGGCGTAAAGAGCGGCTGTGTATCCACCCGGCCCACCGCCGATGACCACCATATCATAGAGATGAGTATCCGACTCCTTCTGCTTTTCAGGCAGAATACCGGAAAGGAATTGGTCGATATCCGCTTTGGACGGAGGTTCCACGATCTGGCCAAGAGGCTCGCCGCCTCGGTACAGTCTCAGGGTGGGAATGCGGCGGATATCCTCTTCTTGCCGGATGCCCTCAACTTCATCCACGTTGATTTTCACAACGGTGAGTACGTCGGCATATTCGTCTGCAATCTGGTCGTAGGCTTTTTCGATGCGGCGGCAGTCGCCGCACCAGGGCGCCCAGAAATCCACCAGAATGGTATTGGAAGATTGAAGCAGTTCATGAAGCTGCTGCCTGTTTATATTTGTTGCTGCCATGGTGTCGGCTCCTTTCTTTTGCGCTGATGTTTGAGGGGGTGTGTAATCAGGATACCCCTTCGGCGGGAATCTGAATCCGAAAAAAACGTTTTTGCGGTGTTACAGGGCAGAAACAGCCAGCGTCAGTCCACGAACAATTTCCGCAAGGGGAAGGGAGGGGGCGTTGTCCCTCGCCTGCTCGGGCAAGAACGGCACATGGATGAATCCTGCACGGGTTTCCGTGCCTTCAAAATGATGAAGCACAGAATAGAGCACATCGTTGCAGACAAAGGTTCCCGCTGTGGTGGACAGGCTGCAGGGTACCCCTCCGGCTGTCATGGCAGCAATCATCTCCCGCACAGGCACAGTGGCGAAGTATGCAGCAGGCCCGCCGGAAACAACCGGTAGGTTTTCCGGCTGATTGCCCTCGTTATCCGCAATGCGGGCCTCCCGGAGATTGATACCGATCACCTCCGGCGTGATGCCTTTGCGGCCCCCTGCCTGCCCGATGGACAAGATCACATCGGGCCCGAGGGCCTGGGCGGTTTGCAGCAGCAAGGAAGCCGCTTTGCCAAAAACCGTGGGTAACTGTAGCTTGGTCAGGGTGTATTCTCCAATGCGATCCTCCAGCAGCTTCACGGCCTCCCAGGAAGGATTCAGGCTTTCGCCGCCGAAGGGGTCAAAACCGGTGATCAACAGTTTTTTCATAAAGGCTCCTTTGCGCCATGCGGAAAGAGCACGGCGGTATATTTCCATTTCTGATGAATGGATGGTAACAGTTTGGACAGAAAAAGTCAATTGAGGATGTGGCATGCGGATCGGGCTGCGCCTTGACGCTGACTTAGTGCGTTGCACCAAAAAACTTGCAGACTTTGGAAAAAACAGTCTGCAAGTCATTGTTTCTGTTATGCCAGCACCCGGTCGCATACGCCTTCCACCAGGATGCGCAGTGCGTTGTGGAAGCCTTCGCCCACATCGGGTTTGAACACCAGAGACATCACCATCAGCCACAGCACAGAACAGGCTTCATCCACGGACACCTTCAGAGCGGCGCCGGATTTCACGATCAGCCGCCGGATACGTTCGTGGTCGCTGATGTAATGCTTGCGCAGAAGGCCGTCAGGCAGCCTGGATAGCAGCCGGGGCAGATCCTGCCGCAGAAAGGAAACCAGCCCCGATTGGTCTGCTGCCCGGCAAACGTCGTAGAAGGCATCCATTGCCCGTTGGCGGAGGGGACGTTTTTCATCTGCAAACAAAACCCGCTCCGCTTCGCCGTAGATATCATCCTGAATGCTTTCCAGGGTGCGCAGGAACAGGTGCTCCTTGCTTTTGAAAAAATGATAGAACGCACCTTTGCTGATGCCGGCTTCCCGGGCAAGCTCATCCACGGTGCAGCTGTTCATGCTGCCAGAGCACAGCTGCCGGCGGGCGGCGGCCAGAAGACCGGCTTCGATTTCGTCACGCCGGGCAGAGGTAAATGCGGTCGCCATCAGAAAAAACCTCCGTTATTCCTGGCCATCCAGCCAAAGAGTGACGTTCATGCCCGGCACCACATCAAAACCTGCGGAGAAAGTAAGAACCACGTCGTAGTAAACGGCATTTTGCTGTGCAACGCCCAGAGAGGAAATCTCCGTTACAACACCGGTGACGGTCTTGTCGGGGTAACGGTCGAAAACCAGATTCAGACTGTCGCCCAGGGCGATTTTGTCCAGATCCACCTCGTCCACCCGAACGACCACTTCCGGCTGGCTGAGATCATGAACGGTGCAAAGCAGCTGGCCCTTGTACACTTGCTGCCCGGGAACGAGGTAACTTATTTCCAGTGCGCCGCCCACGGGGGCAGTGATCTGGGCGGAGGTAATGGCGGGGTCGGCATCGGGGGAGACGGTTTCAAAGAGCAGCTGGCCCTTTGTTACTTTTTCGCCCTGCTGCACATACACCTTCAGAACCCGGCCGGAGGCGTTGATGGGCAGGTCGGGCTGCCGGGTGACAATGCCCGTGCCCAGCTTTGTTTTGGTGCCCATGTTTTCATCGCTGAAAATATCTACCTTCTCACCGTCGTCAAAAAGGCCGGAGGTCAGCTCCACGGTGTAGCTTGCACCTTCTGCTGCAATGATGCGCCCCTTGCCCTTGTTGTCCTCATCGTTGGACTGGCGGATGTATACAGCTTCACCGGCGTGCACCACGGGCGTGCCGTCATCGTCGTAGGCATCTTTGGTATCGGCGGTGATGAACTGGGCGTTTTCCCGGGTCATGGTACCCACGGAGCCGTAGAGCAGAAGGGAATCCTCGCACAAATCGCCTTCCTCAACGAAAACCGCCTGCATTACGCCATCGGAAGGCGCATAGACCTTCTGGGTCATCATCTCAAAAAGAACATCGCCGGCGGCTACGGTATCGCCATAGTTCCAGTCGAAGGGGGTCAGTACGCCGCTGAAGGGGGCGGTGATCTGCAGAATGTTTCCGCTGCGCACCACGCCGCTGGCGGTGGCGGGCTGGTCTGCCAGCACAGGGAATGACGTGAGCATCATCATGAAAGCCAGAATAACGGCAAAACTTCTTTTCATTTTATTTCCTCCTTATTCCACGCTCTTGAGCGCTTCCACCATGTCGATGGTTTTCACCTTGCGGGTGAGAAGTTTGGTTATCAGCAGCGAGAACAGATATGTTACCACGCAGGCGATCACATAGGACGGCAGCTCTACCGTGGAAGCGAAAACCATGGTATCGCTTTCTGCCAGCTTGAGTACCAGCCCCGTCAAAAAGCGGCCCGGCCATAGGGCACAGAGAATGCCAAGGCCTGTAAGCAGATTGTTTTCTGTGGAAATCAGCCGGCGGATTTCCTTCTGGTGGTAGCCCAGTACCTTCAGGGTGGCGTATTCCCGGCTGCGTTCCATGAAGTTCAGCAGGCCCATGTTGTACAGCACCACAAAGGCAAGACCCAGCGCCGCTGCGCTCATGAGGGTGAAGATCTGGCTGAGGCTGTCCAGTATGGTAAGGGTATCCTCGCCCTGGGCTTCGGGATAGATCAGCTCGTCCAGTTCCTCCAGGTCGTTGAGGTATCGGAGACCGGCTTCGGTGGGGTTTTTAATGTGCAGAGCAGTAGGGGTGAATGCACCTTTTTTCTGTGCCTCCCAAAAGCTGCGGCTCATATAGGCGCTCTGGCCTACGGTGATGCTGGCGATGCTTTCCACATGGGTGAGGATGGGTTCGTCATCGCCGGTGAGCCATATCTGAATGGGATCGCCTACGGATACATGCAGCACTTCTGCCAGCTTCTGGGAAAGCATTACGCCCTCTGCAGGCATTGGCGCCCAGGATTCTTCCGGGCCGAAGTTCATCAGCAGCTGCTGATCCTCCATGACGCTCATAAGAACGGTGCGGGAGGAATTGCTGCTCCGGGCGCTGACGGTAACATCCATAACGGCTTCGGTGCATTCTGCGTCGATGCGTTTTTTGTATGCTTCGGCATCGCCTGCGTTTCCGGAGAGATTTGCCCGGACGCTGTATTTGACCGTGCCTTTGTAGTATTTATCCACAAAGAACTGTATGCTGTCCTGAAGGCCCAGGGAGGTGATCAGCAGAGCCGTGCACATAAACACGCCCACAAAGCTCATGAGGGTGCGGGTTTTGTTGCGCAGCAGATTGCGTATCACCATTTTTCCGTTGAAATGGAGCCGTTTCCAAAGCCCGGTCCAGCGTTCCAGAAGCAGCTTTTTGCCTGCCTTGGGCGGCTTTGGGCGCAGCAGGGAGGCGGTTTGTTCCCTGGCGTTACTGTGGTATGTTTTGTAGCAGATGCCCACGGCCAGTGCAACGCACAGCACGCAGGAAGCAATCTGCCCGGGAGAAACAGGCGCCTGGATGCGGTAGGGCAGGGAGAACTGAACTTCCTCCAGGATCCACAGAAGATCGGGCAGAGTAAGCCGTCCCACTATCAACCCCGTTACGGAACCCAGCAGCGAGGGGTAAAGGGCATAGCTGAGGTAGTGCCGCAGCATCTGTCCGTCCCGGTACCCCAGCGCCTTCAGCGTGCCCATCTGCACCCGCTGGTTTTCCAGCATGCGGGTGATGGTGGTAAGCACGATCAGCGCAGCGATAAAATAGGCCAGCAGGGGGAAGAGATAGCTGAGGTTGCGGAACATATCCACATCCTTCTGAACGCCGTGGGTGGCAGTGTGGGAGGCATGGTCGATGATCAGTGCCTCGGGATAAAGGGTGGAAATGGCGGACTTGACGGCGGCCTGGTCCGCATCCGGGGAAAGCTCCGCCACAACACTGCTCAGGGGCAGTATGGGAATACTGTCATGATTGACGATGATAAAGCCGTAGGAACTTGGATCCTTGAGCAGATTTTTGCTCAGGGCAACGTATTCCGGGCTCAGGCAGGTGCCCCGGATGGTGTAACGCCAGGTCTGGCCCTGCCACTCCAGGCCGATGGTATCGCCGGGATGCAGGCCGTTGGCGTCGGCAAAGGCATGGTCCAGCAGGCATCCCCGCAGATCATTTGGGGCAAGGGTTTCGCCTTCATACATCAGCGGGACGTTGATCTCGCTGACACGGTCTACTGCCGTTATCATCAGGCTGGAATCCCCGGGCAGGTCGGTGTCCATGGCGAGGGTGGCCCGTGCCTGAATTCGCTCCACGCCGTCCACCAGCTGGATATCCTTCAGGGTTTGCCTGTCCACCGGCTGAAGAGTGATCCACAAATCAGCCAGATTCTGTTTTTCAAAGTAGGTGTTTGCGGACAGATCAATCATGCGCCAGGCTGCATCCAGGCCGCAGAACAGCCAGGTTCCCAGCGCACACAGCAAAATCACCGCCAGAAACTGCATCCGGTTTTTCCACATGTCCCGGATGAGCTTGCGGCCAAGCGTGTTTTTTACCATGCAATCTCCTCCACGGAAGCGGGGTGCTCATTGAGTTCCACAGCGTCGATCCTTCCGCTTTTCATGCGGATGACCCGGTTGGCCAGGGGGGCAATGGCTGCGTTGTGGGTGATAATGGCCACGGTGGTGCCGTATTTCTGGCTTACTTCTTTGAGAAGGGCCAACACCTGCAGACCAGTTTTGCTGTCCAGTGCGCCGGTGGGTTCGTCACACAGGAGAAGCGCAGGGTTTTTGCACAGGGCACGGGCGATGGATACACGCTGCTGTTCGCCGCCGGAAAGCTGGGCGGGAAAATTCTGCATTCTGTCCTCCAGCCCTACCTGACGGAGCACCTGCGCAGGGTCCAGGGCATCCTTGCATACCTGCCGTGCCAGCTCCACGTTTTCCAGCGCAGTCAGGTTGGGCATCAGGTTATAGAACTGAAACACGAAGCCAACATCCGTGCGGCGGTACTCGGTCAGCTCTTTGCCGCTGAGTGCGGTAATGTCCTTGCCATCCACCGTGATTTTGCCGCTGGTGACCTTGTCCATGCCGCCAAGCAGGTTGAGCACGGTGGTTTTTCCTGCGCCGCTGGGGCCAAGCACCACGCACAGCTCGCCTTTTTCGATGGCAAAATTCACCTTGTCGGCTGCCAGCACGCTGACGCTGCCCATTTTGTATTCTTTTGTAACGTCTTCAAATGAAATGTAGCTCACGGTTATTCCTTTCCGGGCGGAGGATGTCTGTGACCAAAAACGCCCTTCCGGTCATAGCGTATCAAAAGCGCCAGGGGATGTCAACGAAAGGAAGGGGGGAAATACAGATTTTACAGATGCTTCATAAATGACACGGCCCTGTCAGGCAGAAAAAGGGCGCAAACAAAAACCGCTGCAGATATGCTTTCTGCAACGGGCAGGCTGTCAACATAGGTGCGGGTGCAGGGGGATCATCCCCCTGCCGGGTGTGGGCAGAGCCCACAAGCCTTGTGCCGCAGCACTTTTAGAAAGCACAGCGAGCACCAGAGGTGCAAGATGTGCGATTTTGAACGTAAATAATGAGGTTTTTTGACAAAATGACCGTTGCAGATATGCTTTTCTGCAACGGTTTTTAATGAAAACAAAAGGGAAATCAGCCTTCGATTTCGCTGGTTTCTTCGGCGGGCTGGGCTTCCTCTGCGGAAACGGCCTCGACGGCTTCTTCGGCAGCTTCCTCAGCGGGGGCTTCGGCATCGGAACCGTCGGTGAGGGCGGGCTTGGCTTTCTTGGCCTTGCGGGCAGCCTTGGAGGCGGCAAGGGCTTCTTCCAGGGTGTTCTGCTCGCTCAAAAGGGCGGTGAGTTCCTCGGGGAGGGCAACGCCGTTTTGCCACAGCTCCTTGAGCTTGGAGGGCAGCTGCGCAGCGATTTCCTTGCGGCGGGACTCCATATTGATCTCGCTCAGCTTCTGCTTTGCGTTGTCAGCCAGATTGGCGGCGCCCTGTCCGACGCTTTCTACACATTTGAACCAGGCGGATTTCACTTTTTCGGTAAAGTTGGCCATTTGGGGGATTCCTTCCTTTCAACGATGGATGATATATTCCGGGCGGGCAGGCTGGGTTTCCGGCCTGCGCCGTTTTACCGGAAAACAGTATATCACACCCCGGGGAAAAAAGCAGGAGTTTTGGAAAAGATTTACGGATGGGAAATAATTTCGGAAAGAAAAAACGCCCCCCCGAAGGAGGCGCTTTTGGGATGCCGATCAGTTGCTGCGGACAATGTAGGTGGTGGGGCGCTCGAGGCCGTTGCCGATGATGCCGTTGCTGACCACCTTGAAGGTGCCCGTGCCCACATACTTGGAGCCGCCGGCAGAAGCCGTTGCGCTACCGCTAGCGCTGCCGTACCAGGAAGTGACGTAAACCCAGGAGCCGTTTTCCTGACGGTACAGGGTGACGGTGATGCTGCTGTTGTAGCCGCCGGAGGGGGTTACGCTGCCGGAGCAGTAGGCAGTGCCGCCGCTGAGGTTAAGGCTTGCCTTGATGGCAGCGGTGAAGGAATAGCGGGGTGTGATCCCTGCGCCTTCCGCATATACCGACAGGGTCACTGCGGAAAGGAGAAGCATGCACAGGCACAGGCAGGCAATCTTTTTGAAGAGGGTGTTTTTCATGGTGTATACCTCCTTTTGTTGATGGGTACACACTATTCTATGAAAATTTTTTTCTACTTATTACAAAAGCAAAATCTATTTTATGGTTGTCACACTCTCGGCAATACGAATGATTTCTTCCCGGCTGGAATGCAGCGTGGTTATGTGGAAAATGTGTCGTCCGTCACTCCAGAAGATAGTATGGCGGTCTTCTTCTGCAATCAATGTGGCGGCGTATTGATTTACTTCGACTTCTTCCAAAGAGGCTCCTTCGGTATCTATATTCATAGCAGAATTCAGCCCATTTTCGTAATAAGTCAGCTCGCATGCCCCGTTCTCCCGGTTGGTGAAGGTCACTTCTGCCCCGGGGATCCCGGGATAGCACAGAACCTGCAAAATTTCAAAGCGATCGGGAATGTATGCGGGGTAACAATCGCCGGTCCATTCTGCGGGTACGTCAAAAGAGGAGTGCTTATCCTCCACCAGGTGCAGGGAAGTATATTCGGGTTCTGCCTTGGTGAGCAGTTTCAGCACATGAACACGCACGGTTCTGCTGGCGGCGATGGCTACACTGCCGGCAACAGCCACAATGGCGATGAATATGGCGGCAATCTGCGCAGCCTTGGGCAGGGTTTTCCCGAAAAAGTTTTTGATTTTTTGCCTGCGGAAGTACTTGTGGATGAGGTCGCAATGCTTTGCGTCCTGCCGGGCAAAGAATGCATCCATTTCTGCAGTGTTGCCGGCGGCTTTTTCCGCTTCCAGTTCCTCAAGTAATTCCCGGGTTTCCTTTTCCAGCAGCATTTCGCCCAGGAAATCATAGGCTTTATCTGATAACGATCTGTCCAGATGAGGTACATCGATGCGTTTCGTGATTATCCCTCCCAGTTTTCCGGGTTCTCCCGGGCAATTTTTTCAAGGCGGCGTTTGGCTCGGTGCAGCGCAGTACGGGCGGTGGCAACGCTTATGCCCAGTACTTCGGCAATTTCTTCGTATTCCAGAAGATCAATGTGGCGCAGGCGGATCAGTTCCCTGTCCCGCTGGCTCAGCGAGGGAAAAGCATGCAGTATTTCCAGGGCAGTCTCCCTGCTGAGGATGACTTCGTGAAGGGCGGATTCGTCGGCTGTGGTTTCCAGCGACTGAAAATCCACCGCTTCCTCCTGAGGCCTGCGAAACGCATTGCGTTTGCGCAGAAGATAGTTGCAGGCGTTGCGCACGATGCACACAATGTACTTGGGCAGGTGCTCTTCGGGCACGCCACGGACGTTTTTGATATACCGGCACATGTTTTCAACGGCGTCGGACATCGCTTCCTCTGCATCCTGCGGGCGGTTGGCAAAATAACGCATGGCGACTTTGTACATCAGCGGCTTATAACGGATGTACACGTCCGTCATGAAATCCCGGTCCTGATCATCTTCCAGCATAAGAACAGCCAGGGGCAAAATGGCGCCGTGGATTTCCATCATGTTCCGAAAATCAAAGTGCTGCATCGATAGCGCTCCTTCCTTGTTTGCGCAGTGACAAGTGCGCAGCTGCAGGGTGACCGGTAGAATTCAATATTTTTCCGGCCGTTGCACCATAAAGATACAGCAGTAAAAGAATTTCGTCAAATATAATGATACATGGCAAGGTCAAAATGACGAAATAATATTTGTAAAATGTTTGTTCGTCATGTGCGCAGTCCACGGCGTAAGGATTTTGCAGGAAAAAGAAAAAATGGTTGAGAGTACAGAAAAAACGTGATACAATAATACAAAATCCGACAAATGAACAAGGAGGCACTTATTAATGGAAAATCGTTTTTGCGGTAAATGTGGTCAGCCGTTGGGCACCTGTTCCTGCGATACAACCGATATCCGCCATTATGCTTCCGCCGGTACCCAGGCGGCTCGGCAAAACGGCGCAGGCACAGAACCGAATTTTGTTGTGAATCAGTTTGACAATCTGGCTCTGGGCCAGGGCGAAGTGGCGGTACGCCAGTACCACATTGGCAGGTACGGCTGGTTCAAGCGCCTGTTTGGCCGGGGCAATTCCTATGTGCTGATTACCAATAAAAGGGTCATTCACAAAACGGACGCTTCCTGCCTGGGCACCAATACCAACACCGTGGAAGAGATCAACATCGATTGCGTGAACGGCGTGCGCAATATGCGCAAAAGAAAGCTTTCCTTCCTGAGGATCCTGCTGGGCCTTTTGCTGATCTATTGCGGCATTGTGATGTTCTTTCAACTGGGCGATTTCTTTGATGTGCTGGAAAATGTTATGTACGATCTTTTCGATTGGGATCTGAGCCTGATCGTCCCGGGCCTCTTTTTCATGATTCTGGGTGTTTTGCAAATTGTTCCCAGAAAGCCCTCTTACCTGTTCCATGTTTATGCCTACAACTCTGCGCCGGCGCTGCTTTCCGGTGTGAATCTCAGAGGCAAGACTTTCGGCCTGACCGGCATCGTGTTCCCCTTCAAGGCCACCAAGGAATCCATCGTAATGATGAGGGAAATCGGCGCATGCATTCTGGATATCCGCAACAAAGGGGAAGCGGCTGTGAAGGCATGGAAGAATATCTGATTTTTTCCGAAAAGCAGGAAAAAACTCTGATTGCACCAAAAGAACATTATGCATAGTACAGAGAAAGGATATATAGTATGAACGTTTTTGGAAGCAAGTCGGTATCCTGGGAATGCCGTTCCTGTCATAAACTGAATCATCCTGCCTGCGGATTCTGCGAGCATTGCGGTAAACAGAAGGGACTCAGGAATCTGACAGAACTGATTGAATTGCTCATTGAAAAAGTAGCAGATCTTTTTGGAAATAAAACCGGAACTACCGTAAAGGCTCCTACGGCTCTCTCCCAGAACGCAAGAGTATGCCAGGTATGTGGCAGCGTTACCCGGGACCTCAACCGCAGTGTGTGCCAGAATTGCGGCAGCCTCCTGCCCGCCAGGCAGCAGGCCAACCTGCCTCAGCAGAACCCGCAGTTCAGGCTGCCTCAGGGGGCGCAGCCCTATTCCGTGCCCCGTTCCCGTCGCTATGCTGAGGTACAGACCGAGGCAGGCCGCCTGCAGGGTGCGCCTCAGCCCCGACCGGTTCAGAACCCTGCCCGGCCGCCTTATGCTGAAAAGCAGATGCCTGCTCAGATGGGCAATATGCCGGTACCCCGTCCCGGACAGCGGGAGGCCGCTCCGGAAATCCCTCCCGTACAGCCCGCAGGTGAAGCCGCCGCTGCCCATGAGGAATAAAAAAACTTCCTCCGCATGTATGAACGTGCGGAGGAAGTTTTGCATCTGCAAGAGTTTGTTGGCAGATTACAGCAAAAGAGCAGGAAGCTTGCGGAGATCGTCAATGACATGGAATGGCTGGGCGGCTGGGGGCAGGGGAGCATTGCTCCGGTTTACCCATGCTGCATCGATGCCCACGGCAGCGGGCCCGAATACGTCGTCGGCGAGGGAATCGCCAATGAACAGGGCGTCCCGGGGCGGGCAATCCTCCCGGGCAAGTATGTGGCGGTAAAAATCTGGATGGGGTTTGTACTTCCCGATGAGTTCCGAGGTGTAGATTGCATCCATCTGCAAGCCTTCTGCGGCAAGGTTCTCCAGCAGCGGGGCTGTATCTGTGGTTGAGCCGATGACCATCCTGAAACGGGTACGCAGGAGGTGGACGGCTTCCTTTACATCCGGGTACAGCTTTCGGCCCAGGAGGCTTTGCAACATGATATGTACATCTTCCTGCCAGGGACGGCAGATGTTGTGATGCTGATAAAGGGCGGCAAGGTCTTTTTCAAATATTTTTCTTTCAGGAAGAAAGACGCTTTCGTTGGCTTTATCCATGTGGAGCCGGTGCATCTGCTTCCACTGACTGTAAAACTGCTGGGGGGAGAGGGGCTGGCTCTGTAAGGATAGGATTTTTTTCGTTGCATCCACCGAACCGGTGCCCGTGGAAAACAAAGTGCCATAGGCATCAAAAATAAGAAGTTTTTTCATGGAAGGGATTCCTTTCAGCGGGGGTTTACCAGGCGGATTGCATCCGCAAAGGAAATGCATTCCGCATATCTTCCCTTCCAAATAAACTGATTGTAATATTCATAGGTGGCTTCGGCGGTCATGTGGGCATTATCCACTGTGCTGTTGGCGTATTCGGGCACAAGGATGCGGAATCCTTGCTCATATCCGCATTTCACGGTGGCGTCGATGCAGTATTCGGTTTGCAGGCCTGTGATCATCAGGCTTTTTTCTTTTTTGGTGCGGAGATATTTCAGCAGGCCGGTTTTCCGGAAAGGGCTGTTTCGGGTTTTGTCAAAAATGAGCTCGTGGGGTTTGGGGGTGAAAAGCGGGGATATTTCGTAGGCTGGGTTTCCGGGGCTCAGAGGAGCGCCGGGGCCATCGCTGTGGCGGATGAATACCACCTCCGTGCCTACGGAGCGGGCAGCGCTGATGAGCGCCTTTACCCTGTGGCAGAAAATATCGTACTGATACAGGTCGGGCGTCACGAGGCCGTTCTGGCAATCAATCACAAGAAGAATCAAGGGAAGTTCCTCCTTTGCCTGTAAGGATGACCAGGGCTTGGGCGAGGCTCCTGTGCCGCAGGCGGCGGGGCTCAAAGTGCAAAAGACCGTACACCAGTTGAAGTACCAGCCCTGCGCCGAAGGTGCTCACAAGCGTGCCGACCCCTACCGGGCCGCCAAGCAGCCAACCTGCCAGCAGCACCACGGCCCAGAGAAGCACCTCTACGATGCCGATGGGGATTTTTGCCAATCGTTTGCCAAGGCCCACCAGCAGGGAGTCCCGGGGGCCACAGCATTGCTCTGCGCTCATGTATATCCACATTCCCAGCGCCATAATAGTAAAGCCCAGTACCATCCACCCAATGCCTGGCAGCAGCTTTTGGTTCAGGGGCAAGGGGTTCAGGTCGTTGAACATCTGCACGAAATTGCCGGTGAGCAATGCGTCGATAATGGTGCCGAAGCCGATTTTTTCTTTCAGCAGAAGATCGATGCACAAAACCACAACCGCAATGATGGTCATGGAAAGGCCGTAATTCAGCGGCGTGTGGGCGGCGATGCCCATGCCCAGGCAGTCCCAGGGCGCAAGGCCGATGTTGGCGAAAATGGTAAGATGTACGCCCAGTGCAAAAACAAGCAGACCAAGGACGATCTGGAGCCAGCCAAGAAGAATGGATTTACGGGTCATGTGCGTGCCTCGATACAGTCAGAATCAGGGAAGAATAGACAGTGATTTTGTTCTATAGGGTGGGCGGCGACTCCTGCCGGAAAACAGATTCTGTACATTATGCCCGGGAGTTGCTATAATATTGCGGTATAAACTAAAGACAAGAAGGAATGGAAATGCTTAGGGAAGCTTTGAAGACACTGGGAAAAATGTTGGTTGCTTTTGTCCGCTGGACACTTACGGGTCTCCTGATAGGAGCTGTATGCGGTGCGGTGGGCGGATTGTTTGCTATTGCGGTGGAAAAGGTGACGGAACTGAGGCAGGATACGCAGTGGCTGATTTATTTGCTGCCGCTGGGCGGCCTTCTCATTGCGGGAATGTATCGGCTGATGAAATTGCCCCTCAGCCTTGGCACTGATGAAATCATCCGGACCTGTCGCACTCAGGGCAAGGTACCTATTTTGATGGCACCGGCAATATTTATTTCCACAGTGCTTACCCATTTGCTGGGCGGCTCTGCGGGTCGGGAAGGCGCTGCGCTGCAGCTGGGCGGCAGTATAGGCGCAGCAGTGGGCGACCTGACCCATCCCAAGCAGGACGGCCGCAGTATATGGGAACTGTGCGGCATGGCCGCATTGTTTTCTGCGCTGTTTGGCACGCCCCTTACGGCTACCCTGTTTGTGCTGGAAGTGGTGGAAGTGGGCCGGTTCAACACCCGTGCACTGCTGCCCTGCATGGTATCCGCACTGTGCGGAAATCTTGTGGCAAAGTGGATCGGCGCCCCGGCGGAACCTTTCTTTCTTGCAGGAGGATTGGTTGGTACGGGCGTGATGCCTCTTATGCAGGCCGCTGTGCTGGGCCTGGCTTCGGCGGTGGTGGCGGTGCTTTTCTGCTTGACGATGCATTTTGCTGGCAGCGGTTTTAAGAAACTTGTGAAAAATGATTTTGTCCGTATCGCCGTTGGCGGCGTTGTGGTGGTGGGCCTCAGCATTCTGGCTGGCACCCGGGATTACAACGGAGGAGGCATGCATGTGGTTTTTGCTGCCCTGGGCGGCACTGCCAGGCCGGAAGCCTTCCTGATGAAAATTCTTTTTACTGCCGTGACCCTCAGCGCAGGTTTCAAGGGCGGCGAAATAGTCCCTTCGTTTTTTGTGGGTTCCACAATGGGATGTACGGCAGCGGCCCTGCTGGGTTTTTCCCCTGCGGTTGGGGCGGCCATTGGCCTTGTGGCGGTTTTCTGCGGCGTGACCAATGCGCCTTTGGCATCGCTGATGCTTTCGGTTGAGCTTTTTGGTGCGGAATACCTGCCGTTGTTTGGCATTGCGGTGGGCGTGAGCTTCATGATGTCCGGGCACATCAGCCTGTACCACAGTCAAACCTTTATTGCACCCAAACTGGGCATGGAAAGGGAATAACGATATAAAATCGGCCTCCGCAGCACGGAAAAGTGACTTGCGGAGGCCGATTGGGTTACGGGTTTTTTGAAAGGATACGGCGCAGGGTATCTGCATAGGCCTCGGGATGATTGAGAGAAAACTGGCCATGACTAAGCCTTTGCAGGAACTCCAGATGGCTGCCGGGCAGGGCTTTGTGCAACGCTTTTGCAGAACGTTTCATAAGTGGCATTTCCCGCTGACCGGCAAAAATGTGCACATCGGCGGTGGAATTGCTCAGGGCAGGCGGCAGGGAAAAACCGGCGTTGGATTCCAAAAAGGCGATCATGCTTTCCTTGTGGATTTTGGCTGTATCACGGAAATAGTCGTCAAAGAGATCCGGTGGCATTTTCAGCCAGGCAAATTGCAACCGGGAAAACCATTTCCGGGAAATGAGACCGTAACTCATATTCAGCATGGGCCGGACAAGAAGACCCGTCAGCTTCATGGGATAAACCAGGGCGCTTTCAATGAGAGCATGACGGCAGATGCGTGGCTGCCTTGCCAGAATTTCCACCAGGATCTGCGCCCCAAGCGACAGGCCGCCCATGAGAAGAACAGAGCCTCCCAGCTGTTGGTTGATAAAATCGATGATTCTTTCTGCGTTGGCCTGGATGGAAGTAAAAGGATCGCTGCAGCCGGCATGCCCATCCAGAACAGGGATCACCACATGGTAATCATTGGAAAGAATCGATGCCACTTTTCGATAGTTCCATGGGCCGAGCCCGCCGCCATGCAAAAGGAGGATGGTCTCCTTGTTGTTGCTGCCGAAAGATTCGCAATGCATAGACCATCCTCCTGAATTATGATTCTGTATTTGTTTCCGGGCTGTCCTGATTGGGGAGCACTTCGGGAATGAAACGCCGGGCAAAGCGGCTGCGGCCCCTGCTTTTCACGAAGAAATAACCGATGATGGAAAAGATCACTGCTCCAATGAAATTCACCAGAAGATCCTTCATGGTGTCGTGAAGGCCTATGTCCAGATAACCGCCAAGGCCAAGGGGAAGGGTGGTTCCGTCGCCCATGACCACAATCACGTCGGTAATGCCTTCCAGGGAGACGACTTGATTGGTGCGGGTCATGTCCAGGTCAACGGTGTTGATGAGGGATACCATGGTATCCTTCTGCATATCCAAAGAAAGCAGCTGATCGCAGCCGTATTCAAAAAATTCCCAGACGACACCCACTGTCATGGAAAAACAGAAGGCAACCAGCGCCAGATAGAAGGGCGAAAGCTGGAAGGAGAATTTCTCGCTGCGGTTGAACATATCCACCAGCGCAAAGCCGATGGCGGCGCAGAGAAAACCGTTGAGGGTATGCAGCACCGTATCCCAGTGGGGAACACGGACGTAGAAACTGTTCAGCTCGCCCAGAATTTCTGCGGCGAAGATAAACAAGAGAATAATGATTTCCAGTGTGCTGGGCAGGCGTAGTCCCATGCGCTTTTCCACTGCCAGCGGCAAAAGGAACAGGATCAGCGTAAGAACACAGATGAAAACGCTTTCATAATCCCGACGCAGGAAGGATAACACCAGCGCCAGCAGAACCAGCGCACGAAGGATGAGGTAAACGACAAGGGTAGATTTTTGTGTGTAACGGGTTGATTTTTTGCGGGACATTGATTTTCGCTCCTCGTTGGAATGGAAAAATCAGACCTCTGCCTCCATACAGGCGTTTTCGGCTTCTTCCAAAGCCTCGTAGAGGGCTTCGGTTTTGTTTTGTTCTGCCTGATAACTTTCGGTAAGTTTGAGCATCAGGTCCATATCGTTGTAGGTTTCGGGCTGGGCCAGAAGGGCCTCCAAACGGGCAATTTCCTGCTCGTTTTTCTCGATGGCCTCTTCGGCCTTGCGCACGGCGGCCTTCCGTTCACGGAGAATGGCACTCTGCTGACGGCTTTTCTTTTTTTCTTTGATCTGAGCGGTACGGGTCATTTCGTCCCCAACGGAAACCTGCGGGCGGGGACGATTGCGCTTTTCCAGATAGTCATCAAAATTGCCAAGATATTCGGTCACGCCGTCATCAGCCATGACCATGACCTTGTCGGCAAAGCGGTTGATGAAGTAACGGTCGTGGCTGATGGCAAGAATGGTGCCGGGAAAATCCGACAGGGCATCCTCCAGCACTTCCCGGCTGTCCATGTCCAGGTGGTTGGTGGGCTCGTCCAGCAGGAGCAGATTATCCTGCTTCAGCATCAGCTTGGTCAGTGCCACACGGCCACGCTCGCCGCCGGAAAGCTGGCTGATCTTGTCAAAAACCTCGTCGCCGGTAAACAGGAAAAGGCCCAGGGCTCCACGGATACGGCTCTGTTCCAGCTTGGGAAAAGCGTTCCACACCTCGTCCAGAATGGATTGTTCCGGATTGAGGCTGTCCTGGTGCTGGTCGTAGTAACCCACGTCGATGTTGGTGCCAAAGCGCACGGAACCGTTATCCGGCGTGGATTGACCAGTGAGAATGTGGAAGAGGGTACTTTTGCCAACGCCGTTGGGGCCGATGAGCGCCACACGGTCGCCGGTACGCAGCTTGAAGCTGACATCCCGGAAGATGGGGCGGTCATCAAAGCTTTTTGCCAGTTCCTTTACTTCCAGCGCATCCTCGCCGCTGCGGCGTCGGGCCTGAAAGGAGAAACGGACATGCTGTTCTTCAACCGGTTTTTCCAGAAGCTGGATGCGGTCCAGCCGCTTCTGACGGCTTTCTGCAGCCTTGATGCTCTTTTCCCGGTTGAAGCTGCGGTAACGCTCGATGATGGCTTTCTCCCGCTCTATTTCCTTTTGCTGCAGCTGATAGGCCTTCATCCGGGTCTCGAAATCGGCAGTTCGCTTGCGCATATACTCGGTGTAGTTGCCGGTGAATTTGATCATTTTGCCGCCAAGGAGCTCGCCCATGGTGGTGCAGACCCTGTCGAGGAAGTAGCGGTCGTGGCTGATAAGCAACAGGGAACCCTTATATTCCGTCAGGTAATCCTGCAGCCATTCTATGGCTTCCAGATCCAAATGGTTGGTGGGCTCGTCCATGAGGATGATATCCGGTTTTTGCAAAAGCAGCTTCGCCAGGGACAGGCGGGTGCGCTCGCCTCCGGAAAGGGTGGCCACCTGCCGCTGATGCATCTCCGGGCGAAGGCCGAGGCCGCCAAGCACACGGAGCATTTCACCTTCGTAGGCATATCCCTGCTTTTCGTTGTATTCCTCACTGATACGCTGATATTCCGCAGTGAGGCGCATGGCGGTTTCGGGATCGTCCGCCAGATGCTGCAGCTGTTCCTCCAGATCCTGCATGCGGCGCTCCATGATCCGCACAGGCTCAAATACCTTCAGCAAAGCTCCCCAGACCGTGTCGGTGAGGGGAATATCGTCCAACTGGGCAAGGTAGCCGATACGCAGATCTTTGCTCATGTGGATGGAACCGTTATCGGGCTGCATTTCCCCGGCAATGAGGCGCATCAGAGTGGTTTTGCCGCAGCCGTTGACGCCAACAAGGCCCATTTTTTCGCCTTTTTGCAGGCTGAAGGTAACGCCCCGGAGCACCTCATGCACGCCGAAGCCTTTTTCCAGATCTTGTACGGATATCAGTATCATGATAAAACCCTTTCATGGGGAGTGTATTGCCCGGAATCAGTCCAAAAACTCATCCGGGAAAAGAATGCGCTGCATTTCCAGCCGGGCCATGTCATAATCCACCTGGCGGGTGGACATGCCGGCGTAGGTAATGGGTTCCAGCGCCTGATCGCTGGGCATCTGATACCCTTCGGGAACGACGCCCCGCAGCTCCATGCAGTAGCCGACGGCCTCCATCATATCTTCCATGGTCATGTTGGTTTTGGGCATGTATTGGGTAATGGCGGAAAGAAGGGCCAGAGCATCGTTGAGAGATGCGTTTTCATACTTTGCGGTGAGGGTGCTGAGCACTGTACGGATACGGCGGGTACGGCCAGCGTCGCCATCACCGCCTACCTTGCGGATGCGCATGTAAATCACTGCTGCATGGCCGCCGAAAAGATAGGTGCCGGCCTTGTCCATGCTGGGGGTGGTGCTATCCCGGCTGATGCGGTAGCGGTTGAGATAATCGGCTTCCGCATCGGTAACGGTAATGTATACACCGCCCATGGCATCGATGATGTTCTGAATATCATCCATGCAGAAGATAGCGTATTTTTCAACCTTTACGCCAAAATGGGTGCTGACCACCTTGCAAAGTTCTTCCGGGCCGTAGTTTTTGGCGATGTAGGTAAAACGGCCGATGCCTCCGTCCGGACGCAGCACCAGCATTTCCCGTGTCAGGGTGGTGAAGATGATGCGGCGGGCCTTGGTATCCAAAGTGACAAGGATCACGCCGTCCGTGTTGCCAAGTTTGGCATGGTCGTCGCTCCAGGTATCGGTGCAGCAGAGCAGATAGTGATGCTGGCCTTCCGCAGGTTCGGGCAGAGAATCATATTCCAGGGGAAAAATGTCCCGGGGCTTGTCCGCCAGGGCGGCGGGCAGTATGGAAACGAGCAGAATCAAACACAGCAATGCGGAAATGAAACGTTTCGCCATAATAATCTCCCTTCGCAAAAACCTTTAAGAGCGCAGAGAAAAAACTGCGCTCTTAAAGGTATACGATAAAAAACGCCAAAACCCTTCCTGAATTGACAAGGCTTTACGATTATGAAGTGTGCTGGATCACTTGCAGAGCATTTCAAGCAGTTTTCCGGACCGGGCCAGGAATGCAGTGATTTCATCCTTTTCCAGGGGGCGGGTGCTCATGCGGGCCAGATCGTAGAGCTGAGCTGCGATGAGGGGACGCTTCTCTTCGTCGCCGGAAGCGATAAGGGAGCGTACCACGAGGTTTTCGCTGTTGAGAACCAGCGTAACCTGCTCGGGCAGCTTGAAATCCTGACCATAGATGCGGCCCATTTCGCTGAAGCGGCGGCCCTGTTCGTCCTGCACCAGCATGGCGCTGAGGCTTTCGTCCTTAAGCGCTTCCAGCCGCAGGGCAAGAGCGGGATTGCCGGTGGCATCCCTGAAAAGCTGGGACAGTGTCTCGGCTTTTTCTTCACTGGCCTTCTTTTCCTCTTCGGTCATCTCCTTGCGGAAGGTTTCGCTGTCGGCGTCCACACGGACAAACTGCAGGCCCTCCATGCCGGAAGAGTATTCCATAAAGCTGAGGAAGTTAAGATCAATCAGGGAATCCAGGGTCACAACGTCCACGCCTTCGTTGACATACATGGAAACGCCTGCGGCCTGACGGGTGGGGTCGTTGGTGTAGATGATCTTTTTTCCAAGCCGGCCTTCATTTTTGGAAAGATACTCCTGCAAAGTGAGATATTCTCCGGCGCTGGTCTTATAAAGAAGGGTGTCCTTTACCTGATCGAAGAACTTGCCGTCTCTCATGCAGCCGTATTTCACAAAGGGGTGGATATCGTCCCAGTAACTCTGGTAATTGCTGCGGTCGGTGTTGAAAAGGCCGGTGAGCTTGTCTGCCACCTTGCGGGTGATGTAGGCGGAAAGTTTCTTTACATAGCCGTCATTTTGCAGGAAACTGCGGCTGACGTTCAGAGGCAGGTCGGGGCAGTCGATAACGCCCTTGAGCAGCATCAAAAACTCGGGAATGACTTCCTTAATGTTGTTGGCAACGAAAACCTGGCCGGAAAACAGCTTAATTTCGCCTTCACGGCTGCCGAAATCCTGAGAAATGCGGGGGAAATAGAGGATACCCTTGAGGTTGAAGGGGTAATCCACGTTCAGATGGACATAGAAAAGCGGGTCTTCGTAAACGTGAAATACTTCTTTATAGAAAGATTTGTATTCCTCATCGGTGCAGTCCTTGGGGGCTTTGAGCCACAGAGCCTTGGTGGCGTTGATGAGCACGGGCTCCTGTGCGGCGGCCTCTTCACCCTCCTTGGCGGTTTCTTCCTTAATAACGTCAAAATAGACCGGTGTGGCCATGAAGCCGCAGTAGCGGTTCAGGGTCTCACGGAGACGGAATGCATCGAGGAAGTCTTTTTCTTCATCAGAAATGTGGAGGGTGATTTCGGTGCCCCGCTGGGTGCGATCGCCATCCTCCATGGTGAAGGCCATGCCGTCTTCGCTTGTCCAACGAACAGGCAGGGCATCATCCTGGCCGGAAAGGGTGTGAATGGTAACTTTGTCAGCCACCATAAAGGCAGAATAGAATCCGAGGCCAAAGTGACCGATGATTCCGCCTTTGTTATCGCCTTCGTAGTTCTTGAGGAATTCTTCTGCGCCGGAGAAAGCAACCTGATTGATGTATTTTTCAACTTCTTCGGCGGTCATACCGATGCCGTTGTCTGCAAAGCGAATTTCTCCGGCGGCCTTGTCCAGCGTGACGGTAACACGATAGTCCTCATCCTCGCCAGGGTGGAGCATCTTTTCTTTGGTGATGGCATCGCAGCCGTTGGAAACCATTTCCCGGACGAAAATGTCCTTGTCGGAATAGAGCCAACGCTTGATGATGGGCATGATGTTTTGTGCATGGATGGAAATATTGCCTTGCTGTGCCATGTTCTAGCCTCCAAAAATATATATAGGAAAGAGTGAGTTATTTGGTCGCCGTAACGGCGATCTGTATAGTATTGTAGCAGAGTTGTCCGGGAATTGCAACGAAATTTTAGCACTCGAAAGTCGAGAGTGCTAAAAAGAGAAAAACGATTCCTGTTTTTAAGAAGAAACGTTAAAAAACACGAACGTTTTTTTGGAAATTTGAAGATAACATTGGCAAAATTCGTCGGATTAACACAGCTTTTGAAGGATGATAATAATAAAAAGGTTCGTGAAAATAAAATAACTAAAAAAATGTGAAAAAAAGTGTTGACTTAAATTTGGACCAGTGGTATTATGTACAAGCTCGCTCGAGAGCAACGAACCTTGAAAACGATACAGAGCAATAAAAAGAACGCAAACGACAGTCAATGAATTTTGAGTAAATCGTGCTTGGAGGAGGCCGAGAGGTCTTCGAAATCGAGAGC
>SVGY01000002.1 GCA_015056145.1 Clostridiales bacterium
ATCAGTACTGTCATATATCGACTGGCGTAATGTTTTGAACATTTCAACAACTGCCGCAGGATATTTTTCGATGTAGATTTGTACTTGTTCATTCATACTTTACACCTCGCCAAATTCAAGTTTATCGCTTTCATTCTATCACGCAGAACAAAAAGCAGCAAGCCTTAGCGGGCTTGCTGCTGGTATTTCTTGGGTTGTAAAGCGAAGGATAACTTCTTCCTTTTCACTACCCCTATTGCAGGGGGCTCATCCTCCCTGCCGGGCATGGGCAGCGCCCACAAGCCCCTGCCGCAGCGTTTTCCGGCAAGGCGTTTGTTTCTCCGAAAAACTGTGCTATACTTTTCCCTGCAAAAACCTTTCCAAGGGAGCTGCTCACATGCCTGATACCATTCCCGAAAGCCCCGCCTGTTCCCGTCCCGGCGTAAAGCCGGCAAGAAATTCCAGCCTGGAGTTGTACCGCATCATCGCCATGCTGCTGATCGTAGCCCATCACTATGTACTCAATTCCGGGCTGACCAACCCCGGCGGCGTCATTTATTCCGATCCATTTTCTGCAAAATCCGTCTTTCTGCTGTTCTTCGGCGCTTTCGGCAAGGCGGGCATCAATTGCTTCATGCTGATCACCGGCTACTTTATGTGCACGTCCAGCATCAGCCTGAAAAAATTTGTGCGCGTGCTTTGCGAAGTGCTGTTTTACCACATCATCATCAACAGCATTTTCTGGATCACAGGCTATGCGCCTTTTTCCCTGAAAAGTATGGTGAAGGAACTTTTTCCCGTCACAGAGCTCAACCAGAACTTCACCGGCTGCTATCTGGTGTTCTTCCTGTGCATTCCCTTCCTGAACATCCTTGTCAGGCACATGACCGAGAGGCAGCACCTGCGGCTTCTTGCTCTGCTCTTTTTTGCCTATGTGGTCATGGGCACGGTGCCGATTTTTTCCGTTAGTATGAATTATATTTCCTGGTTTATGGTACTCTACCTGACCGCCGCCTACATACGGCTGTATCCCAGGGGGCTGTTCCAAAACGCCCGGCTTGCGGGGTGGCTCAGCCTGTTTTCCGTGCTGGCCAGCCTGCTTTCCGTGCTTTTCTGTCTTTGGCTGGGGCAGAAGATGCAGCGGGAGATGGCCTATGCTTTCGTCTTTGACGCAAATAATTTCCTTGCTTTCCTCACCGGGGTTACAACCTTCCTTTTATTCAAAAACCTGAAACTGCCCCACAGTTCTTTCATTAACAGCGTGGCCGCTTCCACCTTCGGCGTGCTTCTGATCCACGCCAACAGCGGCGCCATGCGGCGTTTTCTGTGGAGGGATGTACTCAAAAATGTGGAGTTCTATTCTTCCCCGCTGATGCCTCTGCATGCTATCGGCAGCGTAATCGGTATATTTGTGCTGTGTGTGCTGATTGACCAATGCCGCATACACCTGATTGAAAAGCCCTGCCTAAAGCTGTATGACCGGATAGAGCCCCGGGTGGTGGCATGGTATAAGCATATAGAGGACAAATGGTGTGACAGGCTGCATATCGGCCAGTGAGCTCCCGTCTGTTTTTGCACAATAAAAATCCCTCTCTGCGCTGTATGGCGGAGAGGGATTTATTATACGTTCTTTTATTTTCCTGCCCGGAGATTTTCCACCGTACGGTTTTCAAGGCTGATATGACTGTAGAACCGCATTCCGCCTTCCCCGGCGGGGCTCTGGGCCTCGATGCCCACCTTCACCGTTTTGCCCACCGGAAGATGGAACAGGCGCACCATATCGAATCTTTCCCCATCCAGCGAATAATGAGTGCAGAACACATCGCCCACCCGCACAATCTGGAGCCACACTTCATCCTGACAGATGTTGCAGCCGTTTGCATCATCAGATACGCCATTGGTCACCACGCATACGGCAGCGGTTGTGCCAAAATCAGACTTTTCAAAGGCGGCTTTTGTCCACAGTTTTTCATCCTCGATGACCATCAGGGCACAGGCATCGTATACCGACTGGAAATTGGGGCGCACCTTTGCCCGGAAAACGAAATCGCCGGTCACATCCGTATAAAAAAACGGCGCATTTGCCACGGGCGCAGAAAGCCTTCCGTTTTCCGGAACGGGATTGTTGAACCAGTCCGTCTTTGCCGGCGCATAGATAACCACTTCGTCGCCTTCCTTGATGATCTGGCTTTCATTGAGCCATTTCCAGTTCGTCATGTCCATAAATGCACTTCTCCTTTAGCCCATACTGTTAATGCCATTATAGCAATGCCAGATGCAAATGCAAGCGTTATTTATCCCCATAGCTCAAGATACTTTTCACAGTGGCATCCATATCATCCCTGCCGCTGTGGTAGCGCAGCTGATAATCGCCATCGTCAAACATGCCGTGTTTCTTTTCCAGCATCATCTCCACCGGCGCAGGAAGGTTTCCGTGCATACGGGCCCGGAACCGTTCTTTGATAGCGTCAAGTTCAGCGGTCACCAGCACCTTCACCGCCCCCTCAGGCAGGAAAGAAACCTGTTCTTTTTCAGAAATAACATAGATGACCGATTCGCCCTCCACGGCCGCCTTCAGCTTATGCCGAAACAGCTGCGCCGCTTCGTTTTCCGTCTTTGCCATGCGCAGGTAGTCCTTGCCGGTTACAGTCTCTGCACCAAGGGCAGCGGAAACAGCCTTTGCCAGAGTGCTTTTTCCCGTGCAGTTTTCTCCAATAATACCAATAACCATTTTACTTTCTCCAATCTTTCTTTTCCAGACGATAGTAACGGAAAATGTCCTCTTCCCTCACAAAACGGAAGCCCACTTTTTCCAGAACACGCTGGCTTCGTTTGTTTTTCAGAACCGAATCCGCCCTGACGGCTTCCATACCCAGTGTATCAAATGCGTATTCCAGCGCCAGTTTTTCTGCTCTGGTGCCATAGCCACGGTTCTTTACGCTGTCGTTTTGCATGTGGATGCTCAATTCGCATTCCTTCTTTTCTGTATCCACATGCCTAAGGCCCACTTCGCCGATCACCGCTTCCCCCAGAACAATAGCAAAAGCAAAGCTGTTTTTCTCCTGCGCCCGTTTGTCATAAAGGGCGTCCACCCTGGCAGGATCGTAGCGGTATTCCTTCATCAGGGACATATCCATGAAAATATCCGGATCAAAGGCAAAATCCCGGTACAGTTGGTGCATTCTTTCCCGTGTCATCGGTTTCAGCTGCAAATCCATTTTTTCATCCTTTCAGGCAGAAAGGCCCGCATCAGAAACGGCCTGTTTTTTGCTCCTGCGGATACGGCTCACCAGCATCATCAGGCTGGATATGCCCACCTGAATCGGCAACGCAAGCGCAGCAAGGATCACCGTCAAAGAAAGCACCTGGCCTGCAATGGGCGTAAGGTAGAAAAGATTCGGCATCAACAGCACGGCCCCTGCCAGAACAGCTGCCACCAGCACCAGCAGGGCTGTTCTCAGCGTATCAAGCGGCAGGCATGTAAGCAGCAGGCATACATAGCAAGAGAAGGCCGTAACCAGCGTGCACACGGTGCTGATCTGCCCTTCCGAAAAGCCAAGCCCTTTTCCGGCGATCATCGCCGCCAAAAGCAGCAGTGCTCCACACAGGCCGCCCGGAAGCGCTCTGCGGAATATATTCAGAAGGAAGCTTCCTTTCACCTTTTCCCGGTTGGGCTGCAACGCCAGCACCACAGAGGGCATGCCAATGGTCACAGCGCTGACCAACGTCAGCTGAATGGGCTGGAAGGGGTATGCGTAGGGTAAAAACAGCAACGCTAACGAAACCAGCAGGCTGAAAATATTCTTTACCAAAAACAACGCAGAAGCACGGGTAATATTGTTGATGACCCGGCGGCCTTCCAGGAGAATCTCCGGCAGGGCGTCAAATCCATCGCCAAGAAGAGTAATCTGGGAAACACGGCATGCCGCATCGCTGCCGCCGCCAATGGCAAGAGAACAATCCGCCGTTTTCAGCGCTGGCACGTCGTTCACGCCATCGCCCACCATAGCCACTGCCAGCCCCTGCCGCTGCATGGCCAGAATCAGCTCCCGCTTGTCCTCCGGCGATACTCGTCCAAATACCGCATATTCCCGGCAAAGAATGTCATAGTCCTTTTTATCCACAGCGGATAGATCCACATATTGCTCAGCATCGGGCACACCTGCCATCTTTGCCACTGAGGCAACCGTCAAGGCGCTATCGCCGGAGATCACCTTTAGCTTAACGCCCTCCCGGGTGAAATAATCCACGGTTTTCTCCACGTCCGGCCGCAGCATATCCCTCAGGCAAAAAAGGCACATAAGCCTTCTCTTGCCCGGCAGGATTGCGTTCCCCGGGTCCGCAGGGGTTTCCGGACTTTCCATCAGCGCAAGTACCCGGAGCCCGTCTTTCGCCAACTGCTGTGCCCGGGATAGCGCCCCGGTTTCCAGCAGTTTTTCCGGAGCTCCAAGGATAATACTGCGGCTGTCTCCATAGGCCGCAGACCACTTATTCTCACTGGAAAAAGGGATGCCCTTGATAAGATCGCTGTTTTCAACCGCAGGATATTCCCGGGCAATGGCCTCGGAGGTGGCTCCATCCACCCCCAGCACATGAAATAGCCCGCCGATGGCCTGGCGGATTTGTTCCGATGAAACACCCTCTTCGGCCAGGCATTTTTCCAGCTCCATGACCCCGGAGGTAAGGGTTCCTGTTTTATCCACGCAAATTACATCCGTACGGGCCAGCGTTTCAATGCCGTAGAGCTGATTGACCAGGGCATTGTATCGTCCCAGCTTAACCACGCCCGCAGCAAGAGATACGGAAGTGAGCAAAATCAGTCCCTCGGGGATCATGCCAATAACCGAGGCCACGCTGCGCACGATGGCTTCATTGTGCACAAGGCCAAGCACCGTGTTCTGCTTCCAGTACAGTAAAAGGCCCACCGGCACCACTGCATAGGTCACCCAGCGGATAATACGGTTCATATCCCGCATGAGGCCGCTCTTTGCCCGTTTCACCTTTCTGGCGGACAGTTGCAGCCTGCCCATGTAGCTTTCCTGTCCTACGGCGGTAAGGCGCACCGTCAGGCTGCCATCCTGTACATAGCTGCCGGAATATACCGTGCTGCCCTGCCGCTTTTCCACCGCTTCGCTTTCGCCGGTTAGGATGGATTCGTTCAGATGGGCACAGCCTTCCAGCACCTGGCCGTCCGCAGGGGTTTGCTGCCCCCGGGCAAGGCACACCACATCCCCCTCCACCAGATCGGTCGAGGACAGCTGAACTTTCATGCCATTGCGCCACACACAAAAGGCGCCTTCCGCCATAAGGGTAAGCCTGTCATGCGTCCGTTTTGCTCTGATCTCCTGCACCGTGCCGATGAGCGCATTGGATATCACCACGCCCATGAACAGCACGTTTCTGTAGCTGCCGATGGAGATGAGAATCAACGCCAGCACCACATTAAGCAGGTTGAAAAGGGTGAGGATATTTCGCCGGAAAATTTCTCCAAGCCCGCCCTCCTTGTTTTTAGGCAGACGATTCACTTTGCCCAGGGCGATTTTCTCCTCCACCTGCTGCGTGGTAAGTCCTTTGAAATTTTTGTCATCCATGACCATTCTCCTGTACTGTCAACAAGCCGTGATTTGCTTATACGCTCAGGGGTTTTCCGGCTCGGCCCTTTCCAGAATGTAGTAAGGGGAAACGTCCATATCCCGGGCAATATGCATAGGGATCTTCAGAACACCGGGCTGAAGCACCTCGATATTCTTTCCTTTGGGATATTTCTCATAATCATTGCCACGGAAGGGGTCGATATAGTAGGCGTATTCATCGTCCGCATAGATCATTACCACAAAATGGCTGGAGCCGGTGAAGGGGCTGCCCCGCACAGCGGAACACAATGCGATGCGGCTGCCCTTCCCCTCCTTAACCATTTCCAGGGCGTCGGGAGCATAGCGGGTAAAGCTCATTTTCAGGTCAAAAATCAGGCAAAGGTCTTCCAGATAATCCATACTGGTGCCCCGTCCCTCTGTGCGGGAAACCCGATGCCACTCGTTATTGCCCGTGGTAAAATTGCCCATGATAATGGGCAGATAGCGCAAAAACTCCTCCTGAGTCTGGGCGTGATACTGCACATGCGTCTGGTTGCAGCGATATGTATTGACCGAGCAACTGCAGAAGGTAAATCCAGCCAGATCCTCTGCATAATAGCCCATTACAGGCAATTCCTCGGGAGGCACCAGATTGGCAATGGCGATAGCTGCAGCCGTGGGCCCACAGCCACCCTGACCAAACCGGCGTACCTTGCTGGAGCCAGAGGTTTCAAAACGGAGATGTTCCCACAGCGGATCATCCTGGGCATAGACCATATAGCGACCCACGCCCTCAATATCCACATAGCCGTTTTCCGTTTCCCGGCCGTCCATTTCTACTTTGTTCAGGTCAACGGCGTTTTCCGCCCGCTGGGCGCAGGGGGTAAGCTTTGCAAAATACACATTCCGCACACGGACTTTGTTGCTTTTGCGGGTATTGAATACCAGAAGCTTGTCGCCGTATTCCGGCCAACAGTCCTCCCGGAGATGTTCCCCTGCAAGGGTGCGGATCTCCGCCATGGAAAGGTCAAACTGGTACTTATTTTCCGTGTTGATGCGCCAGCTGGTTTCGTCCTTGGTGTTGGTCTGATAGCCGGCAAAAACCTCCACCCGATAATCCCCCTTGGGTGTCATGAGCACAAGACCGGGAAACGCCTGCAAAGCGCCTTCTTCCAGCAGGCCGTTCATAGGATAGAGCTGACCTTCCTTGGCGATGGAACCGTAAAAATACCACACGTCCTCCTTAAAGGAAGCGTCGGAGGCGCAATCCAGAAACAACTCGCCGTTGCTGTCGGCGGAGGTGGTACGGGTGCGTTTGGTATAGTACACGTTGTCATCAGTTTGATACACCGGGCTTTCAATGGTTCCATCTTCCATGCGCAGCCAGGCCACAATATTTCGGTTGACGTTTTTCAAAAAGGTGAAATCCACAAAAAAATCCAGTCCTGGAAGGACATTTTCTGCGCCCTGAGAGTTTTCCTCTGCATATGCAGGCAGCATAAAAACGATCAAACTAATGCACAAAAGGCGTCTGAGCCATGCGAAGCGGTTCGGGCTTACCTTGGTTTTCGTCATTTCAACATCCTCCGGGCGGCGCTGCCAAAAAAGTGTCAACTAATGTATTTCGATTCTGCGGGGTGGAAATCCTGCCTGCAGGTACCGCTCTGCCGTAATCGGGTATACAAACCACACCATTGCACAGCCTTGTTTTCGGCCCTTTTGGCTTTCTCAGGCAAGGTTTCGATCCATAATGAATACTTTTTTTATTTTTTTCGCAAAAAAGGCTTGCATTTTTCTCTGACATAGTGTATTATATCACCGTTGCCCAACTAACGGGTAAATGCTGATATAGCTCAGCAGGTAGAGCGCATCCTTGGTAAGGATGAGGTCGCCAGTTCGAATCTGGCTATCAGCTCCATAACGACTTATCGAAAGATAAGTCGTTTTTCTTTTTTCCTTTTTAGGCCCCTCTGTTACGCAGCAGCGAAACAGAGGGGCCTTTTTCGTGCGCAAATGCGTTAATTCTCTTCAAATGCTCTTAATAGGAGCACAAATGCTACAGCTGAGAGCGTGACTTTTCACAAAACCCGTCCTATGCTGAAAACGTAGCAGGCGCAAGCTTTTGACAAGCTACCGAGCGCCCTTTTCCCTGTAGCATTCCCTGTGAGAAAGGAGCTGACCCGCAAGATCCCTTCCTTTGCGTGCACCCGACTCAATGCGCACAAAAAAACCAAAAGAGCAGAGATGCTAGCATCCCCGCTCTTCGGCCAATGCGCAAGGATTCGTGACCGTCATCACGCTCCCTGAGGCTTACTTGATTTCCTGTTCCAGCGCATCGAAAACCTCTGAACTAAAGAACTCTCCCAAAGGCATCTCCAAACCGTCACAAAGTTTTTTGATCAGGTTCAGGGTGACTTCCTTACGGCTTGGGTCGAGCATGCTGTACACCGAAGAGGGCGTTACCCCTGCCCGGTTGGCCAATTCGTTGGGCTTCATGCGTCTTTCGTTGCAGATTTCCCGAAAACGGTTGGCTACAGCGTCCTTAACGTTCATAGACATCACCTCGCCTTATAGAATAACTAATCTTACCGCCGTCATGTGTACGCATTCGCAAATCTCTTGAAGATTAAGGGTTTACCAATACTCAGAAAAAAACAGTGGTTTATTTTTCCGGAAAGGAGGCGCCTGTTTCCTCTTACACATTATCAAACGACCGGAAACCATCAATTGTTCCAAACGCAATAAAGAAATGAGGTATCCACAATGAAAACCGGCATGAAAAAATGGCTCTCTCTGATCCTTGCAGCGCTGATCTGCCTTGCCCTTGTCGGAGCATATGCTTCAGAAGCAACCACGGAGCTGGCTCCCGGCAGCAAGGGCGAAGCCGTTACGGAGATGCAGGAAAGGCTGATTCAACTGGGTTACTTTTTTGCCCCTGCTGATGGCACCTACGGAAAAACCACCGAAGAAGCCATCATGCGTTTTCAGGAAGGCAACAGCCTGGAGGCAACCGGTCTGACCGATGAAGCCTTGCTGGCTTTGCTCTATTCCGATGACGCACAGCCCGCCGCCAGCGCAGCCTATCTGGAAAGCGGCGTGCTCAACCGCAGCATCGCCCTTACCAGCGAAGATACCGTGGTCTACTCCGGCAAGGCCCTGCCTCTGACCGGTTCTGTAGAAGCCCTTACGGAAGATGCTCCCGCCAAAACCGCACTGGCATGGTTCTCCGCAGACAGCAGCATCGCCACCGTATCCGGCAATGGCCAGGTGAAGGGCGTTGCTCCCGGCAAGGTTCTCATCTACTGCTATGCCAAGGATGATCCCCGCATTGCCGCCTCCCTGGAAGTGGAAGTCCGCACGGCTGCAAAAACCATCGCCCTGGATGCAAAAACGCTGAATCTGCTCATTGGCGAGAGCACAGACCATTCCAGCGCAGCCCTTATTTGCACCATCGGCCCGGAAGAAGCCTACGATCATTCCGTGATCTGGTCTTCCTCCGATGAAACCGTTGCCACCGTGGATGAAAACGGTGTGGTTACGGCTGTGGGCGCAGGCAGCGCTACCATCACCGCCACCCCTGGCGATACCAACCTGACCCGCACCGCCACCTGTACCGTAAAGGTAACCCGCTCCGTGGACAGCGTGACCCTCTCCTCCGAAAACGAGATGGTCTATGTGGGCAAGAAGCACACTCTCACCGCAGCCGTTCTGCCCGAAGACGCAGCCAATCCCAAACTGGTTTGGGAATCCTCCGATCCTGCCATTGCCGCTGTGGATAAAAACGGCAACGTGACCGGCAAGAAAACCGGCACCGCCACCATTACCGCAGCCACCACCGATGGAAGCGAAATCAGTGTTACCTGCCAGGTTCAGGTCATCACCGCCGTAAAGACCATCACCCTTTCCACCAAGAACCATCAGCTGGTACTGGGAAGCGTTCCCGAAGCCGCTCAGTTGCAGCTTACCTGCCAGACCGCTCCCGAGGATGCGCATTATCAGGCTGTAACCTGGACTTCCTCCGATGAAACCATTGCCACTGTGGACGAAAACGGCCTTGTACAGGCATTGGCTCCCGGCGAAGTGACCATTACCGCCACCACCACCGATCCCTCCAGCACTGCCTCTGCCAGTGCAAAGATCATCGTGGGCGATGCTGTACAGTCCATCACCGGCCTTACCAGCAAGGTTACCGTGCAGAAGGGCAAGTCTCATTCCTTCTCCGTCACCGCCGCTCCTGAAACCGCCCTTAACAAAGCCGTCGTCTGGAGCAGTTCCAACGAGAACATCGCCACCGTTGACAAAAACGGCAAGGTTGTGGGCAAAGGCGTCGGCACCGTTACCATCACCGCCGAAGCCGCCGATGGCAGCGGCGTAAAGGCCACTTGCGAGGTCACCGTCATCCAGCCTGTAACCAAGCTGAGTGCATCCAGCGATTCCAAGCCTGTGGTCTTCTCCGGCAAAACCACTACCCTCCGTGTTTCCGCTGCGCCTACAGACGCCACGAACAAAAAGGTAAGCTGGTCCTCTTCCGACACCTATGTGGCCACCGTGGACGAAAACGGCAAGGTAACCGGCAAGCACGCCGGCACGGCAACCATCACCGCAAAGGCCAAGGACGGCAGCGGAAAAACCTGTACCTTCCGCCTCACGGTGGAGCCTGCGGTGCCCATTTCCCTGGACAGCATGGGCTTTGGCATATACCAGCCCAATCTGCTGGGCATAACCGTTACCAACAAATGCAAGACCAAGGCCATCGTGAACTTCAGCTTTGATCTGGAACTCAAGTCCTACGACGGATCCGTGATCAACTCCGGCAGCTTCAACCTGGGCAAGGATGTGAACATCGGCAAGGGTGCAACCCGCACCATCAAGCGTAACGTTTATGGCGTGGGCTATGCCTATCAGGTCAATTTCACCATCACCGGCGTTACCTTCTCCGATGGCACCTATTACTCCATTCCCTACGACATGCAGAGAAGGCAGTCTTTCCGTCGCCGCTGAGTTGTTCAGCCACGCACTTAGCAACAGGGGAAAGATACGGGCCGGGCCCTCCTTTCCCCTGCTCTCAGCCAAAGAGGGCTGTGCATATGCTGACTGTACGGTGAAGATGGTGCATCTGGACGAAGACTAATTCTTTCTTTTCGACAATGGCGGGGAATAAACCTTCCAAAAGGCGGTACAATTTCCATGAAGGAGTTTTTTGCATGAAGTTCATCCATATTCTGGTTGCGTTGCTGATCCTCTCTGCGGGGATGTACTTCCTTTTGTCCCGAAGAAAACCCTCGTCTGCCCCCGGCGCTTTCCTGGATGATATCATCCCGGAGCTGGACAGGTTTCTTGCGGATTTCCCCGAAGTGTTTCCCGCCGGAAGCTATGCCAATGTATCCGATGCATTTCCTGCAGGCGCCGCCTCCAGGGGGACCGGCTCCATCGTTTTCCGCAAGGATGGCTCCCAGCCCTGGATGACCGTCATGGGACAGAACGAAAGCCGCACCTATTTCTTTGCCGACGAGAGCGGCTCCGCCACCATGATCGGCTTCACCCTTGGCATCGTTATGGAACTGAATGCGCCTGCCTGCGGTGTAAGGCTGTACGAGCAGCGATCCGGCAAATCCACAGAGCTTGAAACAAGCGAGCTGCTCTCCATCGCCGAATCCTTCAAAAGAGACTACGGTCTGGTGTGAACCAGCGCAGCACAAACCGGTCCAATGGGCCGGTTTCTCTTTTTGGCAAAATACACCAAAAGAACAACCCTGTCATCTCTGTTCATGGTAGGATGTTTTCCTGAGCGCACTGCGCTACATTCCACCATGAAGGATGGTCTCCCATGAAATCTTCTCTGCGTTCTTCCCTTCTCCTGCTTTTGACCGCCATGATCTGGGGCCTTGCCTTTGTAGCACAGGACGTGGCCATGGAAAGCGTACGGGCCTTTACCTTCAACGGTGCCAGAATGATGCTGGCAGCGCTGATGCTGCTGGTAGTTTGCGCTGTGCTGGAAAAAAAGGCTGCCTCCCAACCCGAAAATAACGACGGCACCACCATTCCTCTGAAAAGCATGTCTTCCGCCCAGAAAAAGCAGCTTCTCATCGCCGGTCTGCTGTGTGGCTCTGTGCTGGCGGTTGCCAGCAGCCTGCAACAGATTGGTCTGGAGCAGGGTGCTGCACCTGGCAAAGCCGGATTTATCACCGCATTGTACATTGTACTTGTGCCCATCTGCGGCCTCTTTTTTGGAAAAAAACTGCGGCTGGTGCTGATCCCTGCGGTGGTCTTCAGCGTAGCGGGGCTCTATCTGCTGTGCATGACCGGCAGCGCCGATGCCGCAAGCGGGTTGCGGCTGGAAACCGCCGATATCTATCTCATCCTCTGCGCTCTTGGCTTTACGGCGCACATCCTCATCATTGATTATTTCAGCCCCCGCACTGACTGCGTCAAATTGAGCTGCCTGCAATTTTTTGTCTGCTCCATTATCTGCATAATAATGGCCTGCATATTTGAAAAGCCCCGCTGGCCGCAATTGCTGGACTGCCTTGTGCCCCTGCTGTATGCCGGTCTTCTCAGCGGAGGCCTTGGCTACACGCTGCAAATGGTGGCACAGAAGGATCTCGACCCAACGGTGGCTTCCCTTATCATGTGCCTGGAGAGTGTATTTGCCGTGCTGGGCGGGTTGATTATCCTGAAAGACGGAATGAGTCATTACGAGTACATCGGCTGCGCCCTGATGATGTGCGGTATTCTGTTGGCCCAATGGCCGGAAAAGAAAGGGCTTTCCGCCCCGAAGATCCCATCCGGAGAATGAACCCATGCACCCTGATCAGTCGGTCAGGGTGCTGTTTTTCCAGTTGCCTTTCAGGTAATAAATCAGAAACACAATACTGCTCAGGGTCCATGTAATAGGGTAGACCATGAACACCGCACGGATGCTGTCAAACATGGGTGTAACAAAGGAAATATACACAATGCGCACAGCGCACCAGCATACGCCCATCACCACCATGGGCACAACCGCTTTGCCTGCGCCCCTCAAAATGGCCGCCACAGAATGGGAAAAGGCCAGCAGGAAGAAAAAGGGCGTTACTGTGCGGGCATGGATGGTACCGATTTTCACCACATCCGCCTCGCCGTTGAAAAGGCCAATGAGCACCGGCGCAAAGGCATACACCAGCAAAGCGATGGTTTCCGCCATGATCATGCAGCTGACAATGCCGAACCGGGAACCTTTTTTGACCCGATCCATTTCCTTAGCGCCAAGATTCTGGGCCGTGAACACCGTCAGCGCCATGATGAAGGCATTCACCGGCAGGAAACCGAAACCCTCGATTTTGGAATATGCGCCGCTGCCGGCCACCGCCATGGCATCATAGCGGTTAATGCCCGACTGCACAAAAATATTTCCGATGGAAATAATGGAATTCTGAAGGCCTGCAGGGATACCCATTACCAACAGGCGGCGGAGCATTTTCCCATGAAAACGAATTTTCTTTGGCCACACACGGAAAACCTCATCCGTAGTAAACAGCCTGTAAAAACCAAGGCCTGCGCTTACGGCCTGAGAGATCACTGTGGCCAGCGCAGCGCCGCCCACGCCCATGCCCAGCCCTGCTACAAAAACCAGGTCCAGCACCACATTCACAACCGACGATACAATAAGGAAATACAGCGGATGGCGGCTGTCGCCAACGGTCTGGAAAATGCCTGCGGCGGTATTATACAATACAACAAAAATTACACCCGCAAAATAAACGCGGAAATATTCCACAGATTTGGGAAAAACGCTCGCCGGAGTGCCGATCCACCTCAGGAGCACCGGCGACAAAAACACACCCGCCACCGACAGCACAACGCCGGATACCAGGCCAAAGGCCACCGTGGTATGGATGGCTTTGGACATATTCTGCTGGTCTCTTGCGCCAAAGTATCCGGAAATCACTGCGCCCGCACCGGTAAACAGACCGCTGAACAGGCCGACCATCAGAAAAATGATATTACCCGAGGAGCTTACGGCCGCAAGGGCATTGCTGTCCAGACAATTGCCCACCACCAGAGTATCCACCACATTATACAGTTGCTGGAACAGATTGCCCCAGAATACGGGCACAGCAAACTTTACAATATGCTTCCATACCGGGCCTTCCGTCATCAGGGTAGCGCCGTTGCTCATGTACCTTCCCTCCAAAAAAGAGCTGCCCTCCGCAACCTGTGCGGAGAAGCAGCTTCGATTGTACTCCCCTTTCGGCGGAATGGCAAGCGCTGATTATTCCACCGGCTTAGCGCCTGCAAAGGCGATGATCATATCCGCAATTTCCTGCGGCGTATGGCCGTCGGTACGCAGCATCAGGTCGTAATTGGAGCGCAGGCCCCAGTTTCCGTCCGCAAAGAAATTATAGTAACTCCTGCGCTGCTTGTCGGTTTTGCGGATCATCTCCCGGGCTTTATCCTCTTCCACATTTTCAATCCGCATAATGCGCTGTATGCGTTTTTCCGGTGCCGCATACAGGAACACATGGGTCACATGTTCCATTTCCCGAAGGATATAGTCACCGCAGCGGCCCACAATAACGCAGGATTCCTGCCGTGCAAGGCGGGTGATAACTTCAAACTGCGCCAGAAACACACGCTGATTCATGGGCATCTGCAACCCGGCGCTGACTCCGCCGAAGGCCATACCCGGCGACATGGGCAAAAGGCTTGCTACAGAGGCTTTTTCATCATGGTTTTCCAATACCTCATGGCAAATACCGCTTTCCTGCGCTGCCAGTGCAAGCAGTTCCTTATCGTAGCACTTCACATTCAGTTTTTCTGCAATCAGCCGACCGATTTCCCGGCCGCCGCTGCCGTATTCACGCCCGATGGTAATCACAAAATGCTGATCCATATTACGCCCCCAAACCTGTTCATTTTTTTCGGACAAAAACTCTATAATTCAGTATAACTTATTTAGGCAAAATGTGCAAATCATTTATTGCAGTACAGACGTTCTTTTTTTGCAGGCAATGGGTTGATCACACCTCTTCCGGAAATACATTCCCTGCCACAGTCAACGAAAAGAGCCACGAATTTGCCCTCAATATGTTATTTTTTGTTCTCATTATGGATATTTTGATGTTTTTCGCCCGTTTCTCCCTTCGATTTTAAGATTTATTCATACATTTTTCATGAAACGGGACTATAATCATAATCGGCTTCTTTTTTGCCCCGTTTGCAAAATGGCCAAATCCTTTTTCAGTCCGAAGGAGCGTATTCCATGGCAAAACGTAGAAAGAAAAGCCGCTGGATCGGTCGTATCCTGCTGCTTGTTCTTCTGGTGATCGCAGCTGCCATCGCCTGGTTCTTCCTTGCGCCCACCTTCAAAACCGCAGGCAGTTCTGCGCAATACCTGCCCTACACCGTCCAAACCAGGGACATCACCACTTCCCTGAGCTTCAGCGGCACGGTGGAGGTACTCCACACCCAGCAAATCACCGCCCAGGAAGGCCAAACGGTGCGGGAGATATTTGTTGAAGATTCTCAGATGGTCAAGAAGGGCGACAAGCTGATCCAGCTGGAAGACGGCGAAATGTTCACCTCCAATATGGATGGCGTAGTCAACCAGGTCAGGGCCCGGAAGGGCGGCTATGCCGTGCCCGGCCAGTCGCTTGTGCAGGTTTGCGACCTGAAAAACCTGCAGATTACTCTCAGCGTGGATGAATACGATATTTCCAGTTTTTCCATTGGGCAGCCCTGCCAGATGTATTTTCTTGCGCTGGAAGAAACCTTTCAGGGAGAAATATCCCACATCAACAAGGTATCCAACGGCATGGGCACCATGGCATCCTACACCGTGAGCATTGAGCTGACAGCTCCGGAAAGCGTGCTGCCGGGCATGCAGGTATGCGTCACCATTCCCCAGGAGCAGCTTACTGCCCAGACGGTACTGCCCATTGAGGCCATCACTTTTGATGAGGAAGGCCCCTGCGTGTACCTTGCCAGGGGCGACAAAATGGAACGCACCGCCGTCGTCCTTGGCAAAAACGATCAGCAGTATGTGCAGCTGCTGGAAGGACCCCTGCCCGGCCAACAGGTCTATGCCATCAACACCGTTCCCGAAAAACCGGAGGAAGTGACCCTTGCCACCCTGTACCAGCGGCTTTTCGGCAAAACCGTGGTCGTCAACGAACCACAGCTGTCCGCAGGCAGAGAGCGGCGGCCCGAAGGCGCTCAGCGCCCCGAAAGCACAGAAATGCCTGAAGGCATGAATTTCCCTGAAGGTATGGAGATGCCGCCCGATGGCCCGGAACCGCCGGACGATTTTGCTCCCTTCCCTCCCGGGGAAAGCGGCTTTTCCCCCATGCAGAGCAGCCCCGGACAAAGCCCCGGGCAGAGCGAAGGAGAATGACCATGAAACATATAAAGGCAATGATCCTTTTGCTGTTTGCAGCGCTGCTGCCCATCAATGCCATGGCAGCCACCGAGGAGCTTACCGGCAATGTGGTGGCGGGATACGAAATCAGCATCGAGGCCCCCATTACCGGCGTGGTAACGGAAATCGTCTGCCGCCCGGGCCAGTGGCTGCAATCCGGAGATGCGCTGGCCACAGTACAGCTGCTTCATTTCTATTCCCCTGCAGATGGCACCGTAGGCGCCGTGGATCTTCAGCCCGGCGAAAGCGCCGATACTACCGTAATGAGCATATTTCCCGTAAGCAAATACACCGTATCCGCCTCCACAGATGCCCTCTACGGTGTTTCCGATGCAGGGCGGTATTACGTCCATCTGGGTGAAACTTTGTACATCCGCTGCACCAAAGACCGCTCCCATGTGGCGGTAGGCGTGGTTACAAAGGTGGATGGCCCCTCTTTTACCGTTGAAACCACTGGAGGCGAGCTGTATCTCGAAGAGGAAGTAAACCTTTACCGCAGCAGCGACCATGCCTTTTCCAGCTGGATCGGCACCGGCCATGTGGCCCGCACCGAAGCCCATGCCATCACCGGCAGCGGCAGTCTCCTCAGCGTTATGGTCAGCCCTGGCCAGGAAGTGGAGCGGGGCCAGTTGCTTTTTACCTGTGCCCCGGGCCCGGTGGACGATTTCACCCCCAGGGACGGCCACATCCGTACCCAGACCTCCGGGGTGCTGGCTTCTTCTGCCCTTATGGCAGGCAATCCTGTGCAGAAGGGCATGTCCGTGGCGACGCTGTATCCTCTGGACGGATTCCAGGTTGCAGCCAAGGTACCCGAGGACATGCTCCTTCATGTAACGGAAGGCCAAAGCCTGCGTTTCTACTTGGAATGGAACGAAAATGAACCCCGCTGGTATGATGGCGTGGTGGAATCCATCGCCTTTGAAACAGACCAGATGACTGGCGAGCCTTCTTTCGTGGCCTATATTTCCTTTGCTGCGGATGACAGCGTCCGTCTGGGCATGTCCGCCATTGTGGAGGTGGATGTGCCATGACGAAAAGGCTCCTGATCCTTTCCTTCTGTTTTTGTCTGTTTATCCTGCCTGCCTTTGCTTCTGACATCAGCCTGGATGATCCCAGCTTTTCCAATCCCAACGAACGGGAGGACAATGTATCCTACGTCAATTCCGTTTCCTTCGGCAGGGGCTGGGGCAGTGGCGAGGAAGCCCGTCCTTCCTCGCACGCACACTCTGACACGGATTCTCTTTTACCCTACAATGCGCTGGAACAGACCATCTCCAGCCAGGCCCAACCGGCGCTTGTATTCGGCGGCAAGGAGCTTCCCCTCTCCCTTGAGGACGGCAGCCTTTTTACCGCCGGTCTCGGCCTGTGGGATGGCAACGGATATGAAGCCGGTGGTATGATCAACGCTCTGTGCCTTACCTCCCAAAACCCGGATGCCCGGTGGATCATCCCGGGTTCCGTGCTGCGAAAGCTCTCCGACAGCGGCATTTCCCACCTTGTCCTCCATACCGGCCAGACCCAGGCTGTGCTGCCGACCGCTTCTGTACTTGACGGCACTCAATACGACCTGTGGCGCAGGGCCGGTCGCACCGACGGCACCTTCCTGTACTTCCTGTCCCTTCCCGAAGGCTCGCTGGAAGTAGAGGTGGACGGCGCTCTTTTTCCCGTTATCGCTCACGACGCCACTCTGTCCTCTGCCGGTTTCCAAATTTCTCCTTTGAGAGGTGAACCCTGATGGCTGATAAAAAAACAAATCAAAACCGCAGCCTGAAAAAGCTGCTGCTGATCCTTGTACCTGTTCTGCTGGTAGTGCTCTATGTGGCATTTGTTCTGCTGCCAAAGCTCCGGGCCGATTCCACCCTTACCTACGACGGTTACACCGCATCCATCGGCAACATTTCCAATTCCATGGATTTCAGCGGCACCATCAGCGTGGTCAATTACGAAACCCTCTCTGCATCCGGTGACGGCACGGTGCGCCAGGTATACGTTACCGAGGAACAGGCCGTCAGCGAAGGCGACAAGCTGATCCGCCTTTCCTCCGGCGAAACCCTCAAAGCCAATTTCGACGGCCATGTCAACGTGCTTCACGTCAAGGACGGGGACGATGTCTCCATGGGCGAAAACCTGATCCAGATCGTGGATTTTGAAAATATGCAGGTCACCTTCCGTGTGGATGAATACGATATTGCAAACATCGCCGTAGGCCAGAGCTGCCGTGTCAACGTAACTGCGCTGAATACCACCTTTGCCTCCAACATCAGCCACATCAACCGCATCCCTTCCAACTCCCAGGGCACGGCCTACTACACCGTGACCGCCGAGTTTGTTGTAACGGAAAACGTGCTGCCCGGCATGCAGGTTACAGTGGTCATTCCCCAGGAGGAGGCGGTGGATGCCGTCATTCTCAGCAAAAACGCCCTGAGCTTTGACCGCAACAACAGCGCCTATGTATACAAAAAGGACAAAAACGGCTCCATGGTGCAAAGCCCTGTGACCATCGGCGTGGATAATGACAACTATGTGGAGATCCTGGCAGGCGTTGAAAACGGCGAAACCGTATACGCCATCCAACAAAAGAAAGAGTTGACCGGCTGGGAAGCCATGCTTACCAATATGCCCATGGGTGGCGGCCAGAACTACAACCGCAATAATTCCAACCGCAGCAACGGCGGACCCAACTTTGGCAACCAGGGCGGCGGCAATTACGGCGGTATGGGCGGTGGAATGCCGTGACGAATATGGATAACAGCAACGTCTTTTTCCGCATGACGGATATCATAAAGCAATACCCCATGGGCGAAGAGGTTTCAACCGTGCTCAAAGGGATCAACCTTTCCATTGAGGAAGGCGAGTATCTCTCCGTGCTGGGCCCTTCCGGCAGCGGCAAATCCACGCTGATGAACATCATAGGCTGTCTGGATCTTGCCACCTCCGGCGAATACATTCTCCACGGGCAACGGGTGAACGATCTGGATGAAAAGGAACTGAGCCGCATCCGCAGCCGGGAAATCGGCTTCATCTTCCAGAACTCCCAGATGCTGCCCCTTCTGGACGCACAAAAGAACGTGGAGCTGCCCCTGATCTATGCAGGGGTGAGGCCAAAGGAACGCCGGGAACGTGCCGCCGAAATGCTCCAGCATGTAGGCCTTGGCGACAGGATGCACCATTACCCCAACCAGCTGTCCGGCGGTCAGCAGCAGCGTGTAGCCATTGCCCGCGCGCTGGTAACACGGCCTACCCTTCTCCTGGCTGACGAACCCACCGGCGCCCTTGACCAGAAGATGGGCCGACAGATCATGGAGCTGTTCCAGCAGCTGAGCGACGGTGGCCACACCATCATCATGATTACCCATGACCTGAACATCGCAAAGCATGCCCGCCGGGTAGTGCACATCATCGACGGCGAGCTTACCGAAGGGGAGGCGATGCAGGCATGAAGAAATTCTTCAGCAGATTCCAGGGCAGCTTTTACATGTTTGTGGAAAGCGTACGCATGTCCGTAAACAACATCATGCAAAACAAGCTGCGTTCCTTCCTGACCATTCTGGGCATACTCATCGGCGTGGCGGCGGTCATTGCCCTGATTACCACCATTTCCGGTGTGAGCAATTCCATTTCCGATTCCTTCACCTCCATGGGCGCAGGAACCATGACCCTGACCATTACCGGCACGGAGCTGAAAACCGGCCTTGAGGAAGAGGATATGCAGGCCATTGCCGCCCTGGATCACGTTGAGGGTGTATGCCCTTCCATCACCCTTACCTCCACCATCACCGTGGGCGATGTGAGCGACAGCTATACCGTCAGCGGGAAAAACGATTACTTCTTCGTTCAAACCCCGGATGCAGTGGAACGGGGCCGCAACTTCAGCCGCATTGATACCGACAGCCAGAACCGTGTCTGCCTTATCTCCGCAGGCCTTGTAAACAGCCATTTTTACGGTGTGGACCCCCTCGGCAGAACGCTCTACCTGGATAACCGGGACTTCACCGTGGTGGGTGTGCTCAGCGAGGATGACGACCTATCCCTCTCTACCCTGTTTACCGGCGCACCGGATGTCTACATCCCTTACAGCACCGCCCTGAAGCTCAGCGGCTTAACCTCCGTAAACAGCCTCACCCTCTACATCGACGACATCGAATCCGCCGATATTGTGGAGGCAGAGCTGGAAGTGCTGCTGGATCCCCTGTTCAACTATGAAGATGACGTGTACAGCATCAACAGCATGGAGTCCATCGGCGACACCATGGAGGAAATGATGGGCATGATGAGCATGCTGCTGGCAGGCATCGCATCCATTGCGCTGGTGGTAGGCGGCATCGGTATTATGAACATGATGCTCACCTCCGTTACGGAACGCACGGTGGAAATCGGCCTGAAAAAAGCCATCGGTGCAGAACCCGGGCAGATTCAGCTGCAGTTTCTCATTGAGTCCTTCCTGCTGTCCATTGCAGGCGGTATTGCTGGCATTATTCTGGGCCTGATCCTGTCTGCCACCCTGTGCAATATCATGAGCATCAAATTTACCATCTCCTACGGCGCAATTGCCCTTGGCGTAGGTTTCTCTGCTGCTGTGGGCATCATCTTCGGCTGGTCGCCCGCACGCAAGGCATCCAGGCTCAGCCCCATCGACGCGCTCCGGCGCATGTAATCCAGGGAGGATATTCCAATGAAAAAATTCCTTTCCATTCTTACGCTGCTCCTTTGCCTTTGCATCAGCTTTACCGCACTGGCCGAGCTGTCCTTCGAGGGCACGGTTGTTTCCGGCGCAAGCGTCAGCATCAGCGCACCTTTCGGCGGCACGGTGGAATCCATGAAGCTGCGTGAAGGCAGCGTACTCAACGCAGGCGATGTGATCACCACCATCTCCACCACCAAGGTATACGCCCCTTCTGCCGGACGGGTGGTCAGCATCTTCGCAGAGCCCGGCGACAGCCTGGAATCCGTTTCCGCCCTTTACGGCGCACCCCTGTACCTGACCCCTGAAAACCTTTACTCCATTGAAGCGGATATCATGTACGGCTACAGCTCCACCGAAAACCGCTACATCACCAGCGGCGAAACGGTGTATGTATCCTGCACCTCCGATGATGGCAAGCACACCGCCCAGGGCCTTGTGACCACCGTGACCGGCACTACCTTCACCGTGCTGGTGACCGACGGGGAACTGAAGGTGGACGAGGAAGTGCGCATCTACCGTGACAGCAATCATTCTGCCAAGCTGAAAATCGGCGGCGGCACCGTAGCTCGTGTTTCCGATGTGGCTGTAAACGGCACTGGCAGCCTCCTCTATATGCATGTGGCCGAAGGCGACATGGTGGAGCGTGGTCAGCTGCTGTATGAAACCGTTGGCGGAACACTGGACGGTCTCTATGCCACCGACAACCAGGTTATTGCAGAGCGGGGCGGTATCGTTGCCACCATCACCGCAAAGACCGGCACCCCCGTCAACAAGGGTGATTCTCTCCTCACCCTCTATCCCCGGGACAGTCTGCGCATCGAGATCACCATTTCCGAGTATGATCTTGCTTCCATCAAGGAGGGCGATCCTGTCACCTTCACCCTGAACTATCAGGATGGCCAGGAGACCCCCGTGCGCTACCAGGGTGTGGTGGAGCAGATTTCCTATGTGGGCACGCTGGAGGGCGGCGAGGTATCCTACAAGGGCTATATCTCCTTTGAATATGATGAAGCCATCCGGCTCGGCATGGGAGCCGTGGTGGAATTGCAGTAAGCCACAGCAGCGAAAACCCCGGCAGACCGTTCCCAGAAGGAACCATCTGCCGGGGATTGTTTTTTTGTGTAAATCAGAACTCTGCGCTGCCGGTGGTACGGGGGAAGGGCAGTACGTCACGGATGTTGCTCATACCGGTGAGGTACATCACCAGGCGCTCAAAGCCCAGGCCGAAACCGGCGTGGGGGTTGCCGCCGTACTTGCGGGTATCCAGATAGAAGCCGTACTGATCGGTGGTCATGCCCAGCTCCTCGATACGGGAAGTAAGGATGTCCATGCGCTCCTCACGCTGGCTGCCGCCGATAAGCTCGCCGATGCCGGGCACCAGTACGTCCACAGCAGCAACGGTCTTCTGGTCATCGTTGAGGCGCATGTAGAAGGCCTTGATCTCCTTGGGGTAGTTGTATACGCAAACAGGCTTGCCAAAGTGCTTTTCAGTAAGGTAGCGCTCATGCTCGGTCTGCAGGTCAACGCCCCATTCCACGGGATACTCAAACTTCTGGCCGCTCTTTTTGAGGATCTCAATGGCCTCGGTGTAGCTGCAGCGGGCAAAGCTGCTGTTGGCAACCAGCGTCAGCTTGTCGATGAGGCCCTTTTCCACAAAGCTGTTGAGGAATGCCATCTCTTCGGGAGCCTTTTCCAGCACGCCGTTGATGACGTATTTCACCATGTCCTCGGCCAGTTCCATGTCGTCAAACAGATCTGCAAAGGCGATTTCCGGCTCGATCATCCAGAACTCGGCGGCGTGACGGGGCGTGTAGCTCTTCTCAGCACGGAAGGTGGGGCCAAAGGTGTAGATGTTGCGGAAAGCCATGCAGAAGGTCTCGCCGTTGAGCTGGCCGCTTACGGTGAGGCTGGCGGGCTTGGAGAAGAAGTCCTTGGAATAGTCCACATCGCCCTTGTCGGTCTTGGGCACGTTCTCCAGGGGCAGAGTGGTTACCTGGAACATTTCGCCGGCGCCTTCACAGTCGCTGGTGGTAATGAGGGGAGTGTGCACATACACAAATCCCCGCTCCGCAAAGAAGGAATGGATCAGCTGTGCCGCCAGGGAGCGGATGCGGAACACTGCATAGAAAGTGTTGGTGCGGGGACGCAGATGGGCGATGGTACGCAGGAACTCAAAAGAATGACGCTTCTTCTGCAGGGGATAGTCCGCAGCGCAGGCGCCCACCACTTCCACCTTCTTGGCCTTCAGCTCGAAGGGCTGCTTCATGCCGGGGGTCAAAACCAATTCGCCGGTGGCCCGGATGGCGCTGCCCAGGCTGATCTTCACGGCTTCGGCAAAGTTTTCAGTAAGGCCGTCTTCCAGCACAATCTGCAGGTTCTTGAAGAAGGTGCCGTCGTTGAGTTCAATAAAACCAAAGGCCTTGCTGTCACGCACGGTGCGTACCCAGCCGGAAACGCTGATTTCGGCAATGCCTTCCGTCAGCTGGGAGCGGAACAGCTCCCGGATGCTCATGTCTTTCATTGGTAATTACGCCTCCTTGGTAGGTCTGCCCAGCATGGCGGCGCCGATGATGCCTGCGTCGTTGCCGAGCCGTGCAATTTCAATACGGGAGTAGGGAAGATCCTTAAAAATCAGGTACTGGGGAATGCGCTCCCGGATGGCATCCAGCAGGAAATCGCCAGCCTTGCTGACGCCGCCGCCCAGCACGATCACTTCCGGATCCAGGAATGCGATCACGGTATAGCAGGCACGGGCCATGTAATCCACATAATCGTTGAATACACGCAGAGCGGTTTCGTCCTTTACCTTGGCTGCATCAAAGACCATCTTGCAGGTCAGTTTTTCCGGATCGCCCTCGCAGAGGGTGTGCAGCATGCTGTCCGGGTTCTGGGCCATGCGCTCCCGGCCCATGCGGATAACGGCAGTGGCGCTGGTGTAGCGTTCCAGGCAACCGTCATTGCCACAGGTACAGGGCACGCCGCCAATATCCATGGGGATGTGGCCGATCTCGCTGCCCACGCCATGGAAGCCGCTCCAGGGACGGCCGCCGATGACGATACCGCCACCCACGCCGGTGCCCAAAGTGAGGAACACGCTGGAATGGGTGCCTGCGCTGACACCGCAGATATACTCTGCAAAGCCGGCAACGGTGGCGTCATTATCGATGAAAACAGGCTTATTGAGGTACTTTTGCAGTTCCTTACGCAGAGGCACATTCTTCCAGCCCATATTGGTGCAGAAGATCACGTTGCCGTCGTTATCGGCAATACCGGGAATGCCGATGCCAATGGCGGCGATTTCCTCGGGCTTGTAGTCGTTGTCGCCCATCACCTTGAGCATGCAGCGACCCATATCGCCGATGATCTCCTCGTAGGGACGGCCAACGCCGGTGGGAGTTTCGCCTTTGCAGAGGATCTTGCCGTTTTCGTCCACAACGCCGATCTGGATACCCGTACCGCCTACGTCAATACCGATGTAATACATACTCTTCCTCCATCCTTTTCCGCAGAGCGCCTGCAGAAAGCTTTACTTGGTCAATATCGTTTTTGGCAGTTACTCTTGCCGGGAGATCATTTCGTTAAGCCTGCGATCCAGCTCGTGGGCTGCGCTGTAACCCATGCGCTTCAGGCTGAGATTGCGGGCTGCCACCTCGATGATAATGGCAAGGTTCCGGCCCGGCTTCACAGGCATTACCTGGTAGGGAACATTCACGCCGAGGATATTTTCCGTTTCCTCGGTGAGGCCCATGCGGTCGTACTCCTTGGTGGAATCCCATTTTTCAAGGTGGATCACCATGTCGATGGATTTGGACAGCACCACAGCGCCGATACCATACATGGCCCGGATATCAATGATACCAATGCCACGGATCTCCATAAAGTGACGGATGGTTTCCGGAGATTCGCCGATGAGCCGGTCATCGGCCACACGGCAGATATCCACCACATCGTCTGCGGCCAGCTGATGGCCTCTCTTGATCAGCTCAAGGGCTGCCTCGCTCTTGCCCACGCCGCTTTCTCCGGTCAGAAGCACACCCACGCCGTACACATCCACCAGCACGCCGTGGCGGGTTACATGGGGAGCCAGCACACGGTTCAAGTACATAATGGCCGCAAGGGTGAACTTGGTGGTCTTGATGGTGCTCAGGAACACGGGAATATCCTTTTCCCTGGCCATTTCCAGCAGCTCGGCCGGGGGCAGCATTCCCCAGCAGCAAACGATGCAGGGAATATCATAAGCCATATACCGGCTGAGGGTTTTTCGCCGCTCCTCGGAGGTAAGGGAGGAAAGGTAGGTCATTTCCACCTTGCCGATCACCTGAGGCCGCTCATGAGCGAAAAACTCGTAAAACCCGCAAAACTGCATGCCGGGCCGGTTGATATCGGTAACATTGATGTCCATCTCCGTGCGCTCTACCGGGTTGAGCAGCTGAAGATCCAGGTTTGTCCGAAAGTCTTCGATGGAAATCATACATTTTCCTCCTTTTTCAAGGGATTGAGTACATTTTCTTCCAGGAAATGGGCCACGCCGTCCTCGTTATTGGAAAGGCAGATATGCTTTGCTGCCGCTTTTGTCTCGCTGCGGGCATTGCCTACGGCCACGCCATTGTGCGAAAACTGCATCATGCTGATATCGTTGAGGCTGTCGCCGAAGGCCAGCGTATTTTCCGGGGTCAGTTCCATACGCCGGGCCAGCTCACGCAGAGCATTGCCCTTGGAAACGCCGCAGGATATGGCCTCAATAAAGAAGGGCTTGGACATGGTGAACTCCGCCCTGCCTTCGTAGCGTTTGCGGATCTCCGGCATTACCCGCTGCACCACCTTGGGGTCGGTGATGGCAAGCACCTTGGGCACAGGATAATCGATAAACGCCATCAGGTCGCCTACCGCCTGCCCTTTCATTCCGGAAACATGGCTGTACTCCGCCGAAGGTGCGCAATCCTTTTCATAATAGAAGTATGCCCCACGGTACACCTGAACATAAATGCCCTGGCCAGTCAGCCAGGAACAGATTTCCCTTGCCAGTTCCGGGGGCATGGTGGCCTCCGTAAGCACCTGATGATCCGGTGAGATCAGCTGGGCGCCGTTGCAGGCAATATAGGGGCAGTCCACGCCGATCTGCTCCGCATAGGGAGCGAGGCTGGTCTGGGTGCGTCCGCTGGCGGGGATCACATGGATCCCACGGGCGATGCATTCCTTCAGCACCCTGATGGTATAGGGAGTAAGTTTCCCTTCATCGTTGAGCAGAGTATCATCCATATCCGAGACCACAGCCCGGATCTTTCGGGGGTCAAAAAGCATCTCCATGGCGTTTGTCCTTAAAAAACGTAGTGAGTATTTCTGCCGCTTCCTCTTCCATCAGGCCGCCCACGCAGGGCAGACGGTGATAGAAGGCCGGGTCGGCAGGCAAGGCATACAGGCTTTCGCAACAACCCTGGCGCTTATCCGCCGCAGCGAAAAAGCAGCTCCCAAGCCTTGCCATCATCATGGCCCCTGCGCACATGGGGCAGGGTTCCAGGGTTACATACAGCGTGCAGTCAGAAAGGCGCCCGCCCAGCTTGGATGCTGCCTGGCGTATGGCCAGTATCTCCGCATGGGCAGTGGGGTCTCCCGTAGTCCTGCACAGGTTGTGGGATTTTGCCACAACTTCCCCGCCCCGGGCGATCACCGCCCCCACAGGCACTTCGTCCTTAACTGCTGCAAGCCGGGCTTCCTCAAGAGCCAGCTCCATCATGGACCGGTGAAAGTTCATGCGGAAGCCTCCTGCGCAACCGTCTGAGGCAAATTGCCCTTTTCGCCGTTCACCTGATGGGGTTCCCGGAAGGTGGGCACAAGCCGATGCAGGCATGCCCGCATATCGCCTTTATCTTCGATGCACTGCCGGAGTTCTGCCAGCATGGCCTCAATCTTCTCAGGCTCCATTACTTCAGGCTGGGCGATGGCGATCTTTTCGTTTTCCGTCTTGGCAATGCCCTCGCCGTCCATCAACAGTTCCTCATAGAGCTTTTCGCCCTTGCGCAGGCCCGTGAAGACAATCTCCACTTTGGGGCCATTTTCCGGAGCGTAAAGCTGAATCATGCGCTGGGCCAGCTCCAGGATCTTCACCGGGCGGCCCATATCCAGCACGAACAGTTCGCCGCCTTTGGCGATGCTGGCTGCTTGCAGCACAAGGCTTGCCGCCTCGGGGATGGTCATAAAGTAGCGGATGATGTCCGGATGGGTCAGCGTAACAGGACCGCCGGAGCGTATCTGCTGTTCAAACTTGGGTACCACACTGCCGTGGGAGCCCAGCACATTGCCAAAGCGTACGGCAGTGAACTCCGTATCGGACTGGGTATTGCGGGCCTCGATGATCATTTCTGCAAGGCGTTTGGTTGCGCCCATAATATTGGTGGGGTTCACCGCTTTGTCGGTGGAGATCATCACAAAGCGCTCCACGCCGTGCTTCATGGCTGCAAGAGCGGTGCGGTTGGTACCAAAAACATTGTTTTTTACAGCCTGTTCCGGGCATTCCTCCATGAGGGGCACATGTTTGTGGGCAGCAGCGTGAAGGACGATGTGGGGCTTGTACTTCCCAAAAACCTCATCCAGCCGGCTTTCATCCTGAATGGAACCCACGCAGAGAAGGATCTTGTCCTCCAGATTCTTCCCGTATTCCACCTGCAGTTCGGAAAGCAGATCGTACATATAGTTTTCGCTGATATCGAAAAGGATGATCTTTTCCGGTTCAAGGCGCATCAGCTTGCGGCACAATTCGCTGCCGATGCTTCCGCCGCCGCCGGTGATAAGCACGGTCTTACCCCTAACGAAGGCGGCCACGGGAGTCATGTCCAGTTCCTCCTCAGGGCGGCTGAGCAGGTCGTTGATGTTGATATCCCGAAGTCTGCCTGCGGAATGCACCTTGGAATCCAGTTCCTGCATGGAAGCCACCCTCTTGACCCGGCAGCCGGTGGCAAGGCATTTCTCAATCACCGGGTTCAGATCATGCTGAGGGGTGGAAACGGCTATGATAATATCGTCGATCTTGTAATCGCTGGCAAGCCGCAGGATATGGCCGGTGCCGCTGCGCACAGGCACGCCGCTGAGATTGGAGCCCGTCCGGGACACATTGTCATCCACCACCAGAACAGGGATGCGGTTGCCGTAATTGCCTTTCTGCATTTCGTGCACCACGCTGGCGCCCAGCCAGCCTGCACCAACCACCATGGTACGGCGGGCCGCCTGGCGCTTATGACGGAAAACGGAGAAAAAATCCCGTGTCACATAGTAGCGGTACACAAGGCGGGAAAAGCCCATCAGAGCGCAGGAGGTAAGCCAGAAGAGCAGGTACACCATCCTGTGCAGGCGGAACATATTGCCTGTAACGAAGGTATTGGCCACCAGCGAAAACACCAGCGTGCACACTGCACCGGCCAGCGTGGCTGCGGCCACACGGATGAGATCCTCTGCGGAGGCATACTGCCACATGATCCTGTATATGCCAAACACGGCATATACCACAATGTTGATAACCGTCAGCGCAGGGATCAACCGGAAATATATGTTGTAAAAATGCGTCAGATCCCCCGTGGAATAGCGCAGCATTTGTGCCAGTATCATCGCCAGATTGATCATTAGGCAATCCAGCACGATCCACAAAAACGTGCGAAGGGATTTGCTCATCTGAGGTTTCTTTCTGTCCATTGGCACCCTCCCCGTCGAAAACTTCATTCGGCATAATAAAATATTATACCACAGCTTTGCCTTTCTGCATAGTTTTCCTTACTCACAGTTGCAGGAAACGAAAAAAAATGTCATAATGATATTGGAATTCAATATCCACCGAAAGGAATGCAGTATTATGCAACACATAAACCATCCCTGTATTGGCGTTCTTGGCGCAGGCACATGGGGCGTTGCCCTTGCAAGGCTGCTTAAAAACAACGGCTGCCAGGTTACTGTATGGTCCGCACTTGCGGATGAGATTCGCATTCTGAAAACCACCGGCAAGCATCCCAAGCTGCCCGATATGAGTCTGCCGGAAGGCCTTTGCTATACTGCCGATATGGAAACCGCCTGCCGGGATAAAGATATTCTGGTTATGGCTGTCCCCTCTGTTTTTGTAAGGAAAACCGCCCACGACATGCGGCCCTTCCTCCGTGACGGACAGATCGTGGTGGATGTGGCCAAAGGCATTGAAGAAAGCACCCTGCTTACCATGAGCGGCATCATAGAAGATGAACTCTCCGGCCTGGATGTGAAGGTGGTTGCCCTCTCCGGCCCCACCCATGCCGAAGAAGTGGCCCAGGATCTGCCCACAGCCATCGTATCCGCCTGCGAAGACGAATCTGTGGCGCAGTATGTACAGCAGGTATTTTCCAACAATTTCCTCCGGGTATACACCAACACGGATAAAAAGGGCGTGGAAATCTGCGGCGCTCTGAAAAACGTCATCGCCCTTGCTACCGGTATTTCTGCCGGTCTGGGCTATGGCGACAATGCCAAAGCCGCCCTTATTACCCGGGGCGTTGCGGAAATTGCCCGTCTGGGCAGCGCCGCAGGCTGTACCAGCGCCACCTTCAGCGGTCTGACCGGCCTTGGCGACCTTGTTGTAACCTGCACCAGCCGCCACAGCCGCAACAATCGTGCTGGTTTCCTCATGGGGCAGGGCCTCTCGCCGGAAGAAGCCATCCGGGAAGTGGGCATGGTGGTGGAAGGCGTGAACACGCTCCCTGCCGCCGTAAAAATGGCGGAGAGATACCAGGTAGAGCTGCCCATCATCGAAACCGTGAACCTGATCGTCCGGGGCGGCATGCGTCCCTGCGATGCGGTAAACGCCCTGCTCAGCCGGGAAATGAAGAGCGAGATTCCCGTTTCTTTCCTTTGATTTATGGGAGGTGTAACCATGGATTGCCCCTTCTGCCCCATGCTTACCGGCGAAAAACCGGTGATGAAAATTTACGAGGACGAGCACACGCTGGTTTTTCTGGCAGGGCACGGCTTTGAGGACGGACACATGATGGCCATCCCCAAAAAACATGTGGAAAACGTGCTGGACTGCGATGGGGAAACCTTTTCCCGCCTGATGCTGACCGTCAAAAAGGTAGCCAACCATCTGGTGAACAACTGCGGCTACGAAGGCGTGAATATTTTCACCGCAGGGGGCAGCGCCGCACAGCAAACCGTGATGCACCTGCATGTACACATCATCCCCCGCAAAACCGGCGATGGAATCAACGCCTGGCCGCCCTTCCGTGGCGCAACCGCCGATACGGCGCAAATGCATGAAAAACTGAAAATGCCAGAATAATCAAACAGGCCTGTTGCAGCCATCCAAGGGCAACAGGCCTGTTATAATGCGGTGTTATCAATTATTCAGCCGGGCAGACTTTATTGCTTCCCTGCGAAGGGCTGTGCTGCCTCAAGCTTATCCAGCGTGATGGCATACTCATGATGATACAGCCGCCGCAACGCATCGAAGGAGTTGTGCTCTTCCGTCAGGGCAAAAGCGCCACTCCAGGTCATGTACCACAGCCAGGGGGCATTTTCCTTAATCAGGGCATCCGCATCGGGAATCACTCCGGTTTCCGCAATGGCAGCCCCCTTGTTTGCAGCAGTGATGGTTCTCAGTTCATCATAACGGTCCCGGAAGGCTCCGTGGGCATGAGCAGGCGGATACTGGTCCCGGGAGATGATATCGCAGTACTCATCGCCCACATAGCCCTCGGGCCGGGGATTGTTCCATACCCAGATGAGGTTGTTCAGGTGGTGATGCTTTGTGTAATGGCGGAACATAAAGCGGTACAGCTCCCTGGCCACTCCGACGCCTTTTCTTCCCCACCAGAACCAGCCACCCTCGGATTCATGAAAAGGCCGCCACAGCACAGGAATATGCGCATCGCAAAAAGGCTGCAGCAGTGCTGCCATATGATCCAGATCATGCAGGAAGGCTGTGTTTTCCGGCGTGCCGCTTAACAGGGCAAGTTCCGGATCAAAATCTGTGTTTTCAGTATAAAAGGATTTATCCCGGCCGCCAAGGGGCGAAAACCAATGCCAGGTAAAGGTGACGATACCGCCGTTTTTCCCCCAGTCCATGGCAAGACGGATGGTGTCCCGGTTGTTCATCACCTCAGTGATGCAGGCTTCGGAAGCATCCTCCAGGCGAATGTTCGGCGAATAGGCCAGCAGTTCAAAGCCGCATACAGCAGGCTGCTTCCCCGTTTCCCGAAGAATCAGGGCGAGTTCTTCCTGGGAGCGGGTTTGTGTATGCTGACCGGTTAGAATGGCTTTGCCCTCAATATCTGCAAGGTATTGCAGCAGCCGGCGGGCTTCCGGCTGCAGGTCGGGATTGACCGGAACAGTGATCATGTTTTTCTTCACCTCACGATGGTTTTTTGTTCAGATCAGCACGACCTTCATCTCAAAGGGCGCAAGGGATATTTCCTGCCCATCCATGACGAAGCTTTTGGGCTGATCGTCGTTGTTGAAAATAAATTTGGCAGAAGCCTCCCGGCCAGTGCGGGTGACGATCTCCACCCGTGGCGGCAGACCGGCAACGACGGGAAGAGCCGCTTTCTCCGCTGCCATGCCGGCAACACGGTCGTACACAGGCTGTGTTCCCACTGTGCCGATATAATACACCTGTCCCTGTCCGCAGGCATTGCGGGTGATGGCCGGTGCGCCGCAGTAATAGTCTCCGTTATAGCTGGCCAGCACCTCCGCCGTATCCGTCTCAAGAATGTCGCACCACTGCTTTGCCTGGAGCTCCGTGCCGTCCCCGAACAAAACAGATACCGCCTCCCAGCCGATGGGCGCATATTCCACAGCATGAACGCCCGCCATTTCCTGATAAGGCCCGGGCAGCAGGGTCATGAGGGCGTTGTTGTTCGGATCCTTCACACCGCTGCGGGTGGTCAGGATCACCGTGCCGCCCTTCATGGCAAATTCGTTCAGCCTCTCAACCACGCCCGCATCCGTCACATACATCTCCGGCGCACATACAATGCGGTAGCCGTCCAGCTTTTCATGCTGGCCGATGATATCCACATTCAGCCCGAGGCCCATAAAGGCCCTGTGAAGACGCTGCAGCTGTTCCATGTAGTAATAGCCGTCGGTCTGAGGCTGAATCCTGAAAGCATACTCGTTATCAAAGGCAAAAAGAATAGCCACATCGGCCTTGATCTCCGTGCCCTGGAGTTTTTCCAGCGCATTGGCCTCAATGCACATATCGGCAAACTCCCGGAAGCGGCGTCCGGGCACGTTGGAATGATCCAGCAGGCCATGCCAGTGCATTTCCGCACCAATATTTGCAGTACGCCAGCGGAAATGTACCACCGTATCTGCACCGTGGGCAAAGGCCTGCAGAGCATACCCCCTGATCATGCCCGGCAGCGGCGGTTTTTCCATGGGAGCCCAACAGCCTTTGCCGCCGCTGAGCTGCTCCATGATCCAGAAAGGCTGGCGCTTCACCCCCCGCATCATGTCCAGATGGAAGGCGTGGGAATAGCAGCTTTCCGGATCAGAAGGCAGCCGGGTGGCAGGATAGTTGTCGTAAGAAATAAAGTCCAGGCCGTCGAACTGTTTGTAAAAATCCGGCATATGCTCGCAGAACCACACATTGGTGGTTACGGGTCTTCCGGGACAGTACTGCCGAAGCTGTGCGGCCTGCCGGTTGCTGAAATCGATCACATTATCAGAACAGAACCGATAATAATCCAGCATATAGGCCGGGTTCTGCCAGGCATGGGGCAGCGTGCCAAAGGGAGGAGTTACCTGGGCCCAGGAGGAATACTCGCCGCTCCACACCACATTGCCGTAGGCCCTGTTCAGGTTTTCCAGGCAGCCGTATTTTTCCTGCAGCCATGTGCGGTATCTGTCGATGCAGTGCCCGCAATAGCAGAAGTAAGCTTCCAGCTCGTTATCAATCTGCCAGCCCACAACAGCAGCATTGCCTGCATAGTGTTTTGCCATTTCGATGGTGATGCGGTCTGCATATTGCAAAAAGACGGGATTTGTCACACACCGGTGGCTGCGGATACCCAGCCGGGTGGGCGTGCCGTCTTTTTCCACATGGACAATCTCGGGATGTTTTTCGTAAAGCCACAGCGGCGGGCAGCTTACAGGGGTGCAGAGCACCACGTCGATACCACGGTCCGCAAAAAGCGCAACCGCCTCATCCAGCCAGGAAAAATCAAATACACCGTCCCGGGGTTCCAGGCGGCACCAGGCAAACTCTGCCATCCGTACCAGCTTCACGCCGGTTCGTTTCATCAGATCCGCATCCGCTGCCCAAAGGGACTTGTCCCAATGCTCCGGATAATAATCCACACCGACTCTCACTGTCTATTCCTCCTTGCAGATGCTCCGTAAGCCCGGCATAATATGCCTCCGCCCGGAGCCATCCGTGTTCGTTCTGTTTTTCTTACTTCCCTTCGTCTTTTCGGCATCATTATAGCATGCGTCAGCAAATAACAGAAGCCCATTTTCCTAAATAGTGCTTCCGGGAAAAACGTTCCAACAAAAAGGGACAGGCTGCTCACCATTCAGCCTGTCCCAAACAGAGGAAAAGAGGAAATACACTCGCAGGGGATCGTCCAAAAACCCTGCGGCGGGGACGGCGGGTTCTGGGGGAAAACCGCTTTGTCCCTTCCATAATCAGAGTATACATTTCATATATGAGCAAGTTGTGAAATGCTGATGAACAGTTTTTGCACAATTGCCGGTCAACCGTACAGGGATGCCTCGCCATATTTCGGGTTGTACTGATAGGGTACCGCTTCCAGCCCGCCATCCTTCAAGGCAAGCGCTATCATCTGCTTGGTCAGATCCGGTACGTCCTCCCGCTGGAGAGCTTCCCCCACATCCATCCAGATGACTTCGCTGTTCTCTTCCAGATCAGCAACTGCCTCCCCGGAAACATATTTGGCCCGGAACACCACATACCAGTCCCGGAGATTGAAGCGGATACCGATGATTCCCTCCGGCTCCACCACAACGCCCGTTTCTTCCATAAACTCCCTGACGAGGGCCTTTTCCGCACTTTCGCCCCGGTCAATGTATCCGCCGGGAATGATCAGTTTGCCCTTTCCTCCGCCGTAGGTATGCCGTCCCAGCAGCACCTTGCCATCCCGCAGCGCCACTCCGGCGACACTTCTTCCAAAATCCGTATTGTTCGCCTGGTTCTGTTCCATTTCCGTCACTCCTTCATAACCACGCCGTTTTCGCCGAACAGATCCCTGAAGGCGGTCAGCAACTTTTCGCTGCCGTCGCACCAATGTTCCCGGGCCATCAGCAGGGCGATGTTTTCGTCGCTCAGCTTTACCGTTACCGGCACATTGCCGGGGAACTTGGCGCACAGGGCCTTCACCGTTTCCAGATGGCTTCTGCCGGGCGCCAGCAAGTACAGCTTTCTGGCCGCCTGCCGGGCCAGCTGGGCATCAGTCATGGGTTCTGGAGCAGAGGATCCGGGGGCTTTTGCAGGCTGTTCCGGCCTGGCAGGAGGGCGCTTTACAGCCGCCTTCCGCACATCTGCACGTCTTGCAGTTTCCTGCTTCACCGGCTGAATGCGCTGGGCAGCGTTCTGCTCGTTAAGGGGCCTTACAGCATCCACCATGAGTCTGGGCTCTTCCTCCTCACGGATGCTCAGCTTGCCCTCCAGAATCACCATACCGTCAGGGGTCAGCATGTGCACATATTTTTCGTACACTCTGGGGAAAACCAGTCCTTCCAGCGATCCGGTCAGATCCTCCAGGGTGAGAAATCCCATCATGGCGCCCTTTTTGGTGATCTTGCCCTTGCACTGGGTCAGAATGCCAGCCATGGATACGGAAAGGCCATCGTAATCCTCCGTCTGGCTCTCGGCATAATTCATCACATCCGCCACGGTGGTAAAGCCGCTGCTGATCAGATGGGCCACTTCATCCAGCGGATGACCGGTGATGTAAATGCCGGTGATCTCCTTTTCCATATTCAGCAGCACCCTCAGAGGATGCTCCGGCAGCGGCGGTATATGGAAGGCGGGTGTCAGGGGGGCGCTTCCTTCTGCCATGGCCAGGTCGAACATGCTCATTTGCCCCGGGGGATTGTGCCGCCGCTTCTTTGCGGTATCATCCATCAGCTCCTCATAAACGCTGAGCAGCTGCGCCCGGTTGTAGCCAAGGCCATCCAGTGCGCCTGCCTTGATGAGGCTTTCCACCGCACGCTTGTTAACATTTTCGCCCCCGACCCTGTCCACAAAATCAAACACAGAAAGGAAGGGGCCTTTTTCCCGTTGCTGCACCATCAGCTCCGCTGCGCCATGGCCCATGTTCTTGATGGCGCCAAGACCGAAACGAATGCCCTTCTGGCCCTTTTCATCCGTATCCACCCGGAATTTCCACACGCTCTTGTTCACATCCGGGGGAAGCATGGGAATGCCGTTCATCCGGCAGTACTGGATGTAACCCGCCACCTTGGGCAGGTTGTCCATAACGCTGTTCATGATGGCCGCCATGAAGGGAACCGGATGATGCTTTTTCAGCCAGCCCGTCTGCACGGCAACCATGCCGTATGCGGCGGCGTGGCTCTTGTTGAAGGCATAGCTGGCAAAGGCGGACATTTCATCATAAATGGCCTCGGCTGCTTCCCGGCTCACGCCCCGGCGCAGGCAGCCGTCAATGACGACATTTCCCGCATCGTCGGTCATGCCCTCGATGAAGTACTCCCGCTCCTTGGCCATAACATCCTTCTTCTTTTTGGCCATGGCACGGCGCATCAGGTCGCTGCGGCCCAGGCTGTACCCCGCCAGATCGCGGACAATCTGCATTACCTGCTCCTGATACACCATACAGCCGTAGGTCACATCCAGAATGGGTTTGAGAAGCGGTGTTTCATAATGCACGGTGGATGGATCGTTTTTTCCGGCAATGTAACGGGGAATGGAATCCATAGGGCCGGGACGGTAGAGGGAAATGGCGGCGATGATATCCTCAAAGCAGGCGGGCTTCATATTCTGCAAAAAGGCACGCATGCCGGCGGATTCCAGCTGGAACACACCGTCCGTATCGCCCCGGGAGATCATCTCGTAGACGGAGGCATCGTCCATGGGGATATCCTCCGGGCGCATGTCGATGCCTTCCTCCCGGAGCATGTCCAGGGTATCCCGGATCACCGTCAGGGTGCGCAGGCCCAGAAAGTCCATCTTCAGAAGTCCCAGCCGTTCCAGGGTTCCCATGGGATACTGGGTGGTGATCACCTCGTCGTTGGTCTGCAGGGGAACGTATTCCGTTACAGGCTTGGCGGTGATCAGCACACCCGCCGCATGGGTGCTGGCATGGCGGGGCATGCCCTCCAAAAGGAGGGCGGTATCGTAAAGCCTGCGTACATCCGGATCGGTGCTGATCATCTCGTGCAGCTGCGGGTTAACCTCCCGGGCCTTTTGCAGGGTCATATCCAGGCTGAAGGGGATGGCCTTGGCCACCTGATCCACCGCAGCATAGCTCATGCCCATAACACGGCCCACATCCCGGATGACCGCCTTGGCCTTCATGGTGCCGAAGGTGATGATCTGGCTCACATGATCGCTGCCGTATTTCCGGACCACATAATCAATAACCTCCTGCCGCCGCTCGTAGCAAAAGTCGATGTCCAGGTCGGGCATGCTCATGCGTTCCGGATTGAGGAAGCGCTCAAAGAGCAGATTGTATTTGAGGGGATCCAACATGGTGATGTGCAGGGTGTATGCCACAATGCTGCCTGCGCCGCTGCCACGGCCCGGCCCCACCATGATGCCGTTTTTCTTTGCGTAGTTGATAAAATCCCAAACAATGAGGAAATAATCCACATAGCCCATCCGGGCGATCATATCCAGCTCGTACTTCAGGCGCTGCCGGGGCTCGGACTCGGGGTCGTCCGCCCTGTCAGGGTACAGTTGCGAGAGGCCCTCCATGCACAGCCGGGTGAGCATCTCAAGGGCGGTTTCGCCCGTCTCGATGGGATAATGGGGCAGATGCAGGCTGCCAAAATCAAAGGTAACATTGCACATATCGGCAATTTTCTGGGTGTTGTCGATAGCCTCAGGAAACCTGGGAAAAACCTGCCGCATTTCCTCTTCGCTCTTTACATAGAGTTCCTCTGTCTCCATGCGCATGCGGTTTTCATCCTGCAGGGTCTTGCCGGTTTGTATGCACATCAGCGCCTCCTGGGCGGCCGCATCGTCCCGGCGCAGGTAATGGCAGTCGTTGGTGGCGGCAAGGGGGATGCCCGTATCCTGGGAAAGCTTCACAAGCCGGGGCAGCACCATGCGCTCCTCCCGGATGCCATGATCCATGATTTCGATATAATAGCGGCCTTTGCCAAATAACTCCTGCATTTGGAGGGCATATTTTTTTGCTTCCTCATAGCGGTTTTCCATAAGCATCTTGGGCAAATCGCCGCTGAGGCAGGCAGACAGGCAGATGAGCCCCTCCGAATGCTGCCTGAGCAACGTATAATCGATGCGGGGTTTATAATAAAATCCCTCCGTGAAACCTGCGCTCACCAACTTGATAAGGTTCTGATAGCCTGTATTGTTTTCGCAAAGCAAAATAAGGTGGCTGTACTCACGGTTGACGCCACGCTTGTCAAAGCGATCCTGGCAGATGTACACCTCGCAGCCGATAACCGGGGTGATGCCTGCGTCCTTGCAGGCATTATAAAAATCCACTGCGCCGTACATTACGCCGTGGTCGGTGATGGCTGCATGGGTAAAGCCCAGTTCCTTCAGGCGCTTCACCAGGGGAGAAATGCGGTTTGCGCCGTCCAGAAGGCTGTATTCTGTATGCAGATGCAGGTGGGCAAAGGCCATAGTCGTTCTCCTTTATTTTCATATGGCATGGGATGCTGCCATTATTATATCAGTTTTGCCGCCCCGTGACCATAGCGGGACAGCAATAAAATGAGGCATACTATTCTTGAACTAAAATATAAAAAATTTCAAAAAAACATTGACTTTCCTTTTTTACAGATTTAGAATTACTATACTGATTATCTGACAGCGTTCTGCTGTCGAACAAACCGGAGGTTTATTATGGTACGTTTTGCAAAAAGATGCATGATTCTCGTACTGATTTTGTGTTTGTTGATCCCCGCTGCTGCCCTTGCTGCATACCGCGTCACCGTGACGATGGATGTATCCAACGCCAGTCAGCTGAAGGCAGCGCTGTATGACAAGGTCAAAGAAATCAACAGCGGCAGCACCGGCACCCATCTGGTGGTAAACATCAAGGCCGACTTTGACATGGGCAGCGTCTCCTGGGATGCCCAGACCATCAACAGCTATGGCCGCTACTTCTTCCTCACCATCAAAGGCAATGGTCATACCATCTCCGGCATGAACAACATGCTGGTGGCAGGCACCTGGGCCGGCAAAGGCGGCGTTGAAATCAACGGTCTGACCCTTTCCGATGCCAACATTGTCTTTGACAAAGATGATACCAACGGCAGCGAAGGCGTAGGCGCTTTTATCGGCAAGCCTTCTTCCAGCGGCGGACATATCCTGCTTGAGGACTGCCATCTGGTAGATTCCCATGTGGAAGGCGGCCACTGGACCGGCGGCCTTATCGGCTACACCTCCGGCTACAGCGGAAACGACGGCCCCGTATTCATGAATGTGGATATCAAGAACTGCAGCGTAGAGGATTCCACCATCACCGGCAAGGGTTCTGTGGGCGGCGTTATCGGCCACGGCCTTGGTGATGCCTGGACCGGCGTTACCATCTCCGACACCAATGTGACCGGCAACACCATTACCTCCACCGGCTCCAGCAAGGAAAAGGCTGGCGATATCGTGGGCACCGTGGGTACCGCAGGCAACTCCGCACAGCCCTCCGGCAAGGAAAAGAAGACCGGTTTCCTCGTTATTGAAAACACCGTTGCCAAAGATAACACCACCACTTCCGGCGGCAAAGAAATCGAACGCATTTACGGACGCACCGGTACTGCTACCGAGATCACCATCGATGGCGGCTTGTTCGACCAGTACGAAACGGCACAGGATGAAAACCTGGGCAACATGACCATCAAAAAGATCAATAATCCCGTGTTCCTTGAGAATATGTGCAAGGTCACCGTGAAGGACGGCGCCAACGGCGAAGTATTCGCCGATTACACTGAATATTGGCCCCGGGGAAAAGAGTTCTTCGTGGATGGCATTCCCGTCCGCCCCGGCTACGTCTTCAAGGGCTGGTCTCCTGCCCTGCCCGCAGTGGTTTCCAGCGATGCCGTTTTCACCGCCATGTGGGAATCTGAAAGCAGCAGCAATGCTGCTCCCGTTACCGGCGACAGCACTCCCCTCCTGCTGATGAGCGTTCTACTGATAATCAGCGGTCTTGCTCTTGTTTTCGTCGCAACCAAGCGCAAGGCTGGTCAGAACTGAACATCTTGACCCAAAAACCTTTCAGGGCCGCCGCAGAAAAAACGTTCTGCGGCGGCCTTTTCATAAATACGCACCCAAATCCGGTTTACAAGGAACCCTTGCCCCCCCGAAAAGCATACTCCGTCAGCAAAAACGCCTTTGTTTTATCTAAGCCTCGTTTTTGATTTACCGTTACTCAAAAATAAACATGAATTAAGGAGGTTATGTAAGTTGCTTTACTAATTGAACTATGCTACAATATTGAAAACGCTCGATAACGATTAAGTACAGGAGGCAAATCATGCGTTACGGTTTTTTTGATAAAAACGCCCGGGAATACGTCATTACCGACCCCCGGACTCCCATGCCCTGGGCCAACTACCTCGGTTCTCCCGAATACGGCGCCATCGTCACCCAGAACGCCGGCGGCTACAGCTTTGTAAAGTCCGGTGCTGCAGGCCGTATCATCCGTTATACCTTCAACCAGTTTGACGAGCCCGGCCGCTATGTATACCTCCGGGACGATGAAACCGGCGATTACTGGTCTGCCAGCTGGCGTCCCGTGGAAAAGTGCCTGGACGAGTACAAGACCATCACCCGTCACGGTACCTCCTACACGGAGATTGAATCCACCTATTCCGGCATCGAAAGCAAGACCCTCTATTATGTGCCCATGGATGCCACCCACGAAGTATGGCGTGTGAAGGTGACCAACAAATCCGACAAGGCCCGCAAGCTGAGCCTGTTCGGTTACTGCGAATTCACCAGCGAAAGCCTGTACGATCAGGATCTGGTCAACCTGCAGTACTCCCAGTTCATCACCCGCACCGATTTCATCGACAACTTCATCCTGCAGCGCATCAACGAATACTGCTATGTAAATGAAAAGGGCGAAAACGGCAAGGAGCGTATGTTTGCTCTGGTCGGTTCCGATGTTACCAGCTACACCGGTCGCCGTGAAAAGTTCCTTGGCGTAAGCCGCTTCTCCAGCCCCAAGGCTGTGGTGGACGGCAAGTGCGACAACACCCTCAACTATGTTGGCAACGCCTGCGGCGCTCTGCACACCGCCATCACCCTTGAGCCCGGTGAAACCCGCACCATCGCTTTCATCCTGTCCCAGAAGACCGAAAGCCAGGCCAAAGAGCTCATCGCAAAGTATGCCGATGTGGAAAACACCGTCAACGCCGAACTCGAGACCCTCATCACCTACTGGCACGGCAAGCTGGACGGCCTGATGGTCAACACCCCCGACGAAGACTTCAACAACATGGTCAACACCTGGAACGCATTCCAGTGCTTCACCACCTTCGTATGGAGCCGTGCCGCCAGCCTGATCTACTGCGGCCAGCGCAACGGCCTTGGCTACCGTGACACCGTGCAGGATATTCAGGGCATCATCCACCTGGATCCCGCCGCTGCCAAGGAGCGCCTCACCTTCATGCTGTCCGCCCAGGTAAGCCACGGCGGCGGCCTGCCCCTTGTAAAGTTCACCCACAACGCCGGCCACGAAAACACTCCCGAGGATGAAAGCTACGTCCGCGAGACCGATCATCCCCACTACCGTGCCGACGATGCCCTGTGGCTGTTCCCCACCGTATACAAGTACATTGCCGAAACCGGCGATGTGAACTACCTGGACGAAGTGGTCTCCTATGCCGAAAAAGGCGAAGGCACTGTGCTGGAGCACCTGAAAATGGCCATCGACTTCTCCATGAACCACCTTGGCGCACACGGCCTGCCCGCCGGTCTCCATGCCGACTGGAACGACTGCCTGCGTCTGGGCGCTGAAGGCGAAAGCAGCTTCGTAGCCTTCCAGCTGTATCTGGCCTGCAACCTGCTCAAGGAAATGATGGGCGACCGTGATCCCGAGTACAAGGCCTACCTGGAAGAACTTTCCGCCACCATCAAGAACCGCATCGAAACCCTGTTCTGGGAAGAGGACCGCTACCTGCGCGGCTTCACCGAGGACGGCGAAAAGATCGGCTCCAAGAACGATCCCGAAGCCAACTTCTGGCTCAACAGCCAGACCTGGGCCATCATCAGCCGCTGCGCTTCCCCCGAGCAGGCTGAGATCATCATGAACAACGTCAACGAGAAGCTGAACACTCCCTTCGGCCTGCATGTAATGACCCCCGCCTACCGCTACCACGCCTTCGACGGTGCCCGTATGATCCTCTTTGAGCCGGGCATCAAGGAAAACGGCGGTATCTTCTGCCAGATCCAGGGCTGGGCCATCCTGGCCGAGGCTCTGCTGGGCCACGGCGGCCGTGCCTTCCAGTACTTCAAGGAAAGCTGCCCCGCCGCTTACAACGACCGTGCCGAACTGCGTGAGGCTGAGCCCTATGTGCACAGCCAGTTCATTCAGGGCACTGATACTCCTCAGCCCGGCCGTGCCCATGTGCACTGGCTCACCGGCACCGCCAGCACCGTTATGGTTGGCTGCGTAGAGGGTATCCTGGGTCTGCGTCCCACCATGGACGGCATCCGCATCGCCCCCGCCGTACCCGCCGAGTGGGATGGCTTCACCATGGTGAAGAAGTTCCGTGGCAAGGTGCTCAACATTAAGGTGGACAACGCCGCTCATAAGGAAGGCACCCCCTCCAAGGTGATCCTCAACGGCGCCGAGATGGCCGACGGCTTCATTCCCGCCGATGCCCTCAAGGACGAAAACGACATCGTTGTTGTGATGTAATTTCACACTTACAAGGACGCTCCAGAAATGGAGCGTCCCTGGCTGTCAAAAAATGCGCAGGGTGCAGGGGGATCATCCCCCTGCCGGGTGTGGGCAGAGCCCACATTCCTTGTGCCGCAGCACTTTCAAGAAAGCACAGCGAACACCGAAGGTGCAAGATTTGCGGCTTTGACTGACAAGAATGAGGTTTTTCGACAAGCTGGGACGCTCCAGAAATGGAGCGTCCTTTTTTCACACAAAAACCCGCCGGGAAGGCCATCCTCCCGGCGGGTCGCTCTGTCCGCATTTTCCTGTCAGGCTTCTTCCCGGCAGTACAATACCAGCGGCTCAATATACTTCTTGTCCGAAAGATCATAGGACTGGCACAGCATACGGTACATCTCGCTGTCTTCTCCCTCGGTTTTTTTGGTCATGACCCGGAACATGGCCATCAGGGTTTTGTCAAAGAAGCCCATCTTCTCATAGCGCAGTCCACCGGGGAAGTAGAATGCCTGCAACTTTTCCCGCTGCTGGTCGGTAAAATTCCTGCGCAATGCCTCCTCGATTTCCGGGTTTTCGGCAGGGCTTGCGCCAACGGCGAAAACCGCCACTTTCTTATTAAGCTGCATTGCCTTTCCGAGAAAATTTTTCAACCCGGAAATCATGCCCGCATGGCAGCAACCGCCGTAAATCAGCGTGTCGTATTCCTTCAGATCAATGCTGTTCAGCTGTTTGGCCTCCACTGCTTCGCCGCCGAGTTCTTCCCCGATCCACTGGGCATACTGCTTTGTAAAACCTGTTTTGCTTTGATAGATAACCAGAGCCTTCATTTCTGTATCCTCCTCATTTTTCCAATGCAATACGAAGAAAAGCCCGATGGGCGTTTTCCAGCCGCTGTAGCATTTCTTCCTCCGGCAAATCCTCTGCACCCGTAGCAAGAATGGAGCCCACGCCTGTGGTAAATATCAGCATATTCAGATGCAACTCCTTCGCTTTTTCAAAGGAAATATTCAGGCTCTGGGCAATCTGCCTGGGAACACGCACATCCGCTTCCCGTCCGTACAGATCATCCAGCGTGTGAACGTACTCCCGCCTGCGCTGCACAAACATCTGGAACAGATGCGGCTCCTCCCGGGCATAGCGCACATAGGCGTAACCTGTGGAACGGAACGGATCCGCCGGGTTGATGTGCTGGGCCATGTACGCCCGCATGTGGTCGGCAGCCTTCTCCGCAACTGCACTGCGCAGTTCATCCATGTTGCTCAGGTAGCTGTAAATGGGCTGCACCGAGCAATGCAGCTCCTCGGCGATACGCTTCACCAGCACCTGTGCAGCGCCCTCCCGTCGGGCAACGGAAAAGGCTGCGTCTACAACCATCTCCCGGTTGATTCTCTGCTTTGGCATGATATCTCCCCTGACATTTTAGATAAACAAATTATATAACTCGTTTATATTTCTGTCAACAGCTGGTTCCGGCTTTTTCCCTTGCATCGTACATGACAATGGGTTATAATCAATACTGGTTCTTTGTGCAGAGAATCACTCCATTCTTTTAGGAAGGATGAAACAATAAATGGAACTTCAATCAAAACGTCACAATCCCCTGACATTCTATCTCCGGATACTGATGTACATGTTCATCGCCCTGATGATCCGGGTATTCTGCCTCTTGCCGCTGGCAGCCCTGTTCATTTTCGAGGCAGGTGATCCCCTGCGCTGGCTGGCCCTGCTGTGCCCCGTGCTGCTCATCTTTCTGGTTATGCCCCTGCGCTACTCCTTTGCAGAGGCTCTGGTACAGGAGCGTGGCAGCCGCTATTTCTCCTTTGACAAAGCTTTCAGCCTGTCCAGCTACTTTTCCAAGCTGGGCGAAGGGATCCTGCATTTCTTCAGCGTGCTGAAGTGGCTTCTTCCCGTTGTTCCGCTTGCGCTGTATGTAAAAAAGTACTTCAGCGAAATGTGGGCCACCGAGGTTTTGTCCACCATTTCCAACCTCGGCCTGAAGGCAAAGGAAATCTGGGACTCTGTCGCCAATTTCTTCCTGAAACTTTTTGGTAAAGAACCCCTTGCAGCATCGTCTGCAAGCTTTGGCCTGATGGAAGGCATTTATGTAATCCTTGGCGTTGTGGCGCTTTTGGCGCTGATCTTCCTTATCGGCGTTATGCGCAACAGCTCTACCCGCTACATCTGGGCCGTTGCCCACCGTGACGGACTTCCCGTCCGCAAGGAAGTCCGCCGTCGCATCCGTGGCCGCCGCATCGAGCAGCTTCTGGTGGCGCTGATGAATCTCATCCTGCTCGCTCCTTTCTTTTATATTATCTACAAGTGCTTCAAGCCCGTCATCACCGAAGTGAGCAACTCTGCGCTGAGCATCGCCCTTGGTCAGGATGTGAATATCCCCCTCGGTCTCAAGAACATCCTTATCCTCGTCGGTTCCTTCTTCGGCGTTTACATGACTTTGCTGCCCGCCCGCCGCATCCTTACCGCCGCCTTTGCTTCCAGGCAGCTGCGCCATACCGTGCGCCAAAACGACGAGCTGGATTTCCCCGGCGCTGAGGAGCTGGAGGAAGATGTATCCGATATCGACCTTGAAAACCTTGACCTGGCTGACCAGCCCATGATGCAGCAGCCTATGATGCAGCAGCCCATGATGGCACCCATTCCCATCGAAGGCATGACCGCCGTGCCCCAGATGGTGGACGGCCAGATGCAGTATGTGTATATGCCCGCCGATGCCAACGCCCTGCCCCCGGCCACTGTTCCCCAGTGGGCACAGGCCGAAAACGACGGCACCGCCATCCCTGAAACCCCTGTCATTCCCGCATCTTTCCTTGCCAACGAGTCCGCCGGCTCCGATCTTGATGCCTGATGCGGCTGGATAAATACCTCGCCCTCAGCGGCGAACGCACCCGCAGCGAAGCCACAAGGCTGATCCGCTCCGGTGCGGTGGAAGTAAACTGCGCCATCGTAAAAGATGGCGCATTCCATATTTCAGAAACAGATGAAATCCGGCTGCTGGGACAAGTGATCTCGGACAGCGGCAATCAATACCTGATGCTTTTTAAGCCCGCCGGGGTACTCACTGCTGCCCGGGACAAGCATGCCTCCACGGTGATGGATCTTGTGCCGGAACGCTATGTACGCCGCAAGGTATTGCCTGTGGGCCGTCTGGACAAGGACACCACCGGTCTTTTGCTGCTCACCAACGACGGCGAGCTGGCCCACCGGCTCCTGAGCCCCAAGCGCCATGTAACCAAAACCTACCTCGCCACCGTTACCGGACGCCTGGACGAAAGCGACGTGGCCGCCTTTGAAGCAGGCATCGAATTGTCCGATTTTGTTTCCATGCCCGCAGGCCTCACCATCCTCTCAGCGGAGGGCGACGAAAGCCGGGCCCTGGTAGAACTTCGGGAAGGCAAATTTCATCAGGTGAAGCGCATGTTTCTGGCCCGGGGCCACGAGGTCATCACCCTGCACCGGCCCACCTTCGGCCCCCTTCAGCTGGATGAAACCCTCAAGCCCGGGGACAGCCGGGAGCTGACCCAGGAGGAAGTAACTGCCCTGCGAAAATGCGCCGGTCTTCTTGACGGAAAGGAAGATTCCCATGGCTGATCATTACTACACCAAGGATCCCACCAGCCAGCACAAACCCGGCGTGGTGGAGTACGCCTACCGGGGGCACAGCCTCCGCTTTGATACGGACAGCGGCGTTTTTTCCCGCACAGAGATCGACCGGGGCACCCACGAGCTGCTGGCAGCCCTGCCCGACACCCTGGAAGGCAAGCTGCTGGATTTGGGCTGCGGCTATGGCGTCATCGGTATTTCTGTGGGAAAAGCCTTCCCAAATACCGACGTGCTCATGGCGGATATCAACCAGCGTGCCTGTGACCTCAGCCTGGAAAACGCCCGTAAAAACGGAGTGAAGGCCCAGGTTTTGCAGAGCGATGGCTATGAAAACATCTCCGGAACCGGCTTTGATCACATCCTGCAAAACCCGCCCATTCGTGCTGGAAAAGCCGTTATCTACGCCATGTTTGCCGAGGCTGCAAAACGTCTTGCCCCCGGGGGCAGGCTTTGGCTGGTCATCCGTAAACAGCAGGGGGCCGAATCTGCGCTGCGCTACCTCAGCACCCTGTTCTCCAACGTGGAAACAATCGCCAAGAAGGGCGGTTTCTGGATAATTTGTTGTTCTTTGCCCCTGTAAGCGAAAGGAGAAGCTCCATGATGTACGACCGAAGCTACTTTGACCAGCCCATCTCCCGCATGGGTACCGCCTCGGAAAAATGGGACGGCATTCAGGAAAGGGAACACTGCGATCTCCTCCCCATGTGGGTGGCGGATATGGATTTCCGCTGCGCTGAAGAGATCACCGATGCCATTCGCAAGCGTGCGGAACATCCCGTGTTCGGCTATACCTTCTCAACCGAAAAGGCCACCCAGGCCATGCTGGATTTCATGGAGCGCCGCCACGGCCTCACCCTTACCAGCAACCAGCAGAGCATGATGCCCTGTGTTATCACCGGCCTGAAGGCAGGCGTGCTTGCCCTGACCAACCCCGGCGACGGCGTTATTGTGCAGCCTCCGGTATATGGTCCCTTCTTTGCCAGCGTCCGGGACAACGACCGTAAATTGATGGAATGCCCCTTGATCCACCATGAGGATGGCAGCTACGAAATGGATCTTGCCAGCGTGGAGGAAGCCTGCAAAAACGGCGCAAAGCTGATGTTGCTGTGCAACCCCCACAACCCGGTGGGCCACGCCTGGGAAAAGAACGTGCTTGAAAAGCTGTGGAAGATTCTTAACCACTATGGCGTGTGGCTGGTTTCCGATGAGATCCATGAGGATTTTCAGCTGGAACCCGGCTGCTTTACCCCTATACTGAACGTCGCCACTGGCGAGAACGACAAAGTCTGCTCCCTTACCAGCGCCAGCAAAAGCTTCAACCTGGCCGGACTGCAGCAGGCAGTGATGTTCACCCGCAATCAGGAAATGAAATCCCGCATGGAAGCCGTCATGAATAATGCCGGTGTGGTGCAGGGAAACATCTTTGCCATGGAAGCCACCGAAGCCGCCTTTGGCCAGGGCGACAACTGGCTGGACGGCCTGCTTGACTACCTGCGGGGCAATGCCGAATACCTGCGCCGGGAGCTGAAAGCCCGTCTGCCGGAGATCGTGCTCTCCCCCAGCAACGCCACCTATGTGGGCTGGATGGACATGCGTGCCTACGGCCTCACCGACGAGGAGCTGACCCGCCGCACCCACGAAGCCGGCGTCGCCTTCACCGGCGGTCCCTTCTTCGGTGCCGAAACCGGAAAAGGCTTCCTGCGTTTCAATTTCGCATGCCCCAGGGCTCAGGTGGAAGAAGCCATCTGCCGGATGGAAAAAGCATTCAAGGCATAAGCCTTTTTGGGAGGAACAACTATGGAACAGCTTAACAAAATTATCGAAGGCATGAGAGAACCCCTGGTGGATATGGTCAGCCGCTGGCTGAGCATTGCCAGCGTGCGTGCAGAGGGCAAGCCTGGCGCACCCTTTGGCGACGAATGCCGTGAAGCCCTGGACGTGGCCCTGAAGGATGCCGCAGACCTGGGCTTTGACGTGCGCAATTTTGACGGTTACGCCGGCGACGTGCGCATGGGCAGCATTGATGTGGAACCCCTGGGCATTCTGGGCCACCTGGACGTGGTGCCTGCCGGCGACGGCTGGAAAACCGACCCCTTCGTACCCACCCGGGACGGGGACCGCATCTATGCCCGTGGCTCCTCCGACGACAAGGGCCCCGTGGCTGCCGCTTTGCTTGCCATGAAGGCCGTAAAGGATGCCGGCATTCCCCTCAGGCGTGAAGTACGCCTGATCCTTGGCTGCAGCGAGGAAACCGCCTGGGACGACATGGCCTACTACAGCCAGCACTGCGATATGCCCCGTACCGGTTTCAGCCCCGATGCAAGCTATCCCGTCATCAACACCGAAAAGGGCTCTTTGCAGATCAGCCTCCACGCACCTTTTGATGCAGACGGAATTGTGAAGGAGATCCATGTGGGCGAACGCCACAACGTCATTCCCGGCGAAGCCACCGCCCTTCTCAGCGGCGACAAGGCCCTTGAGGATACCATCAACGAAAAGGCCGCAGCCCTGGGCGTTGATGTAAAAGCCACCCTGACTGCTGAGGGCGTAAAGGTGCTTTCCGTTGGCATCACCGGCCACGCCGCTTACCCCGAAGGCGCCCGGAACGCTCTGGGCCAGATGCTGGTAGTGCTGGATGCCGCCGGCCTTACCGGCGTGCTTTCCGTGCTGGCAAAAGTGGTCGGCACCGAGTACAACGGCGAAAGCCTCGGCATTGCCTGCTCCGACAAAACCAGCGGCCCCCTGAGCTGCAACCTGGGCATCCTCCAGTATGATGCAGAAAACGGCCTTTACGCCACGCTGGATATCCGCTATCCCATCCTGTGCGACCACAAGGCCCTGACCGCCGCCCTCACTGCCGCCATCGGCGATACCATCACCGTAAAGGTGGACAGCCAGACTGAACCTCACCATGTGGCCCCCAACTCCGAACTGGTCACCGCCCTGCTGGACGCTTACCACGAAGTGACCGGGCGTGATCGGGTCTGCGTGGCCACCGGCGGCGGCACCTACGCCAAGTGCCTGGAAGAAGGCGTCGCTTTCGGCTGCGCCTTCCCTGACGACGAGGATCTTGCCCATCAGGCCAACGAATACCTCAGCATCGACGGCCTCATGACCAGCATCCGCATTTTTGCCGCAGCCATCGTGAAGCTGGCCGGCGCCTGATGATTTCAATTGTATTGATTCCGGAATGCAAAGCCCCTCTCCGCCAAGATACGGTGGAGAGGGGCTTTCGGTTTTGTCAGCTCAGTAAAGACCAAAGGTACTGCTGTATTCTTGCCAGGCCATGTCCCAGTCGTCGATGAACATGTAGTCTGCCATATTCACAGACTGGGGAGTGGGCAAGTTTGTAAAATAGCCCATTGCCTCTTCATACTCCTGCTGCGTAATGGGCGTGCCTTCCAGGCTGTAGAGGTACTGGGGATCCGGCACATCTCCCTGGCCTTCCATTTTGTACAGCGGGTTCCAGTTGCAACCGGATTCGATGGAAAAGTTGAAAGCGCTTATCTCACGGATCTGGTATCCCTGCCAGGCTTCATCCTCCACCCTGAACCAGTGCGGTTGACCGTTATCCAGCACCTTGAGCACAAGGCTGTTGCCCAAAGGAGGCACCATTGTGCAAACAAACTCAAGTCCATTTTCCGTCAGCGTATAGACATCGCACTGCCAGCCGCCGTGATTGACCATATCGGAGATCATTACTTCCATATTTCCATCAAGGTCGAGATCGCACAGAGCAAAATGAGTATACTCCTTGCTGGCGGAAAGCAGCCCGGATACGGCCACATATGCCGTATTGCTGTCCACATAAGCAAGTGCGGCAGGCATCGTAGCCAGCATAAGTATAAGAACCAGAGAAAAAACCTTAAAACAGCTATTCATCTTTCATGCTCCTTTTGTGATCGCTTTCGGGGAAAACGTTTCATCAGCCCATGCCTGCTCCCTCATCATTGTTCTCCGGCGGAATATCGCCGCCTTCATCGGTGGGGGCAGGGGTCTCCTCCGGTTCGGGGGTTGGGGTGGGAACGGTGGTGTTTTCAAAAACGATGGTCACAGTGCCGTTTTCGCTGACGCAGTTCATGGTGTACACGCCCAGCTGGATGGAATAGTTGGGGCTCAGCTTCAGGGCGGCGTTGGTATCGCTGACCAGCGCATAGCGCTCGTAGGGCGTATCCCGGTTGTCCATAGCCATTTGCAGGGCGTAGCACTGATAGGCGGAAATGACAAAATCGTTATATACGCTGTTGCCTACCTCCATGCCTTCAGGGGCGGTAAGCTTGATTTCGCACCGCTCGATGTAGGTATCCGTGGGATCGGTGCGGATGGTCATGGAAAGCACATCGCCAAAAATCTGGTACAGCATGCGCCCATCGCCCTGGCCGGAAGTGGCGCTGGCAACCACCAGCGGCAGCATATGCCGGTTTTCACACTGGTTAATGAACTGCACATTTTCCGAGTAACTTTCCATAAAATCCTTGTAGGTCATGCCCGAAATAGCAAAACTCTCACAAAGGGGCATCAGGCACAGGCACGCAAGCAGCAGGAGGGCTGTAAATTTTCGCAAGAGGAAGGACTCCTTTCCATGTCCGAAACGTTTGCGGGAATGGAAAAAGCATAGCATAACCCCGGCAAATATGCAAGCCGGAACCCTTTTCCTGTTTGACAGTTCCTGCTTTGGCAGCTATGATATATTTTGGTGTTTTCAAGAAAACAATTTCCATGCCCCGGCATGATAACAGGGAGGTTTTTTACCATGAAACTGGCAGAAGCATTGATCGAACGAAAAGATGTGCAAAACCGCCTGGAGGCTCTGAGAGCACGGCTCTGCGCCTGCGCCCTGACCCAGGAGGGAGAGGAACCTGCGGAGGCCCCGGAAAAGCTTATGGAGGAACTGCGCTTCCTTACCCTTCGCCACGAGGAGCTTTGCACCCGCATCAACCTGACCAACAGCCGCAATACTGTGGAGGGCGAGACTCTTACCGCACTGCTTGCCCGCCGGGAAGCTCTTGGCAACCAACACAGCATTATGGCAGATTTCCTCAATGCGGCCATGCAGGCTCCCCGCCGTTCTTCGGGCCGGGAGATCAAGATTCTGCCCACGATAAAAGTATCGGATCTTCGGGATCAGCTGGATGAAGCCTCCAAGGCCTTGCGGCAGTTGGATACCAAAATCCAGCAGGCCAACTGGAACATCGATCTCATCTGATCCGGAGGAAGAACATGAAAAGAATCTACGCCTGGGAACCCTGGTTTTTCCTATTTTTCGGGGTGTTCCATCTACACAGGATCTGGGGTCTGGTTCACAGATCCTCCTATGCCGCTTTCTGGACAGGGATTCTCCAAAACAAAGGCATAGTTTATTTCGTGCTGATGGGGATTCTGGCTCTGCTTTGCATTTGCGGAATCGTGACGTTCTGCAAAAAACGGAAAACCAATTACTGGTGGCGCTGGATTTATCTCCTTGGCGGCGGATATCTGCTGTTTGATTTATTCTCCATCGCCGTCGGACTGAAAGTCTGGAACGATATTCTGATGTTCATGTTCGACGTTGCTTCTCCCTGGTGGAATTTGATCTGGGGCTTCTTTGTGATATTGGGCGCTTTCGTGTTCTGTTTGGGCATTGTTTTGCTCAAAGAGCGAAAAGCACAGATTTGATTTTTGCGGCGGTAGCGGAAAAGAGCGGGTGCATCTCTGCGGCTGAGAATGAGCCGTATTCAGAAGGCTATGGGCAAGGCCTGCAGGCCAAACCTGCGCACAATGTTTTTTACAGCCCGGACAGCGCACGTTAGCAATGTTCATGTTAAGTTTTTTACCACGCACCGGCTTTTCTGCGAGGGCGGGAACGGGGATCTTGCCGCAAAACAAGTTGTATCATAACGTATCTTTTTTTCTTGACATATCCTCTTCTCCGGGAGTATAATTCTGCAATGCAAAAGCGGCCTGCAGGTTTGCCTGCCTTTGCCGCTGCTTTTTTGCCGCCCGTACGGCTGAAAGGAGAGCTTTTTCCATGTCCAACCCCAGCGATATTTTCAGTGCAAATGTTTTTGACGACCGCCTGATGCAGGAGCGTCTGCCCAAGGAGACCTACCGGGCCCTGAAGCGTACCAGGGAGGAAGGCCGCTCCCTGGATCCTGCTGTTGCCGGCGTAGTAGCCAACGCCATGAAGGACTGGGCCATCGAAAAAGGTGCAACTCATTATACTCATTGGTTCCAGCCCATGACCGGCGTTACCGCTGAAAAACACGATGCCTTCATCGCCCCCCGCAACGACGGCACCCTGCTGCTGGAATTCAGCGGCAAGGAACTGGTAAAGGGCGAAACCGACGCAAGTTCCTTCCCCTCCGGCGGCATCCGTTCCACCTTTGAGGCCCGTGGCTACACCGCATGGGATCCTACCAGCTATGCGTTCATCAAGGAAGGGGTGCTGTGCATCCCCACGGCCTACTGCTCCTACGGCGGTCAGGCTCTGGATAAAAAAACCCCCCTGCTGCGCTCCATGCAGGCCCTGAATCAGCAGGCACTGCGCATCCTCCGGCTGTTCGGCAACAAGGATGCGGTGCGTGTATATGCCACCGTGGGTGCAGAGCAGGAGTACTTCCTTGTGGACAAGGACATGTACAAAAAGCGTCCCGACCTGGTGGTAACCGGCCGTACCCTTTTTGGCGCAAAGCCCCCCAAGGGTCAGGAGCTGGACGACCATTTCTTCGGCGTAATCAAACCCCGGGTACAGGCCTACATGAAGGATCTCAACGAGGAACTGTGGAAGCTTGGCATCCTTGCCAAGACGGAGCACAACGAAGCTGCTCCCGCCCAGCATGAAATGGCCCCTATTTTTTCCACGGTGAATATCGCCGCCGACCACAACCAGCTCACCATGGATGTGATGAAACGTGTGGCCGACCGGCACAACCTGGTGTGCCTTTTGCACGAGAAGCCCTTTGAGGGCGTCAACGGCAGCGGCAAGCACAACAACTATGCCCTGTGCACCAATACCGGCGTGAACCTGCTGGAACCCGGCGATACCCCCGAACAGAATGCACAGTTCCTGCTGTTCCTTTCCGCCATCATCGCATCGGTGGATGATTACCAGGATCTGCTCCGTGTGGTGGTAGCCCACGCAGGCAACGATCACCGTCTGGGCGCAAACGAAGCTCCGCCGGCTATTATGTCCATCTTCCTTGGCGATGAGCTGAACGCCATCATCGAAAGCGTGGTCAACGCCTCCAAGTACGAAAACCACGCCGCTGAGCAGCTCCGTCTGGGCGTGCACATCCTGCCCAAATTCCCCAAGGATTCCACTGACCGCAACCGCACTTCTCCCTTCGCCTTCACCGGCAACAAGTTCGAGTTCCGAAGCCTCGGCTCCAACCAGAGCATTTCCGGCCCCAACGTGGTGCTGAATACCATCATCGCCGATGCCCTCATGCACATGGCCGACGAGCTGGAACAGGCTGAGGATTTCACCACCGCTGTGGACGATCTTATCCGCCGCACCCTGCGCAAGCACATGCGCATCATCTTCAACGGCAACGGCTACGACCAGAGCTGGCGTGAGGAAGCCGCCCGCCGCGGCCTTCTGGAACTGCCCACCACGGTGGATGCCCTGCCCTACTATGTGCACCAGAAAAATCTTGACCTCTTTGAGCGGCAGAAGGTCTTCACCGCCGAGGAAGTGTACAGCCGTTACGAGGTGAAGCTGGAAAAATATGTGAAGGTCATCGATATCGAGGCCCTGAGCATGGTGGATATGGCAAGGCAGCTGATCCTGCCTGCTGCCATCCGCTACAGCAAGGACATCTCCGCCGAAGCGCAGAACAAGCAGAAGCTTGGCTTCGACTTTGCCCTGAAGATGGAACGCAGCCTTCTTAATACCCTCGACAGGGAAATGAACAAGCTCTACGAAAACACCTTCGCCCTTGAAAAAGCCGTGGCCGACACCCGTTCCATTTCCGACATGCTGGAAAAAGCCCGCTTTACCCGGGACCGCATCCTTCCCGTTATGGCAGAGCTGCGGGCCGCCGGCGACACGCTGGAATCCATGATCGGCAAGGAGTACTGGCCCATGCCCACCTATCAGGAGCTTTTGATGAGCGTGTAAACGCATCTGTCCCCAAAAAACGTTTTCTCCGGAACGACCGTGTCGTTCCGGTTTTTCGTTGTTCAAAAAAACCCTGAAAAAATTTCCGAAATTTTTCTGATTTTCCGAAAACAGAAAACCCTTATTTTTCAAATGTTACGCCCCCAGGTTTCCCGCACCGGCAGCAGCGAAAACGTTTTTCATCATTCGCAATATGCAATGTAGCATATTGTTACTTTTTTGTGAACGTGATATAATAATGTGTAACCATTTTCAGTTTTCCACACTGGAAAACTATATTTATCCACCTTGTCTTCTCCTCTTCCCGTAAGGGAGCACTATATACCAGCGAGGGATCTGTAATATGCGCAAAAAAGTTCATTACCTCAAAAAAACTCTTCTGATGCTTCTTGTGGCCCTGCAAGTATTTGGCGGGCTTTTTCCTGCGGGCACTCTGCGGAAAGAAGCTTCCCGCCCTGTTCAGACCGCAGCCGCAGAAAGCGCTGTGCCCTATTCCGGAACCAATAATCTGGACGGTTCCAAAATCGAGGGCATTTCCGTAACGTGGGTCACGCAGGACAGCACTGTTACTGCGGACGGGGATCCCGTTTCCCAGGAAGAGCTTGCCGATAGACCCCACCTCTTTGTTTCCACCACTTCAAACAAAGAGCTTTCTTTGGTGTACAAGCTGGAGGTTGAGCTTTCCGGCCAGTACGATTATGCTCCCGGGGACATTATCATCACCCTCCCTGCCCAGGTTTGGCACGGCCGCAAGTACGAAGAAACCGGCGAGCCCGGCATAACTGCAGGTGTTGTGGATGAATCCGTGCTGCTGGGCGGCATGGAGTTGCCCGTACCCGAAGCCCCGTCCACCAAGGCGGACTTTAACTGGCAGATTATCGACAACCAGTATGTGCTCACCAACACCCGTACCATTGGCGCTACTTCCAGCCTGTCCTTTGAAATTGCCGTCAACGGCGTAACCCCCATAGAGCTGGTGGATATGTCCGAGTCCGAGCCCATTTCCGCCCATTGCGAAGTAGTCACCAAAAAGGGTAATACCATTGAGCTGAACAGTACCCCCATCGTTGCGCAGGTGGATACTCAGGCTTCCATCACCAGCGCCTTCAAAGAAGGCACCATGTACCAGGATCGCCCCGGTTCCCTCCCCGACGAACTCCTGGCCAAACTCCCCACTCCGAACACGGACGACTATATTTTCATCCGCTGGGATACCTTTCAGTCCCACAACAACAACCAACCCTATTCTCTTGCTGTAGAAGATTCCCTCGCTTCCGTCTATCAGATGATCCCCAACGCTTATGGCGACTACGATAAGCAATTCATCGTCTCCGGCACCTTCCTGGGCTGCTCCAATGCCGAGGGCAAGCCCATCGATGACAATTCCATCACCTTTGCGGCAGATGTGGGCGGCCCCTATGAAGACGTGACCACCGCTCCCCAGTATGCCAACACGGTTTCCCTGTGGTCTGCCTATCCCAGGGAAAAGCTGGTGGCTGCACAGGCAAACGAAGATCCCAACATCTATCTGTTTGAAAACACTGCCACCTGGTACCTTACCGAAGGCGATGCCGCAAGCGGCAACGACCCCCAGAAGATCACCACCGCCAGCGATACCGCCACTGTGACCTATGCGCCCGTCCACTGGCAGCGTCCCACCGGCTCCTTTATCGTGCACAAGTACGTCAGCAGCGAAAAAACGAAGAGCACCACCTTCCCCTATGCCCTCAACCAGCTGGAAGCCGGCGACCCCGTGGAGATGGAGTTCATCCTCTCCACCTACGGTGAAGGCTATCCCTGGACATCTATCCTCACAAAGGGCAAAACTCTGGAAGAGCTGGCGCAGCGTGCCCAGGACGAAAACATCTCCAGCGACGAAGAGGCCCGTGCTACCTACGGCAAGCTGGGCTGGACTCAGGTCACCTCTGATTACCAGACCCTTTTCAACTTTGAAAACACCTACCTTACCTCCGACGACTTCCAGATCGAATATCTGAGGGTGGACATTCCCGAAAAATCCCGCTATGCCGAGCTGCCCAGCGGCGGCTGGGGATATGTTCCGGACAATTCCCTGCCCACCCCCGACCTTACCGTTGAATATCAGATCGATGGCGACGGCACATGGCATACTGCCGCAAGAGCTGTCTGGGGCAATGACGGCCACGGTTCCCTGCGTTTTGTGGACGTAAACCCCGAAGTTTCCATTTCCGGAAGCACCATCCTCTTCCCGGACAATGTTACGGACACCCGTCACTATTTCACCAGCAACGTGTTCAACGGCGTTGCTGCCGAAAACTGCGACCTTGGCAAGGTGAAATGGAACGTCTATGTGGGCATGATCCTCAAGCCCACGGAACGCATCCAGAACATTGTGGCCGAGCTTTTTGAAAATTCCACCACCCCCTCCTCCTTCTTCAAAAACGATGTGGGCATGGACGTATACGGCTGGGGTGAAAACGGTGCCTTTGGCGAAATAGTGCTGGACGACGACTACGACTATGCCAGCGCCACGCTGGAGGGTGCGAGCTACGGCGTCTCCATGAACAAGACCAGCTCCGCCTCCTCTGACCCGGAAAACGAGCAGACTATAATCCACTACACCCTCACCACGCTGGAGCAGAGCAACCTGAAGGACCGCAACGATTATGACCGTGCCGTTGCGGACGGCGTAGTGCCTGCAGAAACCAGCTGTATCTGGTACGATCTGCTGCCTCCCGGCGTTATTCCGCTGCTGGATACCATAAAGCCCCGTGAAGGCGACGCCGTGACCAATGTATATACCATCGACGACTTCCGCAACACCGGGCGCATCCTGCTGGTGGTGGAAGCCGACCTGACCCCTGCTCCCAAGGGCAGTTCCAACGGTTCCAAATACCTGGACTCCCCCAGCATCTCCTTTGACGCTACTTACTCCTGGAGGGCCATGGCCATTTATGGACGCCAGCTGAGGAACTATGCCGTCTTCCAGTCCACCGCCCCCAACCTCAGGAACAATACACTGGGCACCATGACCGGCCTGCGTGGCGAGCCTGACAGTCCTCTGGGCGGCAACAACTCCACCACTCCCGCATTCCCGGAAGAGATTGTCAACGCCCTAACGGATCTGGATCCCTCCACCGATGAAGAACACTTCCTCTACAGCGACGACATCCTCGACCTTACCACCCTGACCTATGCCGTGTCCGGCCTGGAAAAAACCGTCCGCAGCGATCTGGTGGGCGTGTGGTCCCAGGGTCTGGACGGCCAGGAGCAGGTAACGGTATACGAGGGCCACAACTATACCTATAAGCTGCACATTTCCTCTGCAGATAACACCTCCACCAAGAGCATCGTCATCTACGACACCATCGAAAACTACATCCTCCCCGACCCCGCCTCCGCCGAAAACCCCGACAGCTCCAAAGGCGAAGACTACCAGCATGTGGAAGACCGCAAAAACTGGCAGGGCACATGGCAGGGCAAGGGCCAGTGGCGGGGCACCCTGACCGGCGTGGATCTGTCCGATTTTGTGAATGCCGGCGTTGCCCCTGTGCTGCTGTATTCGGAAATCCCCAATCTGCAATTTGCAGAAACCAAATCCGAATCCACGGACGACAACTTTGAAGAGGATACCATTCTCCTTTCCTCCGGCAACTACGATATCACCAACCGGGATATCTGGAAGGTGGCTGAACTGGACGAGAACGGAAAGTGGGCCGTACCGGAAGGCATTGCGGTATCTGCCATAGCCATTGATGCCAGCACCGCAGCCGACGGCAGCGAATACATCCTTCAGCCTACCGCCTCCCTTTCTGGCTACCTGCACATGCGTGCCCCCGACGACAACGGCGACCCCAACGTATGGGATGCCAAGGGCGCCTATGCCCACACCACTGCCGCCGATGGCACCCAGACCGTGGACTGGGAAGCTGCCAAGGATAAAAACAACAACATGTATGCGTACAACAACACCCGTGTACGCCTTATTCAGGGTCACACCGATTCCCAGGGTATCACCAACTGGATCTCCAACTACCGTATGATCCGCAACGACTACACCCGTGTGGGTATCCTGCCCGAGCGGCTGGTGGTCAGAAAAATCTGGAACGACCAGCAGGATCACGACCAGATGCGCCCCAACAGCGTTACCGTGCGCCTTCTGCGCAAACCTTCCGGCTCCACAGAAGAATTTGTGCCGGTCATGAGCAGCAGCGGCGAGCCCATCACCTTCCAGCTGAGCCAGAGCAACAACTGGACCGCCGAGTTCGCCCAGCTGGATCTGTTGGATGACCAGGGCGTGTACTACCACTTCACCTTTGAGGAAGAACCCGTGGAAGGCTATGAACCTCAGGTGGAATATGTGGAGTCCGGCTTCTACTTCATTACCAACTCCCACCCCAACGAGCAGGTCTCCATCAAGGGCGAGAAACTCTGGGATGACGAAAACAACGCCCACGGCCAGCGTCCGGACAGGATCATCCTCCGCCTGTACCGTGATGACAAGCTCCTTACCTCCACCTATGTACGCCCCAACGCTTCCGGCAAGTGGCTTTATTCCTTCGGCGAGCGGGACAGGTATGCGGCTGACGGCCACGAGTATGTATACCGCATCGAGGAAGAATATGTGCCCAAGTACTCTTCCACCCTGGAAGGCAACGAGCAGATCACCAATACCTACCATCCCTACGGCGATCTTGAAGTGGTAAAGAAGCTTGAAAACGCCACCCCCGAGGCCTCCCTGAAAGAGTTCACCTTTACCCTCGTTCTGCTTCCGGAAGCCACGGAAGACAACAGCCCCGTTATCCCGTTGAGCGACAAATTCCCCTACCAGCGCTATCGCCTGGAAGGCGGAGAGTGGATCGCTGTGAACGAATCCGAATCCGACAGCGGCGAAATGGGCAACGGTGATACCTTCATCCTCCGGGGCGATGAGAAGATCGTCATCAGCGGCATTCCCTCCGAAAGCCGCTACGAAGTGATTGAGTCCCCCTGCGCAGGCTTCACCGCCAACCCCACCGGGGACACCGGCGACATCCGTGCAGACCAGACCAGCACCGCCCTCTTTGTGAACACCTACAAGACCAGCGGCAAAGCCCAGCTGAATCTTGGCAAGGAGCTGACGGGCCATGCCATCCGCAAGAACCAGTTCCGCTTTGAACTGGTGGATATGAACGAAGACAGCCCCACCTACGGTCAGGTGCTGCGCACTGCCCGCATCAACGCCCCCGAAGAAGGCTCGACCTTCGGCGGCAGCGGTGTGGAAATCTACTCCGAGGCGGATGCGGTATTCGGCCAGCTGACCTTCAGCAACGAGCATGCCGGCAAAACCATGATTTACCATCTGGTGGAAAGGGACATCGGTTCCTCCGGCTACACTTACGACTCCAACTATTTCATCGCCGAGATCACCCTGACGGACGACGGTGAAGGCAACTTGACCGAAACCGTGGTCATCCGTGACGGCACCACCGGTTCCGAGGTGATTCTGCCCGAATTTGTAAACAGCTACACCGCCTATGGCGAGCTGGAGCTGCGTGCATGGAAGACCCTCACCGGCCGTGATCTGACTGAGGGCGAATTCACTTTCGAACTCTTCCCCTATGACCTCGCCACCGGCTCTGTTGGCCAGCCTATCGACAGCGCCACCAACGATGCGGACGGCAACATCGTCTTCGGAGCCATCCCCTTCGACCAGGACAGCGTAAGCCTTGATGCGGACAATCCTGCCACCTACGCCTTCCTCATCCGGGAGCAGGCCGGCAGCGATGCCACCGTGCAGTACTCCACTCAGGAGTTCGTCTTTGTGGTCAGCGTAGAGGATAACGGCGACGGTACCCTTTCCTTCACCCAGAATGCCTACACGCTGGAAGGCGGCGTCCTCAGCGCCGACCCCATCATTCCCGTTTTCAACAACCTGCTGCATCCCGGCGCACTGAGCGTCAGCAAAGAAAAGGATGAGGATTACGGCGGCGATCCCGATCAGGAATTCACTTTCCATGTGAAACTGAGCGAAAAACTGAACGGCGAGCTGGATTATGGCATTGCTGTGCCCGTACCCACTCCCACGCCCACTCCCGGGCCCGGCTCCGGCTCCACCGGTGAAGTCCTGCCCCCCTTCGTGGTCAGCCCCACCAACACTCCCAAGCCCACCACCGAACCCGTAGTGCTGCCCTTCAACACGCCCAAGCCCGCCAAGCCCATTGTAACCAGCGGCTACGTCCACGCCTCGGCAAGCGATCTGGCCGGTCAGGCTTACGCCATGCTGAACAAGGCCACCGGCGAGCTGGTGCTGTTCCGCTCCGGCAACTTCACCGACCCGGACGGCAACCGCTTTGCCTTCGACAGCGGCGCAAACCGTTCGGAAGATACCTCCCGGAACGTGATCTACTATATCCTCGACGAAAACACCACCACCAGCGGCGGTGCCCGTCCCTGGCAGCAGGATAAAACGCTGATTACCTCCGTGCGAACCGAGGACTACATCCGTCCGGCCTCCTGCAATAACTTCTTCCGTGAGCTCAGCAACGTAACCAGTTACGACCTGAGCAAGCTGGATACCAGTCAGGTCACAAACTTCGATTACATGTTCTACAACAACAAGAAGCTGACCGGTATCGACATCAGCGGCTTTGACACCTCCAAGGCCAACTCGCTCTCCGGTATGTTCCGCAGCTGCAGCACTCTTGAAGAAATCGACCTGAGCACGCTGGATGTTTCCAACGTCACCGACCTCTCCCTGATGTTTTCCGAGTGCCCCAAGCTGACTTCCATCGACCTGAGCTACCTGCACACCGGCAAGGTGAGCAACTTCAGCAACCTGTTCAGAGGCTGCACCGGGCTTACATCCATCGATCTGAGCACGCTGAATACCCAGAGCGCCACCAGCTTTGCCAGCATGTTCAGCGGTTGTACCAATCTGGCGGATGTGGATATCACCTATCTGAACACCTCAAAATGCTACGGCCTTTCCGAAATGTTCAGGGGCTGCAAGGCGCTGACCAGCCTCGACCTGCGCACCTTCAACACTGCCAACGTTACCACCATGAACGGCATGTTCTATGACTGCAGCAATCTGCAAAGCGTGGATCTGAGCAGTTTCAACACTTCCAAGGTAACCAGCATGGAGAATATGTTCCGGGGCTGCTCGTCTCTGGAAAACCTTGACCTGAGCACCTTCGATACCCACAACGTAAAGAACTTCGGCTACATGTTCTACAACCTCAAGGCCGGAGAAACGCCCGATCTGAGCACCTTTGACACCTCTTCCGCAACCAACATGCGCTACATGTTCTACGGCCTGACGCCCAGCGGCAAGCTGGATCTGAGCACCTTCGACACCTCGAAGGTAACGAACATGAGCTATATGTTCGCCTACTTTACCGCCCACAACGATCTGGATATCAGCCACTTCGACACCTCCAACGTGACCAACATGAGCCGCATGTTCACAAGCATTTCCGGTATGGATGTGCTTGACCTGCGCAACTTCGATACCGCAAAGGTCACCGACATGAGCTACATGTTCTCCAACAGCAAACCTTCACAGATCATTGTGTCCAGTTTTGACACCGGCAAGACCACCACCATGCAGAGCATGTTCTGGAACTGCAGCAACATCAAAAAGCTCGACCTGAGCAATTTCAACACTGATGTGCTCACCAGCATGTACAACATGTTCAATGGTTGCAGCAATCTGGAAGAGCTGAACATAGCCAAGTTCAACACGATACGTGGAGGCTCTCTGATCACCCACACCTACTGCTTCGGCTCCACGCCCAAGCTTAGCACCATCACCATCGGCGACGAAAGCCGCTTCAGGGAATCCTATCCCAGCGCACCCAGCACGCTGCCCTATGATGGCACATGGGTCAACGCCCAGGACAGCACCCAGGTGTTTGCCTCCGATCCTCTGTTCACCAGTGGCGGCAATGCCGGTACCTGGACATGGAATATCGCCACCTACAAGCTGAGCTTCCTGCCCGGCGAACAGGGCGCAGGCTCCATGCCCTCCGTATTCGTTCCCTGCAGCACGGATTTCAGCTTCTCTCCTGCTTTCTACAGCCTGGGTTACGATCTTGTCTCCTTCAAGGATGAGAACGGCAATGTATACCCCGTTGAAAACGGACTTGTTACCATCCCCGCCGCCACTTATACCGCCGGCAAGGACGTGACCCTTACCGCACAGTGGCTCAAGCAGGATAACAGCGTTACCATGCAGGACGGCCAGTTCACCTTCACGCTGAAAGCCGGCGAAACCATCCAGTTCAACAACCTGCCTGCAGGCGTGGGATACGAAGTCTGGGAGGAATGCCCCTCCGGCTGGGTACTGGTCAAAAAGACCAACGAGTCCGGTCAGATCGAACCGCTGACCACCAGCGAGGCTGTGTTCACCAACCGCTACAATCCCAATCTGACCTCCGCAGCGCTGCGTGCCACCAAGCAAATGGAAGGTCGCACCCCCGAGGCAGACGAGTTCACCTTTACCCTGCATGAAGGCTCCACCCTCCTGCAGACCAAGACCAATGCAGCCGGCGGCGGCATCAGCTTCGACCTGCTGGCATATGTGGAGGAAGGCGAACACATCTATACCATCCGGGAAGTGCCCGGCGACGACCCCACCATCATCTATGATTCTACCGCCTACACGGTGAAGGTATCCGTCACAGAGGAAGACGGCGTTCTCTCCGCAGAAGTTATCTACCCCGACGGCGAGCCTCCCGTATTCCGCAACGCTGTAAAACCCGGTGCACTGTCCATCACCAAGGTCATTCAAAACGCTACCGAGGCTTCCCTGAACCAGCAGTTCACGGTGGAAGTGCTCCTTACCAATGCAAAGGGCGAACCCTGGAGCGGCACGGTCAAAGTGAACGGCACCGATGCGCCCGTTGCCAACGGCGTGCTGACCCTGCTCGTGAAAAACGGCAGTGTGGCCAACATTACCGGCATTCCCGCAGGCCTCCGCTACACCGTCTCCGAACCCGACGAGCTGCCCGGCTGGACCATGGACAGCCAGAAGAGCGGCACCGTCCTCACCGGTTCCACCAGCAGCGAAACCCTGACCAACCGCTATTCTCTCACTGGTTTTGCCTCCATCGGCATCACCAAGGAGCTGGTAGGCCGCACCCTTGCGGAGGATGAATTCACCTTCGAGCTGCTGGACGGCGACCGGGTCATCTCCACCGCCACCAACGCAGCGGATGGATCCGTGCGTTTCGACGACATCTTCTTTGATGCCGAAGGCACCTACACCTTCACCATCCGTGAAACGGAAGGTTCTGATCCCAACGTGCGCTACAGCACGGAAACCATCACCGCAACCGTGGTCATGGAGGACGTCGGCGGCGAGGGTCTGCTCACCGCCACTGTGACCTATTCACCCGATCAGGCCACCATCACCAACTCCCTCAAACCCGGCAGCCTCAGCGTCGCCAAAACGGTGGAAAGCATTAACGACGCCCACAGGGCAATGGACTTCACCTTTACCCTTAGCCTTGCGGATGCTGACGGCAACCCCATCAGCGGCAATTACTACCTCATCCGTAACAACGTCAGCGAAAGCCTCACCGTTACCAACGGCAGCGGCAGCTTCCAGCTGAAGGACGGAGAAACCGTACAGATCAATGGTTTGCCCAATGGCGCACGCTACACCCTGACTGAGGAAGAGGCACCCGGCTTCACCGTGGAATCCACCGGAACCAGCGGCGTTATTCAGGCCCAGCAGATGCTGCCCGTCAGCTTCACAAACACCTATCACGCCGAAGGAGAATACCGTTTCTCCGCAGCAAAACTGCTGGAAGGCCGTGAGCTTGTGGCCGACGAATTCATCTTCGTCCTTATGGACGAAGAGGGCGTAGAACTGCAAGTCATCCCCATCGATGCAGAGGGCCGTGCCGATTTCGGCGTTATCCTCTTCACCGAGGAAGACCTGGGTTCCCACACTTACCAGATTGCAGAACGCAACACCGGCGCAGCAGGCATCACCTACGACGAAACCATCCACACCGTGACACTGACCATCGCCGACAAGGGCGACGGCACCCTCTCCATCACCGACGATTTGCAGGGCGAGATCCCCTCCTTTACCAACCTTTACAGCGACAAGACCGCTCTTACCGTTGAAAAGGTATGGCAGGACAATGACGACAGCATGCAGATCCGTCCCGAAAGCATCACGGTGCAGCTGTACCGCAACAACCAGCAGGTGGACGAAGCAACCCTTACCGCAGAAAACGACTGGGTTTACACCTTCACCGACCTGCCTGCCTTTGACGAGCAGGGCGCAACCTATCACTACGATGCCAGAGAAGTGCCCGTGACCGGCTACACATCCACCAAGGAAGCGGAAAACGGACGCATCATCATCACCAACACCCCTGAAGGCGTGCTTCAGGTATCCAAGACCGTTGTGGGCGGCAGCGTTGAAAGGGACTTCTCCTTTACCGTAACCCTCAGCCTGAACGGCGAGGCCCTCTCGGTACCTGTCATCCTTGAAAAAGATGGCGTTCAGGAGTCCGTCTCTCCCAGCGATGGCGGACTGCTGGCCTTCGCCCTCCGTCACGGTCAGCATGCAAGGCTGCTTGGCCTGCCCATCGGTACGGAGTACCTGGTTCAGGAGGAAGCAGTCACCGGCTACACCACCGAGTCCACCAACGCCTCCGGCCTCATCCAGCGTGGCGAAATCTCCAGCGCAGAGTTCGTCAACAGCATGGAAACCACGGAATTCACCGTAACGAAGGTATGGCGTGGCGGCGGCGGTTCCATTACGCTGACGCTTTACGCCAACGGCGTAAAGATGGAGCCTCAGCCGGCCCTGATCAGCAGCGGCGACGTGTACACCTTCCAGGATCTGCCCACCTACGACGAAGAGGGCAACCCCATCGTATACTACGCCAAGGAAAAATACGTGGAAGGCTACATTACCATCTACAAAAACGAAGCTCCCTACACCCATGTGACCAACGCCATCTACAGCGGCGGAACCATCGTAAACAAGCTGGACACCGATGACGAGGACATTCAGGATGCGGACTTCGTTGTAACCAAGCAGTGGCGTGGCCTGGACGGCAAGAAAGCCCCCGCCATCAAGCTGGTGCTCTACTGCAACGGCGTGCCCACCGACTACGAGACGCCCCGTCCCAGCCGTGAAGGCCGCTACCGCTACTACAACCTGCCCGACACCGTAAACGGCCAGCCTGCCGTATACACCGTCCGGGAGGAATATGTGGACAACTTTGAAACCCGCTACCAGCTGGCAGACGGCTCCACCGCCGATTATGCCGACAACGGCGGCACCATCATCAACACCCGGATCCCCCCCACCGGCGACCATACGCCTCTGGCCCTTCTGATGATGCTGTCCGTGCTGAGCATCGTTGTGCTGGCGATGGTTTATCGCCGCAAGCGGGCATAATTGCACAAACACATCACAAAAGGCTGCTGCAGTTCAACCCCTGCAGCAGCCCTTCTTTTGTTCCATTTTCAGAAATACCGATGATCTTGCTCCCCCGGATTACTCAGCAAACAGCCCCAGCAAACGGCTTATCCACGGGAAAGCAACTGTGGGCCTGGGCGTTCCGTCTTCCTTGCAGTTGCATTCAAAGCAGTAGCCATCGGCGTCGGTCATGTGGTAGCCGTACCAATCTGTAAAGTGAACGGCCTCCTCGCCGCAGCCTTCGCATATGAACCGCTCGTACTCCACCGTGTAGTGCTCCAGTACATTTTCGTACTGGTGCTCCTGCCACGTTTCCAGAACCGTTCCATACAGGGCATAGCCATACTCGTCCACATGATCACAGGCTGCCAGTGCATCTACCTGCAGCATTGCCAGAAACAGCATTAACATCAGAACCATAGCAAAAAACCTTTTCACTCTCATCCCTGCCTTTTCAGTTTTTTTATCATTGCGAAGTCTATATTGAGTATATACCAAATGCGAAGCAAAAACAATTGTTATAGAAAAAACATCCCCATGTTTTGCCTCAATCATGGTATAATCTCCCCATCCTCGCAAAAGGAGGCCTCACACCATGATCCGCCCCATCGTGAAAGATACCTTTTTTCTTCAGCAAAAAAGCCAGCCTGCCACCCCTGCTGATGCCGCCCACGGCCAGGATCTGCTGGATACCCTCAACGCCCATCTGCACGAATGCGTGGGCATGGCCGGAAACATGATCGGCGTTAATAAGCGCATCATCGTCATCCGGGACGGCCACAGCTCCCGGCTGATGTATAACCCGGTGCTGCTTGGTTCCATGGGCCCCTATACCCAGGAAGAGGGCTGCCTTTCCCTTTCCGGAACACGCACAGCGCAGCGGTTCAACATCATCCGGGTAAAGTTTCAGGATGAAAACTTCCTTCCCAGAGAGGAGACCTTCACCGGTTTCACCGCCGCCATCGTCCAGCATGAGATGGCGCATCTGGACGGAATTTTGATATAATGAACATCCCTTAAAATGTTATATTTCCTTAACTTTCAAGTCTTGACGAAGGCCTTTTTTCCTGCTATATTTATGCGGTGATCACCACTGTTCTTTGCGACTGACGGATATTTGCAGAGCACTGCAAGGGAACAAAGAACATCGAAGGATTCGCCTTCATTTGCCGACCGTCTGGGCGCACTTGGATCATTGTGATTTGAGTGCGCTTTTTTCTATTTTATCAAGGAGGGCTACACATGAAGAAGATCGGAATCATCATGGGAAGCGACAGCGATCTGCCTATCGTAAAGAAGGCCATCGACACGCTGAACGCTTTCGGCATCCCCAACGAAGTACACGTCTACTCCGCCCACCGCACCCCCGAAGAAGCACGGGATTTTGCCAGGTCCGCCCGTCAGAACGGCTACGGCGCCATCATTGCCGCTGCCGGCATGGCCGCACATCTGGCCGGCGCTATCGCTGCCAACACCACTCTGCCCGTTATCGGCATTCCCTGCGCATCCACAAATCTCGACGGCATTGACGCCTTGCTCTCTACTGTACAGATGCCCTCCGGCATTCCCGTGGCAACTGTTGCAATTAACGGAGCAGTCAATGCCGCCTTGCTTTGCGTACAGATTCTGGCCGTCACCGACGAGGAGCTGGCCCGCAAGCTGGACGAAAAGCGTGAAAACGACCGCAAGGCCGTTCTGGAAAAGGACGCTGCCCTGCTGGCCAAACTGAATCAGTAATCCCCCACTACGAAAAGATAAAAGGAGAGGTTTAGACATGGAACGCATTTACACCGGAAAAACCAAGGACGTATTCGCACTGGAAAACGGCAACTATCTGCTCAAGTTCAAGGATGACTGCACCGGCAAGGACGGCGTGTTCGATCCCGGCGAAAACTCCGTGGGCCTGACCATCGACGGCGTTGGCGACGTGAACCTGCGCATGTCCATCTACTTCTTTGAAAAGGTCAATGCCGCCGGCATCAAGACCCATTTTGTAAGCGCCAACCTGGACGACACCACCATGGAAGTTGTTCCCGGCAAGGTGTTCGGCAAGGGCCTGGAAGTTATCTGCCGCCACAAGGCCGTTGGCAGCTTCTACCGCCGCTACAGCGACTACATCGAGGAAGGCGCCGACCTGCCCGCTTATGTTGAAATGACCTTCAAGAACGACGAAAAGGGCGATCCCCTGGTTACCAAGGACGGCCTGGTGGATCTGGGCGTGATGACCGCCGAGCAGTACGACGAAATGAAGGAAATGACCCAGAAGATCACCCAGATCGTGGCTGACGACCTGAAGGAAAAGGGCCTGATCCTCTACGATATCAAGTTCGAGTTTGGCTACGACCGTGAGGGCAATGTTATGCTCATCGACGAAATCGCCTCCGGCAACATGCGTGTTTACAAGGACGGCCAGTACATCGATCCCATGACCCTCTCCAAGCTGTTCTTCGCCTGAGGATTCCAATCACCGCTTCATTAGAAAGGCAGGAATACCATGGGTGGTTTTTTCGGAGCCATCGGCCGGCAGAATATGCTCTCCGATGTGTATTTCGGTACGGACTACCATTCCCACCTGGGAACCCGCAGTGCAGGCCTTGCGGCCTTTGACCCGGCCGAGGGCCTGCAGCGGAAGATCCACAGCATCGGGAACTCTCCCTTCCGTACCAAGTTTGAGAATATCTTTGATACCATGCAGGGAACCGCTGCCATCGGCTGCATCAACGACACGGATCCCCAGCCGCTGATCATGCGTTCCCGGCTGGGTACCTACGCCATCTGCTTTGTGGGTGCCATCAACAATTTCGAGGAGCTCATTGAGGGCTACATTGCCCAGGGCAACCGCCAGTTCGGCGCTATGTCCCGTGGCATCGTCAACTCCACGGAGCTGGTGGCAGCCTATATCAACCAGAAGGAAACCTTTGCCGAGGGCATCCGCTATGCCCAGGAAATGATCGACGGCGCCCTGGCTGTACTGATTCTTACCGACCAGGGTACGATCATCGCCGCAAGGGATCTGGACGGCCGCCTGCCGGTGCATATCGGCAAGGGCGCAGCGGGCTACTGTGTATCCTTTGAAAACTTTGCCTACCAGAAGCTGGACTATCAGGATTTTGCAGTGCTGAAGCCCGGTCAGGTGGTGGAGCTCACCGCAGAGGGTATGTCCACCCTGATGGAAGGCCGGGAAGAGATGCATGTGTGCTCCTTCCTGTGGAGCTACTACGGCTTCCCCACTTCCAATTACGAGGGCATCAACGTGGAAGTGATGCGCTACCGCAACGGCGAGATCATGGCCCGGGACGAAGCAGAAGCCGGCAAGATCCCCACGGTGGATTGTGTGGCCGGCGTGCCCGATTCCGGTACGCCCCATGCCATTGGCTATGCCAACCGGAGCCATCTGCCCTTTGCACGGCCCTTCATCAAGTACACTCCCACCTGGCCCAGAAGCTTCACCCCCTCCTCTCAGGAGGAACGCAACCGCATCGCCAAGATGAAGCAGATCCCCGTGGACAGCCTCATCCGGGACAAGGAGCTGCTCTTTGTGGACGACTCCATCGTCCGGGGAACTCAGCTGCGGGAGACTGTAGAGTTCCTTTATGAAAGCGGCGCAAAGAAGGTGCACATGCGCTCTGCCTGCCCGCCCATCATGTACGGCTGCAAGTACCTGAACTTCTCCCGTGCCACCAGTGATCGGGAGCTGATCACCCGCTCCACCATTATCGAGCTGGAAGGCGAGGAAGGCCTCAACCATCTGGAGGAATACAGCGATTCTTCCACCCAGAGGGGCAAAAACCTCCGGGATGCCATCTGCAAAAAGCTGCATCTGGCCTCGCTGGAATTCCAGTCCCTGGAGGGACTCATCGAAGCCATCGGGCTTCCCCCCTGCAAACTGTGTACCTACTGCTGGAACGGCAAGGAATAACGGAGGATGAAAGCAATGCACGAGAATTCAAGGTCCGAAAGCTACGCCGCCGCTGGCGTTGATATTACCGCAGGCTACAAAGCGGTAGAACTGATGAAAACCCATATTGCCAAGACCATGACCAGCGGAGTGGTATCCGATGTGGGCGGTTTTGGCGGCCTGTTTGAGCTGGACCTGACCGGCATCGAAAAGCCCGTGCTGGTTTCCGGCACCGACGGTTGCGGCACCAAGGTAAAGCTGGCCATGCTGCTTGACAAGCACGACACCATCGGCATCGATGCTGTGGCCATGTGCGTGAACGACATTATTTGCTGCGGCGCCAAACCCCTGTTCTTCCTGGACTACATTGCCTGCGGCAAGAACTATCCCGAAAAGATCGCCCAGATCGTTTCCGGCGTGGCCGAGGGCTGCGTGCAGAGCGGCGCTGCCCTCATCGGCGGCGAAACTGCCGAGCATCCCGGCCTGATGCCCGAAGATGATTACGATCTGGCTGGCTACTGCACCGGCGTGGTGGACAAGGCCAAGATCATCGACAACAAGACCATGGAAGCTGGCGACGTGATCATCGCCCTGCCCTCCAGCGGCGTGCACTCCAATGGTTTCTCCCTGGTGCGCAAGGTTTTCGACGTGGAAAACGCCGACCTCACCAGCCCCGTGGAGGCCCTTGGCGGCAAAGGCATCGGCGAAACTCTGCTGACTCCCACCAAGATCTATGTCAAGCCCCTTTTGGCCCTTATTGAAAAGGTTCAGGTGAAGGGCGTAAGCCACATCACCGGCGGCGGCTTCTACGAGAATATTCCGCGTTCCATTCCCGACGGTCTGGGTGCAAAGATCGACAAGGCATCCGTCCGGGTGCTGCCCATTTTCAAGCTGATCCAGGAAACCGGCGGCATCTCCGAGCGTGATATGTACAACACCTTCAACATGGGTGTTGGCATGAGCATCGTGGTTCCTGCCCAGCAGGCAGAGCTGGCCATGAGCGTGCTGCGTGAACAGGGCGAGGATCCCTACATCATCGGCGAAATCGTCAAATCCGACGAAAAGATCGAACTTTGCTGATCGTGCCCTTCTGATAGTTGCGGAGGAATAACCGATGAAGAAACAAACCAATATCGCCGTGCTGGTATCCGGCGGCGGTACGAACCTGCAGGCTCTCATCGATGTATGGCAAAAGGAAGGCCTGGGCGGCGGAAAGCTGGCGGCGGTCATCGCCACCAAGGAAGGCGCCTATGCGCTGGAGCGGGCCGCAAAGGCCGGCATTCCCGGTCATGTGCTCAGCCGGAAGGCCTTCCCTTCCAGCCGGGAGATGACTCAGGCGCTGGTTGATATGCTCCACGATCTCAAAATCGATCTGGTGGTGCTGGCCGGCTGCATGGTCATCTTCACTGAAGAACTGACCAATGCCTACCCCAATGCCATCATCAACGTACATCCGGCGCTGATCCCTTCTTTCTGCGGCAAGGGCTTCTACGGGCTTCATGTACACGAAGCCGCTCTGGCCTATGGGGTAAAGCTCTCCGGCGCAACGGTGCATTTTGTTTCCGAGGAATGTGACGGCGGCCCCATCATTTGCCAGAAGGCTGTGACCGTCCGGGAGGACGATACCCCCGAAACGCTGCAAAAGCGCATTATGGAGGAAGCGGAATGGAAGCTTCTTCCCGAAGCCGTAAGGCTTTTCTGCCAGGGCCGACTGCAGGTGGAAGGCCGCATTGTGAAAATACTTGAGGAGGATGCACAATGAGCATTTACGATATCAAAACCCTTTCCGAACGTCTGGAAGGCAATACCTACCCCGGCCGTGGCATCGTCATCGGCAAAACCGAGGACGGAACCAAAGCCGTTGCCGCATACTTCATCATGGGCCGCAGCGCAAACAGCCGCAACCGTGTTTTCACCGAGCGGGACGATGCCCTGTTCACCGAGCCCTTTGACGCCTCCAAGGTGGAGGATCCCAGCCTGATCATTTACGCTGCCCTGCGCAAGCTGGACAACAACCTCATCGTCACCAACGGCGACCAGACCGATACCATCTACGACGGCGTGAAGGGCGGCAAGAGCTTTGCGGATTCCCTCACCGTGCGTGAATTTGAGCCCGACGGCCCCAACTTCACCCCCCGCATCAGCGGCATGCTCACCTTCGCAAACGGCGATTTCACTTACCAGATGAGCATCCTGAAGAGCGCCGATGCAGAAGGCACCGCCTGCAACCGCTACACCTTCTCCTACCCCGCCCTCAAGGGTCTGGGCCATTTCATCCACACCTATGTGTGCGACGGCAACCCCATCCCCACCTTCCAGGGCGAGCCGGAACGTGTGGCTATCTCTGACGACATCGACGCCTTCACCGGCGACCTGTGGAATGCCCTCAACGAGGATAACAAGATTTCCCTCTATGTGCGCTACATCGACCTGGCCACCGGCAAGGAAGATAACCGCCTCATCAACAAAAACGCCTGATCTGCTTAGGAGGAGAAACAAATGAAAGAGTTCGAGCTGAAATACGGCTGCAACCCCAATCAGAAGCCTTCCCGTATCTATATGCATGACGGCAGCGATCTGCCTATTGAGATTCTCTCCGGCAAGCCCGGTTACATCAACTTTCTGGATGCTTTCAACTCCTGGCAGCTGGTAAAGGAACTGAAGGCCGCTCTGGGCCTGCCCGCAGTAACCAGCTTCAAGCACGTCAGCCCCACCTCCGCCGCCGTAGGCATTCCCCTCAGTGACAAGCTGAAGAAGGCCTGCTTTGTGGATGATATCGAGGGTCTGGACGAAAGCCCCCTGGCCTGCGCCTATGCTCGTGCCCGTGGCACCGACCGTATGTGCTCCTTTGGCGACTGGGTGGCCCTGTCCGACGTATGCGACGTGACCACCGCCAAGATGATCCAGCGGGAAGTCAGCGACGGCGTCATCGCTCCCGGCTACGAGCCCGAAGCTCTGGAGATCCTCAAAACCAAGCGCAAGGGCAACTACAACATCGTAAAAATCGATCCTGACTTCATCCCCGATCCTCAGGAGCGCAAGCAGGTGTTCGGCATCACCTTCGAGCAGGGCCGCAACAATTTCGAGATCAACCGTGCACTGCTGGAAAATATCGTGACCGAAAACAAGGATCTGCCCGAATCCGCTGCCCGTGACCTCATCGTGGCCCTTATCACCCTCAAGTACACCCAGTCCAACTCCGTGTGCTTTGCTGTGGACGGCCAGGCCATCGGCGTAGGCGCAGGCCAGCAGAGCCGTATCCACTGCACTCGTCTGGCCGGTACCAAGGCTGATACCTGGTTCCTGCGCCAGCATGACAAGGTGCTGAACCTGCCCTTCCTGCCCACCCTGGGCCGCCCCGAGCGTGACAACGTCATCGACGGCTACATCAACAAGAACGAGGAAGACGTTTGCGCAGAAGGCATCTGGCAGCGCTACTTCACCCAGCGCCCCGAACCCCTCACCGATGAAGAAGCCAAGGCTTACCTGGCCTCCATCCGTGGCGTGGCCCTGGGTTCCGACGCTTTCTTCCCCTTCGACGACAACATCGAGCGTGCATGGCGCAGCGGCGTGGACTACATCGCCGAGCCCGGCGGATCCATCCGTGACGGCATCGTCATCGAACGCTGCAACTATCACAACATGGTCATGGCCTTCACCGGCATGCGCCTGTTCCACCATTAATTTCCAACTTTCATAAAATCAACAGGGAGGCGGCACAGCCATGCGGATTCTGGTAGTGGGCGGTGGCGGCAGAGAGCATGCCATCATCCGTAAATTACGGGAAAACAAAGACGTGACGGAAATTTTTGCTCTGCCGGGCAACGGCGGCATCGCAAGAGATGCAACCTGCGTACCCATCGATGCAAAGGATATTGACGGCATCGTCCGTTTTTCCATGGAAGAAAAGATCGACTACGCCGTAGTGGCTCCCGACGACCCGCTGGTGCTGGGCTGCGTGGATGCCCTGAATGAAAAGGGCATCCCCTGCTTCGGCCCCCGGGCCAACGCCGCCATTATTGAGGGCAGCAAGGTTTTCTCCAAAAACCTGATGAAGAAGTACGGTATCCCCACCGCCGCTTACGAAGTATTTGACGATGCGGAAAAAGCCCTGAGCTATCTGGATACCGCTCCCATCCCCACGGTAATCAAGGCTGACGGTCTTGCCCTGGGCAAGGGCGCCATCGTGGCCATGACCCTTGAGGAGGCCAAAGCCGCCGTCCGGGAAATTATGCAGGACAAGAAATTCGGCGCAAGCGGCGACCAGATCGTCATTGAGGAATTCCTCACCGGCCCCGAAGTATCCGTGCTTGCCTTCACCGACGGCAATGTGGTAAAGCCCATGGTTTCCTCCATGGATCACAAACGTGCCGGCGATAACGACACCGGCCTGAACACCGGCGGCATGGGCACCGTTGCCCCCAACCCCTGCTACACCCCCGAAATGGCTGAGGAATGCATGAAGACCATCTTCCTGCCCACCATTGAAGCCATGAACAAAGAAGGCCGCACCTTCAAGGGCTGCCTGTATTTCGGCCTGATGCTGACCGAAAACGGCCCCAAGGTGATCGAGTACAACTGCCGCTTCGGCGACCCGGAAACCCAGGTAGTGCTGCCCCTTCTGCGCAGCGACCTGCTCACCGTAATGCAGGCCACCACCAACGGAACCCTGGCACAGACCCCCGTGGACTTCGCTGATGAAAACGCCTGCTGCGTCATTATGGCCTCCAAGGGATACCCCCAGAGCTATGAAAAAGGCTACGAGATCACCATTCCCGAAGCCGTTGCAGATCAGGTCTACGTTGCCGGCGCTGCCCTGAAGGAGGGCAAGCTGGTAACCAGCGGCGGCCGTGTGCTTGGCGTTACCGCCATCGGCAAAACCCTGCAGGATGCTGTGGATGCAGCCTACAAGGCCACCGAAACCGTACATTTTGACAACGCATTCTACCGCCGGGATATCGGCGCAAGGGCACTGAAAGCCCAGGAGGATAAGTAAGTGGTATACAGAGTATTTGTGGAAAAGAAACCCGGTCTTGCCAACGAGGCCGCCGCTCTGCTCAGCGACGCACGCACTCTGCTTGGCATTGAGGCCCTTGAGGACGTTCGCATCCTGAACCGTTACGACGTGGAAAACATCTCCGAAGAGCTTTTCAACTATGCTGAGACCACCGTTTTCTCCGAGCCTCAGCTGGATAACACCTATCCCTCCTTCGAGGACGAAAAGGCTACCCTGTTTGCGGTAGAGTTCCTGCCCGGCCAGTTTGACCAGCGTGCGGACTCCGCTGCCCAGTGCATCCAGATTCTCTCCCAGGGCGATCGTCCCCTGGTGCGTACCGCCAAGGTATACGCCCTCTACGGCAAGCTGACGGAGAAGGATGTACAGGAGATCAAAAAGTACGTCATCAACCCCGTAGAAGCCCGGGAAGCCTCCTTTGAGCTGCCCGAGACCCTGAATATCCGCTACGAAATCCCCACCGAAGTAAAGACTCTTACCGGCTTTACCCAGCTGGACCGTGCCGGCCTGGAGAACTTCGTCAAGGAATACGGCCTGGCTATGGACGCCGACGACATCGCTTTCTGCCAGAACTATTTCCGCAGCGAAGACCGGGATCCCACCATCACCGAAATCCGCATGATCGACACCTATTGGAGCGATCACTGCCGCCATACCACCTTCCTTACCATCATCGACAATGTTTCCTTTGAGGATCCGCTCCTGCAGGGCGCCTATGAGGAATACATCGCCGTACGCAAGGAACTGGGCCGCACCAAGCCCATCTGCCTGATGGATCTGGCCACCGTTGCCGTGCGCTACCTCAAGGCCCATGGCAAGCTGGACAAGCTGGATGAAAGCGAAGAGATCAACGCCTGCACCGTAAAGATCAACGTGGATGTGGACGGCGAAAGCCAGCCCTGGCTGCTTTTGTTCAAGAACGAGACCCACAACCACCCCACTGAAATCGAACCCTTCGGCGGCGCTGCCACCTGCATCGGCGGCGCAATCCGTGACCCGCTGTCCGGCCGGTCCTATGTATACGGCGCCATGCGTGTTACCGGTGCTGCCGATCCCCTCAAGCCCATTGATGAAACCATCCCCGGTAAGCTGCCCCAGCGCAAGATCGTAACCACCGCAGCCGCCGGTTACTCCTCCTACGGCAACCAGATCGGTCTTGCCACCGGCATCGTGGATGAAATCTACCATCCCGGCTATGCTGCCAAGCGTATGGAAATCGGCGCCGTGATTGCCGCTGCTCCCCAGGAGAACGTACGCCGTGAAGTACCGGCCCCCGGCGATGTAGTCATCCTGCTGGGCGGCTCCACCGGCCGTGACGGCTGCGGCGGCGCAACCGGTTCCTCCAAGAGCCACACCGCTCAGTCCCTGGAAACCTGCGGCGCCGAGGTGCAGAAGGGCAACGCCCCCGAAGAGCGCAAGCTTCAGCGCCTGTTCCGTAACAAGGAAGCCACGCTGATGATCAAGCGCTGCAACGACTTTGGCGCAGGCGGCGTTTCCGTAGCCATCGGCGAGCTGGCTGACGGCCTTGAAATCGACCTGAATGCCGTGCCCAAGAAGTACGACGGTCTGGACGGCACCGAGCTGGCCATTTCCGAATCTCAGGAACGCATGGCTGTTGTGGTGGAAAAGGAAAACGTTGATCGTTTCCTGGCCCTGGCTGCCACCGAAAACTTGCAGGCCTGCCCCGTGGCTGTGGTGAAGGCTGAGCCCCGCCTGGTCATGAACTGGAACGGCAAGCAGATCGTCAACATCAGCCGTGAGTTCCTCAACTCCAACGGTGCAGAAAAGCACATCGATATCACCCCCGCTGCCCCCGCCGCCTATGACAAGGCTATTTCCGGCAGCTTTACCGATAACTACCAGGCCCTGGCCCAGGACCTGAACATCTGCTCCAAGCGGGGCCTCAGCGAGCGTTTCGACTCCACCATCGGTGCCGGCACCGTGCTGATGCCCTTCGGCGGCAAAAATCAGCAGACCCCCATTCAGGCCATGGTGCAGAAGATCTCCGTGGAGAAGCAGCACACCGACGACTGCTCCCTGATGTCCTTCGGCTACAATCCCTTCATTACCGAAAAGAGCCCCTTCCACGGCGCTTACCTGGCTGTGGTGGAATCCATCTGCAAGCTGATCGCCACCGGCGCAAAGTTTGAGGATGTATACCTCACCTTCCAGGAATACTTTGAGCATCCCGGCAAGGACGGCAAGCGCTGGGGCAAACCTCTGGCCGCCCTTCTTGGCGCATTCCGTGCCCAGAAGGAACTTGGTGTTGGCTCCATCGGCGGCAAGGACTCCATGAGCGGTTCCTTCGAGGATCTGGACGTTCCGCCCACCCTGGTCTCCTTTGCTGTAACCACCGAAAAGGTGAAGGATATCGTCAGCCCCGAACTGAAGAAGGCCGGCAACACCCTGGTGCTGCTCCAGCCCGAATACGACGAAAACAATCTGCCCAAGACCGAATCCCTTGTGAAGCTTTTTGACAAGGTAACGGAACTCCTCCGCAGCGGCAAGGCCGTTTCCTGCTACACCCCCGGCATGGGCGGCGTGGCAGAGGCCGTCATGAAGATGGCCTTCGGCAACGATCTGGGCGTGAAGTTCCAGCCCGATGTCACTCTGGACGAGCTCTTCGGCTACAGCTACGCTTCCTTCCTGGTGGAAGCCGAGGGCGCAGTAGAGGGCGGCAAGCTGATCGGTACCGTGACCCAGGAGCCTGCTCTCGTCTACGGCGGCGAAACCATCGCTCTTGACAGCCTGCTCAAGACTTACGAGGACAAGCTGGAAAGCGTTTACAGCTGCAATATCCAGAACCGCAACAAGATGCTCGAGACCTACTCTTTCAAGGCCGAAAGCTATCCTGCACCTGCCATCAAGGTGGCAAAGCCCAAGGTTCTGATTCCTGCCTTCCCCGGCACCAACTGTGAATACGACAGCGCCAAGGCTGTGGCGGATGCCGATGCCGAGCCCCAGATTCTGGTCATCAACAACCTGACCGCCGAAGGCATCACCCGCAGTGTGGACGCCTTTGCCAAGGCCCTGAAGGATTCCCAGATGATCTTCGTTCCCGGCGGTTTCTCCGGCGGCGACGAGCCCGATGGCAGCGGCAAGTTCATCACCGCATTCTTCCGCAACGCTGCGGTCAAGGAAGGCGTTACCGACCTGCTCGACAACCGTGACGGCCTCATCTGCGGTATCTGCAACGGTTTCCAGGCACTGATCAAGCTGGGCCTGGTGCCCTACGGTAAGATCATCGATACCGATGAAAACTGCCCCACCCTTACCTTCAATACCATCGCCCGTCACCAGAGCCGCATCGTGCGTACCCGTGTGGCCTCCAACAAGTCACCCTGGCTGAGCCTGACCAATGTGGGCGACATCTACAACGTGCCGATTTCTCACGGTGAAGGCCGCTTCCTGGCCAGCGAGGAACTGGTAAAGCAGCTGGCTGCCAATGGTCAGATTGCCACCCAGTATGTGGATCTGGAAGGCAATGCCACCAGCGATATCCACTTCAACCCCAACGATTCCATCTGCGCCATCGAGGGCATCACTTCCCCCGACGGCCGTGTGTTCGGCAAGATGGGCCACAGCGAGCGTATCGGTGCTGGCCTGTACAAGAATGTACCCGGCAACTACGACATCCGCATGTTCGAGGCCGCCGTACGCTACTTCAAGGGATAAGGAGGAAAAACCATGGCTTACAAGAGCGATATTGAAATTGCCCAGAGCTGCCAGATGGAGCACATCATGACCATTGCCGAGCGTGCTCATGTGGACGCAAAGTATGTGGAACAGTACGGCAACTACAAGGCAAAGATCGACCTGTCCCTCCTCAGCGAGACCAGCCGTCCTGACGGCAAGCTGATCCTCGTTACCGCCATCACTCCCACCCCTGCCGGCGAAGGCAAGACCACCACCACCATCGGTTTGGCGGATGGCCTGCGCCGCATCGGCAAGGATGTTACCGTTGCCCTGCGTGAGCCTTCCCTTGGTCCCGTTTTCGGCATCAAGGGCGGCGCTGCCGGCGGCGGATACGCTCAGGTGGTACCCATGGAGGATATCAACCTGCACTTCACCGGCGACTTCCATGCCATCGGCGCTGCCAACAACCTGCTGGCTGCCATGCTGGACAACCACATTCAGCAGGGCAATGCGCTGGGCATCGACGTGCGCAAGATCACCTGGAAACGCTGCGTGGATATGAACGACCGTCAGCTGCGCAACATCGTGGGCGGCCTTGGCGGACGCATCAACGGCGTGCCCCGTGAGGATGGCTTCGATATCACCGTTGCCAGCGAAATCATGGCTGTGCTGTGCCTGTCCACCTCCATTACCGACCTCAAGGACCGGCTCAGCCGCATCATCGTGGGCTACACCAGCGACGATCAGCCCGTTACCTGTGGCCAGCTCAATGCCCAGGGCGCAATGACCGCTCTGCTCAAGGACGCCCTCAAGCCCAACCTTGTGCAGACGCTGGAAGGCACCCCTGCCTTTGTGCACGGCGGCCCCTTTGCCAACATCGCCCACGGCTGCAACTCCGTCATGGCTACCCGCATGGCCTTGAAGATGGGCGATTACACCGTGACCGAGGCTGGCTTCGGCGCCGACCTTGGCGCAGAAAAGTTCCTGGATATCAAGTGCCGCATGGCTGGCCTTACTCCCGATGCAGTGGTGGTTGTGGCTACCGTCCGTGCCCTCAAGATGCACGGCGGCCTCGCCAGGACTCAGCTGGCCGAGGAAAACCTGGAAGCCCTGGAAACCGGTATTCCCAACCTGCTGCGCCATGTTTCCAACATCAAAAACGTATACGGCCTGCCCTGTGTAGTCGCCGTGAACCGTTTCCCCACCGACACGGACAAGGAAATCGATTTCATCATTGCCAAGTGCCGTGAACTGGGCGTGAATACCGTGCTTAGCACCGTGTGGGCAGATGGCGGCAAGGGCGGCGAAGAGCTGGCCCGTGAAGTGGTTCGCCTCTGCGAAGAGGAACAGGGCAACTTCACCTTCTCCTACGAGGACGACCTTTCTATCGAAGAAAAGATCGAAGCCGTGGTCAAGAAGGTTTATGGCGGAGACGGCGTTGTGCTCCTGCCCGAGGCAAAGAAGCAGGTGGAACGCCTGGAAGCCCTTGGCTTCGGCAAGTGCCCCATCTGCGTTGCCAAAACCCAGTACTCCTTCTCCGACGATCCTAAAAAGTTGGGTGCGCCGGAAGGATTTACCGTTACCGTGAAGAATGTAAAGGTATCGGCTGGCGCAGGCTTCGTGGTAGTGCTCACCGGCGATATCATGACCATGCCCGGCCTGCCCAAAGTTCCTGCAGCCGAGCGCATCGACGTGGACGAGAACGGCAAGATCACCGGTCTGTTCTGATGATTGTCTCCGCCCGGAAAAACTTCCGCAATCTCCGGGCGGAGATATTCCATACAAAAAAAGAATGGGGGAAAATCGATCATGGCTTTTTATTTCAGCGAAGTATCCCATACCTTCAATGAGTACCTGCTGGTACCCGGCTATTCCTCTTCGGAATGCATCCCTGCCAACGTGTCCCTGCGCACCCCTCTGGTACGCTATCGCAAGGGTGAGGAACCCGCCATTTCTTTGAACATTCCCATGGTATCCGCCATCATGCAGTCCGTATCCGGCGAAAAGCTGGCTGTGGCTCTGGCCCGTGAAGGCGGCGTATCTTTCATTTACGGTTCCCAGAGCATCGAGGACGAGGCTGCCATGGTTGCCCGTGCCAAGAGCTTCAAGGCCGGTTTCGTTGTAAGCGATTCCAACATCAAGCCCGACGACACCCTGCGTGACGTGCTTGCCCTGAAGGAGAAGAACGGCCATTCCACCATCGCCGTTACCGACGACGGCACTGCCAATGGCAAGCTGCTGGGCATCGTTACCAGCCGTGACTACCGTGTAAGCCGCATGACCGGCGACGAGCTGGTTTCCAACTTCATGACTCCCCTGGAAAAGCTGGTTGTGGGCCATGCTGATACCACCCTCAAGCAGGCTAACGACATCATCTGGGATAACAAGCTCAACTCCCTGCCCATCGTGGACGAAGAAGGCCGTCTGAAGTACTTTGTGTTCCGCAAGGACTACGATGCCCACAAGACCAATCCCAACGAGCTGCTGGACCAGCACAAGCGCTATGTGGTTGGCGCCGGTATCAACACCCGCGACTACGCCGAGCGTGTTCCCGCCCTGGTGGAAGCCGGCGTGGACGTACTGTGCATCGACTCTTCCGAAGGCTATTCCGAGTGGCAGAGCCGCACCATCGCCTGGATTCGTGAAAAGTACGGCGAATCCGTGAAGGTTGGCGCAGGCAACGTGGTGGACCGTGACGGTTTCCTGTTCCTGGCCAAGGCCGGCGCAGACTTCGTGAAGGTGGGTATTGGCGGCGGTTCCATCTGCATCACCCGTGAAACCAAGGGTATCGGCCGTGGACAGGCCACTGCCCTCATCGACGTATGCAAGGCCCGTGACGAATACTTCGAGGAGACCGGCATCTATGTGCCCGTTTGCTCCGACGGCGGTATCGTACACGACCATCACATGACCCTGGCTCTGGCCATGGGCGCAGACTTCCTCATGCTGGGCCGCTACTTTGCCCGCTTTGATGAAAGCCCCACCAACCGCATCTCCATCAACGGCACCTACTACAAGGAGTACTGGGGCGAAGGCTCCAACCGTGCCCGCAACTGGCAGCGCTACGACCTGGGCGGCGACCGGAAGCTGTCCTTCGAGGAAGGCGTTGACTCCTACGTTCCCTATGCCGGCAGCCTGAAGGACAATGTGGGCCTGTCCCTGAGCAAGGTCAAGTCCACCATGTGCAACTGCGGCGCACTCTCTATCCCCGAGCTGCAGCAGAAAGCACGCCTGACTCTGGTTTCCGCCACCAGCATCGTGGAGGGCGGCGCTCACGACGTTATCCTCAAGGAGAACTCCCTGCTGACTGGCAAATAATGTGAAGATATGGGGCGGTGCAAGCGGGAGAAGGCTTTTCCCCGGGAAAAGCCCCCTCCCGCACCCTCCCGAAAAGCGTATATAGGGAAGAATGTTATGTTCAAAAAGAGACTGCCGGTTTGCGGTAGTCTCTTTTTTGCACGCTGACTTGTGTACATATGCGGTCTTCTTTTGCTTCTTTTCTTCTGACGCAGAAGAAAAGAAGGCCCCCGGCAGGGGTTGCTGCGGGAATATCTTGCGGCGGTGCAGGCGGGAGAAGGCTTTTCCCCGGGAAAAGCCCCCTCCCGCACCCTCCCGAAAAGCGCATATGGGGAAGAATGTTATGTTCAAAAAGAGACTGTCCGTTTGCGGTAGTCTCTTTTTTGCACGCTGACTTGTGTACATATGCGGTCTTCTTTTGCTTCTTTTCTTCTGACGCAGAAGAAAAGAAGGCCCCCGGCAGGGGTTGCTGCGGGAACATCTTGCGGCGGTGCAGGCGGGAGAAGGCTTTTCCCCGGGAAAAGCCCCCTCCCGCACCCTCCCGAAAAGCGCATATGGGGAAGAATGTTATGTTCAAAAAGAGACTGTCCGTTTGGCGGGAGAGTTCATAAGGATGGATTTATCCCGTAATGAAATAATGAGCATCCGGCAAAGTGCCGGATGCTCATTTGCTTATGCAGTTCTACAAACGCAATGCACCAGAATGGTGCGCATAATTGCGCCCTCCTGAGAGAATGAAAATCTGTTTGGGTTTGTTCAATAAATTGGGAGTTGTCTTTGCGTTCATCAGGAGTTCAGCAATTGCTCCACAGTCAGTGCCGCTGCGTAAAGCCTGAACTCATCTGTTCCATATAGCATTACTGCCTGTCTTACGCCATTTGCGTCATGGGAACCTCCGGCGACGGTGATCGTCGGCAGACCGCAGAGATGATTGGCATATGTCGGTCCGGTAATCAGCACAGCGTCGTAATCCGAGATTTCTTCCGTCATTCTCCGCATCTTCTCCGCACGGGATTTCATGGCCTTTTGGTATTCTTCCACAACAAAGGCTTCCTGTGACGAATCGTACAGCGCTCCCCGCAGCAAATCACATCCATACTTCATCATTGTATCCGGATGTGTCTCATAGTACTCAACAATCTGTCTAAGAGTCTTAAGCTTTGCTGCGCTCTTTCTCAGATATGCCTCAAGCCCCGTGCCGAACTCCCGTTTCATAATGCTGGAAAGCTCCGGTGTTGGCGGCTGATTAACCTCGGAAATAACAGCGCCGTTATTCCTGAGTGTCTCAATTACCTCATCCAGGTATTTTCTTCTTTCCTGCAAATTCATATCGGTATTGGCGATATTCACAGCGATCCGAAGTTTTCCTGCAGGAGTCTGTGTGATTTCAGACAGCGGCTTGTCCCGCATGGCTGAATACAGTTTTAGGGTATCGCTCACATTTTGTGCCATTGCGCCTGCACTATCAAATGTCTCTGAAATCGGAATGATTCCTTCCTGTGAAAGAATACCGGCCGGAGGCTTTAACCCGCAGATTCCGTTTCCCATAGCGCAAGCAGTAATTGAGTGGGATGTATCCGTTCCGACCGCCATCGGTACGATTCCGGCGGCAACCGCAACAGCCGAACCGGTTGATGAACCAAGCGGATCAAGCCCGGTCTTCACAGCATGTATCACCTGCCCACCCCGTGAACTGTACCCACCGGGCATCCTTGTCGATACATAATTCGCAAACTCTGTCATGTTGCTTTTGCCGATAATTACAGCACCGTTACGGCGGAGGTTCTGAATGATCGGTGCATCGTTCAACGCCACATTATCGGCCAAGGCCAAACTTCCGGCAGTCGTGTGGAATCCTTTGACATCGATATTATCTTTCACAAGAATCGGTATACCCGACAAGGACGGAAAATGTACACTTTCTGAACATCTCCACGATTCTACAGCAGCCGTCTCATCAAGCTCCGCTATACAGTTCAGTCCGTTCTTTCCGCCGATCTCTTTTGCCAATCGGATTGCTTCCAAAACCGTAATCATTATGCAACCTCCATAGAACGTTATTCAATAATATATCACAGCGGTACACAAAACCGCAAGCCTTGGTGCGCTTGCGGTTTCGGTATGTCTTTGGAGTAAGTGGAAGGATAACACCATCCTTTCCATCCCCCTTGCTGCGGTAGTCTCTTTTTTGCACGCCGACTTGTGTACATATGCGGTCTTCTTTTGCTTCTTTTCTTCTGACGCAGAAGAAAAGAAGGCCCCGGCAGGGATAAACTGCAGGGGGCTGGTTGTGTGGGTGAAACAACCTCTCTTTGTGACAAAGCGGCCTTATTTAATTGTCAGCTGGCAGTGATCCAGATTGACCCGGTCATCCTCGAGAGAGATGGTTTTTCCGCTGCTGGTTTCCACGGTGATGGTGCCCCGGCAGTTGCGCAGATTGAGAATGCCTTGCTTGTTGGCGTTGCCGAATACATAGCATTCCACGCCGTTGCAGTTCACTTCCAGACCGCACTGGAGCATGTTCAAGTTCATGAAGGCTTCTTCAGTACCGATGCAGTGCACCTGTTTACCCCGCATCAGTACATCTACGGAGGAATTGTTCGCCTTGAGCTTGCTGGCCTGCTCGCCCCTGGAGAAAATACCGCTCACATCGTCGCCATGGCACTCGATCTTCAGGCGGGCACTTTCCAGATCCAGCTGGTAGCCTCCTCCGCCACCCAGCGCAATACACTTGCGGCAATTATGCAGCACAGAAAGGCCGCAATTGTACACGGAGACAATACCTTCGCCGTCCATAGAGCCGACGCCCACCACCTGACGGCCAGCCAGGTTCACGTCCACCTGGCCATCCTCAATGGAGATGCGGGACTGGTGATCGTTCCTTCCGCCGCCAATGGCAACGCAGTGGATAGTATCCAGCTGGAAGAACACACGCTTGTCCATTCGCATAGTGATGTTGCCGTAGGACTGGTCAAGATCGTTGCCGATACCGAAGGTCTGGCCCGTGCAGGAGAAAATGGAAAGATATCCTTCGCCGCAAAGGGTCAGGTCGGCGGTAGCGGGCACCCGGATGGCGCCGGTAATAGCCACCTGATCCACGATTCTCAGTTCCACCTTGCTGTTTTCGCCCAGCTCAATGCATACGGGGGTGAAGTTGTTCTTCAGGCTGACACCGTCCAGGGTCAGCTTGCAGTTGATGCCGTCCTTAATGCGAATCATCACAGAGGAAGAGAAGTTCTCCTTACCTCGGACGGTGTATTCGCTGCTGGAAATGAACAGTTCCGTATAATCGTTGAAATCCAGCGTATGCAAGAGAATTTCCTTTTCGCTGCCGGTGTAGTACACCTTGCTGACCTGCTTGTTTCGGCTGCTGCGGTAGGTTTCCGTGATCTCGGTAACGATCTCGTCCCCGATGGTTCCAACAGGCTTAGGCTCCGGCCTGCCGGTATAGTAGCCCTGAATGAGGTCAACGCCCATACGGATAACGGTACGCAGTTCCTCGGCCTGTTCCACGCCCTCTGCCAGCACCTTGAACTCGTTATCGTGTGCGTATTCGATAATGTTTTCCACAAAGTACTTCTTGCGGCGGTCTTCGTGAATGTTGCTGATCAGGCTGCGGTCGATCTTGATATAGTTGGGCATCAGGGTGAGCAGATTGCTGATGTTGGAATATCCGGTGCCATAGTCGTCAATGGCAAGGGAGAAGCCCATTTCCTTGCGCAGCTGCAGCAGGGTGTTGAGCTGCTCGCTGCTGGCCTCGGACTGTTCCGTAAACTCGATGGTAATCTGCTCCATCAGGTCGCCGTATTGCTTTTTGAGGGCAGCAAACTCCTCTTTGGAAAGAATGCAGGATGGAATGCTGTTGATAAAAAGTTTGCGCTTGTAAAAATATGTGCTGTGGGTATGCAGATACGCCAGCAGATTGGTGATGGTGAGCTTTTCCACATCCCTGAGTCGTCCCAGCGCCTTAGCGTGCTGCAGCACGGCAAGGGGCGTAACCTGGCGGCCTGTTGCCGAGCGCATCAACGCCTCAAAAGCCACTACATTGCCGTTGGTGGCATCCACAATGGGCTGGAAGAAGTAGGTAAACAGATTTTCGTCCAGCATGTGGGCAACGTATTCCTGCTCCTCCTTATCCACATGGCCTTCATTGCTGCGCTTCTGCTGGGCGTAGGCAATGCGGCTGTTTTCACGGTTCAGCTTGCGCTGGAAATCTGCCTCAGCGGGCAGAGCGTCGATCACATCCAGGGTATCAAAGGGGGAGGTAAGGGTCGCAGAGCTGACGGAAATGCCAAAACCTGCACCATCTCTGTCATTAAACTGATCCAGATTGCGCTGCAGCCTCATGGGCACGTCATCCACAGGGGAATCCACCTTCATCAGGCCCGCAATCAGAAAAGCCTCGTTGGAAAGCCGGGCGCAGATATCGCCGGAACCAATGCTGTTGTTGAGCATATTGGCAAACTTCTGCAAAAGCATATCCACCGTCTGGTATCCATAGGCATCACGGATGCCGTTCAGGTTTTCTATGCTCAGGGCAATAACACGCAGAAGATGTCCCTGTGCCTGATGAAGGGTCCAAAGACGCTGCATGTGGCTCTGATAGCCGCGCATGTTCAGCAGACCTGTAACGCCGTCACGGGTACGCATGTTTTCCACAGTATCCTGATAAACCAGTTGCTGACGCTTGTTTTCCAGGCCACTGGCAGCATAACGCAGCCACCGGCCATAGTTTTCGTCATAGATGGTGCCGCTGTCGCCGTAGGACAGAACCACATAACCGAAGTTCACATCCGCAAAATGGAAGGCGTTGAACAGGAAGGCAGCGGGCTTATCCCGCTCTGTGTACATATCCGGCAGCATTTCCGCCAGGGGAAAACTGCGCTGAAAATCTACGGAAGTAACGCCGGCCTTGCGGCTGTAGCACAGCTGCATCTCCCCGGTATATTCCGCACCGCTTTTCTCTGCATGGAGCACATCCTGGTTCAAACATACCCAGATGCCGTCGGCGTCGCCCAGGAACTGGGTGTACTGATCAAGTTTCCAGAAATAATCCTCGATACTGTGGCTGCCCACCAAATCCTCCTGCATATAATTATAGCGGGAGTTAAAGCCGCTGCTGCGATACAGCAGAAGCTGATCGAAAGCGGACTGACTCAGCGCCTCCAGGTCTACGCCCCGGCAGCCGCAGGTAAGGCCGGGCTTGAACTCGCAGGTGGGAAGTGAAACCGGTTCCATCTCCACGTTGCGTACCTTGCTGATAAGCTTCCTGGCAGCGTTGACGGCCATCATCTCCGGCAGGCGCAGCACAGAAGTAATGTTGAAATGCTGCGTAGCCCGGGGCTCGTTGAAACGGTAGCCGGTTACAATTACATCTTCGGGAATCTGTACATTGAGCCGGGTCAGTTCCCGGATCAGAGAGGCCGCCGTCATTTCGCTGCAACATACCACTGCATCCGGCAAGCCTTCTTCCATCAGTTTTTCAGCGATGGAGGCATAGTCGTCCACCCAGTCGTTGGTATGATGCACGGCTCCCTTTAGCGCCACGCCGTATTTGTCCATGGCGGCGATAAAGCTGTCGTATATTGCCTGATGGAAGCTGCTTCCCTCAGGGCCGCTGATATATGCAACGTTTTTAACCTGATGTTTTCTTGCAAGGTGGCAGATCAACGCCCGGGTACCTTCGCCGTTATCAAAGGCTACGGTATCATCTCCGGCAAGCCCGTCCCGGATGTAAACCACAGGCTTCGTAAACTCTTTCAGCACCGTTTCGGCTATCCGCTGGCGTTCTTCCGCTTTCTGAAAGCGGTCCAGATACACCACAAGGCCATCCAGCTTGTCGTACTGAACCAGCTGGAAAATGGCCCGTTCATTATCTACAGTTTCTATTTCCGCCTTGGATTGGAATGCGGAGAAAATGGCCACGTCCATATCGGCTGCAAAAAATTCCTTTTGCAGCCTGTTCAGTGACCTTCCCCAGAAATCGTGGTCTGCATCCTTAATAACCACGCCAATCAATGGCCTGTGCTTCTTCATGGGAACCTCTCAGCAGATGTATTCTGAATTTTTCTGCCCTGCGCAGTTTTCTATCCTATGTATTGTAAAACAATAAGCGCCTGTTGTCAAATATTACCTAAAAAGTCTTTACTTTTCCGGAACCATTAGCCTGAGCACCCCGGGAAGATTGACGATTTCCAGTGTTTCTGCGCCCTCTGCCCGTTCACCATCCAGAGACCAGTCCATGCCTTTTTCTGTCTGGATAAACGCCCTGCGGGTGGAGCAGAACGTGATACACTCGCTGCCGCCGTATTCACCCGTCTTGAGAGCCACCAGCATACGGCCAAGCTCCATGGCGTTTCTGGGGCTGCGGATGAGGAGTACCTCCAGGAGCCCGTCGCCCATATCCACATAATCCTTTTTCAGGCGCAAAAGTCCCCCGATGGACGTGGAATTGCTGAAGGCACCGAAAAGATAGTTGTCCTCAAAGGCCTGAACATCCGTTTCAATGCGCATGTGCACGGGCTGCAGGGTGGTCAGGTCTTTGAGACCTTCCAGGATATATGCCAGATGGCCCAGCATGTTTTTCAGGGTCTGAGGGGTGGAATAGGAGGTTTTGGTAAATGCGCCAAAGGATGCCACATAGGCAAAGGGACGGCCGCCGAAGCTGCCCATATCCAGCAGGGTTTCCCTGCCGGTAACGATATCCAGGGCGGCGGTCTTGATATTGGATGACAGGTTCATGCTGTTGGCAAAATCGTTGGTGCTGCCTGCGGGAATGTACCCCAGAGGCATGGTGTACCCTGCCTGAAGCATACCTGCGGCCACTTCGTTGTAGGTTCCGTCGCCGCCGATGCACACCACCAGATCCTTGTCCTGCGCCTGTTCAGTTACAAAATCCGTACCATCTCCGGCCTTGGTGGTAATGGCCAGGGTGCAAAGATAGCCGCCTTGCTGCAACGCCGCCAGAATATCATACAGGTTCTGTGCGCCTTTGCGCATCCCGGCCCGCGGATTCAATATGACCAATGCTTTTTTCATGGTAGGCCTCCTTTACAAAAAAGCGAAACGCATGAATTTCATTCTGTCCCTTAGCTGTTGCCGTTAAGCCTGTCGATAAACGGGCAAAGCTCATCGAGGCTTCCAAGACAGGTATCCACATAGGGAGCCAGCTCTTCGGAAAAAGCCAGCAGATCGGGTATCATAACGCTGTGGCAGCCTGCCGCCCTGAGGCTGATGACACCGTTGCGGCTATCCTCCACGCCGATGCATTCCTCCGGTCTGAGAGCAAGCCGTTGTGCCGCCAGGCGGTAGATATCCGGTGCAGGCTTGCCGTTGGGCACCTCCATGCCGCAGACCATAGCGTCGAAAATACCGGCAAAATCGGGCAGATGCTGCTGATAGGTCTCCACCACAAAACGTTCGGAGCTGGTGGCCAGCGCAATTTTGATCCCCCGGCTTTTCAGGCCCTGAATGCATTCTCTGAGGCCTGATTTCAGGGGCGTTTCTCCCCGGCGGGCAATTTCCATCAGGCGGTCGAAAAACAGCCTGTCCACCTCATCGCCGGGAAAATCCTTGCCAAAGAGCCCTTCGTAGATGCGGTTACTCACCTGACGGTTGCAGCCCAACACCCGCATGTACAGATCCTCCGGGGGCTCGTAGCCCAGTCCCCGCACAATGCCTGGAAGAATCTGGCTGCCCAGCCGCTCTGTATCCAGAAGAACGCCGTCCATATCAAATAGAACGCCTCGAATCAAACAAATCCACCCCTTTTTTATGCTTCCAGGCCTGCGCACAGCCCGTCCACAGCAGCGGAAACAATGCCGCCCGCATGGCCTGCGCCCTCTCCCAGGGGATAGATCCCTCCCAGAGGACTCTGCCGCCCTTTGTCCCTGAGCATGCGCAGCGGTGCAGAGGAGCGGGTTTCCGGGCCGGTCAGCAATGCATCGGGATGGTCGAATCCCTTCAGCCTTTGCCCCAGCTTCGGCAGGGCATAACGATAATTGTCCAGAACAAAGCCCGGCAGGCAGCAAGCCAGATCCCCGGGGGTCACACCGGGCCGGTAAGTGGGTTCAACCTCGCCGAAGGCTTTGGTTTCACGGCCTTTGAGCAGATCCTCCACCCGCTGGCAGGGCGCACAGTAGCCGCCTGCAGCACGGAAGGCTGCCTCTTCGATCTTCTTCTGAAAATCCACTCCGGCAAGGGGGTGTTCACTGCCAAAGTCCCCGGGATGAACGCCCACCAGCAGGGCGGCGTTGGAATTTCTGCCGTCCCGTGCATGGCGGCTCATGCCGTTTACATTGATGGTGCCTTTTTCATGCACTGCGGAGATCACCTGTCCGCCGGGGCACATGCAGAAGGTGTATACGCCCCTTTTGTCGGCCGTGGGCACATTCAGCTTGTACTCCGCAGGGGGGAGGGCAGGGTGGCCTGCGGCTCCGCCGTACTGGGCACGGTCGGTGTTCTTTTGCAGATGCTCAATCCTTGCTCCGATGGCGAAGGGCTTCTGCTCCATGGGCAGGCCCAGATTATTGAGCATGCGGTAGGTATCCCGGGCGCTGTGACCGATGCAGAGGAACAGCTGGTTTACCGGCAGCTCATCCTCGCCCTTTTCATCCCTGATCCGGATGGCCTGCACCCGACCCTCCCGCAGAAGAATATCCGTCATTTTGCACTGAAAGCGCACTTCGCCGCCCAGTGCCATCAGCCTGCGCCGTGCGGAGTAGAGCACGCCCCGGAGCACATCCGTGCCGATGTGAGGCTTCTGCTGGGTGAGGATGCTTTCCGGCGCACCGCAGGCATAAAGCGTGCTGAGCACCGTCTGAATATGAGGACTGCTGAGACCGCAGGTCAGCTTTCCATCGCTGAAGGTCCCTGCGCCACCCTCGCCGAAGAGCACATTGCTCTCCTCGTCCAGCAAGGCATTTTCCTCAAAGGCAGCTATATCCTCGGCACGCTGTTCCACGGGCTTGCCCCGCTCTATCAGTAGCGGCTTTGCCCCCCGCCTTGCCAGCGCCAGTGCACAAAACAGACCCGCCGGGCCCGCTCCCACCACAATGGGCCGCATACGGTCGCCCCAGGGTTCAGTTTTCATACTGAACACGTCCGGCGACTGCGGTTTTCTTTCCACCACAGCAGCCTGATTGGGTTTGAATTTTGCAGCCAGCTTTGCTTCACCGCCGCCAAGGATCTCAGCATCCACTGTCAGGGCAAAATGTACATCGCCCTTGTCCCGGGCATCCACGCTGCGTTTTTTGATCTCCACCGCACCGATGCGGTTTTCCTGCACCTTGAGGTAGGCAGCGCAGAGACGGCGCAGGTTCTTTTCCTCCGGCTTCATGGACAGAGGCAGTTTCAGCTGATGGATACGGAGCATATTTCCTCCTGAGAAAACATAGGCTTTATTTGGGGATATTTCCCCAATAATATGGTATCACAGGCCAGGAATCGATGCAAGTGGCCTGCGCCTTATTGACGTATACGCCGGAAAATGATAGACTCATGGTTATCCATGGAAAAAAGACATTACCCCATGGATTTTCTTAGAAAACGGAGGATTCCCAATGGATAATCAACAGGTAGAAAAGTTCAGCGTAAAACAGCTGCTTCTTCGCATTATTCAGGGTGCGCTCATTGGCGCAGGCGCAGTGCTTCCCGGTGTATCCGGCGGCGTGCTGGCGGTACTTTTCGGTATTTACAAACCCATCATGCGCCTTCTGGCCCATCCTTTCAAAGAACTGAAAAACAGCCTTCGCCAGCTGTGGCCTATTCTTCTGGGGTTTGTGATTGGCTACATCGGCATTGCCAAGCTGCTCTCCGAGGTGCTTACCCGCTATGAAACCCAGGCTCTTGCCTTGTTCGTCGGCATGACCATTGGTATTATGCCCTCCCTTTTCCGGGAAGCCGGAGAGCAGGGCCGCAATGGCAAAAGCTGGATTTCCCTGGGTGTAACATTTATCTGTGCCCTTACGCTGCTTTCCCTTGCACGCATCCTTGAGATAACCATCGTTCCCAATTTCCCGTGGAACATGTTCGGCGGCTTCTGCCTTGTGCTTTCCGTGATCGTGCCCGGCATGAGTTCCTCCGTTCTTTTGCTCCCCCTGACTGCCACCAACGCTGCCGGGGAGACCTTCACCTTCTATGAGCACATTACCGGCGCCATCGGCAATCTGGATTTTGCAGTGCTGCTGCCTGTAGGCGTGGGTGCTGTACTTACGCTGGTACTGCTTACCAAAGCAGTGGACTGGCTGCTCAACAACCACTATTCCGTTACTTTCCACGGCATTATTGGTGTGGTAATCGCCGCTACCCTCTTTACCATACCTGTAAAAGCCTTTACCGCAAGCGTATCCAGTTGCCTGATTCATCTCCTGTTTGTGGTGCTGGGCTGCATTGCCACCCTGCTGCTGGACAAAATGAACCAGTCCGTGGAAAAACCGCCCGTGGAATGACCCCCATATGACACATCTGTAACAAATATGGTATATTCTGCCAAATCTACGCAGACCCGGTAATATCCGGTCTGCGTTTTTCTATGTGCTATTTGCTCCGGGGTCTGTTTTATGCTACAATATCCCCGAAAGCCACACAAAGGAGCGTTTTCACATGAAAAAATTTCTGAAGTTTATTGGCTGTATTCTGCTGGTGATCGTTTTTGCCGCCATCGGTCTTGTAGCCTATCTTTCCATAACCGAGTTCAACCCTGAGGATATCGAGCCTGTGGAGGTGAGCGTATCCGCCCGCAGGGATCAGCCCGAGGTGGGGCAGATGCTGACCGCCATCAGCTTCAACACCGGCTATGCGGGGCTTGACCGTAGTGAGGATTTCTTCATGGATGGAGGCAAATCCGTAAAGCCCGGCAGCAAGGAACAGGTGGAAAAGAACATGCGGGCCATTCTGAGCGCCCTCACTGCCCGGGATGCAGACATCTGCCTTCTGCAGGAGGTAGACGTGAACTCCGACCGCAGCTACAACATCAACCAGATGGAGTTCTACCGCCACGGTCTGAGCCTGAACGCCGCCTATGCGCCCAACTACCGCTGCGATTTTGTGCCCTTCCCCTGGCCACCCATCGGCAAAGTGGACAGCGGCCTTGTGACCCTTACCGGCCTTGACGTGACCGGTGCCACACGGGAAAGCCTGCCCGTACCCTTCAAGTGGCCCGTGCGTGCGGCAAACCTGAAGCGCTGCATGCTGGTGGAGCGTGTGCCCGTAAAGGATTCCGACAAGGAGCTGGTCATCGTCAATTTCCACTTGGAAGCCTATGATGACGGCGAGGGCAAGGTCGCTCAGACCCGCCAGCTGCTGGAACTGATCAAGGCTGAATACCGCAATGGCAACTACGTTATCGCCGGCGGCGATTTCAACCAGACCTTCTCCGGCGCAGAGCACATCGGCGGTAGCTGGGACGGCATGTGGACCCCCGGCATCTTTGCGGAGGATCAGCTGCCCCAGGGCCTTTCCCTGGCATATGACGGCGCAGTTCCCTCCTGCCGCAGCCTTGACCGTGCCTACGACGGCGACCGGGACAATCATGTGTTCTACATCATCGACGGCTTTATCGTTACCGACAATATCAAGGTCAACCACATCGAAACCATCGACCTCAACTTCGTCAACTCCGACCACAACCCCGTACTGCTGCAGTTTACCCTGCAATAATCAGGAGGCAGATACCATGACGCAATCTCCCTGGATCAACGCAAATACCCCCGAGGAAGCCGGCATTTCCTCCAAAGGCCTTCTTCAGTACCTGGACGCCGTGGAGGAATCCGGCCTGGAGCATCACTCCATCATGGTGCTGCGCCACGGCAGGCTGGCTCTTGCCATGAACTGGAAGCCCTATGATCTTCATACTCCCCACATGCTGTTTTCCCTGAGCAAATCCTTCTGTTCCGCCGCCGCAGGCTTTGCCGTAGCCGAAGGGCTGCTTGACTGGGATACCAAGGTGTACGAGCTGCTCAGCGAGCATGCACCGGAAACCGTATCCGATCAGCAGAAGAAAATCACCCTGAGCCATCTTCTGATGATGGGCAGCGGCCTTGACGAAAAATCCGACACCACCGATACCGTGGCCCAGACCCTGGGCTACGGCTGCGTGCACGAGCCCGGCAGCTGGTTCCACTACAACAGCCACGGCACTTTCCTGGTCAGCGCCATGGTGCAGAAGGTAACCGGCATGACCATCCGAGATTACCTCATCCCCCGGCTGTTTGAGCCCCTGGGCATTCCTGTTCCGGAATGGGATAAAAACTGCGAGGGGATCTGCTGGGGCGGCTGGGGCTTGCACCTGAGTACCGAAAGCATCCTCCGCTTTGGCCTCTGCCTGCTTAACAAAGGCATGTGGCAGGGCAGGCAGGTATTGCCCGAAGGCTGGGTGGAACTGGCTTCCCGCAAGCATATCGACAACTCCAATGGCAACCCCGATCCCAATAACGAATGGAATCAGGGCTACGGCTACCAGTTCTGGCGCACCCGGGGCGGCCGCTACCGTGGCGACGGCGCTTTCGGCCAGATCTGCATGATTTCCGAGGAGCAGAACATGGTGGTTGCCATCACCGCCGGCATTGACGATATGGGCAAGGAAATGGAGCTGCTCCACCGTTACCTGTTCCCTGCCGCCGATATGGAGCCCGGCACCGACGAGGATATCGCCCGGCTGAAACAGCGTGTATCCGCCTTGGCCTATCCCATCCCCGAAAACGACTTCTCCGGCAGCCTGGATGCCGGAGAATACATCGCCGAAAGCGGAAACAAGCTCATCATTGCAGCCACCGACGATGGCTCCTGCGACCTGACCTACTGCTTCGCCGTCCGGTTCGACGAGGAAACCGAGCATAATCAGCTGCGCATGGTCATCCATCCCGGCAAGGAAACGGAGGGCGATGTTTCCCTGGGCGAAATGATCGGCGTTCATGGCAAATCCCGTCTTTCCGGCGGATGGAAAAACGGCGTGTTCCATCTGCTGCTCCGGATGGTCGATGGCCCCCTTACCGTCAAGGGGGAATTTACTCCCGTTGCGGACGGCATTGTCATGAAGCTGTACGGCACTGCCTTCCCCGGTGGCGAGGAAACCCTGAAAAAAGCCTGACAGGGCCTGCAACTTGCACAGGCATTGCCTGCTGTGGTACAATAATCTGTAATCCATCATTTTTTGAGGGGCGTGAAACAGATGCGAAAGATTCTGCCTGCATTGCTGCTGCTTTTGCTGCTTTGTATTGGCGTATGCTCCACTGCGTCTGCCGAGGTATATGTGCTGGATGAGCTGTATGCCAATGTGGATGTTCCCGCAGAGTTCACTATCGTGCTCCGGCCCGGTTATCTGGAAAAATATGCCGAATGGCTGGAAAGCAAGGGCGGCAGCCTGGAAGAAACCACCAACGACTTCATCCGCCGGGGTGTGCTTTTGCAGTGCTGGAACGAGGAAGGCGACCTGTGCTTTGAGGTGACTGCCACCCAGAACGAAAACACTCTGCTGATCTATGATGTGAACAAACAGAGCGAATCCGTTCGCCGCACATACCGACTCAGCCATTATCCCCGCAACGAGTTTGAGCAGCAGGGCTACACCTTCACCGATGCCACCTGGAAGAACCATTCCCGCAGCGACCGTTTTCTGGTACTGCCCTACCGTCGCACTGAAATGGGCGAAACCCTGTACCGTGGCTTCATGCGCCGCACCATCCGCAACGGCTATGAAATCACCCTGGACCTGCAGGTGCACGGCCGCAGTTCCTCCAACAAGGACAACAACCTGCTCAACGATATCTGGGATACCTTCACCTTTGTGGAGATCCACGATATGCCTGCTGCTGCCAGCGCCAAGGTGAACATCACCACGCCGCCGCCCCGGGAGACCAACGAAAACAACTTCATCATGGAAGGCACCGCTGCGGAGGGCGTGAAGCTGACCTCCGTGGTGATTGGCCTGAACTATAAAACGCCCCTTCTGTACGAAGTGGTGGTGGGCGACAGTGGCAAATTCAAAATTCCCGTTTCCCTGCCCAAGGAAGGCGTGTACATGATGACCATCACCGGCGAGCACGAAGGCGAAGACGTCATTGAGCTGGCCTATCCCATCACCTATTCCCGCACGCTGCTTACCGTAAACGTTACCAGCGAAGTTCCCTCTGTGATCGAAACCGGCGACCTGCACATTACCGGCACCTCCGAGCCCGGCGCAGAAATCCAGCTGTTCCTGAACTCTGAGGCGGTGGATACCAAAAAGGTTACCAGCAAGGGCAAATTTGCCGTTGATTTTTCCTTCCCCGAAGAGGGCGTATACGAGCTGACCATGGTATTTTCCAAAAAGGGACTGGGTGACCGGCGTATCAGTTATACCATCAGCCGCAAGTGGTCCGATGCCGATACCCTTAAGCAGTTGGAAAAAGACGCCATCAAGCCCTCCTACAAAAACCTTGTAAACAAGATGAGCGGCTACGAAGGGCGCATCATGGGCTACACCGGCTATGTGATGAGCGCAAGCCAGAGTGGCGACGAATGGATCATGCAAATGGCCCTTTCCCGCAAGAATTCCAAGTATTCCAACTACATCCTTGTGATCTGCCCGGAAGAACCCGCCTATGCCGTCGGTTCTAAAGTGCTGATGTACGGCACCTGCCTGGGCATGTCCGCAAGTGTGGATGGAGAAGGCGAAGAGGTTGGCGAAAGCTATCCCTGCTTTGAACTGTTGCTGCTTACAGATCCCAAATAACCGATAAAAAACCCGAAGCTTCACGCTTCGGGTTCTGGCTGTCAAAAATGCACAGGGTGCAGGGGGATCATCCCCCTGCCGGGTGTGGGCAGAGCCCACATTCCTTGTGCCGCAGCACTTTCAAGAAAGCACAGCGAGCACCGAAGGTGCAAGATTTGCGGCTTTGACTGACAAGAATGAGGTTTTTCCACAAGCTGAAACCGAAGCTTCACGCTTCGGGTTCTGGCTGTCAAAAAATGCGCAGGGTGCAGGGGGATCATCCTCCTGCCGGGTGTGGGCAGAGCCCACCTTCCTTGTGCCGCAGCACTTTCAAGAAAGCACAGCGAGCACCGAAGGTGCAAGATTTGCGGCTTTGACTGACAAGAATGAGGTTTTTCGACAAGCTGAAACCGAAGCTTCACGCTTCGGGTTCTGGCCGTAAAAAATGCGCAGGGTGCAGGGGGATCATCCCCCTGCCGGGTGTGGGCAGAGCCCACATTCCTTGTGCCGCAGCACTTTCAAGAAAGCACAGCGAGCACCAAAGGTGCAAGATTTGCGGCTTTGACTGACAAGAATGAGCTTTTTCGACAAGCTGAAACCGAAACTTCACGCTTCGGTTTTTCTTTTTTCAAAGACAATTCGCTATTCTTGCCCGTCCTGTGGCACAGCTTCAGCGTTTGTCCGAACAATCAGCGGCAGTCCATACTCCCGCCTGCCAGAATGCTGTCCACATCCGCTGCCAGCCATGTTTCTATGCCGTCCTCGCCCTGGAGCATCATTTTGCCCGCCGCCACAAAATACACCTCTTCTTCTGCCTCGTCATTCAGAATCACTTCCAGCCCGTTTTCCGGATAAAGATATTTTCTTTGAGGCACATCGCCAATGGTGGACAGGCTCAATTTGCGCCCCTCCGAAACAAAGCTGATCAACGCCAGCCTTTCTCCGGTTTCCACAAAACTCTCCTGCTTCAGCCCCTGTTCCAACTCAAGCAGGCACGCAATATGGCAGGGGCGGTTTTCCGGGGCTTTCACCCGCAACAGCCATCGCATATCCACCGAAAAGCAGCGGCTCCTCAGCGGCAACGGAACGGCCTTGAAAGGCTGCACCCTTCCATCCACATAGATTCTCACTGTTCCCATAAACGTCTGCAATTCTTCCATATACAGGTTTTTCCCCCTCTTACCCTCAAAAAAGCCGCTCCCCCCGTGTATTTCCGGAAGGAGCGGCATTTTTCCTATTTCTGTTACTGAGCCAGTTTCAGGGCCTCGTCGTAGGCAACCTTCAGCTGGGGATCGTTCAGGTCGCCGATATCGTACATCTCGGAAACCAGTTCTTCAGGCATGATGGCTTCCACATCGGGGGTGATACCCACCTTGTGAACCTCGTTGCCATTGGGAGTGAAGTACTGGGCAATGGTCAGCTGCATACCGGCGCCACGGTCGCCGATGGGCAACACCCACTGCACAACGCCCTTGCCGTAGGTGGTGGTGCCCACGATGGTAGCACGCTCACGGTCCTGCAGGCAGCCGGCAAGGATTTCGCTGGCAGAAGCGGAGTTTTCGTTCACCAGTACAACCACGGGCAGATCCACAGCGCCGTCACGGGTGGTGTAGGATTCCTCGCTGCCGTCACGATAGCGCAGGGTAGCCACGCTTCCCTTGTCCAGGAACACATCAGCGATACTTACAGCGGCATTGACCCATCCGCCGGGATTGTCACGCAGGTCGATGATCAGGGAAGTAGCGCCCTGCTCTACCAGCTTGTTGAGGTGGTTTTCAAACTCGGTGGCGCACTCGCCACTGAACTCGTAAAGGGAGATATAGCCAACATTGCCTTCCATCATGCAGGAGTTGACGTAGTTGGTGTGCACTTCAGCACGGACGATAACGAAGTCCAGCAGCTGATCGCCACGGCGCACGGTCAGGTTCACAGGCTGGCCGATCTCGCCCCGCATGATATCCACCGCATCCTGCAGGGTAGTGGCGGTCACGTCGATATCCTCAACCTTTACCAGCACGTCGCCCTTCTTCAGGCCGGCTTCCAGAGCGGGGCTGTCCAGGAACACGCGGGTAACGGTGCACAGGCCGGTATTATAGTTGCCGGTGATCATGATACCGATGCCGGCATAATTGCCTTCGTCCTCTTCCCACATGGTTTCGTATTCCTCGGGAGTGTAGTAGAAGGTATAGGGATCATCCAGGCCGTAGAGCATACCCATGGCTGCGCCGTCCAGCATATCCTGGGTAACGGGCTCCTGGTAATAGTATTGATCCACATAATCCTGGATTTCTACCAGTTCCTGGAACTGGAGCAGCCGCTCGTATTCTTCCCGGCTGATGGTTACGGTGTCGCCGGTATTCTGCTCAGGCAGCTGAACCTGCTCGGAACCGGTGCCGGAGGTAGAGTTGATGAAGGTAGTGGGCAGCAGGGAGCAGCTTGTGAGCATCATGACGGAAATGGTCAGAAGGATCAGAAGCTTCTGGGTGCGTTTCATGGAGTGGTTCGCCTCTTTCTATATAATGTGGTTGGATATAGTCAGGTGTTATCGCCGGGCTTTATGTTCTGGCAGCGTTTCAGCTTATAGAGGATTCTGAAGGTAACGGCATCGTCAAACCGGCGCAGATCCAGCCCTGTAAGCCGCTGCACCTTGTCCAGGCGGTATACGAGGGTATTGCGGTGGATGTACAGCTGCCGGGCCGTATCGGAAAGGTTGAGATCCTTACGGAAGAACATATCGATGGTCTGGAGCATTTCCTCGCTGAGCAGCTTGGCGGTTCTGCGATTAAAAAGCAGGCTGTGCCAGCGCTGGCATTCCTCCCGGGGCAAGGAATCCAGAAAGCGATCAAGAAGCAGGCGGCTGAAGAGATAGACGCTCTCCTCCGGCTCGAATCTCTGGCCGATATCCATTGCCCGCTTGGCTTCAGAATAGCTTTCTCCAAGCTGTTGAAGGCTATGCTTGATATCGCCGATGGAAACAACTGTGGACTGCATGGCTTCTTCCAGGAGCGTTTCCTGCAGCGCCATGGCAAACTGCCGCAGCTCCTCAAGGCCGTCCACGCCGTGCATATCCCGGATAAGGGCTGCGGTGGAATGATCCATTTCCAGAAGCACGTCGTTTTCCCCAAGGGGCAAAAGTTCCGGCAAAAGTGTGGAAACCCGCAGGTTTTCGGCAGGGTTAACAAGCCTGATCAGCATCACGCAGCGCTCGGCTTCCTTTGGAATCTGGTGTTCTGTTGCCAGTTTTTCCAGTTCTCCGCCGCTTATCTCCTGCCGGAGCACCATTTTGTATACATCATTCTGGCCCGCCACGGAAAAATCCTCGCCCAGCAGGGAAACAACAAGGCTTTCCAGCATCCGGAGCATATCCTGCCCTCCGGCAGTTTCCTCCGGCAGGGCCAGATAAAGCGGCCTGCGGGCATGAATGCAAAGCCAGCGCCAGCCCCGGCATACGCCGCAGGACGCTTCCCCCACGGCAATCTCCGGCAGGGCAAAACCCTTCTCTTCCAAAGGAAGCAGGCATGTACCGTCCTCATCCATCAGCCTTACGGGAACGCTCAGTTCCGAAAAAAGCCGCTGAAGCTTGCGCAGATAACGGTTTTCAATATGCAAGCGGCGGTCGCCTCCTTCCATCGCATCATAATAATAGATGATTTATTATAACACATTCCTGCATCAATCCGGTAGAAATTTAGCGGAAATGCGAAAATTTTTGACAATTGTGAACCCAGTGAAAAAAACATCGGCTTTTTTCCGTTATTTTTCACGGACAAATTCCGTCCTGCCCGGCAATAAAATGCATCAAAAAAACAAAAATAATGCAGGATTTCTGATAAAGTAAATGTATTACCCTGAGGTAAGCACAAGCGCAGGGCTGCGGGCTACGCCGCTGCCCCTGCACCACAGAATCACAGGAGGATTTATATGAACGCTAAGTTTGCCATGTATGTGCTGAAACGTCTCGGAATGGCCATACTGACGATTTTCCTGGTCATCACCATCACGTTCTTCGTCATGCATGCGATTCCCGCCAGTCCCTTCAGCTCGGAAAAAGCCAAGTCCGATGCTACCATTGCCGCCCTTGAGGCAAAATACGGTTTTGATAAGCCGGTTCCTGTACAGTTCGTCAACTATCTGTGGAACGTGCTGCACTTAGACTTTGGCCTGTCCACCGGTTGGGTAGGCAACACTGTATTCCAGCTCATCAGCGGAGGTTTCCGCTACTCTGCCACCATCGGCTTCTGCGCCGCCATGCTGGCCATTGTGCTGGGCGTTGTGCTGGGCGCTGTGGCTGCCCTGAACAGAGGCAAATTCCTGGATAAGGTTATTCAGGTTGTGACTACTGCTTTGGTCAGTATGCCCAGCTTTGTTATCGCCACCATTTTCCTGCTTGTATTCGGCCTGAAGCTGAAGTGGTTCCCCACCATGGCAACCGCCCCCGGCGGACTTCTGCTGCCCATCTTCTCCCTGAGCCTGTATCCCATGGCTTACATTACCCGTCTGGAACGCTCCAGCATGCTGGACGTACTGGGTCAGGACTACATCCGTACCGCCCGGGCCAAGGGTGTTGCCGGCTGGAAGGTTATCTTCAAGCACGCCCTGAAAAATGCCCTTAATCCTGTCATTACCTATGCAGGCCCCATGATGGCCGGTATTCTGACCGGTTCTATGGTCGTTGAAAACATCTTCTCCGTGCCGGGTCTGGGCCGTCTGTTTGTTAACAGCATGCTCCGTACCGACTACATGATGATCATGGGCGTTACCATCTTCCTGGCCACACTGATCATCCTGATGAATTTCCTCAGCGACGTGCTTTACAAGATCATGGATCCCAGAATCGATTTGTCCTGATGTGAGGTGCTACTATGCAGAACGATAAACCTTTGAAGAAAAACCCCCTGAGTTTTCAGGTGGATCCCGAGCTGTTCAGCCTTGCCTCCGAGGAGGAAAAGGCCCAGCAGGTAACGGAGCGGGAATCCGTTTCTTTCATGCGGGACGCCATGCGCCGTCTTGCCAAAAACAAGATCGCCATGATTTGCCTTGCAATTATCATCCTCATTGCTCTGATCGCCTTTATTGTGCCGGAAATCTATCCCTACAGCTACACCAAGCAGGACGTTTCCGCCAAAAACCTTTCTCCCTTTGAATATTCCAGAAAGGAACAGGCCAAGATCGACCGGGGCGAGGAGGTCTTCCCCCACATTATGGGCACCGACTCCCTGGGCCGTGACTACTGTATCCGCGTTATCTACGGCACCCGTATTTCCCTGATTGTTGGCATGATCTCCGCTTTGATCGTTGTGATCATCGGTATCATATACGGTTCCATATCCGGCTATTTCGGCGGAACGGTGGACCTTATCATGATGCGCATCGTAGATATTATCTATGCCCTGCCGGACGTGCTGATTGTTATTCTGCTGTCCGTTGCCATCAAGGACTGGGTCGCAGGCAGCAAGAGTCAGCTTATTATCAGACTGGGCGCCGGTATGGTGAGTATCTTTATCGTGTTCGGTCTGCTCTACTGGGTGGGCATGGCACGCCAGGTGCGTGGCCAGGTGCTTTCCATCAAGGAGCAGGAATACGTTCTGGCCTCCCGTGCCATCGGCGCATCCCCTGCCCGTATCATCCGCAAGCACATGATCCCCAACTGCCTGAGCGTTATCATCATCACCGCTGCTTTGCAGATTCCCAGCGCCATCTTTACCGAGAGCTTCCTCAGCTTCCTGGGTCTGGGCGTATCCGTACCCATGCCTTCTCTGGGTTCCCTGGCATCTGATGCCCGTTCGGGCCTGCAGAGCTATCCCCATCTGCTCATCTTCCCTGCAGCCTCCATTTTCCTGATCGTGCTTTCCTTCAACCTCCTGGGCAATGGTCTGCGCGACGCATTCGACCCCAAGCTCCGTAGCTGATAAAGGAGGACAAGCAATATGGCAATGTTAGAAGTAAAAGACCTTTGCACCTCATTCTTCACCCCTGCGGGCGAAGTGAAGGCCGTCAACGGCGTTTCCTTCAACCTGGACGAGGGCAAGGTGCTGGGCATCGTTGGTGAAAGCGGCAGCGGCAAGAGCGTTACCGCCTACTCCATTCTTCAGATTCTTACCCATCCCGGAAAGATCGTTTCCGGCAGCATCAAGTTTAACGGCGAAGAACTTGTGGGCGCCTCTGATGAGACCATCCGCAGCATCCGCGGCAACAAGATCTCCATCATTTTTCAGGATCCCATGACCAGCCTCAACCCCACCCTGACCATTGGCAACCAGCTGATGGAAGCCATCCTGCTCCACACCGACCGTAACCGCCAGCAGGCCCGGGAACGTGCCATTGAAATGCTGGAAAAGGTTGGCATCAACGAGCCGGCCAAGCGTATGAAGCAGTACGCCTATGAGCTGTCCGGCGGTATGCGCCAGCGTGTGATGATCGCTATGGCCCTGGCCTGCGAGCCTGACATCCTCATCGCCGACGAACCCACCACCGCTCTGGACGTGACCATTCAGGCCCAGATCCTGGAGCTGATGCAGGAACTGCAGAAGGAAATGGGCATGGCCATCATCATGATCACCCATGACCTTGGCGTTATTGCCAGCATGTGCGACGAAGTGATCGTTATGTACGCCGGTAAGGTAGCCGAACGTGGCACCGCCGACGCCATCTTCTACGATCCCAAGCACGAGTACACCAAGGGCCTGATGCGCTCCATCCCCAGCATCGACAGCGACGAAAAGACTCCCCTGATTCCCATCACTGGCACTCCCATCGACCTGCTCAAGCTGCCCAGCGGCTGCGCCTTTGCACCCCGCTGCGATTGCGCCATGAAGGTATGCCTCCAGCAGCATCCTGACGAGTTCTGGGTAGGCCGGGATCATCTGGCAGCCTGCTGGATGAATGTTAAGAACGGCACCATTTTGGAAGGCCGTCCTGATGAGGATGAAACGATCAATGCTATCGATACCGACAATGCCGGAGAGGAGGTCCAGGACAATGAGTGAACTTCAGAACACCCCTGAAACTCCCGTTGTGGAAAACCAGGCGGCAGAAAACGAAACCGCCCAAAATGAATACATGCTTGAAGTCATGAACCTCAAGCAGTACTTCCCTGTAAACACCGGCTTCTTCAGCTCCACCATGCTCAAGGCTGTGGATGACGTTTCCTTCTCCATCAAAAAGGGCGAAACCCTTGGTCTGGTAGGCGAAAGCGGATGCGGCAAAACCACCGTTGGCCGCAGCATTCTGCAGCTGTACAAGCCCACCGCCGGCGACGTTTGGTTTGACGGCGAGCTGATCAAATCCCCCGAATCCATCAGAATGCTCCACAAGCGGGCACAGATGGTTTTCCAGGATCCCTATTCCAGCCTGAACCCCCGTTTTACCGTTGCGGATATTGTTGCCGAGCCCATTGACGTGCACAAGCTTTGCGCCACTAAGGCCGAGCGTAACGACCGCATCCTGGAGCTGCTCTCCATCGTTGGTCTTTCCAGCGAGCAGGCCACCCGTTATCCCCATGAATTCTCCGGCGGTCAGCGTCAGCGTGTGGGCATTGCCCGTGCACTGGCTTCCAACCCCGAGTTCATCGTATGCGACGAGCCTGTATCCGCACTGGACGTGTCCATTCAGGCCCAGGTTATCAACATGCTGGAAGATCTGCAGGAGAAGTTCGGCCTCACCTACCTGTTCATCGCCCACGACCTCAGCGTTGTAAAGCACATTTCCGACCGTATTGCGGTTATGTACCTGGGCCACATGGTGGAATTGGCTGATGCCAACGAGCTGCATCACAACCCCCTGCACCCCTACACCATCTCCCTGCTTTCCGCAGTTCCCATTCCGGATCCCGTGAAGGCACGCCAGTCCAAGCGTATCGTACTCAGCGGCGACGTACCCAGCCCGCTGAACGTGCCCAGCGGCTGCCCCTTCCGCACCCGCTGCCCCCGGGCTACCGCCCAGTGCGCAGAGTGCACCCCGGAATTCAAGGAAGTCGCACCCGATCACTTCGTTGCATGCCACAATATTTAAGGCATTTTCCGGTACATACGCATAATTGCCGGTTCTTGTCAGGAAATTCTTTTTGACACAGACGGAATTATGCGTTAGTATAAAGAAGCCGATCCATTCGGCACAAACACTTAAGGAGGATGAACCATGAAAAAGGTACTCGCATTGATTCTTGCGGTTGCCATGCTGCTGGGCTGCTTCTCCATGGCTTCTGCCGAGAGCACCAAAGTAGCTAACGTCTTCTATGGCGGCGGCACCCCCCTGTCTATCGACCCCGCTCTGAACTCCGCTTCCAGCGGCTCCAACGTCCTGAAGCTGGCACACGCCGGTCTGATGGGTTGGCAGTGGGTTGATGGCGAAGCCACCCTCATGCCCGAACTGGCTGAGAGCTACACCATCTCCGAAGACAAGCTCACCTACACCTTCGTACTCCGTGAAGGCCTGAAGTGGTCCGACGGTTCCGATTTCAAGGCCAGCGAAATCAAGGCCAGCTGGGATCGTGCTGCTTCCGCTGAGCTGGGCGCTGACTATGGCTACATGTTTGAATACATCGATGGCTACAACGGCGGCGAAGGCCCCCTGAACATCGTTGTGGACGACGAAGCCCGCACCCTGAGCGTAACTCTGGCTGCTCCCGCCGACTTCTTCCTGGAGCTGTGCGCCTTCCCCACCTACTACCCCGTCAAGACTGAAATCGCTGACAACGAAGGCATCTGGGCCACCAAGCCCGAGACCTACATCGGCATGGGCGCTTTCCGTATGACCAAGTACGCTGTGGACGACGTTATCTCCTTCGAGCGCAACCCCAACTACTGGAACGCTGAAGCTGTTGTTCTGGACGGCGTGAACTGCTACCTGAGCGAAGACAACGTTGCTATCCTGACTGCCTACGAAAACGGCACTGCTCAGTTCATCAACGCTATCGATCCCCAGGAATACGAGCGTCTGTACGCTACCTATCCCGGCGAACTGGTTATGGGCCCCTACATCGGCACCTGGTACGTTCTCTTCAACGTGCATAAGGACCTGAGCCCCTCCACCAAGCAGCTGACCGTGCAGGAGCAGAGCCAGGCTCGTTACGCTCTTGGTCTGATGATCAACCGTCAGGATCTGGTTGACTATGTGACCATGGGTGGCCAGGCTCCCGCTACCGGCTTCTTCCCCGCTGGCCTGAGCGACGGCCTCAACGCCGACGTTCGTGCTGCTGAGGGCTATGGCACCTGGTACACCGGCACTGCCACTCCCTCTGATGTGAACCCCGACTACACCGCTGACACCGTTGAAGCTCTGAACATCCTGATCGGTCTGGGCTATCCCTACACCGGCACCATCGAGGGCGGCGACATTGTCTTCACCGACTTCCCCACCATCGAGTTCGCTTTCAACAACTCCGGCGCCAACGCTGCCATCATGCAGTATGTGCAGGAAACCTGGAATCAGTTCGGCATCACCGGCATGATCAACCAGGAAGCCTGGGCTACCCTGCAGGTGAAGCTGAAGGAAGGCGACGCTGAGTCCGCTCGTATGGGCTGGATCGCCGACTTCAACCACTGCATCAACTTCATCGATATCTTCCTGAGCAGCTCCGGCAACAACTATCCCCGTCTGGGCAAGGATGCCGGCACCTACACCCGCTACACCGAAGGTACCGCTGATGCCGGTCTCGGCGCATACTGGGGCCTGGAAGGCAACCAGACCTGGGCTGAGGCTTATGATGCCATCGCTACCACCATCAAGACCAGCAGCGATCCCGCTGAGAAGGCCGCCCTGTGCGCCCAGGCTGAGCAGGTGCTGATGGCTACCGGTGCTGTGGCTCCCATGTACTTCTACACCAACCCCTACATGCTCAAGCCCAGCGTAAGCAACCTGATCATGCTGTCCACCGGCGACGTGATCTGGACCTACGCCGACATCGCTAAGTAATTACTTTCACCAGTAATTTACTGAGAGCATAAAAAAGGCAGCCGCTTCGCAAGAGGCGGCTGCTGTTTTTGTGCGCTTTTTTCCTGCCGCCGGGACAAAAATTGCCCGATTCATTGCAACAAATAAAAAACGTGATATAATGAACCTACAGTCAGGAACAACTGAATAAGGAGGTTTCATCCATGGGAGAACCAATGAAAGGCACTTTTCGTTCTGTAACCGGCGAAACGCTGGAAAAATGTCTTTGGCCAGCGGACGGCGAGCCCAAGGGCATCGTGCAGCTGGTACACGGCATGGCCGAACACATTCACCGGTATGACTGGATCGCCAGAGAGCTGAACAAGGCAGGCTACATCGTGGTGGGCCATACGCATCTGGGCCACGGTGAAAACGCAAAAATCAAGGGTTTCTTTGCGGAAACCGGCGGCTGGGATGCGGTTATCGCCGATACCCACACCCTCCGGGGCGACACCCAGTCCGATTATCCCAAGCTGCCTTACTTCTTGCTGGGACACAGCATGGGCAGCTTTGTGGCACGTTGCTATGCCCTTGTGCATGCCGAGGGGCTCAGCGGCCTCATCATCAGCGGCACAGGCCACTTTGACAAGCCCATCCTTACCGCAGGTACTCTTGTGGCTGGCTTGCAGTGCTTCTTTGGCGGTGCAAAAAAACCCAGTATGATGCTCCACAGCATGAACTTTGCCGCCAACAACAAAACCGTGGAAAACCCCAAAACGGAAAGTGACTGGCTCAGCCGGGATGAAGCAGAAGTGGCAAAGTACAACAGCGACCCCCTCTGCGGCTTCCCCTTCACCGCAAAGGCCTATGCGGATATGTTCGACGGCCTGAAGCGGCTGTACCCGGACAAACTCTCCGCCATGCCCGCAGATCTTCCTGTATACATGCTTTCTGGCGAAAAGGATCCCGTGGGCAAAATGGGAGAAGGGGTAAAAAAGGTACACGACGAGCTGAAGGCCGCCGGTGTGGCAGACCTGACCCTGCGCCTGTACGAGGACGGACGGCATGAGATGTTCAACGAGACCAACAAGGACGAAGTGGCTCAGGAACTGATTGCCTGGCTTGACAGCAAACTTTGATTCTTTCTTCCTGTTTACAGCCCGGCAACGGCGTTTGCCGGGCTGTTTTTTTCCATACATTATCAAGGAGTCAACAAAATGATCGAGCTTTCTAACGAAACCGGGACGTTTACCGTCACGGACGATGGCGAACTTGTCCGGTTCAGCGCACCGGATGCTGATTCAGACTGCTTTCTGTCCTTTCCTGGCCCTGCCCGCAAACTGAACCTCTATCAGCTGAACATTCCGGAGGGCGTTCGCATCTTGCCCGAAAATGCTTTCCGGGGCTGCCATATCGACCATCTCGTCCTGCCGGATTCGCTGGAGCTTCTGGGCAGCGGAAAGGGCGGGGCTTTTTCACGATGCCAACTGGGCAGTATCACATTGCCGGAATCCACAACCCTCGGGCCCCAATGCTTTTCCGGAAGTTATCTGAAGAAAATCAACATTTCTTACGATGCTTCCCCTGAATTGTTTCACCAGCTGGCCCATGCCCTGCGTTTCACCTTTTTCTGGCACGGTTCAGACCTCATGAAAGACTGGCCCGAGCAGTACGTCAACGAATACAAAGGCTGTAAATCCGGGAAAGAATTGACGGCGCTTTCCAATTCCAGCGGAACATTTATGGTTGATTCCGACGGTGTGCTGATGGACTTTATCCCCGCCGGGAGTAACCTTGCCCAAAGTGACAATGAAAAAGCTCTCGTCTGCCTTCATATTCCCGATGGCGTGTGTGCCATTCCCCAGAAAATGTTTTACAGTTATTCCATTTCAGAAAGCATCACCTTTCCCGCATCACTGAAATACATCGGCACAGGAGACGATTTTTTCGGCGCCTTTGCCGGATGCACGCTGCCCGATCTGGTTTTGCCGGAGAACCTTGAATTGTTTGGATGCTTTGCATTCGGAGCCTGTACCATCCGTTCCCTGACAATCCCCGGGAGCATTAAGGATAGCCTGCTGCACATCGGCGTACGCCAGTTTAAAGATTGCAAAATCGACGAAATACGCATTCCCGCAGAGTACCGCTCCCTTTATGAAAAAGAGCTGCCCTCCTATCCATACATGACCTTTACCGAAACCACAGGGAATCACGGGGAGAAATTCTGCTGTATCCGAAGCAACATGGCTCCTCTTGGCTGGGGCAACGAGGTACTCAACATTCTGTATTCCATCGTGAACCGGTGAGCCTTCTTCCGTATTTTCCTTGTCTTTTCATTGAAAACCCCTCCACGCCTGTGCTACAATGAACCCTGTTTGATAAAGCAAGGCTTGGAGGGTTACTTATGCCGAATTTTTCTCTTGCCCCTGAAGTGTTTCTGAATGCTGCAAAGCAGTTCCATACGCCTTTCCACCTCTACGATGAAAAGGGCATCCGGGAGACCGCCCGCCGCCTGAAGAAGGCTTTTTCCGGCGTTCCTACCTTTCAGGAATATTTTGCGGTGAAGGCTCTGCCCACTCCCGCCATCCTGCGCATCCTCAAGGAAGAGGGCTGCGGCGTGGACTGCGCCAGCACTGCCGAGCTGATGCTGGCCAAAGCCTGCGGGTTTGAAGGCAGCGATATCATGTTTTCCGCCAACGACGTGCCTCCGGAGGAATTCCAGCTGGCCCGCCAGATGAACGCCTTCATCAACCTGGACGATATTACTCATGTCGAAACCCTGAATCAGAATGGCGGCATTCCCGAGGAAATCTGCCTGCGCTACAACCCCGGCAGCTATTTTTCCATTGCCGGCGCCATCATGGGTGAACCTGAAGAAGCCAAATACGGCATGACCCGTCCCCAGCTTACTCAGGCCCTCCTCCGCCTCAAGGAACTGGGCGCAAAACGCTTCGGCCTGCACTCCTTCGTATCCTCCAACACCACCGATCCCAACTATTACCCCGCCCTTGCCAAGCTGCTGTTTGAAACCGGCGTGGAACTGATGGGCGAAACCGGCCTCACTCTCAGCTTTGTAAACCTCTCCGGCGGCATCGGCATTCCCTACCGTCCCGATGCTTCCGGCGCTGATATTGAGCTCATCGGTTCCGGTGTGGCCCGGGAGTACCACAAGGCATTTACCGAGCGCGGCATCGAAGGGGTCGCCATCAAGACGGAGCTGGGCCGCTACATGACCGGCCCTCACGGCTGGCTGGTAACCACCATCATCCACGAAAAGAAGATCTACCGCCATTATCTGGGCGTGGATGCCTCTGCCTGCGACCTGATGCGTCCTGCCATGTACGGCGCATACCATCACATCACCATCCCCGCCCGCATCGATCTGCCCGCCACTCATCTGGTGGATGTCACCGGCAGCCTCTGCGAAAACAACGACAAGTTCGCCATCAACCGCCTGCTGCCCGAAACCGAGATTGGCGACGTGCTGGTGATTCACGATACAGGCGCCCACGGCCTCAGCATGGGCTATAATTACAACGGCAAGCTGCGCTGCAAGGAAGTGCTCTACAAGGAAGACGGCACCTTCCAGCTCATCCGCCGTGCAGAAACCGTCCGGGATTACTTTGCCACCCTGGACATCGACCCCGATTACGGCGCACTGCTGAGCCAGGAATAAGCTCCGCTGGCTTTTTTACCCGGGGTATGGTATGATGTAGACGGAAGCCTTTCCCGAAAAATGCGCTTCCTGACGGACTGAAATCAGCCTTACGCTGCCTAAACGCCGGATGCAGTTCGCTGCCCGGCGTTTTGTCCATTTATAGAAAAAGGAGCTTCATCATGCGAAAACGCTCATTTCTCTCAATTCTTTCACTTGTCCTCTGCCTGATGCTCTCTTTGCCTGCCCTTGCAGAGGTGACCATCACCTTCCTGGATGAGGACGACGATTCCTCCGTTTCCCAGAACCAGACCACTCTGCCCGATTCATCTGCCTCTTCCGGAGCAAGGGAAGCCTTCATCGAAGATATTATCGCCCTTGGCCAGAAGGAATACGAGCATACCAACGGCCGTGCCCAGGAGGCGCAGTACTCCAGCAGCATTTTCATCTGCAAAAACTTCACCGTATACCTTTTCCGTCAGAATGCGGAAAAGTACCGCATGGCGGAATATCCTGACGTTGCCCTGAAAATCCCTGACAACCTGCCCAAGGATCAGTGCACGGATTTTTCCTACGGCATCGTGTGGAAGGATATCCCCGCCTCCGAGGGCAATCCTTTCGAGGTGGCTGCGCAGTTTATTTACGACCCCAACCTGAGCAAGGAAGAAAACCGTGAAAATGCCCGGGAATTTATGAAAAACGTTCAAAAAGGCGACTATTTCCAGATGTCCGCCAAGTACTATTATGGTACCGGCGCACACAGCCTGATCTTTATCGCCGATTACGACCCGGAAACCGGCACCGTCCGCTGGATGGACAGCAACATGAAGGGTGAAAAGCGCAACGGCATCCGCTACGCCTATGTACAGTTTGATGCTGTGAAGGACATCGACTGGTTTGTGGATGCCTTCTGCCAGAAAAACCGGGGCGCTACCCTCTACCGTCTCCGGGACGATATCATTTACGCTGACTGATCTGACCAAATCAAACTCCGAAAGGATGATCCCTGTGAAATATGTACTGGTTATCGGCGACGGCATGGCAGATACCGGCCTTGGCGCACTTGCCGGAAAAACCCCTCTGGAAGCCCTTGCTCTTAACTCTTTTGACCGTGTGGCAGGTTGCTTTGCAGGCCGTGCTCTGACGGTGCCCCACGGCCTGCCCGCCGGCAGCGATACTGCTATCCTCAGCATTTTCGGCTACGATCCCCGCAAGTACTACACCGGCCGCAGCGTGCTGGAGGCCGCAGGTATGGGCGTTACTGTGCCCCGTGGCTGCGTCAGCTTCCGGGTCAATCTGTGCGCTGTCACCCCCGGGGACGACGGACAGCTGGTAATCCACAGCCACAACGGCGGCAATATCCACGGCGTGGAAGCCACCACCCTTATGAACGACCTGCTGGCTGACCCGGAATTTGCCGCTCTGATGAATTCCTCCGGTCTCAGCATCACCGTGACGGACACCTTCCGTCATGTGGGCATTATGCGCACCGAAGCCAGCGACCTGGCCGCCGTGCGCCTGACGGAGCCCCACAATGTGCTGGAACAGGTTATCGACCCCTATCTCCCCCACATGGAGCGGGATACGGACGACGCCTGCGCAAAGAAGCTCTGCGAAGATGTAAAGGCCCTGATGCTGCGCAGCTACGAAGTACTCAAGGATCACCCCGTCAATCAGAAGCGCATCAGCGAAGGCAAGCTTCCTGCTGATATGATCTGGCCCTGGGGTGCAGCCACCGCCATGGAACTGCCGGAATTCAAGGAAAAATACGGCCATTACGGTTCCGTTATCAGCGCAGTGCCGCTGGTTTGGGGCATTGCTGGCCTTGCCGGATTGAAGACCCCCAAAGTGGAAGGCGCCAACGGCGACTTGGACACCAACTACGAGGGCAAGGTAGCCTGTGCCCTGGAAGCCTTGGCCAACGGCGATGATTTTGTGGCTGTCCATGTGGAAGCCCCCGACGAAATGGCCCACGCAGGCGATCTGGGCAAGAAGCTGGAAGCCATCCAGAATGTAGAATACCGTGTGGTGGGCCCCATCCTGGATCAATTGACCATGCGGGGAGAATCCTTCCGCCTGTTGCTTCTCAGCGATCACCCCACCCTGCTTACCACCCGCACTCACGACGGCTCCCCCGTGCCCTACGCCATCTATGACAGCCGCACCGTAAAAGCCGCCCTGGAAAAGGATGGCAAAGTGCCCCTGCGCAAATTCTGCGAAAAGGAAATGGAATGCGAACCCGTGCTGATGGACGGCACCGACCTTATGAAAATTCTCTTTGAACAAATCTGACAAAATGCAGCGCAGAGCGTCCCGGCGCTTTCCTGCGCTGCTTTTCTGCAAGGGATTGATACGAAAGGGCGTGTACCTATGATTCATGTGGAAAACCTCAGTTTTTCCTACCGTCGCAAGGAACCGGTTCTTCAAAATATCAGCTTTTCCGTCTCCCAGGGCGAGATCTTCGGCATCCTTGGACCTTCCGGCGCAGGAAAAAGCACCCTGATGAAGATCCTCATCGGCCTTCTGCCAGATTATAAGGGCAAGGCCATGGTAATGAACCAGAACTGCAACCGTCTCAAGGGAGACTTCTTCTCCCGTGTAGGCGTAGATTTTGAAGTGCCTGCCCTCTTTGAGCGTTTCACTGCCCGGGAAAATCTGCAATTCTTTGCCTCCCTGCACCGCCGCCCCTGCTTCAAGGTAGACGACCTGCTGACCCAGCTGGGACTGATGCAGGCAGAAAAGCAAAAGGTGAGCACTTTTTCCAAGGGCATGAAGACCCGGCTCAGCTTTGCCCGGGCCGTTATCAACAATCCTGATCTGATCTTCCTGGATGAGCCCACCGACGGCCTGGATCCCACCAGCGCCGCTTCCATGAAGGGCATCATCAAGGGGCTCCGGCAGCAGGGCAAAACCATCATCCTGACCACCCACAACATGCAGGACGCTACCGACCTGTGCGACCGTGTGGCCTTCCTTTCCTCCGGGCAGATCGCAGCCCTGAACACGCCCCGCTCGCTGATTATGGCCCAGGGCGCAGCCAACATTACCTACACTTTTGTAGATAATGGCGTAGAGCAAACCCGCACAACGCCGCTGAATCGTCTGTCCGAAGACGACGTGCTTTCCTTCCTGGTCAAATCCAACCGCATTACAAGCATCCACAGCGACGAGCCCAATCTGGCCAATGTATTCACTGAGGTTACTGGCGGGAGGCTGGAATAATGAAAAAGCACAGTAAAAACTCCTTCTGGGGGCTCTGGGGCGCTCAAAACCGGATGGTTGGCCGTCACCGGCTGTTCTGGTTGTTCCCCCTTCTGGCCATCCGTCTGCTGTTGCCAAAGGATTGGCAAAACCCCGCAGCCGTCCTCCTGGCCATGGTTGTTGCCTGCGAAGCAGGCATTCTCTCCATGAGCATGGCCGTTCACGAAAAAGAAAACCGGCTGATGCCCGCCTTCTACATTGCCGGTGTCAAGCCCGGAAAATACTTCCTTTCCAAGCTGCTTTCCGGCATCATTCCCATGCTCCTGACCGGGCTGATCGTCATCTGGTTTTCCGACCCGGATGTGCTCGTTGTCCGCTTTGGGAAAATCAAGTGGGACACCGTTCTGAACGGTGATACCCAGCGGCTGTTGAAGGTTTCCGCTTCCTCCGCCTGCATGTACTTGCTGGCATCTGGCTTTGCCATGGGGCTGGCCTGCTTCTGCTCCACTGTAAGCGGGTACAGCTTTGCAGGCATTGTGCTGCTGGTATTGCTGGCAGGGCCGGCAGTATGGGATGCTTTCTTCCCCCTGGAGGCAGGCTTCGGTTTCCATCCCGGCGTTATGTTCTACTGGTATCTTCAGCGGCCGGAACTGCTGGCCCCGCCCCATGAAATATCAAAATACTACCCCCTGGCCGCAGCTGTTTTGCTGCTGATAAGCCTTCTGCTTGGCCTGATCTGCGCAGGCGCCATGATCCGTGGGAAGGGAGGCCAGCCCGAATGAAACGCTTCTTTTCCTTCTTCCGCACTTTCGGCGCACTGCACCGCAGCATCCATTGGTGGGATCTGGCCGTCTTCCTGGCTGCGCCCGTATTCGGCGTAACCATTCGCTATTTCCTGCCCATCGTGCAAAAGCTCATCATTTTCTTTCCCGATCTCAGGCCCTACCAAAAGGCCCTGGACAGCCTGCTGATGATGATCTCAGCCTTCTCGCTGCTGTATCCCTTCGTGCTTTGCGGCGTGGAAGAGCGCATGAACGGCATTGCCCTCAGCCTGACCATATCCCCCCTGCGCAGCAGCGGCTACTTCATCTGCCGCTACCTGATGCCCTGTGTGTATGCAGCCATCTACGCCTTCCTGATGGAGCTGTGCTTCAGCCCCGTGGAACGCCCTCTGCTCCACACGGTGCTGTGCTGCCTGCTGGCGGCGCCGGTGGCCCTCACAGGCATGCTGGCGGCCCCTGTACTCACCAACGATAAGCTGGACGGCATTATTCTGCTCAAGTTCACTGTGGTCATCTTTCTGGCGATTCCCTCGCTGCTGGGGCATCTGTTGCCCCTTTTCCTGCAGCCTGTGTTTCTGCTGTGCCCCGCCTACTGGCTGATGCGCTTCGTCGCCAAGCAGGACTGGCTGATGGCGGTCATGAGCCTCGCCACTGCACTTCTCTGGCTTGGGGGATCTTACAGCCTGTGGAGCCGTTCCCTTAAGCAGATGCGCTTTGTGGACAGCTGGGAGTAATCCTTTCCCAGGGCAGCACACTTACTGGAAACAATTTTTCTTAGATAAGCTCCTACCATCAAAAAAAGACGGTTGCAGGATGAAGCCCCGGCAACCGTCTTTTTTGCGTATAGCCGTAAAGTGCACCGTTTTCTTGGGTTTATTGCCTTTCCACCCTTTTTTTGCACATGCCGGTTTTCCCGCACTCCGGACAGGTGAGCCTGCGTCTGGTAAGGGTATGATAGCCTTTGACATATTGGGCCGTAGTGGGAACGAACAGGCTTTTGCAATGGGGGCATTCAAAATAGCCTGCATCCGCATCCAACACACAGGCTGCGCCAATGCCCAGCACAGCTGTCACAACGGCCAGCACGATCAAAAGGAGCCTTGCCCATACCGGCAGGGGCATCCCTGCTGCCAGCGCCACCAGTGCGCACACCGCAATCACGGTGATGATTCCGCACACAACGGACAACGCCATTTTCTTTTTGTTTTCCTGATTTTGCCTCATCAGTTCCATCATGTTTTCCTCCGCTTTCTGCCGGTATTTTTCCATATCCAGCCTTTCGCCGGTAAGCAGTTCGTTTACCGTGATGCCCAGCCCTTCGCACAGCGGCAGCATCAGGGACACCTCCGGCAGGCCGCCGCCGCATTCCCACTTGGAAACAGTCTTATCGCTGATCATCAGTATATCTGCCAGCTGTCGCTGGGTCATGCCCAGGCGTTTTCTTTCCCCGGCGATAAATTGACCGATCTTCCGCTGGTCCATGTTTCGTCCCCCTTTCTGTAAACACAATACTGTATGCTGCGTAAAAAGTAAACCTACGAAACGCAGACCTCACAAAAAGCCTGCCGCAGGGAGGATCATCCCCGGGCAGGCTGCATTTGTTGCTGTACTGATGGCTGAAGCAAAATCCGTCAGCCTACGATATCCCCCACGCCGGGAAGCACATACCGGGGCCGATAGGGGAACTTGCGCATTTCTTCCTCCGTGGTGACGCCGCTCAATACCAGCACCGTATCAATGCCGCTTTCCACACCGGCAATGATATCCGTATCCATACGGTCGCCAATGATGGCGGCTTCCTCGGTGCTGACCCCGAGACGGCGCAGGCCGTGGCGCATCATCAGGGGATTGGGCTTGCCAAGGTAATAGGCGTTGCGCCCGGTAGCCAGCTCCACAGGAGCCATCAGCGCCTTGCAGGCAGGGGCAATGCCGTTTTCAATGGGGCCGGTCAGGTCCGGATTGGTACCGATAAGCTTCGCACCTGCCCGCACCAGTTGTACCGCACGTTCGATCTTTTCGTAGTTGTAGCTGTGGGTCTCGCCCAGCACTACATAGTCGGGGTTGATCTCGTTCATGGTAAAGCCTGCATCGTACAGGGCGCCGATAAGGCCGGGCTCGCCAATGACGTACAGACTGCCGCCGGGGCTCTGGCTCTTGAGGAAGGCGGCTGTGCTCATGGCGCTGGTGTAGAAGTGGCTCTCATCCACATCCAGGCCGAGTCGTGCCAGCTTCTGCTGCAATTCCCGGGGAGCACGCTCGCTGGAGTTGGTCAGAAAGAGAAACTTCTTGTCGTTTTCCTTCAAAAAATTTACAAACTTATCCACGCCGGGCAAAAGTTTGTTGCCGTGGTAGATTACGCCGTCCATATCAATAATATAGCCCTTCTTTGACCGGAGGGCTTCCATGGTATACTGCCTGTCAGTGGTGCTCATCAGTTCTTCTCCTCTCAGGCTGAACGCCTTGTATCACTTACAGTATATCATCCCGGGCCGGTATTGGCAATCGTCCGGACGTATTTCCCTTTTCCATTGCATACAAAGTGTGATATAATGTCAAATGGATTCGACTGGTTATGATTTTTGGAGGTTATCCATGAGCATGAATGAAAGTGCAAATTCCGGCCTTAATCCTTATATGAAACCCCTTGACAGAGGGAGCCTTCTGTCCCGGCCCGCCCCCCTGGCAGTGCACCGGCCTGCCCAAGCCGCCGCCCCTCAGCCGGAAAGCGAGGAACCCGCTTTCGGCCCCAAAGCCCGGCGTGTAACTGTATTTGCCCGGGAAGAAGCAGCACAGGAGCCTCCCGTGCTGCAAAACGCCGTTGCGGCCCCGGAAACCGAACCGGAACAGATCAGCTTCTTTACCCCTGCACCTTTTATGGCAACCCCTGCGGAAGAAACGGTTTCTCCGGAAGAAAATCTTCCAGAAGCGCCTGTTCAGGAGGAAACGCCAATGGAAGAGAGTGCTTCTTTTGCGGGCTACACGCCCAACGAAGAACCCCTTCCGGCAGAGGAAACCTCCAAAGAAGAACCCATTCAGGAGCTTGCATCTCCTGTGGAAACTACCGAAGAGGATGAGCTGCCCCCGCAAGAGGAAGAGGCTCCCACGCCGGAAAGCCGTACCGCTGCTCAGGACGACCCCTCCGACGAAGAAGAAAAACCCTCCGACGAGCCCGGTTTCGATTACGATGCCTACTACGCTTCCTACTGGGCCCAGTGGCAAGCCGCCATGGAAGCCCAGCAAAACCGTGCCTGCGCCGTATGCCCCCTGATGGGTCAGCTGCAGGGACAGAATGCTTCTGTATGCCTTGTGCCCGTTATTGTGACGGACGCCCAGGGACAGCCTCAGGAGCCTCAGGCGGTGCTACGCATGACCGGCCTTCAGTCTGCCGCACCCCAGGTGCCCGACACAGCCGCCCCCGCCTTTGTTCCGAATCAAACCCCGGCCAATCCCTTTTGGGAGCCTTCCTTCCGCACGTCGCCCGTTCCCGAGGAAGCTGCTGCGGATGAACCCGCATCTTCCGGGGATTTCTCCTTCGGGGCAGATTTCGCCCCGGAGCACGAAAAATACGATGATGACGATGAATACCTGGGCGAGGACGAAATGGCCGACGAGGATATGCCCGTACCCCAGACCATCGCCCCTGAACTGCCGGATATCGGCCCGGTGAAAAAGAAGTTCTCCCTTGGCTGGCTTCGTTTTCCGCTGATCATCCTGCTGGCGTTGCTTTTCCTTCTGCTGGTGGCGGTGATCGTGCTCAGCAGTACGGGACAGCTGCAAGCCGTTGTGGATAAGCTCAATCTGCCCGAAGCTATCGTGACCCAGCTGAAAAACCTGGGTCTGCTGTAAGGCCGGTTATCATCTGCCGCCAGACGGCATATCCTTCCCTGTATCCCCTTGCAGGACAAAGGAGGAATTCCTTTTGCGCAAAGTAACCCATTACGATTTTCCTTCAGACAAACTGTCCCGGCCTGTAAAACTGGCCATCGTCAGCGATCTGCACAACGAGCCTTTTGAAGATATTCTGCCCCATCTGGAGGGTTGCGAGGCTTTGCTGGTGCCTGGCGACGTAGCCAACCGCTACACCAGGAAGTACTCCCGGGGCGTAGATTTCCTCAAAGAAGCCGCAAAGCTGCTGCCCACCTTTTATTCCGTGGGCAATCACGAGTTGCGCCTGCCGGACTTCCAGGCTTTTGTAAAGGATGCGGAAAAAACCGGCGCAGAACTGCTTATCAACCGCTTTGTTTCCTTTGGGGAGCTTACCATCGGTGGATGGTACCTGCCTGGAGAAAACTTTCCCGTGCAGGATATGCTGGACGATTTTGAAAAGCAGCCTGGTTTCCGGCTGCTGATGTGCCATAAGCCTCATCACGCAGCCCAGTACCTGCTGGACCGTGATGCAGACCTGATCGTTTCCGGTCACGCTCACGGCGGACAGATCCAGCTTTTTGGGCAGGGACTGTACGCCCCCGGCCAGGGGCTTTTGCCCAAATACACCCGGGGCCTGTACCACAGCAAGCTGCTGGTAACCGCCGGCGTGGGCAACCCCTGCTATATGCCACGCTGGTTCAACCCCCGGGAAATCATTCATCTTACCCTCGGCTGAACCTGTACTAAAGGAGAAAATGTTATGCATACCCTTTCCCTTATTGATGCCTGCGACATCACCCGGGCCGTAAAGGAACTTTGCATTGAGGCCTGCACCCGCCTGCCGGGGCAGGTCGTCTCTTTGCTGGAAAACGCCCGTCAAAAGGAAACCTTTGCACCTGCCCGGGAAACCCTTGAGCTTATCTCAAAAAACGCTTCCATTGCCCGTCAGACCGGCGTGCCCATCTGCCAGGATACAGGCATGGCTGTGGTTTTCGCCTATGTGGGGCAGGATGTGCACATTACCGGCGGGCTTCTTTACGACGCTGTGAACGAAGGGGTACGTCAGGGCTATATCGACGGCTATCTGCGCAAATCCGTGGTGGGTGATCCGGTGCGCCGGGGCAATACCGGCGACAACACCCCTGCCATACTGCATATTCGCAATGTGCCCGGCAATACTCTCCGGCTGGTGGTATCCCCCAAGGGCTTTGGCAGCGAAAACATGAGCCGTGTGGCCATGCTGACCCCTGCCCAGGGCCTTGAGGGAGTAAAAGAATTCGTCATCGATACCGTTCGGAAAGCCGGCTCCAACCCCTGCCCGCCCATGATGCTGGGCGTGGGCATCGGCGGCGATTTTGAGCAGGTAGCCATGCTGGCCAAGGAAGCGCTGGTTTTCTCCCAGCCCCATGCAGACCCCTACTACCGTGCCCTGGAGGAAGAACTGCTTGCAGCTGTAAATGCGCTTGGCATTGGCCCTCAAGGGTTCGGTGGCCTGACCACTGCACTGAGCCTGCATATCCGTACTGCGCCCACCCACATTGCGGGGCTGCCCGTGGCGGTAAACGTGGGCTGCCATGTTACCCGCCATGCTGAACGCATTCTGGAAGGCCTCCCCTGCACCCTGAACCGGAAGGAGGATGCACCTTGTCTCTGATTCCCCTTACTGCCCCCATCAGCCGGGAAAAACTTCTTTCCCTCCGGGCCGGCGACCGTGTCAGTCTCAGCGGCGTGATTTATACCGCCCGGGACGCTGCCCACGGCAGGCTTTGTGCCGCTCTCGAGGCGGGTCAGCCCCTTCCTGTGGATTTATGCAACCAAACGATATTTTATGCAGGCCCCACACCTGCCCTGGAAGGCAAACCCGTTGGTGCTATTGGCCCTACCACTTCTTCCCGCATGGATGCATATACACCTCAGCTGCTCGGTTACGGCGTAAACGCCCTGATTGGAAAGGGTGGCCGCAATGAAGCTGTATGCAAGGCCCTGATGGAATACGGCGCAGTGTACTTCGCCGCCATCGGTGGCTGCGCCGCTTATATGAGCGCCTGCATAGAAAAATGTGATGTGGTGGCCTATGATGATCTGGGAACCGAAAGCATCAAACGCCTTGTGGTGAAGGATCTTCCTCTTACCGTCGCCTGCGATGCGCACGGGGGAAACGCCTACGAAGACGGCATGAAGGCCTATCTTGCGGCCCGTGAATAGGAAATACAATGAAAAAACGAAGCTCTTTCCAGGGACGGAGGCAGCCTCTATGTGCGCTCTGTCCCTTGATTTATAGGAGTTTCCCACGCAATTCCGCCTTCAAAAACCATCTTGAATATTTATGCAAAAAACTCTTGACAGGGTGAATATTCGGCGGTATACTATGCACGTTCCCAAGGAAACCCAAACTGTTATCAATATCAAGGAGGATATATCCATGAAGAAGTTTGTTGCCCTGCTGCTGGCTCTGGTTATGGCTCTGGCCTGCACCGCCGCCCTGGCTGAAGACGTTGTGATCACCGTTGCTACCAACCCCGAGTACCCCCCCTTTGAATATGTTGAAGGCGATGCCATCGTTGGCTACGACATCGACCTGTGGGTTGCCATCGCTGAGAAGGCCGGCATCCAGTACGAGATCCTGCCCATGGACTTCGACGCCGTTATCAGCGCCGTTGCTGCCGACCCCAACACCGTTGGTCTTTCCGGTATCTCCATCACCGACGAGCGCAAGCTGACCGTTGATTTCTCCGCTGGCTACATCAACGCCGGTCTGGTTGTTATCGTAAAGGCCGACAGCGGCTACACCACCACTGACGACCTCAAGGGCAAGATGATCGGCGTTCAGCTGGGCACCACCAGCGACTTCGCTGCCGAGGAAATCACCGGCATGGAAAACGTCGCTCAGTACAAGACCTTCCTTAACGCCGTTATGGACCTGCAGGGCAACAAGATCGATGCCGTCATCATCGACAAGCCCGTTGGCCAGGCCATCATGGCTTCCCTGAACGATCCCTCTCTGGTTATGGTAGACATGGGCCTGCAGGCTGACTGGTACGGCATCGAGGTTAACAAGGCCAACCCCGAACTGCTGGCCAAGATCGACGCCGCTCTGGTTGAACTGGAAGAAGAAGGCTTCATGGAGCAGCTGGCCGTTAAGTACTTCGGCGGCAACGAGGCCGAAGCCGAAGCTGAGACCGAGGCAGCTCCTGCCGAATAATTTCCGGCATCACCGTCAGGTAAATACGCCGTAGAGGGCTTCGGCTCTCTACGGCATTTGTGCACTTGAACAACCATCTGGAGGGAATCTCATTGAACGCTGCTGAAACCCTTTCTGTTTTCGACAAATGGTGGATTGAAATAGAACCCCTGGTCATGGACAAATCCGCCAACGTCTGGCAGAACCTGTACAAGGAAATCTATCTCAACATTCTCAAGGATGACCGTTGGCTGCAATACTTAAAGGGTCTTGGCGTTACGCTGAGAGTATCCTTTTTTGCCATTCTGGTGGGCCTGGCCCTGGGCACCCTGCTGGCCATCCTGCGTCTGCCTCAGATGCAGAACGCTTCCGGCCGTGGCAAAGGCTTCTTTGCGCAGCTGGGCGCTTTCATGCTCCGCTCCCTGTCCAAACTGGCCGGCGGCTACATCAACCTTATCCGTGGCACGCCGCTTCTGCTTCAGGTGTTGATTATCAACTTTGGTATCTTCGGCACCGTCCGTATTGATAAAGTTATCATCGGCGTCATCGCCTGCGGCCTCAACAGCGCCGCCTATGTGGCGGAAATCGTCCGTGGCGGCATTATGTCCGTGGAAAAAGGCCAGACCGAAGCCGGACGGAGCCTTGGCCTTTCCAGCTTCAGCACCATGATCCACATCATTTTGCCCCAGGCCGCAAAATCTGCGTTGCCTGCCATGTGCAACGAATTCATCTCCCTCATCAAGGAAACCTCCATCCTGTCCTACATCGCTCTTACCGAGCTGACCAAGGCAGGCGACTACATCCGTTCCCGTACATTCTCTGCCTTTACGCCCTACATCGTGTCCGGTCTTCTGTACCTTATCGTGGTGCTGACTTTGACCTGGCTCATCGGCAAGCTGGAAAGGAGGCTGCGTTCCAGTGACCACTGATATCATTATTTCCGTACAGGATCTGGAAAAAACCTTCGACGACGGCAAACTGAAGGCCCTGCAGGGTGTTACCGCCGATATTATGCGGGGCGAAGTGGTGGTTGTCATTGGCCCCTCCGGCAGCGGCAAGTCCACCTTCCTGCGCTGCCTCAACCTGCTGGAGACCCCCACCAGCGGCACCGTTACCGTGGAAGGCGTTGATATTACCAATCCCCGGGTGAACATCAACAAGCACCGGGAAAAGATGGGCATGGTTTTCCAGCACTTCAACCTTTTCCCCCATATGACCATCCTCAAAAACATGACTCTGGCCCCCATGAAGCTGCTCAAAAAGAGCCGGGCCGAAGCCGAGGAAAAGGCAATGTCCCTGCTGGAACGGGTAGGCCTCGCCGAGCGTGCAAATGCCTATCCCAGCCAGCTTTCCGGCGGACAGAAGCAGCGCATCGCCATTGTGCGGGCCCTGTGCATGGAGCCTCAGGTAATGCTCTTTGACGAACCCACCAGCGCCCTTGACCCCGAAATGGTGGGCGAGGTACTGGACGTTATGAAGCAGCTTGCCAACGAGGGCATGACCATGGTGGTCGTCACCCACGAAATGGGCTTCGCCCGTGAAGTGGCAGACCGTGTGCTGTTCATGGACGAAGGCAAAATCGTGGAACAGGGCACTCCGGAGGATATCTTCTCCAATCCCCAGCACCCCCGTACTCAGGATTTCCTGGCCAAAGTGCTTGTGTAAACGGTTTTTGGCTGATTCCTCCGCTTGCTGACGGTCAGAAGCGGAGGATTTTCATAATTCACGCCCTTGACCCTGTGCACGGTATAGGATAAAATAAGAAATAATGGATGATTGTATCCATTTTTGACTGACTATGAGGAGGGCATTCCCATGAGCATTACCAAGCGACTCTTCGACACCACCAAGGACGGCCGCAAAGTAACCGAATACACCCTGACCAACTCCATTGGCGCCAGCGTATCCATCATCGATTTCGGCGGCGTTATCACCAACATTGTTGTGCCCGATAAGGACGGCAAAATGGCCGACGTCAACCTGGGCTACGACAACGTGGATACCTACGACAACAAGGGCGGCAGCATGGGCGCTCTCATCGGCCGTGTGGGCAACCGCATCGGCGGCGCCGCCTTCGAGCTGGAAGGCGAAACCTACACCCTGGCCAAGAATGACGGCGAAAACAACCTGCACGGCGGCCATCAGGGCTTCAACGTATACATGCTCAAGGCCAAGTGCATCAAAGAAAAGGGCAAGGATACCCTGCGCCTTTCCATGGTCAGCCCCGACGGCGACGAAGGTTTCCCCGGCAAGCTGAACCTGGTTGTGGACTATAGCTGGAATGACGACTGCGAGCTGGGCATCCACTACATGGCTGTTACCGACAAGACCACCCTGTGCAACCTGACCAACCATGCTTACTTCAACCTGGATGGCCACGACGCAGGCGACGTGAAGGATTTGACCCTGCAGATCTTTGCCGACAGCATCACCGAAGCCGGCCCCGGCCTGATCCCCACCGGCCGCCTGATCCCCCAGACCGAGGTTGTGTACAACTTCACCGAAGAAACCCGCCTGGGCGACGTGCTGGACAAGACCGAATCCGATCCCGCCATGGCAGCTGCCAAGGGTGTGGACTTCAACTATGCCGCAGGCCGCGACAAGGAAACCAAGGTCATTGCCACTCTGCGTTCCCCCAAGACCGGCCGCCGCATGGATGTTATTACCGATCAGCCCGGCGTTCAGTGCTACACCGGTCAGGGCCTGAACCACACCGGCAAGGGTGGCGTACACTATGGCCCCTACGCCGGCGTGTGCCTGGAAACCCAGCACTATCCCGATGCCATCCATCATCCCCATTTCGAGAGCTATGTGCTGCGTCCCCAGGACACCTACGACACCTTCACCATCTACAAGTTCAGCGTTGAGGCCTGATAAGGAGGCATTTCCATGGCGGAGCAGTTTCTCATGACCGCCGGCCCCCTTCTTGACGAAAAGGGCCAGCTTATCGAAAAAGGCTATCAGACCTACTTAAGCCGCAGCTATGACCGCAACGCCATCAAGGCCGGCAAACTGCGCATCAAGGAATGGGATTACTACTGCATTTGCTCCCCGGAGGCCGTACTGGCCCTGACCATTGCCGATAACAGCTACATGGGTCTGGACAGTATCACCCTGCTGAACATCGGCGAAAAATGGCAGCATACCAACAGCCCCATGCGCATCCTGCCCATGGGCAAAACCGGTCTGCCCGCCACCAGCGAAAAGGGCGATGTAAGCGTTTCCGGCAAGGGTTACAGCCTTTCCTTCAAAAATGATGGTACCGTCCGCACGCTGGATGTGCACATGGACAACTTCGCCAAGGGTCAGCCCATCGACGCTCATGTGGTGCTCTCCGATGTGCCGGAGGATTCCATGGTTATCGCCACGCCCTTTGCAGGAGCTCCCAAGGCATTCTACTACAACCAGAAGATCAACTGCCTGCTGGCAGAAGGCTCCGTTTCCTTCGACGGCCGCACCTACGAATTCCACAAGGAGGATTCCATGGGCGTGCTGGACTGGGGACGTGGCGTATGGACCTACTCCAACACCTGGTACTGGTCCAGCCTTTCCGGACGCATCGACGGCGTACCCTTCGGCTTTAACCTGGGCTACGGCTTTGGCGACACATCTGCCGCCAGCGAGAATATGCTGTTTCTGGACGGTAAAGCCTACAAACTGGATCAGGTAATCTTTGATATTCCCAAAACTGCTGATGGCAAGGACGATTTCTATGCCACCTGGACAGTGAAGGATAACAAGGGCGAGCTGGATCTTACCTTTACTCCTCTGCTGGACCGTGCCAGCCTGACATCCGTACTGGTTATCGAAAGCGACCAGCATCAGGTATTCGGCTACTTCGACGGTACCGCTCGTTTCGGAGATAAGGAACTGAAACTTGACCACATGTTCGGCTTTGCCGAAAAGGTCAAGAACCGGTGGTAAAACACCAAAGCAAGCTATTCCGCACCCTCTGGGCACGCCCACGGTGCATGGGAGGGGCAGATCTTTGCGTCCGTCCCCTCCCCATTAAGAATAATCTTTCCTGAGGCCGGTGTGCCTGGCAGGAAAGCCCGGGGCGTTCCCCGGAGAAAGAGGTTCAATATGGAAGCATATCGTGTGGGTATTATCGGCGCAACCGGCATGGTGGGACAGCGTTTCGCCCTGCTGCTCAGCAATCATCCCTGGTTCAAGGTGACCTGCCTTGCCGCCAGCGCACGCAGCGCAGGCAAGACTTACCGTGAAGCCGTGGAAGGCCGCTGGGCTTTTGCCGATAAGGACATTCCCGAAAACATCGCCTCTCTGCCCGTGTATGACGCAGCAGATGTAGAAAAAGTTGCAGAGCAGGTGGACTTCGTTTTCTGCGCCGTGGACATGAAAAAGGATGAGATCAAGGCGCTGGAAGAAGCCTACGCCAAGACCGAAACCCCCGTCATTTCCAACAACAGCGCAAACCGTCACACCCCCGACGTGCCCATGCTGATTCCCGAAATCAACGGCGACCACGCAAAGATCATCGAGGCTCAGCGCAAGCGTCTGGGCACCAAGACCGGTTTCATCGCCGTAAAGCCCAACTGCTCCATCCAGAGCTACGTTCCCGCTCTGTGGGCCCTTCAGGAGTTCGAGCCTGAACTGGTAAATGTGTGCACCTATCAGGCCATCAGCGGTGCCGGAAAGACCTTCGAGCGCTGGCCCGAAATGGTGGATAACGTCATCCCCTACATCGGCGGCGAAGACGAGAAGAGCGAGAAGGAGCCCCTGAAGATCTTTGGCAAAATCGAAGGCGACGCCATCGTGGACAACACCCTGCCCAAGATCAGCGCTCAGTGCCTGCGTGTTGCCTGCTCCGACGGCCATATGGCTGCCGTGGGCGTAAAGTTTGGCAAGAAGCCCACCATGGAACAGATTCTGGACCGCTGGAACACCGCAAAGCCTGCCACCGATGGCCTGGGCCTGCCCTCCAGCCCCGAAAAGTTCCTGACCTATTTTGAGGATCCTGCCCGCCCCCAGACCAAGCTGGATCGTGACAACTACGGCGGAATGGGCATTTCTATCGGCCGCCTCCGGGAAGATCCCATCTTCGACTACAAGTTTGTTTGCCTGAGCCACAACACCTTGAGGGGCGCTGCCGGCGGCGGCGTGCTCAGCGCAGAATATCTGTGCAAGATGGGCTACATTCCCCACAAGAACGCCTGATTATTAGGAGGAGTTTCCCATGGCAAAGCCTTTGTTCCGTGGCGCAGCGGTAGCGCTGGTCACCCCCTTTACCAATGGCAAGGTGGATTTTGAGGCACTGCGCAAACTGACCCGGATGCAGCTGGAAGCCGGTACCGCCGCCATCGTGGTATGCGGCACCACCGGCGAACCTGCTACCATGACCAAAGAGGAAAAGGTGCAGGTAATCCGTGAGGTGGTAGCCGAGGTGAACGGCAGGATTCCCGTCATCTGCGGCACTGGCAGCAACTGCACCGCCAGCGTAGTGGAAACCGAAAAGCTCTACCGGGATCTGGGCTGCGATGCTCAGCTGGTAGTGACCCCCTACTACAACAAAACCACCCAGGAGGGCCTTTACGCCCACTTTATGCACATTGCAGAAAACACGGAGCTGCCCATCATCCTCTACAACGTGCCCAGCCGCACCGCCCTTGATCTTGGCCCCGCAACGCTGGCGCGGCTGGCTGAGTGCGACCGCTTCATCGGCCTGAAGGAAAGCAGCAATGACCTGTCCCTGGTGATGGAGAAGATGGCCGTCATCGATGGCCGCATGGCCCTGTACAGCGGCAACGATGATCTGGTCTACAACCTGCTGACCCTCAAGGGCGATGGTGTAATCTCCGTGGTAAGCAACATCCTGCCCGGAGCTATGAACCGTATTTGCGAGAGCTTCTTCGCAGGGGATTACGAATCTTCCCTGCAGGAACAGGTACGCATTCTGCCTCTTGTACGGGCATTGTTCAGCGAAGTGAGCCCCATTCCCGTGAAGTACGCCGTAGAGCAGCTTGGTCTTTGCTCCGGCGAAGTACGCCTGCCCCTGATCCCTGCCGGTGAAAAGACCCGGGAGATGCTGATGAAGGCCATGGCGGAGCTGGGAATGCTGAAGGCATAAGCGTCCCCTTTATTGCAAACAAAGCCGCCTGCCTGCGCAGACGGCTTTCCCTTTTCCAACCCACATATTCGAGGAGGATACATAAATGAAACTGATTCTTGGCGGCGCTATGGGCCGCATGGGCCGTGAGGTGGCCCTGGCCGCAAAGGATGCCGGCATGGAGATCGCCTGCGGTGTAGATGTGGCTTACTCCGGCCAGAATTTCGATTTTCCCGTAGTGACTGATTTTGACAAGGTAACGGAAACGGCCGATGTATTGGTGGACTTTTCCCGTCCTTCCGGCCTGATGGAGTTGCTTGCGCTGGCAAAGCGCAACAAAATGCCCGCCGTGCTTTGCGCCACCGGTTACACCGAGGAAGAGCTGGAGGAAATCCGCAAGGCTTCCCTGGAGATCGCCGTGTTCCGCAGCGCCAACATGAGCCTTGGCGTAAACCTGCTGCGCAGGCTGTGCTCCATCGCCGCCCGCACCCTCGGAGAAGATTTTGATATTGAGATCATCGAGCGGCATCACCGCATGAAGGCCGACGCACCCAGCGGCACCGCCCTTATGCTCTACGATGCAGTAGAAAAAGAAACAGGCTCCCTGAAGGAGCCCATTTATGGCCGCAACGGCCGCACCGCCCAGCGCAAGCCCAGCGAAATCGGCCTGCATGCCGTCCGTGGCGGAACCGTTACCGGCGAGCATGAAGTATGCTTTTATGGGGAAGGCGAAGAGGTGATCCTGAGCCACCGTGCAGAAAACCGCAGCCTGTTTGCCCGTGGCGCCGTGAAGGCCGCCCGTTTCCTCAAGGACAAGCCCGCCGGCATGTACGACATGCAGGACGTGCTGGACGAGCTTCTTTCCTGAGGTTTTCTGCCAAGGGGAAGATCAGTCTCCCTGCCAGCCATCCAGCGACAGCTTCATTTCATCCAGCAGGGTGCTCAGGCGCTTGCGCTGGCTCACCGTCAGCTCCGATTTTGTTTCGGAGCTGACGTTTTTCAGGCTGGCTGCAAACAGATAGTTCAGCCCCACGCCAAGCTCGTTGGCTATGGAAACAATGGTTTCAAGGCTGGCTTTCCTTTCGCCCCGCTCAATGAGGCCAAGGAAGGACAGGCTCACACCCGACCGTTCTGAAAGCTCCTTCTGGGTCAGTTTCATTTTTTTGCGAAGCTGCATAATGCGCTGTCCCAAATCCACATAATCGACGACATTTTCCATGATGATCATCCTTTCTGATCATGCCTGCTGGTTTATGGGGGTTGCAAAAACGAAACACGCAAAAGCCGTTCCGTCCGCTGAGGGCGAAACGGCTTTGATTGTTTATCAATAGGGGCGTTCCTTGCCAAAGAAGCATACAGCTACGGTGCCGGGGCCGCAGTGTGCGCCGATGACCGGGCCCACATATTCCACGGCGATGTTCTCCAGGCCGGGAATGCGTTCCTTCAGCAGTTTTTCAAGGCGGGCCGCATCCTCGGGGGCGTCGGCGTGGATAATGGTCACATCCGCATTGGCGGGATCATCGATATTTTCGGCAGCCTTGTCTGCAAGGGTGCGCAGGGCACGCTTGCGGCCCTGTACCTTCTCAATGGCGTTGAGCTTGCCGTCCTTGCCCTCGGTGATGATGGGCTTCAGATCCAGCATGGTGCCAAAGGCAGCAGCCAGAGCGCTGATGCGACCGCCACGGCGCAGGTAAACCAGATCATCCACGGTAAAGAAAGCCTGAGCCTTGCTCTTGTTCTCTTCCAGCCACTGGGCCACTTCCTCCATGGGCTTGCCTTCCCGGTAGAGGGCATGGGACTTGAGGATCAGGATGCTCTGAGGAATGGAGATGGCCAGGGTATCCACCACGATCATCTTGCGCTCGGGATATTTTTCCAGCAGTTCCTCCCGGGCGGCATAGATATTGTTGATGGTGCCAGAAAGTTGGCTGGAAAAGGCCACGAAAAGGATATCCTTGCCGGCCTCAAAAACGGGCTCGAAGTATTCCAAATACACTGCCGTGGGCAAAAGGGAGGTAACGGGCGTTGCGCCGTTCCTCATATTATCGAAAAATTCCTTCTGCTTGCCTTCCCGGCCCAGATCGTCCAGGTACTCCTTTCCGTCGATGATGTAGGGCATATAGACCATCTGCATGTCCAGTTCATCCACATAGCGGTAAGGGAGATCCGAGTCGGAGTCCGTAAAGAATACATAATTCTGTTCCATGGGGTTGCCTCCTTATTGTCGGCCAATCAGCCGAAATGAAAAAATATGATATGTTTTATTGTAACGGATAATTGCCCTTTTGGCAAGCAATGGTTTTTCAGAGGCTTGCGGCGGACAGGAGTCTTTCCTTGAGGGTGGTGTAGCGCTTGGCAACGTGGTCGTTCATGGTCATCTGCCGGACCACTTCCTCTCTTCCCACCAGCACCACCAGCCGCTTGGCACGGGTCAGGGCGGTATAAAGCAGGTTGCGGGCCATCAGCATGGGCGGCCCGCCCACCACGGGGATCACTACCACGGGAAACTCGCTGCCCTGGCTTTTGTGCACCGTGAGGGCATAGGCAAGATCCAGTGAATCCAGCTGTTGCTTTTGATAGTTCACCAGCCGGTCATCGTCAAAAACCACGGTCATCATGTGTTCTGCCGGGTCAATGTGCTGGATGTAGCCCACATCACCATTGAACACCCCTGTGCCCTCCTCGGTGCCATAGGGCGTATAACGGGTATATTCCAGCTGATAATCGTTCTTGGTCTGGATGACCTTATCCCCCACCCGGAACTCCGTATCGCCGTGGACGATGGAATCCAGCCCCGGCCTGTCCGGATTGAGGGCATCCTGCAAAATTCGGTTGAGGTTCACTGCGCCGCAATCCCCCTTCTTGGTGGGGGTCAGCACCTGAATGCAGCGTGTGGCCTGCATCTGCCATTCATCCTTGGGGAAACCCAAATACTTTGGCAGACGGGTTTGCAAAAGCTGGGCGATGGTCTGGGCAGCCTCCGATTGCAGCGTGCGCTCCACATAGAAAAAATCCGTATCCTTGGAGCGGAGCACAGGCATTTCGCCATGGTTGATGGCGTGGGCATTGAGCACGATCATGCTGCTCTCGTCCTGGCGGAAGATATCCGTCAGCCTGACCGAAGGAATCACATCGCTGTCCAGAATATCCCGCAGTACATTGCCTGCACCCACGCTGGGCAGCTGATCCGCATCCCCCACAAGAATGACCCGTGTGCCGGGCAGCACAGCCCGCATCAGGCCCCGCATCAATGTGGCATCCACCATACTCATTTCGTCCACGATGAGGCAGTCGCATTCCAGGGGATACTCCTCGCTGCGGGCAAAGAGGCCCGAATCGCCGCCGTATTCCAGCAGGCGGTGAATGGTCTTTGCCTCGCCGCCGGTGGCCTCGCTCATGCGCTTGGCAGCACGCCCTGTGGGGGCGCAGAGCAGGATTTCGTTATCGTCGCTGAGAAGGGAAAGAATGCAGCGGATAATGGTTGTTTTGCCGGTGCCAGGGCCGCCGGTGATCACCAGCACGCCTTCCTCCACAGCACCACGGATGGCTTTGCGCTGGTTTTCGCTGAACTTGACGCCGTTTTCCACTTCATACTGGGCAATACGTTCATCCAGACCGCCGATGCGCTTGTAAGGTCTTGCGTGCATCAGCCGCATAAGCCGCAGGGCGATCTCCTGCTCGGCCATGAAAAAGAAGGGCAGGCACAGCGCATCGTCGCAATCCGCAAAGCGGAAACCGATGATCATCTTCTGCATCATAGCCTCGGTGATCTGCCGCTCCACCAGTTCGTCCTGGCAGTGCAGCATGGCGGCCGCCTTGCTCATGAGCAGTTCTTTGGGCAAATAGGTGTGCCCTGCGCTGCCGGCTGCCTCGTTGAGCAGGTAAAACAGCGCTGCCCGGATGCGGAACTCGCTCTGAGGATCCATGCCCATGCTCAGGGCAATGCGGTCGGCAGTGAGGAAGCCAACACCCTCGATATCCGTCACCATACGGTATGGATTTTCCCGGATCAGCTCCACGGTATTCTCGCCGTAGTATTTGGCAATACGCATGCTCAGGCTGGGGCTGAGGCCATAGTTCTGCAAAAACACCATGACCCGGCGCATGCCCATTTGCTGGGTGTAGCTTTCGATGATCATTTCTGCCCGCTTTTTGCCGATGCCGCTGATTTCTGTAAGGCGGTAAGGCTGCTCATCCAGAATGGTGAGGGCTTCCTCGCCGAAATGGTTCACAATCAGCTTGGCGGTAGCAGGGCCGATGCCCCGGATCAGGCCGGAGCCAAGATATTTTTCTATGGCGGATTTGCCCGTGGGCGGGGTAATGGTGCACTTCCGTGCGCTGAACTGCATGCCATAGGTAGGATGCTCCGTCCAATTGCCTTCAAAGGTGACGTTTTCGCCGGGACTCAGCTCCGGCATCTGGCCCACGATGGTGTGGGTGGTACGCCCCACGTTGGCCCGGAGTACGGTATAGCCGTTTTCATCGTTGCGAAAAGTGGTATCCTGCACGATGGCAACAAGGGTTTCCAGTTCCATGGGGACTCACCTCCTGCGGGCATTCTTTAAGCATACGGTTTCAGACAAAAGCGGAAAGCTTCCGGTTCAGCTTGCGGTAGATCATCTCACGCATCCATACTTCCTCGGGAAGGGTTTCTGCTTCCTCCAGGGTAAACCAGCGAAGGCCGCTGTTTTCTTCCTCGTTTACAGTCAGCGGCTCTCTGTCATCTGCCTCAAGCAGATAGGTAACGTTCATGTGAATATGGGAAGAGACATATGCGCCACGCTTCCAGTGGCCCTCCACATGCAGCGCCTCTACGGAATAGATTTTCTCACTGAGGGGCCGCACATTGCCAAGGCCGCTTTCTTCCTGCACTTCCCTTACAGCGGTTTGGAGCAGATCCCTTTCGCCGTCTGCATGGCCGCCCAGCCAGGACCAGCTGTTGTAGATCTTGTGATAGCACATCAGCACCCTGTCCCGGGATGGGTTCACCACCCAGGCCGAAGCCGTCATATGAATAAGCGGATTTTCTCTGGTAAAAAGGTTTTGCTCCGTTTTCAGGCAACGACGCAGTAAGGAGAGATCCGTCACCTCCTGCTGACACTCCGGCTCGAAAGCCTCCAGCTGTTTCAGAAAATCCATACTCTTTTTCAGCCCTTCTGCGTTTCCCGCCAGCGCTTGAGCCATACCATCAGCACTGCCACATCCGCAGGATTCACCCCGGGAATGCGCCCTGCCTGGCTCAGGCTGCGGGGAGCGGCGGCGGTCAGTTTCTGCCTCGCTTCAATACGCAGGCTTTCCACCTGGGAAAAATCCATGTTCTCGGGGAAAAGCCAGTCCTCCATGGCCCGGGCACGCTGGATCTGTGCCTGCTGCTTTTTGAGATAACCCTCGTATTTTACGCTGAGTTCAGCCTCCACACGGGCATCACCGTCATAGTCCATCAGTTCGGGATGAAGCTGGGCGAGGCTTTCCAGCGTGATGGCCGGGCGGCGCAGCAGTTCCTCTGCGCTGAGGGTGGCAGCCACCACCGGCTGATGATTTTCCTCAAGCCAACGATCCCTTTCCGGAGAAGCGAAAAGCTTGGTTTGTTTCATTTTTTCCAGCAGAGATGAGGTTTGCTGCCGTTTGCGCTCTACCAGCGCCATGCGCCGGTCGTCTGCAAGTCCCCGGGCGTGGCTGAGATGGGTCAGGCGGAGATCCGCATTATCCTGCCGGAGAGTAAGCCGATACTCGGAGCGGCTGGTCATCATGCGGTAGGGTTCATCGGTGCCTTTCACCACAAGATCATCCACCATAACGCCCAGGTAGCCCATATCCCGGGTAATGATGAGCGGCTCCTTTTCCTGAAGCCAGCAGGCGGCGTTGATGCCTGCCAGGAGGCCCTGGGCAGCGGCCTCCTCGTAGCCGGAGGTACCGTTGATCTGCCCGGCAAAATACAGACCCGGAATGCGGCGGGAGCAAAGGGTCATATCCAGCTCCCGGCTATCGATGCAGTCATACTCAATGGCATAGGCAAGGCGCACCAGCACAGCCCGCTCCAGGCCGGGAATGGTGCGGTACATCTTCCACTGCACAAAGTCCGGCAGGGAGGAGCTCATGCCCTGCACATACCATTCGGGGGTATCCAGTCCTTCGGGTTCGATAAACAGCTGGTGGCGGTCCTTATCCGCAAAGCGGCGGATCTTATCCTCGATACTGGGGCAGTACCGGGCGCCGGTGCCCTTGATCTCTCCCCTGACCATGGGGCTCAGATGGAGGTTCTCCCGGATGATGCGGTGGGTTTCCTCGTTGGTATAGGTGAGGTAGCACATGGCCCGGTTTTCCATAGGGAAGGTAACGCCGATATCCTCCTGCCTTGCCTGGGTCAGGAAAGAAAAGGGGATAATGGGGTCGTCACCGGGCTGGGGTTCCATCTTGTCAAAATCAATGGAGCGTGCATCCACCCGGGCAGGAGTACCGGTTTTAAAGCGGCGCAGCTCAAAGCCCAGGTCCACAAGGCTCTGGCTGAGACCCTCCGCCCGGAGCAATCCCTGAGGGCCGCTGTCCTTGGAATACTGGCCGATGATGATGCGGCTTTTGAGATACACGCCGCTGCAAATAACAATGGCCTTGCAAGGGATGGTTTCCCCGGTCATGGTAACGATACCGGACACCTGCCCGTTTTGGGTGAGGATCTCCATCACCTCGCCCTGGCGCACCGTCAGATTGGGCGTGGAAAAAAGAACGCCCAGCATGTCCTCATGGTAGCGCCGCTTGTCCGCCTGGGCACGCAGGCTGTGCACCGCCGGGCCCTTGCCCCGGTTCAGCATCCTGGACTGCAGGAAGGTACGGTCTATGCAAAGACCCATCTGCCCGCCAAGGGCATCCACCTCCCGTACCAGATGGCCCTTGCCTGTACCGCCGATGGCGGGATTGCAGGGCATCAGGGCAACAGAGCCGATATCCAGGGTCATCAGCAAAGTGGATACGCCCATACGGGCGGCGGCAAGAGCTGCCTCGCAGCCTGCATGCCCCGCTCCGATTACAATAAGAGAAAAGCTTTCTGCCATCAGTCAACCTCTCCCAGATATTCTTCCAAACATAGATTTTTGTCCCGCATGGGCACGCTGTGCTGGACGCCCACATAGCGGATGTGCCAGCACTCGGCCACAAAGCCGGTGATATCTTCCTTATCCTCCTGATAGCGGATGATAAAGCCGTAATCCCAGCAATTTTTGGCAAGCCATTTCTGCTGGGGCGTACCGATGAAGGCATCAGCGCCCCGGGCAGTTACGTCAAAGGCAAGGCCGGTATGATGCTCGCTGGTGCCGGGCTCAGCCACGGTCTGGCTGGCTGCGCTTTTGGCCTTGGAGCGGGACCAGCTGGGGTTGCGCTCCATGTAGCCTGCCACCTTGTCATCCATCAGGGATTGCTGGTAACGGATGCTGCGGTAGCCCGCATTCAGCTGCCAGCCGGTGATGCCGTCTTCCTTGGCTGCCTTCAGCATTTCGATAAGAGCAGTGGCTGCGGTACGGTCGCCCTCGCATTCGCTGCCCTTGACGTAGATCAGGTCCGAAGGCATAAAGCTACGCATATTTACCAGGTCGGAGGGTTTGTAATCATCCTCCACCGGGTGAGTCTTGTTGACCAGAATGGGCATGGCGTTGGGATCCGGGGTGGGGGTGGGCACCGCTGCAGGGGCCTCCTGGCTGAAGAGCAGCGCCATGGTATTGCCGCCGATGACTCCGTCCTCCTCAAGGCCGTTCTGCCGCTGGAACCACATTACCGCCGACTTGGTGCCAGCACCGAAATCCCCATCCACTGCGCCCTCCAGATAGCCAAGGTCTTTCAGCCGCTGCTGGGCAGCACGCACGCCGTCGTGATCATCGCCCATTGTAAGTACCGAAGGCGTGGAGGTGGGCACGGGGGTAGGCACAAAAATCTGCGCCGATTCGGAGTAGAGCAGGTTGCGGGTTTCCTCGCCTGCAAGGCCGTCTGCGGCAATGCCATGCTGCGTCTGGAAGAGCATAACCGCCTCTGCGGTACCCTGACCAAACTGGCCGTCCACCTCGCCGGTATAATATCCCAGCTTTTTCAGCCGCTCCTGAAGGCGTTCCACCTGATCGCCCTCCACGCCTATCTTCAATACCAGCATGGTGGGCGCAGGGGTGGCATTGGGATCCGGGGTTACTGCCAGCATGTTGCGGTTATCCGCCGTGGGGGTGGGGGTGGCGTTTTTTTCCACATTAAGAACGTCATAGGCCTCCATGGTTTTGGGCGCAAGAATGATGCACAAAACCGCCAGCGCAACAAACACAACGGAAAGCAGGATCACCGCCGGAAGATGTTTCCGTGAATCCATGTTTTATGCCTCCCACAGGGGCATGGGGTAACGGCCGTTTTCGCCCATAAGGCGGATGGCGTCCACAACCTGCTGCTTATCTGCGCTGTAGGTAACGCCGTACCATTTGTCCGGCGTGGTTTTTACGGTAACATGGGCACGGCCCTGCTTCATTTCTGTATCCACGGCCATGGGCAGGAAGAACTCCGCCTTCATGGGGTTGGCAGGAACCTCTTTTTCCAGGAACAGGGGGAACTGCGCCTTGAGGGCGTCCATCATCTGCCGGGGAAATGCCCACATATTCATGCTCACCACGGCCTCGGGGCTGAGGCGGGTATAGGTTTCACCATCTTCGGTCATCAGGGGGCCATCTACCGTGGAGATGATGTGCGTACGTTCGTTCAGGCCGGTCAGCTGCTGGTTTTCATCCAGCTCGCACACACCCCGGGCCACGGAACCGGTCTCGCTGAGTGTATTTTTGAGCAGATAGCCCACCATGGCAACGTCGCCGTCGTCCTTGAGGCTTGTCAGATGCTCGTAGGCCAGGCGGAAGGCATTCTCGCCGTAAAAATCGTCCGCATTGATGGCGCAGAAAGGTGCATCCACCAGCTCCCGTGCGGCAAGAATGGCGTGACCGGTGCCCCAGGGCTTTACCCGGCCTTCGGGTACCTGAAAGCCTTCCGGCAGGTCCAGCAAATCCTGGTAAGCATAACGGATCTCCATAAAGCGGCTGGCACGGTCGCCCACCACTTCCCGGAACAGGGCTTCGTTTTCCTTTTTGATGACGATCACAGCCCGCTCAAAGCCTGCACGGCGTGCGTCAAAAAGAGAGTAATCCAGAATGATCTCGCCATTCTGCCCCACGGGGTCGATCTGCTTCAGGCCGCCATAGCGGCTGCCCATGCCGGCGGCCATGATCACAAGAATGGGTTTATTCATAAATATCAAAAACTCCTTTCGCAATGAGGCAAATATCCATCCTGTATTATACCATCAATCCCACCGGGCAACAATCCCTTTTCAACCCCAGCGGGCTGTGGTAAAATAGTTGCGCAGCCTGCCTGGATCGCCTATCCTCCCCCGAAGCAGGCACAAGGAAAACATTCTCAGCAGGGCAGCCCCTGCCCGGGAATAAAGGAGGTTGATCTCTTTGCACAACCAACCAAAGCAGCGCCCCGTTCAAGCGGCTGATATGAAAAGCAAATGGCTCCGGGAAAAGGAAAAACCTCAGCAGGGCCTCCCTGCTCAGAAGCCTGTAATGGCCGAGGACGAAGTGGAAGAAGCCCCGCCTTCCAAATGGAAGGCCATTTTTAGCAAAGTGCTCCTGTACCTTTTTCTGATGATCGCCATCGTGTTTGTTTACATTTTCCTGCTCCTTGGTGAGCCGGAGGATGATGCCCAGCAGCTTGCTAATGTGCAGGAACAGAAGATCACCACCTCCATGAGTCCCCTGGAGATGCCTGGCGAATCGGATGTATCCACGCTGGCAACCACCTTTGGCCAGCCGGTTCTGAGTTTGTATCCCGGCGTATTGCCCATGGAGCGTGCCCGCATTTACGATACCGCATTTGACGGCGGCTTTGCCCGCCGTGTTACCATTACCTATACTTTGGAAACCGGCGAAACCCTCTATGTGGACAGCCTTCGCCCCACCGGCGCCATCACCCTTCTGAGCGGCGACTTCCGGCTGGACGGCGAGCGCACCTATGCCATCGGCGGCGTGGATGCAGGCTGGATGGAAAACGGCCAGCTCATCCGGGTTTTCGGCCAGACTGGCGAGGCTGCCTACTGCGTTACCTGCCCCATCAGTATGAAGGAGCAGCTGCCCCAGCTGCTTCGCTCCACCATTCTCAATACAGACGGCTCCCAGCCCTGAACCATTTCTTCGCTAAAGAAGGGACATAAGCCATGCAGCAAAACACCCGCACCATGAAAACTTCCGATCTCATCCGCCGCTTTCTGCCCTATTTCAGGCCCTACAAACGGATGCTCTTTTTCGATCTCTTCTGCGCCATGCTCACCACCCTGTGCGACCTGGTGCTGCCCCTGATTGTGCGCAACTTCACCGCCTTGGCCCAGGAGGATATTTCCCGGCTGCGGATATCCTATGTGCTTATCATCGGCGGTATTTACATTCTGCTCAGGATCATCGATGCAGCCGCCAGCTATTACATGACCTCCCGTGGACACATCATGGGCATCTACATCGAGCGGGACATGCGCAGCGCATTGTTCACCCACCTGCAGACCCTTGGTTTTTCCTACTTCAGCAACGCAAAAGTGGGCCAGATCATGGCCCGCATCACCAGCGACCTTTTTGATGTGACGGAGTTTGCCCATCACTGCCCGGAGGAGTTCCTCATCGCAGGCATCAAGATCATCATCCCCTTTGTGATCCTGATGGGCATCAGCCCCCTGCTTACGCTGATCATTTTCCTGATGCTGCCTGTTATGCTGGTGTGCACCCGCTACTTCAACAAAAAAATGAAGGCCGCCTTTGCCCAAAGCCGCCGTCAGGTGGGCGAGATCAACGCCCAGGTGGAGGACAGCCTCCTTGGCGTGCGTGTGGTAAAAAGCTTCGCCAACGAGGATATGGAAATTGAAAAGTTTGAAAAGGGCAGCGAGGAATATGTTCGCATCGGCAAAAACCGCTACCGCTATATGGCCGGCTACAGCACCACCACCCGTTCCTTTGACGGGCTGATGTACATTGTGGTGGTGGTGGCAGGTGCGCTGTTCATGCTCAAGGGCTGGATAGAAGCTGCGGATTATGTGGCTTACCTGCTCTACATTTCCACCCTGCTTACCTCCATCCGCCGCATTGTAGAATTTGCAGAGCAATTCCAGCGGGGCATGACGGGCATCGAACGCTTTGCGGAATTGATGGATGTGGAGCCGGATATTGTGGATGCTCCCGATGCAAAGGAACTGACCAACGTCCGTGGCGATGTAACCTTCGAGGACGTCAGCTTCCACTACAGCGACGATGACCGCACGGTTCTTGCCCACATCAGCCAGCAGGTGAAGGCCGGCGACCGCATCGCCCTTGTGGGGCCCTCCGGCGGCGGCAAAACCACCTTCTGCAACCTGATCCCCCGTTTCTACGACGTGACCGCCGGCCGCATTCTTGTGGACGGGCAGGACGTGACCACCCTCACCCAGAAAAGCCTCCGCGAGAATATCGGCATGGTGCAGCAGGAAGTGTACATGTTCTCCGGCACTATTTTTGAAAACATCGCCTACGGCCTGCCCGGAGCCACCCGGGAACAGGTGGTGGAGGCCGCTAAGCAGGCAGGCGCAGACGAATTCATCTCCCAGCTGCCCCAGGGTTACGATACCTATGTGGGCGAAAGAGGCGTAAAGCTTTCCGGCGGCCAGAAGCAGCGCATATCCATTGCCCGTGTGTTCCTGAAAAACCCGCCCATCCTCATTCTGGACGAGGCCACCAGCGCCCTTGACAATGAAAGCGAGCGGCTGGTGCAAAAATCTTTGGAAAAGCTCAGTGCGGGACGTACCACCTTCACCATCGCCCACAGGCTGACCACCATCCGTGGCGCAAGCTCCATCTGGGTGCTGACCAGGGACGGCATTGTGGAAAAGGGCAGCCATCAGGAGCTGATGGCCAAAAAAGGCAAGTATTACGAACTATACAGCATGTACACGGAGGATACCGCCCATGAGTAAGTTGATGGAAAAACTGGATACACTGGAATACACTGAACTGCCCGGTGCTTGGCTGTACGGCGTAAAACCCGCCGCCTTCCGTTATTCCGGCTGCGCCGAAAATGCACCCGCTGCCCTGAATACTGCGGTGGAAAACGCCAGATCCAATGGCTGCGACAGCCTCCGGCTTGTGGCTGACGCCCAGTGCTCCGCTTCATTGCCTGCCATGCGCCCTGCCGGCGAATGCAGCGAAGGCATCCTGCTGGAAATGCCCCTCACCGATGATTGCGCCCTTCTGCCCATGAAAATGCATCCCGCCTATCGCCATGGCGAAATGACCCCCTGGGGCGGCGACCAGCTGCGCCGGGTCTTTGGCAAGGAGATCCCCGACGAGCGCACCGGCGAGGCACTTGAGCTCAGCGTGATCCCCGGGCTGGAAAGCGTCACCGATAACGGCGAGGGGCTCCACAAGCTCATCGCCCGGGAAGGTGAGCGGCTCACCGGTCTTTCCCCGGATAACCCCTTCCCCCTGCTGCTGAAATTGCTGGCCGCCAAAGGTTCCCTCAGCGTACAGGTTCATCCTGACGATGAATACGCCGGCATCCACGAAGGCAAGCTGGGCAAGACCGAAGCATGGGTCATTCTGGAAGCCGATGACAACGCCAGCATCCTCTACGGCATGAAGGAGGGCGTATCCATTGAGGAGCTGGAAAAGGGTCTCCTTTCCGGCGAGGATATCGAACCCCTTATCGCCCGTGTGCCCGTGAAGCCCGGCGATGTGTTCTTCATGCCTGCGGGCATGGTACACGCCATCGGGGGCGGAATTCTGCTCTACGAAATCCAGCAATCCAGCGATGTGACCTATCGTCTGTGGGACTTCAACCGGGTCAACGACAAAGGCGAAAAGCGGCCCCTGCACATCCGCCAGTCGCTGGATGTGATCCGTCCGGAACTGAAGGGACAGCAGGCTGTAATGCCCACAGCCCTTGACAACACTCTGACTCCCCTGCTGCGGGTGCCTGCCTTTGCGCTGGACTGCGCCGCCATTGATGGGGAAATCGCTCTGCCTGAAAAAAACTTCTTCCGAATCCTTACCGCCCTTGATGATATGCAGCTTTGCTGGGAGGGCGCATCCATCCGCCTGAATCCCGGCGAAACTGCCTTTATCCCTGCCAAAGCCCCTGCTTTGACGCTCCGTGGCAAAGGACGTGCGCTGATCTCCGCCGAAAAGGCATAATTGTATACAAACAAAACGGAGAGGTGATCCGGTTTTTCCGGGGCCTCTCCTTTTTTGTTCACTTTTCAAGCTTCGCCCGGCAAATGTGCCGCAGGGGGCCAAATGCTCCCAGCTCAAGAGCCGTGATCCTTGCATCCCTGATTTTCTCTGCCATAGCGACGATTTCCTCCGGCAACGTTTCCCCCGCCGGCAGTGCATGCCGGTATACCGATGCATGAGGCAGCCAATCAGGATAACCATTGGCGTAATCCGAATCAAAATGGCTGTGCAGCTGCTTCAGCCCCTTATCCAGCACCGGCGCCATGTACCTCACATTTGTGCCCACCAGCTTCAGCCCGGAAAAGCGGATGGAAACAGGTGCAGAAGCTGTCGCCAATGCCCTGATTCTGGATACAGTCACCGCTTCATCTTCCGGAGCATAGCTGCCCAAAGTGATATGGAAGGGGAGATCCGCCGTTTCTGTATCCGGCCCGTAGGCACATATCAGTGCATTCCGCAAAGCCTGCAGCTTTTTCTGGGTATCCTCATCCAATACCGCCATGACGGCAATAAATTCCTCATGCTTCGCCACCACTGTTCACGCTCCGTTTTGCCCAATATCTCACCCCTGCCGGGGGGCCTTCTTCTCTTCTGTATCAGAAGAAAAGATGCAAAAGAAGACCGCATTTTCCTAAATCGCACTGCAAAAAACAGGCCGCCGAAGCGGCCCGCAGCTTGTCGAAAAACCTCATTCTTGTCAGTCAAAGCCGCAAATCTTGCACCTTCGGTGCTCGCTGTGCTTTCTTGAAAGTGCTGCGGCACAAGGAATGTGGGCTCTGCCCACACCCGGCAGGGGGGATGATCCCCCTGCACCCTGCGCATTTTTTGACAGCCAGCAGGCCGCCGAAGCGGCCCGTATTTACGGCTTACTTGGTAATCTTCCGGCACTCCATATAGTACCGCTTCTCGTTGGCCTCACCCATGGAGAAGGTCTTGCGGGGCAGTGCGCCCAGCTGGCGGATTTGCTGGAAGAACAGTCCCTTGTCAGGCTTGGGCAGCAGGAAGCCGATGGTATTGGCATTCTTGGCCAGTTCCCGTACAGCGCCTTCGCCGTGGACATAGTCCAGCGTTACGCCGGGGTGGGCAGCAAGCCACTGATCAAGGAAATTCTGTAGGTCGCCCACTGCCAGCTGATGCTCCGTGGGGATGGCCAGGGTAACTTCCTTGCCCTCGTAAACAATGGTGATGTTCTGGGTCTCATCGTTATCCACAAGGCTTTCCTTCTTTGCAGCGGCAAAGGCAGCCAGGTCGTTGAGCAGCTCGTCGCCATCGTAGCCGAAAAGCACCCGGTGGATGGGCTCAAACTGAAGGGCATCGTCGTAGATGTTTTCGATCTCCACCATGGCAAAACGGGCGGGGTGAGTTACTGTTTCCTCGGGGGTCAGGCCGGTCTTGACACTGTCCCAGATGGCCTTGGCGGTAGCCAGGCTGTGGTTGCCGTCGCCCACAGCAAACAGCATGGGATCATCACCGCCGCTGAGCTTTTCAAGGGCAGCGTAAATGGCGCTGATATCCTCGCCCTCGGTCACAGCGTAGCCGATCAGCTGGCCGCCATCCTTCATGAGGGTGAAATCGTAAAGCTTTTCAAGCTGGTTGCGCTTGGCATAGAGAGGCTCCACCACGCTCTGCATGGGGTCGTCCATGAGGAGCATCACATGGGAGGATTCCAGGGGGGCGCCCTTACGGATCTTCACACGGGGCGGAATGCGCTCGAAAATGGTGCCTTCGCTGGCACGCACCAGCGGCCGGGAACCGGGCTTGTTATCATAGCACTCCAGATCCAGCACGCCAACCAGGCCCAGCCGTGCGCCGGCAGGGGTGATGCGTTCCACCAGAATGAAGCCCTGCTCCACTGCGGGAACCAGCGTGCCATTGGCCACATAATCCGCCATGGTCTGATGGATGCCGGGAATCAGCTCATCGGATTTTGCCAGGTAGCATTCCGGCAGAATGATGCGGTAGGCAGAGGGCTTGCTGCCCACCTGCAGCTCCACATCCTGCCAGTATTCGGGCTGGGAGGTGAACTGGTCACAGGCCACACAGGCCCAGGCGGAAAGATCGCTGCCGGGCTTGGGCAACAGCAGCTGACCGGGATAAATGCAGGGATTGAAAGGCATGGGAATTCCTCCTTAGAACAAAATTAACGGGCGTTTTCACCATCACGGAGCATGCGATACATCAGGATGATACACTGGCCGTCCGCACCGCCGCTGACGGTACCGAGTGTCATAAGGCGATCGGAGGGGGCCACCTCCACCGAGAAGGGGTAGAGGCTGCGGGACATTGCCTCGCTTACAAAGGCCATCATTTCGTCATCGGTTTTGAAGCTGAGCCTGTCCGCAAAGCGGAAATAGCCGCTTTTAGCCTTATCCGCATCGGCCACCACTACCGCAAAGAGAACGTAGTTTTCCTCCTCGTAGAGGGTGGTCAAAGTGGCAAATGCATTGGCTGCCGCAAAGGCTGCGCCGCCATCCCGGTACTGCCACAGGCTGTGGAAGCCTTTGCCGGGGGTGCTGTCGCTGGCACGGAGCACAATGTTTTCCGGCGGGAAACGCAGGTCCACATCATCCACAATGTATACAGAACCACCCGGGGATGCGGAGCCGCGGTAATTGCGGGAAAGGTAGCTGGTGTTGCGGGACTGCACCACCACTTCGTCCATTATGCCGCCAATGACCAGGCGGCCCTTCACATCCGGGTACTCGGTGCTGATCTTTTCCATGCTTTCCAGCACATCAGTCAGGGAGTTGTTCCTGTAGCGCAACTGCTTGCTGCGTACGGACGACTCTGCTGTCGTGCCCACATTTGCATTGGGGTAGGGGCCCTCATCTGCGGCATACACCACCGCAGGCGTAGGTGTTGCAGGCGGCAGGGACGTGGGCGTGGGAGGGAGCGTCTCGCCGGAGGGGGGCATATCCACCATGAAGGCGTACTGTTCCGGATAATAGCCGTGCTCCTGCTTATATTGCTCACGGTAGGCAGAGGTCTGATCCTCATTGTCGAACACATTCTTAAAGAAGATGCCCACCACCACCAGCAGCGCAATAATAATCGCTCCTGCGCCGATAATGGATACAATACGGATGATATCCATCTTTCCCAGCTTTCGGCGGTTTCTTGCCTGACGGGCCTCGGGACGGGGATCGTAAGCAGGGGCGGGCGTGGTCTGCCCGGGAACGGTTTCCAGCGGAGCCTGGGCCTGACGGCTCATCTGCTGATACTGCTGGTACAGGTTCTGCTCCCTTTGCTGCACCGGCTGCATGGGAGCTGTATACTGCCCGGTGAAGGTTGCGAATGCGGGGATTTCCGGTTCGTCGGCGGAAGGAGGCGTGAAACCGAAACCATCGCCAAGCCGGGGCTCCTCGGAATAGAAATCGCCCTCAGAAGGTTCTTCCCCCAGGTCAGCGACCGTCTCTTCCTGAGGCACATTGCTGTAGGCGCCAAAGAAATCGAAGGGATCTCCAGGGGCAAGGGGGATGTTTGCGCCAAAATCATCTCCGGGCATGTACTCCGGCGCAGGGTTTGCCGTCGCCCCATCGGATGCACCGCCAGGGTAAAGGCCGAATTCCTCCACGCCCGGGGGATAACCCATGCCGGAAATTTCCATCATCTGGAAACCACCGGTGGAGAATTCATCCTGATTATCTGCATTGGCAGCAGGCGTTGCGTCGTAAATGGAGGGAGACCAGGGCTGCGGCTCGCTCTGGGCCGCTGCGCTGTATCCAGCATCAAAAGCATTTTCCCCGGAATAGGCGGATATATCTGCAAAATCATTCCGGGCCGTTGGCTGGCCGTAACCGCCGTGCCAGTAAAAGGCGCTGTCTTCCTGTATTTCCGGCAGGGTATCCTGCTCGTAGGTATTGATGTAGGGAAGGGACGGCTCCCGTGCGGGTTCTTCCTCCCGGGGATAGGCGTGAGGCGCTGCGGAAATCAGCGGTTCCGTGCTGTTTTCCGCTTCCTCTGCCGCAGCTTCCTCCTGCCGGCGGCGCATGCGGCTTCTGCGGCGGGGAGCTGCATCCTTGAGTTCCTCTTCATGAGGCTGAGAACGATCCTTGTCGCCCTCGTCGGCATCCTCATCTTCAAAAGCGGGTGCGCCAAAGCCTCTCATGGGACGGGTGAAGCTGGCGTATACCGCAGGCTGCAACTTCTCCCCGTTATCCAGGGGGGCAAGGAAGAGTTCTTCCTCCTCCTCTTCGGCCTCAGCAGGGATGCTGGCAGCGTCATCCTGCTCGGAATCTTCTGCGGATACATCAGCGGCTGTCTCTTCCTCCCACTGGGTCATCGGGCCGGAAGGAGAGAGGGAGACGGGCTCGCTGGCGATGCTTTCGGCTGCTGCATCCTCTTCCCCGGCAGGGATCGCATCGGTGGCTGCAGCGGGGCTCAGATATTGTGCGTCGAAGCTTTCCCCGGCAAAGGCTACCTCTTCCTCCCGGGCTTCCTCCCACTGGCTCTTCGGGCCGGAAGGAGAGAGGGAGACGGGCTCGCTGGCGATGCTTTCGGCTGCTGCATCCTCTTCCCCGGCAGGGATCGCATCGGTGGCCGCATCGGGGCTTAGATATTGTGCGTCGAACCTTTCCCCGGCAAAGGCCACCTCTTCCTCCCGGGCTTCCTCCCACTGGGTCATCAAATCCGAGGGGGAGAGAGGCGAAGCAGGAACGGAGGCATCTTCTTCCCCTGCGGGCTGGGCCCATTCATTGGGCGTGTACGCAGGTTCTTTTCCGGACACATTTTCGCCGGGGCTTTCCCGGTCATCCATGCGGGAAAAGCCCAGCGGGGCACGCAGCCCTGCGGCGACAGGTTTCATGGGCTGAGGGCGTGCCTCTTCCCATTCGTTGGGCAGGTAGCTGGGCCTCATAAATCCGGCAGGCTGGGAGTCGCTGGTTACATACTCCGCAGAGCGGTTTTCCGCTCCGGGTTCCAAGGGTTCCAGATACAACTCCTCGCTCTCTGGGCAAACCGGTGCAGAAAGGGCTTCACCATGTTCTTCCGGGCGGGCGGGCTGTGCAAAGCCACCCACAACCGGGGCCGCAGGTTCCGGGCGGGGCCGTTCTCTCCATTGTGGCGGGGCAAAGCCATCCGCATTGCGCTGGGAATCCTTCTGCCGCTGCCAGAGAGGCTGCGAAGCGGTTTTCTCCGCTTCTCCTGTTTTGGCGGCAGACTCCGCAAAGGCCGGTTTCTGCCACAGATCCGGCGAAGCAGCAGCTCGCCTGCCTTCTGCCCGCATGGGCAACGGCGCACGCTCGCCCAGCCGCTTTTCCTCCCCGGCGGAAGAAAGCCCGGGAGCCTTGGCAAGATAGGACGTGGTCGGTTTTTCCGGACTGGTGTTGAGCGGCTTTGTCCAGGAGGATGCAAACCCGCCGTAGCGCTGACCGGGAATCATCACCGGCGGCGCATGGAGATGGCTGGTTTTCTTCTGCGCAGGCTGACTGTCCTGATCCTGAAAACTGACCCGCTTGAAGGGATTGGGTTTTTCCTCGGGATACATCCGGCCTGCGCCTCCTTTCATGCCGGAAAACCGGCGTAAATACAATCAATCATCAAAGAAATTCTGCAAAACGGAGCATGGCCGCCTTGCTGCCGCTGAGGATCAGTTTTCCCCGGAGCAAAGCCGTGAGGGGCTTCTGCTTGCGCAGAAAAACATCCATCATATCCTTTTCCGTGGCTGAGAGGATGCAGTCGGCTTCATCCATCTCCGTCTTTTCAAAATACTGCCCGTCCACCAGGGAAAAGGCCTTCACAAGCCCCGTATCCGTTACGCAGAAACGGTAAGCGTAGGTAATGCCCCGGAGCTCGTCGGGGTTATTGCTGAGAATCACGCCCACTGCATCCAGCAGTTCTCTCAGAGGCGTATCGGGCCTGACCTGATCCAGCATCTGCCGGATCTGGGTTTTCACTTTGCCCATTACCGTTCTCCTTCCTTTATCAGCTGCTCAAGCAAGGCTTCGCAGCCTCGGTTCACATCCTGCCAGGTGGCTTCAAAGTCTCCGGTATACCAGGGATCCGCCACGTCACGGCCATCGCCGCACAGGGACAGCAGCTTGACAAGCTTATGTTCCGGATCATCAGGAAAAAGGCGGCGCAGGTTTTTCATGTTCCACTCGTCCATACCGATGAGCAGATCGTAGTCCTGATAATCTTCCCGGGTTACCTGCCGGGCGGTTTTGCCCTTGCAGGAAATGCCGTGCTCGCTAAGCTTGCGCCGGGTACCCGGATGCACGGGGTTGCCCAGTTCCTCGGTGCTGGTGGCGGCAGAGGCCACCTCAACCCAATGGGAAAGCCCATGCTTTTCCACCATATCCTTCATAACGAACTCCGCCATGGGGCTGCGGCAGATATTGCCGTGGCAAATAAAGAGGATGCGTTTTATCATAGTCGCCTCGAAATTATCTGAAATGCCGCAGGCAAAACCGGGAGGTATCCATCCTGCGCAAAGCTTATGCGGCAATGCTTTCCGCCCCGAAAAGCGCAAAAATGGACAGGGGTAGAAAACATCTATTCTATTGTACCATATTCCGGGTCATTTGCAAATGTTGGTTGGAAGAAAGTACAGGGCGCCTTTCATTCCTCCATATGCAAAGACGGCCCCCTCCGCACAGGCGGAAGGAGTCGTCTTCTCTGGCAGCTGAGGCTGCCGTCATGCATTTTTCGCCATTTCGTTCAACAGCCAGCGGTATTCCTTAGGGCTTATTTTTCCCTCAAAGAGCATACTCTTGGCTGCATCCGTTGTGAAAGAATCCGAATAACCCGCCTTTTTCCAGGATTCTATATTGTTGCGAGTCTCCTCCAGGAAAACTTTTCGCTGTTTTTCCTGATTGACCTTATTGTTTTTACTCTTGCCCTGGATTTCCTCAAGCATCGAGCCCAAAAAATAAACTGCAATAAAGAAAATGAACGTCAATCCAAATATTTTGGCAAAAGTCTTGAAGGGAACAGGCTTGCTCAGCAGACCATTAAGCCAGAAGATCGTAATCAGCAGAATCCACATATACTCTGGAAATACCATATAGCATGGAAACGATCCTTCACTGTATCCCATGATCAGTTCTACCGTAACAAATGCCATAAATCTAAGCGCCAGATAACAGGATATTACCTGAAGCATGGTACGGATACTGCGGGGCCAGATGGCACAAATCAGCAAAAACAGAGGTGCTATCACTTCGCTGCCCATCTCCAGGCAATATGCCCACACCGCATTCCAGGCAATCAGCAAAACAGAACAAGATATAGCCAGGGGCTGCTTTACCTGCTGAATTCCGTAAAGTGCGCCAATGAGCAGTGAGCATTCAACGATTCTCTTCATCACCATACGGAAGTATCGGTAATCTTCAACCCATGCCAGGCTGTCCCATCCCCAGTAATGCTCGCATGCGGGAACGGTTGACTGAAGGCAGTTTACCAGCGTTGCAACAAGCAAACCAACGTAGACAACCGTACAGGCTACGGTTATCCATTTGTTTCTATTAAGGAAAACCAGTCCGATGATCAAAACCGGAATCTGCAAAAGAAGCAGAGTTTCCTGAACCTTAATCGCCGGATATTCCCCGCTGTCTCTTAGATTACAATCATAAAAATTATATGCCAGTTGAAGAAGCGGCCTAAAGTAAATCAACGCTATGCACAAAGCAAGGGCAACAATGATCCCTTTTTTGATTTTCCGTTTTTGTTCCTGAGCCATTTTTATTTCATCCTTTCATGCCGGAAAACCGGCGTAAATACAATCAATCATCAAAGAAATTCTGCAAAACGGAGCATGGCCGCCTTGCTGCCGCTGAGGATCAGTTTTCCCCGGAGCAAAGCCGTGAGGGGCTTCTGCTTGCGCAGAAAAACATCCATCATATCCTTTTCCGTGGCTGAGAGGATGCAGTCGGCTTCATCCATCTCCGTCTTTTCAAAATACTGCCCGTCCACCAGGGAAAAGGCCTTCACAAGCCCCGTATCCGTTACGCAGAAACGGTAAGCGTAGGTAATGCCCCGGAGCTCGTCGGGGTTATTGCTGAGAATCACGCCCACTGCATCCAGCAGTTCTCTCAGAGGCGTATCGGGCCTGACCTGATCCAGCATCTGCCGGATCTGGGTTTTCACTTTGCCCATTACCGTTCTCCTTCCTTTATCAGCTGCTCAAGCAAGGCTTCGCAGCCTCGGTTCACATCCTGCCAGGTGGCTTCAAAGTCTCCGGTATACCAGGGATCCGCCACGTCACGGCCATCGCCGCACAGGGACAGCAGCTTGACAAGCTTATGTTCCGGATCATCAGGAAAAAGGCGGCGCAGGTTTTTCATGTTCCACTCGTCCATACCGATGAGCAGATCGTAGTCCTGATAATCTTCCCGGGTTACCTGCCGGGCGGTTTTGCCCTTGCAGGAAATGCCGTGCTCGCCAAGCTTGCACCGGGTACCCGGATGCACGGGGTTGCCCAGTTCCTCGGTGCTGGTGGCGGCAGAGGCCACCTCCACCCAATGGGAAAGCCCATGCTTTTCCACCATATCCTTCATAACGAACTCCGCCATGGGGCTGCGGCAGATATTGCCGTGGCAGATGAAAAGCAACTTTTTCATTGGTTCCACAAGCCTCCATATTTCATTGAAACGCTTGCATATCATGGGTATACAGCCGAGGCCCGCCGCACATTCGCAAAAACGCCGCTGCGTTCTCCTGCACAACGCAGCCCTTGCGGCCCCTGCCTGTTCCCTGCTTTTTCCAATGCGAAAAAAGCGTCGCTTTGACGGAACTATCATAACACACCAACGCTCTTTTTTCCATATTGAATGTTGAATTATCAAATAGATGAACGCCGGTTCCATATACTGTTCAAAGACGGACGCTCCGCACCCTGTTCTTTCTTTTCGGAAACCTCGGTTTCTTTTTCCTTTGCTTATTTATTGTACTTTTGTTGATTTCATCACTGTAGTGTGATAAACTGATGCTAATCTATCTTACTGGAATCATGGTATGGTTCATTCCTGTACCGCATCCACAACAAAGGAGGAGCTCTTTGTGAACGGAAATTCGATTCAGATACTGATCGCAATGGTCATCTACATGGCTGTTGTAATCGTGATTGGTGTGCTGTACGCACGGCGTGCCAACAAAAACTCCGAAGAATACTTCCTTGGCGGCCGCTCTCTGGGCCCCTGGGTAACAGCCATGAGCGCTGAAGCCTCGGATATGAGCGGTTGGCTTCTGATGGGACTGCCCGGCGTAGCCTACTGGTGCGGCCTGGCGGATGCATTCTGGACTGCCTTCGGCCTTGCCATCGGTACCTATGTCAACTGGCTGATCGTTTCCAAGCGGCTTCGCCGTTACAGCGTGCGTGCCAACAACGCTATCACCCTGCCGGAATTCTTTTCCAACCGTTTCCGTGAAAAGAAAAAGACCATCCTGCTTCTTGCTGCCATATTTATCCTGATTTTCTTTACGGTATACGCTGCAAGCTGCTTTGTTACCTGCGGCAAGCTATTTTCCACGCTGTTCAACACTCCCTATGTATCCATGATGATTCTGGGCGCAGTGTTTGTTCTGCTGTACACCCTGCTTGGCGGCTTCCTGGCAGAAAGCGCCTCCGACTTCATGCAGGCCATCGTGATGATCGTTGCCTTGGCGGTGATTGTCATTCTGGGCACGGCGAAGGCCGGCGGCATTGGTCAGGTAATCGAAAACGCCCGTAAAATTCCCGGCTTCCTGGAGTTCTTCGGTCTGGCCAACCCTGTGCTTGACGAAAACAGTCTGCAGGTGATCGAGGCCGGCGTTCCCAAATTTGGTGAAGTTTCCGATTATGGTCTGCTTTCCGTGTGCTCCATGCTGGCATGGGGTCTTGGCTATTTCGGCATGCCTCAGGTACTGCTCCGCTTCATGGCCATCCGCAAGGAGGAAGAACTGAAGCGTTCCCGCCGCATTGCCATGGTATGGGTTGTGGTTTCCCTGGGCGTGGCGGTATTCATCGGCATTGCAGGCCGTCAGCTTTATCCCGTGGCTCACCTGACCAAATCCAGTGCAGAAAACATCTTTATTACTCTGGCCACCAATTCTCTGCCGCCGATCCTGGCCGGATTTGTCATGGCAGGCATTCTGGCAGCGACCATCAGTTCTTCGGATTCCTATCTGCTGATCGCCGCATCCGCCTTCTCCAAGAACATCTTCCAGGGCATTTTCAAAAAAGATGCTACCGACAAGCAGGTCATGATCACTTCCCGCATCACCCTGATGGTACTGGCCATTATCGGCGTGCTCATTGCGCTGGATAAGGACAGCGTCATCTTCCAGATCGTTTCCTTTGCCTGGGCCGGTTTTGGTGCCACCTTTGGCCCGCTGGTGCTCTTCTCCCTGTTCTGGAAGCGCACCAACAAGCCCGGCGCCATCGCCGGTATGGTTTCCGGCGCAGGCATGGTATTCCTGTGGAAACTGGTGATCAGCAAGCTGGGCGGCGCCTTTGCCATCTACGAGCTGCTGCCTGCCTTCCTCTTCTCCAGCCTGTGCATCGTGGTGGTTTCCCTTTTGACCAAGGCTCCCTCCAAGGAAATCGAAGAGGACTTCGAGGCCGTCCGCACGGGGAATGTCTAATTCCATTCTGCGCCGCAAGGTTTGCTACGCACATCCCTTACTGTAACCCCAGGGCTCCGGATATACATGTCCGGAGTCCTTTTTTTGCAAAAGTGACGCTTTGCAGATCATTTCTGTGAAAAAAGCGGCTCCCCCTGCTTTTTTGCAGAAGGAGCCGCCTTTTTGGAAATATGTGCGTCAGGGATAGTCTGTGATTTCCTGAATTACCCTTGATTACAGTCTCCTGTTCATCCCTTCCCGAGAAGCTCGCTCAGCAGCCACTTGTATTCCTGATAGCTGATTCTGCCCTCGTTGAGCATGCTCTGGGCAGCCTCCACGGTGAAGGTATCGGAGAAACCGGCCTCCTGCCAGGATGCCATGTTGTTGCGCATGGTAAGCATGTACCTTTCTCTTTCCTCTTCCTCCCGTTCCCGGGCGCTCTGCCGGTTCTGCTCTGCAGCGGTCGCACCATACACAAGCAGTACAAACAGGGCGGCGAAGAATATGCACTTCACAAACAGCCATGCCAGATCCACGCCGTTATGCGGGAACAGCAGCACTGCATTGAGACCAAGGATCATGATCAGCGGTATCCAGCAGGTGTTGATCAGATACATCAGGTTAAATTTACCCAGAATTACAAAGGATGCAGCAAACAGCGCCACACGGATCGCCATAAACCCGTCGATCACCTTTATGCTGGTACGGATTGCACTGGGTTTTATGGCGCAGATCAGCAACGTCAGCGGGAAAAGCAGCTCGCCATAGTAGCCAACCACCTTGCACATGGCTGCCAGACTGTAAACGCCATTGGAAATGCAGTCGGACAGATCCACGTCCATATAGGACATAAACAGCCACATTGCAGTCCACACAAGGCTGAAAAGTGCAAAACCAATGGCGACGGGCTTCTTGCCCCGGTTCAGCGCAAAAAGCGTGCATGCCACCAGAACAAACTCAATGATCCTCTCGCCGGTGAAGGCGGTGTACTTATCGTTGTAAAAGAAGCTTCCTTCCGAAAGAAGCGTGAACAGCTTCTGCAGCGGGTATTCCAGCAACAGCAGTACCACATACACCGCCAGCGATGCAACCGAGACGATCCAGTTTTTGTTAAGGAAACAGATGCCCACAACCGCAACGGCAATCTGCGCCATCATCAGCCTGTTCTGCGTTCCGAACACCAGCAGCAGCACGATATACGCTGCCAGCGACACAGCGGACACAATCCACTTTCTGTTGAAAAAGAAGGCGCCCACCACCAAAAGGGCAAGCTGTACAAGGAGCACAAGCTGATAGAGTCCGAAGCGGAAGCCGTCACCATACACACTTCTGTCGTAACCGTATGGCGAAAGCGGTATGCCCAGCCACTGAAGCACGGGTACGATATAGATCATAACAACCCCCAAAAAGAGGGCTGCAATGAAACCTTTTTTGAAGCTGATTTTTTCTGGAATTTTTTTGGTTTCCGGAATGGCGTTCATTTTTCCTCCTCATTTCTCAGCAAAAACAGCCACAGACTCACAGGCGGACGTAAATTCCGGCGTTAGAGATCCATTTTTTCCCGCACAGCATCTGCCAGTTCCTTTATATCTTCAGCGTACATTCTTCTGGTAAAGCCGTCACTGGTGCCGTAAAACTTCACGCCTGCGCCACATGCATCATCCTGATCAAACTTCACAAACAGAAGGCACATAAACATGAAGCCACCATCCTCATCGTTAAAACGATAAACCTTCTGTTCTCCAAGGCCATTGATGGTAACGCTGTACTCATCCAGATCAAAGTGAACCAAGCCTATATCCTCGCCCCAGCACTCGCTGGTCGTGATGCTATAGGTTCCCGGCCTGAAGTAATCCGAATTTTCCTCAATAGCCTCGGTAAAAACCGTATTCATGTACATAAGATAAAGCCCTGCGTACTGATTTGAATCGGCATCAGAGGCTGCGGCAGAAGAACACAGCATTCCGGCAGTAAGCATCATACAGAGGGTAAAGGCTACGATTTTGGTGAGTTTCGTTTTCATGGAAAGATCCTCCTTTGTAGTTTTTTCAACTGATAAATCTATTGTACATCAAAATACGCATATGCGCAATAAAAATCCTTCTGCAAATTTCATTGCAGAAGGAAATGTTTTTTCAACGTCTTTTTCTTGCTGCGGCCCTCAAGCCATCCCACGGATACGGCACCAGGCCTCCACTGCCCGGGAAGCAAACTGAGCCACGCCATCACCGCAGGTTTTGTCGATGTTTTCCGTCATAGAACCTCCGCCGCCGTACATCTGCCCCAGGCTACGCAGAATTTCCGGCGTACAGTGATAATAATTTTTGCTGATAAAATCACGCAAAGTCTCCACCTGCGCCTGTACAGCCTCATCTTCTGAGGGCCTGTCCAACAAAGGCACAAAGCCGCTGAAGATCCCCATCATGGCCTGTGCCAGCAGTTTCTCGTCCTCCCGGGTGCGGCCCTTTCGTTTTTGCTCGTACTCCTGGTAGGCCGGGGTCGTTCCCCAGCTTTCCCTTGCCTTGTTTACATATTCGTCCAGTTTCTTGGTATCGAAGGGTTCAAAATCAAGGTTTTTCAAGCGATTCACTCCTGTCATGCGTATCCCTGCCGCCAGCAGCAACAGATTATCGATATGTTCCCGTTTCAGTTTCAGCAACTGAATCTGCTGATCAAGCGCCCGGTTCTGATCAAAGGATGGGCTGTCCATAATCTCCCGGATTTCCTTCAGGGAGAATTCCAGTTCCCGGAACAGCAAAATGCATTGCAAGCGCACAAGGCACTTTTCATCGTAGAGCCGATACCCCGCAGGGCTCACCTCCGTCGGGCGCAGCAGGCCGATGCTGTCATAATGGTGCAGCGCCCGGACGCTTACCCCCGTTTTCCGGCTCACCTCAGACACCGTCATCATGGTTCCGTTCCTCCCTTCGCATTCAGCATAAACCATGACGCAGGGGGAGTGTCAAGCTTTTTTCTTTTGGCATATCCAAAAAGTGCAGGACATTTTCCCAGGGGAGCATTCCATCTGCCGCAGGGCTTGCAATCCCTTGTCCGGCGTGATATACTGATTTCCGGCACAGAACCGGTGCCTTTTCCATCCCTTTGGAGATGTATCGAAGTGGTCATAACGGGGCGCACTCGAAATGCGTTAGCCTTAACCGGCTCGTGGGTTCGAATCCCACCATCTCCGCCACACACCTTGCAGCTACAGCCTGCAAGGTTTTTTTGTTGTAAAACGAACAAAATGCATCTCCGCACGCTTCACTCATGCGGAGATGCTTCATTTATCCAGGAAGCCCAAAGTGGCGCTCCACCAGTTGAGCCGTCTTTTGCACGGTGCTGTCCGGAGTGCGCTCCAGCCAGAAATACCCACTGCGCTTAACGGCGCAGTAGAAGTCCTCATTCAGGCTGCGGAGGGTTTCATTGCAGGTGGCCTTGGCCCTTGCCGGGTCGGATGCGCTGTTGATGAAACTGTTGAATCCCTGATGATCGGGCCGGTTACAGTAATCCTCAATTATGCAAGATGGTTCCTTCAGCAGAAAAACGATCCGGGCAGGATCCGTGAGTTTTTCGGCCTGTTCCAGCGTCAGATGGCAGTCGCAAACCACGGGCCGATCCTGTGAAAGCCGGATCAAATCCAGCAGCACAAAGTCCAGCTGCTCCCGGGTGTTGTCAAGAAGCCATTGCCGGTATTCCTCCACGCTCCGTCCGAAAAATGCATCCGCATCCGGGAAGGTTTTGTTCATCGCCGGCTGATGCGCCGGATCCGACAGTTGCTGGTGCCGGTCAAACTGCTGGTCGATATCAAACAACAGTAAATTGTGACGCTCGGCAAGGATGCGGGAAATGGTGCTCTTTCCGCCGCAGGCAGTTCCGGTGACAAAAAACACATTCTTCAAATATTCTTTGATAACATTGTCCTGAATATTCATGATTTTACCTCCATTAAATAGTTTTGCGTGAAAGGTACATAAAACTATTTAACACAGTTTCATGTACTCAGTTTTTCTTGCGCAGCCTGATAACCATATCTCTTGCCTCCTCAGGTTTTATCGAAAAAAGTATATCATTCAAACCGTTACTGCGTCAAGTTTTGCACACCATATACGGTGGATATGAAAGCCGGAAACTCATCAAAATGCCCTCGTCCTGACCGGCAGCCGGGTTCAATCCTTCCTTTTCCGCCACAAAGACGCTGTCGCCCTCTAAGATACACCTTTGCAATGATATCAGGCATTCTGTCGCAGTTGACAGTTTCTCCTTTTTTATACGAATCAACAGCATTCCGGCTTCCTGTAAAATGCAATTGAACATACTTTTTCGGGAGGGAATGAGATGAAAAACTCAACATTTGGCTATGTGCGCATATCATCAAAGGATCAGAACGAAATCCGCCAGATCCTTGCCATGCGTGAATACGGAGTGGCGGATCCGTTCATCTTTGTTGAAAAACAATCCGGAAAGGATTTTGACCGTCCCCAGTACAAAAAACTGCTTTCCCGGTTGAAATGCGGCGACACGCTCGTCATCAAGAGCATCGATCGTCTTGGAAGAAACTACAACGAAATCATTGACCAATGGAGAATAATCACCAAAGAAAAAAAGGCATCCATCGTAGTGCTGGATATGCCTTTGCTTGATACCCATCAGGGACGGGATCTGACGGGAACGGTAATAGCAGATATCGTATTGCAGCTGCTCTCCTACGTTGCAGAGACCGAGCGGGAATTTATCAAGCGCCGTCAGGCAGAAGGAATTGCCGCCGCTAAAGCAATGGGGGTGAAATTCGGCCCCAAACCCAAGCCAAAGCCAAAAAACTTCCGTCTGTATGCAAAGGCCTGGGAGCGGAAAGAAATATCTGCAAGGCAGGCGGCAAAACGCCTTAACATCTGCCACAAAACTTTCCTGAAATGGGTACGGGCAGAAAAAGAGACTTGATGCCGTCATCTTCCTCTGCCCGAATTTCTCTTTACCGCCGGCTTTCCCCGGCCAGTTTCAGGATGGTGGCCTGATCCTCCGGCGTGAGGCCGATGATCAGCGTTTTGAAATGAGTGTAGGTCACCAGGCCCGCCACGGCGTTGGCGGACTTTTTCACATGCTTGCGCAGGGTATAATCAACCGGCAGCTGAGGGTGATTGCGGCCCTTGCTGAAATAAGCTGCCAGCTTGGCTGCAAAAAGAAGGGCCTCGTCGCTGGGCTCCTGCTCGGTACGGATGATAACATGGGAACCGGGAATCCCCTGAGCATGCAGCCAGGTCTCGTTGCCCCGGGCATGAAGGGTGAGCCGGTCGTTTTGCAGGGAGTTTTTGCCCACCTCCACCACGGTGCCATCGGGCGCAGTAAAGCGGTAGGGTTTACCTTCCTGGGCTTTCTTCTGCTTTTTGGGATTGCCTTCGGGCCGGAGAAAGCCGTTCTGGCTCAGAAGAAGCCGGATGTCCCCAAGATCCGCCGTGGTCTGGCATTTTTCCAGATCCTCCAAAGCCGTTTCCAGAAGGAGCAGGTCTTTTTCGATCACTTCCAGCTGTTCCAGGGCGTACTGCTCCGCCACCTTGGCTTTGCGGTACTTTTTGTAGTAGGATTGGGCATTCTGCACCGGAGTCTGACGGATATTCAGGGGAATTTCCACCTCGGGCATGCCTTCTTCGTAATAGTTCTGTACCCGCACACTCTCCTGCTTCTGGCCGATCAAATGCAGATTGGCAGTGAGCAGATCGCCGAAAATGCGATCCTGCTCGGCTTTATCGCTGTTTTCCAGCGTATCCATCATGATGCCTTTTTTCTTTTCCACACGATCGATGGCGTTTTTGATGTGGCGGCTGAGGCCCAGGCTCTTTTGCTGCATGCGCATACGCAGATCCCGGCCCAGATAGTATTCATCCATGGCTGCGCTGAGGCTTTCCATGGGTTTCTGGCTGTCATCAGGATAGGTACAATAGGCAAAGGGAAAGAAATCCTGCGCCATACCGGCTTCGTCAAAAAACGTTACCGGGGCAAAGCGCTGCTCCAGCGAGGCGAAGAAATCCGCCAGCCGGGCGCTGAGAAAGGGAATATCCATTTCGCTGACAGGCGTTGCCCCGTCCAGACCGATCTGAGCGCACACCTCCCGGGAGCAAAGGCCCGCCATGCCGCTGACGGTCTCCATCAGGGCTTTATGCAGGGGCATGGAAAGGCCCTGCAATTTTTCTGTAAGGTTCTCCCGGCTGCAATCCTCTGGCGAAAGCTTATCCTGCATGGGAGGCAGCTGGTAGTCATCCCCGGGCAGCACCGTGCGCACACGGCTCATTTCCGCATTTACATGGCGAATGGCATCCACGATCACGCCTTTTTCATTTACAAGGCTCAGGTTGCTGTGGCGGCCCATGATCTCCAGATAGAGGGTGCGGTTCACATGGTCGTTCATCTCGTCGATGGCATCAAAAACCAGCGCCAGGATACGGTCGCCATGGATCTGCTTTACCTCCACCAGCCTTGCCCCCAGAAGGTGCTTGCGCATCAGCATGCAAAACATGGGCGGCTCCATGGGGTTTTCGTAGTTATGGGCCGTAAGCTGCACCCGGGCCTGGTTGGCATTGGCGGAAAGCAGCAGCTTATGGTTGCTGCCGCCTGCCCTTATCAGCAGAAGGAGCGCATCCTTTTCCGGCTGGTTTACCTTATCCACCCTGCCACCCAGCAAGGTTTTCTGAAGCTCCCCGGCCATAAAAGACAGGGTAAATCCGTCCATGGGCATAATGATGCGCCTCCTCCCATTTGCTTGGGTTATCATACCATATCAGGGCCGCAAGTGCAATTCTGTCATTTTCCCGGCGGGGTGTACATACCCTTTCACTGCAAAAGACCCCAGAGGAGAGGATAGTATGAAGATTAAACGGGCAGATATTGAACGGATCCTGATTTTGTGCGCAGCGGTGCTGGTGGTGGTACTGGCCCTGCAGGGAGGCGGCCAGCCTTCTGCCACCGTAATGGTGGATGAAACGGAGATACCCATTGAGCAGACGCTTTCCCTGGACGAGGGCGAAAAGGTTTCCACCGTGGTATTTTACGAGGACGGCGACGGCTACCTTGTGCCCGTCACCCGGCAAATCGCCAAGACGGACGGCATCGCCAAGGCCACCCTCAACCTGATGGTGAAGAGCAGCGAAAACGACATGCAGGCCGCCCGGCTGGGTCTGCGCACGGTGATCCCCGAGGGCACCACCTTTGATATCGACATTGCAGACGGCCGGGCCAACGTATCCATGAGCAAGGAGGCTCTTGGCTGCATGAGCGCCGCCGAGGAGGCCCAGATGGTGGATGCAGTGGTCAACACCATGACCTGTTTTTCCACCGTGGAGGAAGTTACCCTGGAGTTTGACGGCCAGAAGCGTTCCAAGCTCACCTACGGTACTGACGTCAGCGGCGTATTCACCGGCGGCAACGTAAATCTGGAAACGGTGGAAACCTTCTCTGCCGACGCAGGCATGGTACAGCTTTATTTCCCCTCCCAGACTGGCCGTCTTTTGGTACCTGTAACCCGCATGGTATACAGCGATGCGGACGTAAGCACCGCCGTTCTGGAGCTGGCCAAAGGCCCCCGGGACGACAGCGGCCTGGAGCGTGCCATGCCCGAAGGCAGCGGCATCAAAAAAGTAACCATGAAAGACGGCGTTGTCACCGTTGACCTGACCCGGGAGTTCTCCCAGGCCATGGAGGCCACCGACGGCGGCAGGCAGGCCATCCGGGCGCTGCTGTTCACCTGCTCCCAGTTTCCGGGCGTAAAGAAGGTGGACGTCCTCATCGAGGGCGAAAAACCTGCCCTGCCCGAGGACGCCCAGTCCACCTTCATCAACGACGAGCAGGAGGTCATGGGCCAGTACCCCGGCGTGGTGGAGCTGGATTGATCGGGGCGGCGGATTGGCGGCTGAAAGAAAGTTGGCGGCTAAAAGAAAGTTGGCGGGAGGATGCTTTTCCCCGGGAAAAGCACCCTCCCGCACCCTCCCGAAAAGCGGGATATAGTGTCTTTGAAAAGGGCCGACAGCTGTGCATGCTGCAAAACACCCCTGCAGGATTCCTTTCCTGCAGGGGTATTTTGGATTAGATATTTACGAAGCAAAAATTGTTTCCTTTGAAGAAAACCGGCGAACCCTCATCGGTTTCCGTCACATCCAGCTTCATCGATGCTAATCGTTCCCGCCTTGCCATCCCTGCACATATTGCCGTATAATAGTTGTATCGTTTACCTTTTTGATGAAATAACGGAGGTACTTGCCCCATGACGGATATGGAAAAACGCACCGCTGCCCGGGAGTTTGCCGCCCATTGGCAGAACCGTGGCGATGAAAAGCAGGAAACCCAGACCTTCTGGCTTACTTTGCTGCAAAAGGTACTGGGCGTGGAGGATGCGGACAAGCTCATTTCTTTTGAGGTGCCGGTCAAGCTGGGGCATGTGAGCTTCATTGATGCCTTCATTGCGGAAAACCGTGTGCTGATCGAGCAGAAAGGCCGGGACATTAACCTGCGCAAGGGCTACAAGCAGTCGGACGGCTCCATGCTGACCCCTTTCCAGCAGGCACGCCGCTATGCCGGGTATCTGCCACACGATCAGAATCCCCGGTGGATCGTGGTGTGCAACTTTCAGGAGTTCCATATCCATGACATGAACCGCCCCAATGATACGCCCGATGTGATCAAGTTGTCGGAACTGGAAACAGAGTATCAGCGGCTGTCTTTTCTGGCAAAGCGCACCGACCAGGCCCTGCTGCGTGAAATGGAGATCTCCATTCAGGCGGGCGAGCTGGTGGGCAAGCTGTACGATGCTTTCCAGAAACGGTATATCGACCCGGAGAGCGAGCGGGCGCTCAAGAGCCTGAACATGCTGTGCGTGCGACTGGTGTTCTGCCTCTACGCTGAGGATGCGGGCATCTTCGGTGGGCAGCATATGTTCCATGATTATTTGCAGGCTGCCGGTCTGAAACGGGCACGGCAGGCGTTGATCGACCTGTTCCGTGTGCTGGACACCCCTGTGGCTGAGCGTGACCCCTATATGGATGAAGAGCTGGCCGCCTTCCCCTATGTGAACGGCGGTCTGTTCAGCGATGAAAACATCGAGATCCCGCAGTTTGACGAAGAGATCTATACCACGCTGCTTGCCAAAGCCAGCGGCGATTTCAACTGGAGCCACATCAGCCCCACCATTTTCGGCGCTGTGTTTGAAAGCACCCTGAACCCGGAGACCCGCCGCAGCGGCGGTATGCACTATACCTCCATCGAAAACATCCATAAGGTGATTGATCCCCTGTTTCTGGACGGGCTGAAAGCAGAGTTTGAGGAAATCCGGCAGCAGACGGTTCTGCGTACCCGCACAGCAAAGCTCAAGGCGTTTCAGGAAAAGCTGGCAGGGCTGACCTTCCTCGACCCGGCCTGCGGCAGCGGCAATTTCCTCACGGAGACCTACATCTCCCTGCGCCGGTTGGAAAACGAGGTGATACGTCTCCTGATTGATTCCCAGCAGGGGCAGACCCCCGGCCAGATCGCCATGGGTTTTGAGGGCAAGTTCAGCCCCATCATGGTCAGCATTCATCAGTTCTATGGCATCGAGATCAACGATTTTGCCGCCACCGTCGCCAAGACTGCCCTGTGGATCGCCGAAAGCCAGATGATGAAGCAGACGGAAGACATATTGCACCTGGAGCTGGACTTCCTGCCGCTGAAAAGCTATGTGAACATTGTGGAGGGCAATGCCCTGCGGATTGACTGGGAGAGTGTTGTGCCGAAGCACCGGTTGGATTATATTATGGGGAATCCGCCGTTTATTGGTGCAACTATGATGTCAGCCGAGCAAAAACAACAAGCAGTTGCAATTTTCGGAAAAATCAAGCTTTCAAACAGCATTGATTATGTTGGCGCATGGTATCATCTGGCAGCACAATATATTCAAGGAACCAATATTCATGTGGCCTTTGTATCCACAAATAGCATTACGCAAGGCGAACAGGTTGCTCCGTTATGGCACAAACTCGTATACGACTATAAAGTCCAAATCGACTTTGCGTACCGTACTTTCAAATGGAATAGTGAATCCAACGAAAAGGCGGCTGTTCATTGTGTCATTATTGGCTTTAGCCAGTGTGGCACAAGAAAAAAGCTGCTGTTTCAAAGTGATGATATCTATAAAGCAGTAGAAAACATAAATCCTTATTTAATTGATGCGCCTACTGTACTCATAACCAGTAGATCAACGCCCATTTGTGATGTGCCAAGTATGCTGCTTGGTAACAAACCTTCTGATGGCGGTAATCTAATTCTTACACCAGAGGAACGAGAAGAAATTCTTCAACAAGATGCAAACCTAGATCAATATATTCATCCGTATTTGGGAGCATACGAGTTTATCAACAAAAAGATTCGGTATTGTTTCTGGCTTCGACATGTATCTCCAGCTGAGATGCGAAAAAGCAAAATACTGATGCAACGCATTGAGGCTGTAAAGAAAATGCGAGAAGAAAGCTCAGCTGCCCCTACGCGAGCAAAGGCGCAAACACCTCATCTGTTTTTCTTCATATCTCAACCAGATACAGACTATTTGCTTGTACCAAGTACTTCATCTGAAAATAGAAAGTATATTCCCATTGGCTTTATGTCACCGGATGTTATTGCAAGCAATGCTGCAACCATTGTTCCCAATGCGACTCTCTATCATTTTGGTGTGCTTACATCAAACGTTCATATGGCTTGGATGCGTGCGGTAGCGGGACGGTTAAAAAGTGATTATCGTTACTCCAATGCCATCGTCTACAATAACTTCCCATGGCCTACGCCCACGGATGCCCAGAAAGCCACCATCGAGCAAACCGCCCAAGCCATTCTGGATGCCCGTGCCCTCTATCCCGATTGCAGCCTTGCCGACCTCTACGACGAGGCCACCATGCCCGTAGAGCTGCGCCGTGCCCATCAGGCCAACGACAAAGCCGTCATGCAGGCCTATGGCTTCTGGGGCTCCGTCAAAACCGAAAGCGACTGCGTCGCCCGGCTTATGGAGATGTACGCCGAGATGACGAAGTGAAGGCCTTCCCCTCCATCCCCCAACAAAAAAGTGCTTTTCTTTTGCTGCTTTTCTTTTCTCAGAAAAGAAAAGCAGAGGGACTCCCGAAAAATCGGAAGTCCCTTTTCCATTTCACAATATTGCATAAAATGCGCTTTTCTTTGGTTCTTTCTTTTCTCAGAAAAGAAAGAACTCACTCTCCCCGATAAACAGAAATGCACAGGCTGCCTTCGCCGAGGCTGAAGGCTTCGATGCGGATGGGGAAATCGTAGTCGTTGCGGAAGATGAAGTTCAGCTGGGAACTGCCTACAGCTGCATCCTGATGCATGGGCAGGTACTTGGCGCAGCCGGGGCCGTGGGGGCGGCGGTAGAGCACGGTGATGCCTTCCAGCTGGCGCACGGCGTTGTACAGGGTGCTGCTGGACTGGCAGGTGCCGCCGCCGTAACCCAGCTGGCTGCCGCCGTCAATAAGCACCGGTGCGGCATGATAGCCGTTGGACTTTTTGTAGGGGCCGATGTTGGCGTTGAAGTCCAGCACCTCGCCGGGCTGCATGGTGCGGGTCATCAGCTCGCAGCTGCGGATGATGTTCAGGCAGCGGCCTTCGTTGCCCTCGGCGCCGGTATTGTATTCAAAGTAGCTGGCAAAAGCAGCGATGGGGGTATCGGGGCTCATGGGGTTATCCGTCTGGGAAACCACCACAAGATCGGTCAGCTTGGTGGCTTCCACATAGCCGTAGCTGCGCCAGTAGAGGATTTTGGCAAAGCCGTCCACAAATTCCAGAATGGCGATCTTGCTGCCCTGGCCGATGACGATATCGCCCACCTCGGAAGAGGTGTCCGGGGCGGAATAAACGGGGCAGGGTTCGGTGCAGGTGGCCACATACTGGGAGGGCGTGGTGCCGTAGGGCGGGGTGTTCACAGGATCGATGGGGGTCATGTTTTCATCCACCCAGGTGCGGATCACATAACCCACGTTGCCGTTGTAATCCGCCAGCACATAGGTGGGGTATACGGCATATACGGTAATCTCCTCGCCCTTCTTGATGGAGCACACCACTTCGCTTTCCCGGTTCTGCTCGGCACGCATGCGGATGGCGGTACCGTCTGCGGTGAAGGGCTTGATGGTGGCAATGTACAGGGGCGTCATGCCGGCAATGCTTGCGCCGCCGGATTCCTCCGCAGGCACGAACATGCTCTCGCCGCTCTCGCCATCGCCGTCAGCCACGCCTTCAGTCTCGATGTTTTCAGGCACGGCGGCCTCTTCGGCGGGAGCCTCTTCTGCTTCATCGGAAACAGCGGTTTCTGTATCCGCAGGGGATTCGGCCGCATCCTCCGCAAAGGCGGGCAGGATGGCGCAAAAAGTAAGCACAAGGCACAGAATCAGCGTAAAAATACGGGTAAGCTTCATCATGGCAAGTTTCCTTTCTTCCAAAAAAGGTATCTGTACAGCATGCATTATATCACAGTGGGAGCAAAAAAGGCATACTGCGGAAAGATTTTACAGAGTTTCTTTTTTGTTGCATTTCCGCCCTTGACGATTGTGGCTGTATTGGCTATGCTGAATGGAGAGATCATCCCCACCGGGAAAGGAAGATGCCCATGAAGATCGGAGCGCTGGAGGCCGGCGGAACCAAAATGGTGCTGGCTGTATATGACCTTGATATGAATGAACTGGACAGGGTGACTATGCCCACCGAAGCCCCTGAAATCACCGTACCTGCCATGAAAGCCTTCTTTGACGGGCATAATATCGATGCGCTGGGCGTGGGCAGCTTCGGCCCGCTGGACCCCAATCCGGCTTCCCCAACCTATGGCTATATCACCTCCACCCCCAAGCTGAAGTGGCGCAATTATCCTCTGCTGCCCAAACTGCTGGAAGGCAGGGCTATCCCCGCCGCCATCGATACGGACGTAAACGCCGCCGTGATCGCCGAGATGGAGCTGGGCGCTGCCCGTGGCTGTGAAAATGCTGTATACATGACCATCGGCACCGGCATCGGCGGCGGTGTGGCAGTGCACGGCAAAACGGTGCACGGCCTTTTGCACCCCGAGGCAGGGCACATTCCCCTCCGGCCCCACCCGCTGGATCCCAATCCCCGGGGCGTGTGTCCCTACCACGAAAGCTGCCTGGAGGGCCTGGCCGCAGGGCCTGCCATCGGCGCAAGGGTTGGGGGCGATGCAGGACAATTGCCGGACGATCACCCCACCTTTGAAATCGAGGCCTGGTATCTGGCCCAGATGTGCATGAACCTGACCCTTACCCTCAGCCCGGAAAAAATCATCCTGGGCGGTGGGGTCATGAACCGTTCCTGCCTGTTTCCCATGGTACGGCAGATGACCCTGGATCTTTTGGGCGGCTATGTACAGGTGGACAGGATCATCCACCATATGGATGAATACATCGTTCCTCCCAAGCTCTATCCCCTCAGCGGCCTTGTGGGCAGCTTCCTTCTGGGCCGGCGTGCGCTGGAATCTGCCCGGGGCTGAGGGCTTGCATCCCCCGGCGGATGAAGATATAATAAAGATTGCGCAGCTTTTGCCTGCGGATGAGAATCAACCAGCCCTCCCCCTTCCTCTGAAGGGCCCGGGGCGGAATCGGAGCCAGAATGCAAAGAGTCAAGAGAAAATATACAAGAGCCCAGGCCATCGCCATACTGATCGCCATTGTGGTGGTGATCGTTCTGATCATCATCGGCATATCCTCCCTGTTTTCCAAAAGGACCATGGCGGGCATCAGCGCCTCCAAACTGCCTTGCCCCTATGATGAAAACATCCGTGCTTTTGGCAACAACGTGCTCTACTACGACGGCACAAGTCTGCACTGCATGAGCGGTACCGGCTCTGTGCGCTGGAGCTTCACCCTTGGCAGCAATGCAGGCTTCCATTGCGATGACCAGCACATTGCCGCCTGGAGCGGCAACACCATCTATGTGCTGGATAAAAACGGCAATTCCTCCTACAATGACAACCTGGGCGAGCAAATTCAGTTTGCCCGCATCGGCAAGCAGTATGTGGGCGCAGTGGTAGGCGAAGCAAGCAATTCCCGCCTTGTGGTAAAGGACCTGACCGGCGCCCACATGGACGAAGAATCCGACGCCTACTCCAACCTGATCATTCTGGATCTTGGCTTTTACGGCAACAGCGGCGAGTACATGTGGACCCTGGCCCTGGATGTATTCAGCACCGCAGCCAACTCCCTGCTGAACACTTTCGAGGTGGGCAAAATGAACATCGGCGAGGTATCCCTCGGCGAAAACATCACCTACGAAGTGCTTTATGACAACGGCACCCTGCGTGTGGTCAGCACCCGCAAGATGCTGGCCTTCGACTACCGGGGCACCGAGGATGCTTCCCAGGCGGCGCTGGTATACGGCTGGCAGCTCATCGACTACAAGCAGCCGGAACGGGGCAACGCCATGATGCTTTTCGCCCCCACCTCCCAGTCCGACAGCGTATACAACCTGCGGGAGTTGCGCCTGCTGGTGGGCGGCGGCACCGACCGGCGCTACAGCCTGCCTGCCACCTGCGTTGGCGCAACGGTCTGGAACAAAACCGTCTATGCCCTTTCCGACAGTCAGCTTTACCGGGCAGGCATGAACGACAGCCGTTTCACCACCTACGACCTGCCGCTGGATCTGCCCTGTACCCAGCTGGTGGATACCCTCAGCGATGGCCGCATCATTGTGGCCTGCGGCAACGATGTGTACACCCTCACCCTTCCCCGGGGCGTTATGGTAAAGTAAGCACAAGGAGGATGGCCCTGTGAATCCCATCGACATTATTGCGCTTATTCTGATGGCTGTCTGCCTCGTGTACGGATTGTACCGGGGCTTCATCCAGTCTGTGCTGAACCTGGGCGGCGGCCTTCTGTCCCTGCTGGCCTCCTTCTGGATCTTCCCCCGCCTTGCGGATGCCATCAGCCAGAACATGGATATTACCCGACTCATTTCCAGCTTTACCGATTCCCAGAGCCTGCTGGGCGACCTGGACCTCAGCAGCCTCCCCGTCAGCGGCCTGAGCGGCGATGCTGTTGCCCAGATCGTGGAACGGGCCAACCTGCCCACCCCCATCAATACCATCCTGCAGCACAACCTGCAAAGCCAGGTTTTCAGCCCCATGGGCAACCTGGTCAGCAACGTGGGCGATTACGTCAACCAGACTCTCATCAGCGTTTCCATCAATGTGCTGTGCTTCCTGGTATGCTTCATCCTGTGCTATGTGGCAATTTCCATGCTGATCAATCTGCTCCGGGCAGTGTTCCGTTTCCCGGCGCTCAAGCACCTGGATGCCATTGCGGGCGGCATTTTCGGCCTGATGACAGGCATACTCATCTGCTACGCTGCCTTCACCCTGCTGCCCCTTTTGGAAAGTGTGATGCCCATCGAAGGCTTCCGGGAAATGGCAGAATCCAGCGTGCTGGGCAAAGCCTTCGCCCACAGCAATCTGATTTTGTCCATCATGAACCGGAAACTGTAACAGCGGATCTCTGACTGCTTCAAAAAATGTATTTTGGAGCAGTCTTTTTTTTCAAAAAACAAGTAAGCATTTTGGAAGAAATTGCCTTTCTCTTCCGTTGAATAACAGAAAAGAAAAATGTGGTCTTTTCAAGACGTGCTCCAAGGAGAAAATCATTATGTTATTGAAACGGCTTCGCCGCATCGTATCAGCCTTCCTGGCAGCCCTTGCGCTGCTTGGCACAGCCCTGGCCGAGGACGATATATCCTGGTGGCTGGAAGAGAACTGGGGCTGGGTCATCCGGGATGACACCCTCATCGTGGAGGAAGGCGTGTATTGCGTGGGCATCTGTCCCGATGAATATGTCATAGAGGTAGGGGGGAGCTCCGTTCCCCGGGTGGTGCCGCTGGCGGATGACTATCGCCATGGGGTTATGGAGGAACCCTACACCACGGAAACCTTCACAAAGCTGCAATTGCCGTCGTCACTGCGGATTCTGGGCTGCGAAGCTCTGTATTTCATGCCTTTTGAGGAAGTGGTGCTGCCGGAGGGGCTCATCTTCATTGACATCTGGGCTATGGAAGGCTGCAAGGCGGAAAGAGTATACATTCCCTCTACCGTGGAGAGGATCGAACCCGGCGCTTTTGCTGCGATGAATGAGCTTCAGCAGATCGAAGTATCGCCGAAGAATCCTTATTTCACTTCCGTGGACGGCGTTCTGTATACAAAGGATATGACTGCGCTGATTGCCTATCCTGTGGGCCGGGAGGCAGAGCATTTCGACGTGCCTGCCGGGGTCAGGCGCATTGAGGCTTTTGCCTTTTACGAAGGCTGGGATCTGCAGAGCATTTCGCTGCCCTTCGGGCTGGAATTCATTGGACGCCGCGCCTTCAGTTCCTGCATCGAGCTGCGCTATGCGGCCCTGCCCATGACCCTCCGGCAGATTGAGGCCTACGCCTTTGAAAATTGCATCGTACTGGAGAATACCACCCTGCCGCCTTCCGCAGAGCTCATTTGCAGCGAAAAGGAAAAAGAGTGGATCACAAGTAACAATTTAGGGGAATGGAGCCCGGAACGGGCCGTGTTCTATAACGCAGGCCAGTACAAACTGCGCAGCCAGTCCCAGTATTCGCCGGAAAAGCACGGCCAGGACTATCAGACCCCCGAAGAATATTTTTTGGACGATGCGTATGACTATATCCTGGAGATTCACGGCGTCATTGACCCGGTGAACGCAGACGACCGGGTGGATGTGTTCGAGGATCCCGATGAGGAAAGCCCGGTGCTTGTGCAGTTTGGCTGCGGCACATCGGTGGAAATAACGGGCTATCTGCCTGACTGGTACCAGATCTCCTACCCTGTGGTGAACGATTTTGGCGAAACAAAGGACCGGGAAGGATATGTGCGTGAAACACAGCTGCGTGTGTTCATTAAACCGGAAAGCCTGTTTGTGGTAAAATCTGCACGCCCGGCCCATGACCGGCTGGAATACTGGACGGAGTTGCCGCAGCTTCCTCTGGAGGGGGAGGGAACCCCTTTGCCGGAAGGGGCGGAAATGATGGATCTCTGCAGCCTGGAGCCGCCCTGGGCGTATTGCTGGTTCCGTAGTTCGTCCTTTCGCACCGGCGCTTATATTAACCCTGCGGATCTGCTCTTTACCCGCTATGACGACGGCACCGACAGGGTATACGGCCTGGTTATTTCCGATGAGCTACAGAACCGCCTGCACCTCCGGGAAAAGCCGGATAAAGCCAGCCGCAGCCTGGGCAGATATTTCAGCGGTACCCAGGTGGAGATCTTTGAAGAAAAGGGCGACTGGTACCGGGTCAGGGTTGGTACTCAGGAAGGCTGGATGATGAAGAAATTTATACGCATCGTCCCTGCGGAAAAAGAATAAGAGAGGAAGTACAGCTGTATGAAAAAGCAACTTGGCATTCTTATGGCATTGCTGCTGATGATCCTGCCGGCCCTCACGGCGCTGGCAGAAACCCCGGATGCAGCGGCGGACACCTCCGGCAGCTGGGCCCAGATCAACCAGACCATCGCCCGCCCCGAAAACTGGCAGCAGTATGTGGAAAGCAGCCCCTTTGCACTGGGCGAAAGCGTTCCCATGGAGGATTATCCCGGCTACAGCCTTGTGCAGTACGGAACCTATCCCGCCATTGACGGCTCCACCGTGTGCGTGCCCCTGGGCATGGAACTGGCCCGGCAGCATCTTGGGCTGGAAGAGGGCGATCTGCCCGGCTTCGTTACCTTCTCCACCACCCACAACGCCTATGTGCGGCTCATTGAGGGAAGGGCCAATCCCAGCGTTTCCATCCTTTCCCGAAGCGCAGTCCTTGACCCGGAGGCTCCGGTGCGCCTGTTTCTGGGCACGGAACCCAGCCGGGAGGAATTGCAGATGGCAGAGGAGGCCGGGGTGGAGCTGGTAAAGGTACCTTTCTGCTACGATGCCTTTGTATTCCTGGTCAACGGCAGCAATCCGGTGGATAACCTGACGGTAAAGCAAATACAGATGATCTATACCGGCGAGATCATCCACTGGGACAAGGTGGGCGGCAAGGCCGGAGAGATGATCTTCGCATACCAGCGGCCCCAGAACAGCGGTAGTCAGACCGCCATGGAAAACCTTGTTATGCAGGGTATCCCCCTTGCGGCAGCCCGCCCCAGCCTTGTTACCTCCGGTATGGGCGAGCTGGTGTACCAGATCGGCGATTACAACAACGGCCCCCGGGCATTGGGCTATTCCTACCTGTATTATGTAAACGGAATGTATAAATCCGGCGACGTGAAGGTGATCTCCGTGGACGGCACAGAACCTTCCGAGGACAATCTCCGCTCCGGAAAATACCCTTTCACCACCTGCTATTATGCGGTGTATGTAAAAGGCGATACGGAAACCGAGGCCTTCGTTCAGTGGCTTACCGGGGAGGAAGGCCAGAAATGCGTCCGGCAGGCGGGATATATCCCGGTGATGGACGTGGAATAATTCACGCTGTGAAAAAAGGATAAAAAAACAGGACTGCTGCAAAATACCACTTTGCAGCAGTCCTGCCTGGCTATCAAAAAATGCGCAGGGTGCAGGGGGATCATCCCCCTGCCGGGTGTGGGCAGAGCCCACATTCCTTGTGCCGCAGCACTTTCAAGAAAGCACAGCGAGCACCGAAGGTGCAAGATTTGCGGCTTTGACTGACAAGAATGAGGTTTTTCCACAAGCTGACAGGACTGCTACAAAATACCACTTTGCAGCAGTCCTGCTATATATGCACAAAACAATCAGTACAGCAGATAGATCAGCGTGACCAGAAGGCCCAGGCAGAACAGCATCAGGCCGAAGGACATGGAACGGGTCACTTTGCGGCGATCCTTTGCAAACTCCTCGTATAGCGCAGCAAATTCGGACACATAGCTGACACCGTCTTCCTTTACGCCCCGGAGGCGGTCTGCAGCAGTGCCCAGGGCGTAGGTCAGCCGGTTGCCCACAGGCACTGGCTGGCTTTCCTTTTTGGGGGAAAGCACGGTTTTCCGTGCCAGCCAGGCAGTGGAATCCATCAACCCGTCACAGGCCCGGGCAAAGGTCCTGCCAAGCCCCCTGAAAAGAGGCACGGCGCAGTCCGTCAGCCGGTCTGCCAGGGAAGCGAGAAAGCCGCCGACCTTGCACAAAAGGGCCAGCAGAGGACGGTAGACCATGTCCTCCAGATCGAAATGCACTTTGGGCAGCTTCTTCTTTTGCAGGAAAGAAACCAGCCAGACCAGCAGCCCGCCAATTCCAAGGGAAATGGCTGCGCCCTTCAGGTTTTCCAGGCTGAAATAGGGTACCGGCAGGTGAACAGGCTCTGCGGCCCGGAGGAAGGGCAGGCTCAGCATACCCATGCCCGTTTCAAATACATGGGGCAGAATGCCGATTACCACCACCGGTACGGCAGCTGCAAGGATGGCAATAAGGGGCAGAGGATTGAGGAACTTCTTCTCTGCATCATACTCTGCCTGCTTATCCGGGTTCTTCTTCACAAAGAGGATGATGAACAGCCGGGTCATGTAGCAGAAGGTCATGCCGCCCGCCAGCAGGAACAATTTTTCCGACAGCTGATAGATGAAGGCGTTTTCCCCGTGGTGCTCAAGATGATGCACCAGTTCAAGAATGCCCTCATGGAGCAGGGATTTGCTCAGATATCCGCTCAGCAGCGGTACACCGGAAATACCCAGGGCAGCAATGGCAAAGGGGATCATCAGCAGGGGCTTGTTTCTGCCGTAGCCCTGGAGCTTTTTCAAATCCAGCTCATGGGTGTTGAGGTAAATGGCGCCTGCGCAGCTGAACAAGGTCAGCTTGAAGAGGGAATGGTTCACCATATGACCCACAGTGCCAAAAGCAGCAAGACCGTTTTCCCCGGGCAGCAGGCTGAGCAGGCCCACACCGACCATGATAAAGCCGATCTGGCTCAGGGAGGAACAGGCAAGAGTGCGTTTGAGATTGCCGGAAAGGATAGCCAGCACGGCTCCCAGCAGCATGGTAATAACGCCCAGCCGGAAGATCAGGTCTCCCCAGGCGGCGTTGCCCTGCATAAGGCGGCAGGTGATTACCAGCATTCCGAACACGCCGGTTTTGGTCAGCATGCCGGAAAGCAATGCACTGGCCGGAGCCGGGGCCACCGGGTGTGCCTTGGGCAGCCAGATATGCAGCGGGAATGCGCCAGCCTTGGCAGCAAAGCCCACCAGCACCAGGATCACCGGCAGGAGGGGCATGCCCCCTTCAGGAGCGGCAAGGGTATCGTAGGAAGCTGTGGCCATGCCCTCCGGCAGCAGGGCGATGCCCATCAGCGTGCACAGGCCGCCGATCACAGCGATGTACAGATAGGTCTGGGCGGCCCGGAGAGCGCCGGGGGTTTCCTCATGGGCTACCCAGGGGTAGCTCATCAGGCTCATGCACTCAAAGAACAGGAAGGTGGTCACAAAGCTGTCGGAAAGGAACAGCCCCACCGTCATGCCCAGGGTCATCAGAGTGAAGAGGGCGTAGCGGCCCCGGTTTTCCCCATGGCCGAAGTAATCCAGCGATACAAGCGATGTAATCAGCCACATAAATGCAGCAATGAAGGCGTACAAGGCCCGGAAACCGTCGCCACACATCAGCACGCCAAGGCCGGTCAGGCTGCTTTGAAAATGCAGCGCAGTACCGGTAATCGCCCTGAAAAGAATCCAGCCCGTCAGCGTTACCTCCAGGGCAGAAACGCCCACCATGACCCAGATGGCATTTTTCCAGTGCTTTTTGCCAAGGGCATAAGCAAGAGGGCTCAGAAGAAGCGGCAGGAAGGCCGCAAGGGGTAAAAGCCATGATTCAAGCATGTATGCAGCCTCCTTTACAGGGTAAAAGCAAATTCGCCATGGATGGCGCTGACCATCCAGTCAGACAGGAAGGTAACTGCCAGCAGGATCACCGCCAGCAGGATGAGGCACACCAGCATGCGCCAGCCAGGCTCCGCCTTCTCAGCAGGCTCAGCAGAGTCGCCGCGGTACAGGCTCAGGGCGGGCACAAGGGCGTACATGGCCGTCAGCACAGCGGAAATGATCAGTACACAGGTGCCGATCATGCCCATCACGCCGCCCTGAATGCCGGCCTCTGCCAGCAGCCACTTGCTCTGGAAGCCGGGCAGGGGCGGGATACCCGTCAGGCTCAGGGCGCCCAGCAGGAACACGGCGCTCACCACCGGCATTCTCCTGCCAAGGCCCCGCAGGTCATGCACAAAGCGGCCGTGGGCCTTGATCATCACCGCACCGATGCACAAAAACAGCACGATCTTCATCAGGGCATGGAAGATGAGGTGCACAAGGGAAGCCTCCAGGCCGGCAGGGCTCAGCAGCATTGCTCCAAAGAGCACATAGCTCAGGTTGGACATGGTGGAATAGGCAAAGCGCCTTTTCAGATGCCGTTCCCTGAGGGCTACTGCGCTGCCGATGAGAATGGTAAGGATGGCAGCGCCCAGGCACACATACTGGGCCCATGTGCCCGCCACCATGGAGGGGGCGTAGCAGTAGTATCCAAGTCGGATCACCGCAAAGGCTCCGGCCTTGACCACAGCCACAGCGTGCAGAAGGGCGGTCACGGGCGTGGGCGCAACACCTGCGGTGGGCAGCCAACCGTGCAGGGGGAACACCGCAGCCTTCACCCCAAAGCCGAAGAATCCCAGCACGAACATGGGCAGCAGCAGGGAAAGGGGCGCTTCTCCCAGGGCAGGATTGCCGCCCAGGATAAAGTTGCCGCCGCCGTATTCTGCCACGGTGACCAACGCAAGGAATGCCAGCGCCGTTCCGCCCATGGAGTAGTACAGGTACTTTCGCCCGGCGTGTACCCGCTGGGTACGCATGCCCTGCATTACAAGGGGAAGGGTGGAAAGAGTCAGCATTTCGTAGAAAACGAACAGGGACATCAGGTCTTCACTGAAGCTGATACCCAGCGTGGCAGCGTAGGCCATCAGGAACCAGCCAAAGAAGGTGTTTTCCCCGCTCTCATGCTCCATGTATTCCAGAGCGTAAAGGCTTACCATGGGCCAAAGCAGCGCAGCCAACCCGGCAAAAATCCGGCCCAGGCCGTCCAGCCGGAAGCTGATGGTCAGCTCCTCCGTGAGCCGGAGCAGCGTAAAGGCATGATCGCCGGGGGTAAAGATTACCCACGCTGCAAGGGCGCTGGTCCCAAGGGCGGAGAGCATCACATACCAACCCCGGAAAGCTGCGCTTCTGGGTTTTATGAAAAGCAGCAATACGCCTGCAATCAGGGGCAGGGTCATTGCAAGTACAAGCATGTTCCCTTCCTCCTTACATCATCAGGGATGCAGCCAGGGTTTCTGCGGCCTTCAGAATGCCCTGGGGCCACAGGCCCAGCAGCACCAGCATCGCTGCCAGCACCACCAGCAGTGCAACCATCAGGGGGCTGGCCTCCTGGAAGGTGTACAGGCCCTGGCGTTCCTCACCGGGGAAGAAGCCGTTGATGCTCACCGGCAGCAGATAGCCTGCCGTAAGCAGTGCGGAAATCAGCAGTACCACCGGGCCCAGCCAGTTCAGCACCGGCAGGCCGCTGTTGAGGCTGCCGCCAACCAGCTCCCACTTGCTCAGGAAGCCCGGCAGGGGCGGTACGCCCACAAGGCCTACGCCTGCAAGGGTAAAGCACCACATGGTAATGGGCATCTTCTTGCCGATGCCGGTCAGATCCCGTACATCGGTAAGGCCGGTTTTGCAGATCACTGCGCCGGCGCAGAGGAACAGAAGGTTCTTCATTACGCCGTGGAAGATCAGATGCAGCATGGAGCCCGCAAAGGCCTGGGGCTGCAAAAGGAACAATCCGAAGAGGATATAGCTTACCTGGCTGATGGTGGAATAGGCCAGACGCTTTTTAAACACCGTCACGGAGAAAGCCATCATACTGCCCATGAACACCGTCACAAGGGCAAGGATCACCAGGGCGGTCTGCACCCAGGTGCCCCGCAGATACTCTGCGCCCACCACATAGTACAGGATGCGGATGATGCACAATACGCCCATTTTGGTAATAACGCCGCTGAGCACTGCACTGGCAGGGGCCGGGGCGATGGGATGGGCCGTGGGCAGCCAGCCATGGAGGGGGAACATACCCGCCTTGGCGCCGAAGCCGATCACCGCAAGGAACACCACCACAAGGGGCAGCCCGCCGGCGGCCGCTTCAGCCGTCAGTGCGCCGCCGGGGGTGAAAATCTGGGTGCTGGTGCCGGGCACAAAGAAGAAGATGCCCAGCAGGCCCAGCATAGCGCCCGCCACGGAATACAGCAGATACTTCATGCCTGCCGCAAGGGCCTCCCTGGTGCCGGTGTGGATGACCATGGCAATGGAAAGCAGAGTCATCATTTCAAAGAACAGGTACATGGTCACCAGCGTACCGGAGAGGCACAGGCCATTCATGGCAAAGAGCGTCAGCAGGAAGAAGGCATCATACCGGCGGCGGCCTTCCGGCTCATGCTTCATGTAGCCAAAGGAGAACAGGCCGGAAATCAGCCACATCACGCTGACCAGCACCAGGAACACACGGCTGAGCAGGTCGCTTCTGAGCACGATGGGCAGGCGGCCCATCAGGTTCATCAGCTCAAGCTGAATGTCTCCCTGCAAAATCACAAGGATGGTCAGCACAAGATTGATGATAAGGGCTGCGCCGTGGAAAACATTGGCGGCCTTTCCGTCGTCCTGACGGATAAGGAAATACCTCACCGCCGCCATCACCAGGGGCAACAGGGGCAGAAGAATCATAAGAACGGTTTGCATGGGTGCATCCTTCTTTCTTTACACAAACATGGCAAGGCCACGGTGGACAAGGTCTGCAATAGGCTGGGCCAGGAAGCCGGCCAGCAGGTTGGCAGCCGTCATCAGCCACATGGCTGCATTGGCCCGGCGGTCGGGGCGGTAATCCGGGTTTTCAAAATCGTGCCGGGCCGGACGGTAGAGGGTAATGACGGTTTTCATAAAGTACAGCACGTTCAGCAGCGTGCTCAGGGCCAGCGCCAGCAGCATCACCCACATGTGTGCGCCGCCGTAGGCAAAAGCTGCCTTACCAAAGTACAGCTTGCTGATGAAACCGCCCAGCGGGGGGATACCCACAATGCTCATGGCCGATACGGTGAAGCACACGCCCGCCGTCCTGTGCCGGAAGCCTGCGCCACGCAGGTCGCTGAAGCGTTTGCTGTTGCCCGATACATCCGACAGGCTGGAGGCGGCGATGAACATGCTGCTCTTGGCCAGGGAGTGTACCAGCATGTGGTACAGGGCCGCCACAAAGCCCGCTTCCAAAGTAAGGCCCATGGCAGCGTAGATGTAGCCGATCTGCGCCACGGAGCTGAATGCGCACATCCGCCTGAGATCGTGGCTGGAAATAGCGCTGAGGCTGCCGAAGATCATGGCCGCAATGCCGAAGAGGAACATCAATTCCAGCACCCGGTTATCCCGGATCACCTCAAAGCCGATGGTGCGGTAGAGGATCTTGATCAGGAAGAAGATGTAGGTCTTGCTTACCACGCTGCTGAGGATGGAAGAGGCCGCAGGGGTTGAGTAGGAATACGCATCCGCCAGCCAGGTATGGAAGGGGAACAGTGCGCTTTTGATGCCCACGCCCACAAAAAACAGGCCGATGACCACCGTGATGGGGCCTTCGTAGCTGCCGGACTGATGCAGGGCCACCATGCTTTCGTGGATGTTTTCCATCAGGAGGTGGCCGGTAAGAGAATAGGTAATGGTAATGCCGATGGTGATAAGGCCGCTGCCCAGAAGGCTCATGATCATGTACCTTGTGGCGCTTACCATGGTGCGGCCATTCTGCCGTGCCATGATCAGCACGCAGGAGGCAAGGGTCAGGATCTCGATAAACACATAGCCGGTGAACAGGTCGTTGGTGTACACCATGGAAACCATTCCTGCCAGCACCAGGTCCAGCATGACGCTGAACAGGTTCTGCTTGGCCTCGTCTATCTGAACCTCCTGCTTATCCATACCGCCAAGGGCGCTGGAGAGGATCACCAGGGAAAACACAATGGTCATCAATGCTTCCAGCAGACCGCCCCGGAGCTCGTTGCCCCAGGGGGCGGGGAAGTGGCCCATCATGTAGGTGAAGCTTTCATTGCTGCGCAAAAGGAAACACAGCAGCCACAGATTCATCACCGCCACTGCCATGGAAAGGAACACCGTAATCCACCGGGCGGCCTTTCGGGGCAGCATGCTGCTGATAACAGCAGATACCATGCACAGCATGATGCAGAAGAAGGGGACGTTCTTTACAAATTCCATCAGTCGTCCTCCCCTTTCATCATCAGGGTGATCTGGTCAAAATCAAGGGTGTGATAGCGGCGGTAGAGACGGATGGTCAGGGCCAGCATCAGCGCCGTTACGCTGACGGAAACCACGATGCCCGTCAGCACAAGACCACTGGGCACGGGGTTGATGTAATGCTCGGCGCTGGTGAGGCCATCCCGCAGGATGGGCGCTCCCCGTCCCTCCACATATCCCAGGGAGGCAAGAAACAGATACACTGCCGTATCCATGATGTTCAGGCCGATGATCTTCTTGATGAGGTTACGGTGCAGAAGCAGCGTGGTAAAGCCCACGCCGAACAGGATCACCGCCACGATCTCATCCAGATGCTGGTTAATAATCTGCCAGAGGTTTTCCATCGTCACATGCCTCCTTTGCGGAACAGGGCGTAGAAGGTGTACATGGTGCACATCACGATCAGCCCCACGCAGATATTCAGGGGGAGGATAAATCCGGAGGAGAGGATGGCTCCGGGGGTACCCAGCGGCACGCCGCCGGGGATGTGGTTTGCTCCGGTGAAGAAGGAATAGCTCTTCATGCCCGCATAGCAAAGCAGGGGCAGCACACTGATCCACCGGGTCATTTTGTAGGTGAAGAAACGCCGGGTCTTCTCAAAGCCGAAGGCGGTCAGGTACAGGATGAGGCCTGCACCCATTACCGCACCACCGGAGAAACCTCCGCCAGGGCTTATGTGGCCGTTGAGCACAATGTAAATGCCAAACAGCAGGATCACCGGGGTGAGGAACTTGGCGGCAAACTGCAGGATGCCGTCGTTCTTGGGCTCATGGTGGCGGTCGTCGTATTCAGCTTCCAGCATGGCCTTGCTGGGCTTGCCGGGAGCATGGTCGCCCAGCTTCAGCAGGAAGATAACGCCGCAGGATGCTACAAACAGCACCGTGGATTCGCCAAAGGTATCAAAGGCACGGTAATCAAGAATCATGCCGGCCACAAAGTTCACTGCGCCGGTTTCGGGAATGCCCTGCTCAATGTAGCGCTGGGATACCTCGTTATTGTAGGGGTTATCCTCTGCGCCGAAGGGGGGCAGCGCCACCACCGTGCTCAGCAGGAAAAAGATAATGGCTGCGCAAAGGATGAAGGCAGTGGTGCGGTAGAAGACATTCAGCCATTTTGCGCCCTTGGTCTTGGCCCAAAGATGCATGCGGCGGCTTTCCGCCACTTCATCCAGCAGCAGTTTGTCCCGGCGCAGTTCCAGCTTTTCCTCTTCCAGCTCCGCCCGTTCAAAGGAGAGCATATCCAGGCCCGCTTCCTCTTCGCCGGAAACGATGCTTTCCAGCTCGTCATCCAGGGGGCTGTTTTCGCCGCTGAGCCAGCTCATAAAGCGGCTTTTGAAGGTGGAATCATTCTTCTTTGTCATGACGATCCTCCTCCTCGTCGCCCCGGATGGCGTGAATCTTCTTCAGGGTGATAAAGAACAGTATGGAGGTAACGCCTGCGCCCACGGCAGCCTCGGTAATGGCCAGGTCGGGGCTTTCCAGCATCATCCACACGATGCTCATCAGTACGCTGTAAGCCATGAAGATAACCACGCTTACCAGCAGATTTTTGCTAAGGCTGGTAGCCACGGCGCATACCACCAGAAATACCAGCACGATCATCATAAAGGCATTCATTTGCGGATCAGCTCCATTTCCTTTTCCGGGTGTTCGTTGGTGGCGATTTCCAGCCGGGCGATAAGGTGGCTGGCAGTGGGGCTGGTAAGCAGCACAAACAGGCAGGTAATCAGGCATTTTGCAATGACGAAACCGTCATTATGGCTGATGGAGAGGCCCAGCATGATCATGATCAGGCCCAGGGTATCGCCCATGGAGGCGGCGTGCATGCGGTTGAGCACATAGCGGAAGCGGTATTGCCCCACCACGCCGCTGAGGAAAAAGAACAGCCCGCCTGCGATCAGGGCGGCGGTCAGCCCGAAACGGATCCACTCAATCATGGCTTTCTGCCTCCTTTTGCCTTTCGGCTTTTTCCCGTTTTTCCAGGGCTACGCCGATGTATACCTTGCACAAAACCACCACTGCCAGGAAGCCCAGCAGGGCGTAGATCAGCGCAACATCCATCAGATAACCCTCGCTGAGCATAGCCGCCAACACAGCGATCATGGCAAGGGTCAGGGTGCAGATCATGTTGATGGCCACCACCCGGTCCGCAATGCGGGGGCCCAGAATGGCCCGGATCAGGCAAGCCATGGTAAGCAGGCTCAAAACCACCAGCACAGCGGTGTGAAGAATCTGATATGAGTTGTGGATCATTGCTTCTGCTCCTCCCCGATGGCTTTTTCCATTTCCAGCAGCTGGGTCTGGAAATCCAGCGTATCAATATCCGCCGCCAGGGACTGATCCAGGCAATGGATAATCATTTCCCCGTCCTCCTGCATCAGCACCGTAATGGTGCCGGGGGTCATGGTAATGCTGTTGGCCAGAATGCAGCGGGCCCCGGGGCTTTTCAGCGGGCTGTGGAAGCTGACCAGCTTTGGCTCCGGCTTTCTGCGGGAATAAAGGAAGGGCAGCAGGGCCAGGTTGCTTTTGATGATCTCCTTAAGCAAGGTCCAGGCATAGCGGAACCCCCTGGGAATGAGCCGCAGCATCTGCAGTTCTCTCCGGGGGCTGTAATCCAGAAATTTTACACAAAACCAGTATAGAAGCGCAGCTATCACCACGCCGAAAATAACGATCTCCCATGTGATTTTTCCGTTCAGAATCACAAAGAGGGCAAAGAACAATACCGCCATGGAAAAGACTTCCTTTCTTTGCGGGCCACGGGGCAGGGCTCCGTCACCTGAGGGATGGACAAATCTTTTATATATTACGCCTGTCTGAAAATATTGTCAAATTATGATTTGGCAAAGAAAACATGTATGTTTTTACCATTTCCGGTGAAGGCTACCAGTAGCCAACATCCCGGCTGTACCGGGGAGAGCTTTTTTGGAGGGATATGTTCATGAGGGAAAACTTCGATATAAAAGAATTTGCCCTGCAGCTGCTGGCTGCGCTGGCCACCTTTGCGCTGTTTGTGCTGGTGGTGCGGGCCGACGGTGAAATTGGCTGGGGCAACAAAAGCGAACAGGTGAGGCAGATACAGCAAAAGCTCATCAACTGGGGCTACATGTCCGGCACGGCAGACGGGGTCTTCGGCCAGAAAACCTACGACGGTGTGGTTCGGTTCCAGCGCAGCCACGGCCTTGCTGCGGACGGCATCGTGGGCAGGCGCACCGCCGAAGCGCTGGGCATCAGTCTGGGCAGCAGCGTATCCGCCTCGGCCTACAACGAAAGCGAAAGCTATATGCTGGCAAGGCTCATCCATGGAGAGGCCCGGGGCGAACCCTATGTGGGCAAGGTAGCCGTGGCGGCGGTGGTGCTGAACCGGGTCAAAAGCGCATCCTTTCCCAATACCATCGCCGGTGTGATCTTTCAGGCCGGAGCCTTTGATGCGGTAAAGGACGGCCAGTACAATCTCACCCCGGATGCAGACAGTATCCGGGCTGCCAAGGATGCCCTCAATGGCTGGGATCCCACCGGGGGCTGCCTGTACTACTTCAACCCGGAAACCGCCACCAGCAAATGGATATGGACCCGCACCATTCAGCTGACCATCGGCAAGCATCATTTCGCTATATAAAGAAACCACAGCGGGTACAAGGAGCAAACCATGAAAAAGCGAACGCATTCCATTCTGTATTCCTTGCTGGGGCTGGGCGTGATGGTCACTCTGTTTTTCGCTCTCTACCATGCCAGCGAAGCGGTGCGGGCCAAGGACGCACTGGAGATCAACTACACCCAGCGTTTAATGGAAAGCCGGGAAAACCTCAGCGCCATTTCCCTGGGCCTGGGCAAGCTGCCAGCCGCCGGGGAAAACCATACCATCATCCAGCTCTTGTCCGGCGCAGGCGTACGGGCTGAGGGCCTGGTGGGCGATCTGAGCTCTCTGCCCCTTTCCCATGCCGCTATGGAAGATGCCATCATATTCTGCAACCAGCTGTCGGAGTACACAGGTCTGCTGCTGGACAAGCTGGCTTCCGGCCGAAGCCTGACGGAAAAGGAGCGGGAGACTTTGGCCGGGCTCTGCAGCCAGTGCAGGCTGCTGGAGGGCCAGTTTGCCCTCGCCTGGGATACCATGCTCCAGGACAGCCTGCGCCTTTCCCCGCAGGATAACGTATTCTATCAGGAACCATCCGCCGCAAGCCGTCCGCTGGAAATCGCCGGGGCTGCGGGCATGGCGTACCCCTCCATGGTATATGACGGCGCATTTTCCCATGCCCGCAGCACAGGCGTACCCAAGGCTCTTGGCAGCAAGGCAGTCACCGCCGAGGAGGCCATCCGCATCGCAACGGAGTATATTGGTGCGCCCCGGGTAACAAGCGCCGTGCACGGGGCGGATATTTCCGGTGATCTGTCCTGCTATGGCGTCACCCTTACCCTTGGGGACGGCACAGTGCTCAATGCAGCAGTAACCCGGCAGGGCGGCCAGCTGCTGTGGATCATGCCGGAGCATGCCTCCTTCAGCGCAGCCCTCACCCTGGAGGAATGCCGCAGGAGCGCTGAATACTTTTTGCTCAATCACGAATACGGCCCCATGGAAATTGTGGATTACCAGGTATATGACGGCATGGCGGTATTGAACTTTGTTTCTGTGCAGGATGGGGCGTTGCTCTATCCCGACCTTGTAAAGGTGCAGCTGCGCATGGATACCGGCGAGGTGGTGGGGCTGGAGGCACACGATTACATCATGAATCACACCCGACGGCAAAAGCTGGAAGCCGCCCTCAGCCCCGAAGCAGCGCTGGAAAAGGTGCAGGGGCGGCTGGAAAATGCGGAGGTGCGTCTGTGCCTGATTCCCTGGCAGCAGCAGGAAAGGCTCTGCTACGAGCTGAAAGGCAGCCTGGACGGGCAGGAGTACCGCATCTACATCGACGCAAACACCGGCGAGGAAGTGGAAGTACACATGACGGTGGACGGCACCGACGGCCCCCTGAGCGTGTAACATATACAATATATAGTGGTAATTCCTTCTGATATGTGGTACAATTTAGGCAAAACAGGAAAGGCTTCCGCAAAGGGGCCTTTTTCCCGTATTTTCTCACAGACTTTTTTCCCATGGGACAGGAGGAATCTCTCTTGACGGAAACTGAAATCCGCAGAAAACTGGCAGATGTACGCTGCTTTATGCTGGATATGGACGGCACCTTTTACCTGGGCGACCAGCTTCTGGAGGGCTCCCTTTCTTTTTTGGAGCGCCTTTCGGAAACCGGCCGCACCAACCTTTTCCTTACCAACAATTCCAGCAAATCCGCAGAGGTGTATGTAAACAAGCTGCGCCGCATGGGTGTGGAGGATCAGTACTGCAATGTGCTCACCTCCGGTCAGGCTGCCGGAAGCTGGTGCCTGAGGGAAATGCCCGGCAAGAAGGCTTTCCTTCTGGGCAACCACATGCTGCGCAGCGAGCTTGAGGGCATGGGCCTGCTTTTCGATGACAAAAACCCGGATTATGTGCTTGTGGGCTACGATACCACCCTCGATTATGCCAAGATGACCGCCCTGTGCGACCATGTCCGGGCCGGGCTTCCCTACATTGCCACCCATCCCGATTTCAACTGTCCCACAGAAACCGGCTTTGCGCCGGATATCGGGGCCATCATGGCCTTTGTGGAAGCCTCCACCGGACGCAGGCCCGACAGGATCATCGGCAAACCCAATGTCGGCATTGTGGAGGAGGCCCTGAAGAAAACAGGCCTTGAGCCTCATCAGCTGGCCATGGTTGGCGACCGGCTCTATACGGATATCGCCACCGGGCGCAATTTCGGCATACTGAGCATCCTGGTGCTTACCGGCGAAGCCTCCATGGATGATGTGGAAAAAAGCGACGTAAAGCCGGATCTGATCTTCCCCCGCCTTTCCTCCATGAACCATCTTCTGTGAGGTGACAAAAGATGAAACGTCTGATGGCTTTCTTTCTTGTACTGCTGACTGTGCTGTGCTCCATTCCCTCCTTTGGCGAGGAAGAAGAGACAGCTATACCTCCCTTTGAGCCCATGGAATACGGCGATTCCGGCCCACTGGTCACCTATGTGCAGACCCGGCTGACGGAGCTGGGCTACTACTCCGGCAAGATTTCCGGCAACTTCCTGGAGGGCACCCGGGCAGGCCTGCGCCGCCTGCAGAAGGATTACGGCCTTGAAGTGACCGGTACCCTCAACGAGGAAACCTACGCCCTCATCCAGACCGCCGAATACCGCATCCTGGAAAACGGCATCGACGGCGATGCCGTAACCCGCCTGCAGGAAAGGCTCATTGAGCTGGGCTACCTCAACACCAACGCCACCGGCAAATTCCGCTCCGCCACCGAAGGAGCGGTGAAGGCCTTCCAGCGTCAGCATGGTCTGGAAGCCACCGGCATTGCGGATTTTGATACCCAGCGGCTGCTCTTCGGGGAAGGCGCTTTGCCCAAGGGAGCCACCCCCACCCCCACCCCGGATCCCATGAACGATCTGGGCGACGTCAACGACGTGGTCATTGCCGGCGACGGCGAGAGCACCGAGGATACCCGGGACGATGTGCCCTTTACCCAGCGCATGGTGCGTGGCACCGAGGGCGAGAACGTCAAAAAGGTACAGACCCGGCTGACGGAGCTGGGCTTCTTCGACGGGCCCATCAGCGGCTACTACATGAACCAGACCATTGCCGCCGTGAAGCGGTTTCAGGAATACAACGGCCTTCTGGCAGAAGGCACCATGAACGAGGAAACCTGGGACATGCTCTTTAACGCCACGGATGTGGTGGATATCCACGGCACGCCAAGGCCCAGCCCGGAACCCACTCTGCCCCCCTATTATGTGGTGGTGGACGTGACCAATCAGGTAACTTTCGTCTACGGCCTGGACGAAAACAACGAATACACCCAGGAAGTAAAGCGCATGATCTGCTCCACAGGCGTTGTGGGCTGCGACAGTACCCCCGGCGACTGGATCACCGACGGGCGGCGTGCACGCTGGGCCTATTTCAGCCTCTACGGCAGCCATGCCCAGTACTGGACCAAAATCAACGAAAACATCGCTTTCCACAGCGTCATTTACCGCACCGTGGATAATCACGCCCTCAACACCAAGTCCTACTACCGCCTGGGAAGACGGGCCTCCCACGGCTGCATCCGCCTTCTGGTCAGCGATGCCAAGTGGATCTACGAAAACGTCCGGGGCGGCAGTACCATCCACATCACCGAGGATCTGCCCGAGGATCAGGAGCTGAACAAGAGCCTCCTGCCCCCGGAGCTGGACCGCAGCTATATGCTGCCAAGAGTAACGCCCCAGCCCACCCCGGAACCGGACTACGCCTTTGACAAGGTACCCCCCTACGAATTCCGCACCCTCAAAAAGGAAAAGAAGGGCGAGGATGTGTACTGGCTTCAGTGCAAGCTGCGGGATCTTGGGTACTATCACGGCACCGTCACCGGGCAGTACTGGCAGGGCACCTTCGATGCGGTCAAGGCCTTCCAGAAGGACAACGGTCTCCGGGCCAACGGCGTAGCCAATGCCCAGACCCAGCAGGCCATCTTTGCGGATGTGCTCTACACGCCTACGCCCGTCCCCACCGATACCCCCACCCCGGAACCCACCTTCACCCCGGAGCCTACCCCTTCTCCGGAGGGATAATCTTTCTCTGTCACCCATCCCCGCTTTGCCATAGTGCAGGGCGGGGCTTTTCACGGTTGAAAACCCCTGCCCAGGGTGATATACTGATACTGGTATATTAGTACCAATTTTCCGATTCCCTGCCGAAAGAAGGTACCTTCATGCGAATCAATGTGACCCGCTCCGCCCTGCCTCCCATGGAGGAATATGTGGAGGAAATCCGGGAGCTGTGGGACAGCCGCTGGCTTACCAACAACGGCATCAAGCTGCGCACCCTGGAGGATCAGCTGCGGCAGTATCTTCATACGCCCCATGCCCTCACCTTTGTAAACGGTCATCTGGCGCTGGAGTGCCTGCTGAGAGCGCTGAACCTCAAAGGCAAAGTGATCACCACGCCCTTCACCTTTGCCTCCACCACCCATGCACTGGTGCGCTGCGGACTCAAGCCCGTTTTCTGCGATATTGAGGATGAGTACTGCACCATGGATCCGCAAAAGGTGGAAGCCCTCATTACGCCTGACACCTGCGCCATCCTGCCGGTGCATGTGTACGGCAACCTTTGCGATGATCAGGCGCTTTCCGCCATTGCCAAAAAGCACGGCCTGCGGCTGATCTACGATGCGGCCCATGCCTTCGGTGTCAGCAAGGACGGCATCTCCGCTGCCCAAATGGGCGATGCCGCCATGTTTTCCTTCCACGCCACCAAGGTGTTCCACACCATCGAAGGCGGCTGCGTGACCACCTCCGACCCGGAGATCCTCCATTCCCTTGAAATGGAACGCAGCTACGGCATTGTGGACGAAACCACCGTGAGCCACCCCGGCGGCAATTTCAAAATGAACGAATTCCAGGCAGCCATGGGCCTGTGCAACCTGCGCCATGCGGAGGAAAACCTTGCCCTGCGCAGGCATGCGGCGGAAACATACCACAGCCTTTTGGGCGGCCGTGAGGATATGCTCCTGCCCAGAATGCAGCCCGGAGTTACGCACAATTATGCTTACTTCCCGGTACGCTTTCCCGGCGAGGGCAGAAGGGATGCTGCCGCAAAGAAACTTGCGGAGCATGGTGTTTTCGCAAGGAAGTACTTCTACCCCCTCACCAACGATTTTGCATGCTATGAAAACCTGCCCGGCTTTGATTCTTCTTTGACCCCCGTAGCCAGAAAAATCTCCGGAGAGGTACTCACCCTGCCCCTCTACCCGGGGCTCAGCGATGAAGAGATTCTGTTTATCGCAAATATTCTCAAGGAAATGTGAGGCGAACCCATGAGTCAGCAGCGCAGCCGCAAAGCGGCTTCCTCCTTTTTGTTCAAGCTGATGGAAAGCCTCGGCGCACAGATCATCGCCCTTGTGGTAAAGATCATTCTGGCCCGTATCCTTCTGCCGGAGGATTACGGCGTGCTGGCCATGCTGCTGGTTTTTACCGCCATCGCCCAGACCTTTGTGCAAAGCGGCCTGAATACTGCTTTGATCCAGCGGCAGGACATTGACGAAACGGACCGCTCCACCGTTTTCTATTTCAGCCTTGGCATGGCGGCGCTGCTGTATGCAATTTTGTTCTTCAGCGCTCCCTGGCTGAGCAAGCTGTGCAAGATGCCCGGACTGGACAAGTACCTCCGGGTGTTGGCGTTGATGCTTTTCCCCGGGGCGGCCCTCAGCGTGCAGAACGCCCATGTGGCCCGGCAGATGGAGTTCCGCAAGCTGATGCTGGCAACGCTGGTTTCCACGCTGCTTTCCGGCGTCATCGGCATTATTATGGCCTACAGCGGCTTTGGCATATGGGCGCTGGTTTGGCAGCAGCTTTCCGCACAGCTGATTTTGAGCCTGATCCTTTTCTTTGTGGTAAAGTGGCGGCCCCGGTGGCTTTTCTCCATCCGGCGGGCCGGCAACCTGTTCCGCTTCAGCTGGAAGCTGCTGGTTTCCAGCCTGATGGATACGGGCTACCGCAAGCTGCGCTCCTTCGTTATCGGCCGAGAGTTCGATTCCGAGGCGCTGGCCTATTATGAACAGGGCGCCCTGTACCCGGAACTGATGATGAACGCCGTCAACGGTTCCATCCAGAGCGTGATGCTGCCGGTGTTGTCCGAGCAGCAGAACGAGCCGGACAGGCTCAAGCAGACCATGCGCCGCTCGGTAATGGTATCCAGCTTTCTGGTGCTGCCCATGATGGCAGGCCTTGCAGCTGTGGCCAAGCCGCTGGTGCTCCTTCTGCTCACGGACAAGTGGCTGCCCTGCGTGCCCTTTTTGCAGATCTGCTGCATCGATTTCGCCTTCTACCCCATCCACACCGCCAATCTGCAAGCCATCAACGCCATGGGCCGCAGTGATGTGTTCCTGCGGCTGGAGGTCATCAAAAAGGCCTACGGCATCGGCATCCTGCTGATTACCGTATTCTGCTTCAACGGCGTTCTGCCCATTGCCTGGGGCGCTGTGGTATCCACCGTGCTCAGCAGCTTTGTAAACGCCTGGCCCAACAAGAAGCTCATCGGCTACGGCTATCTGGAACAGATCCGGGATATACTCCCTCCTGTGGGAATGGCCCTTGTCATGTTCCTGCTGGTAAGCCTTCTGGGCCTTGTACCGCTTTCCCCCCTGCCCCTGCTGGCTGTGCAGGTTGCGGCAGGCGTAGCCGTATACGCCCTTTTGAGCCTGCTGTTCAGGCCCGAAGCATTCCGCTACCTTGTGGAAGCGGTGAAATCCTTTATTGCCAAGCGAAAGGAGCAAACCCCATGAGCCGCATTCTTCTTACCGCCGCCGGTTCCATATCCGCACTGCCGGCAATGGAACGCTACCGTGCCATGGGCCATGAGGTTTTTGCCTGCGATATTTATGACCGCAGCTGGAATGCCGCTTCCACCCTTGCGGACGGTTTCTTCCAGTCCCGGCTGGCCACGGATGGCGAAAGCTACGTCGCCCAGATGCTTGAGGAAGTAAAGCGGCTGCAAATCCATTATCTCATCCCTCTGACCGATCCGGAAGTGGACGTCCTCTCCGGACGCAAAGCGGATTTCGCCGCCCTGGGCTGCACCCTCTGCACCCCGGAAAAGGACGTGGCGACCCTTTTGCGCAGCAAGGATGAAATGAACCGCTTCCTTGAAAAAAACCTTGATGTTACTGCCGGATGCTGCACCATTCCCACCTGGAAAGCCAGCGGAGACACGCTGCCGCCCTTTGACTTTCCCGTGATCCTCAAGCCCAGCAATGGCCGGTCCAGCCAGGGGCTGGTGGTTGCCCGGGATCAGCAGGCCTATCTTGCCGCCGCTGCCCTGAGGGACGACTATATCGTCCAGCCCTTTCTTGAGGGAGAGGTATGGTGCGCAGATGTGGCAAGGGATGCCGCCGGAAATGTATACAGCCTTGCCCGCCGGGAAATCCTCCGCACCACCAACGGCCTTGGCACGACGGTGGAAGTGTTTCCAGGTCATGAACTGGAACGGGCCTGCGCCTGCATTGCCGAAGCTGCAAACATTGTGGGCGTTGTAAATATGGAATTCATCTGCCACGACGGAGCCTTTTACTTTCTGGAGGTTAACCCCCGGTTTTCCGGCGGCGTAGGCTTCTCCATGGCCGCAGGAGCTGATTTCGCCGCTGCCATGCTGCTCTGTCACCGGGGAGAATGCCTGCCTGGGAATCAATCTGCCAAAAAATGTATTCTGGCCAGAGAGAGCCGGATTACCATCACCCGTGAATAAACGGGCATAGAAAGGGAGAAATGCAACATGAAAACCGTAAAAGATCGCCTTATGGAATACGCCGCCATCGATTCCGGCTCCAGCGAAACCAGCGGCCTGCACCCCTCTACGGAGAAGCAGTGGGATATGGCCCGTCTTCTTGAAAAGGAACTGAAGGAAATCGGTGCAGAAAACGTGCGCTTGACGGACAAATGCTATGTCTACGCCGAGATTGCCGCCAATACCGAAGGCCAGCCCGCCATCGGCCTTATCGCCCACATGGACACCGCTCCCGCCGCACCCACCGGGCCGGTACACCCCCGCTGCATTGTATACGAAGGCGGTGATCTGGAAGTGGGCAACGGCGCTGTAATGCGTGCCGAGGAATACGAAAGCCTCAGCCGCCACATCGGCCACGAACTTATCGTAACCGACGGCACCACCCTTCTTGGCGGCGACAACAAGGCCGGCGTGGCTGAGATCATGACTGCCTGCGAATACTTCATCAACCATCCGGAAGTGAAGCACGGCAAAATCTGCATCGGCTTCACCCCTGACGAGGAGATCGGCGAAGGCGCAGATTATTTCGACATCCCCGGCTTCGGCGCTGATTTTGCCTACACCGTGGACGGCGGCCCTGCCGGTGAATACGAGTGCGAAAACTTCAACGGCGCTTCCGCCACCATCAAGGTAAACGGCTTCAACATCCATCCCGGTTCCGCCAAGGACAAGATGAAGAACGCCAGCCGCATCGCCATGGAATTTGCCGCCCTCCTGCCCGACAGCCAGACTCCCGAGCACACCGAGGGCCGGGAAGGCTTCTATCACCTGTGCGAAATGAAGGGCGAGGAAGCCTGGGCCGAGCTGAAGTACATCATTCGTGACCACGACGCCGCCAAGTACGAACAGAAGAAGGCGTTCATCAAGACCTGCGCCGACTTCCTCAACGCCCGCTATGGTGAGGGCACCGTGGAGGCCACTGTGACCGACATGTACCGCAACATGGTGGAGATCATCAACCAGTATCCCGATGTGACCGCCCGTGCTCTGGATGCCATCCGTGCAGCCGGCGACGAGCCCAAGATGATTCCCATCCGTGGCGGCACCGACGGTGCAAGGCTCAGCCGGGAAGGCCTGCCCTGCCCCAACCTGCCCACCGGCGTGTACAACATGCACGGCGTGCTGGAATACGCCTCCGTACCCGAAATGGAGCGCAGCGTGAAGATGATCATCGCCCTGATTACCGCCCGCTGATCAAATCAGAATACATGAAAAAGGACGGATAGCCATGTGGAATAATGTGGATCGCCTGCTGGAAGAAGCCCTGAAAAACGAGCAGTTCCCCGGCTGCGCCTTTGCTGCCGGCCAGGGGGACAGGGTGCTGCACACCAAAACCTGCGGCCTTCTGAGCCGGGACAGCGACCAGCCCGTAAATGCCGACACCTGCTACGACGTGGGCGCCCTCACCCAGGTGCTGGTTACAACGCCCCTGTGCCTTATCGCCGTGGAGCAGGGCCTGCTGAATCCCGATGATACCATCGACCGCTTCCTCGAGAATGTGCCTCAGGAAAAACGGCACATCACCATTGCCCAGCTGCTTACCCAGACCTCCGGCCTGAGCCCGCACTTCCTTTTGCAGGAGGAGGCCCGCAACCGCTCAGATGCTCTCACGGCGCTGCTGCGCCATCCCCTCACCGGGCCCGTGGGCGGCAACGTAAGCGATTCCGGCATGGGCTTCCTGCTGCTGGGCTTCCTGCTGGAAAAGGTATTCAATATGCCTCTTGACGAAGCCGTCAGCAAATACGTTACCGCTCCCCTGAAGCTGACCCGCACCGATTACCTGCCCACCGGCGCCAACATTGCCCCCACCACCATCCGGGACGATAACGGCGTGCTGGCTGCCGGCACCACCATGGATGCCAACGCACGGTTCCTGCACGGTGTGGCCGGTCACTACGGCCTGTTTACCAGCCTTAACGATATGAGCCGCTTTGCTTCCATGCTGGCCATGAACGGCCGTATCGACGGCGGCGTGTTCTTAAGCCGGCGGGCCATTCACCTGGCCGTTACCGAGCGCACCCGGGGCATGAATGCAGCCCGGGGTTACGGCTTCCACATCACCAAGCGACAGAACCCTTTCCTTGGCCTTATCTGGCCCAGCGACGGCTACGGCCTCAGGGATACCGCCAGCGGCTCTGTCATCGCAGTCAGCCCGGAGGACGGCTTCTTTGCGGTGATCCTGCTCAACGCCATGGGCTCCGCTGCCCCCGCCGAGGTGGAACGGCTTACCCGGCTTCTGCTCAACGCTGCCTACGCTGCTTTTCAGCGCGGGTGAGGGAAGAGGATGTTAGCGGGAGAAGGCTTTTCCCCGGGAAAAGCCCCCTCCCGCACCCTCCCGAAAAGCGTTTATGGGGAAAGATATTTTGTATTAAAAAGGGACTGCCGGTATGCGGTAGTCCCTTTTTGCGGCTTGGTTTGAGTAAAATGCGGTCTTCTTTTGCTTCTTTTCTTCTGACACAGAAGAAAAGAAGGCCCCCGGCAGGGCCTGCTGCGGGGGGCGGACAGTGGCGGTGTTGGCGGGAGAAGGCTTTTCCCCGGGAAAAGCCCCCTCCCGCACCCTCCCGAAAAGCGCATATGGGAAAGGATTTTTTGTTTAAGAAGGGACTGCCGGCATGCGGTAGTCCTTTTTGTGACATGGTTTGTGTAATATGCGGTCTTCTTTTGCTTCTTTTCTTCTGCCTCAGAAGAAAAGAAGGCCCCCGGCAGGGCCTGCTGCGGGGACGTGCTGTGGCGGTGTTAGCGGGAGAAGGCTTTTCCCCGGGAAAAGCCCCCTCCCGCACCCTCCCGAAAAGCGTATATGGGAAAGGATATTTTGTTTTAAGAAGGGACTGCCGGTATGCGGTAGTCCTTTTTTGTGATATGGTTTGTGTAATATGCGGTCTTCTTTTGCTTCTTTTCTTCTGCCTCAGAAGAAAAGAAGGCCCCCGGCAGGGCCTGCTGCGGAGGCGTGGAGTGGCGATGCAGGCGGGAGAAGGCTTTTCCCCGGGAAAAGCCCCCTCCCGCACCCTCCCGAAAAGCGTATATGGGAAAGGATATTTTGTTTTAAGAAGGGACTGCCGGTATACGGTAGTCCTTTTTTATGATATGGTTTGTGTAATATGCGGTCTTCTTTTGCTTCTTTTCTTCTGCCTCAGAAGAAAAGAAGGCCCCCGGCAGGGCCTGCTGCAGGGGGCGATCAGTAACGATATTACCTTCCGGTAGTGTATATCTTCTTTTCAGAGGGGCGCTCCTTGGCCTTGTCGGCCTCGGCGGCGTTCTTGCGGGCGGCTTCCTTGTCAGCAGCCATTTCTTCCACGGTCTTGGTATGCAAGCGGGCTGCGCCTTCGGTCACAATGGGCGGAATGAGGGTACCCTCAGCTTCGGCTTTGGCCCAGCGTTCCTTGGCACGGGCGATCTCGTCGGCGTACTGAGGCAGCCATTGTTCCTGAGCAATGAGCATTTCGTCCACCATCTGCCAGATTTCCTCGGTGTTGCACACAGCGCCCACCAGGGGATCCATCAACATTGCCTGACGGAGCAGGTTGATATCGCCAGCTGCTGCAGCTTCCATGGCCAGCCGCTGTACGGTGATGTTGCTTTGGCAGCAAGCAGCGCAACCCAGGGGCAGATCTCCCAGCACGGGGATATTGATACCAAATGTGTCCACAAAGCCGGGCACCTCCACGATGCAGTCCTCGGGCAGGTTGGTGATGCAACCCTTATTGACCACATTGAAGTGGCCACGATAAACCCGGCCGGTCTCGATGGCTTCGATGATCCAGCTGCCGTGCTCCTGAGAACGGTTTTCGGCGGCGTAGGTCTTAGGCGGCTCCTTAAGCCAGTTGGGGAAGTCGGTCTCGAACCAGTTGCGGCCCTCGGTGCACACACGCAGGTAGCCGCCGGTCTCGCCATTGATCCATACACCCAGATCAATCCAGCGTTTGATTTCGTCGGGGCGTTTGCGGTACCAGGGCACATATTCGGACAGGTGACCGTTGGACTCGGTGGAGAAGTAACCAAAGCGCTTCATCATATCGATGCGCACCTTCTCCGTCTGGGCGATTTCCGGGTCGGCTTCAAGGGCCTGAAGCAGCTTGCCGTTGAGCTCCTCGCCGTCGTGCTTCACGGACAGGTACCAGGTCATGTGGTTGATGCCGGCGCAGACGATATCAATTTCCTCCTGCTTGTAGCCCAGGGCCCGGGCGATGAGGCTGTGTCCCCCCTGCACGCCGTGGCACAGGCCCACGGTGGGTACGCCGCCGTACTTGTTGCAGTACCATGTTACCATGGCATTGGGGTTGGTGTAGTTGAGCAGCATGCAGCCCGGGGCAGCTACCTCCCGGATATCCCGGCACATGCCCTCCAGCATGGCAATATCACGCTGAGCATACATCACACCGCCGGCGCAGAGGGTATCGCCCACGCACTGGTCAACGCCGTACTTCAGGGGGATGTTCACATCCAGCTCAAAGGCTTCCAGCAGACCAATGCGGGCACAGTCGATGACGTACTTCGCATCCTTCAGGGCTTCCCGCCGGTCAAGGGTGGCCTGGATGCGGATGTTCAGGCCGTTGGCTTCGATATCCCGCTGGCACAGCTGGTATACCATGTCCAGGTTGCGCTGGTTGATATCCATGAAGGCCACGTCGATATTTTGGAACTCCGGCACCGCCAGCAAGTCGGAAAGCAATCCACGGGTAAAGCCAATGGAACCTGCGCCAATAAAGGCAACTTTGAATTTCTTTTGAGACATATTCGTTTCTCCTTTCCCTGCAAGCAGGGTTCGCTTGGATGTATTATAGCAAAAAAACCCGGCCATGGGAATGGATACTCCTAAAGAAGCTTCTCAAATAAAAATGCCCGCCAGAACATCAACCATCATTTTTTCTCCCCAAGCAAAATATACTTGATGTTCTCATCTATTTCTCTTTCATTGATTTCCCTCTGGATAAGCGGCTGAATTGCCTCCCGGCTTTCTCTTGCGTGCGGAAGTTCCGAGGCCAGTCTATTGGCCTTATCCGCATATCCGGCCTTCAAATACAGGAAGCACAGCGCTGCACGCGTGGTAGCTTTCTGTTTTTCGTTGGTGGATACAGTCAAGCCTCTCTCCATCAAAGCAATTGCCTCTGCTGTATTCCCCTTTAAGGCCAGGGTACTTGCCAATCCCAGAATCATTCCCGGCATATTGGGATACATAAGCAATGCATTGCGGTATATCTTCTCCGCAGAATCAAAATCCCCTTTTCTTTGATATTCCGTGGCTTGTTTATGAATATTATACCGTGTCTCTTCCGCACGGATGGAATCCATACCCATCAACAAATCAATGCTGGTTTCAAAAACATTTGCCAGCGCAGGCAAGAGCGCAATATCCGGATAGGACTCCCCTCTTTCCCACTTGGAAACGCTTTGCGGAGTAATCCCCAAACACTCTGCAACATCCTCCTGCGTCATATTTTTCAACAGACGGAACTTTTTTATATTTTCTGCCAAATACAGCATAACGCCCTCCTGATGATCTGTTCAAAGCATATCATACCACGAGCACGGGCAAAATCAATGACGCAATCGTTGTCCCGGCCTCAACCGCATATTCACTTTTTCGCAGGCCAAATCAGTCACTCCGATGATATGGTCCCAGCAACAGGCAAGCACATAAATCCGGCAATTCATAAGCAAAAAAAGGAACTGCCGATCGTCGACAGTTCCTTGTCTTATGCCCGATGCATAATCAATGCGGTCTTCTTTTGCTTCATTTCTTCTGGCACAGAAGAAATGAAGATCTCCTTCCCTCATCCGTGACCGATCGCCTTACGGCCCGCTCTTTTCGTACTCGCTTTTGGTGGCCCAGTGCGCCTGCTCCATGGCCATATCCCGGTGGTTCACGTTTACCTTCTGGCCCTGCTGGCGCAGCGTTGCGGCGATATACTCGGCGATGGCCACGCTGCGGTGTGCGCCGCCGGTGCAGCCTACAGCGATCACCAGGCGGTGCTTGCCTTCCGTTACATAATGGGGAATAAGGAAGGTGAGCATATCCATGGCCTTCTGGAGGAATTCCTCCGTGACGGGGTGCCCCAGCACAAAATCCTTCACGTCCTGATCAAGGCCGGTATGGCTGCACAGCTCTGGAATATAGAAGGGATTGGGCAAAAAGCGCACATCGAAAACCAGATCGCCTTCACGGGGAATGCCCCGCTTGAACCCAAAGGACAGGATCTCAATGCGCAGGGGAGAACTATCGTCGGACTGCACCAGTTCGCCCAGACGTTTTTTCAGGGTAGCAGGACGCATGGTGCTGGTATCCACCAGCAGATTGGCGGTCTCCCGCAAGGGCTGCAGGCGGATGCGCTCTTCCCGGATGGCATCCTCCAGGCCGTATCCCTCGCTGTTGAGGGGATGTTCCCGGCGGGATTCCTTGTAGCGGTTCAGAAGAACCGTATCGTTGGCCTCAATGAACAGCGTCTCGATGTGGAAACCCACCAGCCGGGCCTCGTCGATCATCTTGGTTACGGCCTTTGCGTCGAAAAACTCGCCGGAGCGGATGTCTGCCGCAATGGCGATCACCTTATGCTGCATATTGGTATTCTGGCAGGCTTCCATGAAAGGCACCAGCATCATGGGCGGGAGATTATCCACACAAAGCGCACCCATATCCTCAAGATGACGGATGGCAACCGTCTTGCCTGCGCCGCTCATGCCTGTCACAATCAAAAAACGCATGGAAACACCTCATTTGCAATATATGTAAATCTTCTGGAAAGGTCAAACCAGCTCCAGGGGAGCCTCTTCCCCAATGATACGCACTTCCGGCTCCAGCATAACGCCGGTCAGTTCGTAAACACGCCCCTGCACAGCGCCGATCAGTGCAAGATAATCCGCTGCCGTGCCGTTTTCATCATTGACAAGGAAACCGGCATGCAGGGTGGAAACGCTTGCGCCGCCCACACGGTAGCCCTTCAGTCCGCACTGGTCGATGAGGGTGCCGGCAAACTGGCCCACAGGCCGCTTGAAGGTGCTGCCGCAGCTGGGTACTGTAAGAGGCTGCTTCTCCCGCCGCCTGGCAGAAAACTCCCGCATGGTGGCACGGATGGTCTCTTCGTCGTTCTTATCCAGGATTACCGTCACCGAGGTGATGATCTCCCCCTTGCTTTCGTCCATGAAGCGGGTATGACGGTAAGACATGTTCAGTTCTTCGTTGGAATAGGCTACGGTGGAACCGTCCGGCAGCATAGCCGTTACAACGGATACCACGTCCTTCATCTCGCCGCCGTATGCCCCTGCATTCATGCAGATGGCGCCGCCCACCGTACCGGGAATGCCATAGGCAAATTCCAGACCGGTCAGGGCGTTATCTGCGGCTACGTTGCACAGTTTCTGCAAAGTGGCGCCTGCCTGTGCCGTAAGGGCATAGCGGCCATCGGGCAGCGGCACCGGCTCGCCAACCTCAGAAAAATGATCCCCCAGGTGGATCACCAGCCCAGAAATGCCGCCATCCCGCACCAGCAGATTGCTGCCGTTGCCAAGGATGGTCACGGGCACGTTTTCCTCGGCGGCAGCGGAAAGCGCAGCGGCGATCTGCTCCGTGCCGGAGGGTTCGCACAGAAGCTGCGCCGGGCCGCCCAGGTGCAGGGTGGTGTAGCGGCTCATGGGAACCATCTCAAGCAGCTGCTTTTTGCCAAAGGTTTTCTGCAGTTTTTCCGTCAAGCGGGCCAATGCTTCCTGTTCCATCACGAACCTCCCGGTTGTTGATTTCATGGGGTAGAAATACCTTTTTATTGTATCGCAGTTTTCCCGCCATGTCAAAACGAAGCTGTAAAAGTGTATGCATTTCTTCCGCAGCCTATTCTCTGCCTTGACGATGCCGGGCTCAGGCGGTACAATGAAGCTGCCCGGAACCGGCCTGCAGGGCCACAAATGCAGCATGAGAGCGGCTTTGACCGCATCTTTTTTGATCCCCGCCCAAGGAGGCATTTATGAAACGTTTTCTTTCTTTCGTGTTGATACTTTCCCTTGCCGTACTGCCGCTTGCTCCTGCCGGGGCGGCCTTTACCCCGGAAGAAAAGCAGGCCCTGGACGCAACCCTCGACGGAGACTTTAAAAAATACTCCGCTATGGGCGCCTGCGTGATCCTATTTGAAAACGGCGAGGTCAGCTACATTTACACCACCGGCGTGCAGAGGCTGGGGGGCGACCCCATCACGCCCCAATGCGGCTTCCGGGTGGGCAGCATCAGCAAGATGGTCAGCTGCATCGGACTGATGAAGCTGGTGGAGGAAGGCAAATGCAGCCTGGATGACGATTTGTCTGACCTGCTGGGCTTTCCTGTGCGCAACCCTGCCTATCCCGAAACCCCCATCACCCTGCGCCAGCTGTTGACCCATACCGCCGGTTTCGGCGACCCTTTCCTGTACACCAAAGCTACCCGCAACGAAGCGGTTCCCCTGCCCCGGGTATTCTCCGACAGCCAGATAGAAAACGCCTTTCTGCCCGGCGCCAGGCCCGGCCATATCAGCGAGTATTCCAACTTTGGCGGGGGCATACTGGGCGTAATCATCGAGCGGCTTTCCGGCGAGGATCTGGATACCTACATGCAGCGCATCCTCTTTGAACCGCTGGGCATCGACGCCGCCTACCAGACAGGCCTGATGCCCGAAAACGTGCCCCTGTGCAACATCTACCACATGCCCGGCAAAACCCTTGGCCGTGAGCTTTCCCACGATGAGCCGGTGGATACCACCACCGACCCCTACCTGCACTACAACCGCACCGCCGGCAGCCTGACCATTACCCCGGAAGGCCTTGCCAAAATCATGATCATGCTGTGCGAGGGCGGCGTATACGGAGACGTGCGCATACTGAAAGCCAGCTCCGTTGCAGAGATGTGTACCCTGCAAAATTACCGGGGCACCGTCCAGTGCGACAGCGGCAGAGGCCTTTTCATGAACATCATCACCGATTACCAGGTGGAAGGCCGTACGCTTTACGGCCACGGCGGCAAGGCCTACGGCATGCTCTGCGCCGCTTATTTCGACCCCACGGACCGCACCGGGGTGATCATGCTTACCAACGGCTGCAACATAAACAGCATGTACCACGGCGTGGGCATGGCAGGCCGTGTGGTATTGACCCATGTGTATGAAGCGCTGGAGGGCAGCGGATACGAGGTGGTCAGTCCGTACACCATTGTGGAATAACGGGCTCTTTATGGTTTTTGCCATTGCAGGTTTTCCCTGCGATGGCTCAGGGCATCAAAAGTGCGGGGTACAGTGGGATCATCCCCCTGCCGGGCGTGGGCAGAGCCCACAAGCCTTTTCTCCGCAGTGATCCCCAGGCCATAGGCGCAAGATGTGCGGCTTCTGTCGGGAAATATGAGCTTTTCGACAATCTGTGCCATTGCAGGTTTTCCCTGCGATGGCTTTTTTGTTCTGATTATTTGTCGCCGTGAGCTGTAGCTCTTATGGCCCGTCCCAGTCTCGCCTCAGCCAAAGCGGGCATTGGCGAAGCAACAAGGCTCCCCGCAAAAAAAGGACCGTTGCAAACCTCCCGTCTGCAACGGTCCTTTATTCATGTTTTATCCCAACAACTGTCCGGCTCCTTTATTCTTCCGGGATCACCTTCCAGTAATTGTTCATGCAGTACTCCTGAATGATCTTTACACATTGACCGGGCACGGCGTTGCGGAGGGAATAATAACACACCCCTGTATCCGGAATCATATGGATCACCGCCACTTTTCCCTCAGAAATGGAGGCCACCACATAAAGATCGTTATCTGCCCGGCCAATGTAGAGGCGGCTGTAATCAATCCCCTGGGCAGGCATACCCAGATACTGCGCCAGTTCCTCCACCAGCAAAAGCGTGGTTTCCCGGCGGGATTCCGCAGTGGCGCAAAGCGTGCGGGCCGGGGTGGTCAGGTTGAGGCGTGTGACGGAGAAATGAATCTCGCCGTTGTTTACAGCGGAGGGTGTCGCCGGCTGGGCAACGGTTCCGTCAACGGGAGCCACCTCCCGGACAACGCCGGGCAGGTCACACTGACCGGAGCTGTTGCCGCCGGCCACCACATAGGTGCCGTCCGACTTCCGACCGATGGTGTGATTGCCGCCTGCGCTTACCGCCACAATACCTGTCCAGTTTTCCACATTGCACTGTCCCACCAGATTGTTGCCCGTAGCTACCACGGTGCCGTCGCTTCTCAGGCCCACAGTATGGTTAGCGCCGGCGGATACGGCAATGATATCCGTCCATTCGGATACACGGCACTGCTTGAATATGTTGGAACCGATGGCAAATACCCTGCCGTCGCCTCTGAGACCGACGGTGTGAGCCATGCCTGCATCCACATCAACGATATCCATCCAGTGACTTACATCGCAGCGGTTATGGTCGTTGCTGCCTGCAGCCACCACCGTACCATCCGCACGGAGGCCTACGCTGTGACTGTCCCCTGTGGCGATCTGTACAATATCCGTCCAGGTTTCCACATCGCATTTTTGAAAATCATTTTTGCCGGCTGCCAGAACGGTTCCATCACTGCGCAGGCCAAGCGTGTGGGTTTTGCCTGCGGAGATCTTCACAATACCCGTCCAGGCCGACAAAGGCTCCACCAGTTCAGAGGGGCCTGCAGCCGCTACGGTGCCATCGCTTCGGATGCCTGCGGAATGGCTCTCACCGGCGGATATGGCAATGATGTTTTCCCAGTCCGTCACCTCGCACTGACCGTTGCTGTTTTTACCAGCAGCCAGCACCGTGCCGTCGGAATTGAGCAGCAGCGTATGGTTTTCACCGGCAGAAAAGCTGTTGTTGATCTGGGCGAGCACCGTCGTCTCAAGCGTTTCACGCTGCCTGGCGCTGTCCCGGTAATCCCTGGCGAGGGCGAAAGCGTTGTATGCATCAAAATACCGTTCTTCTTCCAGCAGCTTCTGGCCTTCCAGATACCAGCACTCCTTAATGCGATCCGATGCAGGGGTTCCTCCGTCGGGAGTATATCCCTCCGCATAGCCGAAGGCTTCCCTTGCGGCGGCATAATCCGGGTTTTCCTGTTGCAGCAGAGCCTCGCCCTTCTGGTAGCACAATCGGCTGAAGGCAGTGGCTGCATCGCTGTAGTCCCCGGCCTTCTCAAAGGCCAGTTTGGCATTTTCGTATTCAGGGGTTTCGCAAGCGAGGAGGCTCTGGCCTTCCAGATACCAGCACTCCTTAATGCGATCCGCTGCTGCGGCTCCGTCTTGGGGAACATACCCTTCTCCATGGCCGAAGGCTTCCCTTGCGGCGGCATAGGCCGGGTTTTCCTGTTGCAGCAGAGCCTCGCCCTTCTCGTAGCACAAACGGATGAAGGCAGTGGCTGCATCGCTGTAGTCCCCGGCCTTCTCAAAGGCCAGTTTGGCATTTTCGTAGTCAGGATTTTCGCAGGCGAGGAGGCTCTGGCCTTCCAGATACCAGCACTCCTTGATGCGATCCGCTGCTGCGGCTCCGTCTTGGGGAACATAATCCCCCGCAAGGAAGAAGGCTTCCCTTGCGGCGGCATAGGCCGGGTTTTCCTGTTGCAGCAGAGCCTCGCCCTTCTGGTAGCACAAACGGCTGAAGGCAGTGGCTGCATCGCTGTAGTCCCCGGCCTTCTCGAAGGCCAGTTTGGCATTTTCGTATTCAGGGGTTTCGCAAGCGAGGAGGCTCTGACCTTCCAGATACCAGCACTCCTTAATGCGCTCTGCTGCTGCGGCTCCGTCTTGAGGAACATAATCCCCCGCAAGGAAGAAGGCTTCCCTTGCTTCATCGTAATCCCGTTCTTCCCCCGTTATGAAGCTTTCGCCCTTCCGGTAGGCCGCATCCTTTGCCCGGGTCGCAGCATCGCCTCTTTCATGGGAGTAATCCCCAAGGGAAGAAAATATCTGGTAGGCCGGGCCAAACTTGCCCTCTGCCATATAGTTCTCTGCATTTTCGTACACGCTGAGCCGCAGGGCTGCCGCCTTTTCCGGCGCATCCGCATATTCTCCCAGCAGATCAAACTGATCGGCTGCCAGCAGCGGATAACCGCTCGCACTCAGATTGCAGGCTGCATAGTAGTCCGCCTGGGTGGCTGCAGTCCCCCAGGGGCCCAGCGTGGCGAGTACTTCAATGGCTGCGTTATAGTTGTTTTGCCCGCCCAGCGCCAGCGCACGGGCATAGACGGCTTCATAGCAGGCTTCACTGCGGGCGGTGCAATCACGGAACAGCGGCATTCCGCCGTAAATATCCGCAGCGCAGAAATAGGATGTCCATCCGTCCTGGTCATACCACTGCAGGTCATCCGCCGGCAGTGCGCCAGTCGCTTCCAGGGATCGTGCCCTGTAATAGTTAAGCTGCATGGGCGCATCCTTGAACTGGCCAAGATTTTCCAGCGTGGAGATGCAGTCCTGGTACTTTCCTTCCTCGCCGGCTGCCATAGCACGGCAGTATATTACCAGTTGGGGCGCATCCTCGTAGCCGCCCAGAGTCTCGAAGGCCTCCGCAGCTTTCTGGTACTCCCCTTTTGCAATGAGGGCATTCCCCTTTTCGTACTTGCTCTGCATGGATGCACAGCCGCTGAGAATCATCACCAGGCCAACAGCCAGAAGCAGCACCCATATTTTTTTGCAGCCGGGTTTCTTATGCCACATATTTGATCCTCCCTGAACAAGGTATTGCGTAATGTTACAAGACTGCCTGCATCAGTCCACCCAGAGGGTCCATCCCGGACGATAAAAGCGACCATAATTATCGTGATCGGCAATGTAAACCTTTCCGTCGTTAAAGAGGGCTATGGTGTAGTTTCTTCCTGCGGCGACAGCGGCCACACCCTTCCAGTTTTCCACTGCGCTTTTACTGTAATAAAGAAATCCCACATAAACGGTGGTAACATCTTCCCGAAGGCCCACGGAATGGCTGCCTCCCGCCGCAATGGCAACAACGCCTTCCCAGCGGCCCACATCGCACTGGCCGAGGCGATTGCTGCCCGTGGCCACCACGGTGCCGTCTGCCCGAAGGCCCACGGTATGGCTGTCTCCCGCAGAAATGGCGATGACATTCTCCCAGCCCTTTACGGCGCACTGGCCTTCATGGTCAAAGCCCGTAGCCACCACGGTACCGTCCGCCTTCAGGCCCACGGTATGCCAGTAGCCTGCGGATATGGCCACGATGTCCTCCCAGTGTTCCACATTGCACTGGCCCCGGGAGTTATCCCCCACAGCCTCCACGGTGCCATCTCGGTGCAGGCCTACGGAATGCTTGTACCCGCCGTCGATGGCGACGATCTCCGTCCAGGCATCCACATCGCAACGGCCGCCTTTGTTGCTGCCTGCGGCCACCACAGTGCCGTCTGCCTTCAGGCCCAGTGCATGGTGTTGCCCTGCGGCCACCATTACAATGTCTCTCCATTGACGGATATCCCGGGCATATTCCTCAATATGTCCGTTTTGAGAGACGTCCGGATGGGCACGGCTGAACAGTTCCACTGTGCCGTTTCGGTTCAGCCCCAGAACAAACGAATCGCCTCCTGCAATGGAGAAGGAGGGCCGGTGTACCGGCGGAACCCATGCAGGCAAATTCCCAAAATCGATCTGGCTCAACTGCATTTTTTCCCCGGCGGGGATGGGGGACAGGCTCCCGGCAGCGGATAATTCCGAGCTGATCCGGCCAAGAGGCAGGCTTTCCCCCGCAGAGGAGGAAACCAACGCCTGAAGGGCCGCCTCGTCAAAGCAAATCCGGCTCAGCCGTATTTCCTGCCCGGCGGATGCAGAGGAGGCGCTCCGGGCTGAAAAAAAAGGGAACAGGAATACTGCCAGAAGCAGACAAAGCCCCTTTGAACAGAACGAGCATATATGTTTCTTCATATTCATCCTTCCGATGCTATACTTACACAAGCCCAAAAGCGGCTCGCCATCCGCATCCTTCAACCCCTGCAAACGCTCCTGCAGGCTGCGCAGCCACCTTCGCCGGTCTCCCGCAGGCTGGCAGGCATGGCGTCGCCCACCTTCTTCATGGCAAGGATAACCTCATCCGCAGGGATGGGGCTCTGGATACCGCTGAGAGCCATCTGGGCCGCAGACAGCGCCTGAGATACGCCGCCCACATTGCGGTACACGCAGGGCACTTCCACAAGGCCCTGCACCGGGTCGCACACCAGGCCCAGCATATTCATCAGCGCAAAGGCGCAGGCGTGTGCGCTCATTTCCGGCGTGCCGCCGTACAATTCCACCAGCGCCGAAGCCGCCATGGCTGCCGCTGCGCCGCATTCGGCCTGGCAGCCGCCCTCCGCACCGCTGATGGTAGCCTGCAGCGCAATGATGCGGCCCACGCCGGCGGCATTAAACAGCGCCATGATCAGTTCCTCATCAGAAAAACCGTCCTGCTCCTGGGCTGCCAGCAGTGCGCCGGGCAGAATGCCGCAGCTGCCTGCGGTGGGTGCAGCCACAATTTTGCCCATACAGGCATTGTATTCCGCAATGGACAGAGCGTAAGCCCCGGCCTTGCCCAGCAGGCCGAAGCGGCCCAGCTGCTCCTCACCGTTCATCAGCGAGGCCTGGCCGCCCACCATGCCGCTTACGCTGCGCAGATTGGGCGAAAGGCCCGCCTGGGCGCTGTCCCGCATCACCTGAAGGCGATCCTTCATACGCATCACATGGACGGCTTCTTCCGAGGCATCCTGTTTGGCCTGCCAGTGCAGCGCCGCCTTGCCAAGGCTGCCATACTTGGCGGCATCCCGCAAATAATCCGCAAAGGTACGCATTACCGTCCCTCCTTCTTTCCGGCCACATAGGCCACATGGTAAATACCCGGCATCTTTTCCAGGCATTCCAGCAGGCTGGGCTCTGCATCGCCGTCCAGCTCGATAATCACCATGGCCTCGCCCCCTGCGGAGCGCCGGAACACCTTCATGGTGGCGATATTCAGCGCATTGGCGCTGAGCACGCTGCTGATCTGGGCGATCATGCCCTTGGCGTCCTTCTGGGTTACTACCAGCGTGTTTTCATGACCGGTGAAACCTGCCTCCAGCCCGTTGATGGACTGGACGATGATCTCTCCTCCGCCCACGGAGGCAGCCTGCACGCAGATATGCCGCCCTTCCACGCTGTCCACATCCATGATGACGGTGTTGGGGTGGGCTCCCCGGGCCTCCGCATTGTAGAAGGAGTAATTCAGTCCCTTATCGGCGGCAATCCTGAGGCTGTCCCGGAGTTTTTCATCATCCACGGCCATGCCCAGCAGGCCTCCGATCAACGCCTTATCCGTACCGTGGCCCTTATAGGTTTTCTGAAAAGAGCCATAAAGCCCAATGCGCACCTGCGCAGGTTCTCCGCCCAACAAAAGCCTGGTCATCAGGCCGATGCGGGCAGCTCCCGCCGTATGAGAGCTGCTGGGGCCAACCATGACCGGGCCCAGAATATCAAAAAGATCCATGATCATGTCTCCTTGCGATATGTAATTTCAATGCCTCTGGGCAAATAATACCATAAATCTGCCGGGATAACAATCCTGGAAAGAAAAAAGAGCGGGGTTATACCAGGAGGATTCTAACAGATGTATTTTTCCGGCAATGAGAAAAAACAAGCATCCTGCGACAGCCGGATACTCGTTTGCTTAAGGGTGCATATTTACAATAACATTCTTTCCGCTTCACATATATTTTCGACAGTCAAACCTATATTTGCATCTGTAAGAATTTGGTGTTTTCTGACTTCTTCATTATGTAAATCAAGGTCGTCAATCACTATCCACTTTTCAATATTGTCGTACTGTGATACCCACGCAAGTATTTCACTCGCTTTAACCAGACTGAATTTTTTTCTTTTTCGTATTTCCTCCGTTGTATGGTCTGGCGTTACACCATTTACTTTTATCCCTTCCTTTTCAAGCATACTTATCAAGTGTTCTGCTTCTCTGCGCAATGGCTTTACTTCGCTGTCAAACCAAAGCTTCCAACCTGAATGTAATATAACCTTTGCACCGGTATTTCTTACAAGTTGCCCCAACAACATTACCTTTTCTTCATCAATAAGTGTTCCATCACTTATTTCTTTTTGATGTGTATCGTTCCAGAAACTGGAGTTAAGAACCCCATCAACATCTAAAAAAATCACTTTCAAAGTATATAATTCCTCTCTAAATTCAAGTTTTTCGCATTCATTCTATCACGGTAAAACAAAAGCAGCAAGCCATGTGCTGCGTCATGGTTTGCCGCTTTTGCTGATTATTCACTGCGTCCGCTCCCTTATGGACCTTCTCCTTCACTTGCCCTGCACCTGGCCGCTCTGGCCGAATCCAATCAAACTGTTGATGGAACGCAGGCTTTTTTCGCTGCGGTTGATAACATGACCCATGAAGATCATCACTGCCGTGCCGCCGCCATCCAGGTTGAGGGCTTCCACACAGCCCAGTTGCTGCATCTTGCGGGCAAGCCAGTCCGGCTTTGCGCCGACGCTGGTTTTTTTGCGACCCTCCACCGCCACGATCATGTAGTGGTAGGGTTCGATCATTCCGATGGCCATCCGGGGTTCCGGATAGGGGTAGTAGTCCGCATCCAGCACCCGCTGGTTCAGCTCGCCCTCCGACACCAGCACCGGGCCGAAGGCGAATACATTGGTTGCCCCCAGGGCCAGATATTCCTCGGCGGTCAGCTGGTCGCAGGGATAAGTTTTCATGCTGCCGTCAGGGTACACCGCCAGCGTGTCCAGGTTGGGCCATGTGCGCCATTTGTTGCGGTTGAATGTTTTGGAGCTGAGCACCTGTCCCTCCCGGATGACGATACCGGCGGTCAGATCCCTGCGCAGGCGGTAGCCGCAGAAATCGTCGGAAATAGCCAGCACCACGTTGTTATCCCGGGCAAGCCTGAGAGGATTGACCAGCCTTCGCCCAGGTTTTTTTGTGCCTTCGCTGATGTAGGTGTGCAGCGGCATTTCCGGGCTTGCATATACCTCGGCTTCATACCACACCAGAGGGGTATCGTCGCTTCTGCGGGTGATTAAGATGGCAAGATGCTGGCTGCGGTAGATCCATTGTCCATTTTCTGCATCTGCGGAGATTTCCTCCCCGGGCCCTTCCAGAAAGGGACTCGCCGCCGCCACCAGGGGCAGAAGCAGTATAAACAGCGCCATCAGCCCGGCTGCAATCCGTCCCGCCATTTCCTTACACCCCCTGCATGCTTTATAAAATTATCATAAAGGGAGAAAGGGCGGATTGTCAACGGCTTTTGTCGCCGTATTGCAAGACAGGCCGTGGATACCGAAACTTTTGCCCGGCCCTCTCGTTGACGGGTTTGCTGTATTATGATATATTCAATAATAACAATATCGTCATCGAAGGTGAATGGAATGGCCAAATATACCTGCTGTGTCTGCGGCAAAACCCTGGGAATGTTTGCGGATAAATTTATCCTCCGGGACGGCGCTCTTTGCCCTTCCTGCCTGAATAAAGGCGGATATTTGACCCTTGCTTCGCCCGGGCAGCTTGCCAGCGACAAAATTGCCCGGATTATCAAAGACAGATTGCCTATGGTTTCCAATTTCCGGCCCACAAGGGAAGCTGGAAATATACTGATGGATTTTGATTCAGAAACATTTCTGATCAACGGCACCTTTTTCCGCTTTGATGAACTGGCGTCTTTCCGGCTTTACGAATTTCCTGATATTTCTCAGAAATCCGCCACGAACAAGAACAAAGGCGGTGCAGCCATTGGCGGCGTTATCGGCGGTCTGAGCGGCGGCCTGGTGGGCGGTGCAATCGGTGCTGCCGTGGGCAACAAAATCGGCTCCATGTTCACGCCCTGCTGCGAAAAGCTGTATATCAGCCTTTCCCTGACAAATCCTTTGGTGGCCACTATCCGCCTGGATTTCATCATGGACAAGGTGAAAACCTCCTCCAGAGAATACCGCCATGCCGTGGAGATGGCACACCAGTGCATGGACGCCCTGGGATTGATCAAGGACCGAAACGACCGCAAGCTGGCAGAAAAAAACGCCGCCCCTTCCGAACCCGAAGAAAGAAAAATCTACATCCAGGAAGGACACCTGACCGCTTCCCAGATCCAAGAGGAACTGATGATCTACAAAACCATGCGTTACAGCGATCTGATTACCGAAGAAGAGTATCAGCAGAAAAAGAAACAGCTTCTGTCGCACATGTAAGTGACGGAAAAGCCGAAGGGACCGACTGGGCGGGAAGGATGAAAAGAAGATATTTTCCTTCATTTGCCATTATGCAAATAACGGAAGTGCAGGCCCTGACCGGCTTGCGCTTCCTTGTTCTGCGGTGATAGAATGAAAGCACAAACTTGAATTTGGAGGTGAGATTTAATGCACGAAAACCTCGTTGCAAATTTGACATCGAAAGATGATAAATACGCTTGTGCTATTGCTGATAAAATCATATCCGAGAGTCAAGATACCGATGAATGGTATGGATACTTTGATACCTTTGCCTCGCTGCTTAATCATCCTAAATCATTGGTAAGAAATCGTGCATTGCACATTCTTGCCGCCAATGCTCAGTGGGATGATAATAACCGCTTTGATACTATTCTATCAGAGTATCTTTCACATATTACGGATGAAAAACCGATTACTGCCAGACAATGCATTAAGGCTCTTGCGCAAGTAGGTATGGCAAAACCACAATACATTCCAAGGATACTGTCCTGTTTTCATGGCGCTGATTTATCGAAGTACAAGGACAGTATGCGACCCCTGATTGAAAAGGACATGGAAGAAACTGAAAGATTACTAACTGAGTAAATTCCAATTT